>NZ_OCSS01000005.1:0-19930 GCF_900230125.1 Fibrobacter sp. UWT3 | reverse complement strand
AGAATGGCCTGCGCCAGTCATCGACTGCCGTCTCTTCTTTTGGGACGAAGGCTCGGGCGACCATTGCACGTGTCGGCGGATCCATGCGGGGCCTTGCCGACAGACTGGTGACTCCGTTCAATTCGCTGGTCCTTGGGGGTGGCCTTGGCATGGCCGTCAAGAATGTGGGTGACCTATCCGAATCGCTCATGTATTACGGTTTTGCGGCAAAGAAAAGCGACGCGGACACGAAGGTGTTCCGCGAATCGCTGCATAAGACGGCTATCGAAACAGGTGTCGCCGCCAATGAAATCCTGAACGGCGTTTCAAAAATCGGTGAAATCACGGGTGACTTTGATTTTGCTGAAAAAATGAGTGAAAGCCTGGCTAAAGCGTCCAAAGCATCTAAGGCTTCTGTTGAAGATTTGGCCACTGTAGCGTCTTCCATGAAAGGTTCTATGGGGTATAGCGCCGACCAGGTTTTTAAAGCCTTTAATGCCTTGATTATCCAGGGAGAAAAAGGGTCCTTTACTTTACAGGGCTTCGCCACCGAAGGTAAGGCTTTGCTGGCGTCTGCTTCTACTTTTGGCATTAAATCTACGGATCAATTTGCCAAATTCGGGGCATTCCTACAAATTGTCAATGAAAAAATCAAGAGCCAGGCGGAAACGACGACTTCCGTTTCGACATTGTTTTCGGAACTTATTGACAAGGCCGCCGATATTAAGAAGAAATTTGGCGTTAGTGTTTTTGACAAGAACAATGAACTTCGCGAATTTGATGTAATTATCAAAGAAATCATGAAAAAAACAGGCGGAAGTCTTAAAAAATTGTCGCCTGTGTTTGGCGCTTCTTCGATGAAGGCAATCAACCCCCTGATCGGGGAGTTCCAAAACAACTGGGAAAGAATGGATGAAATTGCCCAAGCTGGTATCGAAGGCATGAAAAATACCGATGTTTTGGAAGATTATTATGAAAAGGCTTCCAATTCGTTCAACAGCAATGTTGACAAGATGAAGAATGTCGCCCTGCAATTTGCAGACACGAACCTTACAGGGCCTGTTGAACAGCTGACGACCGCTCTGGGCTTTCTATCCCGCCACCAGGGAATAGTTACGGCGGGCTTCAAGATGATGGCCGTTGCCGCTGCAGCTTTGGGTGCTGTCAAAATTGGCGGTCTCGTGAAAGATGTGGCCGGACTCGCCAGGGATATCAAGGGTATCTGGAGCAAGAAGGGCGGCGCAGGGGCATCTGCCGCAGGGACGGGCGCTTCCGTTTTGGATGCATCTGTCCAAAAGGTATTCGTAGTCAATATGCGCAGCGGTTTTGGCGGTGGTTCTGACTACATGGACGATGATGCGCCTATGTATCAGCCTGCTACCCAGAAGGCGGCCCAGGCTATGGAATCGACCACAAAAGAGGTCGGTAGATTCAGCCAGGGCCTTTCCACCGCACGTGCGGGGCTTAACAAGCTCGGCAATACGGCCCTGGGGCGTATTGGACTCACGGCGGCCACCGGCTGGGCAATGGACAAAATCTACGACTTTGGCCAGGCCTTTATGGAATGGCGTAATGTCGTCGCCGATGTCGAGGCCAACAGCCGGGCCATGGAGGACCGTAACCAGGCAGAATTTGAAAAAAGATATGGGCCTGAAGCGGCAAGGTGGAGCAAGAAGCATGGGGACACCCTTCTCGAAATCCAAAAGGAAGAAAACAGCTTCTTGCCGTCACAAAAGAAACTTGACAAGCTTTATGGCGATTTACGGCTATACAATCAGCTGACGAAGAATGCTGTCGCGGCTCAAAAGGGCGATAAAATGATGTCGCCCCAGGAATACATGCAGGCTTTGAACCAAAACATCATTATCAATGTGGATTCCAACGGCAAGGCTGTCGTCGAAACCGACAAGGGTAAACCGCCTAAAGTCAGCGGACGAAAAACAACACCGGGATGGGGGGCATAAATGGCAGAAGAAAAAATTCCAATGCTTGGCCCATGGAAACTTCGGCTGGAGTCGATTGGCGACGAAATCTCTCACGCTATAGCCGAAACTAAATACCCTTACAAGAACGGAGCCGATCTCGAAGACATGGGCGTTGATCCTGAAACGCTCAAGTTCTCTGGTGTTTTGATCAATGACGAGTATGACAGAAACTATACCGAGCTGAGAAATTGGTTCCTATCGATTTTCAAAGCGCCAGTCTTGCTGGTACATCCCAAGCATGGCGCGGTTACAGGCTATCCCAAAAACGTATCATTCAGTAATGACCGTCGCAAGAGATATGCTGCATTTACATTTGATTTTGTGGTAGCGCATGTTCAGGACGATATCCAGAGCTATACGGACCCGTATGACGCCAATTTCGAAGAAACACAGGCTCTCAATTTGGAAGTCCAGGAGAGTGTCGCCGTATCGATGCAACAGACCGGCGTTCCCGACATTCCCGGTTCTTCGGACTGGTCGCTTATCGATGTTTGGGGCTCATTAGGCGATGCCGCCCGCAGCTTTGGCGAAGCGACAAACAAGGCCATGGGGCAACTCCTGGGAACAATTGAATCCATAAAGGCCCCTGTCGATGCAATCAATACGACCATCGATTATATGGACTCGCTGTCAGGAACCTTGACAAAGGCTATCCAGGAATGCTGCGATTCTTTCGTGACACTTGCCAGAAAGGCCGGTTCCAACAAGGGCAAATCCAGGGCATCTACCGCCACCTTGGTCACCAACGCTTCATCGATGTTGGCATCTCTTTATGGTGCCCCCGCAAGCGTTCGGGCTGCATTTGCGACCCTTGCTGCCGCTACTGTCGCTACGGAGACCGCCAAGCAGATTTCTGATGACGAGAAAAAGATGGGCGAATCTATTGCGGCTGAACGAGTCGCCATTGACGATGCCGAAGGCCGCGAACTGGCTTCGGAAAGCGAACCGTATCTGCTTTCCCCCGATGAACTTGAGGATACGTTAGCCTTGGCAAGGGAGTTCATCCAACAGGTTCTTCCGCAGGCAGTAAGCCCCTACAGGCTCAAGAAAATGGCTGCAACGCTGTCGGATGCGGTACTTCGTATCAAGCTGGAATACATGACCACCAAGACAATCAACGTGACCCACGAAACACCGCTCCACAAGATTGCTCTGGACAACAAGCTGAATTATAAGGCGGCTGAGCGCCTTTGCGCATTGAATAACGCCAAGAATCCCACGTTCATGAAAGGCGAGGTGCTTGTCTATGCAGAATGATGAAGTCATCGTGCTTGTGGCGAATGCCAAAGGGAGAGCTCAGGTGGACAAGTTCGTGAGCTACACGATCGATGCGGACCTCTATTCCCCGGAAGGCTCATTCTCGTTCGAATGCGATTCTAAGTACGATATGAACCGCGGCAACCTGTGTCAAATCTTTGTGAACCGCAAGTGCGTCATGGCGGGGATTATCGATACCGTGCGCCGTTCCCTTTCTCGCAGCGGGCCCAAGATGGAAATCGAGGGGCGATCGGTGGCGTCGGTGCTAGCCGACTCCAGTGTGACAAAGTTTGGAACTTTGCCAAGGACGCTGCCCCAGCTGGCAGAACGGCTTGTGAAGGACCTGCCGTTTCTCTCCAGGAAAGATTTCGTTTTCAACTCCGGGTCAGACAAGGATAAAATCAAGCGCAAGTTCGTCGAGCTTTCTCCGGGAGATAGCGTCTTCGATGTCCTGAAGAAAGCGGCCAATTCGCTCGGTTTTCTATTCTGGGCGTCTCCTGACGGCTCCTTGGTCTTCGACAAGCCTGTTGAACGTGGCAAGGCTGATTTCAGAATCCATGCCTTTGAAAATGGCGAGGAAATGGACTATATCGAGGGCTCTGTCACCGAAACATTGAACGGTCAGCACTCGCTTATCAAGGTTATCGGCGAGAGCCAGGACGATAGCGACATCAAGTATGTAGCCGCCTCGGTCAAAAATGACGATTTCCCGTTCTATCGCCCTCTTGTGGTAAACTGGAACGAGAACGAGGGCCCTGCCAAGAAAACCGCAGAACTTCAGCTGGCAACGGAAAAGGCTTCCGCAATCCAGCTCGAATACACGATGCCCGGGCACTCGCAAAACGGTATTCCCTGGACAATCAACGCCTTTTGCGACGTAGAGGACCATTACAACGGCGCTGTTGACTCGTATCTGATTAAACGCCGCACGTTCACGCTCTCCAGGAGTGAGGGCAAGAGAACCCGCCTTGAATTACAGCCTGGAGGCTCCCTATGATGAAATTTTTCACAAGCTTGGTAACCAGCTGCAAGGATGTGGCAGGCAAGCTCCGCAGTATCAGCGGCAAGGCTAACGGTATCGAATTTGAAGGCCGTCAGATGATGCAGCATTTTGGCTTTATCAGCATTCCCAAGGCCGGAGAGCGTTGCCTTTTCTTGCAGTTTGGCAATGTGGTCATTGCGGTTGCAAGCGACGGCAAGGACCATCCCGCCGTAAAAGAAGGCGAAACGGCCATTTACCGCGAAAAGGCACACTATATCATCCTCAAGGACGATGGAACCATCGCCATCAAGGCCGAGGGCGGTCTTGATATCGATGGCGACGTGCGAGTCAATGGCGAAGTTAAGGATAAGATCGGAAATCTCTCAAAACTTCGCGATACCTTCAACCAGCACACTCACGTGGGCAACCTTGGTGCACCAACAGCAACGCCTGTGCCGCAGGATACGGGGGCCTAAATGCTTGACCTGGACACTCTCGATTCCGAATTTTCCCGGATTGTCAAGTCTGCCGACGGCAAGACAAGCGTGGCCCCTCAGCTTGCCAAGGCCTACGATGACTACGCCAAGTGCGGCGTTATCCTCGGTGCAGACCTGTCAGCTGGTGGCGACAAATCACTACTTGAAAGCGCCTTTACAGTATGCAATCCATCCGAAGGTACTGCCGCCAACATGGCCGCCAGGCTCTGTGCTTATTGGCAGGGCCTGCCTAAGCCCGGAATACCGTCCCACGGTGGTGTGACTGTGGTTTCGGTCGTTCCGACTTTTGCGGCGGTCCAGCCTGCTGTTTTGGCGGTCATCACGGATTTGGTAAAAGAGCAAGCTACTTCCAAGCAGGAAGTTCAAAAGCCATACAAGAAACTTTTTGGGGCCATTGAAACGGTCTTGAAAACCGCTATTTGTACCGTGACTGAAACCATGCCCACGACACCGCCCAGCCCGTCACCTTTCCCGGAGACCTTACAATGACTACAGACCAGATCAAAGAAGAAGTTCAGCTTTCGCTTACCGTGGCAAAAGGTTCATTTTACAAGAAACCTGAATTTGGCCACCGTTTCAAGGAGCTCGCCCGTGAAGTGGCGTCCGAGAACACCAGGAGCAAAGCCGAAACTTATGCCACCGAGGCACTAAAGTGGATGCTGGATTACAAGCACCTTAGAAGCGTAGAATCGACGGCCACCTATGCCGATGCGGACAAGCTCCTGGTGCATGTTGTGTGCGTCGCTTACAATGGCGATGTGATTGAATTTAAACGTTTTGTGGAGGTCGGCGATGTCCGTAACAGTTGATCAAATCTTGCAGCGCATGATTGTCGATGCGAAGAACTACAACCAGACAATCAAAATTAGCCAGGGCACGGAAACCTATATCCGATTCGCGACTGCTGCGTCTGCCATCTGGGGCCTCTACAAGCAGATGGACTGGACCCTTGACCAGATTTTTCCGACCACGATGAACCAGGAAAGCCTGGAACAGTGGGCGAACGATCGTGGGCTGGACTACAGCAACCTGACCGCAAGCGAGCTTTTGACGTTCATCCTGTCGTATCTTCGCAACCCGAAGAGCGGCGGCAAGCCTAGTGATTACGAACGCTGGTCACTTGAAGCCTCTTCTACTGGCAGGGCTATCGGGCTCGAATCCTCGATGATTTCCGGCAACATGCCCGACCTGAACGCGGCCAACGCTGTCAAACCGCACGACCGCGAAAACATCGCCTTTACTTGCGGATCCAGCGACACTGAAAAGAATGTTGTGATTGATTTGGGCGATTCGAAGAAAATCTTTGGAATTGGTCTTGGTTTCATTACCAACCGACCGGCTGCTTTTGGAATTTATACGTCCGACGACGCCCAGACCTGGACCAAGCAGGGCAAGGTCGATGCCGCCTACTGGTGGGCTATAGCCACCTTCGATTCTGTTTCTACCCGCTATGTCAAGGTTGAACTCGAAGAAATCGAAGCGCTCGAAAGCTGGCAAACGGAATCCCTGAACGAGGTCAAGTGCTTCGGGGTCGAAGTCTATGAGTCGAGTGAATCTAACGAAGTCCCGGCTACAGCTCGTTGTCTTGATAACCACTATGGCGTAGGTACCGTTCTTATGCTCATTGGCCCCAGTACGCTCTCAATGCGCTGTTGTGAAGCTGTCCGGGCAAAGTGCGAATACGAAGGCCCCGTCGCACCTCGTGAAATCTGGGTCAATGTTCCTGTAGAAATAACTCTTTCTCTACGTGTTACGGTGCGAAAACTGCAACAATTGGACGAAGACGGTTTCCGGGAAGATGTCAATAAATATTTCGCCGATTTAGAACCAGGAGATCTCTTTATTCCTTCACAAATTGTTGTATACGCAATCAAAAATGGTGGCGAGAATGCGACTACTATCGAAGTGTCGAAAAATGGTGGGGAATATCAGGTTGAAACAGATGCAATTGACTCGTATTCCACTGAAAAATTCGTCCTTGGTGACCTGGTGGTGCAGTAATGGTTGAGAATCCCTTCGAAAGCCCGCACCATAGAGCTCTTACGCAGCTCTATCCGCTCCAGATGGACGCGGAGGAATATGCCGTCGCCAAGGAACTTGACCGAGCCCTGGAAAGCGCCAATGCCGTCTACCGTGAAATCTTTCCTGGTTCAGCAATAACGACTCTCGAACGGTGGGAAAACCTTTATGAATTAGGCCATTCCGGCTCCTTGGAAGTTCGCCGCCAAGCCCTTTTAGAGGCTATCAACAGGGATTCAGGCATTGCGGAACGTCATTACAAGGCGCTTGCAGCGGCAATCGGTTTCGATATCGATATTGTAAAACCGCCCAGGATGCTCCGTGCGGGCCTTGGCCGAGCAGGCTTTGAAGTATACGACCAGGATGAACAATACACCTGGACGGTTAAATGTGATAGACTGAAATCTTCTTGTACCAAATTGATACAGACATTGGAAGCTCAGAAAATCCCGTTTACTCAAATTAAATGGAAATTCCAACAGCCACCTGCAGGTCGCTTGTTGCTCGAAGATGGCGGAGCCCTGCTTCTTGAAAACGGACATCAACTTCTCCTGGAGAACGAAACATGAACGAAGAAACCTTAGACAAAAAAATGTCTCAAATGGAAACAAAAACCTTGGCTCAGGCCTTGGCCGCAAATGCATCTTTGGCCGGATTTGCCGGACAGGAGAATTTCACCTTGCCCGTTGGTGAATTGCTTCCTAGTCATGATGAATCGTTAGAAGGTGACGGAACTCCCGAAAATCCACTGAAAGTTAATATCGAGGAAATCGAACATACCGTAACCGAAGAAGTCGAAGAAGCCGTGGATACCATCAAGAGTAAAATCGTCTATACACTTGACCTTGGCGCAGTCCAAACGGGTATAGCTATTCAAGGAAATGGTACCTTGTTTGCCAAAGCAACCCTTTTTAGCCCTGGCATGGATCAGGAAATCAACGATACTGATTCAAAAATCATGTTTGCGACGAATCAGACCGGCTCTGTTTCGAAATTGATATTTGCCTTGTACCGCTACGACTTGGCAGACAATACAATTCATTGGGTAGCCAACACTGACAATGTGGCGTCGCTCGTTTCTACTACAGGCTTGCATGTCGCACCAATCAAATATGTTGCTTCCGTGCCTGAAGGAAGTACGCTACAGCTTAAATCCAATAAATTATACTATTTGGTGGTTTTTACGGATGCAAACAGCGTCAAAATCGCAGGGAACACTTATTCCGAAAACATGAATACCATACCGCTTCTTGGTTGGTATGCAGACAATTTGCAGGATGTAACGGCAGAATCAATAAAAAACACCTATTCTGTCATCAATCCTAATGGAGAAAATCGCTCTCGTTTATTTGCCGCAATATCGAATATTGCCATAGAATCGGCTTCCACACCCGTTGCTACAGGTCCATTTACCGAACTCTCTAACTATGCCGTATCCAATTCTAAACGGATCCAATCTGTAGCCCAAGCGCTAACCCTGTCTTCTTCAGGCATGGTTTTCCAGAAAGTTGTTCCCGCAGCCGATGTCGACATCGTTGCCTGGCAATTTTTGGATTATCATGGTTCTCAGCCCAATCACTATGGCGCTCTTGTTCTTGATAGCCAACTGACGCCGGTAAGCGATTCTTCTGACACCTCTTGTACTGTTGGCGACAATGACAGCACTAAAGAAGGTAACTTCTATGTGCACAAATACGAAAAGAATTCGGGGTCCATTCACCTTACTGCGGGTGAAACATATTGGTTCCCGGCCATAGGCAATGGTAGCAACCAGAACCTAGAATGGCTTATTCAATACAGTTCGGCAACGCCCAGTATTCCTACAAGAGATTTATTGCTTGTTGAGGATTGCTCCAACTTGGGGAACTCGAACAACGAAACAGTGGTTGCCGAGAACGGTTGCTACTTAAAACTTTGGGATAACCAGGGAAACACTTATCAAATATAGAGGTCAAAAATGAACAAAAAGGTCTTTAAAACTGGTGATATCATCACTTCAGAGTTCCTGAATGCTCTGCAAAATCCATCTTTTGACAGAAGTACAGATGAAGTAGGTGGATTGCCGCTTCCCCCGGAACACTCTGAAATGAACCAAGTAAGAACATTTTCGGGTTTTGGCGCATCCATTACTATTGATTTAGGTGATTGGGACAAGAACTCTGTAATTTTACACAAAACAAGTGTCTCGCCTACAGAATCTTCTTACCCAACAAATTGTTCTGTAAGCGGGCATGCTGCAAGCGGTTTTTTACTCTATATGCCTATAGGAAACAGCAATGATGTAACTTTGTCCTATTGCGGCAACTCTTATACTTGTCATAAAGGGGCCGCGTTGTTGCTTATAACGCAATACATCAGTCTGGCTCATACTTGGTGGTGCAAAGCCTTTGAAATCCCTTTACAGGGCGCTGAAGCCTTCTTCAATGCCATTAAAACAGCCAATAATATCTCAGTTGGAGGAAACATTGAATGCGACGGTTCTTTAACTAGCCAAAGTGGTACTTTCGAAGACGAAGTAAGTGGCGATGAAGTCATAGGCAAATCCGTAACTGCTCAAAATAACGGAAATAGCGCTTTTTTTGATGTGCATGTGGGCACTGATGGCGTTGTTACATTCCAAATAAAGGGGAATACGACCTATAATTACCAAACCATTCGATATGATACCAATACAGGATGTTTGCGTGTTGGTCATTCATATATAGATGATGCAGAATGGATTGAACTTGAAAATGGTCGGGTTCTGTCTGAAAGAAGAGGTGGCGGTACGGGTTCTGCGTGGATTGAAAAAGTTGCTATCCAAGCAGATTTTAATATAGATGGCGAAGTTCAGGATAGTTCTGGTGGATTATCCATGTATAGTTCATCAGCCACTCTTACTGGTTCTGAAACTCGCAAAGTGACTATAAGTCCTTATGGTATTACATTCTATAAAATCAACAGCAATCAAGATGGATGGGAACAATTAAATAGCATTGTTCCAAATGTTTAAAAAAACGCCTTTCATTTTGTCTCATGAAAGGTGATTTTTTGTCTCACAACAACCGCGCCGTTATAGCCTACTATTTGGTTAGCGGCGATTCGGATCTGTTGGTGTTGGAGAAAATCAAGGAAATCCCGATTATCACGGTGAATCAGTTTTTTGACGCTCACCCGGAATTTGACATCGCTGAAGGTTAGTTGTCGTTTTCGTTTTACCTCGGCTCACAAAGAACCCCTATAAGACTAAAAGGGAGAAGGTTGACCATATTACAATTTTGATTATGATACACAAGCGAGAACCGGAACCATAATAAAAAAGGATGCCCAACCGGACATCCCTGACCTAGAAGCAAATTCGTTTACTCGGCCTGAGTGAATAAATCAATCAAGAAATCCTTAACAAGTTTCGGGAAATTCTCTTTTTTGTATTCAATTTCGAGACAGTTTACACCAATGATGATCTTTTCAACATTAGTATATTGGATGCCATTTATCGTGATATAAAATTCCTGAGGCTTAGCGTTATCGGCAGGGCACTTAACAACTTTTTGAAAACCCATTGCATCAACTTTATCTAAGTCTGCCACGAAACACCTTCCATTGCCCGAAGCATTGTCATAGACCATTATTCTCTTACTCATTCTCATATCCTCTTAAAAACTGCTACAAGAACACCTTGCAGCAGTTTTTAATATATACTAGAAATCAGACGACAGAAGCCGTTAATTTGTAAAAAATTATTCAGCCAACCTATCAAACAGATTATTCAGTTCACCCTGGGTAGTAATCCGAAGGACCTCATCCCGGATGTCACTCCGGGCAACATTCAGATACTTCATCTTATCACCGACCTTGCGGATAAGGGCAACCCTACCGATGACATCCTGGTTCTTCCGGGCTTACTCAGCGAGACCCCTTGCCTTGCCAAGATTGTCATCCAGGTCATCCCGGTGGGGTTCCAGGATATCCACAACGAGGTTCTACCTTCGCTCATAAAGAGCCTCTATAAGACCTGCTTTCTGAATATACCTTATTTTATGCGGGTTCGCAAGCGGTTGGACGCTGAAAAACGCTGTTTCTTGTTGTGAAAAAATCAATGGTATTGGATTGTTGGGTGGTTGACGAATGGCTTAAGGGAGTATAAATTTAGAGAGTGGTGTATGGGTAAAGCGAGGAAAAATGAAATTCGGGATTGGCAAGGCTTCTGTCGTAACGACTGCGGCAATACTTACTTTAGCTTATTCGGCCTTTGCGGCCGATTGGTACGCGAAGGAGACGCGCTGGGCGGGGCATGACCCGGACATCATCCGTTACGAGGACGGCTATGCGCTCGCGACGACGGACAACCACATGCTCATGCAGTTTTCCGAGGATGCGCTGAACTGGAAGAACGGCGAGCCCGCCATGCCGGAATTTTCGAAGTGGCTTTACGACTACGCCCCGAACATGATTGACATCTGGGCGCCGGACATTCATTACATCGGCGGGGAATACCGCATGTACTATTGCGGCTCCGAGATGGGCATCCGCTCGTCGGGCATGGGGTTCATGTCGAGCAAGGAAATCGACCCGACAAAACCCGGCTACGGCTGGACAGACCAGGGCGAGGTGATTCACACGGTCAAGAGCGACGCCTACAACGCGATTGACGCGGCAGTGCTGAAGGACAACGATGGCAAGGTCTGGATGGCGTTCGGTTCGTGGGGTACGGGCATCCACATTCTGGAACTTGACGAATCGACAGGCAAGGTGAAAAGCGGCGCGAAGATGCAGAACATCGCGAACCGCGGCGGCTCGGGTATCGAGGGCGCAAGCCTCATCGAGCACGACGGTTACTACTACCTGTTCACGGCGTGGGACAACTGCTGCAAGAAGGGTGCCGACCTCGAGAACAATTCCTACAAGACGACGGTCGGGCGTTCCAACCGCATTGACGGCGGATACGTGGACCGTAGCGGCAAGGCGCTCTTGAATGGCGGCGGCACGATTCTGCTGAGCCGTTACGGGCGCTACTACGGACCTGCGGGCGGCGAGGCGTTCCAGGACGTGAACCGCCAGCGTTTTGTGAACCATTACTACGACAAGAACGATGGTGGAAATTCCTACATACAAGTTCGCGATATCGTCTATACCGACGACGGTTGGCCGGAACTGGGACAGCCGTTCCTCGGGCGTTACCTGAGCGCAGAGGCGGAACATGGCGCCTTGACGCACGTGGATATTTCGAGTAGCTCCGATGCATCGAACGGGGAGTTCTGCGCCTACATCAACTACGAAGACAGCAAAATTCGCCTGCCGATGATTATCCCGCAGGCGGGTGAGTACCTGATACGCTACCGCTACGATAACGACTGGACCGAAGATGGCGCGAACGGGAGTTCACACTTTGTGAGCATTAACGGAAAGAACCAGGAAGTGGAATTGCCGCTGACAGGCACGTGGAGCGCGTTCCCCGAGAAGTCGGTGGTGTACATCCCCGCAAAACTCAAGCGCGGCTCGAACTTTATCGAGATTACGAAGGGCAAGCATTATGCGGAACTCGATCGTCTCGACTTTTTGCGCATTATCCGCGATACGATTCCGGCGAACGGCTTTGACAACGGCATCCGCGTGCGACTCACCGAAAAAGATGAATTCGCTATCAAGGATGGCGGCTACGCGATTTTCGAGAACGTGATTACGGATTCCATCGTGGGCCCGGGCGTGCTTGTGCAGGTGAAGAACGGCGCCGGCGGTACGCTCTCATTGCGCAAGGATAGCAAAAAAGGCGACGTGATTTCGAAATGCGAATTGCCCTCGGCGGGTGATGCTACTAAGTGGATTGACGTGCGCTGCTCCAACCTGCCGGAACTCAAGGGCGTGCAGGACTTCTACCTGACGGCGGAAGGCCTCGGCGGCGAAACTCTTGTAGGCAATATCAAGTTCGACGAAGGTGTGAAGGATTCGACGGATGCAATCCGCCGTGTTGAAGGTCGCGACGGTCGCGCCCTCCGTGCGGGTAACGTGCGCGGCCACGATAAAAAATACCGCGACCTCAAGGGCCGCCACTACGAAAAGCAGATACGCTATCGGGTGATGTTCTAAAGTCTTTTACCGACGAACCAAATCTTTTATTGTTATAATTGTGTTGTATGGTAATCTATTCTGAACCATTTGACAAGAAAATTCTGTTGGAACTGCAGACACGCGTCGAAAACCCTGCCACCCAAGAAAAAATCAAGAATATAATCTATTCCTTATGCAAGTAGAGAATGCTCAACATAAGGAACTTGCAGCGGGACGATGGGCAGAAATGCCATTGTCGATGCAGATGCTGAATATCGGCAGCGAGATTTCGCGTGCGAACCGTTGGAAGGCTAAAGGAAACCAGAACCAAGTTGAAAGGGCTATTTTTAGGGCACTGGAACTAATCGACCTTACGATTGAGGCTCAGCGTGGTAAGCATAGTCTCAAAGAATTTACGCGGATGAGAGAAACCGTCTGTGACTACTACCTTGGGGATAATTTCTACAGATCCACCGGGGAGCAAATACAGCGCGATTTCGATATGTTTTTCCCTTGTGCAAAACCCTGACACTTCACTTGAGTTGATGGATTTTAGGTTTGGATGTATTGGGGAAAGGAGAACTGATGATGTGTGTGTTTAGGAAGTGTCATCCTGGAGCGCGAAGCGCGATAGGATCCATAGCAATTACTAGCCTGTTTCTTTTCCTCGTTGCCTGTGGTGACGACGAAAGCAGTTTCGCCTCGCGCCCGGGCGATGACTCTTCGACTGAAACATCTTCATCTGTTGTACAGTCATCCTCGGAGCAAAGCGGAGGGGATCCATCCAGTTCTAGCGCTGACAAAAAGTCCAGCAGTAGCGTAAAGTCGAGTAGCAGCAGTGTAAAATCAAGCGGCAGTTCTTCGAGTAGGAGAAGCGCATGGGAGTATTTGAACCCAAATATTGATTATGGCGAAATAGTCGACGAGCGTGACGGTCAAGTTTACAAGACCGTGAGAATTGGTGACCAGGTGTGGATGGCGGAGAATCTGAACTACGAAGTGCCGAATAGTTTTTGCTATGACGATATAAAATCTAATTGCGATATTTATGGTCGCCTATATAGGTGGAGTGCCGCATTAGGCAAAGGTGATGATGGCTGCAGGTATGGAGAAAATTGTCCTTTACCCGATGGTCATATACAAGGCGCCTGTCCTGCCAATTGGCACTTGCCTAAAGAGGAAGAATGGAATAAACTTTTTTCTTCACCAATCGTCCGCGACCAAAGTAGATCGGGATTCATACTTAAGGCGAATTCAGACTTATGGATAAGTTATAAAGGTATCACTAATACGGATTCAGTTGGTTTTTCCATTTTGCCAGGCGGTTATCTTCCTTTATACGGAACGCATGTGGGCTACGAAATGGAAACCGAAGCACGATTCTGGGCATTTTCTGAATCTGAATATGAATCGCTTAGCAATGACGCACCCTGCTACTATTTCAGTTATAAAAGTAATGGAGCGGGAGCCTCTTGGCACGACAGGGATCTTGGGTACTCTGTCCGTTGCATCAAGGATTCGTCCGACTAGAAGTAATACTCGTAGTTCAGCATGATGGGCAAGAAGGGGAACTGCGAAATGGATGTCTTTTCGGGCGGGTTCTTGCTCGTATCGTAGAAACTGAAGAACATGTTGTCGTGATCGGTCAGGTTGATGATGGTCCAGCTGAAGTTCCACTTGCCTTCGCGACCGATGTCGATGGCCTTCACGTCAATGCGGAAGTAGTCCGTCTGGCGGCCCGCATTGCGACTCCCGGGCAGCACCGTTATCTTGTCTGAATACTCCTGGCTCCCGATTTCCTTGCGGTAGTAATATCCCTTGTACTCGCTGATAGGCATACCCGAGGAATACTTGAGCGCAAGCGAAGATCGGAAGTACCTGCCCTTCTTCTCGTGCTTCCAGAGCGCATCCTCGTCGCCCTTCCAGTTGATTCCCAAATCCAGCTTGAGTGCGTACGGCTGGTGCCAACTCGGGAAATACGCCTTGGTACCGTCGTTTGCGCGCATCACGCTCATGCTCTGGCTCCAGTTTATGCCTCCGAACCACCAGCCCTTATTTTTGCGCAGCGAAAGTTCGTACCCGAACGAGTAACCGTCCGCCGTCCCGAAGTAATCCGCCATCACCATCTCTTTCGACTGCGAGTCGTCGCTGCTGTCCACCTCCACCATGAAGGTATTCAGGTTGTTCTGCGTCTTGTAGTAAACGCCCACGGTTGCATCGTAGTCCTCGAGAATCTCGCGCTGGCTGTATTCCACCGCAAACAGCCACGACGAAGCGGGATCAATATGCTTGCCCTTCGTAGTCGTAGTCGCCGGATAGTAGAATTCGTTGAGGGTTTCCTGGTCGGTATAGATGATGGAATTCAGGTACTGCAGGTAATAGCCGCCATACAGTTCGAGCGTCTTGGTATCGTCGAGATTCACCGTGAGCGATGCGCGCGGTTCCACGCCAAAATGTTCCGCGCCGGTCTGGTAGTTGAATCGCATACCGAATTGCAGCAGGTAATCCGGAGAAATCTTCCAGGCATCCTGCACATAGGCCACGTGGTGGAAGGGCTCCTGAATGTCGACAATGCTCGCATTCGACATCTGTTCGCGGTAATGCTCGTAGTCATATTCCAGTTCGTAACCCGCAGTAAGCACGTGGTTTTCTATACCGCGGTAGTTCACCCACTGCTTGCCCGTGAAGGTGTAGAGGAACATCTCGATAGACATGAGGTCACTGATTTTCATGGTCTGGTAGAACTGGCTATATGCGAGGGTGGCATTGTAGTCCCAGTCGCCATTGATGCGGTGCATTACGTTAACCGGGATGGCGACATTCCCCCAGTCCATATACAGCGGGTCGAAACTCAGTTCGTCCTTGCCCACGTAAAAACTGAACTTGAGGCGAGTATCGTCTGTTATGTTGTACATAAGCGTACCCTGCAAGTCCGTAAACTCGTAATCCAGCGCGAGGTCCAGAAGCCCGATGGCATTGAACAGGTCGAGCATGTACCCGATGTAGGTGGTGCGGCCTGCGAGCACCCAGCGTGCTGGGCCCTTGTGGCCTTCGGTATGGAGCTGCGCCGCGAACGTGCTTATCTTGATGCTCGACTTGCTGAACCATTCCTCCACAGTATCCTGGCCGCCCGCGCGCCCGTCCATCTTGAGCACAGAACTCAGGCGGTTGCCGTACTGCGCCGGGAACCCGCTCTTGTAGAACTGCACATCGTCGATGCCTTCCACAAGGAACGTGCTGAACAGCCCGAAGAAATGCACCGGGGAATACACGACCGCGTTGTCGAACAGGAACAGGTTCTGGTCGGCAGCGCCGCCGCGCACGTAAATCTTGGAACTGAAATCGGAACTCGCGACTACGCCCGGGAGCGCCTGGATACTCTTGATGACGTCGGCCTCGGCGAGGCCCGGCATGCGCTTGATAGACTTCGCGGAAACCACCGATTCGCCCGGCTTGCGCTTGGGGCGCTTGCGCAACTGCACCACGACCTTCTTGAGTTCGGTCTTCTTTTCCTTATCGCCTGCGGCGAGGAGCGCATCGACATCGACGTCCTTGGGCTGCGCCGTATCGGCGGAAGCAGCGGCGCTATCACTCGATGCGGTGCTGGAGTCAGGCCCCTGAGCTTGCCGAAGGGACGATACCGAATCTATGGTTGGTTCGGCAGGCTCACCAACCTTGACTGAATCCTCCGCAAACCCGTCGCCCAGCGCCTGCGAGAAACTGCGCTCCGTACCTGTATAGACAAGTTCGTAGCACTTTTCCTTCTCGGCGCCCGCGGTATCGGAATTGGTAACGCAAACGTTCCAGAGCGTATCTTCGGGGAGGATTGCGCGGAAGGGCTCGCCCACGACAGTCTGGATGGCCTCGCCCGACTCGAGAATTTCCACGTTCAGCTTTTCGCCCGCGGCGAAGGAAGCGTCGCGCACCACGCCGTTGAAGACGATTCCCTGGACCTGTGCGGAATCTGCGGCTGTAGAGCCGGGAACAGACTGCGCGAAGGCGGCGGTCGTGAGCAACAAGGCGATGATACTAATACAAAATTTCAAAAAAGTTCCCGCGTTTCATGCAAAAATAGCAAATGGAAAAGCCCATTTGCCATTTAAACACCCGAAGGCACGAAAAGTGTCACTTTAATGTTCTCATTAGGCATAGCATGGCCTGTGAGCCTAATTACAGGCGTTTCTTATTGTATTTCCGGGAATACACAGAACAGTACCAAAGGTGTATATGGGAACAATGAAAATGACTAGTGAAAAGTCACCTTGGATTCTATCGGCTCTGCGAGCCTCCAGAATGACATTTGCAGTAGGCACGCTCGCATTCCTTGTCGCATGTGGTGACGACTCCTCGAGCGGGCCGGTGACAGGCCCCGGAGCAATGGATACCACCATCGAGGCACTTGCGGAATGCACCGCGCCCGCCTTCCTCAAGGCGGGCGTCGACGTGGTGCTTTGCTCCCGCGAATTCACGCAGGTATTCGATGCCGTCGTGAAGGCGGTCGAAGATGGCGAAATAAAGGAAACCCGCATCGACGAAAGCGTCAAGCGGATTCTCGATTTGAAAAAGTAGAAGGCCGCAAGTAGCGACCTTCGTATAAGCTAGAACCTTCCCACGGTGAGACCGGCGTAGAAGCCCGGCCACCAGCGCGCATTGTGCCCATTGGCGCTGAAATCGTCGTGGTATTCACTGCGGGGCTTGATGAGCACCTTGTCCGCAGAGCCCTCGCTGACAACGTTCACCGTGCCGCCGACAGTCAGGCCGAAGCCCGGGAACAGCTTGTGCACAAAGCCCAGACGCAGGCGGTGATGGAAGTTGATATCATCCTCGTCCGTGTCCATGCTGAAACCTTCGCGTGCATTGAGGAACATGTACTCGAGTTCAAAGTGGTTGCCGTACTTGCCGAACTGCGTACCGAGACCGAGACCCATTTCGTACATGTCGCTGAAGTGCTTGAAGTTCGAACCCTTCTCGAATTCGCGGGTGCCTTCGAAGGCGGTAAACAGGTAGGCCGTGCCCAAGTGGAGCGAAAGCCCGAGCGCACCCATCTCGTTTACGGAAGAAGTCACGCTCCACACGCCGTTACCCACGATGTTGATGAGCCCTATCGGGGTGGATTCGCACGTGCCGCAGATGTTGATTATACCGACCTGCCTTCCGTTCGCACGGCCCGCGATATTAATGGTACTCACCTGCGCGCCTTCGACAGTGCCCGCAATGTTCAAGGCGGCAGTCACCTGCACGTCGGATTCCCCGGCGATATTCATGGCAGCATCAACCTGTACACCCGCCTCGCCCGCAATGTTCAAGGCGGCAGTCACCTGCACGTCGGCTTGGCCCGCATAGTTCAGGGCCGGAGAAACCTGGGCGCCATTGAGGGAATCGGCGATGAAGTTCGCCGTACCCGAGACCTGCGCGCCCGTGGAATTCTTGCCCGCGATATTGAGCGTCGATGCAATCTGTGCCCCGTCAAAGGACTGCGCGTAGTTGATCATGCCGCTAATCTGCGCGCCTTCGAAATGAGCGTTCGCGCCGTTGTAGATGTCGGTCACCTGCAAGCCGTGCATTTCCTTCTTCGCGACGTTCGCGATAAGGCTCAGCTGCGTTCCAAGCATGTAGTCATCGGCCTCTGCGACAAAGAAACCAATCTGGATTCCCTTGCGCGGTTCCTTGTCGCTGTCCACCGCATTGAAGGTCACACGGTATTTGCCGTTGTGATCGAGGGAGTCGAGCGAGCATGCGATGGTATCGCCGTCAGAGCAAACCCTATTCCCGCCGATTTCGCCACGCAGCGTCGTCTGTTCGGCACTCACGGCGGCAAACTGCTTGTGCGAAAGCTTTTCGCGGCGGTTGTTCTGGAGCGTCACCACCGCCTCGCTGAATTCCGCAGGGCGTTCCAGGCGTACGGTGTACTTACCGGCAGGGAACCCGAGGCTCATCGCGCGGCCTGCCTTCTTGTAGAGTTCCGCGACGAGTTCGCCGTTTGCATCACGGATGAACAGGCGGCCATCCACGTCCTCGTCAAGTTCGAGGCCCGCGCTTGTGCTGCGCAAATCAGTCATCACCACGTCGCCCGTTCCCGCGAGGTTCATGTCGCGGCTCGGGTGCTGGGCGCCGCCCATCGTCTTCTCGGTGCGCTGGAGAGTTTCGTTAAAGGCAAACTGGTACGCTTCGGACAAAGTAACCTTTCCGTCACCGCTCAGGTCACCGGCGCCGCGGAGCCCGCTCACCAGCGAATGCGTGAAGAACGAACCCCTGAGCTTGTCGCTTTCCTGGCTAGATTCATCCTGCGTGCTGCTGGTAATGAACGCGTAACCCTTCATGTCGCTGCTCTGGTCCACCATGAACGCGGGCACCGCCACACCGCCCTTCAGGCGTGTGATAGCACCCGAGCCGCAGGCATCGATAACCGCAATCTTCACGTCGGCCTTCATCGCGTCGATGCGCTTGCGCAGTTCCTTCCAGGCATAAACTTCATTCCCGAGACGGAGTCCCTTCTCGTCGGCGTGCCCGCTGTAGTAAAACAGCACCTCGTTGCGGCCCGCTGCGTTCTTGCCCTGCGCGATTTTCGCGTCAAGACCGTCGAGCTGTTTCTGGAGGGCGGCCACGCCCGGCTCCTTCACCAGAATCACGTTACCCGCCTGCACGCCGCCCATCTCGCCGAGCACCTTCGCGAACGATTTTGCGTCACTTTCCGCATAGCGCAGCACCGGCCGGCCCTGCCCGCCATAGTTCGCGCTTACCGCCACCACATAGCGGTTGATGCGCGCGTTATCGCCCTGCGGCGCGGCGCCGTTTATACCCGCAATAGCAGTAACACCGTTTAAACCGGCATTTACAACTGCGCCGCTTAAACCCGCGCCAGTCATAGCCGCATTCGTGTTGGTAACCGCCGCAAAAACAAGCAATGCAATCAGTGAAATCACCTGGAGCGTAATCGACGCGTCCAGCTTCTCGATAATATTCCTCATTAGTTCACTCCCCCTACCTTGCGCAGCGTGATGCTCACGTTGTGCACGTCCTTGCTCTTGAGCAATGCGTCGATGTTGTTCGCGTCCAGCTCAAACGCCGCACGCGACGTGAGCAAGAAGAACTTCTCGAATTTCGGCGCGTTGTCCAGCTTGTATGCAAACGGGAGCGTCGTCATCTTGCCCGGCTCGAGCGCAACCGCACTGGAACCATCGGCC
>NZ_OCSS01000003.1:0-950000 GCF_900230125.1 Fibrobacter sp. UWT3 | reverse complement strand
CTGTATCGGGCTGGTTTACGGTCGAAGACCGCGGAACGCTCATGCGCGTTGTACCTGTGGCAGATAGCCTGACGGAAGCCATCGAGAAGGACGACCTGAGGTGGAGGGTGGTTGCGGAATCGTACTGCCATGGCGGAAAGTCCGCGGTGGTGGTGCTCGATTTACCCGCGCAGGCAAGCGAGATTGTGGCGTTCTTCGAGCGTCTTGTTGACTTTGTAGAGACAAATGACGTGCAGACCTGGCCTGTGGGTTACCTGGTGAACCAGCTCCCGCCGGAAGGTTCGCTCAGTTACCTGATGTCGGCAGGCCGTAAGCTCGGGCTGCCTTCCTCCGCGATGACATGCCGCGAGACTCTTGTGCGCAGGCCGGAGATTAATTTGTTCCAGAAATCCCTCCTGAACCTGTACCGCCGCGGACGCGACAAGCTTGCGGGCAAGGACTTCACGGAATTCTGTGACGCGCTCTTGCCGGCGATGTCCCCGATGTTCTTCCGCGACCTCGCGAACGAAGAGGGCATGCGTAGCCTGAAGGTGCGCGAGTGGGGTTTCCGCTACCTGGTGTCTGCGTCCAGCACGCTCGATTCTCTGATGAAATTCAACGGGCTCCGCATAGAGGTTTGCGACTACCTGCTGCAGGGCCGCAAGCAGATATGGGTCGAAAACCCGGACATGTCGCTGTTGCTCGATTACCATGCGGGTGGCGTGCTGCGTTCCCTTTACCACAAGGATTCCGCGGTGAACCTGCTGAACGCTTGGCGCGACGATGCGGAACCGACCTTCGGCTTTTTGGATTGCCTCTTGCCGAATGCGGACATGACCGCGCAGCAGATAGAGCAGGCGCTCTCGATGCGTGAGTACCTTTTGCGCGACCCGTACGAGTACCGTATTAAACGCCTCGATTCTGGAGCGGAGATTGAACTCCTGGAAGAGCAGGGTTTTGCCGTGGGGGCAAAACGCGGCGTGTTCCATGTGGACAAGACGTTCACGCTGAACCCGTCTACCTCCGAGATTGTCGCGAATTACCAGCTGGGCAATTCCACCTACATGGATTCCCGTTGCTTCTTCGGTTCCATATTCGAGTTCGGCCTGATGGGCGAGGCCGGCGGCCGCATTGTGGTGGACGGTTTCGACATGAAGTGGGACGGCAAGAACCCGTTAGTTTATCCGGAAGCCAATAAGCTGGAAATACACGATTATGGCACGAAGTGTACCGTCACGATGTCTTTTGTAAAGCCTGCTGCGGTATTTATCGGGGCAATTTTCGGTGCATCTTCTTCGGCTGCGCCCGAGTTGTTCCAGGGCGTGAGGGTGTACCCGTTCTGGCGTACGGCACTTTCTGTTGCCGACGAGATGAACTTCAAGATTACTGTTTCGGTATCGAAGGGGTAACACGTGCGCGCGGACTTGATTGACATACAGGTCGAAGACCACGGCGACGATGTGGAGATTACGCTCTCCGGTTCGCTCGGGTCGTACCAGCTTGCCGCCGTGCGCGAGAAGATTGAAATGCTTGCCGATGGCCCCGGTTGCTTTATCTTTGTGAACCTGGAGCACGCGCATTTCAAGGTGGGCGACTACCTTGACTTGTTCCTGGAACTTTTGAACAAGTTGCAGGCGAAGGATTCCAAGCTGATTCTCATTTTCAAGAACGAGGAACAGGAAGCCTACTTCGCGAAGTACAGGAATATCTTTGAGATATACGAGAGCCGCGAGGCCTACAAGGATTCCGGACTTTCTAAGCAGTTGCTGCAGATTGGCGTGCATTACGGTTCCAAGACGGGCATACGATTGAGCCCGAGTGTGGCTATCGCGCTTTCGCTATTGATTGTCGGCTGGGCAATTACTTTGTTCTTGATAATCGCTGCGCAGGGGCGCGACATTGCCGATAAGCAGGCCCAGATTGTAGCGTTGCAGAGCCAGAAAGACCGCTACGTGCACGAAATCGAGCGCTTGGAAACCTCCATTGGTCCGCTCCGTAAGCTGGGCGTTATTGAAGACACCACGATGCTTACGTCGTTCGGTGTAATTCAGGACTGGGTGTCGTATCTCGAATTCCTGGAGAATAGCCGCCGTGAAAAGTAACGTGCGGATTCCCGGCCCGCTCGTGATCGCGCTGTTCGCGGTCGCCTTCCTGACGATACTCGTGTTTGCCGACATCTGGCTTGTGAGGCAGCGCCACATGGCGGAACTGGGCAAGCAGGAGATGAGCCTGCGTAGCGACTTGCAGAGGCTCGATACCTGGGGCCGCTGGACCATGGAGTACGTGAAGATAGACAAGGCACTTGCCTACCTTTCGAAAGGCCGCCTTACCGAGGATACCCGCCGGGAACTTACGGAACAGATTTGGCAGATTTCGCATTCCTATACGACTGACCCGCTCATGATTTTGGCGGTGGTGGCGCAAGAGAGCCACGGGAACCCGAATGCCCGCGGTCGCTTGCAGTCGGGAGCGTTTTCCGGTGCGTTGGGGCTCATGCAGATTAAGCTCGAGACGGCGCAGAAGATGGCTGCCCGCTTCGGGATGCGCATTGAATCTACGGAAGACCTGCTGAAGCCCGAGGTGAACGTGACCGTGGGTACGGCCTACCTGATCCGCCTCATAGGCAAGTACGGCAACTGGAAGGAGGCGCTTATCGCCTACAACATCGGGCATTCCGCTGTCGACAGGATGCTAGAACAGGGCCAGCCGCTGCCTACGGGCTATTACGAGAAGGTGCTCGCGAAGTACAGGAACCTCGCGAACAAGTCGTTCCTTTAATCCGATATTTTTTTAGTTTCGTCGGGTGGGGGCAGAAAGTGTGCCTGCATTTTAGTAAATTTAGGTTGATGAATTTTAGGCTTCTTTTTCCACTCGTTTTTGCGGGGCTCGCCCTGGCCGGAGAAATCCGGTACGACTGCCTGCATTTTGTGGAAGAGGGGCTTGCGAAGGACCCACGCCTTGTGGAGGCCAAGTTCGCGACCGAGGCAAAGAAAAACAGCCTTGACGCGCTGACCTCGGAGGTAATCCTCCCGACGCTCAATATCGCGATGATGGTGGGCCCTGCCCCCGGTTTGAAGGAATCCGTGGATAACTGGGGCGATACGGTGGATGTGTACGACTTTTCCAAGATGGGCCCGTTCTGGGGTGTCGAGGGCAAGTTCATCCAGCCGCTCAACTTTGGACAGTACCGTACGGGCAAGAAGGCCCTGGAGGCCGACTTAAAGCAGAAAACGTTCGCCATTGAGCAGGAAATCCACAAGAAGGATGTGGAGCTGCAGTCGTACTACTACAACTACCTGCTCGCCCGTGAAATGCAGAAACTTGCAAACGATGCGCAGAAGCGTGTGGACGAGGCCTACGAAAAGCTCGAGGAGGCGCTCGACGACGATGACCCGAACGTTTCGCAGATGGACTTGCTTAATCTGAAGGCGAAACTCCATACGGTGAAGGAAGGCGTCACCGAGGCGAACCTGGGCATGAAGCGGGTGCAGCTTGCCATAAGGTTCTCGCTCGGGCTTAATGAAGATGACGTGTTTACCGCCGAGGATACCTGCCTCACGGAGCGCCCTGAACGCTTGCCGAGCCTGGAAGAGGTAGAACAGTTTACCATGCGCTACCACCCGGAACTCAAGCAGCTTGCCGCAGGGCTCGATGCCCGCAAGCTCCAGATGGACCTTGCCGAGGCAAAACTTGCGCCCGAGTTCTTTATCATGGGCGAAATCGAGTACGTGAAGAGCTGGGCCGGTAACCGCAAGGTGATGGTGAAGGACGCCTTTGCCGAAGATGCAGTGAATAAACTTTCGGGCCTTATCGGGGTGGGGCTGCGTTACCGCCTGAACTTCTGGAAGAGCTGGTCGGATTTCCGTGCCGCACGTACGGAATACCGCGGGCTTCAGCTCAAGGAGAACTATGCCGCCTCGGGCCTCGTGGCGCAGGCGGTGGAACAGTATTACCAGGTGGAAGCCGCCAAGGAGAAAATGGACGCGCTCAAGGAGAGCCTGCGTGCATCGGAAGCCATATTGAAGGGTGCTGCAATGCAGTACGACCTGGACAAGTCCAAGACAGGCGACCTGGTGAATGCATACACGCAGAACGTGACGATGCAGAAGGACTATTACTTTGCCGTGTGCAAGTATAACGTGGAATTCGCGGAACTGATTTCCCGCATGGGCATGTCGCTCAGGGAATTCCGCGGGGAATTTAACAAATAGGAGAAGTGTATGATTAGGAAGATGTTTGCCCTGCTTACGGTGTTTGCCGTAATGGCGTTTGCAGCCGAAGACCCCGTTGCTGCCGTGAAGAAGAAGGATGCGGAACTGCAGACCTTGCTCAAGAAGTCGAGCCGCAACACGAAGGAGATTGAACGCGTGAAGTCGCTGCTGAACGACTCGTTCGATTTTGCGCTCCTGGCGAAGAAGTCGCTTGCGAAGGGTGACTGGGAAAAGCAGGATGCCGCCTCGCAGGAAAAGTTTGTCGCGGAATTCCAGCGTATGGTCCGCAATTCCAGCGCGAAGAGGCTTGAACTCTACCGCGCCGATTCCACGATTTACGAACCCGCGAAGATGAAGGGCAGCGACGAGGCCCGCGTGGTGGCGCACCTGTGGAACAAGGGCAAGGAATCCGTGCTCGAGTACAAGATGAGCCTCGTGAACGGCAACTGGAAGGCATGGGACCTGGTAATCGACGACCTTTCGACCGCTCGCAACTACAAGGAACAGTTCGGCCAGATCTTGAAGAACAAGAGTTTTGCCGAACTCATCGACATTATCAGCAAGAAGGCTGACGAAGCCGAAAAGTAATGGGCAGTGTTCTTCTTGGCTTGCTGATTTTCGCCTGCGCTGTCGCGCTGGTGGTGCTGTTTTTCCCGATTCGCTTCCGGATTGACTTCGGTGCGGACGAGAATGGCGGCGGGGCGAAGTTCTACATATACAAGAAGAATTTTTACACATGGGAAAAGTTCCGCAAGGGGAAGAGCCACGGCTCGGATGAGTCGCTGGACGACGATGAATTTGCGGGCAAGTCGCATGACGATTCCACGGATAAGTCGCGCGAAGATTCTTCGAGTGAATCGCATGACGAAGACAGCGCCGTGCCGGAGTTTGTCGCGACGGCCCCTGCAAAGCCTGTGGAGAAGAAGGCTGCCCCTTCGGCTAGTTCGGCAGGCTCACTAACCGGCTCAGGGACCTCATCGCCAATCGAAGTGAAGGCCGATGCGCAGGAAAAAACTGCGCCGGTTGAAACGGCAAAGGAGGCTGTGCAGGAGAAAACTGCACCGGTTGAAACTGCAAAGGATGCTGCGCCGGTTGAAACTTCGCCGAAAGCGGACGACGCGCAGCCTGCGGAAGTTAAACAGCCTGCGAAGGTCGAAACGCCTGCTGCGTCTGCAGAATCCGCGCAGCCTGCCGGTAACAAGAAGCCCGAAAAACGCGACCTTACGGATTTTGAATTCTGGACGCTCGTGCTCACTCCGGATTTGGACGAGCGCGGCTTCCGTTACGTGAAGCGCCTTCTGGTGGACCTTGTCCGCCTGTTCAATGTGAAGTTCGAGAACTGCTTTGTGGAAGGCATCCGTGCCGACTACAAGACCATGGGCTACGGTGCGGCACTCAACGGCGTTATCAAGGGCTTCCCGTTCCTTAAGGATTGGGACTTGCGCATGGACTGGTGCAACGAGAAGGATTTGCGGGTGCAGGGGAATATCCTTGCCCGCACGAACCTGTGCCGCGTATTGTTCTACCTGCTTGAATTGGCGCTGCTTGCGGGTATCGTGTTCCTGATTTTCTGGCGTCGCCGTGCCCGCGTGCTCAAGACCGGCGAACTGCCGGAGCTCGGGTTTGTCCGCCAGAAGATTCGCGCCTTTTTCGTGGAGGATTGATGCCCGCTTTGACCCTGGACCGCCTGTTGGCAAGTATCGGTTTTGGTTCCCGCAAGGAAGCCCGCGCGCTTGTGCGTATGGGGCTTGTCGAACTGGATGGCAACGTGCTTGACGACCCGTTTATGGAACTCAAGGAGCGCCCCGAAAACATCACGGTGAACGGGGAAGAGGTTCCGACCGTCGAGAAGTTGTACGTAATGCTCCACAAGCCGGTGGATTTCGAGTGCAGCCATCACCCGCGTGACCACAGGTCGGTGTACGAACTGTTGCCCGACCGCTTTTCGGCGATGGGCATACAGTCGGCGGGCCGCCTGGATGCGGATTCTTCGGGAATCATCCTGTTCTCGAACCAGGGTGACTTTATCCACAGGGTGGAAAGCCCCAAGAAGGGGTGCCTCAAGCGCTACCGTGTGACGTTGGCCCGCGAGTTCACCGAAGCGCAGGAGAAGGAACTCCTTGCGGGTGTGATGCTCAAGGACGAGCGGAGGCCCGTACTGGCCCGCGAGATTGTGCGCGAGGAAGGCTCGGTGGTGATTACCATAGGCGAGGGACTCTACCACCAGGTCCGCCGTATGTTTGCTGCCGTAGGGAACCACGTGGAGACGCTGGAACGCATTTCCATCGGTCCGCTTGTGCTGGATGAGAGTCTTGGAGAGGGGGGCTGGCGGTTCCTGACAGAGGCCGAAATAGCCTCGCTGATGTAAAAAAATAAAACCGGCGCAATGCGTCGGTTTTTGCATATCCGTGCGGGCTCTGCGGAAGCCGGCTCGGGTTAAATCTCGGATTGGACAGTATCTTCTTCGGGCTCTTCGACGGTTTCGCCGACAACGCCCTCGAGGCTGTTTATCTTGTTCTTGATGTCGTTGCTGAACTTGAAGGTGGGGACCATGCGTTCTTCGATCTGGACGGTCTCGCCGGTGCGCGGGTTGCGTGCGGGGCGGGCCTTGCGCGGCTTGCAAGCGAACGTGCCGAATCCGCGGATTTCGATGGTGTTACCTTCGATGAGCTTTTCTCCGAGGAGGTCGAGGAACTGCTCAATGACAGTCTTGATGTCGTTACGCACAAATCCGGTGGACTTGGCGATATCTTGAATCAGGGATTGTTTTGTTATGTTGGACACGACTAGAATCTTGGTTGATAGATTAGTTGATGCCTTAAATATAAGTTTAACAAAGAGTTAGCGGAAGGCCTAACCGAAAATTAAATATTTTTTTGGGGCTCTCGTTGCGGACAATGTGTGGATAATTGTTGTTAATATGTTGAAAAATGTTGAAAGTTTGAAAAACGCCGAAAAGCCGCCACGGACAACGTTCCGTCTGCGGGGGCTGGAGGTGTTCCCGAACACGATTCTATCCCCGATGGACGGGGTAACGGACGCGCCCTTCCGCAGGCTCTGCCGCGTGCTTTCGGGTGACCGCATGGGGCTTCTGGTGTCGGAGTTCGTGCCCACGGACGGCGATGCGGTGTTCAACCTGGAAGGCCACAAGCAGCTCCGGTTTTTCCCGGAGGAGAGGCCTTTCGGGGTGCAGATTTTCGGGCGCTTCCCCGACAAGATGGCGGATGCAGCCCGGAAGATTGCGGTGGCGCTCAAGCCCGACTATATCGAGGTGAATGCGGGGTGTCCGGCGCCGAAGGTGGCGGGCAAGGGCAGCGGCTCGGGTCTGTTGCGGGATTTGCCCCGCCTGCAGGAGATACTGCACGACGTGCGTGCCGCGCTGGACGGCTGCGGGGTGGATATGCCTCTTACGCTCAAGTGCCGTATCGGCTGGGACTCTGAGAGCATCAACGTGCTGGAGACGCTTGCGATTGCCGAGGGCGAGGGCGTTGAAATGCTTACGGTGCACGGCCGCACCCGCCTGCAGGGCTATAACGGCCTCGCCGATTGGGACTGGATAGGGAAGGTCGCCGCTGCCGCGAAGATTCCCGTAATCGGGAACGGCGACGTGAACAGCGTGGAAGTTGCCCGCGAGCGGATCGAGAACTATGGTGTGTCCGGCGTGGCCATCGGGCGCGGCGCCATGCACAACCCGTGGATTTTCGGGCAGATTGCGGATGCCTGGGAAGGCAAGCCGAAGCGCGTGATAACCGCGGGCGAGGCGCTCGACGTATTCAGGCTTTACTACGGTTTCAAGATCAAGGACGGCAGTACCGACAAGGGTGCCGAAGGCAGGCTCAAGCAGCTTGCGGCAAGGCTTTGCAAAGGATTCTGTTTAAATGAAGATGGGGCTGCCTCGCCGGAATGTCATCCTGGAGCCGAAGGCGATAGGATCCAGGTGCTGAACGGCGCGGAGGATGTCGCGATGCAGGTGCGACAGGCGCTCCTTTCGAGCAGTTGCTCTGCCGAACTGCTGGACCGTGCCGATTCGCTCAAGGAAGGCTTGGCAAAGGACCTGGTGTTTGACCCCGGCCGCCTTGTGAACCTGAACGGCGCCAAGGAAACTGAACTCAAGTTCGGCGACCAGTTCAAGGGCCGTTAGTCGCCTATATTATATTTACAAGGTGAGGTTTCTATGAATATTTCCCCTTTGTTCGCGGGTGCGCTTTCTGTACTCGCTGGTGTTGGAACTGCCCTTGCCGCCCAGAACGCGGTGATTGTCGATGACCTGCATCCGGGCGTCGTTATCGACAAGCAGAACATGATGGCGGCGGACCTTGCGATTTGGAACCCGCCCAGCCGTTACTACGATATGACCAGTGCGCTTGTGGACGGCGGCTACACGCTGTTCCGCTTCCCGAACGGAAGCCTTTCGAACGATTATCACTGGAACGGAATCGGCAGCTACGATAGCACCGGGCTCTGGACCGCGGATACTACGAAGTGGGCTCGCGGATTCTTGGGCGAGACGATTTACCGCGGCACAACGAAGGACAACTACGGCTTTGTTCGCAGGAGCCACCTTGCCGACGGCAAGAAGGAAACGATGTGGTGGGGCGAAATCCTCGACCCGGTGGACCCGCCGTGGATAGTGGTGGAATTCCCCGAGAAGATGAATCTCGATTCGTTGCAGATTGACTGGGGTGAACTGCGCCCGAAGGCGTTCGAGTTTGCGTACTGGACTACGGATTATGCCGAATATCCGGGCGTGCACCAGGCGCTTGAAAACAAGCTGAAGACGGAATCCGTGGTACGCGTGAATTCTGAGACCACCAAGTACAAGTTCAAGCAGCTCCGCACCCGCTACGTGGCGATACGCTTCAAGACTCCCGACCTGCCGAGCAAGGGCGTGCAGATTCGCGAGATGAAGCTGTTCAGCGGCGAGAGTGACTTGCTCGAGGGCAACAACTACAAGTTCTACGCGATGTCTACGCGCAATGGCGACAAGGCACGCACGGACTGGACCGACATCAAGTGGGATTTCGAAGCGTTTATGGAATACATCAAGACGCTCCCGAACGCGCAGGCCGTGATTTGCGTGAACGCGGGCACGGGAACCTCGAAGGAAGCCGCCGCGTGGGTGCGCTATGCAAACAAAGTAAAAGGCTATAACATCAAGCAGTGGCAAATCGGTAACGAACTTGACGGCGAGTGGGAAGAATCGGGCCCGATTTCGGCAAGGCACTACGCCGCGCGTTACCTGGAATACGCCCGCGCGATGAAGGCCGTGGATTCTACGATTGTCTTGCATGGTCCGCTGTTCAGCACGCACAAGATGCAGCAGAAGGGCGCAGGCCTGCTCGATGGCAAGTACTGGATGGAAGAATTCCTGCGCATTGTGGGCGAGGCCGAAAAGAAGGATGGCAAGCGCTACCTCGACGTGGTGGACTTGCATAATTATCCGTACTGGACGCCCAACGAGCCGAAGCCTGCCGAGATGCTCAAGGCGATGCTTGACGTGGGCCCGAACATGGATACTCTTGATGTGTGGATGAAACGCCACCTCGAAGGTGAACGCCGCGTGTTCCTCTCGGAATTCAGCACGTGCGTGCAGGGATTCAGCCTGCTCATGGATTACCCGCAGGCGACCGCGGTGGCGAGCATCTTTGCCCAGCACGCGATGCGCTTTGGTAACCGCCTGCAGGTGCTCCCGTGGGATGCGTTCGGCAACCTGTTCAAGGGCCCGGACGATACCTGGGGTACCATCAGCATGACGGCGTTGTTGAAGGAAGGTTCCTGGAATTACTGGAAGTCCTTGGAACCGACGGCGGAATATTACGGGCTGTACATGACGTACAAGCAGTTCCTGGAAGACGGTTTTGCCGTACTGCCCGTTTCGAGCACGAGCCCCGATGTGGAGGCGTATGCGATTGGCAAGGGCGATTCCGTGCGTGTGATGCTTGTGAACTTGTCCGAAGTCCCGCAGGTGGTGCAGGTGGACCGCGCAAGCGTTGCCGCTACCGGGAGTACCGAAGTGGGCAAGGGCGATCTGGTGCGTACCGAGGTGGATATCTTTGGCGCCGAGCAGTTCAAGTGGGTAGGGACTAGGCAGGATGCCTTCCCGTACCCGAAAATGGGCCCGAGTGGGCGCCGTATAAACCCGAGCAAGTCGAAGGACATCACGATTCCCGCGTTCGGGCTTGCCGTGGTGCGCATCAACCCGAAGGTCGTCGGGCTTGACAAGGCGACGAAGGAGGATGCGGCGACCCCGCAAATCATCGCTGCTTCCCTCGAGAAGAAGGTACTCCTTGCAGGCGATACGATAGACTTGTTCGTGACGGCGGTGCAGGAAAACGGCCAGCTCACGAATGGCTCCGTGAGCGTGGGTAACTGGGGCAAGCGCGGCATGATCGAGGTAGCCGCCGTTCCCGATGACGGCAAGTGGAATGCGTCCATCGAGAGCTTCAACGTGAAAATCCCGATTCCGCCCGAAATGTATTCCGCCCCGCGGGAACTCCGCGTTGCTGTACGGGGGCTTGGCGGGAAGGTTGCCGTACTCGATATCCCGTTCCGCGTGCGTGGCGCCTACCGCACGACGATGGTCATGCAGAACTTTGACAACGGGCTCGACGCGGTTGACTGGTACCCGGTCGCGAACGGTGACAACTCGACAACCATTGGCGCGAAGGTGTTCAACGGAGCGCCCCCGCACGGAGGCTTTATCCGCCATGATTTCCAGATTGAGCAGCCGCCTGCACAGAGCTGGCCGAACTTCGCGGGTGCCTACTACGTAATACCCGAAGAAGTCCACAATTCCGTGGGTATCGTGTTTGACTATGCGACGAACCACAACAATCCCGACGGCTACTTCGAAGTGCAGATTGCGAGCAGCCAGGTGGAAGACTACGACGAGTTCATGGTCCGCTTCAAGAACACCCGCGGTTCTTGGGTGCGCGACACGCTCATCTGGGAGAACATGAAACAGGAAGGCTGGGGCAAGACTATCCCGCAACTCGACCCGAAAAAGATCAAGAACTTCGCCTTCCGCGCACGCCATAGCGGCATGGGCTACATCAGCCTTGACAACATCTACCTGCTTGGCGAAGACGGCGAGGAAATCCCGATGCCGCGCGGACTGAGGAGACTGAGGTAAGATATGGATAAAGAACCCGAAGTACACGATGTGAAGGAATTGAACGGCGCCTCGCCCATGCAGAAGGGGCTCGCCGTATTCTTCGTTATCATGTCGCTCTTGTACACTGCGTCACCCATCGACTTGGTGCCCGATGCCGTTCCCGTGGTGGGCTGGCTCGATGATGTCGGCTTCCTTGTGACTGCGACGATGAATGCCGTGCAGCAGTTCACGAAGGACCAGAATTCCGCCATGGTGAAAATCCTGAAATACGCCAAGTGGTTCATGGTCATCGCCGTCGTGATCGCCGCGCTGTTGCTCGGCGGGCTCATTGCCGCGATTGTGGCGCTGATTGCGAAGTAAGAAATCTTTTCCAAAAGTGGGTTTTATCCCCTTACTAAGATAAGGCGAATGTTGGCGCCAAAGTCGCTATTTGCCTCCAAAGTGTCGAGCATGCCGAGAATTCTGTACCCTTTGAGTGTGCCAAAGTCTGCTTCCTGCAATTTTGAGAAGAGTTCTTTTGCGACGGGATGTGTCAATGGATTCCAGTTTGGGTCTATGTTGCCATTGGAGTCGTACTTGTCATCGAGAACGTCTTCGTATTCGTCATCGGTGTATTCTGGAAGCCCTAGTGCGGCCCAAATTGTCTTTTTGATGGCTGTACTTTTTTCTATAAGGGAACTTGCATAGGAATACATTTTGGCGGGAGTTGTCTTTTTGACTGAACAAAAGGCGAATAAATCGTCGGAATCCGATTCACTATATGCTGCTTTTAGTTCGTTAGACACGTTGTTGAATTCATTGGCAGGAAGGTCTTGCAGATTTTCAAAATAATCATAGTCAATTAACCATTTGAAGTTATCGTGTAGCGGCATGATGTAATTCCATGCTCCATTAATATGTTGTTCGGCATATACAGATATGTTCCAGGACATGCGTGACTCCTTGACTCGCGAGAGCGCTTGTAGTGTGTTTCTTAATCTATTTTATTCTGTGCGCGCGCACAAGAGCTCGGAGTGGAGTGCTGCTTTGATGGCGACGAGTAGGGAAAAAAGCAAAAAAGAGGCTTTCGGGCCATTTTTTTTGTTTTTGTTAGTTCCTTTACGTGGACCATGCAGGAGTTTAATAAGAGGGTAGCATAAGCTACTATATTCATTGCGCAACCCCCAAAAGGTAAAACAATGGCAAAAATCAACTATAGCTCCGAGACAAGGGAACAGGTCATCAAGCTGGTCCTGAAAGGCGAAAAGTCAGCAAACCAAATAGCCAAGGAACTCGGAATCGGGCCCAATACAGTCGGTCGGTGGGTAAACGAGTACCGCAAGGAACACAACCTGCCGAGCTACCGCGAGGAACGGCGAATCCGCAAGGTGTCCGTCGAGGAACTCGCCGCCAAGAACAGGGAACTGGAAAAACTCCTGAAGAAGCGTGAAAAGGAGCTTGCGGACGAGAAGGAGACGGTAGAGATCCTAAAAAAATCCCTGCACATCTTTATGCGACCACACGACTGAAATGCGAGGCGATACACGTGAACCGCAAGAAATACTCAGTCAGGAAGATGTGCAGAGCCCTAGGAATACCGCAGTGTTCCTACTACCAGTGGTCGCGCCAGCAGGAAAAACGTGCCGAGAAGAAGGCCCGCGAAGAACGGCTTGTCCAGAAGGTCCGCGACACCTTCGAAGAAAACCACCGCGTGTACGGTTGCCCGAAGATGCAGGCGGCACTCCATGACAAGGGTGACGAGGTAAAGGTGTGGAAACTGCGCCGCATCATGCGCGAGAACGGTCTCTATCCGGTCACGCTCAAGAAATGGAAACCCTACCGCAAGGGCAAATGTGACTCCATGTACAGCGAGAACCTGGTGCAGCGGAAGTTCGATCCCGACAGTCTGAACGCCGTCTGGGCCGGCGACATCACCTACGTCAAGACTACGCTTGGCTGGGTGTACCTTGCCGTGGTACTTGACCTATGCAACAAGGAGGCGGTGGGTTATGCCGTGAGCAAGAACATCGACACGGAACTTGTCAAGCGCGCGTTGTCCAATGCCATCATGCAACGCGGCCATCACGACGGACTAATCTTCCATTCCGACCGTGGCGTGCAGTACAGCAGCATGGGCTACCGCACGATGCTCTCGGAGAATGGGATAACGCCCTCGATGAGCGCCCCGGGCTGCCCCTACGACAACGCCTGCATGGAAAGCTTCTTCGCAAGCTTCAAGAAGGAGATGGCCTACAGGCGAGACTTCAAGGACATCGAAGACGTGCGGGAGGCCGTTTTCAGGTACATCGAGCTGTTCTACAACCGGAAACGGCTCCATAGTTCGCTCGGTTACATGACACCGGTGGAATATAGGCTGTCAAAACAGGCTGCCTAGACCACAAGGGTATACCACTTAACAAGAAAAAAGGATATATTTTAACTTAACCGGTAATGAATATGGTTGTTCATGAACCCACTATTAAAAAAACTACAAATCCAACGTAAAAATTAGATTATATTGGTGAAAAAAGAGGCTTATATAAGGTAATCGCGTTTTTTGACATAAGTTTGAGCTTTGCTCTTGGCTTTCATTCAAAATCGGCAAAATTTTGTATTCACGGAAGACTGAGTGCACTGACTCGCGCCCAATGGCGTGGGTTTTTGCGTTTATTCCGTGATGGTTTTGCCGAACCTTGAATGAGTAAGTTGCATGAACTCCACGCTTTTTTTGTGGAGTTCTGGCAGCCGAGAGTGAACGACATCTATTGTCGCTCGCTCATTTTATATTAAGGACTGTCGGCAAAACCTGTGGATAAATGCGAGAACTTTATGAAAAAAAACTCTCGAACTTAACAAAACTGCTAGCGAAATCTGTTCAGAAGTACTGCATTGATTGCTGGCTTAATGTGATAAGGAGACAACAAAATGGCTAATGAATTCGATTATTCTCAAGAAAAGCTTGCTGAAGAACTGAAAAAATATCAAGAGTGGACCATGCAGGAGTTTAATAAGAGGGTAGCATAAGCTACTATATTCATTGCGCAACCCCCAAAAGGTAAAACAATGGCAAAAATCAACTATAGCTCCGAGACAAGGGAACAGGTCATCAAGCTGGTCCTGAAAGGCGAAAAGTCAGCAAACCAAATAGCCAAGGAACTCGGAATCGGGCCCAATACAGTCGGTCGGTGGGTAAACGAGTACCGCAAGGAACACAACCTGCCGAGCTACCGCGAGGAACGGCGAATCCGCAAGGTGTCCGTCGAGGAACTCGCCGCCAAGAACAGGGAACTGGAAAAACTCCTGAAGAAGCGTGAAAAGGAGCTTGCGGACGAGAAGGAGACGGTAGAGATCCTAAAAAAATCCCTGCACATCTTTATGCGACCACACGACTGAAATGCGAGGCGATACACGTGAACCGCAAGAAATACTCAGTCAGGAAGATGTGCAGAGCCCTAGGAATACCGCAGTGTTCCTACTACCAGTGGTCGCGCCAGCAGGAAAAACGTGCCGAGAAGAAGGCCCGCGAAGAACGGCTTGTCCAGAAGGTCCGCGACACCTTCGAAGAAAACCACCGCGTGTACGGTTGCCCGAAGATGCAGGCGGCACTCCATGACAAGGGTGACGAGGTAAAGGTGTGGAAACTGCGCCGCATCATGCGCGAGAACGGTCTCTATCCGGTCACGCTCAAGAAATGGAAACCCTACCGCAAGGGCAAATGTGACTCCATGTACAGCGAGAACCTGGTGCAGCGGAAGTTCGATCCCGACAGTCTGAACGCCGTCTGGGCCGGCGACATCACCTACGTCAAGACTACGCTTGGCTGGGTGTACCTTGCCGTGGTACTTGACCTATGCAACAAGGAGGCGGTGGGTTATGCCGTGAGCAAGAACATCGACACGGAACTTGTCAAGCGCGCGTTGTCCAATGCCATCATGCAACGCGGCCATCACGACGGACTAATCTTCCATTCCGACCGTGGCGTGCAGTACAGCAGCATGGGCTACCGCACGATGCTCTCGGAGAATGGGATAACGCCCTCGATGAGCGCCCCGGGCTGCCCCTACGACAACGCCTGCATGGAAAGCTTCTTCGCAAGCTTCAAGAAGGAGATGGCCTACAGGCGAGACTTCAAGGACATCGAAGACGTGCGGGAGGCCGTTTTCAGGTACATCGAGCTGTTCTACAACCGGAAACGGCTCCATAGTTCGCTCGGTTACATGACACCGGTGGAATATAGGCTGTCAAAACAGGCTGCCTAGACCACAAGGGTATACCACTTAACAAGAAAAAAGGATATATTTTAACTTAACCGGTAATGAATATGGTTGTTCATGAACCCACTATTAAAAAAACTACAAATCCAAAACAAGAATATCACAGAATCTTGTTAGAAGGCTTGTCTAATTATAAGGATTTGTACGATGTTGTTGAAGTTCGTAGTGTTGCTAAGCCCAAAATAGGACAATCTGCGGATTCTTGTTATAAGTATGGGAAAGATGAAACTTTTAGAGCTATTTCAGCAAATTATTTAATTTATCTCGTGTTGAAAAAAATGGGGGCATGGGAATCTTATATTGAAACGATTGCAAGGAATTCACCAAAGATTAACAATGCTGGTTTTGACATCGTCAATGATTCTATTGCAGAATCCATGTTGAAAGCGGTAGTTCCCCATGTTTCTACTCCGATTGCTATCTTGGGTGCAGTAGCATTGAAGTTTGCGTCAAATTGGGCGTCTTTGCCATTAGAAAATTTGACTCAGAGTCTTATCGGCGAAGCAAATGAAAGTTTGAAAAGAGTGATTGGTGAAATTAATAAGCACATAAATAATTTTCAAAAAGACTTGCATGTTGACTCCATGCTATTTGCTTGGGGAAAATATGTAGATCCCGGAACACGTGAGATTGGCACCTGGAGTAAAATCAGGGAGATGGTTTTAAATGGACCCATTAAGAACGATATACGGTTAGTATCGCTTGGTTGTTGGGTTAAAAAGGTGTCTGCTGATATAAAAATAAAGTATTTAAATACTTTGAGCGACAACTATAGAGCAAGAATTTATCGAGATGCTATTCGTGAAAATGAATGGAAAAAAATGGTTGTTCTATGTTATTCATTACAGTTTTTGGGAAAAAAAATAGATAGAGATTTGTATATAAGAGGCGTGTGTGATATTGATGTGTTTAAATCTAGGTTGTATGAATTTACATCTTCAAATCGTGTGTCACCACATGATATTTTGGTGTATTACGATGACACTATTTTTATGGGTAAGGAATGTTTTGTTTTGACGTCTGATAAGTTTTACTATCATAATGGAGATGTTCTAAAATCAGTTGATTTAGAAACTAATGGTACCGCGATCTATCCAATATTGGATGAAATTAGTAAAAAAAGTCATTTTTCTGGTATCATAAAAAATTTAATAAAATTATTAAATGCTATAGCGAATGAGTTTTCCTAATGTTAACGGATGTTTTTCCCATGTCCCCAAAATTTTACTGTAAATATTGCGGAATCGCTTTCCCTTCGGTTTTTGCATTGGTGAATGCTCGCTGTGTAAAACAGGGTGGTGGTGCAAACCATGTGCTGTATGAGGGGTCCGAAAAGTCCAAGTACACTTGCAAGTTGGACCATGCAGGAGTTTAATAAGAGGGTAGCATAAGCTACTATATTCATTGCGCAACCCCCAAAAGGTAAAACAATGGCAAAAATCAACTATAGCTCCGAGACAAGGGAACAGGTCATCAAGCTGGTCCTGAAAGGCGAAAAGTCAGCAAACCAAATAGCCAAGGAACTCGGAATCGGGCCCAATACAGTCGGTCGGTGGGTAAACGAGTACCGCAAGGAACACAACCTGCCGAGCTACCGCGAGGAACGGCGAATCCGCAAGGTGTCCGTCGAGGAACTCGCCGCCAAGAACAGGGAACTGGAAAAACTCCTGAAGAAGCGTGAAAAGGAGCTTGCGGACGAGAAGGAGACGGTAGAGATCCTAAAAAAATCCCTGCACATCTTTATGCGACCACACGACTGAAATGCGAGGCGATACACGTGAACCGCAAGAAATACTCAGTCAGGAAGATGTGCAGAGCCCTAGGAATACCGCAGTGTTCCTACTACCAGTGGTCGCGCCAGCAGGAAAAACGTGCCGAGAAGAAGGCCCGCGAAGAACGGCTTGTCCAGAAGGTCCGCGACACCTTCGAAGAAAACCACCGCGTGTACGGTTGCCCGAAGATGCTGGCGGCACTCCAAGACAAGGGTGTCGAGGTAAAGGTGTGGAAACTGCGCCGCATCATGCGCGAGAACGGGCTCTATCCAGTCACACTCAGGAAGTGGAAACCCTACCGCAAGGGCAAATGCGACGCCATGTACAGCGAGAACCTGGTGCAGCGTAAGTTCGATCCCGACAGCCTGAACGCCGTCTGGGCCGGCGACATCACCTACGTCAAGACTACGCTTGGCTGGGTGTACCTTGCCGTGGTGTTGGACCTGTGTAACAAGGAGGCGGTGGGCTACGCCGTAAGCAAGAACATCGACACGGAACTTGTCAAGCGCGCGTTGTCCAATGCCATCATGCAACGCGGCCATCACGACGGGCTCATCTTCCATTCCGACCGTGGCGTGCAGTACAGCAGCATGGGCTACCGCACGATGCTCTCGGAGAATGGGATAACGCCCTCGATGAGCGCCCCGGGCTGCCCCTACGACAACGCCTGCATGGAAAGCTTCTTCGCAAGCTTCAAGAAGGAGATGGCCTACAGGCGAGACTTCAAGGACATCGAAGACGTGCGGGAGGCCGTTTTCAGGTACATCGAGCTGTTCTACAACCGGAAACGGCTCCATAGTTCGCTCGGTTACATGACACCGGTGGAATATAGGCTGTCAAAACAGGCTGCCTAGACCACAAGGGTATACCACTTAACAAGAAAAAAGGATATATTTTAACTTAACCGGTAATGAATATGGTTGTTCATGAACCCACTATTAAAAAAACTACAAATCCAATCAGCGTTTGTACTTGAGACTAGAAACCTTTCGCGAGAAAGAGGGGGAAACTTTTGACCCTAATGAACGCGGGGGCTTTAGTCGGATTGCCTTGCTGACGGGGCTTGATGCCGCAACGCTTCAGAAACTTTGCTCCAAGGATAGTCCGCTTCTTAAGTTCCATTTGGTTCAAATGGAAGAATCGTTCCGCAATACGGATTTGAGAATCAAACGCAAGGAACTGTACTTGGCAGACGATGTGAGCAATTATCTGTACGGCTTTTCGGATATGTCGCAGATTATGAATTTCAAGCCGGCGACGAAACCGTCTGTTCCCTATGCGCAGATTGCCAAGACGAATCCGCAGGCGTCTTTTGTTCTGCAGATGTTGAAATCGCACCAGATGGGCACTCCGCTGAACATTCTTTTTTATGGCCGCGAAGGGACGGGCAAGACGGAACTTACCAAGGCAATCGCGCAAGAGCTGAATGTAACGCTGCTTTCGGTGGGTATCGGTGATGAATCGATGAGCGAGGAAACCCTTTTGCAGACGCGCTTGCGTTCGATGCTTTTGGCCGATTGGGAATGCGAGCGGAGTGGCGGTATCATCTTGATGGATGAGGCGGACTTGGTTTTGAACAAGGCGGAAAAGGGGCTGCTGAATATTGTTTTCGAGAGCCTGAAAACGCCTGTTATCTGGATTACGAATAATATTGCGATGATTGAAAATAGTACCCGCCGTCGTTTCGATTACTCGCTGGAGTTTTTCTCGTTCAGCAAAAGTGAACGCATTGCGATTTGGCAGTCCGTTCTGAAAACGCAACAGGCGGAATCGATGATGCATAGCGAAGAAATTGAATGTGTCGCCAAGGAAATTCCGGTGATGGCGGGGTGCGCTACTTTGGCGGTCCGGCTGGCGCAGCGGATGCAATCTCAGAACATGCCACCTTTGAATGTGGTTCGCGAGATCGCCTCTTCGCATGCAAAACTTTTGGGTATACCGACTTTACCGCAGGAATCAAGATCGGAGTATAATTTGGATTGCGTCCGTATTTCGAACGGAGATATTCGGAATGTAGATTATGTCGTGCCGATGCTTAGGAATTTTGATGCCCGCTGGAAAGATTCGAAATTGACGGGTCGCAGGGAAAACCTGAATATATTCCTGTATGGCCCTCCCGGTACCGGAAAGTCGGCTTTTGCAAAGCATGTCGCGCATGACATTCTAGATCGCGAGATTATCGTGAAACGGGCAAGCGATATTTTGGGGTGCCATGTGGGTGAAAGTGAACATAACGTTAGCGCCATGTTCCGTGAAGCGGAACGGAGCGATGCGATTCTTTTTATCGACGAGGCGGACAGTTTCTTTGAAAACCGGGGCAATGCGAAAAACCATTGGGAAGTGACTTTGGTGAACGAGTTCATTTGCCAGATGGATTCGTTCAATGGGATGCTGATTGCTGCGACAAACTACGAGAATGTCTTGGATTGGGCTATTCGCAGGCGTTTTCAGCTGAAACTGGCGTTTGACTATATGGACCTGCCGCAAATTTCAAGGACATGGACTGCGTTTTTCGGGGGCCATTGCCCCAAGGAAATTCTGCGCTGTGACAATGTCGCGATTAGCGACTTTCAGAATGTGCGCCGCAAGCTAGAATATGTGCCTACTGAGTTACGGACGAAGGAACTCATCTTGCAGAACATACTCGAAGAAGTTGCCAATAAAGATGACCATCAAGGCCGTAAGCTGGGGCTGTAGCTTACTTCTCGTACATCCCTACCAGTTCCTTCGCGCTGTCGAGTACCATTTGGCGGAGCTTGGCGGGCTTCAGTACCTCGGCGATGGAACCGTAGTACATGACCCATTGCTTGAGTAACCCGTTGACTGCGACATTCATTGTCACGTGCAAGTCGCCGCATGACAGTTCCTTGATTTTCATGCTGGGGTGGTAGGGGCGTTCCTGCAGAAAGTTCTTGGCGTATCCCGGGAAATAGATGACGATTTTTTGTAGCGTTACTTAAGCAAACAGCTGATTTGCGGTGATTTCTCCGTCAACGACTCCAGAATTTTTGCCTTGCACAATGCCGAATGTCGTGATGAAGATATTGGCTAGTCCATACCGGGTCTTGCTTTTCATGCGGAACAATGCCGTCCTGTTCCGTATGCGTTCTGCGTAGCTTTTGTCTATAGAAAATTTTTCGGTGCAGAACTTGATTTCGCATAGGTCTATAATCCTGTCCGCCCGCTTTATCAAGAGGTCTATCTGCGCTTTACCTTGCTCTGGGTCGTTGCAACGCCAAATCGATGCTTCGGTCGCCATCCCGGAGATGCCCAAAGCGGTTTTTATTTGGTCCAAATGTTGCAGGCAAACTATTTCAAACGTTAGACCTTGCCATGTCCGGAGTCTGGGTGATTGCAGATGGTGTGTCCAGAAATTTTCATCTTTGGAGAAATTTTCCGCAATAAAGTTGAAGTAAAATAGCGAATAGAAATCGCAAAGCCTATATACCGAGCCGTTCTTTTTCGTGTTGAATCTGGAATAACTGAGAATAAAGTCGCACCGTTCCAAATTTGTGAGGATGGTCGTAAGCATTCCTCCGCTAATTCCGGTTGATTCCGAAATTTCTGTACGGTCGAGGCCTTCCTTCTTTTGTGAAAGTGCGGCCACGACGTCTATGTATTTGTTGGCGTTGGTGAATAGCGAATTGTAGAGTTCGTTGAATTCTTGTGACAACAGGGCGTTCTTATTGAAGAACAGACGGTCGACATTCTGAGCTAAACTTTCTTTTGGGTCGAGTAGAGTCAAATAAAAAGGGACTCCGCCCAAAATCATATAGCATTCTACAATTTGGTAGCGGTCCCACGGACAACCGATGGAGTCAAGATATTGTTCGGTTTCTTTTAGTGTAAATGGGTGAAGATAGATTTTATTCGTGATTCGGTTATGCAAGCCACCCTGGTTTTCCATCAGGTTATCAACCATCCAGGATGTCGCGCTGCCACATGCGATAAAGACGATGTCATCGCGGAGGTTGGCCCAGGAGTTCCAGAAGTCTTCCAATGCCTTGACGAAGTCGCATTGCTTGCGGTCAATCCATGGCATTTCATCGATAAAGATTATCTTGCGTTTTTTTGCGTCTAAGGAACCCAGATATTTTTTAAGCGCGTCGAAAGCCTCGAACCAGTTTTTGAAATCGGGAACATTTTCGAGTCCTGCGTAATTCTGCAGCGCGAGAGCAAAACGCTGAAGCTGGACAGCGTCGGTAACATCCCTTTGCCCTACGTACGAAAAATGGTAGCGGTCTTCAAAAAACTTGCGGACGAGGAATGTCTTGCCGATGCGCCGTCTTCCGAAAATAACGACGAATTCGGAACGGTTTGAATCGACGATATGCTTCAACTGGGCGATTTCTTTTTCGCGGCCGATAAGAGGGTTTTGGTTGGCTTTCATAACCCAAATATACAAAATCTTCCCCAAAAGTGGTTTAAAATTTCGACTTTTGGGGAAGATTTTTGAAAAATAGTGTCCAAAAGTCGGTCAAAATGTCGAGTTTTGGAGAGAATTCTCAAATTTCGCCAAAAATGCCTATTCCCGTTCGTACATCCCTACCAGTTCCTTCGCGCTGTCGAGTACCATTTGGCGGAGCTTGGCGGGCTTCAGCACTTCGGCGATGGAACCGTAGTACATGACCCATTGCTTGAGTAACGCGTTGACCGCAACATTCATTGTCACGTGCAAGTCGCCGCATGGCAGTTCCTTGATTTTCATGCTGGGGTGGTAGGGGCGTTCTTGCAGGAAGTTCTTGGCGTAGCCGGGAAAATAGATGACCACCTTCTCGCAAGGCTGGTCCTGGTCGCCGGAAAGCAGTGTGCCCGAGCGGATGCGCCTGCGGAGGATTTCGACAACCTTAGGGTCTTCGACGAATTGCTCGCGCAACAGTTTTACGGATTGTATGCGGCGGAGCTTAAGAGCGTAAGTTTTGTCGGGGTGGTGCTGCGATACGCAGCCGATGTAGATTTCGCCGTGGTTGATGGCGACCATCAGCGGAATGCGCGGCTTGTTGGTGATGGCTCCCCAGTTGTCGGTGTAGGTGATTAGCACTTTCTGTTTTTTGCGGATGGCATCAAGGATGACCGGCAGGTTTTTGCCGACATTTTCGTCGATGCTCGGGGGCGTTCCCATGAACAGAATACGCCCGTTCAGTTCCTTCGCGTAATGGGCCAGGGTGGACTGCTCACGTGCAGGCAAGTCCTGCGTAATCCTCTCGGTGAGGTTCTCGATGAGGTTTGATGTCGCAGGGTAGATATTTGCGATGCGCTGCAGGAACATGAAGTGCAGTAGCGTGTCGCCAAATTCCGGGAACACGAGCTTGTTTGCGCGTTCAAGTGCCACCTGGTACTCGGTCTTGCCTCTATCGACGATGCGCCGGATATAGCCGCCCTCGATGTCGATGAGGGCCTGCATGTCGCGCTGGACGCTCCGCAGGTCGCCTTCGGGAATGTCCAGGTTCCCCATGATGTCGGCTACGCTGTAGCGGTTGTTGTAGTGCGCCATTAGGTAAACGAAAATGCGTATCATGCGCTCGCCGCGGGTTTGTTCTGCCATAGGGCCTCCTGTTATCCTCAATATACAAAAAGCGAACGACAATAATTGTCGTCCGCTCGTTTTGCTTTAAAGTGGTTTGCAGGGCAGGCGAGTTATCGTTTGTCCCTGTCGATCCAGGGCCGTTCCGTGTAGCCAGTGTAAATCTGGCGCGGACGGTTGATCTTGGAATTCGGGTCGTCGTGCATTTCCTTCCAGTGGGCGATCCAGCCGGGGAGTCGCCCGATGGCGAACATCACGGTAAGCATGTTCGTCGGGATGCCCATGGCGCGGTAGAGGATACCCGAGTAGAAGTCCACGTTCGGGTAGAGCTTGCGTGCGATGAAGTAGTCGTCCTTCAGGGCGGCTTCTTCGAGCTTGATGGCGATATCCAGGAGCGGGTCGTGCACGTGTTCGCGCTCGAACACCTGGTACATGAGTTTCTTGAGCACCTTGGCGCGCGGGTCATAGCTCTTGTACACGCGGTGGCCGAATCCGGAAAGGCGGAACGGGTCCTTCTTGTCCTTGGCCTTGTCCATCACCTGCTCGATGGTCATGCCGCTCTGCTGGATGCGCAGGAGCGTTTCGAGCACGGCCTGGTTCGCTCCGCCGTGGAGCGGGCCCCACAGGGCGCAGATGCCTGCACAGATACTCGCGTAGAGGTTCGCCTGCGAGCTGCCCACCATGCGCACGGTCGAGGTGGAGCAGTTCTGCTCGTGGTCGGCATGCACAATCAGGAGCGTGTTGAGCGCGCGTTCCATGATCGGGTCCGGGTGGTAGGGGCGGGCCTTACTGCTGAACATCATGTTCAAAAAGTTGCTGCAGTAGCTGCGTTCCGCCTCGGGGTACACGAACGGTTCGCCGATGCTTGCCTTGTAGGCGAAGGCGGCGATGGTGCGGATCTTGGAAATAAGGCCTGCGGTAGTGAGCTCGAAGGCGCTCGCGATGTTTTCGTCGTCGTAGAAGCGCGGGGTAAAGAGGCCCACGGCGTTCACGATGGAGCTGAGGATGCCCATCGGGTGCGCGCTCGGCGGCATTTCGCGGAAGAAGTGCAGCAGGTTCTCGTGCAAAAGCGCATTCTCGGTAAGGAGCGTGCGGAAGTGCCCGAGCTGTTCCTGCGTGGGGAGTTCTCCGTAAATCAGGAGCCACGCGGTCTCGGGGAAGGTCGCCTTCTCGGCAAGATCTTCGATGGAGTAGCCTCGGTAGCGGAGGATGCCCTTTTCGCCGTCAACAAACGTAATGGCGCTCTTGGTGCTGCCCGTGTTCAGGTAGCCGTAATCCAGCGTGACAAGCCCGGAATCCTTGCGCAGCGTGCTGATGTCGAGGCCGTGTTCGTTCTCGGTGCCTTCAACCACGGGGAGCTCGAAGCTCTTGCCATTATAGTTCAGTGTAGCCTTTTCGGACATTTATCCTCCGGAGGGGCGGGTTTCAACCGCCAATTATTTCATCTTCAAAATGCAATTATAAATATTTTCGAACAGCTTGCCGAGCTTTTCGGTCGGGACGGCGCTGAATGCGATGCGGATAAGGCCCGAAAGCATGATGGTGCCCGTGCTGTAGTCCTTGATGAGCTTCTGGCGCAGTTCTTCGGCATCCACGCCCTTCGGCTTGATGCACATAAAGTAACCGCTGTTGCACGGCATGGCCTCGAAGGCTTCCTTGTATTCCGGGTGGCTTGCGAGCACTTCCTTGATGATGTCGTAGCGCTTCTTGAGGGTCGCGTACTTCTCGGCCTTCTGGTCCACGTATTCGGGGCTCTGGTAGGCGGCGAGCAAAATTCTCTGGCTGATGGAGGGGCCGTTGCTGATGTTGCCGCGGACCGTACCGGCGGCCTTGTCTTCGAGGGCCTTGAGCTGGGCTTCGGTGGCGCCCTTGAAACCGAAGGTCATGAACCCGACGCGGAAGCCCCACACGTAGTCTTCCTTGGTGGGGCCGTCGAGCTTGACGGCGAGCAGGTTCTCGTTGGCTTCGAGCAGCTTCACGAACAGGGATTCCTTGGTCACGCCTTCCTCGTAAACGAGTCCGAAGTAGGCGTCGTCGAGCAGGGCCACGACCTTGTTGCCCGCGGCGGCGCAGTCGGTGAGGATCTTCGCGATTTCGACGGCTTCCTTCTCGGTGGCGGTGTAGCCGGTCGGGTTGTTCGGGAAGTTCAGGAGCACGACCTTCTTCTGGCTCTTGCTTTCGGCGAGGGCGGCCTTGAGGGCTTCGGTATCGAACCCGCCGTCCTTGAAGGTGTTGAATGTCTTGATTTTCGCGCCGCAGCTGTTCACGAACACGAGCTCGTAGTTGTCCCAGTAGAGGTCCGGGATGATGACTTCGTCACCCGGGTCGAGGAAGAGGTAGCCCGCGCAGCTGATGGCGTGCGTGAGGGCGCAGGTCACGACCGGGTTGCTGAACTGCTTGCCGGCGAGGCTCGGGTTCTTGCGGACAATCTGTTCCTTCCAGGCCTTGCGGAGGTCGGGGTTGCCGAAACTCGGGGCGTACAGGAACGCCTGCTTGGGGAGGTTCAGGCTCTTGAGCACGCAGTCAAGCACGAGCGGGCTCCCGTCGTCTTCGAGGGCGGTGCCGATAGTCGCGTTGATTTCGGAGCCCTTGGCTTCGGCGCCCTGGCCCAGAATGCCCTTGCGCGGGAAGAAGATTGCCTTGCCCTTTTCGGAGAGCATGGAGAGAACGTTGCAGCCGTTTGCGGAGAGTTCCGCGTTTGCTTGTTCGGCGAGAGGATTGTAGCTCATGACCTTGGTCCTGTTTTTTTTTCGGGCGCACGCCGCGCTCTTTTCGGCGCGCAAAGATAGAAATTTTAGGCCCAGCCGCACATCCCCTGTAAGTGTTTTTTTGCATAGAAAAAAGGGAAAATATTTGCTTGCGAAAATTGTTTAGAACTTATTACACTTTTTGAAAAGTTCAGATGGCGGGAAAGAAACCTTAAAATCCCGTTTTTGAGCGAATTTCGCATAGTAAAACTTTACAACGCGAAAGTTCCTGCGCGTCTTCACAAAACAGCAATAAAAAAGCAGTTTGTATGCTAGGAACAATAATCAGGAGTTACAGAGATGCTTAAGAGCGCGAGATCCCTCGTTTGCGCATCGGTTGCGCTTTCTTGTTCGCTTGCTGTCGCGGCGACCATCACCCCCGAAATTCCGGAAAAAGGAGCCGACGGCTGCTACGAGATTTCGACTGCCGCCGAACTCTACGGTTTCGCTTCCCTCGTGAACAACGTCGGCCGCAACGAGTACTTTACCGATTGCGCGAAACTCACGGACGACATCGTCGTGAACGAGCATGTGTTCACGGATGAGGGCAAACTCAATGAAGATGCGTCGGGAGATTTTCTCAACTGGCCTCCGATGAAAAAGTTCGCCGGCAGGTTCGACGGTCAGGGCCATACCATTTCGGGCCTTTACGTCAACAGTACGTCTAACGATGCGGCATTTATCGGCTATATACAGACTTCGGGTTTCAGCAAAGACACGGTTGTTATCGAGAACCTGGGGATTCTCGCTTCCTATTTCTACGGTTCCTACTATTCTGCCACGTTTGTCGGCATGATCAATTCGAATGCCCCCGTCCGCATCGAAAACTGCTATACCAATTCGCACGTAATTGCCTACGACGGTGCCGCGGGAGGCCTTGTCGGTTTTGCCGACAAGCTTATCATGAAAAACAGCTACAATGCCGGGGACGTTACCGGCACGGAACGCGTGGGCGGTATTGTCGGGTATCTGGATTCGTATAGTGCCGAGATGGTCAATGTCTTTAATGTGGGGAGGGTGACTGCGACAACTCAGACCATCTATGTCAAGCCTGTTGTCGGTTATAACTGGTCGCCGAACATCCATGAAAACGTATTCTACTTCAGCGCGGACCCTGACGGTGGCGACAAGGATTCCATGGGGGTCGCCATGTCACAGGACCAGTTCGAAAACGGCACTGTCGCCTACCTGCTCCGCAATTACAATTACGAAGGGCTTGATGCCTCTGTCTGGGGCCAGGAAATAGGGGGTGACGCTTACCCGGTGCTCGGCAAGGCCCTGACGGAAACCCCGCTAGTCGAAACCCAGATGCTTACGTTGCATACCTACGAGGGCGACCTTACTGCGTATCCTCGGAGATATGTTCCCGGGTTTGCCTACAGGCTCCCTGTTCCCACCCGCGAAGGCTATACCTTCCGCGGATGGTTCAATAACGCCGGCTTTACGGGTGATTCCATCGGCTTTGTCCCGGCCTCGGCTACGGGCGTGCAGGAATTCTGGGCGCTGTTCAAGAAGGTCTCGAGGATTACTTACCAACTGGATGGCGGCACGATCGATTCCCTGCTGGTCGAATCGTACACGGAAGGTGTCGGCGCCGCACTCCCGAGGCATGTCTCGCGCAACGGCTACGTGTTCTCCGGCTGGTATGGGTCGAAGGAGTTTAGCGGGCATGCGACGGACAGCGTCCGCGCGTCCGATACGGGGAACAAGGTTTTCTATGCCAAGTGGTTCAAGAAGGAATCCCCGAAGCAGGATGAAAACGGCTGTTATGAAATTTCGAACGCTGCAGAACTCTATGGATTTGCCGCACTCGTGAATGCGACCGACGGTATCAAGACCCCGCAGAGGAAGGCTTGCGGCAAGCTCACGAAGGATATCGTGGTGAACAAGGACGTGTTGGGTGAAAACGGCACGCTCAATGAAGAGACCAAGTTTGACCATACGCCGTGGAACCCGATTGACAGTTTCGGCGGTACCTTCGATGGCCAGGGCCATACGATTTCCGGATTGTTCTATGACGATACGACGTATTATGGCCCCATCATCGGCCTGTTTGGAAATGCCGGCGTGATCGATGCCGACGATACGGTTACCATCAGGAATGTCGGGCTTGAGGGTTCGTTCATGCGCGCAAGGTCTTCTGTGGGCGCCATTGTGGGGCAGGTGTATTCCATGGCCTCGTCCGGCCTCACCATCATAGAGAACTGCTACAATGCGTCGACACTCTATGCAAAAACTGCAACCGCGGGTGGAATAGTGGCGGCAGTATATAGCGAACCGCATGTGTACATTGTCAACTGCTACAATATCGGGCATATCGGTGGAACCAGCTATACCGGCGGAATCCTGGGACAAACCACCTGGTCGGACAAGGCTACCCTCGTGAACTGCCTCGGCTTGGTGCCTGGTGAGTCAATGTCCAAGGAAAACAGGAAGGCGCTTGTCAGCGGAAGCACCTACAACAATAAGGTTGAAATCGTCAATTCGTACTACCCTGTGTCTGCCGGGAACAAGGAACGTGGAGGTTACTCCGCATCCGCTGAACAGGTCAAGAACGGCGCCCTCGCTTACATGCTGCACAACGGCGTCTATAAACAGTTCAATGGCCTGGCTTGGGGCCAGAATGTAGGTACGGATGAATACCCGGTACTCTCGGGCGAAATCGAGAATTCGGAAGTGGACGCATACAAGGTGACGTTCCATACGTTCGAGGGCGATACGGCCAAGTACTTCGATGCCTACATGCCTGGTTTCGAGAAGCCCCTCCCGGATACTGTCCTCATGGAGAATGGCGAATTTCTTGGCTGGTTTGCAGATGCCGACTTTAGCGGGTCTCCCCTGAAGGTCATTTCGAAGGATGCCACCGGCGAACTGGAATTCTGGGCGAAGATCAACAAGGTTTCTGGTGTGAGGTTTGTCGTGAACGGCGGGATAATTGATTCCGGATATGTCGCGGACTATACGGAAGGCATCGGGGTTCAGCTCCCGTGGCGCGTCTCCCGCGATTCCTGCATATTTGCCGGCTGGTACGACAACGAGGAACTTACGGGCAAGCCGGTTGTCACGATCACTGCCGAAGATACTGGCGACAAGACGTATTATGCGGCATGGTTCAAGATGAAGATGCCGGAACTTGACGAAGCGGACAACTGCTACGCGATTTCCGATGCTGCGGAACTCTACGGGTTTGCCGCCTTTGTCGGTAGAAAGCATGGCATGTCCACCCGTCAGAATTCCAACGTCTGTGGCAAACTTACCAAGGACATCGTGGTTAACGAGGGTGTGCTCAAGGATGGCGTGCTCGACAGCGCGAACATGACGACATTCCTGAAGTGGGAACCAATTAGCTTGTTTGGTGGTGATTTCCTGGGTAACGGCCACAAGATTTCGGGCCTGTTTATTTCCCGGGATACTACGGCGCAGGGTTTCATTTCGACGATAAATTACCGCTATGACAATAATTACAACCAGATTCCGATTGTTGTCCGCGATGTCGTGTTCGAGGATACGTACTTTTATGGATCGGGCTACGTGGGCGGCGTCTTTGCTGACCTTTCGAGTAATCCTATTGTCAATATCACGAACGTGAAATTTGATGGGGTTATCGAGTCAAAGATTGTGGGCGGTGGCTGGCAGGAGGCAGGTGGCCTGGTTGGGCACAATTCGGCAACGCTTACGCTGGACAGTTGCATTAACATGGCCAGGGTCTCTGGAAAGGCCGCCGCAGGCTTGGTCGGCGGTACGTCGGGTTCGCTGATTATTATGAATAGCGCTAACTTGGGCGAGATTAATGGCGAAAGCAACGGTGCCGCGGGCCTTGTGGTCGACGCCAGTCAGAATTATTCGAGCAGTATAACGAATTCCTATAACACGGGTAAGGTTACAAGTACTGGTGGTGCGGCTGGTTTGATAGCGGCGGCTCGAGGCGTTTCGATGAACATTTCGAATAGCTACAATACCGCTGAAATTGTGGGTTCCGGTTCTGTGGGAGGCCTTGTCGGAGTGAGCAATGCAACGCTTACGTTCTTCCAGAATTATAATACGGGCGATGTCCGCTCCACTGGGTATTCTAGTCCTGTTGGCGGTTTGATGGGCGAGACGACGAAGGCGACCGTCATTGCCAACAACTACAACCTGGGTAATGTTTCTGCCAATACGGGATTCGGCAAGGCGGGTGGTCTCGTGGGCGTGGTTTCTACATCCGGGAGCGAGACGACCATGCTGCTGAACAACTACTCCATGGGCTCGATAGAGCAAGGTTATACAACTAATCTTATCGCCGTCAAGAGCAAAGCCAGCAGTACGCTCCAGGCAGAAAACAACTTCTATCTCGCGGTAGAAGGTGTGACTAGCGATTTCGGAATTGCGGCCTCCGCCGAAGCGTTCAAGAACGATTCCGTGGCAAATGTCCTGCGTGCCTACGTGCAGAAGGATGCCGAAGGCGTTGAACTCGAAGGCGGTATCAAGGGCTCGGCCTGGATTCAGGGCGAAAATTACCCGGAACTCCTGACTAGGACTGTCTTTGCCATCGCGTTCGTGCTCGATGGCGGGGTACTCGAAAACGCACCCGTCTCTTACGAATATGGAGAAGGCCTGACCTTGCCCACGCCCAAGCGCGATGGTCACGAATTCAAGGGTTGGTTCGAAAATAGGTTCTTCAGTGGCAATGCCGTTACCGAAATTTCTGCGAAGGACCATGCCGACAAGGTGTTCTACGCCAAGTGGCAGGAGATAATCTACCAGGTGACTGTCGAAGTAAACAACTCCAAGTGGGGCATGGTGACCGGCCTCAATAACGACGGCAAGTACAAGTATGGCGACATCGTATTGCTGACGGCCAAACCCAACCAGGGCTATGAACTTGCCTACTGGGGCGATGCTCTCGAGAACAACAAGACGGAAATCAGAATCACAGTTCTTGCCGATACTACGGTCAAGGCGAACTTCGCGCCGATTGAACCCGAAAGCAGTTCTAGCGAGGAAAGTTCCAGCAGTTCTGTGAAGTCCAGTTCCAGCGAGGCAAGTTCCAGCAGCAGCGAACCTGAAAGCAGTTCTAGCGAAGACGGCAACGCGATACCCGCGATTGCGGCGGCGCCTACATTCAGTGCATATGCATTGGGCCGCACTATCCAGGTGGCGGGCGCGCGCGCTGGCAGTGCGTATGCGGTGTTTGACCTGCAGGGGCGTGTTCTCCGCACCGGGACCGTTGATGTGGCGAATTTCGCTGTACCTGTGGCACGAAGCGGACGATACCTTGTCCGTATTGGTACCCAGGTGCGGCAGGTGCTTGTGCGATAGCGGAACAGGGCCTGCAAGGGCTCTGTTGCGATGAACGAAAAACGGTTCCCTGATGAACCGTTTTTTTTATAAAAAATTTGTGCGATGGTGCATCGCTGAAAATTGAATGTATATTTATGCATATTGATCTAGAGTGTAACTAATGACCTTGAAAATTATTGTTTAAAATTCTGGAGAATTTATGAGAACAAGAAATTTTTTATTGATTGCCGTAGCCATTTTGTCCATGGTAAACGGTTCGCTTGCCGGGGAAGTACCTAATGTCACGAAGTCGGTGTTGCTAAGGTCTAAAGAGATGAAACCTTACACTACAGAGGTGAAAGTTTATAAAAACGGCATGGATGATGTTGACCGTAAAACAGTCGAGAAACAGAGGTATGAAGAATATCTTTTAAAAATTGAACTGTATTACAACGAGGAGGCTGTGGCTTTTCTCAGTAACCAATATTTGCAGGAGGATGTGGCGAATTTCGTAGCTGGCGCTAGTAAATATGATGACTCTCTTCAAACTTTAATGTTTGGCGAAACAAAGGGGGCGAAAAACCTTGATGAAGTAGTGGCCAAATTGAGCCAAATGGAAGGCTACGATGTTTTTGTTCAAGGCTCGGACACAGCCGCGTTTAATGCTGAAATCAATCGCTATTCTGATAGTAAAAGAAAGACTTTTACTAGAGGTGTGAAAATTTCAGCAGCTCATGGAATTGTAAAAGCAAAAGTGCTCCGGGACTGGGGCGATGATAATCAAATGTATGAACTATACGACGTTGAATCCGGAAAACGAATACAAGTTTCGGACTTGTTGCCGAGCAATAGGGTGAAGTTTGAATATGGTAGAGACTCTGTAACTTTAGTAAAAGTTGACAAAATTGACAAAGACGGTATAGTATTTTATGATGACTCGACTGATTCGCATATTGTCGATAAGAACGATAGTGTATACTTTGTACTGACGGATTACGCAAAATCCTTGATGGCTAGAGATAAGGGCTATACCATATCGATGGCGACAAACGCATATGGCGACAAGATAAAGAAATATCATTTTAGGAGAGTTAACGGTTCTCCTCATAATAGGGATGTTTTCATTCCCATGGAACTGAAGGGCTGCTCCAATACCAAGAAAATTCGAAATCGTATGCTTGATATTATGTTCGGCCATAATAAAGGAGACTTGGACACATTGGTTATCGAAGGTGTCAAAAAATGGATTCCGGAACACAGAGATGGAAAAAGTATGTTGCTGCAACTGGGTGATGGCTTGATTTCCTTTGGTTTCGAGGATCAATCCATGCAGGGTAACTCAAATAACATTTTTGTTGTTTTTGATAAGAAAACAGGAACGGAAATCTCTGCAAAAGATCTCATAAAGGACAAGGCTGGATTTATGAAGTTCATCAACTCCCACAATCTTTATTTGGCAGGATTTCTTGTTGACACAACAAAAATAAAAGAGCAGCCAAAAAAATTTGGCGAGCAATTCCGTATCTATTTGCGTCATTCTGCTGCAATGGGCCCTTTCTCGGGGATAAAGGAATTTCCGACTTCTTGGTGGTTCTCTTTCAATAAAATGGATGAAATAGTCCCTGTTGAGTTCAATACGCCAACAGCCAGAATATTCCTGGATTATGCAGACATCAAAAAATATATAAACCCTAAATATCGCAAGGTCATGGATCGTGCCGTGAAATCGGCGGGGAAAAAATAAAGGAGACTGAAGTTTATGGCTTTGAAAAAATTCTTGATGGTTGCAGTTGTGGCGACGTTGTTTACTGCTTGCGGCGACGACGACAGCAGTTCTGCGAAGGACGTCATCCTGAGCAGTAGCGAAGGATCCAGTGACTCTAAATCAAGCAGTTCGGAAAAAGCGGAATCTTCTTCTAGCAAGGCCATTGAGCCTGCCGAAGGGACTCTAACAGACACCCGCGATGGCAAGACCTACAAGACGGTCACTATCGGTACGCAGACTTGGATGGCGGAGAACCTGAACTACGCTTATACTGATGTTCCCTATAACTATAGCGGCAACACCTCTGATTCCACTAGCTGGTGCTATAGCAATGCCGCCGCTAACTGCACTAAATACGGTCGCCTTTACACTTGGGCCGCCGCGATGGACAGTGTGGGAACATGGTCTACAAATGGCAAGGGCTGCGGCTATGGCAAGACTTGCTCGCCGACATATCCGGTACGCGGAGTTTGTCCTGAGGGCTGGCACCTGCCTACGCAGACGGAATGGAATACGTTGTTTACCGCGGTCGGGGGCCAATCGACGGCGGGCAAGATGCTCAAGTCCACTAGTGGCTGGAACAGTAGCGTCAACGGTACGGACGCCTATTCCTTCTCGGCGTTGCCTGCTGGCTACAGGTACAGCAGTGGAAATTTCATCCTCGAGGGCAGCTACGCGAGCTTCTGGAGTTCTTCTGAGAGCTATAGCAGAGGCGCGTACCGCATGGCCTTGGACTACAACGACAATGCGTTCCTGGACGGCGACTACAAGGACCTCGGGTTCTCTGTTCGTTGCCTTAAGGATGAGTGATGTGGCGATGAGTGGCGACCCCGGAACAAGTCCGGGGTGACATTTGGGGGTGTTAGGGGGTGGAACCACCTAGGCGAGGGGGTAATGGAAGACCCGCCCTAGATCCTTCGACTGCGTGCCTGCGGCACTCCGCTCAGGATGACACGAGGGCGGGGCTGCAATGAGGGGGATTCTTCCCCCCTTTTTTACAAATAAATCGTGCCAAAATCCCTGCGATAATTGTATTTTTCTGTGCGGTACCGAATGATACCTTTAAAAATGCACAAACTGCAAAAAAGGTTAAATTATGCTTGATTTGAACACTGTCGATTGGAAGACGCTCCCCTTCGGTTATTACGATACCGATTACAATGTCCGCTGCTACTACCGCGATGGCAAGTGGGGCAAGGTTGAACTTTCTTCTTCCAAGGACATCAGCATCCACATGGCCGCTACTTGCTTGCACTACGGCCAGGAAGGTTTCGAAGGCCTCAAGGCTTACACGGGCAAGGACGGCAAGGTCCGTATCTTCCGCGTCGACGAGAATGCCAAGCGCATGCAGAACACCGCGAACCGCGTGCTCATGGCCGTGCCGCCGGTCGAGCTGTTCCGCGAGATGGTCCACACAGTGGTGAAGGCCAACGCCCGCTTTATTCCGCCGTATGGTCATGGTGCAACGCTCTACATCCGCCCGCTCCTCATCGGTACGAGCCCGGAAGTCGGCGTGAAGCCCTCCGACGAATACCTGCTGTTGATGTTCGTGACTCCGGTGGGTCCGTACTTCAAGGACGGTTTCAAGCCTGTCGATATGATGATCAGCCGCAACTTCGACCGCGCCGCTCCGCAGGGTACGGGTACGGTGAAGGTCGGCGGTAACTACGCTGCCAGCTTGCTTTCCCTCGCCGAAGCCAAGAAGCTCGGCTACTCCAGCACGATTTATCTGGACGCGAAGGAAAAGAAGTACATCGACGAATGTGGTCCGGCAAACTTCTTCGGCATCAAGGGCAAGACCTACGTGACCCCGAAGTCCGAATCCATTCTGCCGTCCATTACGAACAAGAGCCTGCAGCAGCTTGCTGAATACCTGGGCTACACCGTGGAACGCCGCCAGGTCCCGTTCGAAGAACTCGCTGAATTCTCCGAAACTGCCGAATGCGGTACCGCCGCCGTGATTACCCCGATCAAGAAGATTGTGGATCCGGTTGCCGGTAAGGAATTCACTTACGGTGACGGCAAGAATCCGGGCCCGGTTTGCACGGAACTCTTCACGAAGTACACCGCTATCCAGTTCGGCGAAGCTCCCGACCCGTTCGGCTGGACGGAAGTGGTCGACGTGTAATTGTCGCGAACATGACGAATGTGAAAAATCCCGCGGAGAAATTCGCGGGATTTTTTTATGGGAGATCCCCGGTCAAGCCGGGGATGACATGAGGGTTTATTGCATGCCGCGGATGATGTCGCGGAGGCGTGCGGCTTCTTCGAAGTCGAGTCGCGCGGCGGCTTCTTTCATCTGGCGCTCGAGGTCGGCAAGTTTTGCCGATAGATCCTCGCCTGCGCGAGGATGACGTGTTGCAGTGGCGCCGACGGCCGCACTCAGTTTGGCGTTCTCCGCGCGCTTGGAGTAATTAGAACCTTTCTTTCGTCTAGAACTGGGCTGCAGCGGTTCCATCGGACGGATTCCGGGTTCGTTCCCTTCGGCGGGCTCAGGGAACTGATCGTCGTCGACGGAATCGTCGCCGTCTATTCCCAGCGGGTCGTTAATCTTCAAATCATCTTCAATCTTGCGGGTCACGGACTTCGGCGTGATGCCGTGTTCCTTGTTGAATTCTTCCTGCACGGCCCTGCGGCGGGCGGTTTCGGAAATAGCCTTTTCCAGGCTGTCGGTCATGTTGTCTGCAAAGAGTAAGACTGTGCCGTTCACGTTACGGCTTGCGCGGCCCATCGTCTGGATTAAACTGCGGTAGTTGCGCAGGAATCCTTCCTTGTCGGCGTCGAGAATCGCGACCATGCTCACTTCGGGCAGGTCCAGGCCTTCGCGCAGCAGGTTGATGCCCACGAGCACGTCGAACTCTCCGGTGCGTAAGCCCCGAATGAGTTCGTGGCGTTCCAAAGTCTTGATGTCGCTGTGCAGGTAGCGCGCTCGGATGCCCGCTTCTACAAAGAAGTCGGTGAGGTCCTGCGCCATCTTCTTGGTGAGCGTCGTGACCAGCACGCGGTCGCCGTTCTTGACGACTTCTTCGATGCGGTACAGGAGCACGTCCATCTGGCCCTTGATGGGGAACATCTCGATTTTCGGGTCCAGAAGGCCGGTGGGCCTGTTAATTTGTTCGGTAACGACGCCGCCCGTCTTGGTAAGTTCGTAATCGCCGGGGGTGGCGCTCACGAATAGCACCTGCTTCGGGTACATGTACTCGAATTCGGCAAAGTTCATCGGGCGGTTGTCCAGCGCGCAGGGGAGGCGAAACCCGTACTGCACAAGCGTCGTCTTGCGGGATTTGTCGCCCTCGGCCATGCCGCCCACCTGCGGAATACTCACGTGGGATTCGTCCACCATCAGGAGCCAGTCATCGCCGAAGTAGTCGATGAGCGTGAACGGGCGCGTACCCGGTGCTCGGTTCTCGATAATGCGGGAGTAGTTCTCGATGCCGCTGCATTGGCCTGTTTCGCGAATCATTTCCATGTCGTAGCGGGTGCGGCTCGAGAGGCGGGCCGATTCCAGCACCTTGCCTTCCTTATCAAGTTCCGCAAGGCGCTCGGTCAATTCCACCTGCATGCGTTGCAAGATTCCTGCACGGCCTTCTTCCTTGGTCACAAAGTGCTTTGCCGGAGCGATGGTCATCTCGTCCATTTCCTGAGTGACTTCGCCGGTAATGATGTTGAAGCGAACGAGCCTGTCGACTTCATCACCGAAAAGTTCGATGCGGAGGCCTTCTTCGTCGTAGCTCGGGTGAATTTCAATCACGTCGCCGTGCACGCGGAAAGAGCCACGCTCCAGGCTGAAATCGTTTCTCGTGTATTGGATTCGCACCAGGTCGTGGAGAATCTTATCGCGATCGTAAACGTCACCCTTCTTGATGCGCACCATCAAGTCAAAATATTCGCTCGGGCTTCCCAAACCGTAGATGCAGCTCACGGAGGCAACGATAATCACATCCCTGCGGGTCAATAAATTTGCGGTGGCGCGCAGGCGGAGTTTGTCAATCTCGTCGTTGATGCTTGCGTCTTTCTCGATGAAGGTATCCGTGTGCGGGATGTATGCTTCGGGCTGGAAGTAGTCGTAGTAACTCACGAAGTATTCCACCGCGTTGTGCGGGAAGAATGCCTTGAATTCCTGGTAGAGCTGCGCCGCAAGCGTCTTGTTGTGCGTGAGGATCAGCGTCGGCTTGCCTACGTTCTTGATGACGTTCGCCATGGTGAAAGTCTTGCCGGAACCAGTCACGCCAAGCAGCGTCTGGAACTGTTCTCCGTGCTTGAAACCTTCCGTCAGTTCTTCGATGGCCTTCGGCTGGTCGCCTGCTGCACCATAGGGGCTCACGAGCTCAAATTCTGCACGCGTGGGTGACTGGAACTGTTTTAAATGCCCGGGCAGGCTCTGTTCGGGCGGTAGCGGTTTCGCTATCGGTTTCGCATACGGGTCAGGTGTAATTGTCTTGCGTGCGCGTGCCATATTTCTTTGCGAAAGATAGAAAAAGTCAAGCCAACAACTAATCGCGAATGGCCGATGACTAAAAATTCTATATTGCGACGCATGCACTGTAACAGAATTCTCGGCACGACACATCACGGTACTTACAAGAAAGTCGTTGACGTTCCTCTTTTGCACGAGGAACTGACGGCGCGTTCTATCCGCTGCATTGCCCGCGATGGAGTCGAGGTGGAAATCGAACTGAACGAGGATTTGCAGGAAGGCGATATCGTGGCGGAGACGGAACAGAATGTTTACGCCATCAAGGTGTATGTGCCGAAAAAGAAGCCCGAAGAGGCCGAGCCCGTTCGCCAGTGCAAGAGCTACCTCTAGTTTTTTTAGTGGCGCAGTTTAATGCGTCGATTAGTGCAGTTTAATGTGCAGGCAAGAACTGCGCGGCCAACGATTATAGAAAGCAATTGCGGTTACGAAATGCGCATGGAATTTGTGTGTAAAAATGCGCGGCCCTAGTCCTTGATGTTTAAGCTCTCGCGGACGCGGATTTTCTCTTTGCCGAGCAGGCGGTAGAGCTTGCAGCGGAACAGCGGAATTGCCCCGATAACCACGGCTGCAACCACGGGGATGACGAGGTAGGCGATGCCCGGCTTGTTGAACGTGTCGCGGAAAAGCAGGCGCATGACGAGCAGAATGTACCAATGAACGGCGAGGATTACGAGCGCATTGCGCGAGATGTTGCGGAGGATTCCCTTGATGATGCGGAATGGCGCAATGTTTGGTAGTTTGTCTGCAAACATGAATGTGGCGACAAGGCCAGCGATGCCGAAGACGGAACTGGCGAGGAATACGGGGAGGGATTTCCCGAGATTGTTGTTCATGATGCTGAAGTTCGGGTCTGGAACTTCGATGTAGGCGTAGGCGGCGAATGCGACGATGGTGGCGGCGACAAGAGCCAAGATGTTTTTGCCTCGAACGTCATCCCCGCGACCTGTGGTGAGCGTCGCCGAACCAAGGCGGGGATCTTTCAACGCGCCCTTGCATAGCCAGCCGTTCGCGAAGAAGAAAAGCACTGTCAAATCGCGCTCTATCCCGAGCGGCAAGCGGATGTGATTGACATACAGGAACCAGCCGCCTGCGAGACTTGCGATTGCGGCAAGTGCGATGATTCCCGTTGTCATCCCCGCGCAGGCGGGGATCTCCCTTCTTCGGCGCACAGAAATACGGCCCGCAACTTTTTGCACCCCGTAAAACAGCAAACTTACCGAGTATAGCGTGAACACGAACCACAGCGGCCCCGATCCGATGGAAGATTTTCCGGCCACAAATATTTTCGCGAGGTTCCAGTAGATATAATCCCACACGGTCGCGATTTCGGGCTTGATGTTCATGACCGTCATGCGCGGCGCCTTCGGGAACAAGTCAAAGTTGTAAAGCACCGGGTCTATCGCCAGAAACAGGAGCGAAAGCAGGATGTAGGGGACGAGCAAGACGCGCGTCTTGTGAACAAGGTAGCTTTTGAAATCAGGAAAACGCCGCGTGCTAAAGAGCATTCCCGAAATGAAGAAGAAGGCCGACATGCGGAGCGCACTCAGGTGTAACATCCCCATTTGCGCCTGCGGGAAGGACTGCTCCACGTGATAAAGGCACACGAGCAACAACACGAATCCCTTGAACTCGTCAATCCACCCAATTCTTGCCATCGCCTTGTCGCTCATGCTCTTGGCTTGTCATCCCCGCGAAGGCGGGGATCTTCAATCAGTACCACCTGCTTTCATCTGCAATCGTTGTCATCGGTCCGTGTCCAGGGAACACGACGGTTTCTTTCGGGAGCGTGAGCAACTTGCTCTTAATTCCGCTTACAAGTGCTTCGTCATTCCCGCCGAAGAGGTCGCTCCGGCCTCTGCTCCCCGCAAATATGATATCGCCGGGAAACAGCAGGGGAGGAACATCTTTTTGCCCGTTCACTTCGCCCGGGTTTTCGCAGTAAAACGCGATGCCGCCGGGGGAGTGGCCTGCGATGTGGAAAACTTGCAGCTTGATGCCGGGAACCTCGACGGCATCGCCCTCGGCAAGGTAGTTGCCGAGTCCGGGCGAATGTTCCCGCATCGGGAGGCCGAACATCTGGCTCTGTTCTTCCTGCAGGTCAAGCAAGAAGGCGTCTTCTTCGTGCGCCTCGGGCTGCACGCCGTACTTGCGGGCGACAAACGCGTTGCCCAGCACGTGGTCCAGGTGCAGGTGCGTGTTCAGGAGATGGCGCACGGTCAGGTTGTTTGTGGCAATATAGTTCGCCAACGCCGCTTCTTCGCGCTCGTTGCTGACACTCGGGTCAATCAGAATCGCATCGCCGGCATCGTTGCTTAAAACGAAACCGTTCACGCCGAAGGGATTGAAAACGAAAGGTTTGAGATTCATAATCAATAATATACAAATGATAATTCAGTGGATCCTATCGCTTCGCTCCAGGATGATGAAAAAGAAGATGCCCGCGGCATTTCGCGCGGGCACTTGTCAACCACAATCTAACGCGGGCACTTGTCAACCTTAATCTGGCGCAGGCACTTGCTTGCCTACGTCCAAAGTGGACTTACGCCTTGATTTCCCAGGTCGTGCCTTCCTTGGAGTCCTTGATGACCACGTTCATGGCGGCGAGTTCGTCGCGGATGCGGTCACTTTCGGCCCAGTTCTTGGCGGCACGGGCTTCCTTACGGGCGGCAAGCAACGCTTCGATCTTTGCGACATCCACGCCGTCGTTTGCTCCCTTCTTGGCGTATTCTTCACGGGGCTCGTCGAGCTTCAAACCGAAAATCTGGTCGAAGTCGGCCACGAGTGCAGCCTTTTCGCCATCATCGATATCGCTCTTGAGCATCGTGTTCATGATGCCGAGTGCACGCGGCATGTTCAGGTCGTCGCCGATGGCATCCTTGAATTCCTGCTGGAAAGCCTTGGCGGCATCGCTTGTAATCGCGGTAGCCTTACCGATCAGCGGATCCGTCTTCTTGTGCAAGCTCTTGAGGCCTTCCTTCGCGCCTTCCAGGGCTTCCCACGTGAAGTTCAGGTAGTTGCGGTAGTGGCTGCCGATGGCGAAGAAGCGGTAGTCGAGCGGGTTGAAACCGCGGTCCATCAGGAGCGAGACCGTCAGGAATTCGCCGCTGGACTTGCTCATCTTGCCGAACTTCTGTTCGGTGGTGCCGTCTTCCAGCTTTTCTTCGCTAGCGGTGCGCAGGAATTCGCCGTGCATCCAGAAGCGGGCGAAGGTCACGCCGTTGGCGCATTCGCTCTGGGCGATTTCGTTGGTGTGGTGCACGCGGATGTGGTCCGTACCGCCGCAGTGAATGTCAAGCGTCGGACCGTTGTACTTCATGGCCATGGCGGAGCATTCAATATGCCAGCCGGGGAAACCAACGCCCCACGGGCTGTCCCATTCCATAGCGCGCTTCTTGTCCTTCGGGCTGAACTTCCACAGAGCGAAGTCAGTGGCGTTCTTCTTTTCGCCCATGTCGATGCGGCTACCCTTGCGGAGGTTTTCCACGTCGAGGCGAGCAAAGTCGGCATAGCGCGGGAACTTGAGGCTGTCGAAGTAGATGCCGTCGCTGGTGCGGTAGGTGTAACCCTTTTCTTCCAAGGTCTTTACCAGGTCAATCTGCTCTTGGATGTGCTGCGTGGCAGGCGTCCAGCGGGTCGGTTCCTGGATGTTTAAGCGGTGCCAGTCGGCCATGAAGGCGTCGGTGTAGAACTTCGCGATGTCCCAAACGGACTTGCCTTCGCGGGCGGCGCCCTTTTCCATCTTGTCGTCGCCGGAGTCGGCGTCGCTGGTGAGGTGGCCCACGTCGGTGATGTTCACGATGTGGTTCACCTTGTAGCCGTAGTACTTGAGCGTACGGACCAAAAAGTCTTCGAAAATGTAGGTGCGGAGGTTGCCGATGTGGGCGAAATGGTACACCGTCGGGCCACAACAGTACATGCGCACGGCGGGAACGCCTTCCGGGAGAGTGAATACTTCTTTCTTGCGCGATGCGGTGTTGTAGAACTGTAGAGCCATTTTAGCCTCCGTTAATGCGGCGCGACATGCGCCAAGCGGGGGCAAATATAGCAATTCCTTGCCACGTAAACAAAATCTCACGTCCCATTTGGCACATTTTTCGCTTTTGTACGTTTTGCACCGTAAGGTGCGCATGCTCTAACACGCTAATTTGATGTTTAACATGCGCAAGGCGTGTTTGAGCGTGTCTTTATAATTGAAGTTCGTAGAAGGCCATGAGCCATGCCTGGAGGCGGATCCAGTCCTTTTCGCCGTCCTTGCGGATGTAGCTGCCGGGGAGGAATACGACGAAGTCCTCGAGCGTGTAGTCGCCGGTACGGATTCCGCGGATTCCGCCGTAGAATTCCGCTGCGGGTTTCAGGTCGGTGTCGTGGACGGTCTGCCCGTCGATGGCGATGGTTAGGTGCTTCTCGTAGATAACAAGAGAGAAGTGGTGCTTCTTTCCGTCGAAGAATTTTGTCTTTCCGTATATTTCGCTATTGGCCGAGTCTGCGCTTGCCTTGAGCATGGTGCACACGGATTGCGGGTCGCTTTCGCACTGGGCAATCTTGAAACCCAGCGTGTCGTTGCCCGCAGAGAAGAGGACGGGCTTTGAGTCGGTGTCGATATCCTTGGTGTCGAGCCAGAAGCTGACTGCGAAACTGTTTTCTTGCCAGTCGTAAGAACCTGTTTCCCTGCAGTTGTCCGATGCAATTTCTGTGGATGCCGTATTTTGCTGCCGCTTGTACATGACGCATGTTACGTAGGTGTCATGGTGGGTATTGAACAGCGTGTCGTCGAACGAGGTTCCCGGTTTAATGGAGGCGTAGAGGTGCTGAATGTTGGGGTAGATTTCGTCACTGATATAGCCGCCCTGTAGCCAGCGGGCTGTTAGCGTATCCTTGCCGATCGTGCTGACGGACATCCAGTAGCGGGCTTCCTGCGTTTCGCCTTCGGCCTTCAGCGAGAAGATGCGGTTGCCGAACTCGTCGACGAGCGGATCGGGGGTGTTGCCGTAGTCGTCGTTTTCCGGGTAATCGTAGACCTTTGTCGAAAGCTTGTAGGGAATGAACAGGGAGTCCAGAGTTGGTTCGAGCCCGAGGGAATCGAGCATGTGGAGTGCGCGTTCGGGAAGAGCGAGCCTGATGGAATCGACTGCATAGCCACCGCCTCCCACGCCCCAGAAGAATGTGCTGCCGGGCTTGAGTTCCAGGGTGCCCCCCGCTTCTTGTGCCTCTCCTTCGTGCCAAATCCATTTGGCGCCGATTATTCCCGGGGGGACTCCTTCGATGGTGAGGTAACCGTTTTCGATGTCCTCTTGCGTGATGGCCGCGCAGACGAAACTTCCTTCGAAGCAGATGGAATCGGCGTCAACATCGTGATAATCGCGCAATTCTGCCGTGGCTATGTTGAGTGTCGCCGGTTCGCCGATTTCGATATTTTGATGGACGATGCTCGAATCACGCGAGGAGAAATAATGGTAGTCGTAAATGAAGCCGACCAGCGTATCTTCCTTGACGGTGGCCTTTGCGAAAAGCCTTGCAGTGCATCCGTGACGCCGGGTGCAATCGGCGATGCTGTCGAAGGCGAACGTTCCGTCGTCATCCGACATGGTGGAGTCGAGGACTATGGTGTGGTGGGTGAGGGAGTCGTCGCCCGTGAAGTACACGCGTGCCTGCGGGATGGGCTTGCCGTCCGTCCCGTTCACGATGCCGGTCACCTTTACGTATTCCGCCTGGGCTGTCTGTCCCGATTCCGTCTCGGAAATCACGCCCGCGGTGTCCGTGCCGTTGCTGCATGCGCTGAGGAGCGCGAAAACCGCCCCCGCGAACAGGATGACATTCGAATAAATCTTTCGTCCAAACATAAAACCTCTTCTGGATCCTTCGACTTCGCTACGCTCCGCTCAGGATGACTACGTCACTCCAAATTCGAAAACAGGTGGATGTTCATCTGGTAGACGCCGTCGGCCTTTTCCTTGTCTTCGCCGATGATGCGCCTTGCCTTCGCCTTGAATTCCTGCAGTTCGGCCTCGAGCTTCTTGTACGCCTCGCTCGAAATGCTGAACGTGAGCGTGCTCATGACGGTCGGCTTCTTGGGCGGCGTGATGAGCGCCTGCTTCGAGAGTTCGAAACACTGCAACTGGTACTGCTTGATGAGTTCCGCGTTGTTGTACGGCCCGCTGCTGATGCTTTCCTTGGTGGGTTTCCAGAAGCCTTCTTCGTTCTTGCGGGCAAGCCCGAGCCTTTCCAGCAGGGCGAGCGAATCCTTCAGCTTGCCGAGCGGGACCTTCGGGAAAATCCTCTTCTGCACGGGCGCCATGTCGTCGCCCACGTCCATCGCGTCCAGTATGGCGAAGAGCGCGCTGTGGTACCAGCGGCTGTAGTATTCGTAGGCGTCTTCATTTAATATATGCTGCGGGTTCGGGTGCAGTTTCAGCAGTTCCTGCATCGCGGCGTTGCGGGCGGCGTCGTTTTTCGCCTGGTCGAGTTCCACCATCGTCTCGAAGTACTTCGCCTCTTTCTTGTCGAGTTCGAGGATTTCGATGAACTTTGCCACCATGCGGGGGCTGACCTTCTTGCCCCTGAGGACATCGGCAAAGTAGCTGCGGCTCTTCTCGAGCCCGAGCAGGTTGCAGATTTCGGTACGCGTGAAGCCCGGTTCCGCCTGTGCGCGGGCGGTCTGGTATTCTTCCAGGAACTTGCGGAAGTGCGTAAACTGGTATATGTCTAAAAAACGATTCATGCGTTGTTAGTTATTGGTCAATAGTCAATAGTCAATAGTCGGTGGTCAATAATAAATGGGTGTTGGTTGTTGGCCAGTAATCTTGGGTCTTTAGTTATAAATATACATTTTTAAATCGGGAGTGAGAAATATTTTGAGAACATTTTTTGTAGTGGCATGACTGTGGGCGCTCCCGGGGCGTTACAAAACGTGAAATATGTCGTAACGTATTGATACTCTTAGGATTGACAGAAAATTATAAGCATTCCGTAATGGCAGACGGGGCTCCGTTTGGGCGGGAAATTCCGCCGATAATGGCGTTTTTTCTATCTTTTGGCGCGAATTTTATGAGGTAACATCATGGGTAATGAGGCAGAAAAGCCGAATATCATAACGACCTCCCTTGACTTTTTGGTCAACTGGGGCCGTACCAATTCCCTGTGGCCGTTCCCCTACGGTACGGCATGTTGTGCAATCGAGTTCATGAGTACGGAAGTGGGCCGCTACGACCTTTCTCGTATCGGTTCAGAGTATGTGCGTTTTACGCCCCGCCAGTCCGACGTGCTTTTGGTCGCTGGCACGATCACCTACAAGCAGGCTCCGATTCTGAAGCGTATCTACGAGCAGATGGCCGAACCGCGCTGGGTTATCGCTATGGGCGCATGCGCCTGCTCGGGCGGTTTTTACGACTGCTACTGCACGGTTCCGGGCATTGACCACATTATCCCGGTGGACGTGTATATCGGTGGCTGCCCCAGCCGTCCGGAAGCGTTCTTCGATGCCATGTTCGACCTGCAGAAGAAGATCAAGGACGAATCGTTCATGAAGCAGCGCGCCGAACAGGTGAAGGACCAGCTCGAGATGATCAAGGCGAAGACTGCCGAAGCCAAGGCCAATGCGAAGGCCTTTGCCCAGGAGAAGGTTACCGACATCAAGGACTTCGTCGTGGAAAAAGAACAGAACCTCGTAAAGAAAGCCCAATTCTGGAAGGAGTAGAAGATAATGACTGCTGAAGAAATCTTCGCTTGCCTAGAAGAAAAGTTTGGCGCAAAGCGCGAGACGCTCGACAAGTGGGGCGTTACCGCCGTTGTGAGCGCCGCCTACCTGCACAATGCGGTTGAGTATCTCAAGGATGGCGCCGACGCTAAGTTCGACATGCTCATGGATATCGCGGGCATCGACTACCTGACCTACCCGAACCACGAGGGCCCGCGTTTTGCGGTTTCTTACTCGTTCAAGACGGTCGCCGCCCCGTGCGTGCGCGTGCGTCTCAAGGTGCTGGTCGGGGAGGATTCCCTGAAGGTCCCGACGATTAGCGACCTGTATGCGAACGCCAACTGGTACGAACGTGAAGTCTACGACCAGTTCGGAATTGTGTTCGAAGGCCACCCGGACCTCCGCCGCCTGTTGAACCACGTTGAATTTGTCGGTCACCCGCTCCGCAAGGACTACCCGGCCCAGAAGCGCCAGTGGCTCTCGACGAACGACTACCTGCTCCCGGAACTTGAAAAGCGCCTGCAGGACCTCGGTTACAGGGTCATCCAGCGCAGCAAGGAAGTGGAGACAAACGATAACGAATTCTTGGAAGGGAGTATCAAGGAATGATTGTACTGGATAAGAATGGCGATAAGCTTAACCTGATGCCCCTGAACGTGGGCCCGAGCCACCCGGCCACTCACGGCTGCTTGCGCTTTTTGGCCGCGATGGACGGCGAGACGATTGTCGCGAGCGTAGAAGAAATCGGATACCTGCACCGCGGGTTCGAGAAGATGGTGGAACGCGGCACCTGGCAGCAGGTGGTCCCGTATACCGACCGCCTCAACTACTGCTCGGCCATCATGAACAACATCGCGTACTGCCGCGCTGTGGAAAACATGTTCGGCGTCGAGATTCCGGAACGCACGAAGGTGCTCCGCGTGATTGTGAACGAACTTAGCCGTATCAACGACCACTTCGTGTGCGTCGCTGCCGCATTCCAGGACCTGGGCGGTACGACCCCGTTCATGTACGCGTTCAACCCGCGCGAAGAAATCATGTGCATCTGGGAAAAGCTCACGGGTGCACGCCTCACTAACAGCTTTGCCCGCATTGGCGGCCTCTACCGCGATAGCTACGAAGGCTTTGAACAGGATGTGCTCGCCGCCCTCGATTCTACCGAGAAGGCCCTGAAGGACCTGCACGCGTGCCTCGACCGTAACCGCATCTTCCTGGACCGTACGGTGGGAATCGGCAAGATTTCTGCAGAACGCGCCATCAGCTACGGCTGGACGGGCCCGTGCCTGCGCGCTTGCGGTGTTGCATCCGACCTGCGCAAGGACGAACCCTACTACGATTACGAGACCTACGACTGGGAAGTCGTGGTCGGCACCCAGGGCGACTGCAACGACCGCCTGCAGGTTCGCCTCGCTGAAATCGAGGAATCCGTGAAGATCGTGCGCCAGGCCCTGAAGCGCCTTACGCCAGGCCCGGTCGACATCGTCGACCCACGCATCCGCGTGCCGGCGCACAAGCTCGCCTACCAGGATATGGAAGGCCTTATCGGGCGCTTCAAGAGCGTGTACGAAGGCATCCGCGTCCCCGAGGGAGAATACTACTGCGGGAGCGAGTGCGCGAACGGCGAACTCGGCTTCACGATTGTTTCTGACGGCTCGGGCCATCCGTACCGCATCAAGGTGCGCCCGCCCTGCCTCACGCAGTTTGCCGCATTCCACGAACTTGTGGAAGGTGGCCAGCTTGCCGACTCTATGGCCGTACTTTCGGGCCTCAACATCATTGCTGGAGAACTTGACCGATGAGAGAACATATTCAAGGTGCAGTCCAGTTCGTTTCGAACAACCATTTGAAGTTTGATGGTCCGAGCGAAGCTATTGCGGCTCTTCCGGATCCGGGTCAGACTTTTGGCTATGTGAACAAGCCTGTTCCGCAGCCTGCCCCGAAGGAAGTGCTTGCGAAACTCGATACTCCCGAAATCAAGGAACGCTGCGCGGACCTGCTCAGCCGTTACCCGGTGGGCCAGGGTGCACTCCTCGAAGTGCTGTGGCTCGTGCAGGGCGTGTTCGGCTGGGTGCCTACGGAAGGCATCCGCTGGGCGGCAAACGTTTGCGGTTGTGCTCCGGCCCATGCGCTCGGTGTTGCAACCTTCTATACCATGTATAACCACGCTCCCAAGGGCAAGTTCCTGCTGCAGTTCTGCCGCAACATCAGCTGCTCCATCAAGGGCGCCCAGCCGCTCATCAAGTATGTGGAAAACAAGCTCGGTGTCAAGAGCGGCGAAACCACTCCCGACGGCATGTTTACCGTGCTCCAGGTGGAATGCCTGGGCAGCTGCGGCAACGGCCCGATGATGCTCGTGAACGATGACTTCGCGACCGACGTCGTGGACGGCGAACTCAAGATGAAGCGCGGTACGACCCTTACCGAAGCGAGCATCGACCGCATTATCGAATGGTGCAATGCTCATGCGAACAACGTGCCGAAGCACGATGTGCTTGGCGGAATCGTGAAGGGCCACGGCGGCCACCCCGGCGCTCCGGGTGCAACGGCCAAGCCGCAGGTGCCTGACTACGCTCCTCCGTCCCCGGTTTTGAACGTGAAGGCCGAGGCCGACGAGACGGGTGCTACCCTCACATGGAAGGGCGCTCCCGAATTCACGAAGATTGTGGTGGAAAAGAAGAACGGCTCTTCTTGGGTCGCGGTGGGCGAGCCCGGCGTGAAGGACAAGGCTTTTGTGGATGCTGCCGGCAAGGTCGGCGATGTGTACCGCATGATTGCCACTTCGGGCGAACGCACGGCCAAGCCTTCTAACGAGGCCGTGACCACCCAGAAGCCGGCTCCGGTCGAGGAGGCTAAGTAATTATGGCTGAATGTGTAAAAGTTTGTACAGCGAATTTCGGCAAGGGCGCCCAGGACATCGAAGTCTACAAGAAGCTGGGCGGCTACGCGAACATTTCGGAACGCCTGTTCAACATGAGCCAGTTCGAGCTCATTGACTACGTACAACGTTCCAACCTCCGCGGTCGTGGCGGCGCTGGCTTCCCGACGGGCATGAAGTGGAGCTTCGTTCCCCGCAATTCCGGCAAGCCCGTGTACATCGTGGTGAACGCCGACGAAGGCGAAGGCGGTACGTTCAAGGATCACTTCCTGATGATGGAAGATCCGCACCGTCTTATCGAAGGCCTGATTATCGCAGCATGGGCGCTCGGTAGCCGCGCGGCATACATCTACTGCCGTGGCGAATTCCTGCCCTGCATCGAGAGCATCAACAAGGCTTTGAACCAGGCATACGCTGCCGGTTACCTCGGCGAGAATATCATGGGCACCAAGTTCTGCTTTGATATCTTCGTGCATCGCGGTGCCGGCGCCTACATCTGCGGTGAAGAAACTGCTCTTATCAACTCGCTCGAAGGCCAGAAGGGCCAGCCCCGCCTCAAACCGCCTTTCCCGGCGGTGAGCGGTGCCTGGAAGTCCCCGACCTGCGTGAACAACGTGGAAACCATCATGGCTCTCCCGTGGATCTTGCAGCATGACCCGAGCGAATACGCCAAGATGGGTACGCCCCGTGCCGGCGGTACGAAGGTGTTCTGCATCTCGGGCGACGTGAAGAACCCGGGCGTGTACGAGGCTCCTCTCGGGACCCCGATGATGACGATGATTAACGAATATGCCGGCGGTATCGTAGGCGGGAACCTGAAGGCTGTGCTGCCGGGCGGTTCTTCCTGTGCTCCGCTGAACGCGGGCGAATGCGCCGTGGCCACGATGGACTACGAATGCCTCGCCTCGATGAAGACGATGTTCGGTTCGGGTGCCATGATCGTGATTAACGATACGCACAACATGGCCGAACTCCTGAACGTGCTTGGCAACTTCTACAGCCACGAATCTTGCGGCCAGTGCACTCCGTGCCGCGAGGGTACTGGCCTGTTGCACCGCATTCTGAACCAGATTGTGGAAGGCAAGGGTCACGATGGCGACGTGGAACTGATGCAGAGCCTGTGTGGCGGATTTGGTGGCGTGACGATTTGCCCGCTCTCCATTTCGCTCGGTGGCCCTGTTGGATCTTACACCGCAAAGTTCCGCGAGGACTTTGACGAATTAATCGCAAAGAACCCCGAACATGCCAAGCCGCGTGTTCAGGAAAACTATCGTCCTGGAATTTTCTGGTAATAATATGAGTAACTACTACAACATGCCGAAACTCCCGACTGAGAACAGCCCGAAGGTGGAAATCTTCGTGGACGACAAGCCGGTGATGGTTCCGGGCGACACGAACCTCCTCGAAGCCTTGAAGGCTGTCGGGATTGAAACTCCTCACGTATGTTACCACCCGTATTTGCCGGTGTCCGGTAACTGCCGCCAGTGCCTGGTGGAGCAAGAAGGCCCCCGCGGTCGCATGCTCGTGATTGCCTGCTACACGCCGGTCGCTCCGGGCATGAAGATTTACACGCCCGCATCTAGTGCCCGCGTGAAGAACGCCCGCAAGGCAACGCAGGAATTTATGCTGGTAAACCACCCGCTCGATTGCCCGATTTGCGACAAGGCCGGTGAATGCACCCTGCAGGAAAACTACATGGAAGCGGGCCAGAACGAATCCCGCATGCGCCCTGAATACGGCAAGAACTACCACGGCAATCCCGCGCACCAGTTCATTGATGCGAAGGGTCAGCTCCGTGGCGGTAAGCATGTGGATTTAGGCCCCCGCGTTTTGCTTGACGAAGAACGCTGCGTGCAGTGCGACCGTTGCGTGCGCTTTATGCGTACCATTGCCGGTTCCGAACAGTTGCAGCTCGCCGGCCGCGCCGACCACACTTACATTACGACCTTCCCGGGCGAAAAGCTTGACCACGAATACGACTTGTGCGTCACTGATGTTTGCCCGGTGGGCGCCATGACCGCGAAGTACTTCCGCTTCCAGAAGCGCGTCTGGTTGCTCAGCCACACGCCGACTATTTCGATGGATGATTCCCTCGGTGCGAACATCTGGCTCGACTATGCTGACGGCCACATCTACCGCGTGATGCCGCGTTGCAACCCGGTGGTGAACCGCAGCTGGCTCTCTAACACGAGCCGCCTCGCGTTCCTGCAGTTTGACAAGAACCGCCTCCCGGCAATGGAAGTGCATACTCCGGCTTTCGGGAACGGCAAGATTGCCCTCGTTGCGGGTGGATCCTGCACACTCGAAGACCTCGCCGCAATCCGTATGCTCAAGGAGACTCTCGGTGACCGCGCTGAAATCTTCGGCGGCTCCCTCCTGAAGGTGAACGCTCCCGACGGTATCGCGAAGAGCGGTGATCCGGTGGCGAACCGCGCCGGCATGACGCTCCTGGGCTTTGCCGATGTGGCCGACTTCATGAAGCGCGCCACTGAATTCGAGACCCTCGTGACGGTGAACGCCGACCTGTTCGGCGAGGACCCGGCTGCGGCTGGCGTTCTCGAGAAAATCAATTGCCGTATCGCTATTACCCCGTTCGACGATGCTACCGCAAAGAAGGCGACCATCGCGATGGGTGTTCGCCACTGGAGCGAAGTCCAGGGCACGATGGTGAACAGCCTCAACATGCTGCAGAAACTGAACGCCTGCCCGGTTTGCCCCGACGAAAATCTCTGGGCTGCCTACCAGGTGGTATCTTACATGGCCGGGTCCAAGTTCGAGGCCGCAGCCGACGCCTTCAAGAAGGCGGGCGAGTATGCGCCGGTCCTCGCCGGGCTCACGTACGATGCCATCAAGAGCACAGGCAAACTCCTCGAAGGAGGTGAAGCATAATGGATATTATTGAATCCAAAACCTGGATAGAATGGCTCATCACGATTGCGAAGTTCGCCTTCTGCTTCGTGCCGGTGCTGTATATCCTTCTCCTTATCCCGATGGAACGTCGTGGTGCGGGCTTTATGCAGGACCGTCAGGGCCCGAACCGCTCGTACATCAAGATTCCGTACTTCGGCAAGATCCGCTTGCTCGGTTACGTACAGAACATGTGCGACGGTACCAAGCTGTTCTTCAAGGAAATGTTCGCCCCCGCGGGCGTGAACAAGGTGCTCTACTACGTGGCTCCGGCAATCCCGTTTGCCATCGTGTTCCTGAGCCCCTGCGTGATTCCGTGGTTTGGCCCGATGGTGTTCGAATGGGGCGGCCAGATGGTCCGCATCCCGGGTTCCATCATCGATTCCGACGTGGGCGTGCTCCTGCTGTTCGGCTTCAGCTCGCTCTCCGCGTTTGGCGCCGTATTGGCCGGTTGGGCTTCCAAGTCCAAGTACAGCTTCCTCGGTGCGCTGCGTACGAGTTCCATGACCATCAGTTACGAAGTGTGCCTCGGCCTCTCTATGATGGGCATATTGCTCCTCGCGGGTTCCTTCAACCTGACCGATATCGTTAGCTGGCAGGAACATCACGTCTGGGGTATCGTTGCCCAGCCGGTGGCGTTCTTCTGCTTCCTGATTGCAAGTATCGCCGAAACCAGCCGCGCCCCGTTCGACGTCGCTGAAGGCGAGCCCGAACTGGTCGCCGGTTACCATACCGAATACGGCGCCATGCAGTTCGGCCTGTTCTACATGGGTGAATACTCGCATATCTGCATCAACAGCTTCCTCATTGCAACACTCTTCCTGGGTGGCTACTCGGTGCCGTTCATTACGACCGAGACTATGCAGGCCCACATGGGCGGCTCCCTTGCGGTGCTTTGCGGCGTGCTCGCGTTCCTCGCGCTCGCCTTCTTGCACATGATTCACCGCTATTCCAAGAAGCTCGCTGCGACGAACCTCACGAACCGTTTTGAAATCCTGCGCGAATACAAGCTCTACAACATCGTGGCATGGACCGCAGTCGTGGTGCTCGTGATTCTCGCCTTCTTCGCCTGGTTCTTCTACAATCCGCAGTCCATGGTCATCGGCGGCGTCGCCGTCGGCAGCCTCTCGACTGCCCTCGGAACCGCGCTCATCCACCTGCTTGTGCTCGTGGTCAAGAGCGTGATCTTCTGCTGGGTGTGGATTTGGGTGCGCTGGACACTCCCGCGCTTCCGCTATGACCACGTGATGAGCCTCGGCTGGAAGATTATTCTGAATATCGCCCTCATCAACCTTGTGGTGACTGCGGTCATCGCGAAGCTTGTAGGAGGTAACTAATGCGCGTTATTAGACAGAAACCCATGACTCTGGGCGAACGCCTCTACATTTTCGAGGCCCTGCGTGGCTTGTTCACGACTCTCAAGCACGCTGCCCGCGGTCTGTTCCGCTACGAAGAACTCCCGACGATTTCTTACCCGGAAGGCCAGCCGGAAGTCCGCAATACCTACCGTGCCAAGCACCGCCTGATGTTGCGCCCCGATGGCACTCCGCGCTGTGTCGCCTGCGGCATGTGTGCGGCTGCCTGCCCGGCCCACTGCATCTTTATCGAGGCTACGGCCAGCGATGACCCGCGCATCGAGAAGAAGGTCAAGCGCTTCGACATCGACCACCTGACCTGCGTGTTCTGCGGCCTCTGTGCGGAAGCCTGCCCGGTGGATGCGCTGCGCATGGACACGAAGAAGATTTCCTTTGAACACCGCTCTCGCGAGGAGTTTGTCGCCCACCTCGAGGACCTCACCAACTGGGATCCGAAGGATTACCCGGACGACGAACAGAGCCAGGTGGCTCCGGGCGGTACCAAGAATGCCGAGGCCAGAAAGGTCTGGGGAATGGAGGTTAAGTAATGTTAGCCCTGATTTATTTCATCATTCTCGCGGTGATTACGCTCGGTGCCGCTGCGTGCGTGCTCCTGAGCCGTCATCCTCTCTACGGCGGCCTTTCGCTCATCGTTTCGATGGTCTCGCTCGCCGGAATCTACGGCCTTATCGGTAGCCCGTTCCTGGGCGTCGTGCAGGTCATGGTCTACGCCGGTGCAATCATGATGCTCGTCACGTTCGTCATCATGGTGCTGAACGGTGCCCGCGATTCCAAGACTCCGATGTTCGACAAGGTGTCGCTCTTCATTATCCCGGCGGTTATCGTGCTCGCTGGCCTCGTGGGTTTTGCGCTGGTGCGTAGCCCGCTCGCGTTCGATACGACGACGCTCCGCGGTTCCGTTGCCCTCACGTCCAAGACTCTCTTCGATGTGGCTCAGACTGGCCCCGGCTACTTCGTGCTCTTCGAGGCACTTGGCCTGCTGCTGCTTTCTTCGATGGTGGCTGCGGTGCTTCTCGCGAAGAAGCGTCTCGGATCCGTTGAATCTGAAAATATGGAGGATAAACACTGATGGAACTCCAACCCATTTTCATCCAGCTGCTTGCCCTGGCGCTCTTTGCCATCGGTATCATGGTGGCTATTTCCAGGCGGAACCTGTTCTTTGTGCTCATGGGCATTGAACTTGCCCTGAACGCGGTGAACCTCTCCTTCGTGGGCTTCGCGAAGACGCTTCCCGATACCATGAGTGTCGCGGGCCAGATTATTCCGCTGTTCTCCATCGCCATTGCCGCCGCCGAGGCGTGCGTGGGCTTTGCAATGGTCATCTTTATCTTCCGCAACCGCGAAAGTATCGATGCCGACACCTATTCCGATATGAGGGGCTAAGATGACGAATATTCCTTTGTGGCTCATTCCGCTTTTCCCGCTGCTCGGAACCATCATCCTCGGGAGCATCGCCGTCGCTTCTTCGTCTAACAAGAAGGGTGCCCCCGAAGGTATCGTGGGTGCGATTGCCGTGCTGCTCCCGGCGATGTCGTTCGTGAGTGTCGCTGCCCTCGCTACGAATATGCCTGTCTCCGGCATCCGCGAGACGCTCTGCAACTGGATTGATATTCCGCTCCTCAAGGTGGATATCGGATTCCTGTTCGACGCTCTCTCCCGCATCATGCTCCTGTTCGTGACGGGTATCGGCACGCTCATCGCGCTGTACTCCATCGGTTACATGCACGGCGACCGCGGCTTTGCCCGCTTCTTCGCCTACATCAACCTGTTCCTGTTCAGCATGATTGTGCTCGTGCTTTCCGATAGCCTGCTTCTCACCTTCCTCGGCTGGGAAGGCGTGGGACTCTGCTCCTACCTGCTCATCGGTTTCTGGAACAAGGACCTCAAGAACTGCAAGGCTGCCAACAAGGCCTTCATCGTGAACCGTGTGGGCGATATCGGGTTCTTGCTCGGTATGCTCTGCCTCGTTACGGTTGGCGGTGCTGGCGCCCTCAACTACGACCTGCTCAACCAGTTTATCCAGATGGTCATTGCTGGCGGGCACGTGGAACTCGTGCTCCCGATGCTCACGCTCGCTTCTGTCATGTTCTTCGTGGGTTGCACGGGTAAGTCCGCGCAGATTCCGCTCCTTACGTGGCTGCCCGATGCCATGGCGGGTCCGACTCCGGTTTCTGCCCTCATCCATGCCGCGACCATGGTCACGAGCGGTGTCTACCTGGTGGCGCGCCTCTCCAACATGTTCGTGCTCTGCCCCGACGTGCTGAACATCATTCTCGTCGTGGGTGCGTTGACCGCCTTCTGGGCTGCATTCGCGGGCCTCTTCCAGAACGATATCAAGAAGGTGCTTGCCTACTCGACGATTAGCCAGCTCGGTTACATGTTCATGGCCGCGGGCGTATCTGCGTTCGATGCTTCCATCTTCCACGTGTTCACTCACGCATTCTTCAAGGCGTCGCTCTTCCTCGGTGCGGGTGCGGTTATCCACGCGCTTGCAGGCGAGCAGGACATGCGCCGTATGGGTGGCATGATCAAGAAGACTCCGGTCACTGCCTGCGTGATGATTTTCGCGTTCCTCGCGATTGTCGGGTTCCCCGGCTTTGCTGGCTTCTGGTCCAAGGACCTGATTCTTGAACGCATCTTCACGAACTGCAACTGGGTATTCACGGGAACCTGGCTTGCCGATGGCGCCGTTCCCATGAACAAGATTTTCTACGTGACGGGCCTCTTCACTGCGGTTATCACTGCGGTGTACATGGGTCGCCTCATCATCATGACGTTCTTCGGCGAATACCGCGGCGACAAGGAAACCGAATCGCACATCCACGAGGCACCTGCCGTGATGCTCATCCCGATGGTCGTGCTCACGTTCGGTTCCATCTTCGCGGGTTACCTGTGGGCGGAATCCATCGGCATCACGTTCTTTGCCGATTCGCTCGCTCCGGTGCTTGGTGCCGCTCAGGCGTTCGACCCCGCACGCATGTTTAGCCCCGACATGATGCTCGAGGAATTTATCCCGCGCGTCACGACGCACGTGAACCCGATGCTCTTTGCCGCGCTCGGTACGCTTGCTGCTCTCTTCGGCATGTTCGTTGCCTGGAAGGGCTGGGGCAAGGCCGACATCAAGGCTTCTGCGAAGGGCTCTTCTACCGCTCCCGAGGGCTATGCCAAGGGCTGGACGTTCCTTTGGGACTACGTCCACCTGTTCTTTATCAAGGTTGTGCTTATTGTCGCCTGGATTTGCGACGTAGTTGTCGACAAGGTGCTGCAGGCGTTCCAGTGGACGCTCTCGGCCATCGTCTCCATCGTGGGCGACGGCGCGACCGTGTTCCAGGTTCGCAAGGTGCGCCTGCAACTTACGCTTAGCCTGTTCGGCGTGGCGCTCCTTGTGCTTGTTGTTCTCTTGACTGGAGGTTTGGTCTAATGCTTTTACATCTCCTTGTCTTTGCCCCGTTTGTTGCCGCCATCCTGATGGTCCTCAACTCCAAGGAAGACTTCAGGTCGGCGACCCGCATGGCGATTCTCTTCGCCGTCGTGTTCCTCGGGCTTTCCGTCGCTCTTGTCTCGGGCGGGAACATCGCCACCACTCCGGTGGAATGGTTCTGGATTCCCGGCTGCAAGGGCCCCACGTACTACTACCTCTACAGCCACGGTCTGGGCGCCTGGATGGTGTTCCTTTCTTGCGGGCTTTCGCTTGTGGCCCTCATCTCTGCACGCGGGCTTTTCGGGAACAACTACCGTAATTTCGCCATCGGGATTTTCTCCTTGATGGGTGCGATGAACGGAACGTTCCTTGCCGCCGACGCTGTGCTGTTCTTCTTCTTCTTCGAAGCGATGGTTATTCCGGCTGCCGTCCTGATTGCGGGCTTCGGCGGCGAGAAGCGCAAGGAAGCGGCCATGACGTTTGCAATCTACACGCTGGTCGGTTCTGCCCCGATGATGGTGGCGCTCTGGTACCTGCTCACGATTGCGGACAACTCGCTGCTCCTCTCCGTGGCGCTCGCAGTGCAGAGCCTGCCGGAAAACACGCAGCTCGTGCTGCTCTTGTGCTTCCTGATGGCGTTTATCGTGAAGACCCCGATTTTCCCGTTCCACGGCTGGCAGGCGATTACCTATTCCGAGGCTCCGGCTCCGCTCTCGGCTATCCTTACGGGTGCCATGAGTAAGGCTGGCGTGTTCGGGTTCATTGCCTGGGTGCTTCCGGTGTTCCCCTTCAACATGACCGAGATTTCTACGATGGTGTGGCTCGGGCTTGCTTCCGCAATCTACGGCGCCCTGATGGCGCTCCGTGCGCGCGACGGCAAGAAACTGCTTGCGTTCAGTTCCATGAGCCACCTGGGCATTGCGGTCGCGGGCGTGTTCAGCCTCTCCGAGGCGATGCTCCCGGCGGTTCTCGTGTTGCTGGTGGCCCACGGTATTTCGGCCGGCGTGCAGTACTACCTGATTGGCATTGCCGAGCGCATGACGGGCACGCGCGACATCAACGAAATGGGCGGGCTTGCCCACAAGGCGCCTGCGTTCAGTTTCCTGTTCGGTGCTGCCGGCGTGATGGCTCTTGCGGTTCCCGGAACGGCGGGCTTTATCGGTGAATTCACCGTGCTGCTTTCCCTGTGGGACCTGAGCCCGGTTTGCGCGGGCATCATGGGATTCTCCATGATTCTCTCTGCGGCCTACGTGCTCCGCTTTATCCAGAAGGTCATCTTCGGCGAAGCGAAGCGCGAATGCAAGGAAGGCGTGAAGGTCTCGGGCCTCGAGGGTGTTGCCTACGGTGCGATGCTCCTGCTTCTCCTCGTGTTCGGTTTCCACCCGTCGTTCGTGACGGAATCCCTGCTTATCAATGACGCATCTGCAGTCGAACAGACCGAGGAGGCGCCTGTTGCCGAAGAGCAGGTCGTTGAGGAAGAAGTCGAAGAAGAGGAGGAAGGCGAGGTCGAACCGCTCGAATCCCACATCGTTACTTCCAGCGATATCGGCAAGCTCGATTCCTCGCTGGTGAAGGCGGGCTTCTCCGAAGAAGAACGCAAGGAACTTATCCGCCAGGTTATCGAGACCGAGGCGAACATTGCGCGCTCCACGGTGCTTGCCCAAGAAAAGCAGGCTCGCGAAGAAGAAACTCAGGTCCGCGGCGTCGAAGACAAGGACTACGAACTCAATGATGCCGAAATGGACGCTCACCCCGCGACAGATGCCGCTCCGGTGAACGAGAAGGAGGCTTCCAATGACTAGTATCGTCAACTTTTTCCCGGTAATCGTTGTCGCTCTCGGTGCCCTCGCTACCCTGGTGATGGAACCGTTCCTTAAGGACGACAACAAGCACAAGATTATCCCCTGGTTTGCAGCCGTATTCGTGGCTCTGGGCATGGCGTCTTTCGCGCTTGTGACAACCGATACGTGCCACGACCTGTTCGCCATGGACCCGGTCCGTCGCCTGCTCGGGCTTGCCGTGCTGCTTTGCACGCTGCTCGGCGTTTCGGGCCTGCAGTGGACCCTCGGTCACGAAGACCACAAGGGTGGCGAGGCCTACGGGCTCATGCTGCTTGCTTCGACCGGCGCACTCCTCATGACTCAGGCGATTGATTTTGTCGCCCTGTTTATCGCCATGGAACTCACGAGCTTCCCGGTGTACGCCCTGGTGGGTATCCGCCGCAAGGATACGAATGCGGGCGAAGGCGTGTTCAAGTACTTCGTTTCGGGCTCCATCTTCAGTGCCATATTCCTCTACGGTGTGGCGCTCGTTTACGGTGCGACCGGCACGACTCACTTCAGTGCGCTGATTCTGCAGGGCCGTGAACCCATCTATGCGATTGGCATTCTGCTCACTATTTTCGGGCTCCTGTTCAAGGCGGGCGCCGCTCCGGTGCACTACTGGGTGGCTGACGTCTATACGGGCGCTTCTGTCGCGGTCACGGGCTTCATGGCTGCCGTCGTGAAGGTGGGTGCGCTCGCCGCTCTCGGTTCCGTGTGGCTCGGCATGCTCGTTACCCGCGCCGGTGTCGCCGGTGCCTGGAACCTCTCCGAACAGGTTACTGCCGCAGGGCAGTCCAAGCCGGTGTTCTACCTGGTGGTGATTGTCGCCGTGCTCTCGATCCTTGTCGGTGCGTTCAGCGGCCTTGCCCAGAAGTCCATCCGCCGCATTCTTGCGTTCTCCGCCGTGATGAACGCGGGCTTCATTGTGCTCGGCCTCCTGGTTCCGAGTTACCTGAAGAACGGTACGGTGCAGCTTGGTGCAATGTTCTACTTCTTGGTGACCTACGCCGTTGCCAGTGCGGGTGCCCTTACGGGTGTCGCCTACCTTTCGGGCAAGGGTGACCGCAAGGAAAATCTCGAAGACCTGCAGGGTGCAGGCCGCAAGCATCCGTTCGTGGCGATCGGTGCTACGGTGTGCCTCGCTAGCCTCGCCGGCCTCCCGCCTGTTGCTGGCTTCCTCGCGAAGTTCGCGCTCTTTACCGACGTGTTCGCTGCGGGCCATGGCGCCATTGCGATATTCGCCTTCGCGCTTTCGCTGGTGGCGGCGGTGTACTACCTGCGCATTGCCTACGTGCTGTTTATGCCGTTCAAGAATGAATGCGCAAGCACGTGTTGCTGCTGCAAGTCCCAGGTTGCGTTCACCTACATGCTCAAGTTCGCGGTGGCAATTTCTGCTATTGCCCTCATCGCCATGAGCATGTTCCCCGGCAAGGCCCTGCTCGGATAAATCTCGAATATCTGACCTTAAGCCCGCTCCGCTACGGACCGGGCTTTTTTTTGTCTCCGGGAGGGTCTTAGGGAGGGCAGGGAGCCCTCCCTTGTCGCATAAATATGCGTTTTGTCGGGAATAGGGACTGCCCAGTCGCTTTTTCGAACTTTAGAATCTATATTTATAATGATGAATTTGTTCAAGTTCGCATATGCCGCTTGTCTGCCGCTCGTTCTGGGCGCGTTATGCCTTATGGGCTGTGACGGCGGTTCGGACTATAACCGCGCGGGCGTGGACTCGAAAATCGAGGACGATGTAATTCCTGAAGGCTATGCCCTGATAGGCAAGTCGTTCCGCGTGCGGAACATGGCACCCAATGCATGGTTTATCCCGGATTCACGAACCGTCGCCTATGTGCTTGATTCCTCGCTCTATGTAATTGACTCGGTGGAAGGTTACCCTGTCGATGCTAGCAGGAGCGAATTCGAATTCCCTGCTCACGATTACAAGTCTCCTTACGTAACAGTCTCGCTGTTCTATGTTACACGCATTATGTGGCCCACCACGGCGAACAGAATTTCTTTCTCCGTGATAACGGATATTTCGGAAGTGGAAAATCCGAGGATTGACCTGATGACGGATATTGATGCCCCGATGATTTGGGAATTCGTGTCAGAGGGCTACTCGTTCAGCGAGGCGAAAAAGAAGGCCATGCAGGATGTGGCGAAGGCGTTCCACTTTACGGAGCAGGATACGCTCCCTGCAGAATTGTATGCGCGCCCGTTCGAGGAAGTTGCCGGACTGTACGCATACTTGTTGCGAGGCCTGTCGGAAGGTAGCTTTGCCAAAAACAAGTCATACCTGAAAGAAGACCTCTCGGATGGGACTATCGACGATACTGATAAAAACATCGAGTTTGCCGAGTTCATTGTCAATAGATGGCTGGGTGTAGATTCCCTGCTGGATAAGTTGGATTCGACAGCCGGCGTAAACAAGTGGAAGTTCTTTGAACGCATGGTTGAAGAAGCCTTCGGGCTCCCGGACTGCAAGGACCGCCTGGGTAAGGTCGATTCGGTTGCAAACTCCAAATCCTCTTATTACAAGGATTCGCTGGTATGCGATGCTGTCCTTAACAAGAATGACTCGCTTGTGTATTTCAGGAGGTTCCTAACCGATTTGGAGAAACAGTTTGGCCCCTGCATTGTCGGTAGCACTCCTCGGCTGGAAAAGGTGAGCGAGAAACTTTCTTACAAGTGCACAGGCAATTATGCCTCGTACGGGTTGTCTGCGGACGGTTACCGCATGGAATTCAAGAACGGGTGGGAAGTAGCGGATGACGAGTTTATCCGGAATTATCACTTTGGCGCATGCCATTCCGAAAACTTGGGCCAAAAGTCCTTGTTCCACGACTCGATATTCGTCCGCGAACACGTGGTTTCGGACGATACGTATTCCTGGAATTACGAAAGCCAGGATACTGTCGGTTTCTACCTGGGCGAATGCGATACGGGTAGCGTCTGGACGCTCGGGCGCATGCCGGATTCTTCGGAATATGTCTGTACGCACGATTCCTTGAGCATGCGGTGGAACCCTGCGAACGATATCAATAAGTTCCTTGCAGAGCAGCGCAAGTGCAATAGGGAAACGGATGCCCTGCGTTCGTTCTCTTATAGCGGCCTGTTCTATTACAGGTGTGACGATGTGAAGATTGGCGATATGCCTGCAATATATTCCTTCAAGGGGGTTTCGAGTGGTGTCGCCGATTCGCTTGCGTTTATCGCAATGCAGGAACCGTGCGATCCGGTGAATGCGTACCAGTATGTGTACGATTCGATTGGCAACAGCTTTTACCACTGCGAAACCAGGAATGACAAGTATCAGTACTACGAGATCGATGAAAAGGCAGGCAGACAGGCCATGTGCGGCGAGTTTGTGGAAACGCTCCCTGCTTGTACCGATAAATCCGATACGCTCGAAATTATTGATTGCCCGTATAACGTCACAAGGTATGAATCTACGGTAAATGTGTTCTACCATTGCTCGAATGTCGAAGGCAAGTATGTATACGGGCAGGTGGACTACTGGGACCTGAAACGCTACGAGAGCCTGAGGGAGGCGAGGGAGTCCGGTTTCTGTAATGATGCAGGCGAAGAAATACACTACACGAGGGATGCGTACGGGTATTTGTATTACTGCGTCGAGACAGGTGGCGAATACCACTTGGAACCAATTGAGGAAAAGGCCTTGGCTGACAAGCTTGCCGACCAGTATATGGCGAGACTTGAGCCCTGCGATGCTGCTGTCGCAAGGTGGAGAAGCGACAAGAACAACTTTATGTCCCAAAAGTATTACTTTGTATGTGACTACGATACGAATGCAAACTTTGTGATGATGCGGGTGGACGAACAGTATTATGGCCAGTATCCTGCAAGGAAGAACGTCGGCGAGAAAGGCGTGAAGATTGATGCCTGTAGCGATGATGTGCTTGCGGCGCGTGGCGCTCCGGTAGAAGCGCATGATGGCTACATTACGGACCCGCGTGACAGCCGCAGTTACCGCGTGGTGACTATCGGCAAGCAGACGTGGATGGCGGAAAACCTGAATTACTACGACCCGGTGGCGAACCCGAACATGACAGACCCGCAAGGGTGCGCAAGCGATGTGGAACAGTGCGAAGCGACGGGAAGGCTTTACTACTGGTATGCCGCGGTTGGTGTCCCGAACTATTTTGACCAGGAAATTGTGGAAGAGAACCTTTGCCTGCCGGTGCAGGGGATATGCCCCGCCGGGTGGCATATCCCCACGGTAGAAGAATGGTCGCAACTGTTCCAGTATGTTTCGTACTACAATGACGGTGCGGGTTACGGCGGCGGGTTGAAGGGTAAGGATGGCTGGAGTTATCGCATTAACTGGTCCGGGGATTTGTTCGGATTTTCTGCATCGCCCGTGACGTGGACTACCGACGAAAGGGCCTATTTTGCTGCTGCAGATGTTATTGCGAATCTTACCAACCGGCAACCTCTTGGAATCCGGTTTACCTATGGTGGCGACAATCCGACGATATTCACGGATGAGGTAAGCCGCTCGTATTCCGTGCGCTGCGTGAAAGACTAGCGGGTGCGTCGGGGGTTGGCGAGATGATTTGTCCGGAATGTGGAGAAAGGTATAACTACTACGAGCCGCAGTGCCCGTGGTGCGGTGCGGCAAAGCCCGTAGAAAAAGAGAAGCCTGACGAGGGGGCGGAACCTTCCGGTTCTCAAATTGAAAATGCCCCGGAGAAAGAAGTATTCTTTACGTATAAGGCCCGCAAGAAACGTGACGGGAAAATTCTGTTGGTGTGCAAATATTGTATAGCACTATTTGTCTTTATGGTCTTTGTTTGCATGCTTGGTGAACTCTTTAGGCAACCGATTACGAAGAATCTTCTTTTAACAGTTTTTATACCTCTTGCTGTATCTGTTGTTTTTTTCTTTGATGCCGGCTACTCCATCAAGGCCGTGCGCGAAATAAAATGTCGCAAGGACGATTTTGTGTTGTACAGGCTCAATGACGAGGCTGTCCTTCCGTTTGGCAAGACGGATATACTAAAAAAGAGGTACAGAACGGGGCTTTTCCGTCATATGTATGTTTTTGTTATTGACAAGGAAATCTTCTTCGTCGACGAACACGATTTCCCCGAAGTAGCCGAAACGATGGACAAGCTTTATTTTGGAAAGGGATGATTTTTTTAAATTTGTGAAAAAAGGATTTTATTATGGACAAGATTTATCGTTCGGGTATCGGTTTTGACGTTCACAAGTTGGTGGAAGGCCGCAAGTGCATTATTGGCGGGGTGGATATCCCGTACGAGAAGGGCCTCTTGGGCCATAGCGATGCCGACGTGTTGCTGCATGCGATAAGCGATGCCCTGCTGGGTGCCGCGGGCCTCGGCGATATCGGTACGTACTTCCCGGATACGGACCCGGCATTCAAGGGCGCTGACAGTCTGGAACTGTTGCGCAAGGTGGGCGAGGAAGTCCGTAAGGCGGGTTACGAGATTATCAATATCGACAGCATCGTGATGTGCGAACGCCCGAAGGTGAACCCGCACAAGGATGCCATGAAGGCAAACATCGCCCGCGTGCTGGGCCTGGATATCAAGCAGATTGGCATCAAGGGCACCACGACTGAAAAGCTCGGATTTACGGGCAGGGGCGAGGGCATTGCGAGCCAGGCCGTCGCAATGGTCCGCAGTATTTAGTTTGTTGTAGAATTTTAGAACAAAAGACTATATTTGGGGTAGTCACAGGAAAGGAGGAAATATGAGAAAATGGATTGCCGTATGTGCCCTGCTTGCTTTGGCGCAGGTATCCCTTGCTGCATGGAACGGTTCCGCGAAGGTCCCGAAGGTTGTTTCGGGCGCGTACGAGATCACGACCCCCGAGGAACTTGTCGGGTTTCTCGATTCCATCGCACCGGCAAGGATAGGCGACAAGACCCTGAATGCCTACCTGAAGAACGACATCGTGTTTGGCGAAGATACTACCAAGCTCTGTTCCAAGCGCTGGACCCGAAATGCGGACCAGAACTACTTTTCAGGCGTCTTTGACGGCAAGGGCCACACGGTTTATGGCTTGAATGCCGAAAAAGCTCTGTTCAAGAGCGTCGGGATGGGTGCGGGCGTGGTTCGTAACCTGGATATTGCGAACAGCTCCTTCGGTAGCGATTCCGCGTATGCAACTGCAGCCATCACTGAATTCCAGCAAGGCGTTGTCCAGAACGTGAACGTCATCAACACGAAGGTTATCGCGGCGGGCAATGCGGGCGGTATTGCCGCAAGCCTTATCTCGTCGGAAGATGAACTTGTCGTGATACTCAACTGCAACGTCGAGGGCGGTTCCGTTACCGGCGGGACGTATGTGGGCGGCATCGTGGGCCAGCTTCTGGGCCGCGTGTATGGCTCGAACAATTCGGCGAAGGTTATTCTGGCCGGCAAGGCGCAGGCCGATTCCATTCCGGCGTACATCGGCGGTATCGCGGGCAGTGCCGAAGTGCGTGACGGCTCTGTTCTGGAATCCTGCATTAACCGTGGCGATGTGGAAGTGTCCGGTTCGCGTTTCACCGTGTATGCCGGCGGTATTGCGGGCGAGATTTCTGGCGGGGCGGAAAACCTGCAGAACTACGGGAACATTACTGCGGGTAACTTGCCTTCGGCCAAGTTCGACTGGAGTAGGAACGAGTCGCTTTGGCGGGTGGGTGGCATTGCGGGCCAGATAAGCCTGGATACCTACTACGCGACATCGGCATTGGACATGCTGAACGATGGGAAAATCGCTATTTCTGTGGGAACGAATATGCGGGGCAGCGTCTATGCGGGCGGCATTGCGGGTTCGCTGGTTAAGCCGAACGTGAGAAATACGCTGAACCGTGGCTCTATCGAGATTCGCAACAACACGGAAGAGGTCTCGGTGAATGCGGGCGGTTTTGCCGGCTGGGCTGAAATGCAAATTAACGAGAACGGTATCGCGAAGGTGAAAAATCGCGGAAGCATCTATGCCGAAGGAAATAAGGAGGTGCTTGTAGGAGGCCTGATTGGCTCGATGAGCGGGCTTAACAACATGAAGTTGCCGCAACTGCGCGAGTCGTTTAACTATGGCGACGTGACGGCTGTTTGCCCTGCGGATAAGGGAACCGTGAAAGTGGGTGGTATACTCGCGACCATGAAAAGCATGAATGTGAGCGATGTGTATAACCGCGGGAATGTCTTGTTGAAGGGGTATTGCAACTACAGGTATGTGGGCGGTATCCTTGCGGATTTGGGTAACTACGGTGCCGACAGCATCGTGAATGCCTACAGTGCTGCCGCAAGCGTGAAGGGTGCTGAAACGGCCGGTGGGATTATAGGGGAGATGTACCAGGCAGAGCAAGCGTCCAATGTGTATTTCGATGGCTCGCTTGTAGATTTGAATGCCTTTGGTTACGTGTACTCTAGTGAGACTCCGTGCCCGCAATGCAAGAAGACTACTGCCGAACTGCAGAGCGACGAGATGCTCGCCACGCTCAACACGGTAAACGGCACTGAGGCCGATCGCCACCTGTGGGTGCGTCGCGGCGGGTATCCGGTGTTCACGTTCGATAGCGTGTACCTGAACGATTCCGTCTATTTCAACATGGACAAGTTCGTTCTCCCGCCGTCACGGGTCGAGAACGATACGACCCTCTACACGATTTCTACCGCCGACGAGATGCGCGCCTTCTTGGAACTCGGGCGCATCTTGAGTACCAAGACCTACAAGGCGGAACTGGCGAACGATATCGTGATGGGCAAGGATTCCCTGCACCTCTCGATGCGCAAGATGTCTGTTGATTCTGTGGGCCGGTGCGTGTCGATGCAGTTTGATGGCAAGGGACATACGATTTACGGCCTCGACATGGAACGTTCGATGTTCCATTGTCTCGACTCGAATTCGCTCGTGCAGAACTTTACGATTGCGAACAGCAGGTTCGGAAACGACCTGGGCTATTCTGCGGCTGGCGTTACCATCAAGAACAACGGCTGCGTGCGCAACGTGACGATCCGCAATAGCCTTGTCCGTGGCGACGATGCTGCGGCTGGGCTTGTGGTGCTGAACTTCAAGACGCTGCTCAACCTCAAGAACGAGAACACTTCGGTATACTCCAATGGGGTCGCGGGAGGCATCGTTGGTTACTCCTACGAGGCGGTGATTTCGGGCGCGAGTAACTCGGGCAAAATTTCGGGGCGCGTCGCGGGCGGCATCGCGGGTAGCACGAACGGCTATGGTCATGGCCCGAATATCGTTTCCCAGGCATCGAATACGGGTGCGGTGCTCGTTACGGCAGATACCATCGTGTTTGCGGGTGGCATCTTGGGTTATGCCCTGCGTACCACCATAAGCGATAGTTACAATACCGGCCTGGTGCAGGGCTCCGTGCAGAGGGGCGATATAATGCTCGGTGGCATTGTCGGCCTGGCGGATTCCATCAATTCCATCTCGGGTGTGGGCAATTGGGGCCGTGTGCATGTGGTTTCCTCTGACCGTGCGTATGCGGGTGGTCTTGTGGGGCGCTATAGCGGGCTAACGCTTTTGGCTGGCGGCACGCTCTACCACGCGGGTGGGTTTATCCAGTCGTTCAACTACGGCCCCGTGCATGTGGTAACCTCGAAGGACACCTCGTATGCGGGCGGCATCATCGGGTATGCGGCGAACCTTGTACTCCAGGACGATTACAACAGGGCCTTTGTAAAGAACGGGGGCAAGTCGTCGAATCGCTTTACGGGCGGTATGGTTGGTGGTGGCAAGTTCGTGACGATTTCTCGGGGCTACAGTTTCACCGATACTTTGTCGGGGAACAGCGTGGGTACGATTGCCTACGAGGTCGAGGGCGACGGGAACATCGTGAATTACCTCTACTATGGGAAGAACAATTGGAATGCTTCCCCGGCAGTCGTGAAACTTGCGGAGGGCGGTTCCAATATCTACGAGAAGGTCGAGGAAAAGACTTTTGAGCAGATGAAGGGCGAACTCGAATACCTGAATGCGGAAGCGGGCCCGTGGGTGTTCGGGAATTGCCTCCCCAGGATGGAGGCCGACACGACCTCGGTTTGCGCCGTGAATGTGGTCGAGGACTTCTTCGAGGAAAGCTTTGCCGACAGCGTGGGTTACCTGCTGGATGTCTTGTATGCCGATACTACTGGCGGCGACCCTCATGGGACGACTCCTGTGGCCCCGAAGCCGCACGATATGAAGGCGAAGGCTCTCCCGATGCATGTCTCGGTTTCCGGCCACGATATTACGGTTTCTGGCCTGCGGCAGGGCGATGCCGTGCTCGTGCTCGACATGAAGGGGCGCCTGGTGACCTCGGCCCGCGTGCATAGGGCGTCTGCAACCCTGAACGTGCCTCGTGCAGGCTTTTACATCGTACGTAATGCGAACCGTTCCCGGAAGGTGCGGATTCGCTAATTTTGATACTAAAATTCTCGCCCCAAAGGCGGTGATTTTGTCGTAATAAAATTTTTCTGTTTTCATAGCCTTGCGCGGGTCGCAGGGCTTTTGACTTATTTCTATATTTTACGTCAGTTTTACAAACAACAATTCACCGCCATGAGCCCGAACTAGCTGAAAGGCAGCGACGATGATCCGGTAGTGGCGCTTCATAGGAAGGTCCTATAATTATGACTTGGATGGCGTTAAAAATGTTAGGGTGCCTGGCGCTCCTCATGTTCGGCATGAAGTCCATGAGCGAGGCTTTGCAAAAAATGGCTGGTCCGCAGCTCCGCCATGTGCTCGGAACCATGACCACGAACCGTTTCACGGGAATGCTCACCGGCATGTTCGTTACAGCCTCGGTACAAAGTTCGACCGCCACCACGTTGATGACGGTCTCTTTTGTTAATGCGGGGCTCCTTACGCTCATGCAGGCCATCTCGATTATCCTCGGTGCCCATATCGGCACGACGGTGACCGCGTGGATCATGAGCCTCGGGTTCTCCTTCAATATTGCGAACTTCGTCTACCCGGCGTTTTTCGTGGGCATCATTCTCGTGTACCTCAACAAGAAGCGCGTGCTGGGCGAGTTCCTGTTCGGTGTGGGATTCCTCTTCCTCGGTCTTACGACCCTCAAGGAAACCGGCTTCGCGGTGGTGCAGGATCCGAGTGCGAGCGCTTCCATCAGCTCGTTCTTTGCCCGCTTCAGCGATCCGAACTTCTTCAACTCGCTGTTCTTCCTCGTGATGGGAACGGTCCTTACCCTGTGCGTGCAGTCTTCTGCCGCCATCATGGCCATCACGATGATCCTCTGCTCCACCGGCGTACTCCACATCGACCAGGGCATCATGCTTGTGCTCGGCGAGAACATCGGTACCACCATTACCGCGAACATCGTGGCCCTCTCTGCCAATACGCAGGCAAGGCGCGCGGCCCTCGCACACTTTACAATTAACGTGATAGGCGTTATCTGGGTGGTTATCGTGCTCAAGTGGTTCCTCGCCGCCGTCTGCGGTGTGGTCGGTTTCGACCTTTCCATCCACATGGGTGAGCCCGGTTACGAGAAGAACCTCGCGAAAATTTCTGTGGTGCTCGCCTCGTTCCATTCCGCGTTCAACGTGTCGAACACCTTTATCCAGATTTGGTTCATCAAGTACATCGAAAAGTTCGTTTGCAAGGTCATCAAACCCAAGAATTCCGAAGAGGAAGAGGATTCCCGCCTGCACTTCATCAGCTCCGGCCTCATGGGCACTCCCGAACTTTCGCTCCTTGAGGCCCGCAAGGAAATCAGCCTGTTTGCGACCCGCACTCGCAAGATGTTCAACTTCGTACCGAACCTGCTCGAAATGAAGGAAGAGAACGACTTCGTGAAGTTGTTCGCCCGCATCGAGAAGTACGAAGGCATCAGCGACAACATGGAAATAGAGATTGCGAAGTACCTGAACCAGGTGAGCGAAGGCCGCCTGAGCCCGGAGAGCAAGACAACCATTCAGGCAATGCTCAGGGAAATTTCCGAAATCGAAAGCATTGGCGATTCCTGTTACAACATGGCGCGCGCCATCAACCGCAAGTTCCGCAGCAAGGAAGATTTTACCGCGGAGCAGTACGAGCATATCAAGCATATCATGGGCCTGTGCGACAAGGCGCTCGAGCATATGATAGCTGTTCTCGACGATAGCCAGCAGGTGGATGCGAACCGTACGCTGAACCTGGAAAACGAAATCAACGATTACCGCAAGCTCCTCAAGGAAAAGAACGTCGCGGATATCGAGAACCAGAAGTACAGCTACCAGATGGGCGTCCATTACATGGACGTGGTGAACGACTGCGAGAAGCTGGGCGACTACGTGGTGAACGTGGTCGAGGCGCATACCAACAAGAAGTTCTCTACCTAGTCTAATTCGCCTATAAGCTGCGCGATACTGCATCACGCTCGCTTCTAGGCGAATTGTGGGATAAGCGTCGCCATACGGCGTCATGTGAACTAACTCGCCGAACTCTTGCACGGCGGTGTATGGCCGGAAATTTTGTAAATATGGTGTCAAGGAGCCTTTTGCTCCGAGCGTTTTTGTACAGTCTATTTTTTACAAGTAAAATCTATGTAAAACACGGATAAAACCTTTGCGAAGCCGTTCCGTCGGGTATTGGATAAATGCGGAGGTCTTTTTATCTTATTATTGGGTAAATTGTGAATATGATTTACATTGTTGAAGACAATTCCGAAATCCGCGAAATGGAAGCTTACGCTCTCAAAAGTAGCGGTTTCGAAGTCGGAGCCTTCGATTGCGGGAAAAGCCTTGACGAGGCTGTCAAGGCCCGCGTGCCTGACTTGTTTGTCCTCGACATCATGCTGCCGGGCGAAGACGGCCTTAGCATCCTGAGACGTCTCCGTACGCAGGAATCCACGTGCAATGTTCCCGTCATCATGCTTACCGCGAAGAGTTCCGAACTGGACAAGGTCAAGGGGCTCGATCTGGGGGCCGACGACTATATCGCAAAGCCGTTCGGTGTCCTGGAATTCATTTCGCGTGTCAAGGCGTTGCTCCGTCGTTCGGGCATGGTGAATGTCGAAGCGGATGAACCGAAAATTATTTCGCTCGGGGATGTCTCGCTCGACGAGGCCAAGCGCACCGTCACGGCGGGCGGCGAGAATGTGGAACTCACCTACAAGGAATACGAACTCCTGAAGCTTCTCGTGTCGCATCCGGGGCTCGTCTATTCCAGGCAGCAGCTTCTGGAAAAAATCTGGGGCATCGATTTCAAGATGGATACGCGGACGGTCGATATGCACGTCAAGACGCTCCGACAAAAACTGGGCGAGCGAGGTGCGATTATCCAGACGGTCCGAAACGTAGGGTACAAGGCACAATGAAAGACCGCATCCGCTACAGCCTGATATACATGGGAGTGATTGCGGCGCTCTTTGCAGTCTTTTTTACGACGCGTGTATTTGAAGGCGAAATGGCGGAGCAGCTCAAGGGACACCTGCGCGAAAACCTGCGCCTCATAGAAACTTCGTACAAGGGGGAATCACTCGGCGACGAGCCCCAGAAGCTCGCGAAGTTTGCAAGCAAGGACCTCCGCATCACGCTTGTCGATTCGAAGGGCGGAATCCTCTACGACAGCGATGCCGAAGCGGCCAAGATGGAAAATCACAACGACCGCGAAGAGATTATCGATGCGCTCGCGAAAGGCGTGGGCGAGGACCTGCGTTATTCTTCCACGTTGCAGGCGCAGGTGTTCTATTTCGCGAAGCGCCTGAGTGACGGGAACGTGCTCAGGCTCGGCATGCGTCAGGCGAACCTGCAGAAGGTGTATTCCAAGACAATCCCGTACCTTGTCGTGCTGCTCGCGGCCATTGTGGCAGCAGCTATCTTGATAGCCATCGGGCTCAGCCGTACCTTCGTAAGCCCGCTCAAGAAGCTCGTGGATCAGCTCGGCACTCCCGAATGGATGAAAATCGAGAACGTTTACAAGGAAATCGCGCCCCTCGTGAATACCATCCGCAAGCAGGACTTGGAACTGCAGCTGACTATCGAACAGCTTTCGAACGAAAAGCAGAAGATGGCCCACCTGAAGGATGAATTTACCGCGAATGCTTCGCACGAGCTCAAGACTCCGCTGACCTCCATTTCGGGCTATGCGGAACTCATCGAGAGCGGCATGGCGAAACCCGAGGATGTCAAGACGTTCGCGGGCAAAATCCACAAGGAAGCGAACCGCCTGCAGTCCATCGCGAACGACATCATCACGCTGTCGAAGCTCGACAACCATGGTGGCGAACCGTTCGAGCTGGGCGAAAAGGTGAACCTCTGGAATGTTGCGCATTCCTGTGTAGAGAGCCTCGGCCTGAACGCGAGCAAGAAGTCTATCTCGCTTTCGCTGGAAGGCGAAACATCCGCAGAAATCATCGCGAACTCCAAACTGCTATACGAAATGATTTTCAACCTGGTGGACAACGCCATACGTTACACGGAGTCGGGCGGCAAGGTCGTCGTGCTCGTGGAACAGGGCTCCATTGCCGTGAAGGATACTGGCATTGGAATCCCGGAGGAATGCCAGTCCCGCATCTTTGAGAGGTTCTATCGTGTAGACAAGAGCCGCTCCAAGGAAACCGGCGGAACGGGTCTCGGGCTTGCTATCGTAAAGCACATCGCCGAAGTCCTCCATGCGACAATCCACTTGAATTCGATCGTTGGTCTCGGTACCGAAATCAAGGTCGGCTTTACAACCCTTTCAAAAACGAATAAGGTTTTATGATACTTGCAATTCTAAAAATGATCGGTTGCCTTGCGCTCCTCATGTTTGGCATGAAGACGATGAGCGAAGGCTTGCAGAAACTTACCGGCGGGCACTTGCGCGCCGTACTTGGCACCATGACCAAACATCGCCTGGGCGGGCTTTTGACGGGTACGTTCGTGACGGCCGCCGTGCAGTCCTCTACGGCGACGACCGTGATGACGGTGAGCTTCGTGAATGCGGGGCTCCTGACGCTCAAACAGGCCATTCCTGTCATCATGGGGGCGAACATCGGTACCACGGCAACGGCGTGGATCATGTCGATTTTCGGTTTCCAGTTCAACATGAGCAGTTTCGTGTGGCCGTTTTTCGGGCTCGGCATTGCGCTCAGCTACGTGCGCAAGAACAGCGTGAAGAGCTTCGGCGAGTTCGTGTTCGGTTTCGCGTTCATGTTCCTGGGCCTTACCACGCTGCGTGAAAATGCGGTGGCGATGGACCTCGCTCACAACGAGGCGATTATCAACTTCTTTGCGACCACGAGCGGCTGGGGCATGCTCTCGACACTCCTCTTCTTGCTCCTAGGCGGCATTCTCACGATGTGCGTGCAGTCTTCCGCCGCCATCATGGCGATTACGCTTATCCTTTGCAGTAGCGGCGTGCTCCCGATTTACCAGGGCATCGCGCTCGTGATGGGCGAAAACATCGGTACCACGGTGACATCGAACCTGGCGGCCCTTTCGGCAAGTACGCAGGCGAGGCGCGCGGCCTTGGCGCACATGCTGTTCAACGTGTTCGGCGTGGTGTGGGTGCTAATCATTTTCAATCCGTTCGTGAACATGGTTTGCCATTTTGTGGGCTTCGACCCGAATTTCGTGCCGCAGACCCAAGAAGAAATCGCCCATGCGAGCGTGCGCGTGACCTACGCCCTTTCCGGGTTCCATACCGCATTTAACCTGTGTAACGTCTTGCTCCTTATCTGGTTCATCAAGCCGATGGAAAAACTCATCTGCAAGATTATCAAGGATAAGGAAGATGGCGAGGATTTCGGCATCAAGTTCATCAGCGGTGGCCTCATGAGTACCGCGGAACTTTCGCTTTACGAAGCCCGCAAGGAAATAATTCTGTTTGCCGAACGCATCCTCAAGATGTTCCGCATGGTGCCGGAACTGCTCCGCTTGAAGAACGATGAAGAATTCGCGAAACTGTTCGCGCGTATTGAAAAATACGAAGGCATCAGCGACAAGCTCGAAATGGAAATCGGCGAATACCTGAACAAGGTGAGCGAAGGCCGCTTGAGTCCCGAAAGTAAGACAAAGCTGCAGTGCATGCTCAAGGAAATTTCCGAAATCGAGAGTATCGGCGACGCCTGCTACAACATGGCCCGCGTCATCAACCGCAGGTACCGTTGCGGTGAGGACTATACCGAGGAACAGTACCGCCGCATTGACGGCATGGTGAAGTTCTGCGACCAGATGCTCGAACAGATGCTCCTGATTGTCGAGAACAAGCCCGAAGCGAGCCCGAAGGCGGTATTGACGCTTGAATACGAAATCAACGATTACCGCAAGATGCTCAAGGAAATGAACGTGAACGATCTCAATGCGCAGCGCTACAGCTACCAGATGGGCGTCCACTACATGGACTTGATCAACGACTGCGAAAAGCTGGGCGACTACGTGGTGAACGTGGTCGAGGCGCATACCAACAAGAAGTTTTCGACCTGACGTCACACCGCCGTTCGCGAACCATCGTCACACCGCAGTCGCGCAGCGACAAGCGTGTCCACTTGCTGTTCCTTACCCGCGTCATACCGCAGCGCCGAAGGCGCAAGAGTATCCAGACACACTTGCCGGGCTACGCCCAGCATCGGTGTGACCTTCGGCAGACTCCTCGCAAATAAAAGGAAGCACCCCTGCAGGGTGCTTCCTTTTATGGATTTGTGAGATTCCTATGAAACTTAGAGGCTAACCTTGAAGGTCCTGTTGCCTACGCGCACGATGTATGCTCCCTTCGCTCCAGAATAGACCTTCTGTTCGAAGCCGAGCCCGCGGGTAACGCGAACGACCTGGCCCATGTGGTTGTAGACCGTAATCGGCATGCCCTGAGCGCCACCGACCACGATGTAGTTGTCAGAGGACCTGTACACCGAGAAGTGCTGGTTCGTGAAGGCGATATCTTCGATAGCGTCCGTGCCCGAAGAAGACTGCGGGTTCCACGGTCCCCACGGGTTGGTTTGAGACGAGGAAGAAGTACGTTCCCACGGATTGTTACGAGAAGAGGAGGATTTCGCGGTCTTGCTGCTGGAGGATTCCGCCACGATGCTACTGGAGGATTCCGGAGTGGGGCCCGAGCCGCCTTCGCCCGCGATGACGATGTCGCCTGCGTTCGGCACTGCATCGAAGTACACGTAGCCGCCGTCAATCTTGGATTCTAGCTTGGCGCCCGCCTGCGTTACGTTTGCCGTGGAGCCGCTGTACTTGACGCGCAGCGAAAGCGGGTAGTCGTAATTGGAAATGTTGTCCTTGATGTTGTGCGTGAGTTTGACAGTGATGTTGCCACCGCTAGTGGAAACTTCGGCCTTCGATGCCTTGCGTTCCTTGAGATACATGGCGACATGGCCCATCGGGGCGACCCAGATGTCCTTATCGTTCTGCTGGGCCCACTTGAGGGCACCATCGATGGCGTTGATATCCGTCGGCGAGTAGTTGGCGTTGCCGTTTTGCTTGCCCTGGAAACCATGGGTGAGGAATGCGGCCCAGCCGTTGCTCTGGATGACTTTCTGCATTCTGCCGGTAAAGTCGTTCGTGCTCTTGAGCTGGCCTTCGGCACCGGTCATGGTGGCAGGGACCTGAGCCCAGTTGGAGGGGCCGTCCTTGCCCATTTCATCATTCATGCCCTTCCAGCTGCCGTTGCAGATACGGCCCACGATGTAGTTCTGGAGAACGGCGCTTTCGTTAGGCACGTTGCAGTTCGGGTAGGCGACCGTGATGACGCCGTACTTTTGGTTGATTTTGCCTTCGATGGACTTTTTCGAAGAGGCTTCTTCGCCGCTCATGTTATTGCCGTGGCTATTGCTGTGGCTTGCGATTTCATGCCCTTCGTCGGCCAGGCCCTGGAATCCGCTCCAGTTGGGGTTCCAGTTCACCACCACGTTGAAGGTAGCCTTGTAGCCATACTTCTTGAACATCGGACCAGCGTCGCTCACGTGGCTCGGTGCGCCATCATCGAACGTGAACGAGGCGGCACCCTTGCGGAAGCCCGACCAGGTTGCGATTTCGACACTCTGCGCGAACGCGGAACCCACCGCGAACAACCCAACCGCAGATGCGGCAAAGAGAATCTTTTTCATAAGATATACTCCATAATCATGATTTATACCATTAAATTATGTTTTTGTCGGTGCGATTGCTTATGCGGCAAAGCGTTTCCGTTGTATAGGTTAGCAACGCAAAAATGGCGAATTTTGAGCGAAATGACCGTTTTTTGCGGGTGTTGTTAAAATTTTACAGGCGCTGCGGGGCGGTTTACCCCGGCTTTTCGGGCCGCGCCGGATTTCTATATTAGGGGCATGATTTTTGACGAGATTCTGAATGACGCCTACGAAAAACGTGAATACCCGGCACTTTCCGCTTTTTTTGCCGAATGGTCGGGTACGAGGCCGTTTCGGGCTCTCCGTGTATTGGTGGCGACACCCGTATTTCGCAATACGCTGCTGGAGTACCGGGCGCTTATCGCGGGCGGTGCGGATCTTGTCGTGGGCGTGGCAGGCGGGATGCCCTGCGACCCGGGTATCGTGGAAGTCTTGCGCGGGAACGGGATTCCCGTAATCGGGCTGCAAGAGGCCCTCGAGATGGAGGCCCGTTGCGCGGAGTCGGGTGATTGCGCGTTCGACCTGATTCTGGATTGTGCGGGCCAGTTTTCGGCATGCCACCCGCGGTTCGGGTTTGTGGAACTCACGCGCAGTGGAGTGCAGTTTTACGAGAAGTGCGAACATCCGGTGTATGTGGCCGATAGCGGTGTGGTGAAACGCATCGAGACCTGCCTCGGGACGGGCGAGGGCTACGTGCGGGCGCTCGCGCAACTCGGGTACGATTTTTGCTTAGATTCGGGTACGGACGGCGGTCTTGATGCGGGTCGCAACACTTTAGATTCGGGTACGGACGGCGCGCCTTCCGGTGGCAAGAAGTTTGTCGTGTTCGGGAGCGGAAAGGTGGGGCAGGGCATTGTGTTGCAGCTGTTGCGCTCCGGTGCCGATGTCCATGTGGTGACGGACTGCTCGCGAGGTGCAAACCCGTTCCTAGATGCCAACGGCGTGCCTGTCACGGACTGCAACGACCTCGATGCGGTCGCGTCGCTCGTGCGCGGTGCCGACTTCGTGGTGACTGCGACCGGCGTGAAGGGCGCGCTTGACCGCCCGCAGGTAGTGGAAGCCCTGCTTGCCTCGGGCGCGGTGCTTGCCAACATGGGCGTTGAGGACGAATATGGGCCAGGCGTCCCGGCGAGTCGCGTGCTCGCCGAAAAGAAACCGCTGAACTTTATCCTCGAGGAACCGACGCACCTCAAGTATATCGATGCGTCGCTCGCGCTGCATGCCGCCCTCGGGGAGTTGTTGCTGCAAGAAGGCGGCGCAGTTTATGATAAGGCCGCGGGCATCTCGGGCACGAAAAATGCGGGCCCGATGGACCCGCCAAGCGACCTGGAACAGCGCATCCTCTCCATGACCATGCAAGATGGCCTCATCGGCGCAGAAATCGCCGAGATGATGGGTTGGTAGGTGGGGCGATGCTCAAGAAATTCGCGCTACTCGCAGTTCTTGCGGCACTGATTGGCTGTGCTATTTCTTACCGTAGTTACAAGGAAGGCAATATCCCTGTGTACAAACTCAGGGATAGGCAGGAGGTCCTGTGCTACTTGCAGACAGGCGATAGCATCCGCATTGTAAAGAGCGCGGACACGCTTTCGCTCTTGTCCGTAGTTGACGGAAGATGCTCGAAATGGGGTTGCAGCGATACGAAACCCGCGTGCATGGGGTGGGTGCTGAATACGATGCTCGATTCCCTTGCCTATAGGCCGACCGATAAGTCTCCGTCTGGGAGCATTTATTGATAAGGCTAATTCGGTGTCGCCCAGACGCCCAGGTAATTCGTCAGCGCGATGGCAAAGAAGATTATTCCCAATACGAAAGAGCAAATCACGTTGGCCCAGTACATCTTGGGGTGACTTGCCTTGTGGTAAACGCTGTCTCCGAGAACGTGGAAGCGCTTCTCGATGATTGCCGAAATGCCGAATAGCGATAGTGAGATAAGCGAAGTTATTCCAGCGAGCAGTTCGCCGGAGTCGCCGACCATATAGTAGTAGGCAAATCCTCCTCCGAAAAGGACAGCGCAGAATGTCTTGAATGCGAACATTCCCCAGTGGGGCTTGCTCTGGTATTCGCGCTCAAGTCGCTCGTCCAGTTCCTTGAAAGCCAATTCCTTCAGTTCGTCGATACGGAACTCGACAAGTTGCCTACGCTCGTCGCTCGGGTCTTCGGGGAGTTCCGCCAGTCGCCTGTACAAGTCGACAAGGCTAAGCTGGTCGACTTCCTTTTCGTACGCTGAAAATTCTTCGTCAGAAAGTTCCATGTCGAGAAAGTAGTAAACTTACCCTCTCTCCTTCTCGAGCTTCACGAAGAACTTCTTCGTCTCGCGGGCGACAATGCCAGAGAGCAAAATCAATGCCACGAGGTTCGGGAAAGCCATGAGCCCGTTGAAGATGTCGGCGCTCGTCCACACGGCGCTCACCGTGAGGTAGGGACCGATGAACACCGCGGCCACGTACACCCAGCGGTAGGCGAGGATGGCGTTCTTCTTGCCGCGCCCGATAAGGTATTCCAGGCAGCGCTCGGAGTAGTAAGCCCACCCGAGGATTGTGGTGAACGCGAAGAACACGAGTGCCACGGTAAGGACGTACGGGGCGATGCTTGCGCCGGCGGGCAGGTTCGTAAGCCCGCGGGTGAATGCTTCCATGGTGATGTTCACGCCCTGCAGGCCGAGTTCCGGAGTCCACGCGCCCGTGACCACGATGGCAAGGCCGGTCATGGAGCAGATGACGATCGTGTCGATGAACGTGCCCGTCATGCTTACGAGACCCTGGCGAACCGGTTCCTTGGTCTTGGCCGCTGCGGCTGCGATCGGGGCCGAGCCGAGGCCCGCCTCGTTACTGAAGATGCCGCGGGCGATACCCTTCTGCATCGCGATGAAGATGGTGCCTACCACGCCGCCTGTGACGGCGCTCGGGTTGAATGCCGCCTGGATGATGGTCTCAATGGCGCCCGAAAGCTTCGAGAAGTTGAAGCCCAGGATGAGCAGGCAGAAGAGAATGTAGAAGATGGCCATGAACGGCACGATGTAGAGCGAAACCTTCGCGATGCGCTTGAGCCCGCCGATGATGACGCAGGCAGTGAAGCCCGCGCAGAGCAGGCCCGCGATGGCAGTGGAGTAAGAGACCGAGTTGCCGGCGAGGTTGATGAATTCGCCGGTGGGGATGACTGTCGCGACCGCCGAGGTAATGCCGTTCACCTGCGTGATGGTGCCGATGCCGAGAAGGCCCGCAAGCACGCCGAACACCGCGAACAGCACGGCGAGCCACTTGAAGTTGAGCCCGAAACGTTCCTTGATGCCAGTCTCGATGTAGTAGAAGGGGCCGCCCAATACCTTGCCGTCAGTATCGACCTTGCGGTACTTGACCGCGAGCAGGCCTTCGGAGTATTTTGTGGCCATGCCGAAAAAGGCGGCAACTTCCATCCAGAAGAGTGCACCCGGGCCGCCCGTGCCGATGGCGGTCGCGACACCCACGATGTTGCCGGTACCGACCGTAGCCGCAAGTGCCGTGCAGAGTGCGGCGAAGCTCGAAACTTCGCCCTCGCCGTCTTTTTCGCTGCTTGTCATGTAGCGCAGCGCGTTGGCGAGGTTTGTCACCTGCAGCACGCCGAGTCGGCTTGTAAGCAAGATGCCCACGAACAGGATTACGGCGATGAGCGGGATACCCCACACGTAACCGTCGATGGTATCGAGAATAGCGTTTAAAGTTTCCATTTTGGAGTCCTTTTTTCTTAAACGGCGCCGCTTCCTATTGTCATCCCCGCGGATGATGTCATTCCCGCGAAGGCGGGAATCTTTACAGAATGTGGCTGTCGTAACTCGTTGACAGACAAAAAGATAGGAAAATGGGGTTGGGCTGTCAGCGGGAGAGGACAAATATGGGCTACAAAGCCTTGACTTCGGCTTCAGTGAGACCCGTAGCCGTCACGATGATGGAATCGGCGACACCCTGCATACGCAGGGATTTGGCAGTCTCTCGTTTGCTCTCGGCAACGCTTTTAGCGACGCTTTCAGAGACCTTCGCGTTAATCTCGTCCGCGAATTCCTCGAACACGCCCTCTACCATGGCGTTATGGTCCCATTCCTTGTGATACATGGCTAGGTAATCCTTGAATTCCTCTTTCGACAAGTTAGATACTTTCGAACTTTCTGTCAATAGTTCGAATTTGCGCTCAGCAAGTTCCGCGGGCAAGTCCTTCAGCCTGTTCAGGAACCTGAAGAAGAACAGCCACTTGCTCACGCTATCGGACGAGGCCTCGATAAAGAAGGGAACCTTCGAGAGTTCGATAGTCGTGAAATTGTAGGTATCTACGAACTGCTCGCCAGTTTCCAAATCCGTAACGGTCGCCCGGTGGACAATACGGTCGTCGTCAAACACCTCATGCCGCGCAAACGCGATTACGTATGTCGGCTTTACCCTGAATCTCCATTCCTGACCCGGTTCCGCCTGGTTCGCAACCATTTCGCTCGCGTAGAAGGCAAGGCGCTTGCGGAAATTCTTCAACTTGCGGATCTGTACCTCAATCTCGATAAGGTTCCCCGCGTCATCTTCGCAGTGCAGGTCAAAAATCGCCGAACGCGATTCGCGGCTCCCGCTCAGGTTCTTCGCCACGCTGCGCGTCATGACGTTCCTGATGGGCCGCCTGAGTTGCGGCTCCAGAAGGTCGTTCAAAAGGTTTATGAGGTTCTCGCGACTGGTAGGCTTGTCCGGATCGAACGCCTTCTTGAAAGCCAGGTCAACGAGGAGGTTTGCGAACGGGCCGTCTTCGCCCGTTTTAATGAGACAGTCCCTGAAGGACTTGCGGTGTTTTTGCTGTTGTTCCATGCCCTTATAGTTGCAAGAACCGAGCCAAACAAAAAATGCCATTTCCGCGATAAAAAAGGCACTTTGAAAAATGCGGGGCGGTGATTAATCGATTAAATCAGTGATTTATCGTTTTTAATCAGTTGGGGAAAATGGAATAATTGAGACTCGCGGCTGGAGCCCTTGACCGCTTTTGTGCGGGAGTATAGATTGGGGACATGACCTACTATTTTATCAGCGACCTACATGTGGATTTCTATGTGTCGCCGGTGTTCCGCACACTCACCATACTGCGCAAAAGTTTCGAAGTCTTCTTCGAACGGAACTTTCTACCGGCAGATGCCTGCTGCATCGCGGGCGATATCGCGAACGACTACTTCAACTACGTGGAGTTCTTGAAGTTCATTGCCGAAAAATACGATACCGTCTATGTGTGTTTTGGAAACCACGATATCATCACTGAGCATCTAGGGGAATTCGGCTCCGATAGGGATTTTCTTACCTCCGAAAGCAAGATAAAATACTTCCTTGCCGAGGCTGGGAAAATCCCGAACATTCAGTTGCTTGAAAATCGCATAGCAGAAGGCGTTGCGGGCTGCATGGGCATGTGCGATTTCAAGTACAAGCATTCTCCTGCCGCATCCGAAATTGCGAACAAAATCCTGTGGGCGACACGCTGGTTCGACGCTCGTCACTGGAAATACATGCAGAACAACGCCGACAAGCTCTGGCGGCATTACGACATCGTGTTCCGTGAACTTACCGCTAGGCACCCGAAAATCATGATGTCGCACTTTCTTCCGCTGGAATTCGGGATGCCGGAGCGATATCGGCAAGATCCCTGCTCAAACTTTTTCTATTTCCACGGGGCGGAGTACCTCGAGAACCTGGATGACGGGAGCATCTGGCAAGCGGGGCACACGCATACCGCCATCAAACGTGAATATACCGACAAGTTCGGCAAAAAACACCTGTTGCTGTGCAATCCTGTGGGGTACCCCGACGAGAACCCCTTTGCGGAACACGGGCTAAAACGGGAAGATTTCTTGGTGGAGGTGGAGTGAAAAAGGCTTTTTTTTGCGTAAATTTACGATTTTCATGCGTTCTTTTAACATTTTTCTTGCTTTTAACACAACAAAATGTTATATTATAAAAAATGTTAAAACGAGGATAAAGCTATCTTTTTCTTCTTTTTCAAAGACGAAATCGGACCAAAAATCGAAAAAGCCTTCAACGATTTTGGTATGCAATGTGAAATTCGACCTGCTGATGGGCCGAAGGGGCTCCCTTTCTATATCAGTCAGGGAAAAGCGTTCCACGAAATACATGTTCTTGGCGGGCGTTTTCTGCTTGTATCCTATGTCGGAGCTAGCAGCCTACGTTGGCAAACTCAGAAGAAAATTTTAGACCAAATTGAATTGAATACAAACATGCCTGTTGCATTAGGCTTTGACGTGTTGAACGAAACACAAAGAAAGGGGCTGGTCCAAGCAAAAATTCCTTATGTTTCGACATCGTCCTTTTTTTTGCCGTTTCTCGGAATTGCTTATCGCAAGCAGAGGAAAACGTTCTCGAAAAAAAATCAGAAAAAAAATATCACCCTGTCGAAGTTGACCGCTTCTGCACAGGCTTTTTTTCTATTCATGATGTACAAAGTCAAAAAAACCAAGATATCTAAAAGTGAAGCGGCTCGGCAAAATAACCTCACTCCGATGTCCGTTTCTCGTTATTGCAGGGAGCTTTTGGATCGCGGGCTCATAAACGAAACTAAAGAAGGAAATTCCACATTAATCAGCTGCTCCGAAATAGGGAGATTGCTTTTCGATAAGGCTCTCCCTTATTTGGATTCTCCTATCAAAAAAGAAATAATACTTTTTCCGTCACAGGCTTTTAAATCGCTCCCTAAAGCTGGAGAAACCGCCCTTTCTGAAGTTTCCATGCTGGCACCGCCCAAAGAAAGTCTTGCTGCATGCGGCCCCCATGCGAATTTAGCTAAAGAGAAAGGTCTAGCGATTGAAAATTTGGGATTTTTTAAGAATAGTTTTGTCCGACTGCAAATTTGGAAATACGACCCGGCTCCATTTGCTATGGACAGGCGAATTGATATAGTTTCATTATACCTGTCGCTTAAGGATTCGCCTAATGAACGCGTTCAGGCATGCTTAAAAGAAATGTTGGAGAAGGCTCAATGGTAAACGGATTAGATTTATTTAAGGAAAAATTTCAATCATTTGAAGATTGTTACACAGTAATTGGCGGTACCGCCTGTTCCGTGCTAATGGAAAATGCGACATTGGATTTCCGTGCAACACAGGATATCGATATGATATTGCTTGTTGATTCTCGAAGATGCCCCAAAGTTAGTTGAAATTTCTGCAACCAAAAAGAAAAAGGTGGTCTCCAACTTGTAAATTTGGTTCAGCAAAAAAACACCAAGCAAGAGGATAACCACCATGATGAAAAGTACAAAAAGAACCCCCAAACTGTCAATCGTCCGCCGCGAAGAAATCGACATTTCGACCAGTGTCGGGGTGGTTCTGGCCGACCTTGCCGAACAGGGGAAAAGCTGCCTTGACGCGCTGTCGAGGGAGATGGGCGCAAGGCTCGTGGAGGCGATACTCCTGGCCGAAAGGGAACAGCTCGGCGGTGCAGCATACCACCCCAGGAAGGGCTTCAAGAAGTGGTCCAGCCAGGGTGGTTCCGTGTACATCGCGGGTGGCAAGGCGAAGGTGCGCGTACCCAGGCTCAGGGACGAAAACGGCGAGGTCAAATCGCGTATCTACGCCCGTCTGAAAGACCCCGACGCGTTCTCCGAGCACCTGCTGCACGCATGCCTCTCAGGCCTGTCCGGGAGGCGTTACGAGGATGTGTTCTCGACTGCCGGGGAGGCGTTCGGCGTAAGCAAGTCGTCGGTGTCGCGCAAGGTCGTTGCCGCATGCACAAGGAAACTGAAGGAACTGAACGAGCGCAGGCTGGAGGACTTCGAGGCGGTTGCCGTCTTCATGGACGCAATGCATCGCTGCGGCGAGGTCGTGATGGCCGCCATAGGCGTTGACGCGGAAGGCTACAAGCGCGTGCTTGGCCTCTGGCAGGGCAGTTCGGAAAACACCGAAATGTGCCGTTCGTTCCTTTCCGACATGGAGAGCAGGGGCCTCGCCCTGCACCCCGACATCATCTTCGTGACCGACGGCGGGACGGGCCTCAACCGCGCCCTCAAGGACCGCTTCGGCAAGGACCTCAAGCACCAGCGCTGCGTGATCCACAAGAGGCGCAACGTCGAGTCCCATCTGCCCGAGATGTACCGGGCCGAGTTCGACAGGCGCTACAACAACGCCATCGGGATGGTGGGCTACGAGGACGCGAGAAGGGAACTTCTCAAGGTCCACGAGTGGCTCGAAGGCATAAACACGAGTGCCGCCAAATCGCTTTCCGAGGGCGGCGAGAGGCTGCTTACGGTCCACCGGCTGGGCATCCCCGCGCTCCTGCGCAAGTCGCTCATAACGACCAACATAATCGAGTCCACCTTCAACGGTCTCGACGCCATCGAGAAGAACGTGAAGCGCTACAGGGACATTGGAATGTTCAAACGCTGGATGGCCGCTGAGGTCCTCCACCGCGAAAAGAACTGGAGACGGTTGGACGGCTATGCGGAAATCCCCGAACTTGTCGAAAAACTTCGGGAAAAGAGCATGAAATTACTTGACAATGAAGCGCTAATAGCCTAGATTTACACCAGTTGGAGACCTGGATTTTCAACTAAAAAAGGGACAAATTCGATTCTCCTCGCTTCAATGAGTTTGCCGAGCAACTTTTGGAATTCATCGATGATGGTGATTACTATTGTGAAGAAAGAGCGAATGGAACAAAGAGATTGTACCGTTTTATGGAACCGAAAACTAAAGGCTTTCCCACAATGATAGAACTGTTTTCTCGGAATGCTTTAAATATGAAGGGGAAAAGGCGGATTACTTATGTAAAAACAGATAAAGATCCGTCAGGGCTTTCCGCCATGCTGCTTTCGGACTCTTATTACAATTTTGCAATGCAAGGACGTGAAAAAATCAACGGCGTATGGACGCTCCAAGCCCCATATCTGATTCCTTTGAAAATGTACGCGTGGATTAATTTGGATACGGAAAAGCAGAAAGGGCGCACCGTAGAAGAATATGATTTGAATAAGCATAAGTACGATGTATTCCGTTTGTTGCCGCTTGTAAGAGATGGAGAAACAGTTTCTTGCAATGAAGAAATCCGGAAAGATATTTCAAAGTTTATTGATGCGATGAACGGCGAAACTTTGCCCGCAGAAGGAATCTTCGGAGATTGGGCTTTAGAAGAAATGCGAACAAATTTTGATAAGGATAGGGATTTGGAAAGATTGAGGGGAATTTATTTAGGGTAAATTCTAAAAAAGTCTCTAGCCGCCTTGTAATCTGGTCTATTTTTGGCAAGGGACGAAACTGCAAATTTCCTTCGCAATCCGTTACCTTGACAGTATGAATTGGCTGGTATAGATTTGGTGCGAGACTTATAATCTTCAGCAAAATATTTTAAATAATTTGTTTTTCCTGTACAAAACGACTACAAAAATTCAAAATTGTAGTAGAATTCTCGAAAACTTTTCAACGAAATACGTAATCTATAAAAATTCGCCGTATTTTATTGATTTTTTGCCGAGGAAAATGCTGCGATTGAAAACAAAGACGCTCATACGTCGGCACAAAAGCTCGCTGAAAAATTTGGCGTTACAGAAAAAACAATCCGAAGAGATTTGCAACTGTTGAAACAGCAAAACCTCATTACTCGCGTTGGCGCCAACAAAAACGGCTATTGGAAAGTAAATTAGGGATTTTTCGCCTTTTTTACGAAAATTTTCGCGATTGTCATCTTTTGACACCCGAAGAATGTATCTTTATGGTTGAAGACCATTTTCCGGAGGTTGTACCATGCGGAACGTGAAATTATTGCTAATCGGGCTATTTTTTGCTGCTGCCTATGCAATGGCAGGCGGCGCGGCGTCGTTTGTTGCCAAGAAGAGCAATACCGGGGAATTTGCGTTCTCGGAGGCTACGCAGCAGGCGTTTTTGAAGGATTGCTCCGAAAATGCGAACGAGTGGGTTTGCGGGTGCGTTCTCGGGCGTCTGCAGGGCTCGTACAGCGAGAAGGAATACCTAAGGCTCGATGCCGAAATGCAGAGGGGTGATCAGGACTATAATTTTACGTCGTTCCTGTCAGATGCTGTGACTGCGTGCGATAAGGAATACGAGGAGGCTTCCTCTGTGATAACCGAGGAAGAGGCGAAGACATATGTGGACAATTGGGTGAAAACCACGAAAAGGAGAGATTTTGTCGATGAAATTCCGCCGCAATTGATGGAAGCGTTTGGGAAAAATACAGCAAGGAAAATACGTGGCTGTGTTTACGACAATATTGTCAAGGACCGGGAACGCTTTGTTCAAACTGTTATGGAAGAAGGGTATCCTGAAGATAATAAAATGTGGGGCATCAACTATGCGTTAGATTGTATACCAGAAAAGTTTACGCCAGAAATTGAAAAGACTTTTATCAAATTATTGAACGAACGGGGTCTTCCTAAATCTATTAGTCAGTGTATTATGAAATCCATAAAAAAAGAATATACGATGAAATCAATTTTTGCAGGTATGATTGCGGACAAGGAATTGTTTGTTGCCATGTTTACAATGTATGCTACAAAATGTGCTGTCGAATAGCCTTTAGGGAGGTCAATCTATGCTCAACCTAAAAATCATATTGCTCGGGATGCTGGTTGCTGTGGCATGTGTACAGGCTGGAGGCGCGGCATCTGTTGTCGCCAAGAAAAGCAAGGCGAAAGGGTTCTCGTACTCCTATGAAACTCAAATACGTTTTGTGGAGGAATGTTCCCAGGGCGCAAATCGCAATGTTTGTGAATGCGTTTTCAGAAAGATAAAACTACAGTACAGCGAAAACGACTACTGGAGATTGGAAAATGACTTGCAAAAAAACATTAATCATCCGGATTATATTGCGTATTTGACGACTTCGGTTGAAGAATGCGATGAGGAAACTGCTAATGATGACAGTGGCCGACGAGGCTATGGTTATGGTGATGGTCTCGCTGGTCTTTATGGTGGTTTTGGTGGGGGTATCGCGACAAAAGCCAAGGGAAACATAAAGACGCCTTCGGCACGAGATGTTGAGATTAACTCTGGTGGCGGATCTCGTTCTGCAGCTGACATTATGAAAGTCGTGCGCCAGCGAACGCCGGGGCTACGCCATATTTACAATAAATTTTTGAAAATTAAGCCTGGATTTCAGGGTAAGATTACTCTGAAATTTACAGTAGCTCCGAGAGGCGAAGTCATCAGCGTTTCTGTTGTTTCTTCTACGACGGGCTATGGGGAATTTGATGCCCAAATTAAGGAAGCTGTTGGTAATTGGACTTTCAATAAGGTGAAATCCGGCAATACGACGGTGTCAATCCCGTTCACTTTCTCGGAATAGCCCGAAATTTCGCTATTTTCGTCGAAAATATCCCGCTTCTCCCTCCTTGTAGAAATGTAAACTTTTTTCTATATTTGCGCGCGAAAAATGAACGTCCGCGCGTCCTGACGCCCGAAATGGCAAAAAATGCCTAAAAATGGGGCCAGGTGCCTGCGGAAAGGAGCCAAGATGAGCAAGGATTTGAAGGAACAGGCGCTCGAATACCATTCCATGGGCAAGCCCGGCAAGATCGAAATCGTGCCGACCAAGCCGCACAGCACGCAGACCGACCTGGGTCTTGCGTACACTCCTGGTGTAGCTGTTCCTTGCTTGGAAATTGAAAAGGATAACAACCTGGCCTACGAATACACGGGCAAGGGCAACCTGGTCGCGGTGATTTCTAACGGCACTGCGGTGCTCGGGCTCGGTGACATCGGCGCTCTCGCGGGCAAGCCGGTGATGGAAGGCAAGGCGCTCCTGTTCAAGATTTACGCGGGCATCGACGTATTTGACATTGAAATCAACGAGAAGGACCCGAAGAAGTTTATCGAAATCGTGAAGGGTATCGCCCCGACGTTCGGCGGCATCAACCTGGAAGATATCAAGGCTCCGGAATGCTTCGAGATCGAGAACACGCTGAAGGCGGAACTCGACATCCCCGTGATGCACGATGACCAGCACGGTACGGCCATCATTTCTTCGGCGGGCCTCCTGAATGCCATCGAGGTTGCGGGCAAGAGCATCCGCGACGTGAAGATGGTGGTGAACGGTGCCGGCGCTGCCGCCTGCGCCTGCACCCGCTTGTACCTGTCGCTCGGCCTCAGGAAAGAAAACCTGGTGATGTGCGACAGCAAGGGCGTTATCCGCAAGGACCGCAAGGGCTTAACCGAGGCGAAGGCTTTCTTTGCGACTGACCGCACCGACATCGAGACTCTTGAAGATGCCATGAAGGGCGCCGACGTGTTCGTTGGCCTCTCGAAGGGCAACATCCTGACCCGCGAGATGGTGCGTAGCATGGCCGACCAGCCGATTGTCTTCGCACTGGCGAACCCGACTCCCGAAATCAGCTACGAAGAGGCGATGGCGAGCCGTGGCGACCTGATTTTTGCGACGGGCCGCAGCGACTACCCGAACCAGGTGAACAACGTCATCGGTTTCCCGTACATTTTCCGCGGTGCCCTGGACGTGCGCGCGACCTGCATCAACGAGCACATGAAGCATGCGGCCGTGCGTGCGATTGCCGCTCTTGCGCACCAGCCGGTGCCCGATGTGGTGAACATCGCCTACAACGCGCAGCGCTTTACCTTCGGCAAGGAATACTTGATTCCGAAGCCGCTTGACCCGCGCCTCTTGACGGATGTTTCTATCGCGGTGGCGAAGGCGGCCATCGAGAGTGGAGTGGCCCGTAAGCCGATTACCGACTGGGACGCTTATTACGACAAGCTCCGCGACATGATGGGCTACGACAACAAGCTTATCCGCCAGTTCAGCGATACTGCCCGCAGCAACCCGAAGCGCGTGGTGTTCGCCGAGAGCAACCTGAACATGCTCAAGGCTGCCGTGCAGGCAAAGGTGGAAGGCGTTGCACACCCGATTGTGCTCGGCAACCCGGAACGCATCCAGATTATCGCCCAGCGCGAACAGCTCGACCTTACGGGCATCAAGATTGTGAACCCGCGCTCGCCCGAGGAATTCGAACGCCGCCGCAAGTACGCGACGATTTATGCCGAGGAGAACGGCCGCAACGGCGTGACGCTCGACGAGGCCCGCGATGACATGTTCGAACCGAACCATTTTGGCATGATGATGGTCAAGACGGGCGATGCCGACGCGTTCATTACGGGCGGCTACTCCAAGTACAGCGAGACGATTGAACTTGCGAAGGAAATCATCGGCATCCGCGAGGAATACAAGCACTTCGGTGCAATGCATATCCTGAGCACGCGCAAGGGAACGTTCTTCCTGGCCGATACGCTCGTGAACCGCGACCCCGATGCCGAAACGCTCGTGGATGTCGTGAAGCTCACACACGACGCGGTGCGGTTCTTCGCTCACGAACCGGTGATGGCGATGCTCAGCTACGCGAACTTCGGCAGTGACAAGGAAGCGGCCCGCGGTACGGCAAACAAGGCCCGCGATGCGGTGAAGATGATTCACGAGCAGTTCCCGGACTACATGATCGATGGCGAAATGCAGGTGAACGTGGCGCTCGACAAGCAGCTGCGCGATACCAAGTACCCGTTCAACAAGCTCAAGGGTCAGACGGTCAACACGCTTATTTTCCCGTGCCTCTCTTCTGCAAATACGACCTGCAAGATGCTCCTCGAGATGGGCGTGGGCGAGTCCATCGGTCCTGTGCAGATGGGCTTGAACAAGCCGGTGCATTTCACCGACTCCGACGCCTCCGTGCACGATATCTTCAACCTGACGGTCGCCGCCGTAATCGACGCGATTGTGCAGGAGAAGAAGGACGAGGAAAAGAACCGCAAGAAGTTCGACAAAATGTGGTAAGGACCACGACGAACGAGCGGTCTGGTAAGCCAGAGGCGACTCGTCTTAACGAGTCGTCGAGGCGAGAGTGAGTGAGACACCGTAGGTTCAGTTCCCGAAACGACGAACGAACGGTCTGAAAAAGAACCCCCGCGGCATTTAGCGCGGGGGTCTTTCCACACATCCCTCTTGGGGATTAGCCCGACAAGGACACTCCTGCCTTGCGGGCTTTATGTTACTTCAGGAGAACCTTCTGGGCGTAGCGCTGGCTGCCCTGCTTCACGATGAGCATTGCGGCCCCGCGGTAGTTGCTCTGCAGTTCGACGCTGTTCGCGCCCTTGCTTGCGTTGAAGTTCTTCTGGTCGATGACCTGGCCCATGAAGTTCATGAGCGTGGCGCTTGCCATGCCTGCGGTGGCTGCGCTGAACGAGGCGGTCACCGATCCCGGACGTACGCTCACGAGCATCTTGGAACTTGCCGCGCGGACAGGCCTGATGGCGTTTGATCCGATATCGCCCGTGCCGCCGAGGGCGACGACCTTGCCGGAGGCTGTGCCTTCGAGCTGCGGTTTCTTGTCGAAGTCGTCAATGATTTCGGTAGAACCGTCGGCCTTGATGCCTGCGATGTAGTCAAAGGTGATTGTGCCGGTGACCTGTGTGCCGTAGAGGTTCAGGCCGATGGCGTTTGCATCGTTGAGGTCCGTAGGCGCGGTGCGGAAATCATCCCACTTGACCTGGATCTTCTGGAATGCGCTAGCATCAAGTTCCTGGTTGGCCTGTTCCATAACGGGCGCGTCGAACCATGCCCAGGAACCGCCTGTCATCATGAAGAGGTCCATGGAGGTCCAGCCGTATTCTCCGCAGCCTTCGCCTGCACCGGTGCAACCGCCTGCAGTTTCAACAGAACCCTTCAGGCGGATTTCAATGCCCACGTACTGGGAAAGGTCCTTCTTGGTGCCAGAAAGGTTGATACGGAGCGTGCCCACTTCGCTGGAGTCGGAAGTCTTGGTCGCGTAGGTCACCAACACGCCCTTGCCTGCTTCGGTTTCGGGAACTTCGTTTTCGTTCACCAGGCTGTCGAGGTTGCTCTGGTTGTTGCCTTCCTGGCCGTAAGCCTTCTGCAGTGCGTTCAACACGTCCGGGTCGAGAATGCTGTAGGTGCCCTTCTGGCGGGTAATGATGGTCATGTTGCCGTCGTTTTCGGCGCCGGTATCCCAGACGTAGGGAACAATGCCGTTGGCCTTCGCGTTCTTCGCGACTTCACCGTAGAAGAGGGCGCGGCCCTGCAAGTGGAGCTTGAGGTTTGCTGCATCAGTAATCTGGCCGGTACGCTTGATGGCGCCAAGTTCGCCGATAATTACGGGGATGCCCTTGTCGCAGAACATGGTCTTGAGTTCACCAAAAGCCTTCTTGATTTGGTTCGGGGTGCCGAGCGCATTGTTGTCGATGCTGTTGGAGTAAACGTTCCAGCCCATGTTGTGTTCCGTATCGGTCGTGCTGGAAAGGCCGGTGTAGTAGTAGAACTGCTTGCCCCAATCTTCGTCAGCGGTCATGAGGGAGTACTGGTACGGGTAGTAGTGGACTTCGGCCATCATGTAGCCAGCGCCAGCCGGGTCGGTCGGCCAGTTCGTGCTGAGCATAGGGGCGTTGTCCATTTCGGTACGCGGAGCCTGCACGATCAAGGTGCGGGTGTCGTTGTTGCCGCCTGCGCTACGCACGGAAGTAATGAATGCTTCGTAGTAGCCCTTTAAAATCTGCATACGGGAGTCGTCGAATGCCCATTGACCGCTTGCGCCCCATGGGTCGTTCACGGCCGGTTCATTGGCGCCAGCAAAGAGGAGGTGCTCGTCGTAGTCCTTGAAGTAGGTGGCAATCTGCTTCCAGTAGGCGGCCTGGCGGGCCTTGGTCGTTGCAGAGCTGTTGGTGATATCGCCTGCTCCGCTGCGCGGGTTGGCGGTACCGTCATACACGCGGTCTTCGAGCCAGCCTTCGTCCCAGTGCGAGTTCAGCACCGCGTACATGCCTTCGGCGATGATCATGTCCACGACTTCCTTCACCTGGGCGAGCCAAGCGCCGTCAATGGTCGGGGTGGTAAACGAGGCGTCCTTGCCTACGTGCTTGTAGGTGGAGTTGTCTGCGGTGCCGCCGTATGCGGCGATATCCTTGGCGAGGGCGTCGGAGTGGGAATACCAGGCGCAAGGAATACGCACGGTGTTGAAGCCGGCTGCCTTGATTGCCTTGATGTAGGCTGCGGTCGGGAGCGGGTTGCCCCATCCGGTCGGGTTTTCGGGCACTTCCATGGTGTTGCCGATGTTGTAGCCCATGCCCATGGGCTCGACCAGGTCGGTCGCCTTGGGGAGGGCGAACGCAGCGGTGCTTGCGAGCGAGAGCGCGCCGACCGCGATACCAAACTTTCCAATACCAAACATTTTGACTCCTTATATGGTATGTGTGGGCATGACTTGCCCGGTTGTCTGTTTTCTATGAAATTAGATTCTGCGGGTGCATTTTAAAAGAAAAATGTGTCCCTGCACGATTTTTGCGGTGTAGAATACTCAACGGGGTACAACAGGGCCGATTTCGGGTTGTTTTTGCCGGTTTTACTGCTGTTTTTAGGCATCTTTACATACTAAATGCATGAAAACACGCTTTTAGTATGTAAAAATGGCCGAAAATCGTGTGAAAAATCGACTTCTAGGCGTGTTTTTGCTGATTTTTGCCTGAAAAAGTTGCTTTTTAAACCATTTTTTCTTGAATTTTACATACTAAATGCCTGAAAAAGCCGAAAAAGTATGTAAACCGGAAAAAAAGAAACAACCCTTTACATACCGTGGGGTTGTTTTGCTATATGATGGTATGTAAAGGGAGTTTTTAATATTTCGGGGCGTTTTCGGGACCCGCGGGCCTATTTCACCTGCACGCGGAGGGTCTGCGCACCGCTGCGGGCAATGTACATGCCTTGACGGAGCCCGCGCAGGTCCATTTCGCTATGGCCGCTTGCCATTTCTGCGCTTGCATCCCGCACCATATTGCCGTTCAGGTCGAACAGGCGGATGGTTGCATTGGAACGGAGCGTATTGCCTTCACGGTAGAACTTGACCTGCGTGCCTGCGACTTCGGGCACGCCGACGTTCCAGCCGGTCCAGCCGCATTCCGGAATCATGGCATCGCAGGGATAGATTTCCGTGCTGCTCGATACCGGCGTAATTGCGGAACTGGAAACAGGCGCGATTGCGGAACTGCTCGATACCGGCGCAATGTTGGAACTGCTAGACGGCGGAACGACCGTGCTGCTGCTCGTAGCCGGATTCTCGCTGCCGCCGGTAATGAAGTCTTCCACGTGGGTCACGCCCGTGTTGTTGTAGTTGCCGAGGTTATACACGCTGCGCATCGCGTTGATGACGTCAGTTTCGAGCACCTTGCCCACGGGGGAAGATTGCCTGCGGATGTAGGCCATGTTGTCGTAGCCGGAATTGCTCTCGTTGCCCATGTCCCAGAGAATGGGGGTGAGGCCGTACTGTTTGGCCGCGCTCACCACGTCCTTGTGCCACTGCACGCGACCCTGCTTGTGGAGGTTCAGGTCGGATCCGCTCAGTTCCGGTGAGCGCACGTTCGCGCCGAATTCGCCGACAATGACCGGGTAACCCTTGTCCACGTAGTTTGTCTTCATCTTGGCGAACTGTTCCTGCGGGTGGCCGATGCCTGCGATTTTGGAATCGATGGAACCTGCCCACGCATTGTAGCCCGCATTGCGCTTGGGTTCGCTCGCCTTCTGGTAATTACCGTAGTAGTACTGCGGCATGATGGGCTCGCTTGCGCCCCAGTCCTGCTGGCTTGTCATGAGCGTGTACTGGTACGGGTCGTAGTAATGCACCTCGAACATCAGGTAGCCTGTTACTTTGTCCTTAGGGAACGTGCTTACGGGCGCGTTCGCGACAGACTTGTCGATGTCGGTATTGAGGCCCTGGATAATCAGCGTGCGGGTGGCGTTGTTCCCGCCCGTGGCGCGCACGGCGTCAATAAACGTCTGGTAGTAGTGCATCAGCGTGCTTACATGCTGGGCCGTCCAGGTGTTCACATTCGGGCCGGGCTCGTTTGCGCCCGCGAAAATCAGTCGTTCGTTGTAGTTCTTGAACTTGTTCGCAATCTGCGTCCAGTACGTCTTCATCTTGTTGTCGACAGTCGAGTTGACGCTCGTGCCGATGTTTGTCTGGAACCAGCCGCCTTCGCCTTCGTGGTGGATGTTCAAAATCGTGTAGAGGCCCGCGCGCATCGCATAGTCGACGACCGTCTTCACGGAATCGAGCCAGGTCTCGGTAACCTTGCCGCCGCTCGTGTGGCTATCCCATGCGCAGGGAATGCGCACCGTGTTGAAGCCTGCCGCCTTCACGGAGTCGAGCAGGGCCTGCGTGGGGAAGGGGTTGCCCCATGCGGTCGGGTTGTTCGGCACCTCCATCGAGTTGCCGATGTTGAACCCCATGCCCATGTTGGCCTGGACCTGCTTTGCAGTGGGGAGCGCCGCCGTTGCAGAGATTGCGCCTGCGATGGCGAAAATTGCCGTTTTTTGCAGAATATGCTTCATTTGGATTCCTCTGAAAGTAACCCTAATACCACTACACGCCTCAAATGTATATTGAAAATGGTAGGAGTGCGCGAAAAATTGACTGCCCTGCCCAAATACTATTGAACAATTTACAACAAAGTGTAAATTTTTTGTTGCGAGAAGAGTTTTTATATTTCCAATAGGGTGTTTTTCTCGAAAAAGGCGGGCTAGGATGATTTATTTTGGTCGGACATTTTTTGCTGCTCTTGTATATGCGACGCTGTTTGCTTTGCTTGGTGCGTGCGGTGATAGCGGTACCGACAAAGAACTGGATTCCCCGTATACCGAAAAAAGGACGCTTTCGGGCTTTGTACAGAAGGGCCCGTTCTCGAAGGGCTCAAAAATTTCGATACAGGAACTTGACGCGGTTACACTTTTGCCGGTAGGCGAAAAGATCGAAGGTACGGTTCTGAACGACGAGGGAACCTACTCCCTGGAATTCAGCGAATTCGAATCCCCGTATGCACTGCTTACGGCCGTGGGTACGTACCGCGATGAACTCACGGGTGAAAAATCAAAAGCGACGGTGACCTTGAATGCGCTGGTAGACCTTACTGCCCGCAAGTCGGCGAACGTGAACTTACTTACGCACCTAGAATATTTGCGCGTGCTCTATCTTGTAAGGGAAGAGGGCTTGACCGTCGCGGAAGCGAAAATGCAGGCGGAGCGAGAGGTGCTCAGGGCCTTTGGAATCAGTGGCGACTTTGCCCTGGCCGAAGACCTGAATATCTATAGCAATGGCGACGGAAATGCGGCACTGTTAGCGATAAGCGTGATTATGCTGGGTGGTCTGGAGAAGGATGGCGAATCCGGACTCCCGTTCGGCCTTGCAACGAAGAATGACGATGGCGAGGAAAACTCGAAACTTGCTGAGCGAATCACGGATTTTGCAGAAGACCTTGAAAGTGATGGCTTCTGGAAAAACGGGCGTACCGCCGCGAATATGGCAGACTGGGCGGTGGAACAGGGCTTGAACGGCAAGTTCGATTCGTTCCGTACGCAGGTCGTTTCTTACATAGATTCCTTCTGGTGGAAAATCTATGGGTTCGATGCGTGCGACTCAACGTTGGATGGGGCCGCATGGCTGAACGACAATCCCTACAGTGCAAATAGGGGCATTTATTTTATATGCAAGAACGGCAAGTGGATCCCCGAAAGGACGGTAGAAGACGGTAAGGATACCACGGATGTCAAGGACTCGACGCAGGTTAGGGATACGACAGATGTTGCCGACACTACCGCAGTCGCGGATACATCGGCCGTGGATACAACGCAGGTCAAGGACACTACAAGTGTTAAGGATACCACGCAGGTCAAGGATACAGCTAGTGTTGCCGATACAAGCGGTGTCACGGATACTACGGATTTGTCTGGGCTGAGCGACTTTGAGAAGGATACGAGGGGTCTGGCTTGTCAGTTCTTTGGCAAGATCGAGCATGGCGTTGTCGATACGAACAATGTGTACTTCTGTTACGGGAAGGAATGGAAACTTTTTGACGGTGACGAAAATGCAAGGTACTATAAGATGATTGACAGCCGTGATGGCCGAATCTACCGCTACGTGTATATTGGAAGCCAAAGATGGATGGCGGAAAACCTGAATTATGGGGGCGAAGAAACCTATACGTGGAACGATGCGCGCAGTGCGTGTCCGGATGGCTGGCACCTCCCGGGCAAGGAAGAATGGGACTACATGTTCAAGTATATAAGTAGTTCATCAGCTTCCGAAATGGACAAGTATGGTTTTGCGACAATACCTGCGGGGCAGACGAGTGCGAATTATTGGACGAGTTCGTATGCTAAGGATTATCAGTACATTTTTTCGTATTCCTTTCAATTTTCGAATACGGGAACAGTAATGAATGGATTGCTGAATACGACTGACCGTTTCCCGGTCCGCTGTGTCAATGATTACAACCCGAGTTTTGCGTGCACGGATCAGACCCGGTACGAGACAATCAATTGCAATTACATATCTTACCTGGTCTGTGCCGATAGCGGCTGGGTTACAATGAGCATTGACGAATATAACGAGTTCAAGTGGACGGGTGCGGTGGAAGGCAAAACGCTGTGGGAAGGCTCTGATCCGCGTATGTGCTATGTGGACCATGCAGGAGTTTAATAAGAGGGTAGCATAAGCTACTATATTCATTGCGCAACCCCCAAAAGGTAAAACAATGGCAAAAATCAACTATAGCTCCGAGACAAGGGAACAGGTCATCAAGCTGGTCCTGAAAGGCGAAAAGTCAGCAAACCAAATAGCCAAGGAACTCGGAATCGGGCCCAATACAGTCGGTCGGTGGGTAAACGAGTACCGCAAGGAACACAACCTGCCGAGCTACCGCGAGGAACGGCGAATCCGCAAGGTGTCCGTCGAGGAACTCGCCGCCAAGAACAGGGAACTGGAAAAACTCCTGAAGAAGCGTGAAAAGGAGCTTGCGGACGAGAAGGAGACGGTAGAGATCCTAAAAAAATCCCTGCACATCTTTATGCGACCACACGACTGAAATGCGAGGCGATACACGTGAACCGCAAGAAATACTCAGTCAGGAAGATGTGCAGAGCCCTAGGAATACCGCAGTGTTCCTACTACCAGTGGTCGCGCCAGCAGGAAAAACGTGCCGAGAAGAAGGCCCGCGAAGAACGGCTTGTCCAGAAGGTCCGCGACACCTTCGAAGAAAACCACCGCGTGTACGGTTGCCCGAAGATGCAGGCGGCACTCCATGACAAGGGTGACGAGGTAAAGGTGTGGAAACTGCGCCGCATCATGCGCGAGAACGGTCTCTATCCGGTCACGCTCAAGAAATGGAAACCCTACCGCAAGGGCAAATGTGACTCCATGTACAGCGAGAACCTGGTGCAGCGGAAGTTCGATCCCGACAGTCTGAACGCCGTCTGGGCCGGCGACATCACCTACGTCAAGACTACGCTTGGCTGGGTGTACCTTGCCGTGGTACTTGACCTATGCAACAAGGAGGCGGTGGGTTATGCCGTGAGCAAGAACATCGACACGGAACTTGTCAAGCGCGCGTTGTCCAATGCCATCATGCAACGCGGCCATCACGACGGACTAATCTTCCATTCCGACCGTGGCGTGCAGTACAGCAGCATGGGCTACCGCACGATGCTCTCGGAGAATGGGATAACGCCCTCGATGAGCGCCCCGGGCTGCCCCTACGACAACGCCTGCATGGAAAGCTTCTTCGCAAGCTTCAAGAAGGAGATGGCCTACAGGCGAGACTTCAAGGACATCGAAGACGTGCGGGAGGCCGTTTTCAGGTACATCGAGCTGTTCTACAACCGGAAACGGCTCCATAGTTCGCTCGGTTACATGACACCGGTGGAATATAGGCTGTCAAAACAGGCTGCCTAGACCACAAGGGTATACCACTTAACAAGAAAAAAGGATATATTTTAACTTAACCGGTAATGAATATGGTTGTTCATGAACCCACTATTAAAAAAACTACAAATCCAATGTTTACGATAATGGTGCCTGGTATGAACGCGATAGTTCCAACTGCAAGTTAGGACTTGGTGGCTGTACTGCGGCGCGACAGGGGGAATTGTCGAGGTCGTCTAAATCCGTATGGTACACTTGCGATAATGGCACTTGGGTGGGGACAATGGATTCCACTGTGGACCAGATAATGTTGGGCACCGATTACGACGAGGGCACAGTCGTGGAATGCCCGTCAAATGGCCGCTACTGTGTGTTCCAGGATGGCCATTGGCGCGAGGGAACCAAGATGGATAGCGTTCTCTATGCTTTGGGAGGTACCCCGTGCATGGTAGAGGGAGATACGTCCAAGGTGAAGTATGAAGGTGAATACTATGTGTGTCGCTACGTGTCGTGGCGTGCGGTTCACATGCAATGGGAGACGGCTCCGCTGATATACAATGATACCTACGAAGACCGGGATGAGTGTAGTGCGACGGGGCTATATGGTGATGGTACTTTCCATAACAAGCACGATAATGCGACTGGCCGCGTCTACGTTTGCGAGAATGGCGGATTCCGGTTGCCTACGGAGAGGGAAATGCGATTGAATTTGGGTTGTACAAGTTATATCTATGGCAAAAAAATCACGGTGAACAATACGCATTTCGTGTGCAGCGAAGAGGGCTGGAAAATAGATTCGACCGCGTGGGAATACGGCTCGTTCACGGATGCGCGCGACGGCAGGGTGTACAAGACAATTGACATCTGGGGCCAGACATGGATGGCCGAAAACCTGGACTACAGGGATTCTGTCGCAAAGCCCGAACTGGAAGGGAACCGCTGGTGCTACGACAATGAGGCTGATCAGTGCGACACCTACGGCTCGTTCTATTCCTGCGAATTGTCCAGCCAGGTATGCCCTGCGGGTTGGCGTTTACCGTCGATATCGGATTGGATGAACCTGTACAATTTTATAGTGCTTATGGGTGGTGACCCGCAGAATGGTTTGCGGGCGAAGGAAGGCTGGTCCGATAATACGGGACATAGCAGGAACGGAACTGATGTGCTTGGTTTTACGGCACTCCCTGGCGGAATCATGTATGGAGCGAACTCGTATGGAAGCGCTTCGCAGGAAGCGTGGTTCTGGTATGCACAGGACTGCTCGCTGAACGAGTATGAAGCGTTCTATTTGTCCAGCGAGGAAGTAAACTTTGTTACGAGCTCCGTTTCGGGAGGCGTGGTATCGGATGCGTATAGCATCCGCTGCATAAAGGATTAATGCGCTTCGAGCCAGTTCTCGCCGAAGCCCACACTTGCTACCAGCGGCACCTTCAACTCCATGGCGCCTTCCATCTCGGATTTCACCATCAGGGCCATCGCTTCCACCTGGTCGCGGGGGCATTCGAACACGAGTTCGTCGTGCACCTGTAGCATCATTTTGAGCGGAAGGTTTTCTTCGTTGATTCGCTTCTGGATGCGTATCATCGCAATCTTGATGAGGTCGGCGGCGGAGCCTTGCACAGGAGTATTCACGGCCATGCGCTCGGCCATTTGCGATTCCATGCGGTCGCTGCTGTCGATACCTGCGATGTAGCGGCGGCGGCCCGAAAGCGTTTCTACGTAGCCGTCGCGGTGGGCGGCCGCCTTGGTATCTTCAATAAACTGCTGTACACCCTGGTACATCCCGAAGTAACCGTCGATGAAATCCCTTGCCTGCGACATCGGGATTTTCAAGTCGCGGGCGAGGCGGAAGGCCGTCATCCCGTAGAGCACGCCGAAATTCACGACTTTTGCATCGCGCCTCATGTCGCTCGTGACGGCGTCTAGATCCACCCCGTAAATTGCGGCGGCTGTGCGGGCGTGAATGTCGATACCTTCCTTGTAGCTTTCGATGAGCGCTTCGTCTCCGCTCAAGTGGGCGAGCATACGCAATTCAATCTGCGAGTAGTCTACCGCAAGGATTATGTTGTCCTTACTCTGCGGGATGAATGCTGCGCGAATCTTCTTACCCAAGTCGCTACGCACGGGAATGTTCTGCAGGTTCGGATCGCGGCTCGAAAGGCGTCCCGTCGCGGTACCCCACTGGATAAAGCTCGTGTGGATGCGGCGCGTGTCCGGATTGATGAGCGTCGGGAGCACCGAAATGTAGGTGCTCTGCATCTTCTTGAGTTCGCGGTACTCGATGACGGCGAAGACAATCGGGTGCGGCGCCTTGAAGCTGAGTTCTTCGAGAACGACGGCATCGGTACTGCGCTTCTTGATTTCGGGGAGTCCGAGCGTATCGAAAAGCACGTCGCCCAGTTGCTTTGGCGAACCGATGTTGAATTCGACGCCTGCCATGTCGCAGATTTCCTTCTCCAGATTCTCGATGCGGCGGGCAAGTTCCTGCTCCAGCGTCTTGAGGGCCGGAACATCAATCGCCACTCCCACGGATTCCATTTGGTACAGTACCTTCAGCAGCGGCATTTCCTGCGCGAAGAAGTACTTCACGTAGTCGAGCTTTTCGAGTTCCTGCTTGAGCGGCTTCCAAAGGCGGAGCGTGTAGACTGCATCTTCGGCGCCGTATTCGGTGGCGTCCTTGATGGGCGCGCGGTTGAACGTAATCTGGTTCTTGCCGCGTCCGATGAGGTTCTCGATGGGAATCATCTCGTGCTGCAGGCGCTGCATCACCTGGTTATCGAGCCCGAGGCCAGATTGCCCCGGCGAAAGCATCCAGGCGGCAATCAGCGTGTCGATGATGTTTGCGTTGTCGATAACGGATTGCGGAATCTTGAATGCGCGTGCGAGAACATGCAGGTCGAATTTTGCGTTATGGAATACGAACGCGCGCGGCTTCCCGGTGTTTTCCATCGGGGCGGTATCCGCAATGAATTCCTTGAACCAGTTCGCAACCTTGTTAAAGTCGAAGTTGCCGCCCTTGCTTGCGGGGAGCGGGAACCCGATTTCGTCGGTGTGCGCAAGCGGGATGTAGTAGCCCTTCGCCGGGTCTGCCGAAAGGCAGAGGCCCACGATGTTGCATTGCATCGGGTCGAGTCCGTCTGTTTCGGTGTCGATGCCCACGGTGCTTGCGGCCGCAAATTCGGCCTTCATCTGCTCAAAGATTTCATCGGTATCGACGCAGACATACGTGGGCAAGTCTTCTACGGGGAAACTTGCGGCAACAAGTTCGCTGTCTCCGTTTTCGCCGGCGCCTTCCGTGCCCGCATTTTCCGTGGCGCCGTCACGCACGAATCCAGCCTTGCTCGGAACTTTCTCGAGCAGGCGCAACAGGCTGTTGATTTCGTGGTCCTTGAACATTTGCGCGAGTGTATCCACGTGCAGACCGTTGTATTCGAGGGCATCTAAATTCCCGCTAAAGGCGCGCTTGGTCTGAAGCGTCACCAGTTCTCGGCTGAGGAAAGCCTTTTCGCGGTTGTTCGCCAAATTGTCGTGCAAACCCTTCTTGGTAATCTTGTCGAGATTCGCATACAGGTTGTCCATGTCGCCGTAATCGTTCAGCAACTGGATGGCCGTCTTGGGCCCCACCTTCGGCACGCCGGGAACGTTGTCACTTGCGTCACCCATGAGCGCCAGGTAGTCGCGGATTTTTTCCGGCGGAAGCCCGTATTTTTCGAGCACCTGTTCCGGACCGAAGTCAATGCCGTCGGCGCCCTTCGTCAAGTGGAAAAGGTGAATCTTGTCGCTTACAATCTGCGACATGTCCTTGTCTTTGCTCAAAATCACTACATGGTCAAAGCCCGCGTCCACGGCGGCCATAGCGGTACTCGCCATTACGTCATCCGCTTCGTAACCCGGCTCCGACAAGAGCGGGATTCCGCTCGCTTCAAGACTTTCGCCCAACAGCGGCATCTGCGCTGCCATCTCCTCGGGCATGGGGCCGCGATTGGCCTTGTAGTCGGGGTAAAGTTCGTGCCTGAAAGTTTTCGTATGTGCCACGTCGCGTGCAATCGCAAAATGCGTCGGCTTGTGCTGGGCCAAAATGCGGAGCACCGCACCCCAGTAACCGTGCATCATGGAAACGTCTTCGCCCTGGCTGTTCTTGAGCGGGTTTTGCGAATAGGCGTAGAACATGCGGAACGCAAGCGCGTAGGAGTCGAGCAAAAGTAGAGTTTTTTCAGACATGTTTTGAATGTAGAAAATTTGTATATTGGATTTATGTAAAAATGGAGTTGAATATGCAATCAAGAGTTAAAGAGACTGTCATTTTGGCGCTCGCCATTTTGTGCCTGGGTGCATTTTTCTATCGCGCGCAAATCGATGTCAAGGACCGCGACCGCGTGGTGTTCGTACGAGGCCTTGCCGAACGCGAGGTGCCGGCTGATTTCGTGATTTGGCCGATCGTTTACAAAGAAGTGGGCAACGACCTTGCGGAACTTTCTGCAACGCTACAGTCCAAGTCGCAGATTCTTGAAAAGTTCCTGCTCGAAAACGGCGTTAAAAAAGAAAACATTACTTACTCGACCCCGGCCATTGTCGATGCCGATGGCGAACTGTACAGCGGCGGCAAACATAATTATCGCTATGTGGCAACCGTGGTTGCAACGGTGGCGACAAACGATGTGGCCCTTGTCCGCAAGACCATGGAAAAGCAAGGCGAACTCCTGAAGAACGGAATTGCCTTTAGCGGTAGCGATTACCAGTACCGTACCATTTATAGCTTTAACGGCCTCAACGAAATCAAGCCTGCCATGATTGACGAAGCGACTAAGAACGCGCGCACCGCTGCCGAGAAATTTGCCAAGGATTCTGACAGCAAACTTGGCAAAATCAAGACGGCTACGCAGGGAGTGTTCTCCATTGAAAACCGCGACGAAAATACGCCGTACATCAAGAAAGTCCGCGTCGTGACGAACGTGCAGTATTTCTTGGAAGATTAGGAACATCCGTTCGATATTTTTTTAAATTCTCAGCGAAAATATGAGGAGTCTATATGAAGAACTTTAGCGAAAATATCAAGTACATCGGAGTCGATGACCGCGACTTGGATTTGTTCGAAGGCCAGTACGTGGTGCCCGAGGGCATGGCGTACAATTCGTATGTGATTGTGGACGAAAAGATTGTCGTGACCGACACGGTGGACGCCCACAAGGTGAATGAATGGCTTGCCAATCTGGATGCCGCTCTCGCTGGCCGCAAGCCGGACTACCTGGTGATTCATCACCTGGAACCGGACCATGCCGGAGGCATTGCTGATTTTGTCGCGAAGTATCCGGAGGCGACGCTCGTGGCATCCGCGAAGGCTTTCGCGCTCCTGCCGCAGTTCATGGCGCTCCCCGAATCGGTCAAGAAGCAGACCGTGAAGGAAGGCGATACGCTTTCGCTCGGTGCGCACACCTTGCAGTTTATCGGTGCGCCGATGGTGCACTGGCCCGAAGTGCTGTTCAGCTACGAACAGAGTGAAAAGGTTTTGTTCTCGGCCGATGCGTTCGGCAAGTTCGGCGTGTACGATGCCGACCCGGACGACTGGGCCTGCGAAGCCCGCCGCTACTACTTCAACATCGTGGGCAAGTACGGCAACCAGGTGCAGGCGGTGCTCAAGAAGGCGGCTGCACTCGACATCAAGACGATTTGCCCGCTGCACGGCCCGGTGCTCACCGAAAATCTCGTCTACTACATCGACAAGTACAACACCTGGAGCAGCTACGCTCCCGAAGACAAGGGCGTGCTCGTGGCTTACGCCTCGATTTACGGCGGAACCAAGAAGGCCGCGGAATTGCTCGGTGAAAAACTCAAGGCCGCCGGTGTCGAGAAGGTGGTGGTCTCTGACCTTGCCCGCAGCGACATGGCCGAAGTCATCGAAGACGCCTTCCGCTACGACCGCATGGTGGTGGCAGCCCCCACGTACGACGCGGGCCTCTTCCCGGTGATGGAAGACTTCTTGAATCACCTGAAGGCGAAGAACTACAGCAACCGCAAGGTGGGCGTTGTCGAAAACGGCACGTGGGCCCCGATGGCCGCAAAGAAGATGACCGAAATCCTCTCCTCGCTCAAGAACGTGACGCTCGCCGAAACGGTGGTGACGGTGAAGTCGACGCTCGGCGCCGAATCCGAAGCTGCGATGGACAAACTCGTTCAAGAACTTGTGTAGGCGCATGTTTTCTCGGATACCCGACCTGTTGTAATTGTAAAATAAATTTTTGAGAACATTTTAAGAATGGCGAATTTCTTTGAATTTCGCCATTTTTGTTTGTTTTGTGGCTAATTACGGGCGAAAGAGCGGCGAAATGTTAAAAATTCCTATTGACTTTTTCCTTTTTTGAATATAAATTTTGAGAAAAATTTTGAGAACAATGCGGGCGGGTTGCCTGCGGCTCAAAAAAAGGATGGATGTTATGGGTCGTAATTCGTTGAAAATGTTGCTCTCGGCACTGCTTGTGTGCGGGGCGACGGTTGTCGGTACGGCGACTTCCGCGTTCGCGGTCACTTCGCCGGATTTCCCGATGGCGGGCTTTGCCACGCAGAATGGCGGCACCACGGGCGGCAAGGGCTATTCCGAGGTCACGGTGGACAACGTGAGTGACCTTAAGAGCTACGCCAAGGCGGGTAACAAGATTATTTACGTGAAGCCGGGGACGTACATGGGCCCCGTCGAGGTCGGCAGCAACGTGACGATTTACGGTTACCAGGGCGCCATCATCGCGCAGCCCACTTCGGGCAGCGCCATGAAACTGAGCGGCTCGAAGAACGTCATCATCCGCAACCTGAAATTCAAGGGCGTCGGCGCGCACGACGACGATGACGAGGATTGCCTGCAGGTGAATCACGAGTCAAAGAACGTGTGGATTGACCACGTTGATGTTTACGACGGTCACGACGGCAACCTGGACATTACCAACGCCTCGGACTACGTGACGATTTCGTGGACCAAGTTCAGCTATACCTCGGCATCGACCGGCCACCAGTTCAGCAACCTGATTGGCAACAGCAAGACAAAGACGAGCGACCGCGGACACCTGAACGTGACGATTCACCATACGTGGTGGGCGGACGGCGTGGTGGAACGCATGCCGCGCGTGCGTTTTGGCAAGGTGCATGTGGCGAACAACCTCTTCGACAGCAAGGACGCGAGCTACTGCGTGCGTGCGGCCATCGAGGCGGATATCCGCATCGAAAGGAACGTGTTCATCGGTGTGCAGAAGGCTCTTGACCTCTACACGAGCGACGGCGCCATCACGGCGGCGCAGATGATCGAGAATTACGAAGAGAACGTGAAGAAGCCGCAAGCCGGTACGGGTACGGCGTTCAAGCCGAGCTATTCCATGAGCTTGACTGACGTGAGCACACAGGCGAAGGCGTATGCCCTGCGCGATTCAATTAAGTTGTATGCAGGTGCAACGCTTCCGGATCCGGGCAGCAGTTCTGTGGTGACTCCGGCAAGCTCGAGCAGTAAGATCACTGAGCCTGCCGAAGTGTCGAGTTCCAGCGTGGCATCGAGTTCTTCCGTGAAGTCCAGCAGCAGCGTTGCGAAGTCCAGCTCGTCGCAGGGGCCTGTCGCAGGCGAAGCGACTCTCACCAAGCACGGCTCGGGCAGCACCACGCAGACGGTTGCCGCAGGCGAATCGATTGCGGAATTCTACTACACGATTGCGGGCGCGACGGGTGCCACGGTGACGGGGCTTCCGGATGGCGTGTCGGGTACGCTCAAGGGTTCTGACTTCTACATTTCGGGAACGGTCTCTGCGACGGTGGCGCCGGGTGCGTACAAGTTTACCGTCACTACGACGGGCGCTACGACGAATGCCTCGAAGAGCGGGACGATTACCGTGGTGGCTGGGAATGGCGAAACTCCGGCGTCGAGTTCCTCTGCAAAGTCCAGCAGTAGCGTCACACCGCAGTCGAGTGATAGCGAGACAGACGTGTCCAGCAGCAGCGAGGCTTCCGATGCAATTCGCGGAACGGGTTTTGCCCCGCAGTTCACGGTCTCTACCGCAGGTCGCGTGTTGCAAGTCCAGAATGCAGCGGGCAAAACGATGGCGATTTTCGACATGCAGGGCCGCCTGCTCTTGACCAAACGCATAGCGACTTCCGTCGAGTCGGCGCTGCTCCCGCATACGGGAACGTTTATACTGAAAATCGGCCCGCGCACCATGCGCGTGAATGCCCGCTAAACGAAAAATTTCTCCTCCAAAATACCGGCGTCCGCGTAACAGCGGGCGCTTTTTTACATTGTGTATAAAATGGGAGGTTCACTTGGGCTACGGCAATGGACAGCGTAGGCGAGTGGAGTACAAATGGCGAGGGTTGCGGTTACAGAACGGAATGCTCGCCGACATACCCTGTGCGCGGCGTATGTCCCAAGGGTTGGCACTATGAGGGCACCGATGCGTACTTCTGTAGTTCTACAGAGGGCGGTATCGAAGGTGCGAGCAGATTGATCTTGCTCTACGACGACGAAGAAGCGTTCCTGGGCATCGACTTCAAGTACTTCGCGTATTCAGTCCGTTGCCTCAAGGATTAGTTCTAAGGATAAATTTATCGGCCAAATGCCTGCGGTAGCGCGTCGATGACATCGCTCGGGAGCATGCTGAATGCGCCGATTTTTTCGCGGGCTATGCGGCCCGCTTTTTGATGCAGTAGTGCGCCGAGGACGGCCGATTCGGCGGTGGGCAGGCCTTGTGCGAGCAGAGCCGTGATGATGCCGGTAAGCACGTCGCCCGAGCCGCCCTTGGCAAGGCCCGAGTTATGTGCGGGAATCACGAATACGCGTCCGTCGGGAACGGCGACGAAGGTCGGCGTGCCCTTCAGGAGAATGACCTTCTTCGTATTGCGGGCGATGTCACGAAGTAGTTTTGGTATATCGATGTCGTTTGTCGGGAGCGCTCCGAAAAGCCTTTCGAATTCCCGGCGGTGCGGCGTGAGGATTGCTGCAGTTTCGATGCTGTGAAGGTAAGATGCCGCGCCCGAAGTGGGGCTTGCGGATGTCTTGTTGAGTGTGGCGATGGCGTTCAGCGCGTCGGCGTCGATGACCAGCGGGCAACTGAGCTGCGGGAGTATTTCGATGACGGCGTCGCGCGTGCATTCGGCGCATCCGATTCCGGGCCCGATGGCGAGCGCCTGGTTGTGCTTCGCCTTCTCGAGAATTTGCGGGATGTGCGCGGGCGAGAGTGCTGTGGCGCGGTCGTCCGTGGAATCTGCATCTTGCCCTGCGATATCTTGCAAGTTTACGAATACGGGTTCCGAGAGTTTCGCCTGCAGTACGGGCATCACGGCTTCGGGGCTTGCGAGGGTCGCGAGGCCGGCGCCGCTCCGGAGGGCGGCCTGCGTGCAGAGCGCGGCGGCTCCCGGCATATCGCCGGAACCTGCGACAATCATCGCGCAGCCTTGTTTGCGCTTGTCGCCCCAGTCGTCGCGCTCGGGCAAGATTTGCGGGATGAGCGATTCGGTGGCGAGGAACGTGTTTTCGTTGAACTGCGCTACGGTACTTGCGGGGTAGCCGAGCGGCGCGACCGAGGCTTCCCCAAATATGGGCCCGCCTTCGCGCGTGTATGCATCCAGCCGCGGGAACCCGAACAGGAGGGTTTCGCATGCGCGGGTACAGGGTTCGCGACGCACGTGTTCCTGTGAGTCGTATCCGGTGGGTGCGTCGGCCGCGACAACCGGGATGTTTGATGCGGCAATGTCGCGGACCGCGGCTGCGTACAGTTCCCGCAGTTCGCCGTGCGCTCCGTTCCCGAGCATGCAATCTACGGCCAGCGTGAAGCCTGCAAATCTCGGCATCCGCCGCGCAGTTTCTGCCTGCGGTAAACTTTCCAGCGCTGTTTCAGCTTGCGATAAACTTTCCGGTACCGGAGAAGACATGACAAGCCTTCCGCCCGCCTGCGCAAAATCTTCCAGCGCCATCTTGGCTTCGTTCTGGAACTTGCTTGCGGCGGCAAGCGAATACGTTGTGCAGGGGATTCCCGCTTCGATAAGCAACTTCGCGAGTACGAGCCCGTCACCTCCGTTGTTACCCCCGCCGACAAATACCGCCACCGATCGCGGCGCAGTTCTAATCTGCGTCTCGGGCGCATTACCAGACCCGCGATAAACGTCCCCGCGATAAGCATCTAAAACCTCGACCACCTTCTGGAACAGCGCGGCACCCGCCTGTTTCATCAGTTCATAACCGGCCTCAATCGCCGCGCGCGTCTCACCTTCAATTTGGGCGTCTGTCTGGCGAACGTCCTTGGCGAGCGCTTCCTTGGCGGCCTTGTCAAGCGCCCTCATTCCCTCTGTTGAGAGGACGGGCATGACTTCGGTATAACTGAACTGGTCGAGGTGTTTCATACCTTGAATATAAATTTATACAGCGGCCTTTGACAAGACTTCGATGGCGTATTCGCTGTATTTGACGCCGCCTTTTGCTGCATTGCGCTTCAGCCCTTCAATGACCCAAGTCGGTAAACGGAAAGATGCCATCTTCGTTGCTTCGCGGGCCTTGCGGGCCTTGATTTCCTTTACGGTTTCTTCCCAGGGGCCGTTGCTGACGATCGTTGTGCCATCTTCCAAACCCTTGCGAAATTCCTCTGCAAAATCGTGCTCGTTAAAATAGCGGAGTTCTTCTTCCGTCATGTCGGGCTTTTCCATTACCTTGAATTCCATAGATTTTCCTCGTTTTTGTGTGCGCGCCTTGCCGTGACGACTGTGTACAGGTCTTTTTCTAGTACGACTGACCATATTTTACCATCTACCTCTCCGATTGCTATGTATCGGTCTGGAAAAGAATTTGAACGCCTAAACAAACATCTACCATGGACGAGTTTTGCAGCCATTTCGGGAGTGAATGTTCTCTCATCGAATTTTTCAAATGCGTGTTTTATGATTTTCATAATTAATATACAAATTGTATTACAAATTGTCAATACACTAAAAACCCTTAAAATTATGCCAAAATACAATTATAAGTGCTTGCTTCTAAGAAAAAGTTTTATTAGCCCCCTCGTGTTTGATGTCGCTTTTGTACTGCTCACGATCAAATATAAATAAACAAAATGTCAAAACATGACATCTTAAAAAAGTGTTGTGTTCCAACAATTGCGTATTTGAGTTAGAACAAATCCAGCGAGCTGTCCAAGTAGATTTCTTCGCGCACCTTGAGCTGGTGCTCGGGCTTGGTTATGTAGTAAAGCAGAAATTCCAGGATGATGGCGCTGCCGAGGCTACGCCCTTCGATTTTGAAGTGCCTGAATCCCGCGGGCGCATATACGTTCTGGATGTCGTCAATCCCGATAAATCCAGGGTTCTTCATCGCGTCGGAGAAACGGTAGCCTCTCTGCGCTGTGGGCGAGACGCATTTATGGTCTGCGCAATCTTCGCCGAGGCTCTTGCGGCTTACGTTCTCGTAGCAGGCCTTGCGGTCGTAACAGCCGAACCAGCAGCATTCATTGCAAAGGAACTCGACTTTCTGTTTTTGCGCATCGGTAAGCGCGTTCAGTTTATCAAATTGCCTGTTGAGTCGAAAATCTGGGACAACGTAACGGAATTCATCGCGGTTCAGCTCGGCGACAAACTGTTCGAAGTCCGTAATCACCTTCGTGGTGGAAGATATGAAATAGAATCCGGGGTACTTTGTCCTGATGTAATCGAGCAGAAGGTCCGAGTGGACGATGATGCCCGCGCCGTTCAAACCCGCACCGTTTCCAGCGCCGTTCCTTCCATCGGCAAGCCCAGTATCCACGCTCTCGAACATCCTGCACAATGCGTTGCACTCTACATCGGCCAGATGCTCTTCGCGAATCAATGAATTGCTGAAAGTGAGCCGAGCCGAAATCCCGTATTCCTTTACGAGTGCGGCAACCTTTTCTGGCTCGGCATCCCCGAAACCGACGCGTCCGCCACCCCAGATGCAGTCCCTCGGCGCACCGTAGATGGAGCCGATATCGCACCAGTCGTAGAAGTATTCCCGGTGGTCGCGCCATAGCGGCAAAAAGGCCTTGTACAGGTCGTAAAACTCAAACAGTCCGGGAAGGTGGTAGAAAACTTTTTCCAAGGGATGTACCGTTGCTTGCGACGAAAATACAAACTGTACTGAAAAATGTCAACACGCCTGTATTTCTCGGGAAAACCCAACTGCTTGTTGTGAAATGTCGAAAAACCGCCTAATTTGTACTAATTTCGCCATTTACTGCGTTGTAGTCGTTTACACCGCAATTTGGTTGGCCGCAGTCCCATTCCTACATTATTGATATACATTATATATGGGTAGGTATATGGAGGCCAACACGATGTAAAAACTGGAAATTCTGAGGAGTACAGATATGAAGTTTCCAATACTTCTGTTAGCCGCCGTTACGCTTTCTTTCGCTCAGTGGGGAGGCGGTGGAAAATCCATTAACGATTACAAGAGGGTCTCGGTTTCGGGCCGGGATGTCTATGTCTACGCGCCGTCCGGTGTCGCGGCAAAGAGCCCGTTGCTGCTTTCTTTCCATGGCATGGACCAGGACCCCAATTATCAGCAGTCGAATACCCACTGGGAGGCGGTCGCCGATACGGCCGGTTTTGTCGTTGCATACCCCAAGGGCGCTACGGGCTACAGCACGTGGGACATTAGCGGTGACAAGGACACCAAGTGGATTACCGAAATTATTAGCCAGCTCGCCAAGGACTACGACATCGATACCAAGCGCGTCTACATGTCGGGCTTCTCGATGGGCGGCATGCTCAGCTACCATGCGATGGGCAAGATTGCAGACAAAATTGCTGCGTTCGCCCCCTGCTCCGGCTACCTGATGGGCGGCCCGGGCCAGGCCATGCGTCCTGTGCCTATTTTCCATACGCATGGAACCAAGGACGACGTGGTGGGTTACAACAATCTCGAAAACAACCTCAAGAGTTACCGCCAGCAGTTCAACTGCCCCGCGCAGGCGGAAGTCGAGGAAAACCACCCGAATAGCGAGAACAGGGCGACGCTCTATTCCTGGGGCCCGTGCGATGACGGTGTCTACGTGAAGCACTTGAAGCTCGAGGGCCGTATGCATAGCCCCTCCAAGGCAGATGTCTCGGATATCTGGAACTTCGTGAAGATGTTCTCGCTCGACGGCGTTGCGGGTGCAATCGAGGTCCCGACCAACAGGGATGCCGTTTTCAACGGAACGTTCTCGGATTCGCTCAAGCTTGCCGGATGGAAGTTGCAGACCCATGGCGGCGAAGGTTCCCTGAAGCATACCGAAGGCATGGCCGAAATCAAGGTGACCAGCGTGGGTACGAACGCATACGACATCCAGATGATCCAGAACGGGATGCACTACGAGAAGGGCCAGAGCTACAAGTTGACCTTCGATGCGTACGGCTCCGAGGCAAGGTCGCTCGAAGTGAACCTCGAGAAGGATACTGACCCGTGGACCAGCTACCTGGGCGAGGCGAAGACGTTTGACCTCGGGACTGACAAGAAGAACTTCGAGATTACGTTTACCATGAAGGAATCTACCGACGAGAACGGGCGCATTTCCTTCAATGCGGGCCTCGCGAAGGGGAGCGTATATATAGACAACGTTGTTATTGCAAAAATCGACGAATCCGAAGTCGGCGGCGGCGAGACGACCTCCATTGCGGGCAAGGTCCTTCTGCAGACGGGCGAAAGGACGTTCGGCGTGTACAACATGAAGGGCGCCTTCGTGTGCAAGCTGAAGGCGACCCGCATGGGCGACGTGCAGGCGAAACTCGATGCGATGAACATCGAAAAGGGCCTCTATGTGGTCAAGGACGGCAGCTTTAACCGGATTTTCTCCGTAAAGTAGCGGAATATATCGGGAATGCCCCAAATATGCCTTTCGTGATGTAAAAAAACGGAAGGCATTTTGCTTTTTGTAGTAAAAAAATATATATTCACTAACTGGAATTTACAACAGTGAGGAAAACAAGATGAAAAAGATACTCGGACTTTTGGCAATCTGCACTCTTGTGGCTTGCAATGAATCCGGCGAAACCGCAGTTGCTCCCGTATCGGGCGGCAACCAGAACGCTTACCAGGACCCGAACCCGCAGCAGGTGAATGCCGACTCCATTTACCAGCATGTGCTCGATTCGATTAACGCGGCGCAGGCAATGTCTTCTGCCACAATCGACCCGTTCTCGTCCTCGTCCGTGGACTTTTTCCTGAGCAGTTCCGCTATTATGCCGCTGTCCAGCAGCTCCATGGTTTTCCCGACCGTGTCCAGTTCCTCTTTCGCTATCAGCTCCAGCAGCATTGCGATTGTTAGGTCTAGCTCCTCCGCGATTGTCCCGAAGAGTTCCGCCGCTGTAGATGACGGAACCATCACTATGGAACTGTGGGATGCTTCTGAACTTAAACCGCAAGTCCCTGTCAGCAATAAGAAAGGTGGCTGGTGGTATGGCTACGATGATAGCAACAATGGTGGTGAATCCACGATTACTTGGGGAGGTGAGCCGGGCACTAATGGTGACATGACTCCCGTGCTTGAAGCGTGCGATGGCTCTCTCTGTGGTTCATACACTCTAATCGTGGGTACCAATGAATGGCAACCGTTCATCGGTTTTGCGTTCGGCTTCGGGCCAGACAATAAGTATTCCGGTGATGCGAGCGCGATGCTTGGTGTTTGTGTGGAATACGCTTCTACTGCACCCATCCACTTGGAACTTGGTCTTACGGCGGCTAAGGAAAAGACTATTGATGGCGGCGCAAACGCCTTCTATGAGTTGCCGAAATCTACTGCCAAGAAGGTTGTGGATCTCTCTTGGGCATCGTTTGCACCTCCTGACTGGGCCACGAAGGTTCTTTCCGGTGCTCAGTCTGCCAAGCAGCTTTCTTCTCTTAAGTTCAAGATTCAGGGAGAAGAAAATGCTGCCGATGGTGATCCGGGTGAGTTTGCAATCTACAAAGTTGGCCCGAAGGGTTCTTGCAAGTAATCGCTTGATTTTATGGCCAAAAGCGCTCCTTCGGGGGCGTTTTTTTTATCCTTATGTTAATGCAAAAAAGGAACCCTCGCGGGTTCCCTTTCTTTCGTCCTTTAGCAATCTCTGAGCCTATGGTGCGGAAGCTTAGTTTTCTTTCTTCCATAGGTTACCTTTTTCATCTTTGAGCATGTCATCCCATTCATATATATTTCCATCGTCGCACTTGAAACAACCCTCGGGTATAAGGTATTCGGATTGAACACCGATGAGAATGGGCTCAAGTTTTGAAAGTATGGGTTTGAAGGTCTGTTTGCAGTTAATTGTCGTGTCGCTTGCAAGTTTGTACGGTGTTTCCGGATTGGCTTCCGCCTCTTCGGCCTTTTTTGCGATGCATTCGTCGGCTCTCGTTCGTTCTTCAATCAATTCTTCACAGAAATCGGTGAATTGAACTATAGTGTCACCAACAAGGGAAAATGTATTATTATTGGGAAACATACTTCCATCTTCACATTTGAATATAGGAGTGTTTCTATCTTCGGCTATGCATGGTACTCCGTAAAGGGGTGCTGCAAATTTTATATCAGAAGATTTTTTGGGGACTGCGGCATTTTTACAGGTTGCCTTTTGAAAGATGGTGGAGTCTTTACAGTGTACAGTAGGGCGGATTGCGAGTATATAGGGATTATCGGGACTGCTTGATGATACTGTCGGAGAAACACTTTCGTCTGATCCTGTGCTAGAATCATTGTCGCAGGCGGTCCAAAATAAGGCCGCAATACATAAGGCTAGTTTGCGTTTATACTTTCGAATAGACATGGTTGTTCTCCTTTTTTGCTTACTATGAATATATAAAAAAAAGGAACCCTTGCGGGTTCCTCATTTCACATTACACATTTCACATTATGTTGATTATTTAATAATCAACATAGATTCGTCCCACGCTTCGTGCTTTTCGAGGCCGAGGAGGTTCGCGGTCGTGGCTGCGATGTTGGAGAGACCCCAGTCGCCTTCCTTGAGGCCGAGCTTGCCACCCGTTACGTTATCGTAAAGGATGCAAGGTACCTTGTTCAAGGTGTGGCTGGTCTTTGCCTTGAAGGTACCGTCCTTGTTGATCTTCGGCATGCCGGTCTTCTTGTCGATTTCGTACATTTCGTCGGCGTTACCGTGGTCAGCCGTGATAATGGCGACACCACCGAGGGCGTCGATCACCGGGAGCAAGCGGGCGAGGCCGATGTCCACAGCTTCGATAGCCATCGTAGCGGCGCGGAAGGAACCGGTATGGCCCACCATGTCGCCGTTCGGGAAGTTGCAGCGGAGCGTCTGGTACTTGCCGCTCTTCAAAGCTTCGATCATGGCGTCGGTGATTTCGGCGGCCTTCATCCACGGGCGCTGTTCGAACGGAACAACGTCAGATTCAATTTCGAGGTAGGTTTCGCCGTCGAACTTGCTGGAACGGTTACCATTCCAGAAGTAGGTCACGTGGCCGTATTTCTGCGTTTCGGAGCAGGCGAACTGCTTCACGCCCGTTTCAGCGAGCCATTCGCCGCTAGTTTCCTTGATGGCCGGAGGCGGAACGAGGAAGCGGTTCGGGAGCTTGAGGTCGCCGTCGTACTGGAGCATGCCGGCGTAGCACACATGCGGGAAGCGCTTGCGGTCAAATTCGTTGAAGGATTCTTCTTCGAAGGCGCGGGTGATTTCGATGGCGCGGTCGCCACGGAAGTTGAAGAACACCACGGAGTCGCCGTCGTTGATGGTACCGACCGGCTGGCCGTCCTTCGCAATCACGAACGGCGGGAGGTCCTGGTCAATGGCCTTGGTTTCGCCGCGGAGAGTTTCGATAGCCTGGGTGGCGTTGTCGAAGTAGCGGCCTTCGCCCAGCACGTGGGTCTTCCAGCCGAGCTCCACCATCTTCCAGTTGGCGTTGTAACGGTCCATGGTAATCTGCATACGGCCACCGCCGCTAGCAATGCAGACGTCGAATTCCGGGCTGCGGAGTTCGTCGAGGAACTTTTCGAACGGGCCGACGTAATCGAGGGCGGAAGTTTCCGGCACGTCACGGCCGTCGAGGAGGATGTGCACGCGGACCTTCTTGAGGCCTTCCTTCTTGGCCTGGGCGACCATGGCCTTCAGGTGGCTGATGTTGGAGTGGACGTTACCGTCGCTGAAGAGGCCGATGAAGTGGAGCACGCTGTTCTTGGCGCGAACGTTCTCGGCGATTTCCTTCCAGGCATCGCGACCGAAGATGTCGCCGGAGACGATTGCGTCTTGCACGAGGGCGGCACCCTGGTTATAGACCTGGCCGGCACCGATGGCGTTGTGGCCCACTTCGGAGTTACCCATGTCTTCGTTGGTCGGCATACCCACGGCGCGGCCGTGAGCCTTCAAAAGCACGTTCGGGTACATCTTGAAGAGGTTGTCGAGAGTCGGGGTGCGGGCGGCCTTGATGGCGTTGCCTTCGACCTTATCGGTGATACCAAAACCGTCCATCACGATTGTGACAACGGGTCCCTTGATGCCGGGGAAATTGGAAAGCTTCTTGAGCATAGTTTACTCCGTGTTTAAATTTACGCGGGTAAATTTAGAAACTTTTGCGTAAGGCGAGTGAAACGGGGCTGTTTACAGGCCCACTTCTGAGCCTAGCAAAAGACACTCGAAGAGTGTCAAAGGCGAGCGCAGCGACAAAAGTGTGCAAGGTGAGAAAGCGCAAAAACTTGTTTTTGCATTTTCGAGCCGCAGCCACTTACGTTGTAAACGTAAAACAACTAGTTGTTTTGGCATTGCCGAGCCGTACTAAATGCGCTCCGAAGGAGCGCCAAGATAGAAAAAAAGCCCTCCCGTGAGGGGAGGGCTCCTGTAAAGGTCTTTATTCGAGACTAGTTGTAGTAGACGATGTCGACAGTACCCTTCGTGGCGCTTTCGAACATAGCCTTCTTAATCATCACGGGGTACATCTTGCCGTCAGCCGTGACAACGTCAATCCAGAGACCGCTGGTGAGTTCGTCTTCGAGCTGGAAGTTCGACTTCACGAAGTCTTCGCGGCAAATCTGGGTCTGGCCGGCCTTGGGTTCGGCATCAAGACCGGTGGTCTGCGAGTTGTCTTCGTAAACGGTCACGCCTGCGCCCGGAACGATAGTGGCCATGTTGTTCGCGAACTTGATCGTGATGTGCGGATTGTCGGCGAGGCCGGTTTCGAAGTTAATGGCGCTCTGGCTCGTGCCCATGCTGTTGGAGAGGGATACCGGGTGTGCGGTAACCGGAGTGCACGGTGCAGGCGGGACCTCAGAAGAGGAAGAAGGCGGCAGGGCTGCCTGGCATTCCTGTTCGGGGCGAGTGAAGGTGAGCTGGTCATAGACGCTCGTGTAGAGCGAGGTCTGGATGCCTTCTTCCTTGCTGCTCGAGTACACAAAGATGTAGAGCTTGAATTCGCCACAGCCGCTCAGGTCGGAGAATTCGAAGTACTTCTGCGACAGGGAAACACGTTCGGTCGGGAACACCACGCCGTCGAGGTGGATGTTGATTTTTTCCTGGAACGCGTTGCCATCGATGAGCCTACCCACGGCAAAACCGACGCTATCGATTTTGACGTCGACATCGGCAGTGTAGGGCTCGCTCGTGTCGAGGAACGTATCGTCGAGCTTGATCATGCCGGAGAGGGAACCGCGCAGGGAGTTGATGCCCGACATAACCGTGATTTTCAGGTTGTCAAAAATCACCGGGGAAAGTTCAGACTGCTTGGGAAGGTCGATGACCTCGGCACCCGGATTGTCGGGATTGACCGGAGTATCGGGACTGCTGGAGTCGTCACCGCAAGCATACAAACCGAAAGAAGCTGCGGCGATAGCCGAGCCAAGAAGAATCTTTTTGAAGTTCATGAGTTACCTCTGTTTGTTTTCTATGAAAATAAACAAAAATGAACGAAAAAGCAAAGGAGAAAATGTTTTTTTTTACTTTAAAAAGGCGAAAAAAGCCCGAAAAAGGGCGCTTTTTAGAGATTTCGCTACCCGAGCCGCTCAGTCAAGCGGGTAAATCGGCGCACGCTCCTGTTGTTGCGGACGGCGGTCGCGAACGCCCCCGGTGCAGAAAGTACCCACACGTGCCCCTTCGCTCGGGTGATTGCCGTGTATATCAGGTTCCGCTGGAGCATCATGTAGTGGCTCGAATCGAGAATCACGATGACCGCCGGGTACTCGCTTCCTTGGCTCTTGTGGATGGTGCAGGCGTAGGCGAGCGCGAGCTGTTCCAGTTCGTCGCCCTCGTACTCGACGGTCTTGTCGTCGTAGAACACCGTCACCTTGTCGTCGCTCTTGTGTACCTTGAAGATTACGCCCACGTCGCCGTTGAACACGTTCTTGTCGTAATTGTTCTTTATCTGCATCACCTTGTCGCCGTCGCTCCAGGGGACTCCCATAATCCTGTGGCGGGCGACTCCGGGGTTCTGCAGTTCTTGCAGGAAGGCGTTCAATTCGAAGATGCCGAGCGGGCCCTTGCGCATGGGGGAAAGGATTTGCAGGTCGGCCTTCTGGTCGATATCGATTTTGCTCCGCACGCCCGTAGCGAGAAGGTCCGCGATAATCTGCTTTGCCTGCTCGGGTTCCTCGAACGGAATAAAATGGAAGTTCGGGCCGTCGATGGGCGAGGGAACTATGCCCTGGTTTATCTTCGCTGCCTTGTCGGCGATGTCGTTCCCGCCCGCCTGCCGGAATATGTGCTGCAGGCGCGTCGTGGGGATTTTCGGGCAGCGGATGAGGTCGTTCAGCACGTTGCCTGGGCCCACGCTCGGAAGCTGGTCCGCGTCGCCCACGAGAACGATGCGGGTCTTCGCGTGAACCGCCTCGAACAGTGCCGCCGCAAGCCAGGTATCGACCATGCTGAACTCGTCGATGATGAGCAAATCGCAGGGCAGCTTGTTTTCGGCGTTGCGGTTGAATTTCTTTGTGGCGGGGTCCATCTCGAGCATGCGGTGGATGGTGCGCGCCTTTATGCCGCAGAGGTCGCCCATGCGCTTGGCGGCGCGGCCCGTGGGGGCGGCGAGGAATACACTCTCGTCCATCTTCTGCGCGAGGTGGAGGATCCCCTTCAGGATAGTCGTCTTGCCGGTGCCGGGCCCGCCGGTGATAATCGATATGCGGTAGGCGAGCGCCATCTGGATAGCTTGCCGCTGGATGGGGTCGAACGCGAACTTGTGCTGGTGTTCCCAGTCCATGAGCGCCCGCTCGAAGCCCGCGGTGGGGAGCGCGTTGCCCGCAAGCCGGTACAGGATGTTGTCTGCAATGCTCTGTTCGGCGCGGAAAATCGGCGGGTAGAAGCAGTCATCGTCGATGCGCTTGATGCGCTCGCGTTCGCACAGGTAATCGAACTGCTGTATAAGCCCGTAGACGGCGTCGTCGTCTTCCATCGGGATGCGCAGAATCCGGAAGGTCTTTTCAAGAAGGATATCCTTGGGGAGGTACACGTGGCCTTCGCTGAAACTCGATTCCTGCAGCACGTACATGAGGGCGGACTGCAGGCGCTTGGGACTCTCCTTCGGGATGCCGACCTTCATCGCGATTTCGTCGGCCTTCAGGAACCCGATGCCCCAGATTTCTTCACAGAGCAGGTACGGGTTCTCGGTAATGCGGGCAATCGTTTCGGCGCCGAACTGGTTCCACAGGCGTTTCGCAACACTGCCCGCGATGCCGTGCCCGTACAGGAACAGCATCGTTTCCCTGCTGTGGCGGTTTGTTTGCCATGCGGCGAGGAAGGCTTCGACCTTCTTTGCCGGGAACCCCTTGATTTTTGCCTTGCGGAAAATGTCCGGATGGTTGTCGAGAATGTCCGCGGTATCGTCGCCGAACACCTTCACGATTGCTTCTGCCGTCTTGGGGCCGATGCCGCGGAATATACCCGAGGCGAGGTATGCGCCGATATCGCTTTCCTGCGGGGCCGCGACCTTGTACGAGGTGCACTTGAACTGTCTGCCGTACTTGGGGTGGCGCCCCCATTCCCCTTCCATCAGGAGTCTTTCTCCGCTCCCCAAATCGGGAAAAGTCCCCGTCACCACGACGGGGGCTTTTTCGCCTTCCACGGTCACGCGGAAAACGGAAAACCCGCTATCGGCGCTGTGGAACGTGACGCTCTTGATGGTTCCTTCGAGCTGCAGAGGCTAGCGCTCCTTAATCCGGTTCGTAGTCGTTCTTCGCATCGATAGAACTGTCCCATTTGTCCGGGTCGAACTGCTTGTTGGAGGCGAGCTTCTTGCCGCGCAGGCACAGGAGCGCGCCGAGCACGGCCGCATTCTCGATAGCGAGCACGAGGGCGGTCTTGTAGTCAAGCCCGAATCCGAGCGGGGCGCCCTTCAGGTTTTCGGGGCTCACCCACAGGATGTAATCGAAGCAGATGAACGCCATGAACATGCAAGGGATAAGTGCAATCACGTAGTTCTTCTTCTTGCTGCGGAGGTAAACTGTTGCTACGCACAGGCTGCACACGGCCATGAGCTGGTTGCTCCAGCTGAAGTAGTTCCACAGGATATTGAAGCCCTGCGGGTTCAGGTTGCTCCAGAAGATAATCACGAGGCAGATGGCGAACATCGGCACGGTGAGGAGCAGGCGCTTCTTCGGGTCGGTCTGGTCGATGCCGAAGAGTTCCGAAATCGTGAGGCGCAGGCTACGCAGGCTCGTGTCGCCGCTCGTAATCGCAAGGATGATGACACCCACCACCACGAGGATGGAAATCGGAGCGAACGGGATGACGGTAGAGACGAGGACGCTCAATACCTTCACGCCGCCTGCCGCCATGAGTTCGGGTTGCATGTGGTAGATGAACATGCCGCCCGCGGCCCAGATCATGCCGATGAGGCCTTCGATAATCATCATGCCGTAGAACGTCTGGCGGCCAGTCTTTTCGGTAACTTCGGTGCGGGCCACGAGCGGGCTCTGCGTGCTATGGAAACCGCTGATGATGCCGCAGGCAATCGTCACGAAGAGCATCGGGATAATGGGCTGGTGTGCCGGATGCTGTGTGAAGTTCGATGCGATGTCGGAGAGGTTGAATTCGCTAAGCACGTTGAGGTGCGGGGCGATACCGATCATGATTCCGAGGGAGGCGAGAATGAGCATGCCGCCGAAAATCGGGTAGATGCGGCCGATAATTTTGTCGATGGGGAAGAATGTGCTTGCGAAGTAGTAGGCGAAAATCACGCCGACCGCTACCCAGAAGAGCGTGGGGGAGACTGCGGAACCCGCGATGATGGGCGTGTTGATGAGTTGCGCCGGCGTGTTAGTGAACACAGCACCCACGAGGATGAGCGCCACGGAAATGAGCGCCATCACCACCTTCGAGGGGCCCTTGCCCAGGAACTTGCGCGAAAGTGCCGGCACGTTGTAGCCGTTGTTGCGCATGCTTATCATGCCGCTGAAGTAGTCGTGCACCGCACCGCCCAATACGTTACCCAGCGGGAGGATGATGAACACGATGGCGCCGAACTTGATGCCGAGAATCACGCCGATGACTGGCCCGATACCCGCAATGTTCAGAAGCTGGATGAGCATGTTCTTCCAGTGCTTCATCGGGACGCGGTCAACGCCGTCGGGGTTAGCGAGTGCCGGAGTCTTGCGGTCGTCAGGGCCGAAGACATGTTCGACAAACTTTCCGTAGGTAAAGTATCCGCCAATCAGTATGGCGACACCGATAAGGAATGTAATCATGTTATGCCTTCTTTTTTACGTGTCATTTTTTATTCAATATCTTCTGCGGGTTCACTCGGTTCAGGTTCTGCGGGCTGTTCCGTCTCCTGGCTCAGTTCCTGCTGGGCGTCGCTACTTGCTTCTTCCGTAGCGGAGTTCTTTTCTGCAGTCTCGTTGGCCTTGTCTTCTTTCTTTGCGCCGCGCACGTAGCCCTTTTCCTTCGCGATTTCATCCGGCGTCTTGTCTTCGCCGAATTGCTGGCGCAGGTAGAGGATGTTCGTCGTGAAGCTCGACCTGCCCGCATAATCGAACCCGACAACCGGGTGGTAACTCTTGCCGAGTTGGAGTGCTATAGCGATGCCGAACTTGAAACCGCAATTCCCGTCAACAGAAATATTCGGGTTGATGAACATGCCGGTGGGGTTTTCCTTGAATTCCAGGTGTCCCGAAGATTCCATCGTTGCGGACTGGTAGCCGAGAGTCATCATGACTTCGAAGAAGTTGAACGGCTTGTATCCGATAACCAGGTCGAATGTCGTTGCGCTCACATCGAGGTCAAGCTGTCCATCGTAATCCTTGGGCCTGTAGCCGATGCTGCTCGAGTTATAACCGAAAACAAGGCTCACGTCGAGGCCCTGTGCCGCCGGCGGGAGCATGTATTGGAACCACCTGCCAAAACTGTATTGCAGGCCAAAGCCGAGCAGGCTGAAACCGCGCAGTTCGCTTACTGCCGGGAGCCACATTCCGCGAAGCACCACGCGCGCGTGGAATGCGCTCACGCCGATTTGCAGATAGGGGTAGGTGAATACGCCGAGCCCGTTCAGGGTCTCGTTGCCGTAGACAAAATTGTTCAGGTTCGCAGGGTCCGCAGTCGCGTCCCACTTGTCGCCGAAAATTGTGGGCACGTCGCGGGAATTGCCGAACACGTCCTTCTCGCTGAATGTCCTGTCGTCATCACCAATCGGGATGAGCGAAATGGGCAAGCCGAATTCAAAGTTCAGGCTCTGCGGAACGTTTGCGCTTACGTACCAGTTGCTGTTGAGCACGTTGCCCAGGTTTTCGATGATGGGCTTTACGTAGCCGGGGCGGTTGAAGATGCGGGTGTCTCCGCCGGGGCGGTCTTCGAATGCGGCGATGGATTCGTAGATGGATGCCCATCCGTCTTCGTCCATGGCAGGTGCGAAGGTGGATGCTCCCATTAAAATTGCGATAGTGTACTTGGCAAGCGTTTTCATACGCCGCCAAATATAGAAAATGGGGCCAGGTGCGTTCGGGGGCTAGAACTGGAACTGGATATTTACGCCCACAAAGAAGAACGTCTGCCACATGTACGAATCGAGGTCGCAAAGCCCGCTGGCCTCGGTGTACACGTTCCTGAACCAGTTCTCGTAAATCTTGGCATAGGGAACAATGGCAATGTTGTCGTGCACGTAGTACTTGATATTGGCGATAAAACCGATTGACGAGCCCATGAATTCGGATTCGCTCACCTCGTCGCCGGAATAGGCCGTGTTGTCGGTGGTGAGCGTCGTGTAGGAAAGTGACCCGCCGAGCCCTACCTGGAAAAATTCAGGCCAGAACAGGTTGTATATAAATTCCATGCTTATGCGCCAGTACAGGCTGTTACCCCTTACGGATTCGTCGGGGAACCCGTTTATGACTTGCTCGGATTCCCAGATTTGAAAGTTCAGGTCGATGGTGAATTCGCGCACGTTCACGCCGATAGTGAAGTCCGGGCTCGCGAAGATATTGAGTGCAGGGGAATGGATGGTCTGCTTCTGGCCGGAAGTATCTTTCAGGGAAAGGACTCTTTCGTTAAGGTCGCCCTTGCTTGCGTAAAGGCCCATGCCTACGCTGCCGAAGAATGTGCGGGGCCATGCGTCTTCGGCAAAAGATACGGTTGCAAACAACAGTGAAAGTATAATAATAAAACGCTTCATGTTTTCCTTTACCCCAAAACCCCAATTGCTGTACAAATATACAAAAATGCGTTGTGTTTCAACTAGCGGAAAAACTGGGGCTTTTGCGCTTGCTTAGTATCCGGCCCATTCCGCGCTTATGGAGGGGCTGGCCTTGCGTATGGCCGCATCTTCGGGCGAATCTTTGGCGGGTGCGATGTCCCCGCTTTCAATGCGCGCTTTGATTTCGTCGAATGTTTTTGGCGGCACGGATTCGGGGGTGTTGTCGCCCAGCACCTTGCAGGGGGCGCCTTCGGATTCCTTCGCCTTGTCCTTTACCGGAGTGTACTCGCGGGCGGCGGGCACGGTGTAGAACTTGTCTTCTTCGGGGCACCAGGCGGTAAGGGACTTGCCGTACACGCAGCCCGAATCGAGCCCGATGAATCCGGGAACGTTCACGAAGCCCATCTTGGCCCAGTGCCCGAACACGACCGTCTTGTTCCATTTGACCTGCTCGAACCACGGGCGGTCATTCCATTTGCGTATAGAAAGCAACACCTCGGGGCTCATGTCCTCAAGGCGTGCCTTGCCGGGCTCGAGGCCAGCGTGTACTAAGAGTGCGTGCGGGGTGTCGCGCCAGAGGGGCCAGTCTTTCACCGTATCGCGGATAAAGTTCCACTGCTCCAGCGGGAGCGCTTTGAAGCGTTTCCTCTGCTTGTCGGTCCAGGTGTTTTCCGGCGTTTCCATCATGCGGATGAGGTGCTCCTCGTGGTTTCCGCGCACGGTAAGAATCCCGAGGTCGAGAACGGTCTGCAGGGCGCGCCACATATCGGGACCCTTGTTGATGATGTCGCCCGTCTGGTAGAGCGTATCGCTCCCGCGCACGAACCCGAAGGCATCGATGATGCGCTCGAGTTCATCTGCGCAACCGTGAACGTCACCTATGTAAAGAGTCCTGGACATGGTTTATAATTGATAATGGATAATTGATGATTGATAATTGATGATGGATAAATACAAGCATCTATCTTTCGTCTATCGTCTTTCGTCTAAATGTGTACTGCTTGGCGCAACTTGTTCATCTCGTCGGCGGTAAGCTCGCGGAACTCGCCTGCGGGCAAGTCGCCCAGCTGGAGCTTGCAGTAGCTTACGCGCTTGAGGTCGCGAATCTCATACCCGATGGCGCGCATCATGCGGCGAATTTCGCGGTTCTTGCCCTCGATAAGCACGAGTTCCGCAAACCCGTTTTCGAGATACACGTCGGTCGCAAACGCGATTTCTTCTTGTGCGTTCGGGTCTTCGGGGTCACGGATGTCTACGCCGTCCACGAGTTTCTGCGCGGCGGCATCGCTCAGCGGGCGCGTCGTCCACACATAGTAACTGCGGGGGATTTCAAAACTCGGGTGCGTCAGCCGGTGCAGCAGTTCCCCGTCATCGGTAAACAGCAATAGCCCGCGGCTTTGCAGGTCAAGCCTTCCCACATACTTGAAGGATGCATACCCCGGCGGCAGGTAGTCATATACGGTGCGTCGCCCCTGCGGGTCATCTTTCGTGCACACGCAACCCGCGGGTTTGTGGAACATGATGACCTTCGTCTTCTTCGGGAGCGTCGCCTTCTTCCCGTCCACGAGAACCTCGTCCGTATTCTCGTCTACCTGGTGGCCCAGGTCCTTGACGGTAGCGCCGTTCACCTGCACGCGGCCTTCCTGCACGAGCGTGTCGGCTGCGCGCCTGCTTGCTATACCGCACAGGGAAATAAACTTGTTTATTCGCATCATGGTAAAATATCCGTGAGGTGCGTCCTAGTCTTCTTCGCCGTCCATCTGGATTTGCAGTTCCTTGAGTTTTCTCCAGAGTGTGGCGCGGCTAATGCCGAGCTTGCGGCAGACTTCGGTCTTGTTGTTCTTGCACACGCTCAGCGCATGCAGTATGTGCCTGCGTTCCACCTCTTCGAGCGAGAGGATTTCTTCGCTTGCATCTGTGTCGTGACTACCCTGCGTATCGCCACCCTGGATATGGATTGCGGGCGCGCTTTCGCCTGCGGGGAGCGCGAGCGTCTTCCCGTTCCCGTCCTTGATGTGCGGGATGGCGGGCATCTTTTCGCGGGCCTCTTCCTGCACGTTTTCGGGCAGGTCTTCGAGCCGGATAATTCCGCCTTCCGAAAGCACAATCGCGTGTTCCACGATGTTCTCGAGTTCACGGATGTTGCCCGGGTAGGGGTACTTGGTCAGCGCGTACTGGGCTGCCTGTTCTATATCGGTAATGTTCTTGCCGTGCGCTTCCTTGTACTTGAGGATGAAGTAACGGATAAGCGTGGGTATTACCGGCTTACGTTCGCGCAGCGGCGGGAGCGTGAGGTGGAACGTGTTCAGTCGGTAAAAGAGGTCTTCGCGGAACGAACCTTCGAGCATCGATGCCTGCAGGTCGCGGTTGGTAGCCGCAATGATGCGGATATCGAGGTAGCGCGCCTCGGTCTCGCCCACGCGGCGTATCTCGTGATTCTGCAAAAAGCGCAAGAGCTTTACCTGCGTTGCGGCAGAAAGTTCGCCCACTTCGTCAAGAAACAGCGTGCCGCCGTTTGCGGCCTCGAACAGGCCCTTCTTGTCGGCGGTGGACCCGGTGTACGACCCCTTCTTTGCGCCGAAGAGTTCGCTTTCGACCAGGTTTTCAGGAATTGCCCCGCAGTTGACCGCGATAAACGGTTCGCCCGCCCGCTTGCTGTAGCGGTGGATCACGTTTGCGAGGAATTCCTTGCCCGAACCGGATTCGCCGGTAATGAGCACGGTACTCGTGGTGGGGGCAATCTTGTAGACCGTCTTGAGAATCTTCCGCATCTCGGGCGTATCGCCCAGGAGGCTGTCCAGCACCTGCGATTCCATGAGCTGGTGCGTGGACTTGTTCTGCTGGAGGGTCTGGATTTTCTTTGCCGTCTCTTCCAGCTGGTTCACGGTGGTCGGCTTCATGAGGAAGCTGTTTGCACCGCGGTTGATGGCGCTCGTGGCGCCGGGCCAGTTCTTGTTGTCGCACAGGACAAAAATCTCTATGCCGGGATTTTTCTCCTTGAGAAAACTGACCAAGTCCATGTTGTCGAAGGTAAGGAGCGGAACCTCGATAAACGCGAGGTCTATCGGGTCGTTCTTTACCAGTGGCATCAAATTGTCCTTGTCGTCACAGAGGATAATCTCCGTGTCGTCCAGGTTCCAGGAACGTCGAATGTCGCTGATAAACTCCTTGTCGGAATCAGCAATCAGGATGTTCATCGGCATGGATTACTGGTGGCTTTTGATGATTTCTTCGACCTTGTCGCGGAACTGCTGGATGTCGATGGGCTTGTTGAACGTGCATGCCACGTCGAAATGCTTGGCGGTGAGCAGGTAGTCGTCTGCAGCAGTACGTCCGCCGGCACTCACGGCGATGGTGCGGTCACTCATGCCCATGCGGCGCAGGTCCAGAATGACCTCGTAGCCGTCCACGTCGGGCATAATGATGTCGGTCACGATGACATCGTACTTCTTGTTCTGGTACAGGGCCTTCGCTTCCTTACCGTTGCTTGCGGTTTCTACTTCGTACCCTTTAACCTCGAGAGCGGTTTTCATCATCAGGTTGAACTGCTCGTCATCGTCGATAATCAAGATGGTGGACATTACGCATCCTCCGTTTTTTCGTTTGCTAGATTCCAATATAGATTAAATTTGGTGCCCTTGCCGAGGGTGGTGGTCACTGTGAATCGCCCATTGCCGTCTTTTAACAACCTAAGCGCCGAAGAAAGCCCGAGCCCGAGCCCTTCGCCGGGCGATTTTGTGGTGAAGAACGGCGAAAAGATGCGTTCCAGCGTGTTGGAATCCATGCCCGAGCCCGTGTCGGCAATCGTGAATTTCGCATAAATTCCCTTTTCGATGGGGTCCGAGAAGGGGTGTGTAATCTTGCGCTTGACCTCTTCGCGTTCGAGCGCGAACGTGAGGGTGCCGCCGGTCTCCTTCATGGCGAAGATGGCGTTGTTCGCGAGATTGCTCAATATGCGGTCGAGCGCCGCGGGCAGGCAGACGATTTGCAGTTCGTGGTCGAGATTTTCGGCCGAAATGTGGATGTTTGCGGGGAGCGTGAGCGAAAGTTTCTTGATGACGTCCTCGATGATGAGAAACGGCGAGAACTGTACGGGCTTCGGGGCGATGGATGTCTCGTTGCGGATGGCGCTCAGCACCTGGTTCACGGAATCCTTCGCCTTGTTTGCCGCCTTGTTCGCTTCGGCGATGAGTTCGCCTGCCTTGTTTATGCCCTTAAGCGTTGTTTCGGGAACGCCGTCTGTCGGAGCGTTCTTGAGAAGCTCCTGCGCGAGTTCGCAGAATCCGATCTGGGCGCCGATACTGTTCTTGTAGTCGTGCGCAAAGCCGCCGAGCATGGTTCCCAGGTCTTCGAGCCTCGAATGGATTCGCTTCTGCTCGCTCAACATGTCGCGCTCGCGTTCAAGCCGCTTCTGCTCGGTCATGTCCTGCTTTAGCCCGATAATCTTGTACGGCTTTTGCCCCGCGATAATCGGGATGAACTGCACGTTGTAAATGAATACCGGCTTGTTGTCGCGGATAAGTATGTTCGCTTCTTCCTCGGTGATTTCTTCGTGGTGCTCGTTCTCGTAGCTGGTATGTATGTTCGAAAGCCCGTTGTTCCGTGCCTGCATTTCGCGGTAAGAAATCTTGCTTGGCGAGTCGGTGGTCTGGATAAGGTTCCCGCGGGACCTGATGTCCATAATGTTCTGCGTCATGTAAACGCCCTGCTCGTTCTTGGACCAGAACTGGAACGGGAGTGCGTTGATGAGGGTAGAACTGAAGTTGTTCTGCTCCTTGAATTTCTTTTCGGAATTGTCGAGACGGTCCTGGTAGCGGATGAGGTCCTTCTTGTATTCCGTGAACTGGCTGTTCAGCGTCTTGATGCGTTGCTGGTAGAAAAGCGATTTTGTCTGGTCGCTCAATAGCAGGAACCACATGAACGTCGAAAGCGTGGTTCGGTATTTGTATAGGGACGTGTTGAAGGTATGGACTTCGTCGTTAATCTGGATTTTTTCGTTCTCGCGGAAGATTTCGTTTTCAAGGAGGATGTTTGGAATCAGGTCCTGGATGCGGTGCATCTTCATTTCGGATTCTGTCATGCGGAACAGGAGCTGCGCGGCGGAATTGCTGCTATTTATTCTCCCGTCGGGCTGGAAGGTGAATACGCAGTCGCTCAGCTGGTTCATAAGGCTTTTCATGAGCCAGTTCGAACTCTTGTTCTTGAACGAAATGGACGTGAAGTACTGCCCGCAAAGGATGGCGAGGAATATGCACGAATACTGGTGGAACTGCAAGAATACGGGGGGATTGCCGTTGACGTTGAAACTGCACGAAACGGGAAGCACGTAGTCCAGTAAAAAAGAGAACAGCACGAAGAACGTGAAACTGGTTGTCGCGTAAAAGTTGATTTGTATGACATCCTTGCTGCTTGTTTGCAGGGTGTTTCGTGTCAGCTTGAATATGGTAAGGACTAGGTTCGGTACAACGAAGATAAAGAACAGGATGGAATAGACCTTGAAGTACGGGAATTCCTGGAATGGCCTGATCCCGAGAATCGTGAATTGCGTGAAGAACGATTCGTTGAGGCAGAAAATGGTTGTTACCGCAATGACGTTTGCTGCCCCCAGCGCGTTCAAGAGCCGCCAGAAGTTAGAACGGCGCAACATGAGGGAATCTGCGCAGATATGGTAGATGGCGTTGCCCGCCTGCACCCATGCGATTGCCTGCACGCCAAACAGAATCTTTGCGGCGAGGGAAAATTCCGTGCCGCCGAAGAATATGCCGCCCACAAGGCTTGAAGCGTTCCAGAAGATGCAGATGAGCATCAGCTGGTAAATTGCTTTCGGGAAGCGCTTGAGTCCGGTCTTTTGCCCCAATATGGTGGGGAAGGCGAACGTCAGCAGGAGAGCCGTTGCCGAAAAGATAATCGTAATGGGTGAATTTGTAAAGAGAATCTCGTGCAAAGGCTATCCCACCGATAGTTGTTACTTGAGTCGGCGTATGCCGAAGGTCTCAGTCTTATCGTAAGAATTCGATGTGTTGAAACGTTCCTTGTTTTTCTCGTCCTGGTTGGGGTTCGGGTAGAACTTGCATTCCAGTTCAGCCTTGTAGATGTAGGCTCCCGTGCCCACGGCCCTGCCTTGCTGTGAGCGGATACCTCCATTGGGGGCGTTCACCCATTCCACAAAGAACTGGATTTGTAGTTTTTTTAATAGTGGGTTCATGAACAACCATATTCATTACCGGTTAAGTTAAAATATATCCTTTTTTCTTGTTAAGTGGTATACCCTTGTGGTCTAGGCAGCCTGTTTTGACAGCCTATATTCCACCGGTGTCATGTAACCGAGCGAACTATGGAGCCGTTTCCGGTTGTAGAACAGCTCGATGTACCTGAAAACGGCCTCCCGCACGTCTTCGATGTCCTTGAAGTCTCGCCTGTAGGCCATCTCCTTCTTGAAGCTTGCGAAGAAGCTTTCCATGCAGGCGTTGTCGTAGGGGCAGCCCGGGGCGCTCATCGAGGGCGTTATCCCATTCTCCGAGAGCATCGTGCGGTAGCCCATGCTGCTGTACTGCACGCCACGGTCGGAATGGAAGATTAGTCCGTCGTGATGGCCGCGTTGCATGATGGCATTGGACAACGCGCGCTTGACAAGTTCCGTGTCGATGTTCTTGCTCACGGCATAACCCACCGCCTCCTTGTTGCATAGGTCAAGTACCACGGCAAGGTACACCCAGCCAAGCGTAGTCTTGACGTAGGTGATGTCGCCGGCCCAGACGGCGTTCAGACTGTCGGGATCGAACTTCCGCTGCACCAGGTTCTCGCTGTACATGGAGTCACATTTGCCCTTGCGGTAGGGTTTCCATTTCTTGAGCGTGACCGGATAGAGACCGTTCTCGCGCATGATGCGGCGCAGTTTCCACACCTTTACCTCGTCACCCTTGTCATGGAGTGCCGCCTGCATCTTCGGGCAACCGTACACGCGGTGGTTTTCTTCGAAGGTGTCGCGGACCTTCTGGACAAGCCGTTCTTCGCGGGCCTTCTTCTCGGCACGTTTTTCCTGCTGGCGCGACCACTGGTAGTAGGAACACTGCGGTATTCCTAGGGCTCTGCACATCTTCCTGACTGAGTATTTCTTGCGGTTCACGTGTATCGCCTCGCATTTCAGTCGTGTGGTCGCATAAAGATGTGCAGGGATTTTTTTAGGATCTCTACCGTCTCCTTCTCGTCCGCAAGCTCCTTTTCACGCTTCTTCAGGAGTTTTTCCAGTTCCCTGTTCTTGGCGGCGAGTTCCTCGACGGACACCTTGCGGATTCGCCGTTCCTCGCGGTAGCTCGGCAGGTTGTGTTCCTTGCGGTACTCGTTTACCCACCGACCGACTGTATTGGGCCCGATTCCGAGTTCCTTGGCTATTTGGTTTGCTGACTTTTCGCCTTTCAGGACCAGCTTGATGACCTGTTCCCTTGTCTCGGAGCTATAGTTGATTTTTGCCATTGTTTTACCTTTTGGGGGTTGCGCAATGAATATAGTAGCTTATGCTACCCTCTTATTAAACTCCTGCATGGTCCAAACGTCACCTTGTTGTTCGCCGAGTAGTAAACGTCAGAATCTACGGTGAATGTGCCTGAGGCACGGTTCACGAAGTTGCCTAGGTTCGAGTATATGGGTATGCTGTACTTCACCTTGAGGCTTCTCCAGTAGGCCGGCTGGCTCAGCGGGCCGCCACGCGGTACGGTGAGGTCCATGGTCCATACGGCTCCCGTAAGCGGCGTTACCAGCGTGTCGATACCCGTCTGCACAACTGCACCGTCTTCGATGCGGTCAAGCTTGTGGGTCGCCGGGTTCACCACGTAGACGTTTATCGTCTTCTTGCTCGGGATAAGCGACGGCGTTGCGGCAGAAACTGTCGTTACCTGGCTTGCGAGATGGATATCGAACTTGATTTTCGGGTTGCCCTCGCCGCCGATAGTGACCTTCGGATTGTTCTCTGCCGGGCGGTTGCCGTTCTTGTCCATGAACGCGCTCGCTGTTTTCGGGGCAAGATTGATGCGGTCGCCTTCCATGACGGCCGATGCCGCGTCGGAGGTAAACAGTGCATTGAGGGTTGTCCCGCCGTTGCTCAGGCTCCAGCCTATAAGGTCTATCTTGGATATGTTCATGAGGTTGCGCTCGCGCACGTAGAGAATCGCTGTCGAATCGACGGTTGTGACGGGCTCGCTCAGGTACACGTTGAGCACCTCGTAGTTTGCAGAGTTCAGGCTTGCCGATACGAATACGGGGCCGGCGAGGTCTTCTGCAAGTACTGTTGCCGTTTCGTAGGCGGCTCCGGTACCGAGATGTTCTATCACGAGGCCCGCACCCACGAGGAGTTTGCCGTTTAGGGTGTCTTCGTAACTGCCGTTCGTGTTGCCCAGCATAAACGGTACAGGCAGGTCGAACGAACTCGACATCTGGTCGGCATTCAGCATGAACTGGGCCTTGCGCACGGTGAGCGTTTCGGGAGTGGAGCTGCCGAAGACAATCGAGATGGAATCCGGATAGTGCTTTGCGTCTACCGCCTGCAGGAACTGGATTTCGATATGTTCTGCAAGTCCGTCTTCGTCCAGGTCAGAGATGCTTGCGTAGGTCATCGGAATCGGGCGAATCTTCAGCACGACATCTACCACCTTCGGGGCGCAGGGGCCAATGCCGTTGCCCGCGAGATCCTTGATAGTTGCCGTGGGCGAGAGCGAAGCCTTCATGCCTTCGGTAACGAGCGAGCCTCCGCCTGCGTCGAAGTCGATTTCGAATTCCCAGATGTTCTGCGCCTCGTTGTAGAGCTTTACGCCCTTCACGTGTGCAGGAATATTGGCCCCGTCAATCATGAGCGGCCATTCCGGCGAAGGTTCCTTCACGGGTTCGCTGAACTGGATATAAACGAAGTCGCTTGTTGCGGTAGAAAGCCTTTCGAGTACAGAAACGGACTCGAGATTAGGCGGAACGCCATCCCTGTAGAAGTCGGCGGATTCCTTCTTGCCATCCTTCGTGTTGCTTACAAGCGTGATGCTTCCTTCGGGGTTCGTGTTCACGGTGGCGCCCGTGAGGTTTGCACCCACGATGATGTCCCTGCCGTTCTGCGAAATCAGGTTCGTGCTCGTGACGGTATCGCCAGCGTAGGTAAACTTGATGGAGTTGAACGACTGGTTGTCTGCTGCGATGTATTCGTTGGAAAGCGTAATCTGCATGGCATCGGGAATGTCGTCGCAGTCGGTATCGACCATGAGGGCGTTGTCGATAATCGGCCAGGGCGGCAGGTCTTCGATGATAAGCGGAACCGTTGCCGGAATGTAGTTGAACTTGGACGTGTTGTTTCCGGTGGCCTTCAAGATTGTGGTGGTCGGCTTGTCGGAGGATAGGTAGAACACTGCCTCGCCCTTGATGATGTCGATGTGCTCGACCGGGGTTGTGGACGTGGGCGAAGTGTAGAACTTCGCGAAGCCGGATTCAGAAGTGAGCAGCACGCTGATGGGGTCAATCTTCAGGATTTCGAGGTTCGAATCGAGTAGTTCCAGGTGGACTTCGACCATCCTGCCCGTATAGACGCGCACCGTATCGACGGTGAACTTGAGGTAACGAATTTCGGGCGGAATCGTGATGGAGTCGACTTCCACGTTGCTGCGGACCACGGTGCAGGCGCAATCATACTTGTTTTCTGCGCTCTGGTTCGCACCATGGTTGTGCCAGCTGACCCATTCCATGTAGTTGTTGCCGTAAGAAAGCGTCGTGTCCAGCAAGAAAATCAGCGAATCCTTGCGCGTGTCGGGCATGTACATGGTGTGTTCGAAGTAGGAAGTTCCGTTCATTTCGAGGTCGTCGAGGACGCCCATCGGGGATACCTTGCTGGTGCCGCTGTAGCGTGCTTCATAGCCTTCCTGTTCGATAGAGAAGGCGGGGCTTGTAAAAGGCGTTTCGAAGTTGATTGTGACGGTGCGGTGGATCTGCGGTCCTGTTTCGGGAGTGTAGTCCGCTCCGTAGCCATAGATGTGCTTGCCGTGGTAGTACACCGGAATGTACGGGTCACGCGTGAAGCCTACGACCTTCACGCCCTGCGAGTTTGTTTCGAGCTGTGAAGTTTCGGAACCGGTGAAGTACGGCGCCTGCGTGAGGTCTACACCATTGAAATCTTCGGGAGCGTTTTCGCCCGTGTGTGCGGTGAGCGACCATGCCTGCGTATCGAAATCTGCATACGTGGTGGTGAGCCACTTGACCTGGAATATGATGCGGCCCGAAACGTAGAGCTTGCTCTTGACCGTGATGGGCATGTAGTACTGCCCCACGCCATCGGGTGTAGGCGTCCCGAAGGTGAGTTGCGGCATGCCGACCACAAGACCGGTGCCGTCGAATACCTGACCGATGTAGCTGACCGGCGTTTGTATGTTTGTGTTGTTGCCCAGATACAGACGGAGTTCGAAATCCTCGAACACGAGCGTATCGTTGTTGTCGATTTCGATAATGAAGTCGCCACATTTCTGCCAGCCGTTAGACGGAGAGCAGTTGCTTGTATTCTGGTAGGCGCTGGGCTTTATCCACACGTCCAGATCGGCGTATGTCGCGTAGGCTTCGGTGGTAAAACTGTATTCCTCGGATTTTGCCGCACCCGAAGATACGGTAAAGTAATACGTGGTTCCCGGTTTGAGGTCGGTGAGCTTTGCCTCGTGGAAGAGTACCGCTCCGCCTTCTGCGGCCTGTGCTTGCGTATATGAACTAGGAGATGTACCGTAGTTCACGACGCCGTTCATGCGGTCGCTAGACCACCAGTATATCTTTGCACTCCTGTTGTCCACCTGGCAGATAGTGACTCCGCTGATGGACGTCATCTTGGGCGTCATGGTGAACTGGTACCACTGACCGTGATTGTTGTCGGTCGTGAGGTTGTGCTTCGTGTCCATGCCCTCGAGGAAGAAGTAGTAGGTCTTGTTCGGGGTGAGGCCTGTGAGCGTTACGGCACCGCCCTTCGATGCTGTAGTCTGCTGTACGGATAGTGTCGCGGATTCATCGGGGGATTCCGCATAGAATACGGTCACGAGGGCGACTTCGTTGGCATCCCAGCTTACGATTGCCTCGGTATCCGAAATCGGGGTGCCTGCGATGTTGCTGAACAGAGGGCCTTCGTTGTCGATAGGGAGCGTTTCTGCAAAGCTTTGTGCCGGAATCAGAAGTTGTACTGAGAAGTCGATACAGGTTTCCGTTGCGGTATAGTCGCTCCAGTCTTCGAGCAATACTGCGGTAGGTGCCGCACCGCCCATGAGGGCGCCGCGCGGGCACTTGTACTTGTAGGGCATGCCGCCTGCATTGTAGCCGTCCGGATTGGCCGCGCGGTTATGCGGGTGGTTCGAGTTCTTGTCGCCCACGCCCATCAAGAAGGAAATATCCCACGGGTTTGCGCCCAGGTTGTAGTAGATGTTGTCGAGGGCCAAATTCTTGTAGGCTTCCTTTTCTGCACCCGGGGGCAAGAGCTCAGAAAGCATGAAGATGGCGTTTGCTGCACCCATGTTGTAGCGGTTGAAACCCCAGGCGCTCGAAGTCCATACGAGGTTATACGGCCCGTCGGAGGTGACCTGCCCGAAGCGGTTCTTGTAGATGAGGTTTGAACCCTGCGAGCCGTCGTCGGTAAGGCGGCGCAGGCAGTTCGTGGCGCGCTGTATGAGCGTGTCGCGTTCCAGTTCGCCCACGTTGTAGTATTGCGCGGTTTCCTTGTCCTTCAGGATGAGTTTCACGAACGAGAAGAGTACGTAGGAATGGATGTTCTCGAAGTCTGTTGCCCATCCACCTGGAGTAAAGCCACTTTTGAGTCCGAGGAATCCGCCCTTGAAGTACGGGCCCGCATCATCGGGTTCGTTGTTGTAGCCGTAGTTCGTGGAGTTGTCGTTGATTTTCAGGTCTTTGTACAGGTCGAACTGGTAAGAGGTATCTGCAGTGGCGAACCACAGGGCGAGTGCGGCAGCGGCGGCGTCGTCAATCATGTTCGTTTCGCTAGTGCCGCCCGGGTAGAAGCCTCCCAATTCATCCGTGTTGGTGTAGTGTCCGCCGTAGCCGTAGGTCTGCGGTTTCAGCACGTTCTTGTAGATGTCCTTGGCAGCCTCGATAAGCGAGTCGGCATATACCGGGTCGTACGGGTACCAGCCCATGGCGAAGTATGCAAGTGCTGCCGCGAATACGCCCGAGTTTGTTCCCGCTCCCTTGGCCACGTGACGGTCCGGACCGCCCTTTGAATGGGGTTGCGCATCCTGCTTTTCGGGCACATCCCAGAACTGGTGATCTTCGCTGCCGACGGCGATGGAATGGTACATGTCGTGCTGGGCGATAAGGCCGTCTTCCTTCGATGCCTTGTAGAGCTTGTAGATGTAGTCGGCACCGATCTTGGCTTCGTACAGAATGTCGGGGTAGCCGTCCGGGATTGTGTCGCCGTAGGAATGTCCATAGCGGTCTTCTGCCTTGTCCTGGTACACGAGGTAGGTCATCGCAAGAGCATAGGCCGTATAGCTGAGCGTTTCGGAAACCTTGAAGTGGTCACCGCAGTCGTGCCATCCGCCGGTGAGGTCGTGCCCGATTTCGGAACCGTCCTTCAGGTGACAGGGGGCATGCAGGTGCGAATCCGTGTTGCCGCAGCGCTGGATGCCGAAGAACTTGAGCGAGTTCTCGAGCACGGCGTTGAATATGGAGGGGTGCACGTGGAACGTGGCCGAGGTATCGTGCCCGTTCACGATGAAGTATTCGCCGATGGCGGTCAGGTTCGTGAAGTCTGCCTTGTAGAGCTTTTCTGTATTTCTGCTTGTGGAATCCTTGCTACCGAATTCATAGAGCGCGTCGAGCGAGTTGAACGCACCGTTCACCCATATATTCGGCTTCGGTGCTGCGGCATCGATAAGCGTGAGGTTTGAGTTCCCCACATCGATGACCTGCTTCGTATTCGCATCGACCACCTTGAACGTCATGTCCGTCGGGTCGGCCACGTAGGCGTACTTGTTGTCCTGCGGCCTAAAACCCGCTTGGTTCACGCGGATGGGCCTGCGGTTGTACACGTTCAACGAGTCGAGGTACCTGCGGTCGCAATCCTTGCAGGTGCGGTCGATTTCCGGGAGTTGTGCCATGGCGTTCACGCACAGCACTTCTCCCAAGATGAACGAAATAGCGAACAATCTTTTCAAGTACTTCAATTTCAACTTTCCTTCTTAAATAACTTCATCAAAAAACTTGTATCCAGTCTATTTCTTCGCACGCTTGAACCCGAAGGTCTTCGTGGTGTTGTCCGTCGTCTTGATAACATCACCCTTCTTGTAAGACGTGCTTCCGTCTTCGTTGGTTGTCGGTTCGTCGGCGACGTATGTCGCCTTCGCATCGAAATCGAACTTCGCGATGTAGGCACCCGTGCCGAGTTTCTTGCCGCTCTTGCTTGCGGGGGAACCATCCGGTGCCATCCATTCGAGGTTCAGCTTCAATACACCGTCTTCCGTAATCTTGTCGTAGCCGATATCCTTCATGTTCATGCGGATATCCTGCTTGGCGATAAACTGCCCGAGGTTGTCGTAGACGTTCATCGTGAACCGGATGACGAAATCGAAGATGGGCTTCCCGAAGTCGTCGGTCTGCAGGGCCGAAGGCATCGTGATATCCACGATAAACTGCGGGCCGGCGTGCTTGTAGGAATTCGTGTCGAGTACGGTTGTTGTCGGGATAACGGTTCCGTCAACAAGCTTCGTGAGCAGCTCTGTCCCGTTCGGGTTCATGATGGTCGCGCGGAAGATTTCGTTTTCGCTTACGGCGGTTCCCATATACGGAACTTCACGAGGCGGCTTGGTAACATCGCTTGCGAGCGTGACCTTGAACTTTGTCTTTTCGGCGGTGGCGCCAGAGACGATAACCCACGGGTTGTTTATGGTGGGGAAGTTGCCCGCCTTGTCCTTGTAGCGCGAAAGTTCCTTGATGGGCACGAGCCTGATATAGTCGCCGATGCGTACAGCGCCTTCGGATTCCTCGGTGTAACCGAAGTTTTCCTTCACGTCCTGCTTTGTCGATACGGAGAGCGGCTTCAGATAGATGCCTTCCTGCGAACTGCGCTTGCGTTCGATGTATTCCAGCGCCGGATTGTCGATGACAACGAGCGGTTCGGACATGGTCGCTTCGAGGAACTCGTAAGCGCCGGCAGAGGTCTTTGTCGCCTTCACGATGATGGGCGGGCACTTGTCGATGAGTGTCGCGTTCGTGGCATCGAGCAGGCTCTCGATCGGTCCCTTGCGGGGGAGGATTGCTCCGTTGCCGCCGCTGGATCCGTAGGTCATGTTCTTGAACAGGTCTCCCTGAATCTTGATCGTGAACGCGCTGTGTTCGGATTGCACGGAATCCCAGCCGAGGGTGTCGACCTTGGGAATGAACGTGGAATCCTGCGTGGTCTGGTACTGTGCGCACTTCTGCGATACGGTTGTAGAGATGGTATCTATCCTCAGGAGCGTGCTGTCGGCCTTGATGGTTTCCTCGGCATCGACGTAGGTGTAGGTGTAGACCTTCTGCGTTACGTAGGTCGTGTCGTCCTTGAAGTCGATGCAGGTCTTCTTGGCGGTTCCCTTTATCCAGGTTCCGTTTGCGGAATCCAGCTTCGTAATGGCGACAGGAGTCTTTTCGCCATAGACCGTGGTAATGTCCCAACCGCCGGCAGGGATTGCGAACGGTACGTATGTAGAGGGGTTGCCCCAGTACACATCGACCGTGTCGGGGATGTTCTTGTCCTTGAGCACGCGCACGAACTCGATGTAGATTTCATCGGGCTGGCCGTCACCTTCGAGGTCGGTTATGGTCGCGTAGTGCACGGGCACGGGGCGGCTCGATTCGATGATGGTTACCGGAGCGCATGTGGCGAGCGTGTTTGTCGCCATGTCGGTCACGTTGAATGCGGCATCGATTTGTGCACGGAAACCGGGCTTCACCAAGTTACCACCGGCATTTCCCTGAATCACGTACATCCAGCTCTTGCCTTCGTCGCTTGTCGTTGCCGAAATCACGCGGATGCCGGCTTGCACCACTTCAGATGTTCCGTCATAGACGGTCAGCGGCCATTCTGTCTTGGAAGGCAGGTTGATGGGTTCGGAGAAGCTAACCTTGAGCGTGTCGTTTTCATTCTCGTGGTTCTCGTTTTCGAGAATAGAGACGCTGACGAGCTTGGGCTTGACGGCGTCGGTAATGGTGGCGGACGACATCTGCTGCTTGCCATCTTCACGCATGTAGACTGTCACCAAGCCCTTCGGGTTTGCAAGCCCGACAAGGGAATCCGCGAACGTGAATGTTGCCGTAGCGCCGACTACCGGAGCGGCCGGAGTCAGCATGAACGACCTTTCTGCAGAATTTGCGGAGGTGAGCGTTACCTCGACGCTGTCCAGGATGTTCCTGGTTCCGTCGAACTGGCTTCCGCTGAATTCAATGCTCAGGGTGTTTTCCGTGACGGCATCGCCGGTAATGGTGCACACGTCGCTAGCAATAAGCGCCTTCTTGGGGTCGGGTCGGGTCGGCTGCGAGTAGAAGTAAACGGAGTCGCGTTCCTCGTCGTCGGCAGGGTCTTGGTACTTGACCCAGATGGTATCGCCACCCAGGAAGTTCACATTGGGGAGACCCGCTTCGCTCGTCGATGCCTTGAGCCATTCGCCTTCAAAGTAGCCCAGCGCGTCGTTGGTGCGGCTCAGAATGACTTCGGTAGAATCGCCCGTGCGGGAATTGAACAGCTTCACGGGCATGTTCGCGTTGTTCTTGTTGTCCTTGTCGCGCAGCTGGATCTGGAACTGGAGAGAACCGTCGATCGGGGCGGGGCTCGTTACCGAACTGCCATCCTTCTGCACCAGCAGGAGCTTGCCCTGCGTGCGGTCGCCCTTGCTGAACTGTACATAGTAGGTGCGGTTCACGAACGCGCATCCGCCATTCTCCTGGCATTCGGCGCATTCGGGGTTCGGGCCTGCGAATATGGTCACGTCCACCTTGTTGGTACCGATTGTCATCTTTGCCGGGATATTCAGGTCGAATCGCCCGGTCTCGTAGTTATAGACCGCAGCCTTCGTGAGCTGTTCCTTCGAGAGGGCAACGCCGTTTACCCAGATGGCGTTCACGTAACCGCTTTCCGAAATCAGGGCGGTACCCGTGAGGTACATCGTGCTCCTTGCGGAATCAATCTGCACGTAAGACCCGTTAGATACGTTGAACGGCGGGTTAAATGCCACGGTCATGTCGTAGTGGGCGCGCTTGGTGGTCATTTCCTTGTAAGAGGGGCTGAAGCCGGAGATGAACTCGTCCTTGCGGTAGACTACGATGTAGGGGTTGATGGGAGCCTGTTCGAAGTCGCCCTGGTCCTTGTCCCATGCGGGCACGCCTTCGTAGTCGGCGCCGTCCACGTCGCGCTTGTGGGCCGCCCACGACCAGTCGGGAGAATTACCGCCGGTCACGAGGCGCTTCTTTGCGGGGGTACGCAGGGTTTCGCACATGTTGTTCTGGTAGATACCGCTCGAGAACCCGAGGTCGATACGCATACGCGAGGACGACTTGATGGTCGTGCCACCCAGCGGTACCGGGATGTACCAGTCGTATTCGCCCGTTGCCGGGTTGTAGGTGTCTTCAAGCTTTACGGGTACTGCATGGCGCAGGTAGTAGCGCAGCGAGTCGTCTACGCTTTCGCCGGCCTGGTTCACGCAGGGGCGGTTGAAGCCCGCTTCGTCGTAGGCCTGGCAAATATCTTCGTCCACGAGCAGCGGGCAGGTACCCGGCTGGTTGTTCTGCCCGGGCTGTGCCTCGATGTCTTCGGGTTTTGCGGTCACGTAGAATCGCAAGGTCAGTTCGTTGAACGCGCGGTCCTCGTTGTTGGTGAGGTTCAGGTTCAAGAAGTCCATCCCGCCGAACTCGTACTGGTACACGCTCACGTCGAAGTCGTAGTGCGTCACGGGGGTGGTAAACTTGAGCGGCATGCCGTTATCGTCGGTACAGCGCTGCACGCCGTTGCTTTCCACGCAGTAGTAGTATGTCGTCTTTTCCTTGAGCTTGCCAATCTTCACGTAGTGGAAGCTGGTCGGGATTCCCGAAACGTCGGCATTGCCGTTGATGTCGCAAGAGCCCGTTCCCGATACGGGGCAGGTCATCTTGTCGTAGCTTGTGAGTGTCGTATCCCAGTAGACCTTGGATTCGTACTGGCCGTTCGGGGTGTACCACATGATCTCGGCGCTGTCGGAACTCAGGTTGCAGACCTTCACGTTCTGGATGTCGGCAGGCGCCGGCGGGCTCACGAGGGTCGTGAACGTGAACGGGGTTGTAGTGCTGTCGACGAGCCACTTGGTGGCATACGCCTCGCTCCGGATGTTAATCGCAATGACCTTGAAGTAGTAGGTGGTGCCGTTCTGCAGGCCGGTCAGGTGAATCTCGTGGCTCACGCCGTTCACGGTATCCTTCGCGGGGATATTGAACGGGCCGGTCTCGTTCGTGCTGTAGAGGATCATCGCGGGGCCGCGCATGTCCTGGGTAACCTTCACGATGGCGGAATCGTAACCCACGTAGCGGATTTCCACGTTAATCTGCGAGGGGGCGCGGTTGCGGTCCTCTTCACGGACGGCAACGGCGCACGATGCCACGAACATTGCCGTAGCGTCGATACAGGTTTCGGAGAGGTGGTAGTCTTCCCAGCTGAGGGTTGAGGGCGACCAGGCATTCTCGGTACCCGGGGTCACGCCGCCGAACAATGCGCCGGTAGGCGGATTGTACTTGTAGCCTGCACCCGGCATGTTCTTGCCTTCTGGGTTGGAGGCACGGTGGTGCGGGTGGGCGTCGTTCTTATCACCCACGCCCAGCAAGAAGGAAACATCCCAGGGGTTCACGCCGAGCATGTAGTTGAGCTGGTTTATACCCAGTTGCTTCATTTCGGCGGAGTTCCAGTTCTGCATGCCCTTCTGCGGCAGGTTGATGCCTTCCAGGTCCTTGGTCACGTCGGAGTAAGCGAGCACTTCAAAGATATTGCCTGCCTGGTAGCGGTTGTAAATCCAGGTCTGGTCGGTCTGCATGTTGTACCACAGGTCGCCGAACGAAACAGGGGTCGGGCCGTTCAGGGTCGGGATAGTAATGCTCTGGGAACCGCTTCCGCTCAGGTAACTGATGTTGGTTCCGAGAATCAGGGCCACGTTTTCGGCGTAGGTCAGGCGTGTCTTGTCGTCGATACCGTACTTGAGGCCGGTTTCCTTGTCCTTCAGGAGCATCTTATAGAAACCGTACAGCGTGTAGGTGTAGGCGTTCGCCCAGCTCGTGTTCTTGCTGGACTTGCGCATGCCGTCACGGCTCCAGGCCATCCAACCGCCCTTGAAGAATCCGGTCGAGGCTTCCTGGGGCACGCCAATCTGCGTATCTTCCACGGCGTCGTTCAGGTAGTCCATCTTGCCGGTCTTTTCGTAGGTGGCGTAGTGGAGTGCGATAGCCGCAATGGCCAGGTCGTCATGGGATTCGTTGTTGCCGTTGTAGGCCGGGCTCGACCAGCCGTCGGCAATCGTGTTGTGCACGTAGGCCTTTCCGCCGTCGTAGGTTCCGGGGCCAAGGCTCTTTTCCTTGAGTTTCAGGTTCTTGGCGAAATCGTACATCTTCTCGGCAACCACAAGGCAGCTGTCTGCGAAGGGCTTGTCGTATGTCGCGTATTCCTTGCTCAAGATGGCGAGGCCCGCTGCAATCTGGCCCGAGATGTTGGAACCCAGTTCGCCCAGGCGGATGTCACGTTCGTGCGGCCCGCCGCGTCCGGTCAAGGTCGTCGGGAGGGCGTCCTGGTTTTCGGGTCGGCCCCACCATCCGTGGTCCGCACCGAAGTTTCCGATGGAGACCGCCATGTTGTCGATGACCCCGTTCGCGAAGGTGTAGGCGCGCATAAAAAAGTCCGCACCGTGCTTTGCCTCGCGCAGAATGTCGGGGATACCGTCGGTATTGATGGTTTCGCCCATGTTGTAGGCGTAGTGGTCCTCGTCGCGTTCCGGGCTAGAAGCCGCCATTACAGCGAGCACCATGAAGGCGTAAGCCTGGGTCTGGGATTCCTTCAAGTGGTCACCGCAGTCGTACCAGCCGCCCTGCAGGGCGCCTTCCTTGGGGGTGAACCCGGTAACGGCGCCGACACCCTTTACAAACTTGCCTGCACCGTCCTTGGTGTGGCTCGGCTTGTGGAACCAGGATTCAGAGTTGCCGGAACGGTTGATGCCGTAGAACTTGAGGGTCGCGTCGCGGACCATCGAGTAGACCTTGTCACTAATAATAAATGTAGCGGAATACTGGTTGAGCACCTTTACGCGGTAGCGGGTGTTCATCTCGAGGCCCGTTGCCTGGGTCAGGTTGCCGATACATACCTTGCCCGTGGGGCCCTCGGCGCTGGCGGTATAGCGTCCCTGGTCGTTTGTCGCGGCGTCGGTGCCCGCCTTGATATCCCAGCTCGAACCGGTCGACTTGCCGGTGTTGGTGAAAGTTCCTCCTGTAAAGACTTCGTTACCATCCAGGTCGACGACAGAGAAGTTCTCGCCACAGGTCCCGGCAGAAACATAGTAGAACTGCTTTTCAGGGTCTTCGGGCAGGTATCCCGCCTGGTTGATGCGGATACGGCCTATGCGCAGGTTCTGGGCGTCACGATATGCCTGGTTCAGTGAGTCGGGGATAATCCCGTTCGGCACAAAGTCCTGGGGCATCGAACCAATTTTAGGTACGGTATTGTGCTTCTTGCGGTTGGGCGTGTACTTGCTGAAACTTTCGACGGTACCGCCATTGTCGGTCGCGGCAGTATCCCACTTCATGGGCCAAATCGGTCTAATCAAATCATAAGGTGTCGGTTGCTCTTGGTCAACAGCGGCAAAACATAAAGACACCAGCAAAAGGACTGGAACAAGTAACAGCGGCATAAAGCCCTCCCTTAAAGAAGTGCGCAAAACATCCCATATAGAAAATAGACTTTTTTAAGGTCGGCCGTAAAATCCGTATCAAAAAAAACTACACTTTCGGGCTTTTTTTTATATATTTCAGAATATGAATTCAGTTCAAGATAAGATATTGCCTTTATTGAAGAAAAAATTTGTTTACAAATTTGTTCCGGCCGCGTTTGCGAGCGGTCTTGCTGTTTTTGGCCTTTCTGCCTGTGGAGAGGATCCTTCCAGCCCGGATACGCCGGAGCCGACCAGTACGGCTTCGCAGTACCCCATTGAGAATTCTTCCGATACCCCTTTGTCGCAGGGTGAAATTCCGCCGTCTGTAACGTCTTCGTCGACGCAAACAACGAATTCGTCTTCTTCGAGGGCGCCCCAGCCTGTGGTGTCTTCTTCGTCCAAGACGGCGACCGCTTCTTCTGACGAGGTATTGAACGAGCCCAGGATGGCTGTGAACGGAGCCTGTGGCCCGAAGACCGCCATAATCGAGAAGGGGGGAATGGCGACCTGGTCGTTCTTCCGCGAGTCGGGCGACGTTTTTGATGCCATCATGGCGCCGTTTGTATGGACCTTCCCGGAACTGAGCAAGACTGTGCAGGGTAACGGGATGAACTCCGTGAATGTTTCCTACGAACAGTCGGGAACCTACACGGCGACTCTGAATGTCGATGGAACCGAAATTGCCTGCGAACCCTTGCAGGTGCAGGGTATTCCTATAACGATTAATTCCTGCAAGGCCGACAAGGAAACTGCCAAGGCGGGCGAGACAATCACGTGGACCGTCGAGGCGGAATCCGAGGCGACCATTACCGGGTATTCCTGGACGTCTACGCTCGGGACAATTTCCGGCTCCGGCACGAGTGCTACTTTATCTGCAGAAGCGTCTATGCACAAGCAGAAGGTGGCCCCCGTTGTCGCCGTGACGAACGACGACAGGACCACGCAGACATACCAGTGCGACGGCGTGACCGTGCTTGACCCCGAATCGGTGGACCTGGTGCTTGCTTTGGGCAGCATCAACGATCAGGCTTCTTACGGAGAGACTGTTCTCCCGAACTTGCCCGATTCGCTGTTCATCCAGGCCCAGACGCCCATGACGGTGCAGGTCCCTGCTGGTGCGCCTTCTAACTGCACCATCGGGTGCAAACCCAAGGTCGGAGCGGATTACATGAGCCTGAAGCTGACTTGGGACGGCGTGGAACAGTCCAACTTTGCCTACTTCAACCCGGCGGGTTGCGCTCCTGGAAAGAAGTATTCCATCGAGGCTTCCGTTACGGCAATCTGCGTCGTGAATAAGTAAGTGCACCGCAGGTGCTCGCAAATGCGACCGCTCGCTCGTCATCTAGGGCATTGAAACCTCCGGTTCCTCACTCGCTCTCGCCTACGACGGCTCGTTGATACGAGCCGCCTCCGGCTCACATAATCCGCTGTCATCCCCGCGTAGGCGGGGATCTCCTTTTTATACCTGTTTAGCGGATTAGTGTCAGGAGGGTTTTAGGGAGAGCTATGTGCCCTCCCTTGTCGTATTTTTGGGGGCAAAGTTGCGGAAGTGGCGGTGAAAATGATGAAAAAAGGCCGATTTCACCGCCGGAAATTACTTTGTGTGTACCTTTTTTGCAGGGAAAACGCCTTTTTCCCCATAGGAATACGGTCTATTTGCTGTTTCAAAGAGAAAAAGGGGGCTATTTTTATGGAAAATTTGAAAAAATAGCCTGTTCTTTTTAGATAAATTAAAAAAGTGGCGGTGAAAACAGCGAAAAAAAGTCCATTTCACCGCCAGATTTGCAAAATAGCGTGGAGTCTGGGGCTTGTTGCAAAAAATAAGACCGGCTTTCAGCCGGCCTTTTAAACCTGTTGTCGAACGAACGGTCTTCCGTGAGCAACAAAGCCCTCGATATTAATCGAGGGCGGTTGCGAAAGTGAGCGCGGTCCGGAGGCGTGGGTCACGCATCAAGCGCGAACGGTCGCTTTCGTGAGCAAAAAGCGACCGATATTAATCGGTCGCGATTGCGATAGCGAGTGAGAAACCGGAGGTTTCATCACCCGGAATGCCGAACGAACGGTCGCTTATCAATCCCCGGTGAAGATGATCACGAGAACAGAAGCGACGAACAGCGCAGACACCACGAGGAATTCCCACGGGTTTTCCATGATGGTGGTCTTTGCAGAACCCATGCTCTGGGCTTCCATCTTCTGCTGTTCTTCGGCCTTTGCCTTGGCTTCAGCTTCGGCAGCCTTCTTTTCTTCTTCAGCCTTGGCGAGAGCGGCGGAGTCTACCGGGGCTTCTTCGGTCTTGGCTTCGAGGACTTCGGTCTTGGCGGTGTCGGCCTTGGCGGTGTCGGCGGCGGCTACGGCTTCAGCCGGAGCGGCGGCGGAGTCTGCCGGTGCGGCAGCAGCGGCAGCAGAATCAGCAGGAGCAGCAACTTCGGCAGCCTTGGCGGTGTCGGCAGCGGCAGGAGCAGCTTCGGCAGCAGGAGCAGCGGCAGCTTCGGCCGGGGCGGCTTCAGCGGCGGGAGCCGGTGCGGCTTCGGCAGCGGGAGCGGCGGCCGGGGCAGCTTCAGCGGCAGGGGCCGGAGCAGCAGGTGCAGCAGCCGGGGCAGCCTCAGCAGGAGCGGCTGCAGGTGCAGCCGCTTCGGCGGCAGGTGCCGGTGCGGCAGCGGGGGCTGCCTTCTTGGCGGACTTGGCCGGCGCGGCGAATGCGACTGCCGCAGCGAGCATGGAGACCATCAAAATCTTTTTCATCATAGATTCCATTCCTCTTTAGGGGTTGTTTTTAAACTTACGCTCTAAAAAATAGCACATCTTGGGGCGAATTGCTAAAAAAAAAATAAAAAAATTCAAATAATTCCCTTTTTTTTGTACGTTCATCGGCGTTTTTTACAAAAAAAGGCTTTGTGCCCGGCGAGACTGCCCCCTTCGGTCGGGGCAATTTTTATCTTATGAATCAAAATTTAACCCCTCACTAGAGACACAAATTATGGCATTCAAATACGAAGCAACCGTCCAGCACGGTGAAGATACTACCGAATACGTAAACCTCGGTAAAGACGGCGTTTCCGTCGCCGAATTCGAAGGCAAGAAGATTCTGAAGGTCGCCCCCGAGGCGCTCACCAAGATTGCCCAGGCCGCCTTTGAAGAAGTGGAATTCTGCCTGCGCCCGGCCCACACGGCCAAGGTCGCCAAGATTTTGCAGGACCCGGAAGCTTCGGACAACGACAAGTTCGTGGCCCTCACCATGCTCAAGAACGCCTGCGTTGCCGCAAAGGGCGTGCTTCCGTTCTGCCAGGACACCGGTACGGCAATCTGCGTTGCCCACAAGGGCCAGCAGGTGTGGACCGGCTTCGACGACGCCGAAGCGATTTCGGAAGGTATCTACAACGCCTACACCACCAAGAACCTGCGCTACAGCCAGATTGCACCCTTGACCATGTACGAAGAAAAGAACACCGGTTGCAACCTGCCTGCCCAGATCGACATCCACGCCGAAGAAGGCGCCGAGATGAAGTTCCTCTTTGTGGCGAAGGGCGGCGGCTCTGCCAACAAGACTTACTACTGGCCCATGACCAAGGCGCTCCTCAACCCGAAGTCCTTGGAAAAGTTCCTCGCCGAAAAGGTGAAAACGCTCGGTACTGCGGCTTGCCCTCCGTACCACCTCGCGATTGTGATTGGCGGTACCTCTGCCGAAATGAACACGCACATGGTGAAGCTCGCTAGTTGCGGTTACCTCGATGATATTCCGACCACGGGTTCCGAAGGCGGCCGTATTTTCCGCGACCTCGAAATGGAAGAAAAGGTTCTGCACATTTGCCAGAAGACGGGCATTGGCGCCCAGTTCGGCGGCAAGTACCTGGTGCACGACGTACGCGTGATCCGCGCTCCGCGTCATGCTGCAAGCTGCCCGGTTTCTATCGGTGTGAGCTGCTCTGCCGACCGTAACATCAAGGCAAAGATTGACGAGAACGGCCTCTGGCTCGAAATGATGGAACACCATCCGGAAAACTATATTCCGGCAGGCAATGCCGTGAACCTCGCTCCGGCAGTGGAAATCGACCTTGACCGCCCGATGAAGGAAGTGCTCGCCGACCTCACCAAGTATCCGGTGAAGACGCGCCTCTCCCTCAAGGGCACGATGATTGTGGCCCGCGACATGGCTCACGCCAAAATCGCTGAAATCTTCGACAAGCAGGAACGCGGCGAAGAACTCACCGACGAAGAAAAGACCGTATTGAAGGTCGTTTCGGACCACCCGATTTACTACGCCGGCCCGGCTAAGACTCCGGCAGGCATGCCCACCGGTAGCTTCGGCCCGACGACGGCTAACCGCATGGACCCCTACGTGATGCGCTTCCAGAGCAAGGGCGCCTCCATGATCATGGTCGCGAAGGGCAACCGCAGCCAGGACGTGACTGACGCCTGCAAGAAGTACGGCGGATTCTTCCTCGGCTCCATCGGTGGTCCGGCAGCCATCCTCGCCGAACAGAACATCCTCAGCAACGACATCGTGGCCTTCCCGGAACTCGGCATGGAAGCCATCCGCAAGATCACCATCAAGGACTTCCCCGCCTTCATCTTGGTCGACGATAAGGGAAATAATTTCTTTGAAGGCTTGATCTAGCGTCGTCATTCCCGCGACCTGTGGTGAGCGTCGCCGAACCAAGGCGGGAATCTTTCGCAACTAAAAAATCCCACCGGAGTTTACCGGCGGGATTTTTTTGTGTGTGGATGTGAAACTTTATTGGCGGAAATATCTTCCTAGATAAGAAATTACCTACTTGAAGGGGCAAAATGGGGCTGTTTTATAACAATTCATTGTATTTTTTTCAATGGGGAGTTGGTTGCCGGTGCCTTTTTTAGGCCAGAATAGATTATTTTATTGATTGGATAAATGTCTTTTCTAGAATGTGCCTATGCTGAATATTGACGAAATAAGCGATTACAGGGATCTGCTGAAGAACTACTATACCCAGCGCAAGCTGGAGATGCCCCTGTATTCCTACAAGATGCTGGGGCAGAAGCTCAGTCTGGAAACGAGCCAGGTGTTCCGCGTGCTGAACAAGGAACTCCATTTGCCCAACCGCAGTATTCCGCTGGCCAAGGACCTCTTGGACCTGAAGGGACGCAGTGGCGAGATTTTCGAGATTCTGGTGGCGGCGTCCAAGACAAAGTCGCCCGCAAAGAAGGACAAGCTCTACAAGATGGCGCTTGCCCTGCAGGATGTTGACCTGCGCAAGTTCAATCCGAGCGAATACTTGTTCTTAAGCAAGTGGTGGATTCCCGTGGTACGCGCGCTTATCGAGATGAACGGCGGGCATGCTGAAGTCTCGCGCCTGGTGAAGCAGATTACACCGACGGTTTCGGAAGACCAGGTGCGCGAAGCCATAAAGGTGCTCAAGGACCTGAAGCTCATTACTCCGCTCGCGTCGGAACGCTATGCGGCGACGACGGCCAATTTTACATCGGGTAGTTCGCCCACGAAGACTGCTGCCATACGCAGTTACCAGAACCAGTTGCTGGCCCTCGCGCAGAACGCCCTGGTTGCCATCGAGCCTGCGAGGCGCAATATTTCTTCGCTGCTCGTGGGTGTCGATGAAGATTGCTTTGCCGACCTGAACGAGATGACGCTTGAATTCAGGCGCCAGGTGCAGAAGAGGGTGGGTGAGGTAAAGGTGCCGAACAAGGCGATGCAGTTTGTGTTTGCCCTTTACCCGGTTGCCGAAGTGCAGAACGGCAATCAGGTGAAAAAGGAGGGCGTGAGAAAATGAAGAAGTTCCTCTTATTCCTTGTGGCCGTGATTCTTTGTGCGTGCTCGAACGACAAGGTGGCGGGCATCAGCACGGTCGAGACCGAGAACGCCTACCTGATTCAGGTTGTTCACGAGGATTCCCTGCCTGCGGCAGGTGTGTTGGCCCGTATGCGTGCCGCAAGTTTTGTCCGCAGTATTGACGGAGATTCCGCTGCACCGGAATACTATGAGGAATTTGTGACGGATTCCCTGGGCTGCATCCGTATCGATAGTCTCGGTGTTGATGTGGCGACGATTGAGATTGTAGATAAGGGCAAGGGCCTGTTCCGGAAGATTTTTGCCAAAGACTTGCGCGAATTCGATGGCCAGCGGTTTGTGTTGGCAAAGACGGGGAGCATGCGTGGTAGGGTTTACCTGCCGGAAGGCGTTGACCATGCATGGATTCAGGTATATGGAACTGACCGCCTGGTAAAAACCGACAGCGAGGGCTTCTACGAGATGGATTCGCTCCCGGCGTATGATTATGACCTGCGTGTGGTTGTGGGCGATAGTATTGTGGACGAATATGCGGAAGTTTGGCCCGGGAAGGAGACGCTCGCGAATGTCCGCACGTTTGAACCGGATTCTATCAAGGTGCTGGACTTTGAATCTGCGGATGCGCAGTTTGTTATCCGGGAACTTGGCATAAGCGCGGCGGGTTACATGTCTTCTACGGATACGAGCGTGAAGACGACTCCCGAGGTGTCGACGGTGCCCGAGACGCGCGAGGACATTGCGGAATTCTTCGTGGAATCGGGTGCCGACCGTGCCGGTAACGCCTTGCACTGGGTATCTTCTGCGGGGCGCGGACGCTGGTCGTTCTACGGAATCTGGGTTTGCCCGGAGGAATCTCCGTGCGATCTGTCTGCGACGGATTCCATCGTGTTCTATGCCCGCGGGAACGGTGTCATCTCGATTACGCTTGAAACGCTCGGCAGTTCGAACGAAGAAGGCAAGACGCTGGCCTATGATACCCTCAATACAGATGGATGGGTGCGTCGCGTCATAAAGCCCGCAAACTTCAAGCCGCGCGACGATATGTACGGCAATCTCGGCTGGGATGTCATCAGCAAGGCGGTGACGACCATCTCGATAGCCTCCTACGACGAGACTGAATTCTGGATAGACGATGTCGTGTTCTACGGCGTCAAGCCCAGCGACTTTATCAAGGAATAAAAGACTCTGTTGTGTCATCCCCGCTATACGATACTTGGCAACTTGTTGCCATAGTAGAGTTATCCCCTTTGAGGAGAAGGCGGGGATCTTCAAAAAAAGAAATCCCGCCGGAAGTGAACCGACGGGATTTTTAATTTTTTGTGTGGCTCAGTTTAGGCGTTAAACGGCGTCATTACCTGCCAAAGTACAGCCTTGTGGGCGTGAAGCCTATTCTCCGCTTCTTCAAAGCTCATGTTTACGTCGAGGTTGTCCATCACGGAGTCCGTGATTTCTTCGCCGCGGTGTGCGGGCAGGCAGTGGCTCACCTTGCAGTGTGCCGGAGCGAGCTTCAGGAGTTCGTCGTTAATCTGGAACGGCAAGAAGTGGCTCTGCTTTTCGGCCTTTTCGCCTTCCTGGCCCATGCTCACCCAGACGTCACTATAGAGGATGTCGGCGTCCTTGACGGCTTCCTTCGGGTCGTTGAACACGCGGTACTGGCAGCCGTGCTTCTTGAGGCCGGCGGCGGCTTCTTCCACCACGTTCTTCGGCTGCTCGAAACCCTTGGGGCAGGCGAGCGTGAAGTTCATGCCCACCTTGGAGGCGAGCGCAAGGAAGGAGTTTGCCACGTTGTTGCCGTCACCGATGAAGGCGACTGTCTTCGGCTTGCCATTGGCATTCTTGAAACCGCCGAGGTTCTCGCAAATCATCTGCGCAAACGCGATGGCCTGGCAGGGGTGGCAGTCGTCGGTGAGGGCGTTCACCACAGGGACGCTACCGAATTCGGCGAGTTCTTCCACGAGCTGCTGCTTGAAGCAGCGGACCACGATGGCGTTCACCCAGCGGCTGAGGCAGCGGGCGACGTCCTTGACGCTTTCGCGCTTGCCGAGCCCGATGGAATCCGGGGCGAGGAGCACGGCGTGGCCGCCGAGCTGGTTCATGCCTACCTGGAACGTGGTGATGGTACGCAGCGAGGGTTTCTCGAAGAACATGGCGATGTTCTGGCCGTGCAGACGGTCGGACACCTTGCCGGCGTGAACCTCGGCCTTCAGGCGGGAGGCGATTTCGACGGTTTCGAGGATTTTTTCTTCACTCCAGTCCATCAGGCGGAGGAAGTGCTTGTTGCGATCAATCATTTTGATTCCTTTGGGCAAGCCCTAAAAACAAAAAAAACTAAAAAAACGGAGTTTTTCACTCCGTCTTTTGGAAATCACAAGAAGATGCTAACGGATATTAGCGAAGTTTCTTTTTGTGACGGTCACGACGACGGCGCTTTTTACGCTTGTGGGTCGCAATCTTCCTGCGCTTTCTTTTCTTTCCGCAAGGCATGGTTGTATCTCCGTTAAAGGTTAAACTTAAAAATGTGCCCCCAAATAGAGAAAATTTTTGGCCTCTTGTCAAGGGGAAAGAGGGATTTTAGGGCAGACTAGGGGGTGCGGACGGGGCTGTTTTTTACCGAAAAACGCAAATTACTCGGTTACCTGGTCCATCGCCTGGCGGATAAGTGCCGCGGCCCCGCCGAACTGTGCGGCACGCGGGGCATTGTTGCTCAGCATCTGGCGGAACTTGCGGGCACCGGGGAGTCCGGTGAACAGCCCGTACAGGTGGCGAACGAGGATGGTTGCGGGGCAGCCTTCGGCGGTCTGCTTCTCCACGTAGGGGAGGTAGGCCTCGAGCAGCGCCTTGCGGGTGGCGGGGCGTGCCTTGCCGGCGATAATGTCTGCGGGGTTGTCGCTCGCCGGTCGCAGGTCGTTAAAAATCCGCTCGTCGGCGTCGTGCAGGAACCACGGGTTCTCGTACGCTTCGCGTCCGACCATCACTCCGTCCAGGTCCTGCAGTTGCTCTTCCACCTGGTCGAGCGTCTTGATGCCGCCGTTGATGCTTACGTTCAGGCCAGGCATCTCTGCCTTGAGGCGGTGCACGAAGTCGTAGTGCAGCGGCGGGACCTCGCGGTTTTCCTTGGGGCTGAGCCCCTGGAGCCAGGCCTTGCGCGCATGTACGATGAAAACCCTGCAACCTGCATTGCTGATAGTTTGTACAAAATCAGTGAAGAATTCCCAGCTGTCGAACTCGTCGACCCCGATGCGGCACTTGATGGAGACGGGAATGCTCACCGCATCTTGCATGGCCTTGAAGCAGTCGGCCACGAGGTTCTTATCCTTCATGAGGCAAGCCCCGAAGTTTCCGTTCTGCACGCGGTCCGAAGGGCATCCGCAGTTCAGGTTCACTTCCTGGAAACCCGTGGCTTCCACGAGTTTGCTTGCCTGCGCGAGGTCGGCCGGGTTGCTGCCCCCGAGCTGCAGTGCTGCTGGGTGCTCGAAGGCTTCGTGCCCGAGGAACTGTTCCGGCTTTGCGTGGAGCACCGCGTTTGCGACAACCATCTCGCTGTAGAGCAAGATATGCTTTGAAATCAGGCGCAGAAAGTAGCGCTCGTGACGGTCGGTGCAGTCGAGCATCGGTGCGATGGAAAGTCTGCGGTTGAGGTCCAGGTCCATGCGCGCAAATGTAGAAATTACTATAATATATTACATGAGCTTAATTCGCAAAATTGTCGTTGCTGGCGGGACGCACGGGAACGAGCGGACGGGTGTTCGCTTGGTCGAGAAGTGGATGGCGTGCCCCGAATGCTACGGCGCGTGCTGCCCCAGCGCAGATGTTTCGCTGGTACTTGCGAACCCGGAGGCCATGCGGCTTAACCGGCGTTATCGCGATTTTGATTTGAACCGTTCCTTTTCGCAGGTCTGTCTCGACGCTTCTCTTGAACCGCAACAGTACGAGTTTAGGCGTGCGCGCGAACTGAACCGCATTTACGGCCCGAAGGGCGCAAACACGAAGACCGACCTGTTGCTCGACGTGCACAATACGGGCTCGAACATGGGGCTGTGCCTGATTCTTTCGGCGCGTGACCCGTTCACGATGAAGGCCTCCGCCGTCTTGACACAGGAATTCGATGACGCCTGGATTTACTACCAGCCGGAGGAGCGCAGTGCGTCGCCCTACTTTGGCACGGTCGCGAAGGCGGACGTGTGCATTGAAATTGGCCCGCAGCAGCACGGCACGCTGGATGCCCGCCTCTTTGAACAGGCGGAAAAACTGGTGAAGCGTTACCTGGAACTTGCGGACGAATGGAACCGCGGGGAACTGCAGAAGCGCGCCCCTATCCAGGTGGAAGTCTACACGCAGTTGCGCGACCTCGGTTACCCGAAGGCATGGGCGGGCGCCCCCATCGAGGCGATGATCCACCCCGATTTGCTTGGAGCGGATTATCGCGAACTTAAGAAGGGCGACAAACTGTTCCGCACCTTCGACGGGAAGGACATTCTGTACGAAGGCGAGGCCGACGGGCGCGAGAGCGTGTGGCCCATCTTCATCAACGAGCCCGCGTACTACGAGAAGGACATCGCGATGAGCCTGACCGTGAAGAGCGTGGAAATGTGGTAAGGTGTCATCCTGAGCCCATTCGACAAGCTCAGGGTAAACTCCGAGGCGAAGCCTCGAAGTCGAAGGATCTAGGAATGAATGTTTGATTTGAAAAGAGAAGAGTATGCAAGACTTTGACATGAGTGGCGTGCCGGGCGAGGAACTTTCTTCCATCTCGGGCGAAGAGCGCCTGGGCAACCTGATGCAGTTGATTGAGGCTCAGAGGGGTGAAGGCTGGGAATCGCGCCTTCACGATATTCTTGATTCTTTCGAGGACTTCTTGACGTTGCGCCCCGAACCTCCGCAGGCATGGAAGGACACGTATGCTGCGAGCGGCAAGCAGTTCGACTACTACCAGATTGTGCTCCCGAAGGATTTCGAGGACCCCTACGAGGACGACCTCGGAAACATCCGCCGCCTGCGTGGCGAGTTTGAACGTGAGCCTTCTACGATGGCGCTGGAACACGAACTCATCAGCCGCAATTACTTTGTCTATGAGAACGGCCATGCGGAGGCAATCCCGGCTCCGCGCCCGATGCTCATGCTCGAAAGCCAGGACCGCGACGACGACCAGGAAGAACAGGAAGGCGACATTACCTGGGATTGCTGCATAAGCATCTTTGCGGACGGGAGCTACGTGGCCTACAACCTTGAAAACGACGACGAAGAGGTTTTGGGCGAGGATTTCAAGTCCGTGTTCAAGAAGTATATCGGTACGCTTTCCAAGATGCAGTTGGTAATTCCTGTGGAAGGGCGTGACTACGGCATATTGAGAAGCGACGCCTAGCGTATTTCGCCTGCCGATGGAAGCTCTCGAACTCGAAATATACGGGCGGTACCGCGCGCTTGTCGAAAAGTCGGGCGCTTTTTCGGGCCGTACTAGCCCCGATGGGGAACCGTCGCGCGTGCGCCTCTCCGATATCCTCGACTGCTACGATGCCTTCTGTTTTGACGGTTACGGCACGCTCTATAACCGGGGCGACTTCGTGTACCCAGGCGCGAAGGAGTGGTTTGGCGCGCTGAGGCGTGCAGGAAAGCAAATTCGCTTGGTTACGAATGCGGCATCGAATCTGGACCAGGCCCTCGCCGAAGAGGCGGATGCCCGCGGGTTCGATTTCACCGTCGCAGAAACGATTTCTTCCGGTAGCCTGCTGAAGGGCTGGCTGTCGGGCCTGCCTGCGGGCGGCTCGCCTTTTGGTGCAGGTCGCGAGGTCTTTTATATCGGGCGTGCGACGGGCGTGAACGTGCTCGCCGAATGCGGGATTGCTGCCGTGGAGAATCCGGTTTCGCCCGTGGTGGCGATTTCTTCTTCGACGGCGACGGACGAGATGTACGCGCAGGCGGTAGCTATCTTGCGCCGGCCCGGAGCGCTGCTGCTTGTCTTGAACCCGGATGCGTGGGCCCCGCGGATTGACGGGACTCGCGCGCCTGTCTCGGGCGAACTTTGCGAACGCCTGCGCCGGGAGACGGGTTGCGCTGCGGAATACTTCGGCAAGCCTTTCCCCGGCATCTGGCAGAAGGTCCGCGCGACTTTGCCCGAGGGCGCGAAAGCGGTTATGATTGGCGATACGCTCGGGACGGATGTCTACGGCGCGTATGTCGCGGGTTTCGATAGCGCGCTTGTTGTCGGGCGCAATGAGCCGGCGGCAGAACTTGATGCCGACGAGAAACTGCTGGGCGTGAGGCCTACTTATTACCTGGAACCGTAGCGGAACCCGCGGGTGCTGTCGTGGGCTGAACCGCGCCAGAATCTGCGGGGGAGGCTTTTCCGGTGGGCTGCGCAGTATTGGACTGCGCTGCGGGTGCCTGCTGCTCGCCGGGCTTACCTGAAACTATTACGTACAACGTATCGTGAACGATGACCGTGTCGCGCACGAAGACGGTGTCGTGTGCGCAGACCGTCTGTGATAAGGATACTGAGTGGTATGCTGAGCTTGCCGAAGCACCTGTCGAAGCGTCTGTCAAAGGGGCGCTGTTTGTCGGCGCGTTGTTTGCGGAACTTGCCGGAGTGGCTGCACTGTTTGCCGTGGTGCCCTGCGCGTTCTTCTTGGCCTTTTCCTCTTCGCGGATCTTGTCGATAAGCTTTTCGCGCTTTGTCTTGAGGTCTTCCATTTCCTTTTTCAGGCGGGTCTTGTTGCCGGGCCTGCGTTCGCGCGAGTAGCGTCCTTCGATGCGGTCAATCTGGGTTTCCAGTTCGCGCAGCTCGTCGTAAAGCGGGCCTTCGCCTTCGAGCGAGGGTGCGGGCTTGAACCAGTCGACGAAACGCTGCCACAGGGATTTTTCCTCTTCGGCGGCGCTCTGGCTTGCGCAGAATGCGGTGAGCATGATGGTCGCTGCGAAGATGCTGAAAACGTTTTTGCGGAAATGCATGCGACAATGATAGAAAATAAGTAGCCTAATCTCGTTTAAATTCCCGAAATTGGGTACCAAACCGCCCGAATTTACACCATTTGGTACCCAAATTGTTAGTTTGTATGTGGCGTGGAGGGCGAAATTTAAGTGAGTGAGGTTGAAAATTGATTGCATGAGGGTACTAAACAGCAGGAAAAAGGCTTTTTGATACCCAGTCGGGATTGATTTGTGCTTGTTTTGTCTTCAGTTGGTTCACGGAGCAATTACGTTGTTCTTGAAATTGGGTACCAAAACAGGCGAAAGACTCCCATTTGGTACCCATTTTTCGCAAAATTGGCTTTTTTTAACCCGAAGATTGCTAGGATTTTTGTTAAATTGTCAGCATTATGGTTCTAGGAGGAACTTCTGATGAAAAACGGCATTGGACATGTCTTTGCGAGTAGCGCTGCGATGAAGCAATCTTTTACTAGCGTTTTGGTTTTTGCCATTGCTTTTGCACTTGCTCTTTTGGCGGCTTGCGGCGATGACGACAGCAGTTTCGCCCCGCGTGACGACGAACCCATGTCGTCATCCTGGAGTTCCGAAGGAACGATAGGATCCAGCAGCTCGGTGCGTTCGTCATCCTCGGCGGAGCCTGCCCTGAGCTCAGCCGAAGGGGGCGAGGATCTGTCGAGTAGCAGTTCCGCGAAGTCTTCGTCGAGCGCGAAATCGAGTTCCTCGTCTGTGTCGAGCAGCAGCGTGAAGTCGAGCAGCAGCTCGGTGAAGTCTTCTTCTAGTGTCGCGTCTAGCAGTTCGGCGAAGTCGAGTAGCTCTGCAAAATCGAGCTCGAGTGAGTCCAGTAGCAGTATTGAAAATCCGTGGGGAACTGATGAGGAATGGTGGCCTTTTAGTTGTAACGCTCATGGTGGATGTCTTGAATTTACCGACACTCGCAATAATCGGACGTATAAGTACTTAAAATTTGAAAATAACAATTCTTCGACTTTTATCTATGCAATGGTCGAAAACCTAAACATCGGTGAAATGGTTTGGGGTTTTAAAGACCAGAAAGATGACTCTAAGATCGAGCGTTATTGCTATGATGACGATACGCTCAACTGCTATTATTACGGAGCCCTGTACCAGTGGGCCGAGATGATGCAGCTGCCTAGCGAATGCAACACCAAGAGCTGCGCCGATCAGATCAAGCCGAATCACCAGGGAATCTGCCCGGATGGCTGGCGCTTGATGACTGCCGATGATTTCAAATTTATCATAAACAGCAATGGAAATAAGGATGGAGTAAAGGGAACTCGTTCTACATTTGGGTTCGGTGGTAGTAATGATACTGGTTTCAGCCTTGTCGGGGGGGGGGGCTCGTAATGCTGATGGGGGGTTTGAACGATTGAATGATGGAGCTTTTTGGTTCTACCCACTTGAACAATATGAAAAAGAAATGAGAGCTTCATGTGGAAGTACGAATGCTTCAGAATCACGAATTAGCTCGGGTTTCCAATCAAAGATATCTGGTTTCTCTGTCCGTTGTGTGATGGTTGAAAATCAAGCCGAATAAAATATCTTCCTGCAGTTTAATACGAAACCCGCGGTTCGCGAAGGCCGCAGTGATTAACAATCACAAGGCTTTCGCAGTACCTGATTCTTGCATGTTCCTGCAATAAGCGGTCCCGTTCCAGAACCCCTCTCGTGATTCTTTGTGGAGAGGGGCGTTTTGCTAAGCAGACAATGGAACGAAGTGATTTTGTCTGCGTGCGAAATGCCCCTCGAAGCAAACATAATTATCAAGAAACAATGGATTCTATCGCCACTACGTGGCTCCAGAATGACAGGCTCCAGGGTGACATTCGGGGGTTTTAGGGGGCAGAGCCACCTAGGCGTGGGGGTGGCGGCCCTTCGACAGGCTCAGGGACCTTTGTCACTGGGACTGGCGATGGAAGCCAGGGGGAGACTTCCCCCGTCAAAACAAAAAAAAGAAACCGTGAAGGCGTCTTCTTTTCGAGCGGGAAAAGGGTTTGTTGCCAATCAGACACCGCTACGCGGCTGATTGTCAACCCTACGGGCTCGATGCTCGCAGGCTCGCATCAAGCTCAAAAAGTGCCTATTTCATGGCCACTTCGTGCCCACGGCACTTTTGTGCCGAACCCTCTTCGAGGGTTCTCGCCACCTTTTTCTCCCGACCCATAAAAAAGAAAACCACCCATTGGGTGGCTTTTCTTTTTTAGAGCGGGAAAAGGGTCTCGAACCCTCGACATCGACCTTGGGAAGGTCGCGCTCTACCAACTGAGCTACTCCCGCGAATGTTCCAAATTTAATAAAAAAGGCCGTTTTGTAAAGGGATTCTGGAAATTTGGGGCGATTTTTGCCTTGTTGTGTTTGCATAAACGCTTTTGGGGCGCCCTTGCCGCATTTCGTGGCACACCGGAGCCCAATAATATATTTTCATGTACGGTGTATGGGGGTGTTGTACCTTTATGTTTGGTAAGAATATGTTCGAAAAATTGATGCTGGGTGCTGCGCTGGTCGCGGCGGGTGCGGGCCTTTCGCAGGCCGAAAACTACAACTGGGGCAATGTCCGCTTCGATGGTGGCGGCTTCGTGTCGGCGGTGATCTTCCACCCGAAGGCCGAAAATGTGCTCTATGCGCGTACCGACGTGGGTGGCATCTACCGTTTCGATTTCGAGAACAAGAGGTGGATCCCGCTGATGGACTGGATCTCGGAGAACGACAAGGGCCTGTACGGCACCGAGGCGTTCGCGCTCGACCCGACCGACCCGAAGCGCATCTACGTGCTCGGCGGGACGGGCTACTTTAGCCAGGGCCGCACCGCTGTGCTACGGAGCGAGGACTACGGTGCCACCTGGGACACGAGCTACGTGGAAATGCTCGCCCACGGCAACGGCATGGGACGCCAGACCGGCGAAAAGCTCGCGGTGGACCCGAACAAGCCGAACATTATCTTCTGCGGGAGCCGCACGAAGGGCCTCTACAAGAGCAGCGACTACGGCAAGACGTGGACGAGCGCCTACAAGGTCGCGCTTTCCAATGCCGAAGGGAACAGCCTCACCAACGTGAACGGTATCAGTTTCGTGATGTTCGACGAGGCGCAGGGCACGAATGCCGACGGCTCGACCAAGACGATTTACATCGGCATCTCCGAAACGAAGGACAACCTGCAGGTGAGTAACGATGGCGGTGCCACGTGGAAGACCGTATCGGGTGGCCCCGCGAACCTGATGCCCCACCGCGCGAAGATTGTGGGTGGCGACATGTACATCACCTACGCCGACGGTCCGGGCCCGCACAACATCAGCAGCGGCGCTGTCTACAAGTACAACATTGCGGGCGGCACGTGGGAAGATATCACCCCGAGCGATTCGGTGACGCACGAGCAGAGCCCCACCACCTACGAGAAGGACTATAGTTCTTACGGTGGCATTTCCATCGACCCGAAGGATCCGAAGCATATCGTGGTCTCGACGCTCGGCAAGTACACGGGGCGTCACCTCGCGAAGAACGCGAAGGGCGAGGAGCGCGACAACTACGGCGACCGCATCTACACGACCACGGATTGCGGCAAGACGTGGATTCACGGGCAGCATTACGGTGACGGCATCAACATCGACGCGAACGGCACGGACTGGATTCCGGGCAACGCCATCCACTGGGCGGGCTCGCTCGAGATTAACCCGTTCGACAACAAGCAGGCATGGGTCACGAGCGGCAACGGCATATTCATGACCGACGACATCACCGCGAAGGTGCCCGTGTGGAAGTTCATGTCCCGCGGCATCGAGGAGACTGTCCCGCTTGATATCGTGAGCATTCCGGGCGGCCCGCTGGTGACCGCGATTGGCGACTATGACGGCGCCGTCTATACCGATATCAACGCGAGCGCCCAGAGGCACACGCCGACGGTCGGCTCCACAGAGAGCATGGCGTTCGCGCCGCTCAGCGGAAGCCTGCTGCGCACGGGCGTGATTACGGTCTACGGCCAGTACGAGAGCATCAACTACAACGTGATGTACCGCAGTGACGACATGGGCAAGACTTGGGACAGCGTGAAGACGACGCTCAAGGGCCCGAAGGGTATGGTGGTGCTCTCTGCCGACGGCAAGGTGATGTTGCACCGCCCCGAGATGGGTTCGACCACGTACCGCTCCGCCGATAACGGCGCGACCTGGACCGCGGTGGAACTCGACGGCGGGCAGACGCAGAATTCCCGCATTGTCGCCGACCCCGTGAATCCGGATGTGTTCTACGTGATGGATGCGCAGGCGAACCTGTACCGCTCCGACGACGGCGGCAAGAGCTTCGCGAAATACGGCGCGCGCCTGCAGAACGACGCTGCGGGCGAATACTACAACGGCGGCGGCCTCATCCGCACGGTGCCGGGCAGGGAAGGCCACGTGTGGGTCCCGATGGACCAGGCGCAGATGTGGCTCCCGAAGGGCTTCAGCGAGAACGGCCTTGCCTACAGCGAGAACGGCGGCAAGGACTGGACGCGCTGCGAAGGCGCGAAGACAGCCATCGCGGTGGGTATCGGCAAGGCCAAGGAAGGAGCCGACTACGAGACGATATTTATCTGGGGTGCCGCGAAGGAAGGCGACCCGATTGGAATCTACCGCAGTACCGACAAGTGCAAGACTTTCGAACGCATCAACGACGACAAGCACCAGTTCGGCGGCCCGGGTAACGGGAACTTTGTGCAGGGCGACATGAACAACTTCGGTGTGGTGTACATGAGCACCGTGGGCCGCGGGACGATTGTCGGAGCGCCCGAAGGTACGGAATTCGTTACGGTTCGTGCTGCACGCCAGGTGGCGAACTTCGTGCCGTCCCTGCAGTTGGAAAAACGTATGCTCCACGTGACGGCGCCTGCGGGCAGTACGCTCTCGCTATTCGCCGTGACGGGCAAGGCGGTGCTTTCCAAGCAGGTGGCAGGGCTCGCGCACGTTTCGCTTGAAAAAATCCCTGCGGGCCGCTATGTGGCAAAGCTGCTTGATGCCCGTGGGAAGGTGCTTGCGAACAAGTTCGTGACGCTGAAATAGTTTATTTACCTCAATGTAAAAACAAAACACCCTGCTTTTACGCAGGGTGTTTTTCAAATGAAATAAATGCTAAAGCCTTTTCGGTGGATTACAGCTTCATATCGGAGAGGCGCGTGTTTTCCACTTGGTCAAACTCTTCCTGAATTTCCTTGCTCGGGGCCTTGGTGCAGAGGCTCACGATTACGATGGTCGCAAAGCTAAGCACGAAGCCGGGCACGAGTTCGTAAATCTGGAAGATTTCGGCGGAGAATCCGGAGAGGTAGAACTTCCACACGAAGGTGGTGATGCCACCCACGAGCATGCCCGCGATGGCGCCCGGAAGCGTGGTACGCTTCCAGAACAGGGCAAGGAGCATAATCGGGCCGAAGGTGGCGCCAAATCCGCCCCAGGCAAAGCTCACGAGGCTCATCACCACGTCGAGAAAGCTCTTGCCTTCCTTGACACCGTCGGCGCTGGGAGCGCCCTGCATGGCGACAATGACCGCAATCAAGGTAATGAGCACCACGACGCCGCGGCTCACCCACATGACTTCCTTGTTGCTCGCATTCTTGCGGAACAGGTGCTTGTAGAGGTCGTTACTGAAGGCAGATGCCGAAACCAGCAATTGCGAGTCGGCCGTACTCATGATGGCGGCAAGGATAGCGGCCATGAGGATGGCGGCAATCGCCGGGTGGCAGAGCGCCTGGCAGAGAATCATGAAGATGCGTTCCGGGTCGGCGACGGTAATGCCGTTCGCTTCCACGTAGTAGCGGCCGAGGATTGCAATCATGATTGCGGCACCGAGGCAGATGGTGACCCAGGTCATGGCAACGCGGCGCGAGAACTTGATGTCTTCGGCGTTCTTGATGCTCATGAAGCGCACCAGGATGTGCGGCATGCCGAAGTAGCCGAGGCCCCACGCGAGGCTTGAAATCAACGCGATAAGCCCGATGGACTTGCCGGTGGTGGCGTTGGTGAACAGGCTCATCAGGTAGGGGTTCTGCGCGTTCACGGCATCCATGGTGGCAGCAAAACCGCCCGAACCGGCCATGATAATCGAGGGAATGGCGATGACGGCGATGAGCATCATGGTCGCCTGGATAAAGTCGGTCCAGCAGACGGCGAAGAAGCCGCCCATGAAGGTGTAGCTCACCACGACGACCGCACCGATGATAAGGCCCGTGGTGTAGTTCATGTTGAAGATGGTGCCGAAGAGTTTAGCGCTCGCCACAAAGCCCGAAACCGTGTAGAACAGGAAGAACGCGAGGATGAAAATCGAGGCGATGACGCGGATGATTCCCTTGTTGTCGCGGAAGCGGTTCGCAAAGAAGTCGGGCAGCGTGATGGAGTCGCCGCAGAAGTGGCTGTACTTGCGGAGCCTGCGGCCCACGATTTTCCAGTTGAGGTACGTGCCGATGACAAGTCCGATGCCGATCCACGCTTCTGAGAAACCGCTCACGAAGATGGCGCCCGGGAGGCCCATCAAGAGCCAGCCGCTCATGTCGGAGGCCTGTGCGGACATCGCGACCACCCACTTGTTCATACCGCGGTTGCCCAGGTAGTAGGCGTTCAGGCTGTTCGCCTTCTTGGAAAAGTAGAATCCGATACCGAGCATCATCAGCAGGTACAGGATAAATACGGTAATGACCATTTGGTGAATCTCCTATTTTCGAATACTTGTTTATTGAAATATAACTATACGGGCTACTTTTCCGTCCAGAGCCAGGTGCTCAGGTAACGCTCGCCCGTATCGGGGAGGAGCGCAACGATTCTCTTGCCCTTGAATTCGGGGCGCTTGGCGACCGTCAACGCGCATTCCAGAGCCGCTCCGGACGATATCCCGACAAAGATGCCTTCTTCGCTTGCTGCCGCGCGGGCCGCGTTCCCCGCCTTCTCCGTGCTGGTGAGGTACACCTCGTCGACCACCTTCGGGTCGTAGATTTTCGGGATGAAGTTCGCGCCGATTCCCTGTATCTTGTGCGGACCCGCCACGCCCTTGCTAATCATCGGGGAGTCATCGGGTTCAATCGCGATTACGTAGACGTTCGGGTTCTTTTCCTTAAGGAACTTTGCGGTTCCGCTCACTGTTCCGCCGGTACCTGCCGTCGCGATAAACACGTCCACCTTGCCGTCGGTATCGCGCCAGATTTCGGGGCCCGTCGTGAGGTAGTGTGCTTCCGGATTTGCCGGATTCTCAAACTGCTGCGGGATAAAACTCCCCGGGTTCTGCGCTGCAATCTCGTTCGCCTTCTCGATGCAGCCCGCCATGCCCTTCGCGCCTTCGGTCAGCACGACCTCGGCCCCAAGCGCCTTCAATAGCAGCCTGCGTTCCATGCTCATGGAATCGGGCATCGTGAGCACCACCTTGTAGCCCTTCACCGCACCCACGTAGGCAAGGCCTACGCCCGTATTGCCGCTGGTCGGCTCGATGATGAGCGCGCCCGGCTTGAGCTTGCCCTCCTTTTCGGCGCGTTCAATCATGTTGAACGCCACGCGGTCCTTCGCGCTTCCGAGCGGGTTGAAACTTTCGAGTTTTACGTAGACTTCGGCCCCGCCCTTGTTCAGTTTGTTGATGCGTACGAGCGGCGTGTTGCCGATGGTTTCGAGAATGCTATTGAAAATTGCCATAAAAAACTCCGTCGCGACAGGTGCCGCAACGGATAACAATCTAGTATATTTTTTTGAAAGTTGGCTCTATTGTTGATGGCTGTCGAATACAATAGTAGTGTCGAGGTCGATTGGATCTTGGATAGGCAGCTCAAACTTCGTATGTATTATGTCGCAGAAATTTGCCTGTTCGCTCACAATTGTCGAGAACGGTGTTTCCGTGAAGTTCTTGACGGCGCATGCTACCGCTAGAACGACTCCGTCGGGGCGATAGTCGTAAAGTGAACCGTTTGCCGCCTCGCATTCCGCGATGAATATGTCTCGGGCATCCTGGGTGTTTTCTCCGCGAGCCAGGTAGACAATCGCCTTATCGTAAAGGATTGTTGTTGCCGTTATAAATCCGAAGGGGTTACTGAAATAATTATGTCTTTTTACTCCGAATTCTTCTTCGAAAATGGCTCCGCTGCAGCTACCTTCGCGGAAGAATTTCTTGCCTTCCGTCGTGAAGTAGTATTCGGCATCGTCGTTGATAAAAATGGTCATGCCGTCGATTTCGTCTATCCTGCGTTTTTCCGGGAAAGCCGATGCAAGACTGTCCAGAACCGCACGCTCTTCATCGGTAACATCTAGTTTATCTGTATTAGGTTCAAGGATGAATACCCTGCCGGAATTCGCCTTGATACTGCTGTCGGGCTCTGATTTGGGAATGTCGTATTCTGTAGAGTCTACGCCATCGGCGATGGTGCCGCAGATATCGTTGGATTCCTTGGTGAAACTTTCAAGAAGCGTGTCGAAGTTGATTGTGGAATCCGGCCCTGCTGTGACGCATTCGCCTCTTGCATTGCATGTCGTAACGGAATCAGTTTTGGAAGCGTAGCAGAAAGCCTTTAAGTCTCCGTTCCCGCTACATACTGCATCTGGTGCGACATCTACCAAGCCGGAATTGCACGATTCCTGGAAAGCCTTGTAGATATCGTTGCAGGCACTTCCGAAGTTGTATAACCCGATTGTCCGTTCCATGGTTTCACCGTCGGCAATGCTGATTCTCGCCAGGTATTTCTTCGTGCTGGCGTACTTGCCTGCGGAACAGGTCGCTTCCGCTCCGTTTTCATTGCCGTAGACGGTGACTTCGCCCTGATTGATTTTCTTTACCGATGTGGCTGCGGTCGTGAAGACGATGCCTTTACCTGGAACGAAAGAATTTACGGAGGAACTGCTGTTGATTTCTTCGTCTGCCGAACTAGTAATTGCGTTGTCCGAGGAACTTGTTGTCACCTCGTCCGAAGAACTGCTGTTTTCGGCAGTCGCGTTCGGCATGGTCGTGGAGCCCGCCGAAGAGGGGTTATCCGAAGAGCAGGCTGCCAGAGCGCAAAGGGCGAACGCGCCTGCGATATAGAGATTCTTCTTGAGGTTAAGCATGGTTCACTCCTTCTATCTTGTTTGTAAACGGGAAAAGTTGAAAGTTCAGGCCATAGACCTGGTCCAGTTTGCCGCCCTCGTTTGCGATGGCGGCGATTTTCTTGGCGCAGGCATCGATTTCGGCGACGATGCGTGCATAGTTGGATTCGTTCACGCCGATGGTCATTCCGGTAAAGTACCGCTCGCTTGCGCTGTAGCGGTCTACCGCACGCACGGCCATATTGCCCATTTCCTTGTGCATGGCGCGGATGGCAATAGGTTGCGCTTCTGCCGAACCGATGACAGCCTTCTCGGTCTGTGAATAGGCCTTCTCGCCGTCCTTCTTCAGGAACCCTGCTTTCACCAGGAAGGCGAGGATGTCGCGGACTTCTTCGGCGGAAACATATTCCTTGCACTCGTCGGCAATCTTTCGCGGCTGTGCTCCCGGCATCATTGGCGCAAGTTCGCGAATTACCGGGTACTTCCAGGATTCGTAATACTGGAAGGCTTCGCTATCGACAACGCGCACCTTGTGCTCGACTGCAATCTTTTCCAGTTTGAGCAGCGTTGCCTTCTTGTCGGCATCCTTGGTTGCCTTGGCAAGTGTCACGAGCAGCGAGAAGTATTCCTCCTCGTAACCGGTGAGCCCCATCGCCTTGGAAACCTGCAACATCTTGACCTTGCTCAGGCCACTCTTGCCTTCGCATACCAGCTTGAGGTAGGTGGGGGATGCAAACCCCGCAAGTTTCGAGAATTCCCTCCACGAGAACGCGCCCGTGCGCTTGCGCTCGTCGTAGAAGTCCTGCATGAACTTGCGGTAGTCCTTGTATTCGGTTATCGGTTTCATGTCTATAAATTTATCTTCTGTATTTTGAAAAAGCAATACTTGGAATGATACAAAAATGAGAAAATTGTTGTAAAAACCTAATTTTTTAGACAAAAATTTTCAATATTTTTATGGGAATGATACGGTGCGTATCATATCAATTTTTAAGTATATTTTGCTGTAATATGCCCGTACTCCGTTCCATCATGTCGAAAGTGTTCGCGCGAACCGCCGGTTTCGTGCTCCGCTCCAGCGGGTGGAAGCGCTCTACGGTGTACGCGAACTTGCGACACGTGGATGGCGCGGAACCCCGTGAAGGGAGCCTGCAGCGCATTTCCCAGCCGGGAACGTTCTACCGCATGCTCATCTGCAACCTCACGCGCCATGCGGGCGAAATCCTTTTCCGGTTCGGCTCGTTCAAGAAGTTGCCCCGCGATCTTTCCGCATATCCTTGCCGCATCGACGGCTGGAACTTTGCCCTCGCGGAAGGTTCTGCCCCGGTTCTCGAGAAAATGCGTGCCGGCGGAATTTTTCTTACGGCGCATTTCGGGAACTACGAGGCGATAGGCCCGTGGCTCTGCCGCCTCGGAATCCCGCTGGTGGCAAGCTACATCCCGCTAAGGCCCGCGTGGCTCAATCGCATTCTGGATAAACGAATCCGGGCCGTCGATGGTCGCCCTTACGGCGTAGATGCGCGCACCCCGCGGGAGTTCTTGCGCCTGCTTGCTGACGGGAAGTTAGTTTGTCTGCTGGCCGACCAGGATAGCAGAATCCCGAGCGCGCTCGAGGGCGAGTTCCTGCACAGGCCCGTGCGCAACAACCCGCTTCCGGAATTCTTGCTCCGGCACCGCCCCGAGACTCCCGTGTATATCTGCTGGCTGGAGGATGCCTGCGGGCAGTTTAAAACGAGCGGTGCCCGCATTCTCCATGCAACCGAGGTTCCGCGCGGTACTGCAGGCGAGGTCCCGAGCGATAATCCAGCAAACAATAGTTTGTCTGTCATGCCCGCCTTCAACGCCTGGCTCGAATCCCGCATAAAAGAAAATCCAGCCCTCTGGTACGGCTGGACTCATCGCAGGTTCTATTCTAAAAATCCCGAAATCTACTTGGGCTGAAACTCGAATACGAACTGGCTGCGCGGGTATTCGTAGAACCGCGGAGCGTCGCGCCTGTATTCGCGGATGAGTATAAAGTCTGCGGATTCGTGTATAAAGATTGAGTCCGTAATCCAGTGCTTGACGCCTTCCTTCAGGGCCCTGTCGATATCCTGCTTGCTGCTGACGGCAATCTGTTCCACCTCGACCCTCTTTTCGCCGAGCGTGTAAATCTTGACTGTCTTTACCGGAGTCCAGCCCAGGTTGCTGTCGAAAATGGATTCCGCCTTGGCGTGCGTCTCCTGGGCAGGTATTTCTACCTTGACCTGCTGGGGCTCTAGGCACCCCGCAAAAATCGCGCACATGGCGATGGCGATAAGTCTTTTCATCCGGAACTCCTGTTGGGCTTCTTCCTTAAAATACCAAAAATTTCCCGCTTGCGGTAATGTTGTGTGGGATTTTTCACAATTGGGCTAAAATGTTGATATTCAACGAAATAGGGTCATTTTGACGGTGCGTGGAAAAAAATGCTTCTTGTAAAAAGGCCTTTTCTGTCATAAAACTGACATTTTCATTTGCTATATTCCGCTTACTCCCGTATGGGAGTGCGTGCGGCGTAGGCCGTACGGCTTTGTAACCCAGGGCATTTATGACCCTAAAAACCGGAAACGGAATCTACATATAGGAATAAACATGGATTTTTCCGCAATTATTGCCGAAGAACTGAAGCTCGAAGTATGGCGCGTCGCTAAGGCGCTTGAACTCATGGACCAGGGGGGCACGGTCCCCTTTATCGCCCGCTACCGCAAGGACCAGACGGGTACGCTGAACGAAATTGAACTGCGCGACATCAGCCACCGTCGCGACTATCTGCAGGAACTTGCCGACCGCAAGGAAACGGTGCTCAAGAGCATCGAGGAACAGGGCAAGCTCACTCCCGAACTCAAGGCCCAGATCGAGGCCTGCAAGGACAAGACTCTCCTCGAAGATATTTACGCCCCGTACAAGCCCAAGAAGCGCACCCGCGCGACCATCGCGAAGGAACTCGGTCTTGAACCGCTGGCTCGCCTGATGTGGGCACAGGAAAATACCGGCAACACCGCCGAAGAAATCGCCCGCATCTACCTCTCCGAAGAGAAGGGCCTCGCCGACCCGAAGGCCGCCCTCAAGGGTGCCGCCGACATTCTCGCCGAAGAGGTTGCCGACAATACCGAATTCCGCCAGTACCTCCGTGCCAAGATGGAAAAGACCGGCGTGATGGTTTCCAAGGTCAAGAAGGATTTCGAGAAGCAGGAAACAAAGTTCAAGGACTATTACGACTTCAGCGAGCCGGTCAGCAAGATTCCGAGCCACCGCATGCTTGCGCTCCGCCGTGGCGAAAAGGAGAAGGTGCTGCGCCTCACCATCGAAGTGCCGAACGAAGAAATGGTCGGCTACCTCAAGACCCAGATTATCAAGGGCGAAACGACCTGGACTCCGTACCTGGAGGCCATGTGCCAGGACGCCTGGGAACGCCTGCTGCAGCCGAGCATGGAAAGCGAAGTGCGCCTGATGCTCAAGGACGCCGCCGAAGAGGAAGCCTTCAAGGTGTTCAGCAAGAACCTGCAAGACGTTCTGCTTGCCGCCCCTGCCGGTCACAAGGCCGTGCTCGCTCTCGACCCGGGTTTCCGTACGGGCTGCAAGGTGGCTGTGCTCGACGAAAACGGCAAGTTCATGGATCATGGCATTATCAAGCCGCATGAACCGTGGAACGACAAGGCCGGTGCCGCTGTGTACCTGATGCAGCTCATCGACAAGTACAAGATTGACCTCATCGCCATCGGTAACGGTACCGCGAGCCGCGAGACCGACGCCTTCTGTGGCGAGATGGCCCTCAAGTTCAAGGGCAAGGTTCCGCCGCGCGTTATCGTGAGCGAAGCCGGTGCTTCCGTTTACAGCGCAAGCATGATTGCCATCCAGGAATTCCCGAAGGAAGACGTGACGACCCGCGGCGCGATTTCGATTGGCCGCCGCCTGCAGGACCCGCTTGCCGAACTCGTGAAGGTGGACCCGCAGTCTATCGGCGTGGGCCAGTACCAGCACGACGTGAACCAGCGCGAACTCAAGAAGCGCCTCGACGAAGTGGTGGAAAGCTGCGTGAACATGGTGGGTGTGGACGTGAACAGCGCATCCGCTCCGCTCCTTGCCCATGTGGCGGGCCTCAGCAATACGCTTTCGGAAGCCATCGTGAAGTACCGCGAAGAGAACGGCGCGTTTGCCAGCCGTGAAGACCTGAAGAAGGTGAAGGGCTTCGGTCCGAAGGCCTTCGAGCAGGCGGCGGGCTTCATGCGCATTCCGGGTGCCGAAAATCCGCTGGACGATTCCGCGGTTCACCCCGAAAACTACGCCCTCGTGGAACAGATGGCCGAGAAGGTCGGCGTCCCCGTGAAGGATATCGTGGGCAATGCCGAAGCGGTGAAGGGTATCAAGGTCGATGAGTTCCTCTCCGACGAGGTGGGTAAGGCTACCCTCGACGATATCGTGAAGGAATTGCAGAAGCCGAGCCGCGACCCGCGTAAGGAATTCCGTTATGCGAAATTCGATGACCGCATCAAGACCATCAACGACCTCGTTACGGGCAGCTGGATGGAAGGCGTGGTCACGAACGTGGCGAACTTCGGCGCGTTCGTGGACATTGGCGTTCACCAGGATGGCCTCGTTCACATTTCTGAAATCAGCGACAAGTACGTGACCGACGCGAAGGAAGTCCTGACCGTGGGCGATGTCGTGAAGGTGCGCGTGGTTGCGGTTGATGCGAACCAGAAGCGCATCAGCCTCTCGATGAAGCAGGAATCTACCGACGGTGTGGCAGGTGCGGGTGTGAGTGGCCCTCGCGGCCAGCGTGTCGGCGGTCCTCGCGGAAACTTCGGTGGCCGCGGCCGCGACAATGCTCGCGGCAATGCCCGCCCGCAGGGCGGCATCCAGGGCCATGCGACCATCGCGGACCTCAAGAACAAGATTGCGGGCAAGGATCGCCCGGGTTTTGCTCCCAAGAAGAACGTGGTTGCCCAGCCCCCGAAAATGAGCGCCCTCCTGAAGCAGATGAAGAAAGGCCGATAGCCGAGAGTCGCAGGAACAAGTGTTTGCGAGGTGAACGAAATGGAGAAAAACTTGTTTTTCGGCATTTCTGAACCGTAGCAAACAGATGCTGAAAGCATCAAAGAAACTTGTTCCTATGACCGAGGCGCCTTGCCTTGCGCTGCGAAGCTGCGCCAAGGCAGGTAGCAGCGCCAGGGTAGATAGTTTGGTTCTGTCATCCCCGCGCAGGCGGGGATCTCCCATTCAAATTCAGCCCCGCCTTGTGCGGGGCTTTTTCATATCAAAAAATTATTTTCTCGTTGCAAAGTAAACTTTTTTCTTACAAATTATTTGCATTGCGCTCTATTGAACTTTATTTTGATTATTTTATCTTGTATTGAAAGCGGAGATTTATGCCAGTGCAAGATAGCGGAATCAACAGGTATAGAGATTTTGTTCTAAAGAATAGACGTTCGATGAACGAGTCTATGGCCAAGATTCTGTTCTTCTGCGCCTTTGCGGGCCCGGCCATCGCGCTTGACCGTTTCCTGGGTTACTGTGAGGTCTCGTATTCGTCGTGTGTACTGATGAGCTTGGCCCTCATTATTCTTTCGTTTGGTCAAAAAATCCTGAACCGCTATTTCCCGCTTAGCCTGTGGACCGTTTTTTGGGGCTGGTTGGCTTTATGGGGGTCCTCACGTTCATGTGTACGGCGAAGGTGGGTGTCTATATTACCTACGCGCTTGTGCCCATGGTGAGCCTGTTCTATTGCGAAAAGAAAATTTACCTTATCAGCGTTGCCTTGAACTATGCGATGATTCTTGTGTCTAACGTGCTGGTGAGTGATTTCCGCTCCCTGGTCCGTAGTGATTTCCATGAGCCGCTGGATTGGTTCATTGCGGTGATGGGCGGCTATACGATTGAATCCATCGCGATTGGAATGGCGGGCTATTATCTGTGCAACCGCATATCTAATCACTTCAGGAGCATCTATACCAGCAATATCGTGCTTGACCAGAAGTACCGCGACGAGGAGCACAAGGACCGAGTCACGCGCGCGATTACCTCGCTTTACCAATGCGTGTATGTTGTCGACTTGAAGAATGATACGTACGAGGTGGTGCAGCGCGACCCCTTTGTCTCGGATGTCGTTCGTGACGAGGACAACCTGGCGACAAACATCGAGCGCGCTGTCTTTGCGCTTGTCGAGACCGAGGACAAGCTGCAGATGCTCGAATTCCTGGACTTGAAAACGCTGCCGGCTCGCTTGGATCAGCAGAGCCTGATTTTTGCGGAGTGTCAGGGGAAGTTGCATGGCAGGGTCCAGCTTTCGTTTATCCTTGTCGAGAGGGACGAAGAGGGACGGCCCGCTTCCGTCGTCTTCACCCTCCGCCAGGTCGCGTAATTTCTCCTAGTCATTCCGTTGTCATCCCCGACCTGGTCGGGGATCTTAGTTTTTTTTTTGACACTGTGTAGCAAAAATTTGCAGTTTAAACGCATTTTACACGCTTTTTTAATCAAAAACTGCATTTTTGTGTAAAAATAATGTAGTTTATGGGCATGAGTATCGCGCTGGAACATCTTTTTGATTACGATGACTTCCGCAAGTTCATGCAGGACTATTTCGAAGAGCAGAAGAAAATGCGCTCCGTGTTTTCGCACCGTTTCTTTGCGGCGAAGGCGGGGTTCAGCAGTTCCTCGTACTGCCTGAACGTGATTCGCGGGCGGTTCAACCTCACGCCGAAATCTATCGAGAAGATTTCGAAGGCGATGGATTTCGAACCCCTGCAAAAGGAATACTTCGAGGCGCTTGTGCAGTACAACCAGGCGCAGCAGGTGGACGAGCGCGACCAGGCCTGGAAGCAGATTCTGCAAATCCGCAAGCAGATAGAATTCACGCACATCACCACGCGCGAGCAGGCCTACTTCAGCAAGTGGTACTACCCGGTAATTCGTGAACTTGCGGCGGATTCGCAGTGGCACGGCGACTACCGCGTGTTGGCCCGCTCGCTTACCCCGCAGATAACCACGGAGGAGGCGCGCGATGCGGTGAAGAACCTGCTGGAATGGGGGCTCTTGCGCAAGCTCGACGACGGCCGTTACGTGCAGACCTCGCAGATGCTCGATGCTGCAGAAATCCCGCCGATTGCCCTCCGGCAGATTCGTCGCGAGTATATCCAGCATGCGATAGGCGCGGTGGAGTCGATGCCGAAGGATGAGCGTTTTGCCGCATTCACGACGCTTGCCATGAGCGAAAGTTCCTATAATTATGCTGTGGAAGTCCTCGAAGAAGCCCGCAAGAAGATTATTGCCCGTGCGTCCAACGACACGAACGTGGAACGCGTTTACGAGATGATGCTCGTGGCGTTCCCGATGAGCAAGAAGGTGGGGAAGGAGGCCGAAGGATGAATCGCTTGATTGTTTGTCTTAAAAAGCCTTGCCAAGTATGGGCGCTCGCCCTTGCCGCTTCCCTTGCGTTTTTTGCCTGCTCGAACGGGGACGACGTTGCGGGTGGCGTGACCGATATCGGGAATTCTATTGCGCGTGAACCGGATACGACAAAGATTGCGGGGACCGTTGTCGACATGCAGGGCAACAAGATGCCTGCCGCACGGCTCACGCTGTACTGGGATAACGGTTATGCGATTGAGGATTCGGTGGAAACCGTTGCCGATTCGAATGCGCAGTTCGAGATCAAGGTGGCAAGCGCTGACATGCACGGTTATCTGCAAAACGGGCAGACAACTGCCATCCAGTATGCAGATTCCGCAAGGGGCGTGATAAACGCGTTCGCGGGTGTTTATCTGTATGCACGGTCGGGTTCCCTTTCGGGTATCTCGCTTCCGCCGAGTGGAAAGGCGACCGAGGTTCGTATCGGTTCGCGCAAGGCCCTGCGCGGGAGCATGTCCGGCGTGGCTTCGGGCAAGGTTCACATCGGCGGGACGCATCTTAGCGCCGACATACAGGAAGACGGTTCGTTCAGTTTTGATTCTATCCCGCCGGGAATGCAGGAAGAATTAATTTATTCAGAAAGCGATTCCGTACTGGGTTACATTCCGTTTACCATACAAGATGCGGGCGATACCGTTGTCCTCCCGCAGCTTGAAAACTATGACGGATTCCTCTGGAACCCTGACCTGTCCCTGCTTGCAGATGCGTACGGGTTTAACTCTTACCATACCGATTATGTTGTTAGGTTCGATACCAGCCGCAGTGCGGTAAATATCAATATGACTGGTGACGAGCAGGTGTTCGGCCATAATGGAAAGCTGGCGGACAGCGTGGATTACGTGGATGGCGTGAATGGCAAGGCCGTACTGCTCAAACCGGGTCAGTATATCGACCTCGATACGCTCAACCCGACCGGTGGCGACTTTACGCTTTCGCTCTGGACCAAATGGAACGGCCCCAACGGTGAACATCAGGTGCTGTTCTGCCAGCGCGCTTACTGGAGCGATTCTACGTCAAGGTTCCAGTGGCACTACGAGGTAAATAGCGGGTCGTTTGCCGTGATGAAGAGCGTGCCGGGCAGGCCTGAGGCGGTGCTCTTCGGGGATTCTGCAAGCGTGCCTGTGGGCGAGTGGGCGATGCTCACGCTCGTGTCCAGGGACCACAAGGTAAGCATGTACGTGAACGGCAAGCCCGTAGCGATTGCGGGTAGCGAAGGTGCCGAATTTGCGGGCGAGTTCGTGCCGAACGAACTGACCCGCAGCGTTCCCTTCCGCGTGGGTGGCAACGAAGTCGAGACCGAGACTTGGAACGGGGCGATTGACCAGGTCAGCATCGAAACCCGAGCCCGTAGCCCCGAGTGGATAAGGGCGAAGTACGAGGCGTTGAAACCGGAATAACCGTTTTCTTGGAGAGTTGCAAAAAAAGAACCCCGTCATGAAGACGGGGCTTTAAAAGTTTTCAGTAAGAGTGAAGATTACGGACGCCTCGTTTCACTACGGCGTCAATATCTCGGTATTACTCGTACTTGATCACGCCTGCCGGGCAGGAGTCAGCAGCGTCCTTGATTTCGCTTTCGTAAGCAGAATAGTCAACGCCTTCCTTGACCTTCATCTTCTCGGGAACTTCGAACACTGCGTCGCAAGTAGCTTCGCAAGCGCCGCAGGAAACGCACTCGTCGTTGGTTTCGTCGAGCCAAACTTTCGTGATTGCCATAATATACCTCTTGTGTCTTTGGTTGAATTATGGGTATAATATAATAAAAACATTGCCGCTGCGGCCTCTTTTTTTTATTTTTGCGCGTAATTTCACTGCCTTGCAAGGCAAAACTCGAGAGGAACAAACCGAGCGATGAAAAAAGTGGTTGTAAAAATTGGTGGCAGCCTGGCTATCGACGAAGCCAAGCTGGCTGATTTTGTGTCGGCAGTCTCTACCCTCCCCGGTAGTGGCTGTCAGGTGGCCGTGGTTCACGGCGGTGGCAAGGACATCAACGAAAACATTGCCTTGCTCAAGGAACAACCGACATTCATCGATGGGCTGCGAGTCACGACTCCCGGCATCATGAAGATGGTGGAGATGACCCTCTCTGGCCACGTGAACAAGAAGCTCGTGCGCATGCTCCTGAACAACGGCTGTGGCGCCGTCGGTATTTCGGGCGTAGACGCGAACCTGTTCCAGGTCGAAAAGAAGCAGGGCAAGGTGGACCTTGGCTTGGTGGGTGAAATCAAGAAGGTGAACCCGGGCATTGTGACCGCGCTCTGGGGTGCGGGGTTTGTTCCCGTGGTGAGCCCGATTTCTATTGGTCCTGACGCTAACGGTAACGGCGTGAGCTGGAACGTGAATGCCGACACGGCTGCAAGCGAACTGGCTGTGGCGCTCGAGGCCGACCAGTTCGTGCTGGTGAGCGACGTGCCGGGCGTGATGGACGAAAACAAGAATGTAATTCCCGAACTGAGCGAAGCGGACGCCGAAAAGCTGATTGAAGCTGGCGTCATCTCCGGCGGTATGATTCCCAAAGTCCGCGAGAGTTTCAAGTCGATTCGACGAGGACTCAAGAGTATCCACATCGTGGGTTGGAAGGACGCGGAACACTTTGGTAAACAAATTAATGGAGATTTAAACTATGGCACAATCTTGCGCTAACCTGCTCGAACAGGACAAACAAATTATCGCGCCGCTCTACGGCAAGGCAGACATCAACTTCGTGAAGGGCGAGGGCTCTTACCTCTATGACGACCAGGGCACTCAGTACCTGGATTTCGTGGCGGGTATCGCCGTGAATGCGCTCGGTCACCAGAACCAGGCCATCAAGGATGCGGTGGTGGAGCAGATGAACCACTTCAACCACATCAGCAACCTCTACCCGAACTACCCGCAGATTAATCTCGGCAAGGCACTCCTTGAAATCACTAAGTTCGACAAGGCATTCTTCTGCAACTCCGGTACCGAAGCCAACGAAGGCGCTATCAAGTTCGCACGTAAGTACTTCGACCGGAAGGGCGAAAAGAACCGGCAGAAAATCATTACCTTCGTGAACAGCTTCCACGGCCGTACCTTCGCAGCTCTTTCTGCGACGGGCCAGCCGGCTATCAGGGAAGGCTTCGGCTCCATGCCGGGTGATTTTGTGCACGTGACTTGGAACGACTGTGCTGCCTTGAAGGCCGAAGTCAACAAGGACACTTGCGCCATCATGCTTGAATCGCTCGCTGCCGAAGGCGGCGTGATGACGCTTTCTGCCGAGATGGTTGCAACGATCAATAGCCTGCAGAAGGAATTCGGTTGCCTCGTCATCGTCGACGAAGTGCAGGCGGGTGTGGGCAGGCTCGGAACCTTCCTCGGTTTCGAAAAGTATGGCCTGAATCCGGATCTCGTAACGCTTGCCAAGGGTATCGGTGGCGGTCTCCCGCTCGGCGCGGTTCTCCTGCGTCAGCACATTGCCGACCAGCTCAAGGCCGGTGACCACGGTACTACTTTCGGCGGCAACCCGATTGCTTGCGCTGCAGGTCTCGCTGTCGTGAAGCAGATTCCGGGCTTGTTGAAGAATGTCGCCGAACGCTCTGCCCAGATTAAGGCTGGCCTCAAGGCTCTCGTCGAGAAGTATGCATTCGCCAAGGAAGTCCGCGGCGAAGGTCTGATTCTCGGTGTGGTTCTTGATGAATCTATGCCGGTGGGTAACATCATTGCTGCCGCTCGCAACGAAAAGCTGATGGTCTTGAGCGCCAAGGGCAACGTGCTGAGACTCCTCCCGCCGCTGAATGTGAGCGCCGCGGAGTGCGACGAAGCTCTTGCAAAGCTCGGCAAGGCTTTCGCCAAAGCTGCCGCGAAGTAGCTTAAATGTCATTCCCGCGTAGGCGGGAATCTCCCATTTTTGAAAAAAGCCGCAACGAATTTCGTTGCGGTTTTCGTTTTTAAAGAGGAATTCTTACTGGCGCAAATCTGCGCGGTACCATTCGCTGTAGAGGTCATTTTCTCTGCCTGGCGGTAGTCCGTTCTCCTCGCATGTCCATGGAGAAGTTTCGATAAAGTCGGCATCAAACTGTGGCTCCAAATCTAGTTCCCCGGTGCAGTCCTTTACAAGGAAAACCTGTGCGACATCATCGCCCGTTTTGCATTTCCCGTTGGCAAAGATAAACGCAAATTTGGCCTGGCCGTATTCGATATTCGTCAAGAAGCTTGCTATCGATAGATACCCTGACATCGCGATGGTGTAAATGTCGCAGTGCTCAGGATTGAACCTGTTGCCGGTGATGGCCGATGTCATCGGGAAGTACTTGGCGATTTCGGCGGGCGAGGCTTCCTTGATGGTGAGCCCGCTGGTTGTAGTCGTGTCAATAACAACATCGCTTGTAGGCAAGATGCGGTAGGCGACTATGGAACTATCGAACGAAAGTTCAGCGGAAATGTCCGCGAACTGCTCCGCATGTTTTTCTAGGGTAAACGAGGCCGTATCGATAGGCTCGCCCTTTTCGCTTGCGTCGATGTGGTCGATGGGGTTATGCCCCGGAGTCCAGTAATCTTCGATGGGGTCAAAGTCCGAAACGTCTAGTTTGCCGGCGGTAATGTCGGTGCAGACGCTTTCGGATTTCTTTACGAAGTCCTGGATAAAGCGGTTCGTGTCGAGAGCAGTCGAGGAATCCCGTTTTACATGGCATTTCTTTGTCCCGTCAGCTTCGGCCTCGGAACATTCCATGGTGACGTGGCTGAAATCGGCGCAGAAGGCGTACAAATCCCCCTTCGATGTGCAGAACCCCCTGTAACCGCCTTGTACGATGATTTTCGGGTTGGTGTTGCATGCTCCCTGGAACTCTTGGAGGATGCTGTCGCAGGCTGCCCCGACATTGTGCATTGTCAATGTCTTTAGGATGTAGCCGTAACTTGAGGCCATCTTGAATTTCGCGTTGAAGGACTGGTCGCCTGCGGTGCAAGTCGCTGCCGCTCCATGTTCCTTGTCGTAGACTTTGATGTCAAGGCTATCCACGTCACTGCTTAGGGAGGCCGGTTCTGTCTCGAATGCGGTGATTTTTGAGTAGAAGGTGAAATCCTCGTCTGCACCGCAGAGAGGGGTGGTATTGCTGCTGCCTTGCTTTGCGAAACAAAGATCTGTGAGTTCGGGAATGACGGGCATGCCGCCTTCAAAGACGATGGAGTCGTTGTCCGCAATGGTGTTCGGGTCGACGGTTGCCCCGGCGGTCGACGGCTCGTCCGAGGAACAGGCTGCAAGCGCGACTAGCGCGATGCTCCCAGCTGTGATAAGTTTCTTGTTAAGCATGGTGCTCCTCCTTCACCTTGCCCGTGCAAGGGAAAAATTGAAAATTGATTCGGTAGACCTGGTTCAGGTCTTTGTACTCGTTTGCGATGTCGACGACCTTCTTGCAGCAGTTGCTCACTTCTTCAACAATGCGGCTGTAGGCCTCCTCGCATACGCCGAGGGTTGCCCCGGTAATGAACCGTTCGCTTGCGCTGTAGCGGTCCACTGCACGTACGGCCATGTTGCCCATCTCCTTGTGCATCGCGCGTATGGCGATGGGGAGGGCCTCCTTCGACCCGATGACGGTCTGTTCCGTTTGCGAGTAGATTTTTTCTCCGTCCTTCTTCAGGAATCCGGCCTTCACCAAGAAGGCGAGGATGTCGCGGACTTCTTCTGCCGAAACATATTCCTTGCATTCGTCCGCAATTTTGCGCGGCTGTGCTCCCGGCATCATCGGCGCAAGTTCGCGAATTACCGGGTACTTCCAGGATTCGTAATACTGGAAGGCGTCCGCATCTACGACGCGTACCCTGTGCTCGCGGGCGATGCGCTCCATCTCGAGCAGGGCCGCCTTCTTGTCGCTGTCCTTTGTCGCGTTCCCGTAGGTGACCATCAGCCCGAAGTATTCCGCCTCGAACCCGGCAAGCCCCATGGCCTTTGCGACCGGGGCGATCTTGATTTTGCTCAGGCTGCTTTGCCCCGTGCAGACGAGTTTCAGGAAGTTCGGCGATGTGAACCCGGCGAGCTTGCAGAATTCGCGCCACGAGAATGCTCCGTGACTTTTACGGTAATCGTAATAGTCCTGCATGTAGGCGCGGTAATCTTTGTATTCGAGAATCGGTTTCATGCTTTTAAAATAGGTTTCTTAATCCCGGAAGTCAATATTTGAATTATACAAAAATGAAGAAATTTCTGTAAAAATGGCAAAATTTTATAGAATTTTTCAATTTTTATTTCTGAATTATACAATTCGTATTATTTGGAGCAAAGTGTTGCTTTTTGGGTTCAAAATAATCTACATTAGCAAGACAAAGAGACACAATTCACAAAAGGATACAATATGGCAAACAAGTACGCCGGAACCCAGACCGAAAAGAACCTCCAGGCCGCATTCGCAGGCGAATCCCAGGCCCGCAACAAGTACACCTACTTCGCTAGCTGCGCCAAGAAAGAAGGCTTCGAACAGATTGCAGAAATCTTCTTGAAGACTGCCGAAAACGAGAAGGAACACGCCAAGATGTGGTTCAAGGAACTCGATGGTCTCGGCGATACCGCAGCAAACCTGAAGGCCGCCGCCGATGGCGAAAACTACGAATGGACCGACATGTACGAAGACTTCGCGAAGACCGCCGAGGCCGAAGGCTTCAAGGCTCTCGCCAACAAGTTCCGCATGGTCGCCGCCATCGAAAAGCGCCACGAAGAACGCTACCGTGCCCTCCTCAAGAACGTGGAAACCGCCGCCGTGTTCGAAAAGAGCGAAGTCAAGGTGTGGGAATGCCGCAACTGCGGCCACATCGTCGTGGGCACCAAGGCCCCGGCCGCATGCCCGGTGTGCGCCCACCCGCAGTCCTTCTTCGAAGTGACCGCTGAAAATTACTAATAAGACCGCTCGTTCGTCGTCTCGGGTGAGGCCCCTCCGGTTTCTCACTCGCTCTCGCCTCCGCCACTGATTAATATCAGTGGCTCCGGCTCACGAAAGACCGCTCGTTCGTCACGAATGACCATTCGTTTTGAATGTTTCCATCCCCGGTTTCGGCCGGGGGTTTCTTTTTTTCTAAATTTATGGGGCTAACAATTCCATAATGAGGTAAAAACAAAAAATGGCAAGAGCATTGATTATCGGTTGTGGCGCTGTCGCCACGGTTGCTATCAAGAAGTGCTGCACGGCAAGCGAAGTGTTCAGCGAAATCTGCATCGCTAGCCGCCACCGCGAAAACTGCGAGAAGCTCGCCCAGGAACTGCGCCCGAACACGAAGACGGTCATCACGACTGCCGCCGTGGATGCGGACAAGGCCGAAAATGTCTCTAAGCTCATCAAGGAATACAAGCCCGACCTGGTGATGAACATCGCGCTCCCGTACCAGGACCTCGCCATCATGGACGCTTGCCTCGAATGCGGCGTGAACTACATGGACACGGCGAACTACGAGCCCGAAAACATCGACGATCCGGAATGGCGCAAGGTCTACGACAAGCGCTGCAAGGAACAGGGCTTCAGCGCCTACTTCGACTACAGCTGGCAGTGGGCTTACAAGGAAAAGTTTGAAAAGGCCGGCCTCACGGCGTTGCTCGGCTCGGGCTTTGACCCGGGTGTTTCTCAGGCCTACTGCGCCTACGCTTTGAAACACCAGTTCGACACCATCGAAGAAATCGACATCCTCGACTGCAACGGCGGCGATCACGGCTACAAGTTTGCGACGAACTTCAACCCCGAAATCAACCTCCGCGAAGTTTCCGCTCCGGGCAGCTACTGGGACACCGACGCTAACGGCAAGGGCCATTGGGTCGAAATCCCGGCCATGAGCATCAAACGCGAATACGTGTTTGACGAAGTGGGCAAGAAGGACATGTACCTCTTGCACCACGAAGAAATCGAATCGCTCGCCCAGAACATCCCGGGCGTGAAGCGCATCCGTTTCTTCATGACATTCGGCCAGAGCTACCTCGACCACATGCGCTGCCTCGAAGACGTGGGCATGCTCAGCACGCAACCGATCAAGTTCCAGGGCCAGGAAATCGTGCCTATCCAGTTCCTCAAGGCTCTCCTTCCGGACCCGGCAAGCCTCGGCCCCCGCACCGTCGGTAAGACCAACATCGGTTGCATTTTCAAGGGTACCAAGGACGGCAAGCCGAAGACCTACTACCTCTACAACGTGTGCGACCACCAGGAATGCTACAAGGAACTCGGCAGCCAGGCTATCGCCTATACTACGGGCGTACCGGCCATGTGCGGCGCCATGATGGTGCTCACCGGCAAGTGGAACAAGCCGGGCGTGCATACCGTGGAAGAATTCGACCCGGATCCGTTCATGGAAGCCCTCACCAAGTACGGCCTCCCGTGGAAGGAAAACTTCAACCCTGTTCTCGTTGACTAGAGAGACTCAGAGCAATGAAAAAATGGCGCATTGACGATTCCCGCGACTTGTATAATGTCAAGGGTTGGGGCGTGAACTTCTTCGATATCAACGAGAAGGGCCACGCGACTGTTCATCCGCTCAAGGAAGGCGGCCCGGACATCGACCTGTACGAACTTGTGCAGGAACTTTCGCTCCGCGACGTCTCCACCCCGATGCTGCTTCGCTTCCCGGATATCCTGGACAGCCGCATCGAGAAGATAAACGAGTGCTTCAACAAGTCCCGCACGGAATATGGTTTCAACGGGAGCTACTACAGCATATTCCCGATTAAGGTGAACCAGCAACGCGCCGTGCTCGAAGAAATCGTCAGCCACGGCAAAAAATACAACATCGGTCTCGAGGCCGGTTCCAAGCCGGAACTGCATGCGGTGCTCGCGAACATGGACAACCCGGATTCGCTGATTATCTGCAACGGCTACAAGGACGAGGACTTCATTGAACTTGCCCTCCTCGCGCAGAAGATGGGCAAGAAGATTTTCATCGTCGTCGAGAAGATGAACGAGCTCCACCTGGTGGTGGAACTTTCCCGCCGTATCGGCGTGCGCCCGAACATCGGCATCCGTATCAAGCTGGCAAGTTCCGGCAGCGGCAAGTGGGAAGAATCTGGCGGATATCACAGCAAGTTCGGCCTCAACAGTTCCGAACTGCTCGAAGCGCTGGACTACATCAAGCAGGAGAAGATGGAAGACTGCATGAAGCTCATCCACTTCCACCTGGGTAGCCAGATTACGAACATCCGCCACATTAAATCGGGCCTGCGCGAAGTCTCGCAGTTCTATGTGCAGATTCGCAAGATGGGCATGAGCCTTGAATTCGTGGACGTGGGCGGCGGCCTCGGTGTGGATTATGACGGCACCCGCAGTTCCAATGCGAGCTCGGTGAACTACTCCATCCAGGAATACGCGAACGACGTGGTGTATGCCATGTACGAAGCCTGTGAAAACGGGGGCGTGCCGCACCCGAACATCATTGCGGAATCGGGCCGTGCTCTTGCGGCGCATCATTCCATTTTGGTGTTCAACGTGCTCGAAACCGCCGGCCAGGCGTTCTTCGACGAGAATACGCACGAGATTGACGACGACGCTCCCGATGCATTGAAGGATTTGTACGGCATCTACAAGGGACTTACCCCGAAGAACCTGCTCGAAAGCTGGCACGATGCTATCCAGCTGAACGATGACGTTCTGAACGGTTTCAAGGTGGGCGATTACGACCTGCCGACGCGCGCCATGTGCGAACGCCTGTTCTGGAGCATCGTGCGCAAGGTGGACCAGCTCGCGAAGGATTTGCGCCATCCGCCTTACGAACTCAGCGAACTCCCGCGCTTGCTCGCACAGAAGTATTTCTGCAACTTCAGTTTGTTCCAGAGCCTGCCCGACAGCTGGGGCGTGGACCAGGTTTTCCCGCTCATGCCTATCCAGCGCCTGAACGAGGAACCTACGGTCGAGACGACTATCCAGGATGTCACTTGCGACTCCGACGGAAAAATCGATATGTTCGTCCGTGGTGGCGACGTGAGCCGCACGCTCCCGCTGCATGAACTCAAGAACGGCGAACCGTACTACATCGCGGTCTACCTCGTGGGCGCCTACCAGGAAATCCTCGGCGACTTGCACAATCTCTTTGGCGATACGAACGCAGTCCATATCGTGTGCAACGACAAGGGCGGCTACGAAATCGACAAGGTGATTGACGGCGAATCTGTGGAAGACGTGCTCGACTACGTGAACTTCAGCGACAAGGCCCTTGTGCGCACCATGGAAAACTGGGTGTCGCGCTCCGTGAAGGAAGGGAAGATTAGCCTGCAAGAAGGCAAGGAATTCCTGAACATCTACCGCGGCGGCCTTTACGGGTACACGTATCTGGAATAGACCGTGATTCACGAAATCGCGCCACATAAATTGCATAACGAGTTCCGGGTTCAAAGCCCGAAGCCGTCGGATTTTCTTGTCGTTTTTTTCGGGGACAAAAGCCTTCTCAAAAAGAACGGCGTTTCTTTTGAAATTCCCAAGATAGAAGATTTCAATCAGGGAAATATCCCGTGCCATTACCTTTTCAGCATTGACGATGCGGCGTATTTCCTGGCGGATTTAAGCATTTCGAAGGAACTGGTGGAATCCGCGTCGGACGATTATGTCCTTTGCCCGGCACGCACGTACCGCTATATGGGCGATCCGCTTTTGCGCATGGGCGGCGCTACCGCCGCGCACATAGCTCACTGGGAATCGCTCAACAGGTTCTGCGGCCGCTGCGGAAGTGAAATGACCCGTAGCGAAAAGGAACGCGCAGTAGTTTGTCCTAAATGCAGGAACACCGTGTACCCGCGCATCTCGCCGGTCGTGATTGTGGCTGTCCGCAATGGCGACAAGCTCCTGATGGCCCACAACATCGATAACCCGAACCCGCGACTTTTCCTCATCTCGGGTTTCGTGGAAGTGGGCGAGAGCCTCGAGCAGGCCGTGCACCGCGAAGTTTTGGAAGAGGCGGGCCTCCGCGTGAAAAATATCCGCTATTTCGGAAGCCAGCCGTGGCCCTTCAGCGACTCGCTCATCGCGGGCTTCACCGCCGAACTCGACGGCGACGACACCATCCACATGCAAAAAGAAGAACTCTCCGAAGCCATGTGGGTTAAGCGCGAAGACATTCCCGAGTACGAGACTGACGTGAGCATCAGCTGCTGCCTCATCGAGAACTTCAGGCGCGGATTTACGCTGGAATAACTTGAATATTCCAATATGGAATAATGGGGAAATACGCGAAATAAAGAGGCTTGTTTCGCCAAATAAGCCGTTGCCCTATTGACATTATATCTATTTGAGTGTAAATTTAATGATATGAAACAAGTTGCTTGCAAGAAGTCGCGTGTCCGTTCCTCCTGTGCGATATGGAAGGTGTTCATTTGTGCAGTAAGTAGACTTTCTCGTTTTTTCCGACAACATTTCGTTTTCCCCTTATTGCGCCGCGATTATTTGCGTTCGCATTTTTTGGACCATGCAGGAGTTTAATAAGAGGGTAGCATAAGCTACTATATTCATTGCGCAACCCCAAAAAGGTAAAACAATGGCAAAAGTCAACTACAACTCCGAGACAAGGGAACAAGTCATCAAACTGGTCCTGAAAGGCGAAAAGTCAGCAAACCAAATAGCCAAGGAACTCGGAATCGGGCCCAATACAGTCGGTCGGTGGGTAAACGAGTACCGCAAGGAACACAACCTGCCGAGCTACCGCGAGGAACGGCGAATCCGCAAGGTGTCCGTCGAGGAACTCGCCGCCAAGAACAGGGAACTGGAAAAACTCCTGAAGAAGCGTGAAAAGGAGCTTGCGGACGAGAAGGAGACGGTAGAGATCCTAAAAAAATCCCTGCACATCTTTATGCGACCACACGACTGAAATGCGAGGCGATACACGTGAACCGCAAGAAATACTCAGTCAGGAAGATGTGCAGAGCCCTAGGAATACCGCAGTGTTCCTACTACCAGTGGTCGCGCCAGCAGGAAAAACGTGCCGAGAAGAAGGCCCGCGAAGAACGGCTTGTCCAGAAGGTCCGCGACACCTTCGAAGAAAACCACCGCGTGTACGGTTGCCCGAAGATGCTGGCGGCACTCCAAGACAAGGGTGTCGAGGTAAAGGTGTGGAAACTGCGCCGCATCATGCGCGAGAACGGGCTCTATCCGGTCACGCTCAAGAAATGGAAACCCTACCGCAAGGGCAAATGTGACTCCATGTACAGCGAGAACCTGGTGCAGCGTAAGTTCGATCCCGACAGCCTGAACGCCGTCTGGGCCGGCGACATCACCTACGTCAAGACTACGCTTGGCTGGGTGTACCTTGCCGTGGTGTTGGACCTGTGTAACAAGGAGGCGGTGGGCTACGCCGTAAGCAAGAACATCGACACGGAACTTGTCAAGCGCGCGTTGTCCAATGCCATCATGCAACGCGGCCATCACGACGGACTAATCTTCCATTCCGACCGCGGCGTGCAGTACAGTAGCATGGGTTACCGCACGATGCTCTCGGAGAACGGGATAACGCCCTCGATGAGCGCACCGGGCTGCCCCTACGACAACGCCTGCATGGAAAGCTTCTTCGCTAGCTTCAAGAAGGAGATGGCCTACAGGCGTGACTTCAAGGACATCGAAGACGTGCGGGAGGCCGTTTTCAGGTACATCGAGCTGTTCTACAACCGGAAACGGCTCCATAGTTCGCTCGGTTACATGACACCGGTGGAATATAGGCTGTCAAAACAGGCTGCCTAGACCACAAGGGTATACCACTTAACAAGAAAAAAGGATATATTTTAACTTAACCGGTAATGAATATGGTTGTTCATGAACCCACTATTAAAAAACCTACAAATCCACTCGTGAAGCCGCGCCGCGATGGCCGCAAGATGTTCTATTCGCTCGATGACGAGCATATCGGGCTCATTTTCAATACGGGCCTCACGCACATTCTCCACAAGAAAGGAAAGTAGACATGGATTCCTTCGTCGATATCATTAAGGTCTTTGTACATGAGTTTATCACGCTGTTTTCCGAGATGGCGCCGTTCCTGCTGCTCGGTTTCTTGCTTGCGGGCATTTTGCACGTGTGGGTGCCTAACCACCTGTACGTTCCCAAGATTTCCAAGTCGAATTTCAAGTCGGTGCTGTGGGCGGCCCTGTTCGGTGTGCCGCTCCCGATTTGCAGCTGCGGCGTGATTCCCACGTCGATTGCTCTCCGGAAGGAGGGGGCGAGCAAGGGGGCGAGCGTGAGTTTCCTCATCTCGACGCCTGCGACGGGTGTGGATTCTATCCTCGCGACGTATTCGCTGCTCGGGCTTCCGTTTGCGATTTTGCGCCCGATTGCGGCGTTTACGACGGCGCTTTTCGGTGGCGTGCTCACGAACATCGTGTCTCGTGGGGAAGATGCTGCGGTGCATGGCGAGGCTCACCCTGAAACTATCGACTTTGACGACTGCGATACCGATCATCACTGCGGTTGCGGCCACTGCGACCCTTCGACGGGCTCAGGGACCGAATGCGTCGAACATGACCATCACGATCATTGCGGGTGCGGCGAACATGGCTGCGGTTGCGAATCGCGCGATGTGCACCACATGTCTTTTGGCCAGAAGGTTGTGGAGACTTTCCGCTACGGGCTCGTGAACATGGTGGGCGACGTGAGCAAGTGGCTGCTCATTGGCCTCTTGCTGGGCGCCTTGATTTCGGCGTTTGTCCCGAACGAGCTCTTCCTTGCCCTGCGTGAATATCCGCTGCTCTGTATGCTTGCCGTGCTCATGCTCGCGATGCCGATGTACACGTGTGCGACGGGTTCCATTCCGCTTGCGCTTGCGCTCGTGGCGAAGGGAATTACTCCGGGGGCGGCCCTCGTGCTGCTCATGGCGGGGCCTGCGACGAGTATCGCGAGCATGCTTGTGGTGGGGAAAGCGTTTGGCAAGCGGACTCTCGTGGCATACCTCGTCTCGATTGCGGTCGGCGCGATTGGCTTCGGGCTGATTGTCGATACGTTCTTCATGGACACCTTCCTTGCGGCGATGCTCCCGCAGGGTGGCGCGGAATGTCATGGTCACGGGGCGCTAGGCGTGTTTGACTATGTATGTGCGGGCCTGCTCGCAGCATTCATGATCTACGCGAAGTTCGGGCACAAGGGCTGCGGCTGTGGGCACGAACATGGTGGACATTGCGGGTGCGGCCATGACCACGAAGGAAACTGCTGCCACGAGCACGAAGAGGAATGCGATGAATGCGTTCTCGTGACTTACCGCGTGAACGGCATGAGCTGCAGCCACTGCAAGGCGTGTGTCGAGAAGGCGGTTCGCGTGCTGGACGGCGTGGAATTTGCCGAGGCCGATGTCTCGAAGAAGGAACTTCGCGTGGAATGGCACGACGTACACGATATCGATGAAGGTGCGCTCAGGAAGGCGGTGGAAGAAGCCGGCTTCGAGTTCGGCGGGAAGGTTTAAAGAGAAGATGCCCGGCCAAGCCGGGCATGACGAGAACCTATTTCGCGCGGAGTGACGTTTATACTATTTCGCGCGGCTGGCGAAAATCTCGAAGTCTTCGGGAGTGGTGAGCTTGTCGTTCGCGGCGTTGCCCTTCACGATGTAGACGCTCTCGCCGAAGTATTCGAGGATGCTCGCCTCGTCGGTGGGCGTGAAGTTCAGGGGCTCTGCGGCGATGCGCGCGTAGAGCCTTTTCAGTAGCGCGATGGAGGCGGCCTGCGGGGTCTGTGCCATCCAGACGGTATTGCGGTCGATGGTGGATTCGACGCGCCCGTCCTTCGCAATCTTGATGGTATCGACGGCGGGCTTTGCCACAAGGCAGCTGCCCTTGGTTAGAAGCGTTTCGCACACGTCGCGGACGATTTCCCTGCTCACGAAGGGGCGTGCCACGTCATGGACCAGAACGAATTCCGCGTTGCTCGTAAGTGCGTTCACGCCGTTTTCGACGGACTGCCAGCGTTCCGCACCGCCCACGACAATCTTCATTTTGCAGGCAATAAGTTCGCCGAGCTTGCCGGAGTGTTCGCTGTCGAAGATTTCCTTTTCGAAATGATCCTTCCAGTCGGCGGGTACGGCCATCACGACTTCTGCGATTTCTTCCATCTCGAGGAAAGTCTCGAGGCTATAGCGGTAGACGGGCTTGCCGCCCAGGAGCATCAGCTGCTTGGGAATGTTGCCACCCATGCGTTTGCCAAGGCCCCCTGCGGGGAGGACTGCCGCGAATCTGCCTTTCAAGTTCTGCATGTCGGTAAAGATATAAAAGTATTGGAAGGGTGAAAGGGGCGAAATTTTATTTCGCATACGATTTAGAATCGGCGAATCCCTTGACTGTCAATGAGTTACAAATGTTTGTAAATATTTACATTATGCGGCATGCTTTTTACTTTTTTTTTTATATAGATTGCTCATGTAAACATAAGCAAAAAAGGAAGATGAATGTCTCAAGTACATATTGAAACGTGTCCTGGCTGCGGCGCAAGAGTGCAGATAAACCAGAAGGAATGTGAATGGTGCCATGGCCCGATTATCGTTACCACCATGTCCGACATATTCAAAATGACGGCTGCGAACGTTAGCAAGTATTCAAAGTCCTACGAGAGCAACCTGACCGAAGATCCTGATAGCGCCGAGCTGAACAACTCGCTTGGCTTCTGCTACCTGAAGATGGGCTTCTACGACAAGGCCCTGGAAAAGTTTGATAAGGCCATCGAGCGCGACCTGAACAACCCTGAAACGTATCTCTATGCCGCGGCATGCATCCTTGCGGGAAATAAGCCCTTTGTGACTCCCCGTAAGGATATCGATAGGATCGAGACGTATATCAATGCGGCTCTGATGATTGAAGAAAGGGGTATTTTCCGGTACTTCCAGGCCTATATCAAGCACGACTTCTTTAAGCGCAAGTTCCTGAATACATCTCCGAAATGGGATGAATGCCTTGCGCAGGCAAATGCGGACGGTCTTTCGCCCGCCGATGTCGAACAGCTCTTCACAATATTAAAGCAGGAAATCCCTTCTGTTTTAAAACTTTCCTAAACTACAAAGGAGCATATTATGGGATTGCTAAATCTTCTCGGAAAAGGTGGCTCGGAAGAAGGACTTGCGGGTGAACTCTTCAACATGGAGTACCGCAAGAACGTCTTCAGAACGGATGACCAGAGAATGGCCGCCTTCTACTTCAGCGACGAAAACCTGGCTGAGCCCAAGGGCTGCTTTGGGAAGAAGGAAGAAAAGGAGGAAGGAAAGGGCTGCTTCAAGAGCAAGATGCCCACTGTGGAAACCCGTCCGTACTTCGATGACGACAAGAAGGGCTGCTTTAGCAAGAAGTCCAAGCATTTCCTGTCTGATGCCGATTACGATGCCCTCGTGCAGAGAATCGTTGAAAAGGAAGACTTCAGGGCAAAGGCCTTGGAAGCTCTTCAGGTGGACGAGACGGAAGTCGCAGAAGCCGACCCGATTCATTTCGCGGGCTACATCTTTGACGATGCCAAGTTCAAGCTGGGCGACGACTTCTTCGTCCGTTCTACGGGCTGGAAGGAAACCTGGGTGTTCTTCAGCAAGACCTCCCTGCTGGCATACCAGTGCGTGTTCTATCTGGATGGCAACAGCAAGAAAGAAACGACATTTGAATACCAGTACAAGGACATTACGTCTGTGAAGGTGACCGAATCCCTTGACGAAACGATCGACAGGGAAGGCCGCTGGACGAAGAAGAGCTGCTTCTTTGAAGTCGTTGTCCCTGGTGACACGATGTCCTGTGCCTACACGGTTACGTCGGAAGAACAGGTTAATGGCGTCAAGGCCATGAAGGGCATGATTCGCGACAAGAAGAACAACTAAGGAATAGATTGGGTGAGCTCAACCCCATGCGCTGGGGTTGGGCTCTCTATTTTTTGCATGTTTGAGAATAAGGCCATACATCCTGTTCTGGAGGATGGTGAAGAACCGCCAAGGAAGACGGAAGAAGAGATCGAAGCAGAAGACTACGTGCTGAACAAGGTCCTGGTGCGCCCGCATGTCACTATTTTTACCATGCTGAAGTGGTGCTTGATCTTCCTAAGTTCCGTTGTTGGGTTGACGAGCGTTTTATTTTACCTGTTTGACCATTACCTGGAACGTGTGCTTACTGTTGCACAGCAGGAAATGTCAGCAAACCCCGAAAGGTTTTTTCTTGCTCTGGCATTGTTCTCGTTCCTGATAATGCTGTCGTTCTTTTTGAAAACTTTTTTGATAGGGCTTGTGCACGTCTATCAGCGCTTTTCGCCAGAGGAAAAACGCCGGTCGTGTCTCTTCAAGCCCACCTGCTCCGAATATGCCGTTCTGGCATTGAACAAGTATGGCGTAATGCGGGGTGTGCCAAAAATCATTGACAGATGTCGAAGATGTCATGGCAACAAGTATAGGATTGATTATCCGTAATCGTTTGAACAACAAAAAAAGGAAGAAACATGGGACTGTTTTCTAGAAATCCGAATGAAGCTGCCTACGCAGGCGGAAAGAAACATTGGGTTGATGTCATCAAGAATACCGGCGATGGCAACCTGCTACTTTGGCGCCAGCCGGAAGAAGACTTTAACACAAATTCGACCCTTATCGTGATGCCTGGTGAAGAAGCCATCTTCGTGAACCAGGGCGTAATCGAACAGGTCTTTGAAAATGGAACCTATAAGCTTTCGACCAACAACTATCCTTTCCTGAGCCGCCTGAGGAACGCCCTTTCCGGTGGTATCAGCACCTTCAACTGCGTGGTCTATTTTGTCCGCAAGGCCAGCAGCGTTGAAATCAAGTGGGGTACGGATTCGCCCATCCAGGTACGCGATAAGGTCCTCCAGATTGCAACGAAGCTCCGTGCCCGCGGCTCCTACAAGATCCAGGTCGACAATTCGGCAAAGTTCCTGGAGACTATCGTCGGTAACAACATCCAGTGTGCCACACAGGAGGACATGAACAAGTTCTTCATCACGCAGTTCCAGAGCAAGATCAAGTCTGCTGTGGCTAAGGAACTGAGCGCAAGCGAGACGGAAGTTCTTGGGATTGACGCTCGTCTTGACGAGTTCTCCGAGCTTATCCAGCCCAAGGTCCATGAGCTTCTGCAGGCTTACGGCCTGAAGTGCGCTGCTTTTGCGATTGCGGCAATCGACATCGACGACGAGAACGGCCTGCGTGAAAAGTATGACCAGATTGGCATGAAGCAGATCGAGACCATCAGGGGCGCACAGGCCCAGAAGGTAGCCCTAGATACGCTGGGCATTAACTGGGCCCAGCAGCAGTCGGCAGAAGTGCTTAAGGCGATGGCGTCCAACCCCGGAAACGTTGCCGGGCAGATGGGTGCGGGCCTTGGCATGGGCGTCGCTGCTGCTGGCGCTTTTGGCAATATGGCCGCCCAGATGTTCAACCCGAATATTGCGCCGGGCATGCAGCCTGGAATGCAACCGGGCATGCAGCCTGGTATGCAGGCGCCTGCTCCCGCATCGGCTGCAGCCGCTCCGGATCCTATGGAAACGCTCGCTAAGCTAAAGAAGATGCTTGATGCCGGGTTGATCGAACAGGCCGAATACGATGCCAAGAAGGCTGAAATTCTAAGCTCGATGTAATAGAAGGAACTCTGTTATGACGAAGACACTTTCACTTATTGTAAGCCTGGCGTTTCTGGTCGCTTTCAATATCATCTTCTTCTTTGCGACGGGGAGTGACCATTCGGCACCCGTGTGGACCTGCTACGCCTTTCTGCACATCGCCTGCATAGCGACCCTGGTCGTTCCGGTGGTTGAAGCGAAAGGGAAGACGGCGTACGAGTCCAAGCTCACGTCTCTTTCAATAGCATATGCCTACTATGCGGTTGAGTTTGTCCTTATGCTGGCGGTTCTGGCGTACGAGATGCTCATCGACAAGGAATTTGGCAATATAGTCGTCTTGCCGCTTCAGGTGATTGTGACGGTTGCCTGCGTTGTCATTCTTGCATCGAACTTGCTTATGAACGATACGATCGCTAAGAAGCAGGCCGTGCACGATGCCCAGAACAGCTTCATAAAGACAATCTCTTCAACACTGAAGTATATCGAGTCCATTGCTACTGACCAGAAGCTGAAGGACAAGATCAACGATGTGTATACCATTGCGCATACAAGCCCCATCAAGACTTCTGAAAGCGTGAAGGTTCAGGAAGATGAAATCGTGGGCCTGCTCAGTGAAATTGAAGGGAAGGTGGAAGCAAAGGACGATGCTGCAACCCTAGAGCTATTGGAAAAGGTTGTCAAGCTCCTGAATAAGCGAAACTTTGTCTTGAAAGCACAGCATTAGGGACGGCTGCCCGCTCCCTACGCTTCGCCGATTCTTAAAAGCTTCAGCAGCGGGATTCCGGCTTCGCGGCTGTCGGCGAGGTTTATCTCGAAGTCGATGCTCCAGTCGTTGAATTCTTCCTCGTCCTGCAGCATCTGCTGTATGTGCATCACGTCGCCCTCGTAGGTGACGATGGTGTGGGCGAGTGCGCGGCCTTCCACGTCCAGACGGAACTTGTGGTGCTCTGCCGTGTAGGCGGCCATGATTTCGGTGAGCATGTTCTCGGTCCACGGCTTGCCTTCGCCGTCCACGAGCATCTGGCCTTCTTCCAGGTCGTCCGCGAGGCTGTCGAGGACTGCGGCAAAATCTTGCTTCGCGAGGTTGCCCATGATCTGGAAAATGCGTTGGCGCACCATGCCGAGGAATCGCTTCTTGTCGTAGGTGATGTCGGCGGCGGCCTTGTCGGCGCCGAAGGCCTTCTCTGCCTCGTCTTCTGTGAGTCCTGCATCCAAGCGCTTCTGGTAGTCCTCGGGGTGGGCCATCTTTTCCCATTCTTCCAGCAGGCTCGAGTCGGTGCGGCGTATTATGTCACCGAGGTAGTCTTCCATCTCGTGGAGTTCGTCATTCTTGTAGCCGTCGGGCACCGTCTGGCTCAAAACCTTATATACGTAGTTCAGGTGCCGGAGCAAAATCGCTTCCATGCGCTGCAGGCCGTACTGCTTCACGTAGCCGCTGAAGGTGCTGAAGTTCTCGAACATCTCGCGCACGATGCTCTTGGGTTCCACGTTCACGTCGACCCACGGGTGAACTTCCGCAAACTCATTGTACGTGCCGTATATAAATTCACGCAGTGGCTTGGGGTACTCGACCTTCTCGATTTCTTCCATGCGCTGGTTGTATTCCATGCCCTGCGCCTTGAGCTCGTCGAGCCTTGCCGTGCGGGCCTTGTTCTGCTGGATGCGCAGAATCGCCTCCGGGTTCTCTACGATGCTTTCGCACAACGTAATTACGTCGAGCGCGTATTCCGGGGATTCCGCGTCCAGTTTCGGGAGCGTATCTACCAGGTAGAGCGAGAGCGGCTGGTTCATCGCGAAGTCGTCTTGCAGGTCCATGTTCACGCGCAGGTGACTGTAGCCCTCGGCTACGGGTTTCACGAATTCCACGATGTTCTTTTCTACCAGGCTGCGGAAAAGCTGGAAGGAGCGGTGCTGTAACTGCTTCTTGCTCGGCGCGCTCTCGTGACAATCCTTGATGAGCGTGCGCATTGCCTTGCAGCCGTCGGTCTCGCGGCTCAGAATGTTCAGGAGCATCCCGTGGTCTACGCGGAAGCTCGAGGTGAGCGGTTCGGGCTGCGCGTCAATCAGGCGCCTGTACGTGCTCTCGTCGAAGGGAACGTAGCCGTGCTCGGGCGGTTTGCGCTTTTGGAACTTTTTTCCGGTCTGGCGGCTCTTGGCCTCGAGTTTCAGGTTCTCGATTACATGTTCGGGAGCCTGCGCCACCACGTATCCGATGTTGTCAAATCCCTTGCGGCCGGCGCGGCCCGCAATCTGGTGGAAGTCGCGTGCGGTTAAAATTGCGGTCTTGTCGCCGCTGTACTTGCAGAGTTGCGTGAAGAGTACCGTGCGGATAGGCACATTCACGCCCACGCCGAGCGTGTCGGTACCGCAGATGACTTTCAATAAGCCCTGCTGTGCGAGCTTTTCGCAGAGGATGCGGTACTTGGGCAAAAGACCTGCGTGGTGCAGGCCGATTCCCTGCTTGAGCCAGCGCTTGACATCGGGACCGTAGGGGCTAGAGAACCGCACTTCCTTGATGGCTTCGTTTATCTTGACCTTCTCTTCCTTGGTGCAGAGGTCGAGACTCATGAAGTTCTGCGCGTTGCTTGCCGCTGCCGCTTGAGTAAAGTGAACTACATATACGGGCGCCTTGCCCTCGTTCACGAGTTTCTGCACTTCGGTCGAAATTTCGGTGGTGCTGTAGCTGAAATCGAGCGGGACGGGCCTCTGCGAGGAACGGACGGTGACCGACTGCCTGCCGGTATGCTTCGTCATCTCGCGTTCAAAAAATTCAGTTGCGCCGACGGTCGCGCTCATCAGGAGAAATCGAGACTGCGGGAGCGTCAAGAGCGGTATTTGCCAGGCGACTCCGCGTTCGCGGTCGGAATAGTAGTGGAATTCGTCCATCACTATATCGGTAATCGTGAGTTTCTCGCCTTCGCAGAGCGCCATGTTGCTTAAAATTTCTGCGGTGCAGCACAGGATGGGGGCGTCGCGGTTCACGGTCGCATCACCGGTAGAAAGCCCCACGTTCTCGGGCCCGAATTCCTTGCAGAGCGCCATCCACTTCTCGTTCACGAGCGCCTTGATGGGGCAGGTGTACACGCTCTTGCGGCCATGCGCGATGCTGTCGAAATGGAGCGCGAGTGCGACCATCGACTTGCCCGAACCTGTGGGCGTGTTCAGGATAACGTTCTTTCCGTCCAGAAGTTCGAGGATGGCTTCTTCCTGCGCGGGGTAGAGCGTTGTTCCGCGGGACTGCGCCCATTCCATGAATGCTTCCAGGATGTCCTCGGAAGCGGGCGCAGAGTGGCCTCCTGCCGGGTTTGCGGTGAATCTTGCAATGAAATCCTTGAGTGTGGCCTTGTTTTGCTCTGCCATAATGCGCAAAGATAGTTCTTTTGTCCCGACTGTAATTTTAAGATTTCTATTATTTTGAAAAAATAAAAGGAACCTAGCATGAAAGGAATCGTTCTCGCCGGGGGCTCCGGCACAAGGCTCTACCCGCTGACCATGGTCACCAGCAAGCAGCTCTTGCCGGTCTACGACAAGCCCATGATCTACTACCCGCTTTCGACCTTGATGCTCGCGGGCATCCGCGAAATCCTCATCATCTCGACGCCGACGGACCTGCCGAATTTCGAGCGTTTGCTGGGCGACGGTTCTGCGATGGGCCTCAAGCTGAGTTACAAGGTGCAGCCGAGCCCCGATGGCCTGGCACAGGCGTTTATCCTGGGCGAGGAATTTATCGGTAACGACTGCTGCGCGATGGTGCTGGGCGACAACATCTTCTACGGCAATGGTTTCAGCCCGCTTTTGAAGGCCGCGGTGAAGAACGCCGAGGAGAACGGACGCGCGAGCGTGTTCGGTTATTACGTGGAAGACCCGGAACGTTTTGGCGTGGTGGAGTTCGACGACAACGGCAAGGTGATTTCTGTGGAAGAGAAGCCGAAGGAACCCAAGAGCAACTACGCGATTACGGGCCTCTACTTCTACGACAACCGCGTGAGCGGATTTGCGAAGGCCCAGAAACCGAGCGCCCGCGGGGAACTCGAGATTACCGACTTGAACAAGACGTACCTCGACAGGGGAGAACTTGACGTGAAACTCCTGGGCCGTGGCTTTGCCTGGCTCGATACCGGCACGATGGACAGCCTGATCGAAGCGGGCGAGTTCGTGAAGATGATTGAGAACCGCCAGGGCATCCAGATTTCCGCAGTGGAAGAGATTGCCTACGTGAACGGCTGGATCAGCAAGGAAAAACTGCTCGAGTCTGCCGCCAAGTACGGGAAGTCTCCCTACGGTCAGCACCTGCGCAAGGTCGCCGAAGGGAAAATCAGGTACTAGAGAGAGTGTCATCCTGAGCGAAGAACCGTAAGGTTCGAAGGAGCAGGATCTAGACAAGGAGTAGTAAAATGAGAAAGAAATTTGGCTTGATTCTTGTTGCGGTTGCGATGTGCGCGTTTACCGCCTGCAACCAGGAGAGCGCTCAGTCCAAGACGGGCGAGAAGGGCGCGCAGCCCGAGGCGGCGGCCCCGCAGGCATCTTCGAAATCGCTTGTCGTTTATTACTCGCAGACGGGAGCCACCAAGAAACTCGCGGAAATTTTCCAGAAGGCAAAGAGCGCGGACATGTTCGAGATTGCGACGGTGACGCCGTACCCCTCGACATACGACAGCACGATTGCCGCAGTGGGCGCCCAGCGTGAAAGCAAGCAGTGGCCCGCACTTGTAAACGCGAAGGCCGACCTTGCGAAATACGATACGGTGTATCTCGGATACCCGATTATGTTCGGGAGTTTTGCCCCGCCGGTCTATACCTTCCTCGACTCGAATGACCTTTCGGGCAAGGTGGTGGTGCCGTTCTGCACCTACGGGAGCGGCGGTCGTAAGGCATCTGCCGCAGAACTCAAGACGCTTGAACCGAACGCGAACGTGACGCTTGCTTATGGGATTTCGAACAAGCGAATAACCGCGGAAAACGGTGCGGAAGTTGCAACGAAGGAAGTCGAAGGTTTCTTCGCGGACCTTGCTACCGGCAAGACGGACGAGATGCTCATGGGCGGCTTTACCGACCAGAGAGCGCTTACAGCGGAAGATTCTGCAGTGTTTGCAGCCGCGACGAAGGACTACGCCTACTTGAAACTTGCTCCGTTGAGCGTTGCCACGCAGGTCGTTGCCGGTATGAACTACCTCTTCGTGTGCACGACAAGCGGGTTCAACCGCCCTCCGACCGAGACGATGGTGAAAATATTCAAGCCGCTCCCAGGCCGTGGCGAACCGGAACTCATCGTCATGGAAAAGTAGAGTTTGCGGAAAGTTTCCCGCAGTCTATGAAAAAGCCTCCGTTTCGTCGGAGGCTTTTCGTTTAGGTCTTACTGTCTTGCTGCAAGTTCTTCAGGAGTTCTCGCAAGTATATCCCAATCGCCGCGCTTGATTATCTTGTATGCATAACCCTGTTCGGTGAGGAACAGCTGGCGGTTCATGGCGAATTCCTGTTCCTTGGAATCCTGCGTCACGATGCTGTAGAAGTGCGCCGCACCGCCATCGCTCTTGGGGCGCAGCACGCGGCCCAGTCGCTGGGCTTCTTCCTGGCGGCTTCCGAACGTTCCCGAAACCTGGATAAGCACGTTCGCGTCGGGAAGGTCGATGGCGAAGTTGCCCACCTTCGAAACCATCAGGTTCTTCTGGCTGCCGTCGCGGAAGGCGGCATACAGGCGTTCGCGCTCCTTGTTCGGGGTCTTGCCCGTGATGAGCGGAATCTGCAAGTCGTCGGAGAGGGCCTCGAGCTGGTCGATGTACTGCCCGATAATCAGCACGCGGTCGTCGGGCTTGTCGAAGTGCTTGAGCAGGCGCTCCACGATGTCCGTTTTTTCGGGGTTCGTGCTTGCGAGCGTAATCTTCTCGCGGATAGGCGCGAGGGCATACTTCATCTTGAGTTCCGCTTCCATCGGGATGCGAATCTCGTTACAGTCGGCAGTGGCAATCCAGCCCTGCGCTTCCAGGATGCGCCACGGGATGTCGTACTTCTTGGGGCCGATAAGGCTGAATACTTCCGTTTCCTTGTGGTCTTCGCGCACGAGCGTCGCCGTGAGGCCAAGACGGCGGGTCGCCTGCATTTCGGTACTCAGGCGGAACACGGGAGCGGGCAACAGGTGCACCTCGTCGTAAATCATGAGGCCCCATTTTTCCTGGCTGAACAGCGGGAAGTTTGCGAGTTCTTTTTTCACTTCCTCGTCGCTCATCTCGAGTTCTTCGGTAACGTTCGCGTTTTCGTCCTTCTTGACGCGCTTCCTCTGGGTCAATATCTGGTAGGTCGCGACGGTCACCGGGCCGATTTCCTTGACTTCGCCGGAGTATTCCTTCACCTGGTCGATGGTCAAGTCGGTCTTGTCGCAGATCTCGCGGATCCACTGGCGGCTTGCCGAAATGTTCGGTGTCAGGATGAGCGTCTTGGTCTGGATGAGGGCCATCGTTGCAAGGCCAATCACCGTCTTGCCCGAACCGCAAGGCAGCACGATAACGCCCGAGCCGCCCTTCTCGGAACCGCTCGCGTAAAAAATCTGGGCCGCTTCCTTCTGGTAGTCGCGGAGGTTGAATTCCTTTCCGCTGAGGGTGGTCTTGCGCAGGTGGATGGGGAGCGGGTCGCCCACGGTGTAACCCGCGAGGTCCTCGACCGGGAACCCGGCGTTGGTAAGTGCCATCTTGATGTGGCCGCGGCGTTCTCCGTCCATAATGGCGTGCGTGTCGTCGATGAATTCCTTCACGTACTCGGCGACTTCGGGCAGCTTGCAGATTTCGACGAACATGATCTTGTCGTCGGATTCCATGATGAGGTTGCCGCAGTCGTCCATCTTGAGGCGAAGCAGGCCGTAGCGGGCCATGTAGTCCTCGATTTCGGTAATGACGCTCTGCGGGATGGGGTAGCGGCTCTGGCTTTCGAGGCGTTCCAGCACGTCGGGTGCGCGGAGTCCGGTCGCTGCGGCGTTCCAAAGGCTCAGGTGCGATATCTTGTATGTATGCAGGTGCTCGGGGCTCTTGACCAGTTCGGTAAAGGGAGCAATCGCGTCTCGTGCCGCTTCGTAGGAGGGGGAATCGACCTCGACCATGATTTCGAGGTTGCTCTGAACAATAATGGCGCCATTCGGATTCATAGGGCGCCAAATATAGTAAAAAATGCGTTTTTTGGTTAGGGGGCGACCAGCGCGTGAGGCCGTCACGGACAAAAGAAAAACCCCGGTTCCTTGCGGGAATCGGGGCTTTCGAGCCACCCAGCAGATTTGAACTGCCGACCTGCTGATTACGAATCAGCTGCTCTACCAGCTGAGCTAGAGTGGCATAGCGGGGTCAAAAATAGCAAAAGGGCGTTTTTTTGTCAAGATGGGGAGCCTTCAGTTGGCAAAGTCGGCGAGTTTTTCTATGTTTGGCTTACGAAATTTCAAAATGGAAGTCGAAAATGGCTAACGAATCTAACCAGAATAATTCTGAAATCAAGGAATTTTTTGTCCAGCACGGTACCAAGGTGCTCGTTGGGCTTGTCGTTTTGCTCGTGGTTGTCGCGGGAATCGTCCAGTTCAGGGACAGCCGCAAGGCTGCCGCCATCGAACAGACCGAGCTCCTGGGTAAGGGGTACACCTACCTCTACGTGAACGACAAGGATAACGCCCTCGCCGAGTTCGAGGCCCGTATCCAGGCCGGCGATGTGAAGGGAATTGCCCTCGCGAAGGCCGCTCTCTTTGCCGGCAACATCAAGTACGAGAAGGCCGACTACGACGGTGCTATCGCGCTGTTCCAGAAGTCTATCGACAATGCGGGTGACGTCGCGCTCGTGCGCTCGGCCGCCATCCACGGTCTTGCTTCCGCCAAGATGGAAAAGGGCGACTATTCCGCCGCCGCCAAGCTGCTCGAAGATTTTGTGAAGGAATTCGGCAAGCGTACGGGCGACAAGGAAGATCGCTTCCAGAAGGAAGAACCGCTCGACGAAACTCCGCTTGTTCCGGACGCCATGTGGAAGCTCGTTCTGCTCCACAAGGAACTTGGCTCGAACAACAAGGCCAAGTCGGTTGCCGAACGCATCATCGAGGTGTACGGCGACAATGGCATGTATGCCGACAAGGCGAAGAAGTTCCTCGCGAGCATCTAGGATTTAACGGATTCGCGGGCTAGGCGAGTGCGAACTTCCAGCCGATAGCGAAAATCGCGAAATAGATAGCGACCCACACGAGGTCAACCAGTTTGGTAGGCGTTCCCCAGCGGAGCGCCTTCTTTTTGGGGATGAACCCGCAGAAGAGCCCCGCGATAAACCCGTAGGCGTGGCCGAGAATGTCGGCGTTTTCGCCAAGCCCGAGGAATACGGCGAGCGAGGCGGCGCCGCACAGCGGTGCGAAGCGCCGGAGCTGGCCGTGAGTCTCCCTGGGCATGAGCCTGAACTCGATTACGGCAAGTGCCCCGATGGCGGCGAACACGAACGTGGAGAACCCGAGGGAGCGGAAGTCCGTCTGCACGGTGAGGACGGTGCAGAAGTTCGCGAGCGCGCTCGCGACGGCAAGGAAGGGCGCCATACGGGCGAGCGGCGTGCGGTACGACAAGAGGGTGAGGACGATATAGCCCGAAAGCAGGTTGCTTGCAATGTGGCGGGCGTCGCCGTGCAATGTAAGGGCGGTGATGGTGCGCCACCACTGCCCGTGCATTACCTTGTCGGCATCGGAAAGGCCGAGGCTATGCATGCGGGCGACCTTGCCCGAAAAGTCGAGAAGCGTGCAGACCACGGGCACGAGTAGCACCCACGCGGGTTGCAGGCTCAGGCTGAGCGGTAACGGCGGGTTTTCTTCCCTCGGGGGATTTTCCTTGCGGTAGAGCTCCAGCTGGTGCAACGCCTGCGGTTCGTGTTCCGGCTTGACAAAAATCTCGAACGGCCCTTCGGGGCTGCGTTCCAGCCGGTGGACAATGCCCTGCGACAGCAGTACCAAACTGTAGTCGCGAATTTGTCTGTAAGTACCCTCTGCGATGCGGGAGGATTCCTCGGGAACTTCCTCGGCGGGGGTGTCTACGGGCTTTTCGTTTCCGCTCGGTACTAAGTCCGCGCGATGCGGGTCCGAAGGGACTCGCATGTAGCGTGGGCGTAGGGGTGACATCAGACGGGGCATGTTTTCAATATAGCAAATTGCCTTGTCGTGGAACCGTTGCGTGTTTTATTGCTTTGGCGGGCCGCCGTGAGTCAGGGAATCGCCTTTTTGCTGTATAGGAGCGAGCACAGGAAAAGCCCTGTCGAGAATTCAAATCCTTCTAAATCGCCCTCCGTTTCAAGGCAGTCGGGCAGGTTGTAGAAAACGGTGCCTCCCGCGATTAGGCTCTCGTCTATGAAGGTAAGGCCCATTATTCCCTTGTACTGCAGCGCTTCCCTCCGGATTCGGAGCGTGTTGGGGCATAGGCTGTCTGCAGGAACGTTGAAGATGAACTTTTCCGATTCCCCGAAGTAAAGACAGTTCGTTGAACCGTCCTCCTGGGGCATGTCCATTTCCATGATGCCGTCAATACAGTTACCGCAGTCGTCACAACCGTCGAGAAGGGTTACGCAAACAATCAGGAATGCGGCTGCTGCAATTTTGCCGAAGGTGGGTCTTGTCATAAAATTTCCCTATATCCTTGCTATGATATCGTATATAAGGGGAGTTTTGTCAAGTAAAGGACTGCGTTTTTTTCTCTTTGTCAGTCCTTCGCCTTCGCGGCGGAGGTCATGGCAAACTTGCCTGTCGCAGTTTCGCATTCGGCGCGCAGGTAGGCGAAGTTGTCGAAGTGGATTTCGATGTCGCTGCTTGCGGGTGCGGCGACGAGGCTTTCTATGCAGAGTTCCTCTTGCTTCGCGAGCTTGCCGCCTGTAGTGTAGCGGCGCCCGAATATGCGAATGTAGCGGAATGCTCCGCCAAAGTCGTTCGTATTACGGGCGTGGAATATGATTCCCTTGCTCCCGTGGATGCTTGCGCGTTCCCACCAGAGGGCGGGCCCGTCGGTGATGTAGCAGTTGTCGCCTGCGAAGGCTTCGTTGAGGGCTTCTTGCGTGATGACGGTGCCATCGTCACCGGTAAGACGAGGGGGGCTTACCACCGTCCGCACCTTTCCGAAAATATGGTCGCGCGTGTGCCGGAGCGTGCAGAGCGGCGTCGCGACGGAGGTGGTGTCGTTCAGGTCGCCGTGCGCATCGTTGCCGCCAATCGGGAGCAAGAAGTTCCCCTTGCCGAGTTCCTCGATCCAGAACTCGCGCCCGAGCTTGAAGCCTTCGTCGCGAATTCCGTTCCAGAACTGCAGCCCGCGTATCTTGTGGGCTGCGTCCAGGTTCAGGTCCTTGTGATTCCAGTACCCGCGCCGGAATATGAACTTCTCGAGCAATCCCATCTGCTGGAAGGGGTGTGCCGCGAAGCAGTGCGCGCCTGTCGCCTGCAGGAGCTGCGGAATCTTCATCGTGGGCTTGTTGTCGAGCCAGTAGCGCCCGCAGTCGCCGAGCCCGGGCAGGTAACCGTCCGGGGTGAGGGCGAGCATGTGAACGTTCTCGCCTTTGCTGTTGCCGGCAGAAACTTCTTCGCCCGCGAGCAGGAGGGGCATGCCTTCGCCGGAAGGGAGCGATGCAATCTCGTCGCGGAGCGCCTGGAAGCGCGGTGCGGGCGAAGGCGCTTCCTTCGTGTAGTCTTCTTCGGAGAATGCGAAATCATAGGCGTGATCGGTACAGCTCACGAAATCGAGCCCGATGGCCTTTGCCGCCTGTTGCAGTACCGCGGGAGAGGCCCCGTGTTCCACGTGGTCGCAGGAGTATCGCGTGTGACAGTGCATTTCGCCGGCGATAAATCTGGGGGCCTTCGGCGGGTCCTGCGCAAGTACCTGTATCTTTAGCGGGGCGGGTTTTAGCCCGGGCAGGTTCCAGCGGGTGAACGTTCTTACTTTATCTGTAGCATCGTTTGTCGAAGAGTCAATGCGGCGGGCAGTCACCTTGCAACGGATCTCGTAATTGCCCGCAGGGAGCGTTCCCAGGTTCACAGGGTAAAAACCGAACTGTTCCGTAGCGCGAATGTTTAAATCGATAGTCCTGTTTGGTATGAAATTTGCCCCCGGCAAACTTTTGGCATCCGCCAAACTTGCAAAACCTGACAAACTTGAAGCATCCGCTAAACCCTTGGAACTTATTTCAACATCCATCTTCTCGATGAGTGTCGGGAACCGGTGCGCGTCACGCACGACTATCCATAGGGTAGGTTCCGCTCCGGGTATAAACTGGAAGGGCGCGTCCACGATTATTTCGGGCCACGGCCTGTACAGCAGCGACCAAGGCAGCCGGAACTTGAAGTGCGTTTCCGCGTACTGCGGCTTTTCCCCCGGGAGCAGGCTCATTATTCCGCCTTCGGTTGAATCTTTTCTGCAGGCGGTTCGGCCGTGGTTGCCGGTGCAGTTTCATTACCCGCGGCATCTCCGGCGTTTTTCTCGGCGGCTTCGCTGCTAGGCGTAGCGTTCTCGACCGGCTTTTCCGCCGGCTTCGGCGCTGCAGTCGTGTCGGTGGCCGGCTTCGGCGCTGCAGTCGTGTCGGCGACGGCTGTCGCGTTGCTCGCCTTTGCATCCTTGCCTTTCGCGACGGCGTCCTCGAGCTTCATTGTGGGCATCTTGATGAGCCCGAAGCTCATGCGGATCTGCAATTGCAGGCCTCCGATATCCCACTTGGCCTTCTCGGTCGGGCCATCCGGAACGATGTCCGCAAACGTTTCCTTCGATTCCACCTTGATGGTGCTGAACCCGATGTCGCCGAACACGTTGAGTCCGTTCCAGCTTGCTATCAGGTACCCGAGGCTCACGCCGAAGCCAGCGCCCCAGGGCTTGTTGTTTGCCTCGAGCTTGCCCCAGGTGGTGTAGATTTCCGTTCCGGGGAGAGTCCAGTACCAGCGTACGGCGACGCTGAACAGTCCACCGTTCGAAAGCGTGATGAGGTTCCCGGGTATCGCGAGCCTGTATTCCAAGAATGCGGGGACGCCCTGGATGGTGTAACTGTAGTTGTGCGCCTTGTTCTTGCGGTCAGAAAGCACCACCGATTCGTTGTCGTAGATGAACCCTATGCCCGCGCTCAAGAAGTGTCCGTCCGTCACCTGGTACTGTAGGCCTGCCGTGACCGGGAAGCAGAAGTTCACCTTCTGGAAGTTCTGCTTTGCCACGTACAGCGATTCCTCGGCGTCGACCGCCTGTGACTTGAACTCGGCGTAGATGGTGTCGACGGCGTTCTGGAAATACTTGCGCTGGTCAAAACTCAGGAATGAAATGGAAGGCTGTGCAAAAACGGAAAGCCTGGAAAGGTCGCGCGTGGGCTTGGATTCCTCGTCATCGGCGATTGCGCCCGTCGCACAGAGCAGCGTGGCGAATAGCACGAGGATGGACTTGAAACCCGCTTGACGCATAAGAGACCTAGTTCAGCATTTCGCGTTCTTCTTTCAGGATGCGCTTCTTTTCGGAATCCTTCTTCATACGCTTCTCGAATTTTTCTTCGGCCTTCGCGATTTTCTTCTCGGTCTTCTCGAGGAGCTTGTGACCGTCCTTGTCGTCATCCTTGAGTTCGAGCTTCGCCATGTTCAGGTATTCGCGTGCTGCTTCGAACTGGTCGAGGTCGGTGTATGCCTGCGAGGTGAGGAACAACGCTTCCTTGCGGCGCTTGGACTGCTGGTAGGTCTCGAGGAATTCCTTGAAGTAGATGACCGCCGCCTGCGGCTTGTCCATGCGCAGGTAGAGTCTTGCCGTCTGGAATTCCTTCTCGGCGATGCGTTCCACGAGCAGTCCGTAGTAGTAGTTGATGGAGTCGCGGAGCGGGGTGTCGGGGTGGTTCGAGAGGTAACGCTCGAAATCCTTCATGGCGACGGTGGTGTTCGCCTCGTCGCGGCTCACGCGGAATTCCATGTTGAACGAGCAGATGGCCTTCTTGAACTCGGCGGATTCCGCAAACGGGGAGCCGGGGAAGTTCGCGATGAAGCTGCCGTATTCGCCGCGCGCCTCGATCCAGTTTTCCAGGTTGAAGTGGCTCTCGGCGAGCAGGAACGAAGTCTGTTCCAGGTAGCCCGTACCGGCACAGTAGCTCATGATTTCTTCGGCCTTGTCGATGACGCGCCCGTACTTTTCCTTCTTGAAGAGCTCTTCGGCTTTGTCGTACTTGTTCTTGCAGAACTGCGTGTGCGTTACCCTGCCCGAAGAATCGGAGGAGCAGCCGCTAAAAATGGCTACGCTAAGAAAAATGCTTGAGAACAGTGCTGTCTTTAGGGTCAGTTTCATTTTTTTTCTTCGGTTAATTCTAATTTTTCACCGTTAAAGTAGAAAAAATCGAACGTAAGGAAAAATGATTCTAGTCCGTTATGTGTTGAAAGAGCTTATTGGTCCGTTCCTGGCGGCGCTTTTTGGCATAACGTTTTTGTTTGTTGTCGATTTTCTTGTAAAAATTCTTGATAACGTGCTGTCGAAGGGCCTGCCCGCATCGACGGTGCTCGAAATATTCGCGTTGAACCTCGCATGGATGCTTTCGCTCTCGATTCCGATGGCGGTGCTTGTCGCATGCCTCATGGCTTTCGGGCGCCTTTCGGGCGACCACGAGATTACTGCGGTCAAGGCGGCAGGTGTTTCTCCCTTGTCGCTCATGCGCCCCGTGATGCTTGTGGCCTCGCTCCTTGTGGTGCTCATGATTCTTTTCAACAACTGGGTATTGCCCGAGGCGAACCACCGCTCCGTAGAACTCATGAATGCGGTCTCGCGCAAGAAACCGCACGTGTTTATCGACGCGGGGCGCCTAATCACGCAGTTCCCGGACGTACACCTGTGGGTGAACCGCATCGACCCGGTATCGGGCGTGCTTTACGGCATCCAGGTGTACGAGATGGAAAAGAAGGGCGCTCCGAGGATTGTCTATGCCGACAGTGCGACGCTTGACTACGTGGATAACGGTGCGACCCTCATGTTCAGGCTCCGCAGTGGCGAAACGCATACGGTGGACCCGGACAAGCCCGAGAACTATTTCCGAATCCGCTTCTTCTCGCAGGACCTTGCCCTGCAGAACGTGGACGACCGCCTGGAACGCAGGAGCCGCAGTTACCGTAGCGACCGCGAGATGCCCGTCGAGATGATGATGGACGTGGTGAACGAGGCCCGCGCGAAGTACGATACCGCATCGCAGGTCGCCTTCGAGAAGCGCCTGCCGACCCTCGTCGCTACCCGCGACTTCGTGAAGGGCGATAGCATTGTGCCCAAGGATGCGAAGGCGGATACCGAGCTCGATTCTATCCAGAGGCGCAAGTCCCTGCAACGCCTGCGCATGCAGGAGATTTCTTCGTTGCGCAATACGGAGAGGCTGTGGGGCCGCATGGAATCCGAACAGAAGCGTGCCGCGCAGTACCTGGTCGAAATCCACAAGAAGTTCAGCACCTCGTTCGCGTGCTTCATTTTCGTGCTTATCGGTGCTCCCCTCGGTATCATGGCCCGCAAGGGCGGTATCGGTACGGGCATCATCTACAGTCTTGCGTTTTTCGTGATTTACTGGATTTGCCTTATCGGCGGCGAGAACCTGGCCGACCGCCTTATCATCTCGCCGGAACTTGCCATGTGGGCGTCGAACATCATCATCGGCGTGTTCGGCATATTCATTACGGTGGCGATGGTGCGTGACCGCTTTACCGGCGATTCCAAGTTCTTCAGGTTCATGAGGGCGGCGGGCCGCAAGTTCCGCTCCATAGGGAGGGGCCGCGCATGAAGTTTTCAAGGTACCTAGTCTGGAATTTCCTCAAGATGTTCCTTATCGTGACCATCGGTGCCATCTTCATGTTCGCCGTTATTGACTTCGTGGGCAACATCAAGACATGGCTTGCCCGCGATACGAAGGACGCTCTCGACTACTACTTCTGCTACCTGCCGTACATGCTGTACCTTATCACGCCGGTTTCGATGTTTATCGCGGTGCTGGCTTCGGTGGGTAACATGTCTCGCCATCTCGAGATGAGCGCCATGCAGAGCTCGGGCCAGAGCCCGCTCAAGACGCTGTTCCCGATATTCTTTTTGGGCGTGCTCGCCTCGATAGGTTCGTACGAGATGAGCGAACACTGGCTGCCCGACGCGAACCACAAGCGCCTCGAAATCATGGAGACGAACGCGCAAAAGAAGAAGAACCCGCGCATCAAGGAAAAGAACGACTTCACGTTTATCGACAGCGAGAAGGCGAGCTGGTTCTTCAAGTTCTATTCGGGCAAGGCGAAGATGGGCCGCGACGTGGTGCTGCTCCTGCGCGAGCAGGGAAGGCTTGCGGAACGTTACGACGCGAAGACGGTGCGCTGGCTCGAACCCGATACCACGAAGCCCGATTCCCTGCGCGAGGAACCGTGCTGGCTGTTCGAACGCGGCATGAAGCGCGTGTTCAACAAGGACGGCTCGGTGACGGTACTGACGTTCCACAGGGAAAAGATGCTCGGGAAGGTGTTTACCCGGCCCGAGGACCTCATCAACGAACGCCAGGTTTCCGACGAGATGGACTCGAAGATGGTAATGGAACGCATCGAGGTGCTGAAGCGCTCTGGCGAAGATACGCGCGCCATGGAAACTTCGTTGCACTTCAAGCGCTCGGCCCACTGGATGAACCTGATAGTGCTCCTCATCGGGGCCGCCCTTTGCCACAGGTATAGTCGTTCTGGAGGGCTATCCCAGAAGTTCGGAGTTGGCCTGTTGCTCGTTTTTAGTTATTATATTCTAGAAAGAATCGGATTGAAGATGGGTGAAAACGGGGCTTTGTCGCCATTCCTTGCCGCATGGATAAGCCATTTCCTGTTCGCGGGAGTCGCCTGCTCCATGCTCTACCGCTCATTCCGGCTGTAAGTTTCAGAGGACGCAGATGCAGATGTCGATAATCTTGTTCGTTGTTGCAGGCTTCCTCCTGGGTCTTTCGCTCCAGGGGGGATGTTCCTGTTCCTGATCCCCTTTGCGGGTGTCGCCGCGGCTCTCGGTTACATGAACCTGCCGCGTATTCCCGGCGGAAAGACCGCGTCGCTCCCTGTGGTGGGGAGTGCTGTGCGCGCTACGGGAATTACCCCTGCCGTCACGCCCGAACTCAAGAATTCCTTCGGGGATTCCGAGACCGATTACAACGAGCCCGGTTCGACCCTCCGTGTAAACCAGGTGTGGGCGCGCGCCGATGCCGACGTGAAAAAAGCCTTCGGCGATATGCTCGAGGGCCTCAAGCGCATTGTCCCGAACGTACATTCCCTCGTGGTCTTTTCGCCCCTCAATTCCATGAAGGAATGGGGAATCCGCGCGTATGCCTGCTCGAATCCCGAGGCGAAGATTGCAACCGACGTGAAAATTACCGAGAACACGGGCCTCATTAGCCAGCTTTTCCGCCTCGATGTGAACCGCCTGCTCGAGGGCGACCTTTCGGGCGGCAAGCCTCTGCTCTACTACATTGATAACCCGATGATCAAGTCCGTTGTCGCGGTCCCGATGCTTGACCGCGGCAAGAACCGCGTGGGTGCTGTCGTGATGGATTCGCTCTACCCGAGTGCGTTCAACCAGCATACGGCGCAGGCGCTTACCTACATCGCGAGCACGCTCTACACGCTCTATTTCAAGAGTTTTGTTTCGGCAAAGAACTACATCGAGCAGCAGCAGTTCAGCGTGCTGTACCATTACCAGCACCAGTTCTTCAAGAACATGTCGGTGAAGGAAATCTACCGCCAGATTTCGGAATACGTGAAGGGCAACATTCCCTTCGACCGCATGATGATTCTGGCCCTCGACCGCCAGAACGACTACAACCTGCACCAGGAACGTACGGGCCGCGTAGTGAGCTGCTACGGTATCGATGCCGACCAGTTCGAGAACAAGACATTTACGCTTTCCGACAAGGGCCTTGCGATTCTCGCGCTGTACCATAACCGTCCGGTAGAACGCACGTTCAACCAGTCGGCGTTCAATGCGTACATCCCGCGTATCGACAGCCAGGAAAAGAAGAACATGGATATCCGCCAGCTGTTCGTGATGCCGGTACCTTCCGACGCGAACGCGGAACAGGCAGAACTCGCCATCTGTCTTGAAAGCCGCCGGAGCGACCGCTATTCCGAACACGAGATGAACCTGCTCAAGGCTTTTGCGGGTGTTGCGGGTTTTGCGTATGCGCGTGCCTGCCAGGTGGAACGCGACAAGGACCTCGCGACGCGCGACGGCCTTACCGGGCTTATCAACCACCGTACGCTCCACGAGAACCTGCGTACCGAGAAGATTCGCGCCGACCGCCAGAAGTACAATATCGGCGTGCTCATGATGGATATCGACCACTTCAAGAACGTGAACGATACCTACGGCCACCCCATCGGCGATGTGGTCATCAAGGGAATCGCGGGGGCCATCAGTGGCGAAATCCGCAAGGAAATAGACATTGTCGCCCGTTACGGTGGCGAGGAGTTTGTCGTTGGCCTTGTCGATACTACCCCCGAAGGGATGATCGAGACGGCGGAACGCATTCGCCATGCGGTAATGAAGCTCGAGTTCGACGTGCACCAGCAGGATCCCCTCCGCGTGACCGTGAGCATCGGCGCCTTCCTCGTGACGCCCGACTTCCACGACATGAAGAAGGCGGTGACTTATGCGGACCAGGCGCTTTACAAGGCGAAGGAAGGCGGCCGTAACCAGGTTATCCAGTACACTGACAAGACCGCAGAACACGTTGCCGTTGAGCAGGGAGTCTAGTCGTGTTTACGTTGCTTGACTGGGTAGTGCTCGCCGCCTACCTGTTGCTTTCGCTGTTTATTGGCCTCTGGGTTTCCCGCGGCAACAAGAATCTCAAGGAATACATGTTCGGCGGCGGTTCCATGCCGTGGGTCGCCGTGGGCATAAGCCTCATCGCCACCTCCGTGAGCGCGACCACCTTCCTCGGTGCGCCTGCCGATGTGTACGGCGACAACATGACGTTCCTCATGTTCCAGATTGGCGCTCTCCTGAGCATCGTCGTCGTGGGCTTTGTGTTCATTCCTCGGTTTCGCACGTCGGGCATTTCCAGCGCGTACGAACTTTTCGAAGTGCGTTTCGGGAGCAAGTCGGTGCGCCGGCTTGCCGCGGTGTTCTACAGCCTGCACCTGCTGTTGCGTACGGGCATATTGCTTTATGCACCGTCGCTCGTGCTGGCGCAAATCCTGCACATAGACTTGAAACTGGCCATTGTCGTTTCTGCCGCGGTCGCGATTTTTTATACGTGGTTTGGCGGTATCAAGGCCGTTATATGGACCGACGTGATGCAGTTCTGCGTGTTCTTTGGTGGTGGCGTTCTGGTGCTCGTGCTTATCTCGAACGCGGTAGGCGGTTTTGGCGAGATGGCGGCCATGGCGAGCGAGGCCGGCAAGACAAAGTGGTGGGATGCCTCGATGGATGTCTCCAACGCGCGCACGCTTATTTCGGCGGGCTTTGCATATGCGATTCTTGAAATTGCGATACGCGGGTGTGACCAGCAGTTTGTACAACGTTATCTGAGCTGCAAGGACGTGAAGGCGGCGAACCGCTCGAGCGTGCTTTCGATGGTGCTCGGCTGCTTTGTCTCGATTCTTTTCTACTGGGTGGGCGCCGCTCTTTACGTTTATTACAATGTTTCGCAGGTGGCGCATCTTCCTGGGAATGTCGGGCAGAACGACGTGTTCCCTTACTTTATCGTGAACGGCCTTCCGGTTGGCGTGACGGGCCTGATTGTCGCCGCCATTTGCGCGGCGGCCATGAGCAGCCTTTCTAGTTCCATCAATTCGCTCAGCAATACGTCCGAACGCGATTTTCTCGGCTGGGATGAATCTGCGGGAATGGGCGGGCTCAAGCGTGCGAAAATCTGGACGGTTGTCTGGGGCGTGCTCGGCGTGTTCTTTGCCCTCTTTGCCGCAACGCAGCAGGGGAGCCTCCTCAAGAACGCCCTCTTCTTTACGGGACTTTTCACGGGCCCGCTCCTTGGCATGTTCCTCCTCGCGTTCTTCGTGAAAGGCTTGCAGAGTTGGCAAGTGATTACCGCCGTTATTTGCGGCATGGTAAGTCTTGTCTTGATTCAGGGAATTCCCGCCTTTGGCGTGCCTGCCGTTTTTGATAAAGTCTTCAGCTGGCCGTGGATGCCGTTTATCAGCATGACGACCACCGTGCTCGTCGCCGTCGTGCTCAAGTTTGCGGCGCTCCCGTTCGCGAAGAAATAGGCTGTTTTTTAAAAAAGAAGGAGGTTTGAACGATGATTGCAAAACTGCTTAACATCATCTGTCTCGTGTTGCTGATTGCCTGCGCATGCGTCCTTATCCGCACAGTGAAGGCCGAACCCGCGGTTGTGCCTGCGGTTTCTTCTGACGGTACGACGGTGTACGACGTCCCGAAAATCGAGGTCTCGGTTTCGGAGTCCAAGAAGTTTGCCGCCGACAAGTTCGAGATGGGCTTCAGCCTCGAAATCCGCGGCAGGGACAAGGAAACTGTAACTAGGCGTCTGGCGGAACGCCGCTCTGTGATTTTCGAAAACGTGAAGTCGCTTGAAATTCCGCAGTCCAACGTGGAGCAGAACAGCGTGGATGTCCGCAAGGATTGGTCGTACCGTAGTGGAAAGCGCGAACTTGTCGGTTACGTGGCCACGCAGAATTTTGTCGTTACGGTAAATCGCAAAATTGATGCCGCCGCTCTCGTGCAGGCGCTTGCGGCCGAGCCGGATGTCGAAATCCATAGGACGGCGGCCCAGCTTAAGGATGTCGATGGCGTCCAGTCGCAGGTTATCAAGGCTGCGGGCAAGAAGGCGCTGGCGAAGGCCCGCGACTATGCCGAAGGTGTTGACGCCAAGCTCGGTCGCGTTCTCCAGATTAACGGGGAAGGCGGCGGAATTACCTACAATCGCAGGTACCGCACGAATGGCCTCATGATGGCGAAAGCGGCGATGTTGGACGGCGCTGCCGAAATGGGCCCCGACGAAAACGCCATCGCCGATTCCGTCGAGGTCAGCGCTTCTGTCCGTATTGTCGTGGAACTGAAGTAACCCCCAAAACTACTGCTCAAACCGCTTTCCCTTGTCAACCCGCTGGGGCGAAAATAGCCCCTTTTTGGGGGTGTGAATAGTTTTCCGGAACCCCCGAAACGTCTAAATGTTTGTGCCATAGGGAGTTGGATTTTTCAAAACCCGACCAGCGGTCGAGGTCCGGCTACAACCTTTTTACAAGTTGTTGATAAGTTTTTCGTATTATTACAAAAAAATTACTGTTTTTTTTGAAAAAAATCATTCTTTTGCCAAAATGTTTTATTATCTTGTTACCTACATCTTGTGGTGGCGGTTCGACCTCTTGCACAAGATGTAGTGTGTTGAACTTTTTTTTGGATTGGTATGATTTTTACAGTTAGGAAGCGTGACGGCCGCGAAATGCCGTTCAACATCGAGAAGATTTCTGACGCCATTGTCAAGGCCTTCCGCGCCTCTGGCGAACTCAATGAACAGATCAAGGCATCCCAGGAACAGATTGACCTGCTTGGCCACGAAGACGTTTTGAGCAGTACTGCTCTAAAGGTAGCCGCCTACGCCGTGGGCCGCCTCGAGGCCGAAGGCAAGACCAAGCCGGACATCGAAGAGATCCAGGACGCGGTCGAAAAGGCGCTTACCGACAACAACTACGCCGATACCGCCAAGAGCTACATCCTGTACCGTGCCGAGCGTACCCGCATCCGCGAGGTGAACACTCGCCTCATGCACACGCTCCGCGACATCACGTTCAGTTCCGCGAAGGAATCCGACCTCAAGCGCGAGAACGCGAACATCGACGGCGATACCGCGATGGGCACGATGCTCAAGTACGGTAGCGAATCTGCGAAGCACTTCTACACGATGATGATGCTCAAGCCCGAGCACAGCCGTGCCCATTCGGATGGCGATATCCATATCCACGACCTGGATTTCTACTCGCTCACCATGACGTGCTGCCAGATTGAACTTATTAAGTTGTTCAAAAACGGCTTCAATACCGGTCACGGCCATCTCCGCGAACCGAAGGATATCCGCAGCTACGCTGCCCTTGCGGCGATTGCCATACAAAGTAACCAGAACGACCAGCATGGCGGCCAGTCGGTGCCGAACTTCGACTACGCGATGGCGAACGGCGTGCGCATCACCTATCGCAAGGCCTACCTCTCTAACATGGTGAAGGCCCTCATCCTCTTCACCGGCAAGGAAGAAGAGGAAATCTTGCCTATCGTGAAGAAGCTCCATTCCGAAATGGAACAGATGGGCATGGTGGCGACCCTCGTGCCGAACGAGAAGTTCGTGGAAACCGAAGCCCGTGAACTTTCCAAGACCTTCGATACCGAAATCGTGATGAAGTCCCAGAAGTTCGCCGAGAAGCAGGCTTACGAAGAGACTGACAAGGCTACCTTCCAGGCGATGGAAGCGTTTGTCCACAACCTGAACTCCATGCACAGCCGCGCCGGTGCGCAGACTCCGTTCTCTAGTATCAACTACGGTATGTGCACCGATCCGGAAGCCCGCATGGTCATGCGTAACCTCCTCCTCACCACGGACGAGGGCTTGGGCGGTGGCGAAACCGCCATCTTCCCGATCCAGATTTTCCGCGTGAAGAAGGGCGTGAATTTGAACGAGGGCGACCCGAACTACGACCTGTTCAAGCTTGCCTGCAAGGTGAGCGCGAAGCGCCTGTTCCCGAACTTCAGTTTCCAGGATGCTCCGTACAACCTGCAGTACTACAAGGAAGGCCACCCGGAAACCGAAATTTCGTACATGGGCTGCCGTACCCGCGTTATCGGCAACAACTACGATCCGACCCGCGAAATCTCCTACGGCCGTGGCAACCTGAGCTTCACCTCCATCAACCTTCCGCGCATCGCCATCAAGATGCGCTCGGTGGACCTGTTCTTCAAGGAACTCGACCGCATGCTGCAGCTCGTGAGCGACCAGCTCATGGAACGCTTCGCCGTGCAGAGCCGCCGCAAGGTCAAGAACTTCCCGTTCCTCATGGGGCAGGGCGTGTGGATTGATTCCGACAAGCTCGGCTGGGAAGACACGGTGGGCGAAGTCATCAAGCACGGTACGCTCTCCATCGGCTTTATCGGCCTTGCCGAAACGCTCGTCATGCTTACGGGCAAGCACCACGGCGAATCCGAAGCCAGCCAGGAACTCGGCCTCAAGATTATTGGCCACATGCGCGACTTCTGCGACAAGGAAAGTAAGCGCCTCGGCCTCAACTTCAGCTTGCTCGCCACGCCGGCGGAAGGCCTTTCGGGCCGCTTCGTCCGCATGGACAAGAAGAAGTATGGCATTATCCCGGGCGTTACCGACCGCGACTACTACACCAACTCGTTCCACGTGCCGGTGTACTACAAGATTTCGGCCTTCAAGAAGCTCGCTCTCGAAGCCCCGTACCACGCGCTCACCAACGCGGGCCACATCAGCTACATCGAGCTTGACGGCGACCCGACGCAGAACCTCGACGCGTTCGAGAAGATCGTGCGCTACATGGCCGAGGTGGGTATCGGTTACGGTTCCATCAACCACCCAGTGGACCGCGACCCGGTCTGCGGTTTCGTGGGAGTCATCGGTGATACCTGCCCCCGTTGCGGACGTAGCGAAGGCCATTACATTTCTGAAGAAAAACTGAACGAACTCCGGAAGAAGTTTCCGGGAATGCCTGCTTTCCGTGGCATTAGATAAATCATTTTAACCAAGGAGTAAAAACATGTCCGAAAAAGAAAAATCTCTCTATGGCGAAGGCGTGTGCTTCGAACGCATCCGCCGCATCACGGGTTACCTCGTGGGTACGGTTGACCGTTTCAACAACGCAAAGCGTGCCGAAGTGAACGACCGCGTGAAGCACGGCGTATAACATGGACGAATACCCGCGTTTGCGGATTGCCGGTATCGAGCCCGAATCTTTCGTGGACGGTCCCGGAATCCGCATGGTAGTGTTTACCCAGGGGTGCCATCACAATTGCCCCGGGTGCCAGAACCCTCAGACCCACGATTTCAACGGGGGTCATTTTATTGATATCGAGGAAATCCTCTCGATGCTCGACGAGAACCCGCTGCTTGACGGTGTCACGTTCAGCGGTGGCGACCCGATGGACCAGGCTGCGGCGCTCATCCCGCTTGCAAGCGCCATCAAGGACCGCGACAAGAATCTCGTGATTTTCACGGGATACACGTTCGAGTACCTGCAGCAGCACTGGGAGGAAAAACCGGAATTTCTGGAACTGCTCTCGTATGCCGATATCCTTATCGACGGCCCGTTCGTTATGGCGAAGAAGTCGCTCGAACTCAAGTTCCGCGGGTCCAGCAACCAGCGCATCATCGACGTGCAGAAGAGCCTTTCCGAAGGGCACGTGGTGTTGCACAGGATTCAGCTTCAGGAGATGGAAGAACATCCGGACTGGCATTTCGGGTAAAAAAACACCTTTTTTGTGGGTGTAATTACCCTGAAACGAAAAAATAAGGTTCTCGCCCGGTATAGGCGGGAATTTTTAATTTATATTAAGAAAACAAAATGTTTAGGGGCCTGTAAGGAGGAATTCCATGAGAAAGCTGTTTGCCGGCTGTATTGCCGTTTCTTTTGCCGCGATGCTTGCGGCCTGCGGTGACGATTCTTCGTCCACTTCTCCTGAAACATCCGGGAACGAAAGTTCTTCTTCTGCCGCTATCCTGAGTGGCGACAGTCACGATGAATCCAGTCCGTCGTCTTCCAGCGAACTTCCACCCGACACGACGTGTTGCAAGGTAAAGGAGTCTTCTTCTTCAGTCGCTTCGAGCGAAAGTCGCTCCCTGGTCTCGGGGGGAGTCTGGCCTAAGTTCCTTTGGGACGGTTCTACCGATGAGGAAGGTCGCGTAGTGACCGGAAGTGACGGTGAAATGGCGGGATACTGGTACGATTTTAACGACATTGATGATGGTGGCTCCTCGAAATTTACCTTTCCGCCGGATATTGAAGAATATTGTAATGGTAACTGGTATGAAAGTGTCAATTGCTTCGAATTCATGATGGAAACCTATGGCGGAATAAAGGAAAAGGTTGTTTTGGGCGCTGGTGCCGAAGTTCCGCACGTAGGTCTCGGTTTCAACACCTTGAACGAGGACCAGGATGGTGCCGATGTCACGGAATGGGGAGGCCTCTGCCTGGAATACTCTTCTGGGCTCAAATTCCAGGTCAAGATTGTTCCTGAATATGACCTGACGATGTTGGAGTGCGATTTTATTGCCAGTATCGGCGCTTCGGAATCCAAGAAGGTCGTCGATATCCCGTGGAGCAAGTTCGGCTCGAGTTGCGGTTTGGGAATGGATGTCGATGCGTCTAAGGTCCTTGCGAATGCGGCTGCGGTCCATCTGCTATTCGAAGGCAAGGCGGGAGATACGGGGGATTTCCTTCTCAAGAAAATCGGGTCGCTCGGGCAGTGCGGCTCCGGCAGCGCTCCGGTGTCTTCGTCCGCTGTTGCGCCGAAGTCCTCTTCGTCTAGCGTTGCGGAATCGTCTTCTAGTGCCAAGCTCATTATCGGGAACATGCTCTGGGATGGCTTTAGTAATCGAACTGATAAAGTTTCTACGGGTGGTGATAAGACTTCGGGTTACTGGTATGAATTTAACGACAATAGCGAAGGGGGATCTTCTACAATTGAGTTCCCGCCTGACGTCGATACACTCATTTATGGTTCTCCATTTCCGGAACTCATTGAAAAATATCGCGGAGTTCAGCTAGGAGTCGCTTTCGGAAGTGGCTATGAAAAGCCGTATGCAGGGGTTGCTTTCAATGTCTGGAGCGAGGAACAGGAAGGGGTGAATGTCTATCCGTGGGGCGGACTTTGCCTTCAGTACAAATCATCTATTGATTTTGAGATAGAACTTGGCCTTGAAGAGGGTGCGTTCCCTACAATGGGTTCCTGCAGTTTTGTGGCGAGTGTTCCGGCTTCTACAAGCGAAAAAATCAGCGATTTCGGCTGGGAAAAGTTCAAGAACAACTGCGGTGCCGGCGTAAGCCCCGATTTAACGGATGCCTTGAAAAAGGTTGCTTCTGTTAGGCTGAAGTTCTCGGGCGCGGCCGGGACTACGGGAGATTTCTTAATTCAGCGAATCGGGGCCGTGGGCATGTGTCGCGATATGATACCTGCGCCGTAGGCAAGAAAGAATTAGTTTGTATGTAGCCTTGCCCTGAAAGGGACAGGGCTTTTTTTAGTTTGTATGAGAAATGAGAGCGGGAAAAGGGAATGCGAGGTTTTGGTCACTCGCTGCGCGAGCCAAAACCTCGCCCTTCGGGCTCGACACTCGCTAACGCTCGCGTCAAGCTCATAAAGTGCCTATTGTATGGGCTTCGCCCACGGCACTTTATGCCGCACCCTCGACCCCAAGGGGTCTCGTGTGCGTCCCTTTTCCGCTCTATAAAAAAAAGAAAAACCACCCAAAAGGGTGGTTTTCTTTTTTAGAGCGGGAAAAGGGACTCGGACCCTCGACCCCGACCTTGGCAAGGTCGTGCTCTACCAACTGAGCTATTCCCGCGAGGTGAGACCAATTATAGAATATTAATTTAGACTTGTCAAGGGCCTTTGCAAAGAAAATATCAAAATTTCGTGTTTTTTTCCGCGTAATTCGAAAAAACCTTCCTTTTTGCTCATGTACCCGTGCGGGAAAGGCTTCGGCAGCACGTTGTAGAGGTCTTCCGAGATAAGGAATTCCTGGCCGAGCCTCGCGCAGAGCGACTGTATGCGGCTCGTTGTGTTGAGCACGTCGCCGTGGTAGGCCATCTCGCTGCCGAAGTTCCCGACCTCGGTGGTCACGACGGTCCCGCAGTGCGCCCCGGCCTTGAACTTGGGCGCGGCACCGTATTTCTTGATGAATTTCGGGCTTATGCGCTCCAGGCACTCGCAAAAGTCGAAGAAGCAGTCGATGGGTCGCGCCCTGTTCCTGCAGGCAGAAATGGGCCAGGTCAGGAACGCTCCGTCACCTGCAATCTGGTAGATCTGCCCGCGGTTCTCCTCGCAGCAGTTCGAGAGGAACTTGTAGTAGTCCTTCATGAAGTTGCTGTACTTCACGTGCCCGAGTTCCTCGGCGAGCGCGGTGGAATGCCGCAGGTCTATGAACATGAAAATCAGGTTTTCCTCGAGCGGTTCCTGCGACTTGCCCAGGAGCGTATTCCAGAACACGCGCGTACCGAATTTCTTGTGCACGCTCCTCACGAACGTGATGAGGTAGGCCACCAGGAAGAACGTTATGACCTGCGCCTGTTCCGAGGGGCTGTGTATGGCGTCCATGAGGGCGTAGAAGCCGTCCTCGTTCATAAGGCCTTCTCCGCTCTTGATGCGCAGAAGGAGTATGCAGAGAATCTTGCTCGTGATTATCGCCGCAAGGAAGTACAGCGAGCGTATGAGCAGGGAATGCCACACCGGGCGGCAGTCCATCTCGTCCTTTAGGATAAGGATGTCGTAGACCCCGTGCGAAAAGCCCATGAACAGCGCGAACTGCAGCATCTGGAGCACGATTCCCAGGTCGAAGTAGCCGCGCTCGGCGTACGTGACAAGCATGGAAATACCCACTGAAGCGAGTATCCAGCAGAGCACGTAGAAGCAGACGGCGTTGAACTTTCTTTCGGTTTGGCGGGTCAGGGTTATCATGGGGCGGTCAGTGGATGAACAGGGGGAGTGACCACACCATCGCGATTAGGATAATGTCCTTGTACGAATCGTCCAGGAGAAGGGTCGATGCGAGGAAAAACGCTATCGTGGCGATAGCGAGGAAGACGAACAGGGGTATTCGCTTTTTCAACGTGGCGATGAATTTTTTGTTCTTCGGGTCTTCCATATTAACGGATATAAATTAAATTTTTACAAAAAGTATGCCCAAAATTACCAAAAATTCTTAAAAAAGATGCTTGGCCTGTATATTCATGTCCCTTTTTGCAAGAAAATCTGCGATTATTGCGATTTTCACGCGTTTCCGGCTCCCGAATGGTTGAAGTTGGAATATTTGGACTTGGTATCGGGGGAGGTTTCCGCCTTCGCGGAAAGGCATCCGGGGGCATTTTCGGCGGTCGAGACGCTCTACGTGGGTGGCGGGACGCCTTCTGCGCTCTCGCCCGAGCAGATGGCCCGCCTTTTTGGGATCCTTGCGGGCGCGGGTCTCGATTTTGGCCGCCTGAAGGAGGCAACTTTCGAGTTCAATCCGGAATCCTGCGACGAGGAAAGGCTGGCCGTGGCCCGGGAATGCGGCATCACGCGGGCGAGTCTCGGGCTCCAGAGCCTGCACCAGCGCCTGCTCGACCGGGTGGGGCGCTCCCACAGCGTAGAAACGGGCATGCGCGCCCTGGACCTGCTCCTTTCGGGCGGGAACCTGCGGGTGAACGCCGACCTCATGTTCGACCTGCCGGGGCAATCGCTGGACGACCTTCTGCAAGACGTGGAACGGCTCGCGGGTAGCGGAGTCGGGCACATCAGCCTCTACGGGCTCAAGGTCGACCCGGCGAAGCGCCTGGGAATCCGCGTTTCCAAGGGTCTCGAGACCGTAGACGAGGACCTGTATGCGGAAATGTACCTGAAAAGCGTCGATTTGCTCGAAAAATGCGGCTTTTCGCGGTACGAGACGTCGAATTTCGCCCGCGCAGGCGAGGAAAGCCTGCACAACCTGAACTACTGGAACCGCGGGGAGTACCTGGCCTTCGGGCCGAGCGCCCACGGGTTCTACGGGGGAGTGCGGTTCTACGCCCCCGAAAAGTATGCTAGATGGCGCGAATATGTGAAAAACGGCTGCCCGAGGGAGGGGCTCACGCTCGATGCGCTCACGCCCGAGGATGTTGCCGCCGAATACGTGCAGCTCTCGTTACGTACAAAGTATGGAATGCGCCTTGACGGACTGAAAAAACTGGGATTTTCCGTTCCGGAAGAGGCCCTTTTGAGGTGGGTCTCGGAGGGCTATGCCGAGCTTTCCGGGGGCGTTTTCCGCCTAGTCGGTCGGGGATGGCTATTTATGGATACGGTCGTGCTCGATGTTTATTCCAAGATGGAATAGAATCGCCCCTCCAGTCGCCCCATTTTCCTAAAAAAAAAGATACATTTAATAATGTATTATGGTCCATACGTGTCGTATTGTCCGTTTTTGAGGTTTTTATGCAGTTCCTGAGTCGAAATATCGCGTGTTTGCTCCTGTGGTTGCTGTTGCTCCCGGCAGGGCTTTTGGCGCAAGAGACGGTGGACTGCATCGACTACTCGGGCGACGAACCTGACGACCGTTGCGTGTACCAGCGCCTCGAGGCGGGTGCCAAGGGCGTCGGCCTGTTCGTGGTGGATGGCGAAAAGGACGCCATCCCGGCGAACGCAATTCCGAACAAGGACTTCTACGTCTATGCGCCCAAGGCGAATTCCGATTCCGTCAGCCTCACCCTCCAGAACGGCGGCGACAAGATTTCGCACATGAAGGTCGTGAACTCCGGCGAGACCGGCGTGCAGGGCGTCATCTTCGATGCGCTTTACCCCATCTACAACGTCGCGGTGGGTACCGCCCTCGAGAACGATGGCACGTACTCTATCGCCCGCGTGTACAACTACTACGTGCCCGGAGTGCAGTTTTGCGAGGATAGCAAGTGCGAAAAACCCATAAGCGACGTGACCAAAATTCAGCTTGAGGTGGGCGACTCGCTCGTGGTGTATGCCCGCGCCTTTATTCCGGTCGGCCCCGACAAGGGCGTCACGGATTCCACCCTCGAAAAGACCTTCTACATCAAGCCGCTCGAATCGGCGCTCCGCTACTACAGCCTTTCCGGCGAGGAACTGCCGCTGCGCCCGTTCGGCTACCAAATTGATTTCCGCAACGGCCGTGCGGTGTTCGTCATCCACGCGACGAAGGCGGTGGTTGGCGACGATTCCCCGTTCACCATCAATTCCTATATCGACCTCACGGCGGAAGGCGACACGAACTTCATCGTGACGCAGGAATTCCCCGGCAACCTGCAGTTTGTGAACCCCGACATGCCTGTTCTGGATAGCGCGTTCATCTTCGATACCAACGGTGACGGCGCAGGCGACAGCATCGCCGCATACTTCTCGGGCCGCAAGGATTCCGTGGACATGGAAAAGTTCTTCTACTCCTGGCCGGATGGCGGCAAGCTCGTGGAGCACGATGGCGAATGGGACTGGTCCAAGAAGACTGGCCTGCTTGAACTGACCAACGTGAATTCGGATGTCCCGGAAGATTCCGGCAACGGCAAGCTGAAGGTCGACATGAAGTCGGTGAACACCGGGGCTTCCGCCAGCGCCGAGGGCACCATGATTGACAGGATTGGCCCTGTCATCCTGAAGGCGAGTCTCATTCCGGGCGATGGCGCCACCGATACGCTCGAACTCTTCTACAACAAGCCTATTGACGAGTCGTGGAATGAGGGCAAGGGCTACATTTTGAACGGCACCCCGATTAACCTCGAGGCCATTAAGAAGGATGGCAAGCGCTGGGTGTTCGTGCTCGATACGGGCGTCGTGGATTTCGGCGATTCCATCAAGATTGCGACGACCTGTGCCGACAAGGCGTGCCCCGATGGCCTCGTGAAGGCGGCGGATGGTAACGAGACGGGCAAGAATAATCCTGCGGTTGTCGAGAACTCGGGCCGCATCTACGTAGATGACGAGAAGAACGCGTTCTTCGACCGCGATGGCGACGGTCGCATGGACAGTGCCTCGGTCGCTTTCGACATGCCGATTACGCGCGAGGACCTCGAGAAGATGGTCATCCGCTACTACTGGCTCGATACGAACGGGCAGGTGATTGAAATCGTGCCCGATACGGACAAACTCACGCTTTCCGAAGACGGAACCCTCGTGGGCTTTGCGCTCAACCTCAAGAAGGACGAGTACGGCATCAAGGAAAAACTGACCTCGATAGACGAGGGTTACTCCAAGTCGGGCGAGGAATACGGCTACGTTACGGTGACCTACTTCGAAATGGTTGAGGGCGAGAAGAAAGAGAAAACGGATACCCTCGGGATGCACGACCGCATGGCACCTGTAATCTCGGGTACGTTCCTCAAGCCGGAATCCTACCAGAAGATGGCGTCGGACGTGTTCTTCATCGAGTTCTCCGAGGCGATTGACTACAAGAACGTGGAAGGTGCCGCTGATGCGTTCAAGTTCCACGTGGATGGCGAGTGGGTGAGTATCCCGTTCACTGCTGTCGTGTGGGCGCCCGATGGCAAGTCTGCCGAAATCCGCATGGAAAGCGGCACCCGCCTTGTGGAGCGCATGAACCCCGCCGATTCCGTGAGGTTCGATGCGTCGTGCCTGAGCTTCAAGGATAGCGAGGGCAACGGACTTTCGGGACTTGCTCCCGCGGTGATGGTCGAGGGTGACCCGCGCGTGATTACGCAGAACTACTCGTTTGCATCCAGGCAGAATATCGACGAGTCCGTGGACGAGGCGATTACCTTCGAGGTGGCCGACGGGCTTACCTCGGAAGAGGCCCACAAGGCGCTCGGCGTGCTCATGGACGTGAGCTTCGCGACTATCCTCAAGGAAGAAACTGATGACGTGGAGATGGACCTTTCGAAGATAGGCCTGGACTGGGAACTCTACGTGTACACGAACCTGGGAATGTTTGTCGCGAAGGCGTCGGAAAAAATCAAGTGCGACGACCGCGATATCTTTGATGGAAACTGTTTTGAAAACCCGCACCAGCTGTACCTGCGTTGGAACATGCGTGACAACAACGGAAGGCGCGTTGGCGTGGGTGCGTATGTCGCGCACATTAAGGTGCGCGTGTATGGTGCGAAGGAAAGTTTTAAAGTGGAAAGGTACTATAATTGGGGCATTACCGGGTCTCGCAAGATTCGGTCCAAGGACTAGCGCCTTTCGGAGGTTAACACTATGAAAACGATAGTGAAGACATTACTAGCATTAGCGTTCGGCTGTGGCTTTGCCATGGCTCAAGGCACTATGGCGGCACCGGAAAACCCGGCGACCGGTATCTGGATTCAGCAGGTTGGCGATATTGTTCCTCATGCCTCCACTAAGGCAACCCTGTATTACACGAAGTATGCGAGTTATCAGAAAGACGCAGTGAAGAGCCTCCAGTACTACTACGATGGTGCGGGTTACCTACAACTGTTGCAGAAGGATACGCTTTGCGGTAAGGAAGACGGGATGAAAGGAGCCGATGGCATCGTGCACCATCCGGATGGCGACTTGCTCATAGCGGCCCAGGGCCCGAACGTCCACAAGATTAGCAAGACCGCAAAAAAGGAAGGAACCAACAGTGGCAAGTGCCTCGTGAAGACATCGACCCCGGCGACAAGTACCGAGGGCTTTTGGCACTTGATGATGGACCCGAATCAGGAATGGCTCTGGGCGGCGGGCATTCCCGGCTACCTCTACAGGTTCTCGACCAAAATTGATTCGAACAACATTGCTGCAAGGAACTTTGCGGACAAGGGCTACAGGGTGGAACTTGTTCCTAAAAGTACAGACCGCGTGCAGCACCACAAACTGACTACGCTTATATGGGATAAGGACGGCAAAGCCTTCTTTACGTATTCCAACTATCTGGGCGGTGGCTGCGAGACGAATGCCAACACGGGAAACCCCTGTAGCGACAACCAGAAGAAATCTAATAGGTCGGGAGCCTATTTCGGCTACATCACCGATACGACCTGGACCAAGGTGACTGCGTCGAATAAGGATTCTATCGGTGGCGAAGTTAACGATTCCGTGATTACCAAGCTCGGTACGACAATCCTTATCGACTCGCTTGAAGGTGCACATGGTGGTACGTACGACCCGTATTCCGAAACGATTTTCGTGTTCGGCGGTTCGCGTATCGTGCAGATTAGGCCTTACAAGGAAGGTGGCAAGATGAAGGCCGAGGTTGTAGCCTTCATTGACCTGCGCCAGTACTTCTTCCAGGAAGATCTTAATCACCTGACGCTTCCGAGAACCAATGACGGAGGCTTTGTGGGCTGGCGCCTTGACCAGGGTACGGTCGACGGCATGGGTCACCTGTTTGTGGCGAGCAATACGGGTCACCTCGTATTCGTGGACTACGCGGCGAACCCTGACAAGAAAATCAACGACAACGTGCTCGTTCACCTGCAGTGGATTGATAACTACCTCGATGACCTTGCCCCGCTTTCGGGTGCAGGTGTCGTGCGTACGGGCGCAAATACCGGTTCCGATGTCGAGGTCTCGAGCAGCAGCATCGGGTTCAGTTCTTCGCGCGTGGTGTACGAGGAATCCTCTTCCAGCGTGAATTCGAGCAGTTCCAGCAGGCCGGGAAGTTCTTCCGGTGGCAATCCTGGCACTAGTTCTTCGGGCAACAATCCGGGCACGAGTTCTTCCGGCGGCAATTCCGGTAGTAGCTCTTCCGGTGACAATCCGGGTACGAGTTCTTCCGGCGGCAACTCCGGCAGCAGCTCTTCTGGCGACAATCCGGGTACGAGTTCCTCCGGTGGCAACTCCGGTAGCAGCTCTTCTGGCGACAATCCGGGCACGAGTTCCTCCGGTGGCAACTCCGGCAGCAGCTCTTCCGGCGGCAATTCCGGCAGCAGTTCTTCTGGTGGCAACTCCGGTAACAGTTCTTCTGGCGACAATCCGGGCACGAGTTCTTCCGGCGGTAATTCCGGTAACAGTTCCTCGGGTGGTAACTCCGGCAGCAGCTCCTCCAATAAGGGCGGTTCCGAGGATATCAACTTCGGGTCCAGTTCTTCCCGCGTGTATGTCGGGTTCGAGGACTTCGATGTTTCTAGCAGTGGCGGCGGTATCGACTTCTACCCGTCCGACGACAAGTTCGAGAAGGGCGATTCCATCGTTACGACTGCAACGGTTCTCCTGCCGGTGGATTCCACGGCTGGTACGGGTATTATCAAGATTGGCGAGAACTACTACATGGAAGAAAACAACCCGGTTGCGCTCAATCTCGACCTGCACGTGAATTCCGGGCTTGACTCCGCCCAGGTGGGGCAGGTTGTCGCCCTTACGCTCGATCCGGATAAGGTGAAGGAATACTTTGGCGATGTGGACAGCCTCACGTTCGCGACAGCTTCGGGCCTTACGCTCGTTGACCCCAAGAATCCGAACCCGAGCGATACCATCCGCGTGAATGCCGACGGTTCCGTTACCATCTGGGTGACTGCCGACAGTGTTGTGAATGGTGGTTCCATCATCGTGCACGACCCGGGGAGCGGTACGACCATTATTATAGACAACATAAACTTCTATGACCCGATTCCGGATGCCGAACTGGGCTACATCAAGGATACCGATGGCGACCAGGCGCTTGACTACGTTGAAATCGTCCTGAAGGATACCCTGATTTCCGAACTCGAGGTATCGTCGGTGGTTCTTGTGGTGAAGGGCGATACGCTCAAGCCCAAGAGCAAGCCAACCTTGAACGGAACCCGCGACCGCATCAGCATCGATGTGGCTGACCTCGACTTCCCGGAAAAGTTCCCCGAAGACGCCTATGCGGTCATTACCTACAAGAACATCCACGACGATGTCGCGTATACGCGCGATGCCTACATTATCGAAGTCGGTAGCCGCGTCATCAAGGATGCTTTCGCCATCCGCGACGTGCACGGCAAGGATTCGCTCTTTATCGAGTTCAATATCGACCTTATCCCGAGGGACCTCGCTACGCCCGAGATGCTCGTGCTCCTGAAGCAGGAAGGCAAGCGCTACGGGTTCAACCTGGACCAGATCACCAATATCTATATGCCGACCAGGAACATGGTGATTCTCGTGGGCGAGAACATGGGCCTGAAGGGCGACAAGCGCGATAGCGTGTCTCTGCATCCGAGCGTGCAGTTCAACAATCTCAAGTATCTCACGTCCGACGAGTATGAACGCGAGGTGCCCATAACGGTCATTGATCGCCTGCCCTCTGTGGTGGATGTGGAATACAGGGATACCGATGGCGATGGCGTGCTGGACCAGATAGTGACCAACTTCAGTGGCCCCCTGACCGAGACCGAGAAGAACATGCTGTATGCGACATACCCGTGGTACAGCGAGCGCGGGCTCATGATCCAGCTGCAGGCCCAGCCCGCCGACCTCAAGTTCGACGGCAAGGATTCTACCCGCGTGGTCTGGAACGTGGTCTCGACGACCCCGATTGCGAAGGGCGTCACGAGCATCAGCGAATCGCTCCCGCAGGCGACTATCTACACGTACTACGACGTGCTCGGCCAGACGTTTGTGAACGAGGAATCCGCCCCGCTGGTCGACAAGATGTCGCCGGTAGTTTCTGCGGTTACCCTCAGTTACGGCAAGAAGGCAGATACGCTCATCGTTTACTTCTCCGAGGTCATCAAGTACAAGGACCTGAAGGGTGACGACTTCTTCAGCTACATCCACGGCAAGGACACCATCGATATCAACCCGAAGGGGCTCGACTGGGCTGCCGATGGCCTGAGCGTGAAGATTATCGTCGACGGCGGTGCCTCTACGATTCTCCCGGGCGACTCGCTCATGGTGGTGCATGGCGAAAAGAGCGTTATCGAGGATAACTACGGTAACGTTGCGGGCGATGACCCGAGCCCCGTGGTGATTGCGGGCCTCCTGAACCACCTGGTGGAAGCGACCAATATGGGTACCTTCGACGGCGAAGACGAAGTGCTGCAGACCTTGAGCTCCGTGAACCTGCGCTACATGCCGAGTTCTACGACCAAGGAAGACATGGAGAAGGAGGGTGCCCTCGGGCAGCTCGTGCAATTGGGCGAGCGGTTCGTGCCGCAACTCCTTGACCGCGCGCAGATCTCTGCCGATGGAACGGTGGACCCGTCCGTGCTCGATTCTCTTGACCCGGAAAAGGTGTTCATCACGTTTGTCGTGAACTACTATGACCACCTGGGACAGTACGTGAACGACACGACCATCCTGGTGCCCTGTAACAGCCCGAAGTTCGGCGGAAACTGCCTTGTCTCCGACCAGAAGCTGTTCGTGAACTGGAACTTCAAGGACCATCGCGGCCGCTTCGTGGGTACCGGCGTTTACACGGTGCAGTTCAAGATGGTTGTCCGTTACGAAAAGAAGAAGATCGAAGAAGAAATCAAGGACAAGTGGGGCGTTCGCCGCAAGAAACACAAGAAGTGACGGCTTGCAGTGTACGTACTCCCGCATAGTGGGGCAAGTGTATCAAAATGGGTTAGAGTTCTATAGTCTTCTATGAAGATAGCCTTGCAATTTCTTCTTTTGATTGTTATCGGGCTCGCTTGGTCGAGCCCATCGGTGCGGTTGACAAGCGACCGTCACGTGACTGCATGGAACTTCGTCAATTACCGATTTAGACTTACGAACACGTCAACTGCGCCTGTCCTAAATCCCGAAATCAATTATTATGCTGCTCAGGCTCCGCTTGGGGCTGAAGTGGATGTTTCCTCCGGTCTAAATCCCGTAACGGCATCCGTGGTGCAGGCGGGGCAATACACTGTAGTCAAGTTCTCCCTTCACGGTCTTCTTTTCCCTGGGGATTCCGTTGAAATTCATTGCCGCATCTATAGCGAAGGTTTTTTGATGGGCTGGGATTCGTCTAACGACTTGTCATACCAGCATAATGCCGAGGTCTACGAGCCGAACTACTTCATGGCGGTCTATGACGCATCACACAATATTCTTTGGGGCTTCGACCCGCTTGGTGGAAACAGCAATGCTCCCGATGTCGTGCTGTGGACTGACCGTGGTAGCAATTTTACGGTTGAACGGTATGATGGCGACTCGACCGAGGTTGTCCCGGCGGGTCGATTCTGGCTGCTCAAGGACACGCCCATCTCTCCGAAGGAACGGAACCTGCTTGCCGAGCGTGGAATCGTCAAGCATTCCGTAGGTAGGCACCAGGGCAAGACTCTCGCCCTGTTTCGTAGCGAAACCGATGTGCAGAAGAGTCTGCTGGACAGCCTGATTGCGGGGCTCTACAACACGGTTGCCGTGGACGATTCCACTCCGGTAGAGATAGAGTTTTATCAGGATAGTCTGTACGAGGATTCATCAAGGATTGATATGGAAATATACTGCTGGCCCGATGTCTCCGTCAATACGTGCGTTGAAGAAGTCGCTGCATGTGGGGGCGACGATATTGGCGTTGCCCGCGGATTGTTGATTGCGAAGGTCAGGAAGGATTCGCTCCAATGCCTTAGCCATAACGTGAATATTGACGGGCTTGTTGTTCAACACGAATTGGGCCTCGCAAGCAGTCCCGTTGACCGCGACGCTGTGAATATTTCGGTGTTGCAAAGCGATACTGCATGGCAGCGCGCACTACAGATGGATAGTGCGACAAAAGAATGGCTTTCTGGACTGGAGTACACAGGAGAAGGGATTGTTGTGGGGGTGTATGATACCGGTATAGATTTTCATCATCCCGACTTTAACGAATATGATTCTACGGGAAAATTGAAGCCAAGAGTCATGGATTCGAGTGAGTATTTTGGAGTAAGATTTGACGAAATCGACAGCATCAAATTAGTTGGTTATACAGAAGCCCATGGTAGCAGTGTTGCAGGCATCATTGGAGGGAACGGAAACAATAGTAACGGACACTTAATTCGCGGGATTGCTCCAAAAGTTCATTTTTATGCATATAAAAGCCCAGCTTCCCCTGAAGCGCAAGTGGGGCATGTGGTAAACCATTCGCATATGACCCATACTAAGGGGTTCTATATAAAAAATGAGTATACAATGGATGATGCTATTTTTAGAAACTGGAAAAGCGAATGTACAAATATTGCTACAGGACAATCAAATCTGGGGAAAATTTTGAATTGTGTTGAAGGCGACTCGTTGGTGAAAACAGTTGTGTATGCGGCATGTAATAATGGTGATGATTTAGGGGATTCGCATTACAAACATGGAATTTTGAGAGGCTATCACACCATTCTTTCCAATTCTAAAAACGCAATCGTCGTCGGTAACATGACCAGCAAGGAAAAAGTTCGATTCCACCATTCCAGCATGGGGCCCACATGGGACGGACGCATCAAGCCCGATATTATGGCTCCTGGTGCTACCAGCCAGATTGTTGCAACAGGGGAAGATTCTGTCGAGATATACGTTGATTTTATAAAGCTTTACCGACAAGGCTCCGACACGCCTTATCTCGTTTTAGATTCTAACGCCTTTCCTGCAAAATCTGCTTTTTTGAGAAATGCACTCGCTACTGCGTCGATTGACACGATTAATGCAGGAGCCTTTGCTTACAAGTTCAGTTGTGGCAACACTTCGCAACTGGGCATTTCGGCACTCTGGGATTTTGATTCTGTATCTGTCTCACCGACAGACGAAATAGAGGTCCGTTTCCGTAAAGGGAAGGGATGGAGTGATAACACGATATTTGGCGCCGCATTCTTCGGAACGCATGAATCAGGCTTCTATCCACCACCCGTTTCACTCGTTGATTCCCTTAGCGTGATATATCCTAATGAAAATTTTAAAGATAATGTTTGGCAGGTTAAAGTTCCCACTGTCTGGGAAGACTCTAATAAATATTCTGTGAAGCGTTTTTCGCTATCTTCCCTCGACACCACCATCAATGCTTATTTTTTGAGACTGGATTTCAGTTTTATAAAAAGCATTGTTTCGCCTGATACCTGTAAAAGTGATTCCTGCGGATATCAATCCCTAACAGATGGCGGAACTTCGCAAGCAGCACCCTTCGTGAGCGGCATTGCCGCCCTTATGTACCAGAAATTCCGCGACACTACGGGAGATTCCCTGCACAAGCATTCCATGAGGAACTCTGCGGTCAAAGCACTCATGATTCATACAGCAATAGATATGGAAGATTCCGAACAGGCCCATTTTTCCAGCAACCCGGATTTGTATGCTACGCATCATGATAGTATGCCTCACTATACTCCCTACGGCAAGGGTCCGGACTTTGCTACGGGATGGGGCTATGTCGATGGCAAGTCCGCTCTGGATATGATTTCCGACTACAACAAAAATACGAAGGAATTTGCAAGGTTTCGCGAAATAGAAATCGGGAATGGGGTTGAGAAAAGATGGACAACGGTTGTCTCCCCCGGGAAACAACGTCTAAGAGCAACACTTGTATGGGACGATTCACCGGGAATCAGGAGGATGGCGATAGATGAGACGCGCTTCAAGGAATCAAAATTGGTCAATGACCTTGACATGTATCTTGTTAGTCCATCCGGTGAATATTACTACCCTTGGCGTCTAGACACGCTACCTACAGAATTTATTACGAAAGATGGAACTCACTCTAATAAAATGACGGGATTTGAAAGAATTTTCGATAGTGATGTTCATAACGCATATAGGATTTGCTCGTCTAGCAATAAAATTGATTATAGTTGTTTCGACCATCTGAACAATGTTGAAGTTGTAGACGTAGATTTTCCCGAGCTGGGTGAATGGCAGATTGTCGTGAGGGGTCGACGACTCGAGGACTACAACAATGCGGATAGCAATGCGCAGGTGGCGACGCTCGTTAGCGACTTCTCCCTTAAGGAGAGCAATTTCTGCAGTGTCGTTCATAATTACGCACCGCAAACGACATACCGCTGTACATACAATTTCAACAAATCAAGCCTAAATCGTATTACTTTTGACGATAGAACATTTGCTGCTGCAGGGGATACCATTAAGCTTTTTGATGCAGACAAAACTTCGTTGGGGACATATGTCTCAAACCAGTTGGCGGGCAAGACTGTTAAGGTCAAATCGGATAAGTTGATTGTTGAACTAGATAGCGACGATAAGTATGAGGGATGGGGGTTCGGAATACAGAAGATACAGTCTGTTCCCTATTCAACGCTTATGATGCCCTTCCTGCCAATATATAAAAAAAGGAAATAAACAATGACCAGACGTTTCTTTGTTTTTCCATTACTAATAAGCCTATTGCTTTCCTCGGTGGGTTGTTCCGATGACAAGTCGTCTAATGTTGTCGGACAAAGTTCTTTTAGTGGCGACACTTTGTACAGTTGTTCGCAAGATGAATTTTACTCTAGTACTAGTTTGTCGGATATTTCGATTAGTTCTTCGTCGGAAACCAAAGGCATTTCTTCTAGCAGTGCCCCTACTATCATCATACCTTGTAAGACAGAAACTGAAGACAACTGCGAATATGGAACACTTGTTGATGATCGAGATGGTCAAACATACAAGACGGTAAAAATCGGCAATCAGATATGGATGGCGGAAAATCTCAACTATGCTTATCTTCAGCCGACATCAACACTGGATTCGTCCAGCTGGTGCTATGATAACGACCCGGAGAACTGTAAAAAGTACGGACGGCTCTATTTGTGGTCAGCAGCCATGGACAGCGCCGCTTTGTTTAGTGATGATGGGAAAAAATGCGGGCTTGAACGAGAGTTTCAATGCGGCACAGAATTATGTTGCGAAATGTGCGAAATTATGGATCGGCAAATTCGAGGTGTTTGTCCGGCAGGGTGGCGGTTGCCATCTGAAAAAGATTGGTTGTCGGTAAGCGATGGGTTCTATGCATCCGCATCTTCGATTAAATCAGATATTGGTTGGAATGATGACAGTAATGGGACAAATAGCAAAGGTTTAAATGTTTTGCCAGCGGGTATTTTTTCCCAGAGATCCTCATATGGAGCCGATGTGTTTGCTGCAATGGGAGTGACCGCTTACTTTTGGACTTCTGTTGAAATGAGTTGCAGAGAAGCTTATTATATGTTTGTTGAATCGGTCAGTCTTACAGATTGTTTTCCAAAATCTGTCGGTATGTCAATCCGTTGCTTAAAAGATGTCATTCTTGAATAAACATACGATAAAAAAGGAGTAAACGATGAGCAAGTCAATGTTTTTTATTTTGATTGCATTTATAACCGCGATATCCTTTGCGGCAGAAGTATGCTATCTCGATAATCCAGAATCGCACTTGCTTCCTGGCCAGTGTTATGATGTTGGTTACATTTGTAATCTTTCAACCGAAATATCTGGTGGGGTTCGGTTCAACATAGGGCAGGATTCTCTTTGTTCTAATTTGGACACGACTAACTTCACGACATATCCCTATACTAATGACAATACTCTAGACACAACAAAGGCTCAACATATTTTGAGGCCGTTCTTGATAGAGGATCCCATAGAGAACGTTGATGCTCTTGCAGTTGTTTTGAATGCGGCATTCTTACTCAACGCTTTTAACGAACGAACCAGGGTTCTTGTGACTTATCATCAATTGCAAACGCCCCATGATATAAATAGCATTCGTTTTGTTGGCGCTTTTGCTTATCCGGAGTAACTTCCTTTCTCCATAGAACAGATTATGCGCAAAACAGTATCCTGAGGGACCTTCTGAAGAGTTGTCTTCTGCGATAGAGCCTTTGGCGATTTCCTCTTCAGAGGACGTTTCTCCTGTAGCAGAAAGTAATGCTTCCTGCGCATCCTCATCTAACGAAAGTTTGCTTGTATCAAGTTCCTTGCTTGTGAGTTGTTCTTTTGTAGAACAAAGTAGTTCCTCAATGAATGTGTATGTAGTATCGCATGGCGAAATGACTGATGACCGTGATGGACAAGTTTACAAGACGATAACTATTGAAGGAGAATTTGCAGAAAAAAGACTCCATAAAATAATGGAGTCTTTTCTAACGCAAGTCTGGATCCTTCGGCGCTTCGCGCTTCAGGATGACGCGCTGATTAGCGCCTTCTTTCAGTCATCTCTTTTTTGAGGATGTCCATGACGGCGCCGAGGTCTGCCGGGGCCTTGAACACGGGGTTCGCGAACTTGGAGCAGATGTTCTCGAGCTTCTTTTCGTGGTAGCCGACCTTGAATTCGGTGAACTTGAGGCCGTGTGCCGTGCTGATGACGACCACGTTCTCTTCCTTGTCGATCTTACCTGCGGCCACGAGCTTTTCGAGGGCGCCGAGGGCGACACCCGTGTGCGGGCAGCAGTAAAGACCGATGCGGTCGCCGCGGTGGGCGGCGTTCGCGAGTTCTTCTTCGGAAACACTCACGACCATGCCGTTCGTCTTCTGGATGGCGCGCACGGCCTTCGGGTAGCTGACCGGGTTACCGATCTGGATGGCGCTTGCGAGAGTCTTCTTGGCCTGCATCGGGACCAACTTGTCGAAGCCGCGTTCGTAAGCCTGGAAGAACGGATTCGCATTTTCGGCCTGGGCGACGATAATGCGCGGGATGCGGTCGATGAGGCCCATAGCCTTGCAGTCTTCGAAACCCTTCGCGAGGGCGCTCACGTTGCCGAGGTTTCCGCCCGGGATAATCACGGTGTCGGGAACCTTCCAGCCCATTTCCTGGCAGATTTCCGGAGAAATCGTCTTCTGGCCTTCCACGCGGAGACTGTTCATGGAGTTCGCGAGGTAGATGCGGTTGTCGGCAGTCACCTGCTGCACGATCTTCATGCAACCGTCAAAGTCGGTGTCGAGGGCGAGCACGATGCTGCCGTTAGAAATCGGCTGGATCAGCTGGGCGACGCTTGTCTTGCCGGCGGGCAGGAACACGATGCTCGGAATGCCGGCCTTCGCGCAGTAGGCGCTCAAGGCTGCGGAGGTGTCGCCGGTAGAGGCGCAGGCCACGGCGTCGATTTCGTGAATCTTCTTCTTAATAATGTGGTTCACCTGGCTCACGAGGACCGTCATGCCGAGGTCCTTGAAAGAACCGGTGTGGGAGTTGCCGCAAAGCTTGACCTTGAGGCTCTTGATGCCCATTTCTTTTGCGAGCGGGGCCGCGTCAAAGAGCGGGCTCCAGCCTTCGCGCATCGTGACGATGTCTTCGAGGGGCATGTCGGGGAGCACCATTTCGCGCTTGCTCCAGATGCCGCTCATGTCGGCCGGTTCAAAGCTCATGCGGCGTTCGGCAAAGAGCTTTTTCCATTCCTCGGGGCTCTTCTCGGCAAGGGCTGCACGGTCGTGTTCGACTTCCAAAAGGCTGCCGTCCACCTTGCTGCGGTAAATGACGTCGGTCAGCGGGTAGGTGTCGTCCCCGTTGATGTTCCTGAAATGCGCGTTGAATTGGGCCATAATGTCCTCTTGATTTTCGGGGACAAATATAGTAAAAAGGGGCAAATTTTCTATATTATAGGGCGAATTTTAGACTAGATTCGGAGAACCGAGTGAAAAAGAGAAAATTTGTTCTATTGTCCTTTTTGGCTGTAATGGCGTTAACGCTGTCGGCGTGCCTGTTCGATTCCGAGGATACGGCGCTCAGCGGCTGGCTTAGAGACCAGGGCCTGCCCGATAGCTACAAGGTCCAGACTGTTACTATAGAAGACCTGACTCCGGTGTCGGCGGAGGCGTTTGCGGGCAGGACCGTTTTCCCTGCGTACGACAGGACAATCTTCGGCACGCAGGCGGGGCTCACGCACGACCTCGTTCTCGATATCGCGTTCAGGGATTCGGCTTTCATCGATTCTCTGTCCAAATCGGATTCCGCGGCGGCGTTCGTTACCCTGTTCGTGCTCAATCCGTTCTATTCTGCGAAGTACTTCCCGGCCGATTCTCTCCCGTACAAGGAAACGCTCAACCTGAAGGTGGAATGGAAACTCGATGTGGGCAAGGGCAAGCCCAAGGCTTTTGTCGACAGCATCAAGGACATCTCGGATTCCGCCTGGCGTGAAAGCCTCATGGAATGGGAGGCGGACAATTCCGCCGATACCACGTATGAACTTTCCATTGATGCAAAGGATTCCCTCGTGAAGATTCCCATGCCTTCTGCGCTGGTCGAGGACTTGAAGAAATCGGGCTCCGCGACGCACCTGCAGTTGCGCCTTTCCGCTCCGGAATCCAAGCGAGCCTACCGTATCTACGGTACGGGGACTGGGCTGCCACCCTTCATGCGTGTGAAGACGTTCTCCGATACCACCTACAAGAACTTTGTCGCTTTCCGTATGAGTGAAGTTGTTACATACAATGATACCTGCGACGGATGCCTGTTGCTGCATGGCGGCGTGCTCGATTCCATCGTGGTGGAGTACCCTGTCGATAAGGTTCTCGAGGCGCTCTCGGACTTTTACGGCGATGCCTTCCCCTTCGACGAGGGTGACGGCAACGACGTGCGCCAGGCGGTGGTGCTTGCGCAGATAACCTTCCCGCGAGACGATTCCGAGGGCATAAACGAACTGGGACTGCCCATCCAGGTTGTGGTGGGCACGTTTATCGATAGCCTGGGAACGGAAGTCCGCAAGATGGAAGAATACAGGCTGAACCGCAAGATGATTGTGGAATCCGGTCACCCGAACATCGTGTTCTTCGACGGAGATTCACTCTCGTTGCAGGTGACCTACGGCATGCGCGACGTTATCAACCAGGCAAAGAGCGGGCGCAATCTCAAGATGATGGTGCGCCTCGGCTACCCGACGCTCCAGGCGATGGATTCCGCCTACGTGGACTACGCCTTCAAGGATTCGACGACAGGCAAGACGGATACGTCGTATGTGTTCTTTAGCCATTTCGATTACGCCCGGTACGACTTCGGTACATCGTTCAGCAAGCCGGCAACGCTCAAGCTCTGGCTTGCCACCAAGCGCGGGGGTGAAGAATGAAAAAGATTCTAGGATTGATTGTTTGCCTTGTCGCGTTTACGCAGGCGTCGATGATTGGTCTCGATGCCCTCGGTGAAGAACAGACTGTGGGCGGTTCCGTCGCTGCGGCAGGCCGCGGTTTTGCCGGCGGTGCAAAGACGGGTGAATCCGAAGGGCTTTCCGTCACGAACCCGGCACGCATGGCCTTCGATACCAAGGTCGTGTTCAACCTGAACTTCCTGCTGGACCTCTATACTGCAGAAGCTCACGGCAAAAGCTACTTCACGAAGAACATCGCCATGCCCTCGTTCAACCTCTCGTTCCCGATGGGCGATTTTGGCGCGTTCGGCGTGTCTCTCTGGCAGCATTATTCTTCCGTTATCCGCGAGGAGATTTCCGATTCCGCATTATCTGCCAACGCGAAGATTGAATACAACGGAAGCGTCTACGAGATTGTGCCGACATACGCGGTGCGTCTCCCGTACCTCCGCAATGTTTCGCTGGGTGCGTCCATGCATATCGTGATGGGTAGCATGAAGCGCAGCCTTACGCTTGGCCCGAACAAGGAATCCGTCGCTGAAGAAGACCTGTGGGCCACCAACAACAGGGATATTACGGACTACGTGGAAGGCTCGTGGGAAGTTGAGCATCACCCCGGCTACTACACCGGCTCCGTGCAGTATCGCGGTCGTCAGTCCTCGTTCTACTTCTCGTACACGACGGGCTATACGCTTTTGAACGAACTGGAATACAACTTCCGGTTCTCGGAAATTGATACGCTTGTGCCGAGCGAGATTGACCGTCGCATCGAGGTCCCCGCCATGTTTGCGACCGGTGTCAACTACCGCCTTGCCAAGAGGCACAACGTGATGGCCGACTTGCAGTGGCGCGCCTGGGACAAGGACATCGATAACGTGGGGCATAGCTACGACATGCGGAGCGTGACCAAGACGCAGAACGACTTTGTCGCGTCCATAGGTTACCAGCGCGATGGCAGTGGGCTGTACTACGACCCGTTCTGGGACAGGATTACCTACCGTGCAGGCGCATGGTACAAGAACTGGTACATCGAGGACGTTTACGAGGTGGGCGGTTCCATTGGTGCGAACTTCCCGCTGGGCAGGAAGGGCATCGCCGTGGATCTCGCGCTCCAGGGCGGCAAGCGCTTCTCTGAATCCGAGGGCAACTGGGATGAAGTGTTCCTGGGAATCCGTCTCGGCTTGATGGGTATCGGCAGCTGGGGACAGTCCCGCAGGTAGATTTTCGAAGGAGGCTAGTAATGGCTACGAAAAAAACAGCAAAGACTAAGGCCACCAAGAAGGTGGTGGAAAAGGCCGTCAAGGAAACGACCTCCAAGATAACGAAGGCGGTGAAGACTGCCGCCAAGGAAGCCGAAAAGGTGGTAGAAAAGGTCGCGACGAAGACCGCTACGGCAAAGAGTGCCGCAAAGACTGCGGTAAAGACCGCCACGAAGACTGCGGCGAAACCCGTCGCAAAGATTGCCGCGAAGGTGACGGCGAAGGCTTCCGCGAAGTCTGCCCCGAAGGCATCGGAACAGACCGATGTGGTGCTGAAATCTACCGCAAGGAAGTCTGCGAAGTCGGTGAAGGTCACCGCCCCGAAGGCCGCCGCGAAGCCCGTGACGAAGACTGCCAGCATGGCGCAGAACTTCGACCCCGAATACCTCGTGCTCATGCAGAAGGACCCGAACTGGATGCAGGCCTTCTGGGAAGTTTCCGAGGACCGTATCAAGCGCGCCAAGAAGGGCAAGGGCAAGCTGGTGCTCCGCCTGTTCGATATTTCGGACGACCTCACCGTGAAGCGCAGCAAGAAGCGCAAGTTCCACGACGTGGTGGTGCCCGCCGATGCCCGCAGCTGGTATGTGGAAAACAAGGCTACCTCCAATACGGTGGCCGTGCTCGGCTTTGCTCAGGGCAAGAACTTCATGCCGCTCGTGGAATCCGTCCCGGTGCAGGCCTACTCTCCGGAAGGTTCCCAGGTGAACGTGGACGACGTGTTCGTGAAGGCGTCCCTCGGCGGCGCCGCCATGGGCGGTTTCGGCAGTTCGGGACTTTCGAGCATGTCTGCGAAGAACTGGCTCGAAAACGCGCTCGGCACGCTTTCCAGTTCCTCGGGTTCCATGTTCTCGGGTGCACTTTCCAGCGCCGCCCTCAAGAGCAACAAGCTTGAACTCCCGAAGGATTCCGTGAACTACGGGAAGGATTTCTTCCTGTGGGTCAAGACCCGCTTGATTGTGTACGGTGGAACCCGCCCGGATGCACACCTCCAGGTGCGCGGCGAACCGTTCCCGCTGAACCCGGATGGCACCTTCAGTTTCGAGGAAGACCTGCCGGATTCTACGAAGATTATCCCGGTGTTCGCTACCGACAAGGATGGCGACTTCCCGACAACGATTGTCCCTATTGTGGTGAAGCGCACGGAGTAGGCTAGCCTGCTCTAAACCCACGAGGGCTAATTGTCCGCGCCCGGTAAAATACACCTGCTGCTGCACGCGCACCTGCCTTTTGTGCGCGAGCCCGAATATGACCGGTTCCTGGAAGAAAACTGGTTTTTCGAGGCTATGGCGGAAACATACCTGCCGCTAATCCAGATGCTCCGCCGCCTGCAGGAGAAGGGCGTGCCGGGAACGCTCAACCTGAGCGTTTCCTCTGCGCTCCTCGCGATGCTTACCGACAGCTTGTTGCTTGAAAAGTTCACACGTCATCTGCACATGCAGATGGAACTTATCGAGAAGGAACGCGAGCGCGCCCGCGGGAACGATGACATCGCGACCGTGGTGGATTTTTACTACCGGAGACAGGTTGCGCTTATTGACACGTGGGAACGCGACTGCGGTTGCGAGATTGTGCCCGCGCTGAAGCAACTCGAGGAATGCGGCAAGCTCAACCTCCTTACCTGCGTGGGGACCCACCCGTTCTTGCCCGCGTACCAGTCCGACGTGCAGGCAATTAGACTGCAGCTGGGCGTTACCGTGCGTGCATTTGAAGACGCCTTCGGGCGCAGGCCCAGCGGGCTTTGGCTCCCCGAGTGCGGGTACTTCGAAGGTCTTGACCGCCTTCTCGCCGAATTCGGGTTCAAGTACTTCTTCCTCGAGACCCACGGCGTGCTTTTGGCAAAGCCCGCGCCCAAATACGGAGTATTTGCGCCAATAAAGACCCCTGCGGGGCTTTATTGCATGGGCCGCGAGCAGGCGAGTTCCATGGAAGTATGGAGCCGGAAGACTGGCTACCCGGGGCACCCCGAGTACCGCGAGTTCTTCAAGGATATCGCAAATGAACGCGACCGTGGCTACCTGGGCGATTACTTTATGGCGGGCGATACTCCCATCGAGACCGGCCTCAAGTACTACCGCATTACCGGGAGCGAGGACAAGCAGATTTACCGCCCGTGGAACGCGATGCGCCTGGTCGAGGACCACGCGCGACTCTTCGTAGCGAACCGCGAGGCGACCGTCACTGAACTCCTTCCGAACATGGAAGGCAACAAGGTCTCCATCCTGTGCCCCTACGATGCGGAACTCTTTGGGCACTGGTGGTTCGAGGGCCCGCTGTTTATCGAGAAGATGTTTGAGCGCGCCGCCGCATCCAATACGGTAGAGATGGCCTCTCTCGAAACCACGATGTATTCCTCCTGCGACGAGGCGGTACACAGCCCGATATTCTCCTCATGGGGCGAGGGCGGTTTCGGTGAAGTCTGGATGAACGACGAGGTGAGTCATGCGTACCCGCTATTCTTCCGCATGCGCGGCATGATGGAAGAGTTCCGCCGCGCGCTCGTTGCCCGCGAGAAGAAGGGCAAGACCGCGCAGACCCGGCTGTATCGCAGGTATTACGCGCAGATTGCCCGCGAACTCCTGCTGTTCCAGGCTTCGGACTGGGCGTTTATGATTCACAACAAGTCTGCGGCAGACTACGCGCGGTTCCGCGAGAATACGCATTACAGGAACGTGTGCGCACTCTATGCCTCTGCGATGACAAGCCTTGCGATGGGCCGCAAGAAGCCCGATACGTCGCTCTTGAATAAGCTCGAAAATCAAGACAATCTTTTCCCGTGGATCGGGGAATTGCTCTAAATCACTAAAATTCGGCGGAACTATTCCAAGTTGGAATGTTTTACTGTAACATTCCCATAATGGACCATGCAGGAGTTTAATAAGAGGGTAGCATAAGCTACTATATTCATTGCGCAACCCCCAAAAGGTAAAACAATGGCAAAAATCAACTATAGCTCCGAGACAAGGGAACAGGTCATCAAGCTGGTCCTGAAAGGCGAAAAGTCAGCAAACCAAATAGCCAAGGAACTCGGAATCGGGCCCAATACAGTCGGTCGGTGGGTAAACGAGTACCGCAAGGAACACAACCTGCCGAGCTACCGCGAGGAACGGCGAATCCGCAAGGTGTCCGTCGAGGAACTCGCCGCCAAGAACAGGGAACTGGAAAAACTCCTGAAGAAGCGTGAAAAGGAGCTTGCGGACGAGAAGGAGACGGTAGAGATCCTAAAAAAATCCCTGCACATCTTTATGCGACCACACGACTGAAATGCGAGGCGATACACGTGAACCGCAAGAAATACTCAGTCAGGAAGATGTGCAGAGCCCTAGGAATACCGCAGTGTTCCTACTACCAGTGGTCGCGCCAGCAGGAAAAACGTGCCGAGAAGAAGGCCCGCGAAGAACGGCTTGTCCAGAAGGTCCGCGACACCTTCGAAGAAAACCACCGCGTGTACGGTTGCCCGAAGATGCAGGCGGCACTCCATGACAAGGGTGACGAGGTAAAGGTGTGGAAACTGCGCCGCATCATGCGCGAGAACGGTCTCTATCCGGTCACGCTCAAGAAATGGAAACCCTACCGCAAGGGCAAATGTGACTCCATGTACAGCGAGAACCTGGTGCAGCGGAAGTTCGATCCCGACAGTCTGAACGCCGTCTGGGCCGGCGACATCACCTACGTCAAGACTACGCTTGGCTGGGTGTACCTTGCCGTGGTACTTGACCTATGCAACAAGGAGGCGGTGGGTTATGCCGTGAGCAAGAACATCGACACGGAACTTGTCAAGCGCGCGTTGTCCAATGCCATCATGCAACGCGGCCATCACGACGGACTAATCTTCCATTCCGACCGTGGCGTGCAGTACAGCAGCATGGGCTACCGCACGATGCTCTCGGAGAATGGGATAACGCCCTCGATGAGCGCCCCGGGCTGCCCCTACGACAACGCCTGCATGGAAAGCTTCTTCGCAAGCTTCAAGAAGGAGATGGCCTACAGGCGAGACTTCAAGGACATCGAAGACGTGCGGGAGGCCGTTTTCAGGTACATCGAGCTGTTCTACAACCGGAAACGGCTCCATAGTTCGCTCGGTTACATGACACCGGTGGAATATAGGCTGTCAAAACAGGCTGCCTAGACCACAAGGGTATACCACTTAACAAGAAAAAAGGATATATTTTAACTTAACCGGTAATGAATATGGTTGTTCATGAACCCACTATTAAAAAAACTACAAATCCACGGATTTATACGGTTGTGTTCAAGACGTATGATGACGACGAATGGGATACGGAACGGCATTACTACAACGAAGTCGTTGAACGTGATTGGGGTCCGCAAAAGGAAACCCCGGAATGTTACTATAACTTTGAAAAGTGGGTGAGGACCGTCGGTGCAAGCGATACCGTGAAGGGCGACATGGAGTATACGGCACAATATTCCTCGAGGTGCATTGCCAGGACATATTATGTCGAATTCTATGACCCGATTCGCGGTAGATGGTCTGAAAACTACGACCTTGCCTATGGAACCAAGGTTGAAGACCTCGAAGTCTTGGAAGTGCGCGATACGACTATCGGAAACTGCTTCTACGAATTTACTGGCTGGTCTCCGGAACTTGCCGATGTGACCGAAGACGTGCTTTACAGAGCGCAGTTCGATACGACTTGCGGCGAACAGTACACCGTAACCTGGCTCAACTACAATGGCAATACGTTGGAACAGAAACGTTACAGTGCCGGCGATACGCCGAACTATAACGGTGCAACTCCGGTTAGGGAAAACACTGCCAAGTACACTTACAGTTTTGCTGGGTGGAGCCCGACGGTTGTCGCTGTTACCAAGGATACGCGGTATACGGCAACGTTTGACTCGACTATCCGTAAGTACGAGATAACCTTCAAGGATCCTTTCAACCACGAAGGCTTTGTGGATAGCCTGATGATTGCGGAATATCCGTATGGAACGAAGGCTACCGACATTGATGTCCCCGAACTTGCGGATACGACTATCGGGCTTTGTACCTATAGCTTTGACGCATGGGATAACGAGATAGCAGATGTTACCGCAAAAGCGACCTACGTTGCGACCTACGCGAAGCTTTGTGTAGATCCGCCCCCGAGTTCGAGTTCTGTTGCGTCTAGCAGTTCTGTGATGTCCAGTAGTTCTGTTGCGTCTAGCAGTTCCGTGGCGTCTAGCAGCTCTGTGAAATCCAGCAGTTCTGTGGCATCTAGCAGTTCTGTGAAGTCCAGCAGTTCTGTGGCATCTAGCAGTTCTGTGAAGTCCAGTAGTTCTGTGGCATCTAGCAGTTCTACGAAGTCCAGTAGCTCCACGGCATCGAGCAGTTCTGCAAAGTCTAGCTCTAGTTCGAAGGTGGAATCCTCGTCTAGTGAAAAGGGCGATGCCATCGTCGCTATGTATGACTTGCAGAAGAACTTTAAGATCGGATTTGCCCGAAATATGTTCACCGTTGCGGTGGATGTTCCTTCGAATGTTCGCTTGCAGGTGTTCGACATGAATGGCCAGCTCATGGAAACCGTCGATGAATACATTGCGGGTTCCAGAAGCTTCAGCCTAGGCCATTTGGATCGGGGCAACTACATTGTACGCGTCTGGAACAGTACGGCCCAGAGAACGACCCGGATAGTGATACGATGATTGCGGTGTAAAATGCGAAAGAGCCCGTCTTGAAAAGGACGGGTTCTTTTTTGATGTGTTTGTGGACGAAAATTTAGTCCGTAAATTTAATACGTTACAATGAATTTCTGCGTCTTTCCGCTGGAGCCTGCACGGAAGCGGTACACGCCCGGCTTCATCGAGCTCTTTACGTTGTCTGCGTTGATGCAGTGCGTCGTCTTTTCGTAGGGTTCGCGCAGCACCAGGTCCCCGCGGGCGTTGCGAATTTCGATAAACTTCTTTGATTCCGGTAGCGGTGTAAAGCAGAGCGAGCCGTTGCCGCGCCAGGGCATGGGGAAGGCGCGAAGCGTGGAATCCTTTACCATTTCGGGAATGCGTTTCGGATTGTCGAAACTGCTGAACACCCACATGATGGAATCGGCGAAGAAGGCGTCCTTGATGATGGAATCCACCGAGGCCGTGTTCTTGATTTCCCTGATGCCGATCTTTTCGCCGTTGAACACAAGCGCCGTAGCCTTGCCTTTGTATTCGTCAAGGTCCGGGGTGCCGTCCAGGTAGAAGTCGAGTGAGTAGAGAGGAATGCCGGGCGTGAACTTGTCTTGACCTTCGCTTCCGTCGACAAACGTCGAACGTTTCGCGGTCGCCGGAGCCCATCTTGGCTGGTCTTCGTGAATCCAGCGTGCATTGCTTACTGCGTTCGCGTTCTTTCCGGAGAGCGCTGCCGACGTCGCGAAGTCGTGGAATAGCGAATCGCCGTCCAAGCCCCGCTTTTCAAGAACCTTCTTGAGGTTTTCCTTGAAGGGCGCATTCGGTTTGGTTTCGAAAAGTTCCCAGATTTCCTTGTCGAAGTGCTTGTCCACGTGGTTGTACAGGTACAAGTAGAGAATTACGAGGCCGTACTCGTACTCGATTGCGTCTATCGCGGTTCCGCCGTAGTTGAAGAACCTGCTGACGTACAGGAAGTAGTCGTCGATATCGGGGGCTCCGACTTCCTCGTTCCCGGCTGCGGAAGCCTCTATCCAGTAAGTCCAGTGATTGAACAGGTCCATGTACTGCAACTGCACGGCGTGGAACATCTCGTGGTATATGGTGACCTGGATGCCCTTGGCGAACTCCTTGTTGTAGGAGTACTGGTAGGCGGTGCTGTTTTGCTCTACGGTTGAGGTGGGGTAGGTGCAGGTCTTTTCGTCCCGCACGATTGAACTTGTGGCGGTCGCGTTTTCCGGCACGTACTTGAAATCGTTGTCGATGATTATTTCGGACTTGTGGTAATCCTTGGGGCTCGGGTATGTCACTCCGTAGCAACCGTTGCAGGCGTCTGCCTTGAGCACGCTTCTCGGGTCGCGGAGAAAGTCTATTTCGGCGACTTCGACGGGGTAGAGCCCGGCCTTCACGGGCATCTGGTAGTGACTCGTGGTGTCGATGCCCTGCGGTGCGCGCATTTTCATGGTTTTCGTGTGGAATGTCAGCGCATTTTCGAGCGTTACGGCGAGCGAGTCTACAAATTCGGGCCTGGTTGCGTGCGGGCCTATACCCAGCGTGTAGAATATCTGGAAGTGTTCCGTTTCGCGGGTATAGACGCTGTCGTAGTATTCGCGCGCATCGCAGTTCTTGATCCGGAGTGCTGCGGCGGGGTGCAATACGGATTTTTGCCTGCTGTTCTGGTGCGCGAAGGCCATGCCGCATTTCTGTGCCTGTGCGGGCGCAATCGCTGTAGCAAGGATTGTTGCTGTTAAAAGCAGAACTTTGGGTATGGAGGGGAGGAAACTAGCGTGCATTTTCTAGAACCTCCTTCGATTTCAAAACAACGTTGTCCGGAACTACGAGTGCCTTTTGGTGGCGTGGCTTGATGGTCGCGTCTACGATGAGCGGGGCGTCTATTGACCAGTGCTTCTGCACAAAGCGCTCGTTCAGTCCGTAGATATCCTGCGCGGGGTCGGAACGCGTGAACGTTAGCCACAGGAAATCGTCCAGGCTCATTTGCGAGTTGCCGCCGATGGTGGAGGTGTCGTCCACAATACTCACCCACGGGTAGTTTTCGTGGTATTCCCAGCTTGCGAGGGCATCGCGGAGCTGCGCGATGTTTTCGGGAGCGGGGTGGGCGCCGTTTTCGCCCGGATTGCCCGCGTCGCCGTTTAATTCGGTGGTGCGCTCGGCGGCACTTGAACCGTCGTTCCACTGCATGGCGAGCACGCCCTTCATCGCAATTTTCGCATTGCTGAAGCCCACGGGCAGCTTGAGCCCGTCAAGGTCGCCCGCGCATTCGCGCAGTTCCCTGCGCTTGATGCCTGCCGCGGCAATCACGAGCTTGGAACCGTGATTGAGTCGCGTTCCCGTATAGTCGAGCGTGTCGATGAAGGTGGAGGTCTGGAAGTGCAAGTCCCGCGCGAAGTCTGCGCGCTCGAGCACGTGCGCGAAGAATGCAGGAACGTCGCGGGCATCCAGCGCCCCGGAGGCGTTTTTTGCCCCGCGAACATCCTGTGCCCTGCGAGTATCCTGATTTTTGCCGTCGGGCCGTTTAATGCCGTCAGGTTGTTTAATGCCGGACGCATCGGCACCCGCGGATAGTTTAACGCCGGCATCTTCCTTCGCGGCCACCATTAGGTACTTCGCGAGCGATACCTGGTTGAATCCGAGCAGCGCATTTGCGGTCTTTAAAAGTTCGAGCGGCTCGCGTTCCTCGGGCCTGATGTAGGGTATAAAGTTTTCCTTCGCGACGGCGAGGCACAGCGGGTGCACTCCCGACGCGTCGACCGCGTGGACTGCCTCTACGCCCGGGAGCGACGAGGGGACCATCGGCCGGGTAATGTCGTGTATGAACTCGCCGAAAACCGTGTCCTCTTTCGGGGGCCTGCCTACGGAGGTGAACGGGTAAATCGCGTTCTTCTTGCAGAGCACCTTCTTCACTTTCAGGTAGGGGAAGAGGTGCTTGCCGGAGTAGTACCCCACGTGGTCGCCGAATGGCCCCTCGGGCTTGAGTTCGGGTGCAACCTCTCCCAGGATGCAGAAGTCCGCATCGCTCGAGACGATGTAGCCATCGTGCATAAAGTAGCGGAAACGCCGCCCGCCGAGCATTCCGGCGAAGGTAAGTTCCGAAAGGTCCTCGGGCATGGGCATCACCGCGGCGACGGTATGTGCGGGAGGCCCGCCCAGGAACACGCTTACCTTGAGCGCGCGGCCTTCTTCGAGCGCCTTCCGGTGGTGCCGTGCGATGTCGCGGTTTATCTGGTAGTGGATGCCGCATTCGTCGGGGGCAAAGTCGTTCCCCGCAATCTGCACGCGGTACATGCCGAGGTTTGCGGTGAGAATCTTCGCGCCGTCACTCGGGAGTGTCGCCACCTGCGGGAGCGTGAGGAACGGCCCGCCGTCTTCGGGCCAGCCTACGATTTGCGGGAGGTCGGCGAGCGTGCATTCCTCGAAGTCGCGGATACTGCCCGAGCGCCTGGGGAGTGAACGGATGCCCGCTTTTGCCGCGCGTAACAACGTGGCGGGGCCCGCATGCCTAAAGAATTCTGCGGGGTTGGACTTGAACAGGACCGCGGTCTTTGTGCTTTCGAGAGTATCCCGGAACAAGAAATCCATGCGTTCGCGCGTGCCGAAGATGTTGCATGCGGCGCGGAACCTGCTCCCCTTTACCTTCTCGAAAAGCAGTGCCGGCCCCTTGCTGTCGAATGCCTGCCGTGCAATTTCAGCCATTTCCAGGTACGGGTCCACCTCTTCGCGGATACGCCTGAGCATGCCTGCCTTTTCTAGGTCAAGCAGCGCTTGTTCCAGTGAGGAATACATGGCGGAACCCCCGGTGCGGGCTTAACCCGCCGTGGCACCCAGGTCGAGCGATTCGAATGCCTGCGTCTTTTTCTGGGATTCTACGGAAAGGACTATGTCGCGCGTGTCCTTACGGGCGTATATCGCGTAAACGACGCTTGCGCTTGCCATGATGCTTGCGAAAGTCTCTTCGAGGATGTTCGTGAACCCCTGGAACGAGAATTCGTCGTAGCAGGCGGTCATGTGCCCTTCGGGTACGAACTTGTGGCTGGCGGTAAACCCGCGGAACGGGCCTTGGCCCAGCCGCACCGTCACCTGGTTGTCCTTGACCGAACTGATGATGCCGGTCCACCTGATGACCCTGAAGCCGAACTGCAGCTGGTACTTGATTGTTGCACCGGCGGCAAGTTCCTTAGGGAATATGTAATGGAGAAGCGGGCTCTTGCCGATAGTCAAGTTCAGGGGAGCATATTGAAGCGTTTCCAATACATTCGGAAGCGAGAACTCTTGCCATGACGTTTGACTGAACTGCACCATACGTTAATTAATTTAGCAAAAAAAGCGCGAAAGTGAACGAAAAATCTGTAAATTGCTCAAATTAGGCAAAAATGGCCTAAAACTATGCCGGCTCGAACATGTCGATGCGCTTCTTGTGCTTGCCGCCCATGAATTCGGTTTCGAGGAACTTGGTCGCGAAAACTTCGCACTGCGCGTAGGCGATGATGCGGGCTCCCATGCAGAGCACGTTCGCGTCGTTGTGGAGGCGCGTGAATTCGCAGGAGGTGAGGTCGCCGACGACTGCCGCGCGGATGCCCTTGTGCTTGTTGGCGGCCATGCTCATGCCGATGCCCGTACCGCAGATGAGGATTCCGCAGTCGGCTTCCTTGCCGGTTACCTTGTTGCAGACCTTGTCAGCGAACACCGGGTAGTCGCACGATTCCGTAGAATCAGTGCCCATGTCGAGGACTTTGTAGCCCTTGCCTTCCAGAAACTTGACGAGTTTTTCCTTGTATTCGAAAGCGGCGTGGTCGCAGCCGATAGCGATGGTCTTGAACATGATAATTTCCCGGTTTACGAGTGGAAAAGTACGCATCTGCGAACTTTATCGGGCAATATAGATAATTCGTCGGATTATGGCTCAAAACGGTTGGGGGCCGGTGCGAAATAAATCTATTTTTGGGCCAGTTATGGGCAATCTAGAGACCGACAGCAAGTTCCTGAAGAAGGCGATGATCGTGAACGTTGTGGGGACTATCCTCAAGGTTTGCGGCCCGCTATTGACCTTTGTGATGGCGCGCATTTTTGGTGCTGCAGAATTCGGTATATTCGTTTCGGCACAGACGCTCCTCCTCACGATTGCGCACTCGGCAACCCTCGGGCTCGACAAGGGCCTCTACTGGTACCTGCCGCAGAACAAGTTGAACGGCCGCCCTGCACACGATGGCATCATGGAATCGTTCTGGATTGCCGCCGCCATCGCGCTGTTCTGCACCGGAGTCATTTTTGTCGGTTCCTTTACGCCGTATATCTCGAAGGAACTCCCGTGGTACGCGGTCTCGCTCCTGTTCTACGTGGGCACGTACGTTTTCAGTACTGCATCCGAAGGCAACCGCCGTCCGCAGAATGCCGTGTTCGTGAATTCGTTCCTGACGGTGACGCTCGCGCCCGCGACTTCCATCGCGCTCCACTTCATGGGAATCCCGCATGCGCTCCCGCTGGGCCTGCTGGTGGGGCAGGTGGTGGGCTTCTGTGTGCACTTTGTGTTGGTGCGCCGCCAGTTCCCCGAGATGCCCATGAATCCGGGCAAACTCGTGTCGAAGGGCCTGCTGCTCTACTCGCTCCCGCTCGGGTTCGGCGAGTTTGTTTCCTCGTTCCTCACGCGCTCTAGCCTCTGGCTGGTGATGCTCTTCCTCGGGCCCGAGAAGGCGGGTGCCTACGGTATCATGGTCACCATCTCGAACGCCCTCCAGACAATCCGCGTGGGGTTCACTCCTATCCTCACTCCGGTTGTTGCGGGTATGGACAAGGAACGCCTCAAGACCGACCTCAAGCCTGTCTATAGCTACTGCGTGTTCATGGTCACCTTCATCCAGTTGCTTATCGGGTTCTTCATCGTGCTGTTCCCGGGCGAAATTCTTTCTATCGCGGGCAAGGACTTCATCGTGCAGCCCGAGGCGCTCGGGATTCTCCTGCTGGTGCATCTCGTCGCGGGCTTTGGCGGCATGTCCATCGTGGTGTTGAACGGCATGGGCAAGAGCCTGTACTCCCTGATCATGGACGTGATTTCGCTGGGTGTGGCGCTCGCGCTAGGGTACTTCCTGATACCCGCTTTCGGACTCGTGGGTGCAGCCCTCTCGATGCTCGGCTACAACATCATGGCGATTATCTGCAACAACATCTACCTTATCAAGATGGGCTACAGGCCATATTCCGTACGGCTTGTGTCGCAGGTCGCATGGATTGCGGGATTGATTACTTTCTATGTAATGCTCAACGTGAAACAGCCGGAACTTTCGCTTGTCGAAAAGGGCGGGATTTATCTGGCGGTCCTCGCGTTGCTCGGTATCTATTGGAAAATCGTGAAGAAGAAAATGGATGCCGATAGGGAAAAACTTACTAGCGGGAAGGCTGAATAATGAAGAAAATTGAACAGCAGGAATGTCGCGAAATCCAGATGTCCGTTCTGGACGAGATTGACCGCATTTGCAAGGAAAACAACCTGAAGTACAGTCTTGCCTACGGCACGCTCCTCGGGGCGGTGCGCCACAAAGGCTACATTCCCTGGGACGATGACATTGATATCTGCATGTTGCGCGAAGATTACGAGAAGCTCATTGCCATCTTGAAAGACGAGAATGCGGCAGGCCACAAGGAATGGCTTACGCTCGTGGACGATACTTGCGACGGCTACTTCTACCCGTTTGCAAAGGCATACGACAACCGCACAACGGTCAAGATGGAACGCCACAAGGGTGAGATGGGAATCTGGGTCGATATCTTCCCGCTGGATGGACTCCCGAAATCGAGTTTCTTTGAAAAGGCGTTCGTGCTCTACTGCAGTTTTTTGCGTGTGATTACGCTCGCCATTACGACCGACTTCAAGTCGAAGGGTTACGACGCCTGGACGCTTCTGTACAAGCGGTTCTTTTATGCCATCGCCTGCATCGTGGGCAAAAAGCGCTTCTGCCGCTATGTGGAACGCGTGATTCGCCGCTACCCGACAGCCCATTCGGGCCATGTTGCAACGCTATTCTTCGACACAAAAACCGACCGCATTTTGGACCTGGAAAAGATTGCAGAAACGGTCGACTACCCGTTCGAGAACCGCAAGTTTAGCGGTTACAGGAACTACGATTACTACCTGTCGCTCTTCTACCGCGACTACATGCAGCTTCCGCCCGAAGAAAAACGCTACAATCACGGGCTTGATGTGTGGTGGAAATAAGGAAAAATTTATATTTAAAAAGGTTTTGAATCGGGGTACAAGCCCCACAAAGGTAAAACATGAACTACTTGGACAGAAACGAATTCAACTTCAAGCCTTCGCAGAAGGTGCTCGATGCCGTCAAGAATTTTGACCCCGAACAGCTCTGCTTCTACACCCGCATTTACGATGAAGGCAAAAAGAGCATTTTCTCGGTAAAGCTCTCTGAAATTTACAACGTGCCCGAAGAACAGGTGCTGCTCGGTTATGGTGGCGAAGACATTCTCAAGAACGCTGTCCATTACTACCTGATGGTGGGCGAAAACAAGACCATCATGATTCCGGAATTTTCTTGGTGGTACTACAACCGCATCGCCGGTGAATGTGGTGGTTCCTTTGAAATGTATCCGCTCCACGAAAAAGAAGATACTTTCGCCTACGATGTTGACGAAGTCATCGCGCTCACGAACAAGATTCACCCGCGTATGTTGCTCTTGGCCTCTCCGAACAACCCGACCGGAAACTGCCTTACGCCCGAAGAAATCGGTCGCATCATGGAAAATATCCCGAACGATACGATGGTGCTGATTGACGAGGCGTACGCTTCCTTTATCACGACCGATACCGCCTACATCGCTCCGCTCGTGAACAAGTATTCGAACCTGATTATTTCCCGCACGCTTTCCAAGTTCTTCGGCCTCCCGGGTCTGCGTATGGGCTTTGGCTTCATGGGCAAGGGCCACGAGTCCTTCCTGAGCTACGCCAACAAGTACTTGGGCTACAACCGCTTTAGCGAAGCCGTGGCGATGGCCGCCATCGAAAGTGAAGATCACTACCGCAAGGTCGCCGATGAAATGGAATGGGACCGCCAGTTGTTCAAGAAGGAACTCGGCAACCTGCCGGGCTTCAAGGTTTACAAGAGTGTCGCAAACTTCATTTTGATCAAGTACCCGACCCGCATCAAGGAAGCCCTGCAGAAGGCTATGGCCGAACAGGATTACAAGATCAAGTTCATGAGCGACAAGGGTCTCGAGGACTGCCTCCGCATTACCTTAGGCCGTAAGGAACAGATTCAGGTGGTGGTCGACACCATCAAGCGTTGCGCTGCCGTATGATTGCCGTAATTCTTGCTGCAGGTATGGCGAAGCGCTTGCGCCCGCTCACGGACAATACGCCCAAGTGCCTCCTGGACGTGAAGGGTCGTTCGCTCCTGGAACGCTCCATGGACGCATTGAAAGGCGCCGGCATTCAGGAATTCGTAATCGTGACGGGTTACCTGAACCACATGATTGAGAATTTCGTGAAGGAACATTACGGCGATTCCATCCGCACGACCTTCATCCATAACGCTCTTTACGATTCCACGAATAACATCTATTCCCTGTGGCTGGCAGGCCAGGCGGTTGCGGGCAAGGAATTTCTGCTGCTCGATAGTGACCTGCTCTATGACCCGCAAATCGTGAAGAATGTGCTCGCCTCCAAGGCAGCGAACGTGCTTACGCTCATTCGCCATGAACTCGGCGAAGAAGAAATGAAGGTTGTTCTTGGTGAAGACGGAAATATTTCCGAAATCAGCAAGACTTGTTCGCCGAAGGCTGCCGCAGGCGAAAGCCTCGGTATCGAAAAGATTGGCGCGGGCTATTCTACCGCCCTTTACGCTGAACTTGAAAAGATGATGAACGTGGAACACCTGGAAAATACGTTCTACGAACTTGCCTTCGAACGCCTGATTCCGCAGGGCCATACGTATTCCGTTCTGGATGCGTCGGACTTTTTCTCCTGCGAACTCGATACGGTCGAGGATTTTGAAAACGCGAAGTCCACGATTCCGCTGGACTAGTCAAATTGATGGGGGAGGTTAGCCCATGACCAAGTACCTTTTTGTTCTGACGAGTTCCCCGAAGGATTTTTTCTGTGAACAGACGCTGGTGGCGATTGCCTCCTTGCGGGTGCATAACCCGGGCGCCTTTGTGACGCTTTTGACCGACGACAAGACTGCGGAAACGCTCACCGGCCCGCGTGCGGCCCTCAAGGATGCAGTCGATGAACTCAAGGTATTGACCCTCGATGAAAAGTTTACTCCCATGTTGCGCTCCCGCTACCTCAAGACGGTCATGCGCAATGTAATCGATGGCGATTTTCTCTACATGGATTCTGACATCGCCATCGTGGGCGACCTCTCGATTCCGGAAGAATGGAAGGGCGGTATCTATGCGGTGCTCGATTTCCACACGAACCTCTCGAAGGCAATTAACCGCAAGAAGGTCTTGAACAACGCGAAGATGATGGGCTTCTCGCCGATCCTGAATGACGAGATTTTCAATGGGGGCGTGATGTATGCCGCAGATACTCCCGAAGCCCGCAAGTTCTTCGAGACCTGGCACGAACTCTGGCTTTACTGCGTGTCGAAGAACTTCCCGTACGACATGGCAAGCCTCGCCGAGACGAACTTCAAGTTTAATTACATCACCAAGAAAATGCCCGGTGGCTGGAACTGCCAGCTGGCCTACGGCAACAGGTTCTTGCCCACGGCGAAGGTGCTGCACTTCTTCGGCTCGCGAATCATCGATACCCGCGGCCACAAGGTGCCCGCCAGCATGGACCTGTTCCTGCCCAAGATTTTGCGCAAGGATTTCTACACCAACCTGAAGAACATTCCGGTGAAGGTCAACGCCGACAAGAGCATTACCATCAACGAGTATTATGACGACGTGATTGCCCACGCCAAGGAAGAATTCGAGTTCCAGACCCGCAAGGTGGGTGCCGGTGGCGCCTACATTATCCGCAGCTACGCCTTCGCGAAGTCGCTCGCGTGGATTTACAAGAAGATGCCTTTCCTCGTGTTCCCGCTGAGAATCTTGGGAACGCTTCTCGGGAAGGATAATCGCGGGGGCCGCAAGTGAACCTGCTTTTCAACCTGGTGGCGGTACAGCCGATTCACAGCGCCAAGTTTCACGGCGGTGGCAGTTACGGCGAAGTGATTTTCTGGGCGCTGGTGAAGCGTGGCGTGCAGTTCAGTTGCGCTTACGACAGCAAAAAATATCTGGACCCGGCAATTGTCGAGGCCTGCAAAGGAAAAAACATTCCGCTGTTCGATATCAGCGTGCAGACCCCGCAAGAAATCATCGACGCAAACCAGATTGATACCTTCTACACGCCGCTCTATTCGCTCGAAAAGAAGTGGGCGATTGACGTGAAGGATTTCGTGTTTACCTGGCACGGCGTGCGAGCGCTCGAAATGCAGTACAGCTGGGCGGGTGTAGGTTTTGCCAAGAAACTCGGGCAAAAGTTCGAGGCGCTGGTGCGTTACCGCGAAAGCTGGAAAAAGTATTTCTACAAGCCCAAGTATCAGGACTTGGCGCGGCGTATGGCGGAGTCGCTGACTTCGGGGCCGAACGGTCGCAAGGTGCGTACCATTACGGTGAGCGAGCATAGCCGCGCCTCCATCAAGGCGTTCTTCCCGGAACTCATGGACCTGGAAATTCCGGTGTTCTACAGCCCGATGAAGGAATATGAACCCGAAGGATTCTTGCCGCCGGGAGTAGCCGCGAAAAAATATTTCTTGCTCACGAGCGGAGCCCGCTGGGAAAAGAATAACCTGCGCGCCGCCCGAGCGTTCGATGAACTGGTGGGCATGTACGAATCGCAGGGCAAGTCGCTCGACATGAAGATGGTCATTACCGGCGCTACGAATGCGCGTGCCTACCTGCGCCACCTCAAGCACAGGGATCGCTTTGTGCTTCTCGGCTATGTGGAAAGCAAGGAACTGGAATTCTTGCACAAGAATGCGTACGCGTTCGTGTTCCCGAGCCTGAACGAAGGCTTCGGTTACCCGCCGGTGCAATCCATGCGCTATGGCGTACCCGTAGCGGCGAGCGGCACGACTTCCATTCCCGAGGTCTGCGGCGATGCAGTGCTGTACTTTGACCCGTATTCCGTAAGCGAAATCAAGAACCGCCTGGTGCAATTGCTCGACGCCCGCATCTATGCGGATTTTGCAGAACGCGCCCCGAAACGCTACGCGCAAGTTCACGCCCGCCAGGCCGAAGATTTAGAAAAGGCTGTAGATTTTATACTGAAACGTTGATTCCTGTGTCATCCCCTCGACCTGTGGTGAGCGAAGTCGAACCAAGGCGGGGATCTTCCTTTGCTTTTGCCTATGTCCCTGTTTGTTAAAATAAAGAACCTGCTCAAGAATCCTTATCTCGCGATGGCGCTCATTGCCCTTGTGGTACAGAGCGTGCTGCTGGTGTTTTTCTATAGCCTGCCCGATCCGCTCGGGCTCTCGATGGCCGAGATGTTCGAGGGCAAGACCCTCTGGCAGATTTTCATGGCCTTCGGCGCGGTGCTTGCCATGGCGGGCCTTTTCGGTTTTGCGCGCGCTCCCCGCGGGCTTGCCGTCTTTTATGCGCTCTACTTCTTTATTGCTGTCGCGGACTATGACGTTTTCCGCTTTTCGCACCAGCGTCTTTCCTATTCCTTCTTGCGCACGTATTTCCATATCTCGAACATCACCGATGCCACGACGGTTTCTACGCTGGGCGGTGACCTGCTCGGCACAGTACTCTGGGTATCGATGGTCGTGCTCTGCTTTGCGGGTGCAATCGCGTTCGTGGTGGCCTATACGCTCCGGCTACGTACGCGCCGCCAGACGCTCGTGCTCGATAACCGCAATGGCGCTTGGAAACCTGCTTCCCGTAAAGTTCCCGGCGTGATGTTCGCCGTAGGTATGGCGCTCTCGCTGGTGCCGCTCGTGCTGTTCCTTACGGGAACGCGCGGGTGGATTGAAATCCCGGTGACGCACACGAAGGTGGATATGCGGTTTACGCTCGGCAAGCATACGCTTACGGCGCCGATTTTGCACATTGCCGCGGTCGAGACTTTCGAGTTCATTCATGACAACGCGAAGATTACCGAGGAACTTGTCGGCGATTTGGATGCCTTCTTGCCGAAGGATTTCGCGACGGGTCGCAGCGATGCCATGGAACTCCCGATGTACCGTAGCGCGCCGGCTCATGAATACAGGGCGAAAAAGCCGTATAACATCGTGTTCATCATGGGCGAATCGTTCAAGGGCCGTATATTCAACAAGATGCTCGAAGGCGATACCGCCGTGGCGCCGAACATCTGGAAACTTGCAAATGGCGCTTACTTCGAAAAGGATTCTGCCGGCAATGCGCTGGGTGGAGCCCTATGGTTCAAGAACGCCTTTAGCGGCGGCTACCCGACGGTGCGCGGCACGATGGCGACCTACATGGGATTCCCCTCGCACCCGAACCGTGACGTGCCCAGTTTCTATGCGGCGAACAAGTTCAAAGGCTGGCCCGAATTCCTGACAAACTATCAGCGGGCGTATGTGACGGTTTCGAACCCGATTTTCGACCACACTTTGCCCTTTATCGAGAAGTTCTTCGATAAGGATTGGCACCTGATAGGCGAGGAGAAGGTGGAAGGTACTGCGGATAGTTTGGGCGTGGATCTCGCAATTGACGTGCTCAGGAAAATGCCGGCAGATAGGCCGTGGGAACTTTCATTCAACACGATTTCTTCGCATATTCCGTTCTACGGTTATCCCGATGCATTTGCCGCAAAACCGGACGACGCGATGGCGCGCTACAGGAATGCTGTCCGCTATACCGACCAGCAACTCGGGCGATTCTTCGACGCGCTTTCCAAGCGTCCTGATTTCGGGAATACTGTCGTCTTTATCCTGGGTGACCACGATACTCCCGTAGATTCTATCGATTACATGGTCCCGCAACCGCTCGGGCTTTCCGCTTCGCAGATTTTTATCGGAATTTTTACGCCGGATACGGCGTTGCTTAACGGGCTGACGATTCGCGAAGATGTCGCCTCGCAGTTGGATTTGGGCCCGACAATCTTTGACCTTGCGCAGGTGCGCGAACCGAACCATTTCTGGGGTTACGACTTGCTCGCTCAGGAACGCCCTGCAGAACAGCCGTCGGTATTCTTCTCGCAGAATGCCTACTACCTCGGGTTCCGCGACCACGTGCTTGCTGGCGGCCTCGAAAACGAGGACGTGTTCCGCGCCGCCTCCGGTGGCGAATCCCCGTATGCGCTCACGACGGATGCAAGCGACCTTGCCTGGAAAAAGAAGGCCGTGGGAGCCGCGAAGGCCGTGCGCTCTGTGCTCCGCAACGACATCATGATGCCGTAGGGTAGAACCCTCTATCGCCCTATTTGACCGATTATCAATAACTTGAGTCGCATGCCGTGCCGTATGCGGCCCTTTTTATTATATTGCCTTTTATGGCTAACAAGAAATCACTTCCCGAAAGATTTTCCAATTGGTACATTCCGCTGATTTGCAGGCACCAGTACAAGGCACTTGCGTTTTACCTGATTCTGGCGGTTCTTTTTGCGGTTCCCATTCTCTTTAAGCCGGGCCTCAAACTTGATGCCGACCTTTCGCACTTGCTGCCCGAGGGCACCCCGAGCGTGAAGGCGCTCGAGGAATCGTACCAGCGTTTCGGTTCCACTGACAAGTTCATGATAGCCATCCAGAGCGAAGACGTGAACCTGGTGGTGGCCCTGCAGGATTCCATTGCCGATTACATCCACAAGAACTGGCAGGGTGACTTCGTTTCGACCCAGGTGGATAACGACAACCAGTTCTTCAAGGACAATGCGCTCCTTTACCTGCCGGTAAAGCATCTGGAAAATATTCGCGACAATCTGGAAGACTTGCAGCTTGAAATTGGCCGCAAGAATGGCCCGCTCGTTGTGGATTTGCTGGGCGACGCCTCGACTGATTCGTCCCTTCGGCAGGCTCAGGGACCTGACTCCGCACAAGTGGCTGCCGCGCCCGCGAAAAAGGAACGCGTGTGGTTTGACGAAAACCTGCCGCAGGAACTCGGACTCCCTGACGAGGCGGTGAGCGCCTTTGCCGCATTCTTCAAGAAGGACAAGGCCGATTCCATCGATATCGCGAAGGCCGCGAACGAGGAAGAGGAATGGAACCCGAAATCCACGATTCCTTCAGAACTCAAGAACCGCCTGATTGGTTCCCCGCGCCCGGATAGCACCGGAAAGATTCTCTTTAACGGCGTGGTGAACGCGAAACTCATCAAGCCTTCTACCGACTATGAATTCGTGACGCATATCTTGGCCCGCACCGATTCCCTGCTTGCCTATTTCAGCAGCAAGACTTACCCGGTGCCGACCCGCTTTACTGTCGAAGGTACCTACGAGGGCCTCAAGGAAGTCGACGAGGTCGCGAACGATTCCATCTTCTCGTTCGGCATCAGTCTGGTGCTCATCATCTTCCTCACGATTTTCTTCTTCAGGAGCGTGAAGGGCCCGATTCTCGTGACGGCATCGGTGCTGTATGCCTGCCTCCCGACGCTTGCATTTACGGCCATCTTCTACGGAAAGCTGAACCCGTTCACGGTGTTTGTCGCCTCCATCATTTTGGGCATCGGCATCGACTACTCGATTCATATCTTGGGTACTTCGCAGAAACTGTTGCACAAGTACGCGACTCTCGAGGAAGTGCTGGAACATGCCCAGAGGAAGATGCTCAAGCCCTTCGTGCTTGCAAGCTTCACGACAATTGCTGCATTCCTGACTTTGCTCGCTGCGCATTTCCGCGGGTTCTATGAGTTCGGCGTGGTGGCTTCGATGGGCGTGCTGTTCAGTATGCTCACCTCGGTGCTCGTGCTCCCGGTGTTTATCAAGTGCATGGGCGGTATCCCGAAGGCTCCGGAAAATTCCCTGCTGCCCAAGTCCTGGGACGAGGCGAAAATCCTCAAGTTCTTCAAGTATGTGGCCTTTGCGGGCTTTGCTCTCGGTGCGGCTTCCATTTGGTTTGCACAGGATGTGGACTTCGAACACAACCTCCGTAACCTGCGCCGCGTCTCGACGAACGTATCGGCCTCGAAGAATAAGATTTCTACGAAGGTGACGCGTGCTACGGGCAAGGCGGTAACCTCGACGCCGGCCGCCGTGATGGGAAGCAAGCCCGAACAGCTCGACAAGCTTTACGACACGCTGATGGTGCGCCTGCACGTGGAACACGATTCGACGCTTGGCAGTTTCCTTACGCTCAAGAGCTTCGTGCCGCCGCAGGATTCACAGAAGCAGCGCCTCGAGGTAATTGAAGAAATTCGTGAACTTGCCGAGGCCCGTGTGTTTGACCGCGCCGAAGGCGAGGATTCCGTGAATATCGCGAACCTCCGCAAGCTTTCTGCGGTCGAAAACACGTTTACTGCCGAAGATGTCCCGAGCTGGACTCTGGACTTGCTCCGCGAAAAAGACGGGAGCTACGGCAAGATTGGCTTTATCTACGGTGACTTCCCGAGCTGGGAAGCCCACGCCTTGCATCGCTTCCAGGAACGCTATGGTCACTGGAACTTTGACGGCGAAGAACTGCGTACGTTCTCTTCGCAGTTCATTCTTTCCGACGTGATCGACTCCGTGAAGAAGGATAGCTTCAGGCTTGCGCTTGTGATTATCCTCGTGATTTTCGGTACGCTCGTAATATCGTTCCGCAAACCGAAACTCTTCCTCGCGGGCTGCGTGTCGTTCGGCATGGGAACGCTTTTGACCCTCGGGCTGCTCGGCCTCTTGACGGACTTGTTCGAGTTCGGGAAGATAAGCATCTACAACGTGATTGTTATCCCGATGGCGCTCGGTATCGGAATCGACTCCACGATTCACATGATTACCTCGTGGATGAGCGACAAGAACCTGACGCTCCGTCAGTTGATGGATACCACAGGCCGTAACGTGATGGCAAGTTCCACCACGACAATTGCGGGCTTTGTCGGGTTCCTGTTCACGACGCACCGCGGCCTGAAGGGCATCGGTGACCTGGCATGCATCAGCATCGCGATGTTCCTCATTACGAGCATCATCTTTACGATGTATTTGTGCGGTGCCTGGCTCAAGAAGAAATAGTCTCGCTATAAGCTTCGCATAACATCCTTGCAGAAATCCAATCGGCTCAGCAATGCAAGCATATAAATATGCTTGCGCTGCGTTCGCCTCATAGATTTTCTCGGACTCTCGCCGTATATTTATACGGCTTCGGGGTCTGCGGCGTCGTTCTGCTCGCTTCTAGCTTCGGCTTGTTTTAATAGTTGCTTTTTCGGCGCTTTTTTTGTATTTTCTTGTCTATGAAAAGACTGTGCTTGTCTCTAGTTGCGGCGTTCCTGCTCGCTGCACCTGCCATTGCCGAGGACGCGAAAAAGCAGGAACGTTTTGCCATCGATGTGGGTGGCGGTTTTGCAACCTACTCCAGCCTGATTGCGCTTTCCATAGACATGCAGAACTGGGATTCTAGCGATGGGGTAGATGAACCTGCTGACGAGACCCATCCGGAATTGAATTATGTGGTGGGGAGTCTTGGCGCGCGCTACATCTTTACCCCGAATATCGAAGCGGGCATTGCCGCCTCTTACGAGTACTACAGTTCCTTTGCGCAGAATTGCCCCGAGGGCAAGGTGTCCGATTCGGAATGCAGCAGGGGCGACTTTCTGGACCACCATTTAGTCCATATTGCACTCGAAGGTAAGTTCAATTGGTTCACGCTTTTCGACATTCTTAGGCCCTACAGCAGAATCGGCATCGGGACTATGCTTGAATTTGATGACGGACTGGAAAGTGTCGGATTGCCTTCCGTCCAGTTGACGCCTGTCGGTCTGGAATTCCTGTTCCCGTACGTGAGCGTGTATGCCGAACTGGGTGCGGGTTATCGCGGCTTTATGAGCGGGGGCATCGCGTTTAGGATCTAGAGCCCGCGTTCGAGGCTGTAATCTGAAATCTTCAGCAGTGTGTCGAGGGTCGCAGAAAGGCGGCCTTCTTCATTTTGCAATTTGCCGGTGAGTTCGTTTTCCTGGCGGGTGTCGCTGTCGGCAAAGATATGCGTTTCGTCCTGGGCGGGGTACTTCGCGATAAAGCGGTAACCGTCGAGCCCGATGGCGGCATAACCCGAGTACGCCCCGAGGGAAAGGCCCGCGAGCGGTTCCGGCACGGAATCGGCCTCGGTTGGTGTGCTTGCCGAACCACCGCGAAGCAAGTTATGTCCCATAAATATATTCGGTACGGCAAATCCTGCAAGTTCAAGCACCGTGGGCGCGATGTCAATCTGAGCGGCAGGAGTCGTATCGCGAACGGCTTCGAGCCCCTTCCCGTGAATAAAGAACGGGATCCAGCTCACGTTCGAAAATCCGCCGCCGTTCATGGTAGAAACGCCGTTTTCACCCAGGGGGAATCCGTGGTCAGCCATGATAATCACGTAGGTGTTCTTGTACCATTCCTCGTTTTCGACGGCGCGAATAAAGCGGGCGATTTGCCTGTCGGCGTAACCCATGGTCACGTTGATGCGCTCTTGCAGCGGGCGGTTCTTTTCTTCGTCGGTCATGCCTGCGGCAAAGTTGAACGGGTAGTGGTTGGAACGCGTCATGAGAGTCGCTAAGAACGGCTTGCCCTCTTTAGAAAGCGTGTCGCGCACGTATTCAATCGCGTTGTCGATGAAGGTGGAATCGTCTTCGCGTTCGCGACTGTAGTGCTGTGCGGTGTACCACTTGGACATCCAAACGCCCAGGTTATCCCAGGCGGGGTCGGCGGCGGACATGTAATGCGTGCTGTAGCCGTTTTCGGTCAGTACCTGCACAAAACTCGGGAGCGTTACGTGCGCGAGGTCGGTCGCCTGCGCAAGTCTGGAATGGTGCGGAACGCCGATGTGCGTCGAGAGTACGCCGCCGGTAGTGGGCACGCCGCTCGTATGCATGCGCATCCACACGTGGGAATGTGCTGCGAGCGAATCCATGAAAGGCGTGGGCGAGGGCTGAATTTGCGGGTTCATGTAGCCCGTATTGCGTCCGCGCTGCGATTCCATGAGCACCAGGATAAAGTTCGGCTGCATTTCGCGCTGGGCCTTGAGTTTTTCGCTTTGGAGTAGGGCCTGCGTCGGTTCGCGATAGAGCGGCAGGTGGTTGCCTGAGTCGCTGTCCGTAAAGGTCCAGTCGGAATCGCCCTCGATTTTTTGCCACAGGTTCTGGTAGGCCGTGCGGTACGTGCCTAGATCCGCATCCGTAAGGCCTACGGCCTTCTTTGCCACGAACAGGTCGTTATAGATGAGCGAAACGACCGGGCGGAGCTTAGTCATGCGGGCGTTGCCTGTCCAGATAAAGTAGACGAACGAGTACGATGCGATGTAGAAGATGAGCATCGCGATGACGGATTTCTTGACGTAGAAACGGTTCTCGCTTAAGCCCTCGCGGGAACGGTACCACTTGCAAAGCAATCTGTAAACACCGTATGTTAGCGGGAGCATGAGGGCCAACACCACAAACTGCAGGTACGGTACAGAAAGGTCGTTTGCCACGTAGTCGTAGAACACGATGATAGAGGACGTGTCCTTGTAGGTGTCTACAAGCCCGAAGGTCAGATGCCCGCCCAGGAATCGCTGCGTCTCGTTGTCCAGAAGCGTCAGGAGCAAGATTGCGGTATGGAAAACGGCGTAGAGAATGGTCGTGACTTTTGTGACTACCGCGACTCTGCGGGTGGCGGCGGTCCCTGTCCCGATTGCATTAGAGCCGTTAGCGATGCGGACGGCGATTCCGCCCAGAATCAGGAACACCACGAGGGCGTTCACAATCCACATGAAGTCAATGCACACCGCATGGAAAATGAACCAGTCCGGCTTAGAGACGAACGGGAAGCCGTAGGGGTTGCTGCGGAACAGGAGCAGTACGCGCAAAATGATGTGCGTGACCCATGCCGCAAGCGAAATGAGCACGAGGTTCTGCAGGGGGGCGACACTAGCCCCTATTTTCTTCAATACGTTTAAAAAAGCCGGTTTCATTCTTGGTCTTTGTTACAAATTTGTCTATAGAGATCCAGCTGCCGCTTGAAGCAGTCGTTCCAGCTGAACTTTTCGGCGTATGCGCGGGCCTTCTGCTTCATGGCCGCCATATCGCTGTGGTAGAGTTCCACGATGGCGTCGGCGAGCGCTTCGGGCGTGCGCTCCTTGAGGATTATGCCCGCACCGCTTTCGGTAACGTGCTCGAATGCGGCCCCCGCGGAGGCACCGATTTGCGCGTTCCCGCTTGCCATGCTTTCAAGAATCGAGAGCCCGAAGGTCTCCCAGCCCGAAAGCGCCAGACCCAGGTCTACGCTCGCGTAGTAGCGCGCCATCTCGTCGATGGAATTCACGAACCCGATGTAGCGGATATGCTCGTGCTTGCTTGCCGCTTCTTTGACAAGCGGGAGGCTCGGTCCCGTGCCCGCGAATACGATGGCGGGCTCGTGCCCGAGCTTTTTCGTGAGGATGTCGTAAGCCCCGAGTACGAGGTCGATTCCCTTCTCGTTGCAATGCCTGTGCGGGAAGAACATCGTGAGTCTTTCGGGATTGCCCGCCTTGAGTTCGGCAACAAGCGATTCATCGCGCTTTGTGGGCGAGAACATCTCGATGTCGCAGCCCAGCGGAATCCACCGCGGGTCGGGCAGGCTATTCTTGCGTAGCCTCGCCATGGCCTCCTTGGAAGATGCCTGGATGCAGTCGAATCCCTTGAATTCCTTGCGGGCGTACCAGAACGCCTCCTTGCGGGCGAACGTACCGAGGCCCACTCCGAGTTTTTTCGCGACGGGGCGGCCCACGTAGGTCACGGGAAAGTCCGCGTGCCAGAACCCCACCAGTTTCGATTCGGGGCTCACGCGCCTTGCCGCGCGCCGCACCACCGTCGGGAGGATGTAGGGCGAACCCACCTCGATTATATCGGGCTTGTATTTTGCAAGAACCGGTTCTACCTGCGAGAGTTTCCAGATAAAGCGGTATTCCCAGTTGCCCGGGAACTTGAACGCCTGCACGTGCTCGATGACGAGGCTTTTGCTCTTGACTTCGGTAAACGTTTTGGAATCGGGCATCACGAATACGGAAAGCACGCCCGCTCCAGGGTCGCGCGAAGCGAGCCTTTCGTAGAATGCCATCTTTTGCAGGTGGTAACGACGCACGCCGCCGCCCGAGGGGCTCCAGAAGTTGTTGAAGTCCACGATGGTGAACATCAGGCTTCCTGGATGCGGTTGGACTGCGGGTCTATCGAAAGCTTGCCGTTGTAGAAGTTGTTGTTGCCGAGTCGCTTGGAATTGACGTTCAGTGCGAGCTCGCCGTCCTTGGATTCAAGCCAGTAGATGGCGTCGGAATCGCGCAGGTAGGCGCGCGGCGCGATAAGCGAACCGTTCTCGTCCACGATTTCGCCGCCGATGAACAGCGGGATGTCGAGCGTCTTGTAGATGTCGAGCATTACGGAGGAACGTCTCTCGTGGATGTCGGCGAGGTCGGGGCGGTCGGTCACCTTGAAGTGGTCGATGCCGTCGATAATCACGACGAGGCCCGCGTGTTCGCGCTGTTCTTCCTTGAGCGTAGCGAGAAGTTCCTTGTTGTCGAACGAAGGCTGGTCTTCCCAGATTTCCAGGCGGTTGTCGCGCACGTAGCCCATGAGGGCGCGCGTCGCCTCGAGAATCCTTGCGTTGACTTCTTCGTTCGTGTTCTTCTTGCGCACGTCGAGCACCGAAAGCCCGGTGAGCATCGCGACCATGCGGTCAAATATCTGGCGGCGCGGAGTCTCGAGCGCGATGTAGATGAGCTTGATTTCCTTGTTGGTTTCGATGAGGTCGAGCGCGAAACTCGAAAGCAGGGAAGTTTTCAGGTTGAACGGGTTCGACGACACGTAGAAGATGCCGGACTGGATACCGTCAATATCCCTGGACAGCTGCGGGAACGTGTTGAGCGGGTAGCCCACACTCACGTCGGGCGGGCAGCCCATCGCGGTGTCGAAGTTTTCCTTGATGTCCTGCAGCAGCATGGAACGGCGGTGCGTGTGGACCGTATCCTCTTCCGTCTCGTTGATGAGGTTCAGCAGGTGGTCTGCACCGTAGTTGCGCACCATCAGGTCTACCGTCTCGTCCTTCGGGAGAACGATGGACTTGAACTTGAGTCCCTGCGTTTCCGCCATCTTCAGGTAGTCCTGGATGCGGTATTCCTGGCTCCTGCGGTTTGCGTCGCGCCTGAGGATGAGGGTCACGGAGTTCGCCCCGCAAGCCTTGAGCTTGTACAGGTGGCTCATCGTGAGGTCCTGGTACATCGTGGAAACCACGCCGGGGATGCCCGCGAGGTCTGCGGTCAGCGCGTCGAACATGCCTTCCACGATAATCGGGTTGTCGTTGTCAGGCTGGATGTTGAACGGGATGTCGACCGGGCCCGAGGCATACGAGATGTACGGGTTGTGCACTCCGTCATCTTCCATGGAGCGACCGTACACGGAGTGGATGAGCCCCTTGGAGTTGCGTGCCGGGATGGTGATGCGCGGTTCGTGGTAGGCCTCGAGGTTGTCGAGGTAGAACGATACCTGGTGGCGCTCGATGCCCGAAAGCATGCAGTAACTGTAGAACGGTTCCGGATCGCCGCTGTAGTAGCCGAGACCGTAGAGCTGTGCTTGGCCGATGCTCCAGCCGCGGCTCTCGAAGAATTCAGCGGAAGATGGGCTCTTGCAGGCGGCCCAGTGGCAGTAGCGCACAAAGTTCTCGAGCACGCGGGACTTTTCACCGCCGATTTCCTTAATCCACGGATGTTCGTCGGGGTCGCTGTCCTGCTCGTGTTCCTGGGCTCCCAGGAATTCCATGGCTTCGGCGCGGGCAGCGGGCTCCTCGAGCCCGTTGAAGCGGCTGCGCATCACGAATTCGACCAGGTCGCCTTCGCTGCCGCACTGCAGGCAGCGGTAACGCCAGTAGCCCAGCGCGTCGTAGAAGAACAGCGACGTCTCTTCGGGCGAATGGAACGGACAGCACGAAATAAGGTTACGGCCCCAGCGGTTCAGGGGTACGCCCAATTGCCGCGGGTGAGTCTTCTTGCGCATGATACCGGTGTGTTCTTGATCGACAACCATATAAAACCTCTCAATGAAAATCTAATAAGAAAATGCACCTGTCTTATGTTAAGCTAGGCGTTTTTTACTAGAAAAACGGATTTATCTCCGAAGGTTTCTACGCAGGATGCCATTTCGCCAATATACAATCAGTCTGGGGCATCCTTAACGCAACGGACGGCAACAGCATATTGTTTGCTTACAGGGACAATAACATCATAGCCTTCTGATACTAAAATATCATTATATGACATTATATCTATATACGCCTGTTGGTAATCAGATTCCATGGCCACCCACAACGCAGGGTGTCCTAGATATTCATCAAAATAATCTGACATCAAATCATAAATGCTGAACTGAGCCTTTTGATAATTAAACTCATCATGCATGTCACAGCAATATCGCCAATGCATTACACTAAGTTCCTCATCATATGTTGGCAAGTGCCATCCTTTAGGACAAACACCTCGCGTAAAAGGAATTTTTTCGTCATCCCAAAGCGATATCGATATTCCCTGACATTTATGCCAGTTTTCTTCTAAAGAAAAAAAGCCACAACCATCGGCATCCTCACTAAACAATGCCGCACTATCTATGGCAGCAGACCAAAGATACAATCTGCCAAACTTTTCGCAGTTACTAGGATCGTTGCCCAAGCACCAACTTGAGGAATCTAATGTTGAAGTTGGTTGTAAATAGGCAAAATTCAAATTTTCTATCATCCAAGTCTGTTTAGGTGGATTTGTAGTTTTTTTAATAGTGGGTTCATGAACAACCATATTCATTACCGGTTAAGTTAAAATATATCCTTTTTTCTTGTTAAGTGGTATACCCTTGTGGTCTAGGCAGCCTGTTTTGACAGCCTATATTCCACCGGTGTCATGTAACCGAGCGAACTATGGAGCCGTTTCCGGTTGTAGAACAGCTCGATGTACCTGAAAACGGCCTCCCGCACGTCTTCGATGTCCTTGAAGTCTCGCCTGTAGGCCATCTCCTTCTTGAAGCTTGCGAAGAAGCTTTCCATGCAGGCGTTGTCGTAGGGGCAGCCCGGGGCGCTCATCGAGGGCGTTATCCCATTCTCCGAGAGCATCGTGCGGTAGCCCATGCTGCTGTACTGCACGCCACGGTCGGAATGGAAGATTAGTCCGTCGTGATGGCCGCGTTGCATGATGGCATTGGACAACGCGCGCTTGACAAGTTCCGTGTCGATGTTCTTGCTCACGGCATAACCCACCGCCTCCTTGTTGCATAGGTCAAGTACCACGGCAAGGTACACCCAGCCAAGCGTAGTCTTGACGTAGGTGATGTCGCCGGCCCAGACGGCGTTCAGACTGTCGGGATCGAACTTCCGCTGCACCAGGTTCTCGCTGTACATGGAGTCACATTTGCCCTTGCGGTAGGGTTTCCATTTCTTGAGCGTGACCGGATAGAGACCGTTCTCGCGCATGATGCGGCGCAGTTTCCACACCTTTACCTCGACACCCTTGTCTTGGAGTGCCGCCAGCATCTTCGGGCAACCGTACACGCGGTGGTTTTCTTCGAAGGTGTCGCGGACCTTCTGGACAAGCCGTTCTTCACGGGCCTTGCGTTCGGCCCTTGCCGTTTCCTGTTTTGACCACTGGTAGTAGGAACACTGCGGTATTCCTAGAGCTCTGCACATCTTCCTGACTGAGTATTTCTTGCGGTTCACGTGTATCGCCTCGCATTTCAGTCGTGTGGTCGCATAAAGATGTGCAGGGATTTTTTTAGGATCTCTACCGTCTCCTTCTCGTCCGCGAGTTCCTTTTCGCGTTTCTTCAGGAGCTTCTCCAGTTCCCTGTTCTTGGCGGCGAGTTCCTCGACGGACACCTTGCGGATGCGCCGTTCCTCGCGATAGCTCGGCAGGTTGTGTTCCTTGCGGTACTCGTTTACCCACCTACCGACCGTATTTGGCCCTATTCCGAGTTCCTTGGCTATCTGATTTGCGGACTTTTCGCCTTTCAGGACCAGTTTGATGACTTGTTCCCTTGTCTCGGAGTTGTAGTTGACTTTTGCCATTGTTTTACCTTTTTGGGGTTGCGCAATGAATATAGTAGCTTATGCTACCCTCTTATTAAACTCCTGCATGGTCCAAACGGCATCTTCAGCACCGAGAGCTCGACCACGAATAGCCGAGTAGCCAAAAAAAGTATATGGCAAAAAAGCGTTTCATGTTCTGTCCGATTACACTCTTCTCCTAAACTATAATTATAAGCCTAAAAAGTCAATCCCCGCGATATGACAACTATTCTATTTATCTATTTTAAAGCGCATGATAATTCTAGGTATCGACCCCGGCTCCATCACGACCGGGTACGCCTTCCTGCAGGCGGAATCCGGGCACACGAAAGTGCTCGAATACGGGGTGTTGCATGCCCCGGCGGGTCGCCCTGTGGAAGACCGCCTGCTCCATATCGTTACGGAACTGGAATCGAGGCTCGATACGTACAAGCCCGACTCGCTTGCCATGGAAGGCGTGTTCTTTGCGAAGAACGCGAAGAGCGCCCTGGTGCTGGGCCACATACGCGGGGCAATCCTGGTAGCCTGCCGCAAGCGCGGGATGACATTCAACGAGTACCCGCCGAAGGTGGTAAAGCAGGCCGTCACGGGTGACGGGAGTGCGGCCAAGGAGCAGGTGGCGAACATGGTTTTCGCGCGACTCGGGATAGAGCCCTCCGACTTGCCGCTCGATGCGAGCGACGCGCTCGCGATTGCGTGGACGCACGCGAACCCGGCCCCGCTCACGGCGGCGCTGGCTCCGCATGCAAAGAGGCCCGCCGGCCGCAAGAAAAAGGCGAGTGTCGCCGACTGGAAGGCACTTATCGAGAAGATGGGAGGGAAGTTGCCGTGAGCTTTATGAATATGGAATCTGCGGACCTTTTGCCTTACGGCCTTGGCTCGCTCGAACTGGTTGAATTTCAGAATGGTTACTTTGTCTGCAAAGATATATGCAGTGACCTCGCGCGTTTCGCCGCCCTCCTGAAAGAAAACGGATTCAGGCTACGACTGGAATCGGCATACCGCCCGTTCGAGAAGCAACTCTCCATCTGGAACCGCAAGGCCCGCGGGGAACTCGCCCTGCTCGATGAATTTGGCAAGCCGATGCAGCGCCCGCAGGACGAGGAAGAACTGATGTATGCCATCCTCACGTGGTCGGCACTGCCGGGCGCGAGCCGCCACCACCTGGGTACGGATATCGACGTGGTAGACGGTAATGCCTGCCCCGAGGGTTACGAGGTACAGCTCACGCCCGACGAATGCACGGGAATGTTCGCCAAGTTCCACAAGTTCCTGGACGCGCGCTTTGCCGCAAACGAGGCCTTCGGGTTCAGCCGAGTGTTCGTGCCTGGCCGCGGGAAAATCAAGCCCGAAGGCTGGCACATTGCGCACCTGCCCACGTCGCGCCGCCTGCTGGAAGGCTTCTCGCTCGATACCCTGCGCAAGATCTACGAGGCTACGGATATCGCCTGCAAGCGCGTCATTCTTGCGCGTCTCGATTCCCTCGCAGAAGACTTTATTTACCCCTACTTTATCTAGACTCTCATGGCCTGCATGGAATTCACTCCGGAACATCGCGGCATTGTCCGCCTCGAAGCCCGCGAATACGGCCGCTCCGTACTAGGGGCCCCGCTCCATTACTACCCGTGCCGTAGCGCCTGCAGCCTTCTTGTTTTTGCCGCCATCCACGGCGAAGAACCGGAAACCACGTTCCTGCTCAGCCGCGCCTTGCGCGCCTTCGACGCGAACTTCGAGCATGTCGCCTTCGTGCTTTGCGCGAACCCCGACGGTGTTGCCCTCGGGACCCGCGGAAACGCGAATGGGGTGGACCTCAACCGCAACTTCGCGACTTCGAACTGGAGTGCATCTCCGGTACCGTCGCGCTCTATCCTGGAATCCGCCCGAGATACGCTTTTAAGCCCGGGGAAGGCCCCCGGCAGCGAGCCCGAGACGCAGGCGCTTGTCGCCCTCATAGAGTCGCTGAAGCCGGAGTCCGTAATTGCGATGCATTCCCCCATCGGGTGCATCGACGCCCCCGCACGCACGCTCCTCGTGGAGCGGTTGCAGGGAGCCCTGAACCTCCCGTGGAAACCCGATATCGGTTACCCCACTCCGGGCAGTTTCGGAACCTGGTGCAGCGAGCACCAGATTGAGTGCATAACGCTAGAGCTCCCGCGCCTGGCGCCGGAGCTCCTGTTTGAACGTTACGGTGAATCTTTCGCGCGATTCCTCGCGGCTCAAGACTAGTTCTCGGCCTTTGCTTCCTCGATAATGTTCTTGCGCTGGATAAGCCCGACGGTAAGACCGATAATCAAGTAACACGCAATGAGCACGAGCAGGAACTCGAGGATAATCATCTTTTCGGTGATGAACATGAACCCGCAGACGTAGGTAATCACGATAAGCACTGCCTGGAAGATGTTGAATGCCTTGTTCTTGCGGGGCTGCAACTTGGGGAGGAACAGCGGGGCGACCATCAGGAGGCCCGTGACAAACAGGACTGCGACAGGCAGATAGAGGGCGGAACTGTCGGCATTCTGGAACAGGCCCACGTTCTTGAGGAACACGATGAGGATGGAGTTGATTGCACCGACGAACGTGGTGGGGACTCCGGAGAAGTGGTGGTGGTAGCTATCGCTATCGCAGGCGTTGTACTTGGCGAGGCGCATGGCGGCACAGAGTACGTAAACGGAGAACGCGATGACCATCAGGGGGATGTTCGCCTCGAAGAATGTGGGGGCAAGGTTCTTGTAGGCAAAGAGGATGCAGAAGGCGGGTGCGAGGCCGAACGCGATAAGGTCGGCGAGGCTGTCGAACTGCGCTCCGAATTCCGAACTTGCGTTCACGAGGCGTGCGGCAAAACCGTCGAGTTTGTCGAGCAGGACGCACAGGATAATGAAGTAGGCGCCCATGAGAATCGGGTCGGCGGTGGCGAATGCCCCGGTGGTCCAGCAGATAGAAAATACACCCAGAAGGAAATTCAGGCTCGTAAACAGGTTCGGCAAAATAAAGCGTGTCTTACCCACGATAGTCTCCTTAGTTTTCACTACATGTTAAAGATATAAAAATATTCTCAATAGCGTTAGTGCTAGAAAGGGGCTCGCTTGCAAGTGTGCGACGAGATGCATAATTGCGCGATGAAAGGCTAGCAAAACAGGCCTGGAATAAAAAAAAGAGGCTAGAAACTAGCCTCTGTATTTAAATGTCTGCGCTGTCTACTTGACCGGCTGAATTTCCCACAGTGCCTTCACGCCTGCGGCGACAATCAGGTGCTGCGGCGGTGCGTAGGGGTTCTCTTCGGTCGGGAAGTTGGTCCAGTGCTTGGTGGAGAACTGGTAGTACTGCGTGGGGCGGTACATGACCGGGAGAACCGGTACGGTTTCCATGAAGATCCTGTTCAGTTCGCGGTAGGCCTTCTTGAGTTCGTCCTCGGAGGCAATCGTCGGGATTTTCGCGAGCAGCTTGTTCGCCTCGTCGTTCTTGTAGCGTCCCTGGTTCGAGAATGCGTCCTCGCCGACGGGCTTCAGGGCGACGTTCCCCATCACCTGGTCGAAGCGCGTCCACGGGGTGGCTGCGGAGAGTTCCGCGGTCTGCGTCTTCATGGCGAGGTCGAACGTGCACTGGCGCAGGTCCTTGTCCCATACGCTGTAGTCCACGAAGTTCTGTTCGGCAGTGACACCGATTTCGCCGAAGGATTCCGCGACGACCTTGATGACGTCTTCCCAGTCAGTCCAGCCCTGCGGGCATTCGAGGCTGATGGGGCGAACGGGCTTGCCGTGCTTGTCCACGAGCTTGCCTTCGGTATCCCAGGTGTAGCCTGCGGCGGTAAGGATTTCTTTCGCCTTCTCGGTATCGTATGAGTAACCGAACTTGTCGGCGTCTTCCTTGTTGAAGAAGCGTGCCTCGGGGCCGAACGGCAGTATGAAGCCTGCCTGGATTGCCGGCGTGTAGTTCGATATGGCGCGGGACTTGATTTTCTCGAAGTTCACTGCGTGGGCGAGGGCCTGGCGGAATGCCGGGTCGTTGAACGGTTCGACCTGGTGGTTGATGATGAGCGTCGTGATGGAACCCGGAAGGTGATAGGGTTCCTCGCGGCTCCAGGCGCGGATGTTGTCCTTCGCCTTGTTCCAGATCTGCGGCAGGAAGATGGAGGACACGTCGAGGTGGCCCTTCGTCATCGCGCTGTTGAAGTGGTTGTTGCCGTTGTAGAGCGAATGGATAATATACTTGGGCGCAGGCGCCTTGCCGCCGTGGTTCACGTTGCCCCAGTAGCTGTCGTTGCGCTCGAGCACAATCTTGTCGGGCGAGAACGTCTTGAGGTTGTACGGGCCCGAGACGACCGGCGAATTGTCGTTCTTGAATTCCACGACCTTGCCGAAGTTGTAGGCCTTGCCATCCTTTGCGCCTTCGATAATCGGTTCAAAGACCGCCTTCGGGAGGATGGACGTTTCGGCAATAGCGTTCAGGATTATGAGCGGGTTCTTGTTCTTCTTGTTGAAGAGGAACGTGATGTTGTTGCTATTGTCTGCCGTGACGGAGGCGAGGTATTCCCAGTTGCCGTGACGCGGCGTGGGGAGAATGGAATCTATATGGAACGAGTAGATGACGTCGTCGACGGTAACCGGGGTGCCGTTGTTCCACTTGGCGTTCTTGTCCAGGTGGACCACGATGCTGGAATCCGTCCTCGTGAAGGAATCGGCGAGCATCGGTTCGAGCTTGTCGGTAATCTGGTTGTAGGTGACGAGCGTCTCGTACATCAGGCGGACATTTCCGTCGATGGGGAAGTTCGGGTCGTAGTCCAGTGGGTTGAAGGTCGTGGGGGGAGCCCAGTCGAAACCGCCGATATACAGGGTCTCTGCGCGCGGGTATTCGGAGTTTTCTGCGACGGATTTATCGGCGGAATCCTTTTCGCAGGCCACGAATACGCCCGCCAGGATTACCAGCGAGCCGGCCACGGCTTTATGCATTATTTTGACAAATTCGCTCATAATATTAAAATCTAGTGAGAATGTTAGAAAATTGCTACTAAAATTTCTTTACAGTAATTCCAAAGTGGAATAAATTGCCCCATTTTTGCAAATATCTCCAATTATTTACAAAAAGTGATGGCCGTCACGCGATTTTTACAGCGAGAAACCGTAGAGGAGGCGCTTTGAAGATGCGCTGTAGAGGGTCTTGTTCATGACGAACGGGGTACCCGCTCCGCCGGGGGTATTGAACTTGTGGACCACGCTCCCGTCTTTCAGGGAGACCGCGATGACCTCGTTCCCCTGGTCTATCCAGGCGAGGTTCCCCTCTATGTAGGGCTTGCCGAAGATGGAGTTCTTGCCCTGGAACTTCCAGAGGGGCGTTCCCGACGAGGAATACAGGAGGAAACTCTGGTCGGCGAGGCCGACGAGGATGTTTCTAGAGTCGTGGTCGCGCGTGACCTGGAGCGAGAGTACCGGGGATTCCAGCAGGATTTGCGCCGGATCCTTCGTGATGTCGCCCGCGCTGTAGAGATAGAGGCGGTTGTTGTCGGTCGCGAACACGATGGTGGTATCGGCCTTCACGACTTGCGATACGCTTCCCGGGAGCCGCGGGCTGAACTCGTTCGCCTGCCCCGAGTTGTCGCCGATGTACTTGATTTCGCCTTCGAGGCTTGCCGCGTAGATGGTGGATTCGTGCGGGGTGAAGATGAAGGGCGACGAGTAGATTTTGCGCGACCAGGCGAGCCTGTTTTCGGAGCGGGTCACCTTGAGCAGGAATCCGTTCCAGGTGGCGATGTAGATGGCGCTTGGCGTCTGCTGGATGCTGAACGCCTTTCCGGGAAGCTGCAGCGTCTGCGGGGTGGCGTCGCGGTCGAGGTCGTAGATGTAGAGCGCAAATCCCGAGGCGATGGCGAGCGTGTTCTCGTCGCTGTTCATCACGGGGCTGTCGGTCATGCGCGGGAGGTTCCTGGCCCAGCGCTGCTCGCCGTTGTCGGCGTTGATGCAGATGAGTTTCTCTGCGGCGGGGTCGATGGTGTAGATGTTCTTCTTGTGGCCGAAGAACTGCGGGTAACGGGTCTTGGGTGTGATGTTCAAAAGGCTCACGAACTTTGCGCCGATTGCCTTGCTGTAACGCCCGAGGATGATGCTGCTCGTGTGCGAGGTACTTACGGAAAGCCTTACCGCCTCGGACCATGCCTTCTGGCGGTCCTTCTCGCTACCCTTGGTGGCCTCGAGCAGGAGAGCCCTGTAGAGCCAAGCCTCCGCGTTCCCGGGTTCCAGTTTCAGGAGCGAATCGAGCAGGGGGGCAATCTCGTCCCATGCGCCCGCCTCGGCCATGACGGCGGCCTTGAGCGTAAGCAGGTCGGACTGCAGGGCTTTTTTGCCGTAATAGTGCGGCGCGATGCTCATGAGGTGCGTGTCGTCGAATACGAGGAATATGCCGTTCTCGGTATGGATGGGGGCCGCCGTGATGGGGCGCGCGAAATTGAAATGCCATAGCGGGTGTAGCAGCGTGTCGACCGCAATCAGGTCGCCCTCGTTGGAGAACAGCCCGAGCGTCCCGAGCGCGAGAGGGTATATGGAACTCGCATCGCTCCGGATGGTGTTCTTGACCATGCCGCTCGCCTTGTCGATAAGCGTGATTCTGCCGGATGCCTCGAGCACGACGATGCCCTTGTTGAAGGGAATCACGACTTCGGCGTTGCTGAACAGTACGCGCCACAGTGGGGAGGAACTTGCTCTGGGCTGGTAGCAGAAGAGGTAGTTGCCCGAAAGCAGGTAGATGAAGTTGCCGTCGGTAATGACGTTCTTGATGGCGTCGAACTGCGAGAGCGCGAAGGATTCGCTGCCGTCGGCGCTCGAGACGAAATGGAGCGCGTTGTCGGTGCAGTTGAGGACATAGTGCCCAGTGGGTTCAAAGAAGTCTTCTACGTGGCAGCCGTTGAACGTTTCCTTTACCTGGGCGATGATTCCCTTCTTGTTCAGCAGGGAGAGCGTGTGGCCGTTCTGTGCGGCGGCGTAGTCGCCCTTCGAGAAGAATTCCTTCGTGGCGACGACGGGATATTTCTTGGACGGGTACTTGGTGTTGTGGGGCTTGTAGAGCAGGCTGTCCTTGTCGGCATTCTGGTACCAGATTCCGAAATCGTCAATCTTCAGGATGTCGGAGCGTGCGGGAATACCCGTGCGGATGTCGATGATGGTATCGGCGAGCACCTTCTTGATGTTCCCGTTCTGGAGCAGCAGGTAGGTGGCCTCGTTCTTGAAAACCTTCGCGATGGGGGAACGCAGTGTGAACTTGTTCTTGATGAGCACGTCGTTCGTATTGCTGGTGGCGGCCTCGCGTTCCGATAGCCAGTAGGCGCGGTCCGTGTCGCGGGTGGTGTTCAGGCTCTGCTGGTAGTAGAAATTCGCCGAGTTCCTGTTGCTTGCAAGCTCCTTGATTTTCCCGAGGTAGAAGAAGGCGTTCTCGCGGTCTTCCTTGTCGCCCTGCGTGCTGACCTTCTCGAGCAGGCGGATTGCTTCGGCGGTTTCGCCCTTCATCTCGAAATCGTATATGGCTTCCTGTATGAGGGCGTTCATCTTTTCGGCAAAGGCACTCGCGTTGCAAATGCAGAATACCGCAAGGAAGGCGATAAACGCCTTTCTCTTTGCGATGCGTGTGTCTTGCCGGGTGAACATCTGCTGTACCTTTATGCGTCGAACTTATAGCCCGCGCCGCGGATGGAGACGATGATTTTCGGGTTCGTCTGGTCGTCCTCGAGCTTTTTGCGCAGGTTCACGATGTGGTTGTCAATGGTGCGCGTCGAGGGCATGTTGTCGGGAGTGTAGCCCCAGATATCGGTGAGCAGGTCTTCGCGGAGAACGACTTCGCCGCGGTGCTGCCAGAAGTACTTGAGAATCTGGAATTCGCGGGCGGACATCTCGAGCGGCTCGCCTCCCTTGGTGGCTTCGTACTTCTTGAAATCCAGGTGGATGTCGGCAAAGTCGATGGAATCCTGCGCCTGCAGGGCGGGCGCCTCTTGTGGGGCGGCGACTTCGGTGCGTCGCAGGAACGCCTTCACGCGGGCGAGCAGTTCGAGTATGGAGAAGGGCTTGGTTACGTAGTCGTCGGCGCCCATTTCAAGGCCTGCGACCTTGCTCGTCTCTTCGGTCTTTGCGGTAAGCATGATGATGAAGCATTCCGGGTGCTTCTTGCGTATGATGCGACAGACCTCGAACCCGCTCTTCTTGGGAATCATCAGGTCGAGAATGACGAGGTGAGGCAGGAACGAGTCCGCCTTCGCGACGGCCTCTTCGCCGTCGGCGGCGGTCTCGACAATGTAGTTTTCGAGCTCAAAGTTATCCTGGAGCCCGAGCCGGATGATTTCTTCGTCTTCGACGATGAGTATCTTGTGTTGCATATCAGTCCACCTTCTTGAATCTGACAGTAAATGTAGAACCCTTGCCCAGCTTGCTCGATAGCGAGATGGTTGCCTTGTGCGTTTCGGCGACCCTCTTCACGATGGCGAGCCCGAGTCCGGAACCCTTTGTACTGCGGGTCATTTCGTCACCGACCCTGTAGAAATCGTTAAATATATTCTTTTGTTCAGAAGAATCGATGCCGACTCCCGTGTCGGCGACAGAAAATACGGCACGGTCTTCTTCGTTATAGACGCTGATGGTAATTTCGCCGGGAGCGTTCGTGTACTTGATGGCGTTCTCGATGAGGTTCTGCGCGAGGCTGTAGAGCGCGGTGTAGTCGCCCATCACGTATGCACCGGGCTCGAACTTTGTATGGAACTCGAGCCCCTTCTCGACCCCGATATCCTCGACGGCCTCGAACACCTTCTTCGCGCATACCGAGAAGTCGAGGCGTTCCCACTTGAACGCGCCCGTGCCGTGCTCCATGCGGGTGTAGTTGAGGATTGCCCCGATGAGGTTCTCGAGGCGGGTAGCCTCCTTGCCGATGAGCCCGGAATATTCCTGCACCTTCTCGACCTTCGCGACGCGCCCGCGGGCCATCATCTCGGCGAACATCTTGATGGAGGTGAGCGGTGTCTTGAGTTCGTGCGATACGCTCGAAAGGAAATTCGCCTTCATTGCGAGAAGCTTGTGTTCTTGAATGATGAAGCGCAGCATGAAGAACGAACCGAACACGACCGTAATGAGCGAGAACAGCAACAGGCCGTACATCAGGTACATGCGTTGGCGCGATTCCCTGCGGATTTCCTTCATGTCTTTTTCGTAGAGCGAAAATTCCCAGTCGAACGCACCCGAAATGCGCGTCTGCGATATCACGCCCGAACTGTCGGGGATGGCGCCCGCGAGCAGGGAATCTTTTTCGTCGATAATGGAGAAGGGTACGTTCTTCCAGCGCTGCGATACGTTCTTGACTCTCTCGATGAGGCGCGCGCGGAACGCTTCGGTGTCAATCTTTGCGATTACAATCTGGTTGCCCGAAAGGAAGGGGTAGCCCATCTTGAACAAGGTAACATCGTCCCTGCTCCGGTAGAGGATGCCGTCCTTCGACATGAAGTCGTTGCTCAGGAGATCCTCGAAGTTCTTGCGGTACTTGGAAAGGATTTCCATGTAGCCTAGCTGGCGGTTGAAGTTCGCACGCAGGTTCCAGAACGATTCGCGCTTCTCCTGGGAGAGGTCCTCGAATGAAAGTATTTGCGAGAAGGCCGTCTCGAAGAAGAACTTTGCCGACGGAATATCCTCGATGCTTTCGCTCTGCAGGAACTGGTTCAGCACGGAGAGGCTGTAGTCCTCGGCTTCGGCGTGCTTCTTCTGCTTGACGAGGATTTCGAAGTGCAGCAGGTTCACCGAACGCGTGAGGTCTGCGTGCAGGTAGCCCTGCAGGTGCGGGTTGCTTTCAAGGACCTTCAGCCACTTCAGCGCCTCTTCGTAGTTTTTTTCCTTGTAGCAGAGGCGCACAATCCCGAGGATATTTACCACCTGCTCGTTCCTGGTGATGAACGGAGAGTTGGTCTTGATGAGCCTGTGGAGAAGGACTTCACGGCTACTGGTGTCCTGTTCTGCCTCGAACAGTCTCTGCTCGTTAGGGCTAGCGACGATTGCCGAAAAGTCGTGCGTCGGATAGAAGTGCTTCGAGGAAATATCGGGATAGACGAGCTTGCCGTTGTTGTAGAGGAATATGGCCTCGATGCCTGCGACGTCCTTGAACGAGGCCGCGTTGCCGAATTCGAGCAGGCTGCGCGGCTGTTCGTACAGGAACAGCGATGCAGCCTTCGTTTCCTGGTAGATTTTTTCCTGTTCCTTCTCGATGGCATCCTCGATGTCTTTCTCGAGAGCGGCCTGGTTCTCGTCGAAGTTCTTTTGCGCGAGGAACATCTCGTTCTGGATGTTGCGGAACCCGAGGAACGAAAGGATTGCCGTGGGCAAAATGATGCCGCCCACGAACACGAGAATGAGTATCAGGTTTCCTTTCGAGAAGTGCATCGCCACCCCGCTTTATAGGGGTAGGCTCGCCGAGATACTTGGGAATAGAAGTACCAGGACGCAACTTGCCATGAGCAGCATCGAGAGCGAGAGGGCAAGACCTGCCGTGATGAGGAGAGCCTTTGTCACTTGGCTATGTTTGCCTTGTGGGTCACGGAGACCCTGTGGCCGGTTTCGATGCGGCGGTTGTTGGAATAGGCTTCGCGGACAAGCACTGCCGCTTCGTTTTGCGATGCGCGTGCAATTATGCCCCTGCCGAGCAGGCGCGGCGGGATGGAGGCGTCGGACTTGTCGGCTTCCCAGATGGCGATGGCGTCGCCCGTACCGTAACCCTGTTCGGCGCCCTTGTCGATAAGCACGTAGGAATAGCTGCCGATGATGAGCATCGGGTCCATCGCGTAGCGGATCTGCGCCATGGAATCAATGTTGGATTCGGGAACGTCGCCATAGCCGGTAACGTTGATGGGGCTGATCGGCTGCTTGAGGCGGGCCTTCGACTGGTTAATCTTGATTTCGCGGAAGCTCTGCATGATCATCGCGCGAGAAAGCGTGTCACCGATGGCGACAATCTTTGCAACGCCCGAAAGCTTGAGAAGCGCGAACTTCTCGAAACCGCCACTGCGGGCCGGCACTTCAATCTTCTTCGCGTCGAGAATTTCTACGAGGTCACCCTTCTTGAGATTCGGGTAGGTCTTCTTGCCGATGCCCACGACCACTTCCATTTCGGGAATGTGCAGGATGGGTTCCTTCTTTTCGCCGGAACGGATGGAGATAAAGCTGCTGTCGTTCTTCAGGGAATCGAGCGTGTAGATTTCAGGTGCGAGAATCTGGTAGTAGCCGTTGAAAATCTTCGGTTCGGGGCGCTTCTTGTAGTAGTAGGAATCCGCTTCCTGTTTCTTTTTCTTCTGCTTCTTGTCCTTGTCGCGGAGGTTGCCGAGCATGTTCTCGAACTCGCCGTTGCGTTCGTCGTTCTCGTCGCAGCCGACGCTCTGGATCTGGTAGCCCTTGCCCTTCGGGAGGTTAGAATCGGCTACAGCCGCCTTGCAGGGGTATTTCTTCTTGTCGGCTGGGATCTGCATTACCGGTTCTTCGCGTACGCTGTCGCCCAGGTAGATGGAATCGCCGGGATAAATCCAGTGGGGGTCCTGGATGTGCCTGTTGTTTTCCCAGAGGTCGGGCCAGGCGAACGGGTCGTGCAGGTATTCGTCGCTCAGGTCCCAGAGGGTGTCGCCTTCCTTGACCACGTAGGCGGAAACGACCAGGGCCGAAAGTCCGAGGGTGATTGTCGCACACTTGAAGAAATTCATAGAAAACCTTGTAACCCTTTGAATGAAAACGAGTTAACTGCTTATAATTTAATCTTTTCTTGCCCTGGGAGTACCCTTTTTTTGCACAAAATGGGGTATATCGGCCTGATTTTTGCCCGAAATGCGCTCCTGGGGGCGCTTGACGGAGCGTTTTTGGCCGTTCTGGGCCGCAAATCCGCCCAAAAGACCCGCCCGGTCGGGTACGAACAGCATGAGCAGCTCGAACTTGCCGCTGCCCGGTTCCAGGTAGAGCGGGATGTTCTTGCGGAGCATGTAGCCCTCGGCTCGGAACCGCTTGATTTGCTTTGCGGCGTTCTCGAGGTCGGTCACCTGCAACAGGATGCGTTCGGGGCGCGAGGCGGCGATGGCCTGCACGAGGTCGCTCGTGATGGGTTCAGCCTCGGGTTCGTTGAGGTAGAAAGTCCACTTGCCCTCGTTGTCGCGCTTTCCGAAGAACTTTTCGAGGAAGGCACGGTCTAGGTGACTGCGGTGGAAACGCATGTTGTTGCCTGCAAGGCTGCGCGCGTTCATCTTTGCGGATTCCATCGCGGTCTCGCGACAGTCGAGGGATTCGACCTGCTCGAAGTCCTGGGCGAGGCTTGCGGAAACGTAGCCCGATGCGCTGAAGAACTCGAAGAAGCGGTCGCCTTTCGCGGGGTGGACTGCGTCCTTGATACGGAGGGGGAGTTCCAGCCACGCGTCCTTCATTCTGGGGGCCCAGTCCAGCACGTGCATGGAAAGGCCCGTGCCCGCGATGGGCATGAACGCGCTCCCGAACGCGGCCTTCACGTCGACGCGCGTGTTCTGCAGGAGGGCGGGGTCAAACAGGTGGTTCGGCGTGCACTGCACCTGGTGGCAGCTGATGACCTGCGGGCAGTTGTGCTGCAAAAATTCGATAAACGATTTTATCTCGTGGCCGGAATTGCGCCCGTGGATGTTCGCCTGCACGAGGAGCGCGTAGCGTCCGTCGCCGGTGGCCCTGAACCAGATTTGGCGCAGAGCCTTCTTGAGCGTGTGCAGGTGGTCCTTGCGCAGCTGGTCGAAAACGTTCTTCACTACTGCGGGTGCATCCATGTCGCGTGCGGGGGCGTCGAGCACGAGTGATTCGTGGTTGTTCACGAGCTTGTTCAGTATGCGCCAGTCGCAGTGGTCGTTCGCGGGTTCCTTGGTGAACCAAGCCTGGAACTTTCCGGGAATGCGGTTGTCTTCGGCCCATGCCGTAAGCTGCCGTTTGATTTCTTCGAACGGAAGGACCCTGCGTACGGGGGTAGCCTTCTTCGCTGCAGAGTCCTTTTCGGGGACGGACTTTGCGGGAGCGCTGTGGAACCTGCCTGCGACAAGCTTCTTGGGAGCGCGAGTGGAGTATTTCTTTTGTCTGTCGAACATTTGCTAGAACTCTTTGTAACTATACGAGGAACCGCGGGTAAATCCACGAGCATTCGCGTGCGAGCATCTTCGGGAATTCGCGGAACGAGCCGTTTATCTGGAACAGGTTCAGGCCGCCTTCCACCGGTGAAAGCGATATGACGCTGTCGGCGCGGGATTCAAGATACGGGTACTCGTCGTTATTGCATGCGGTAACGACTGCACACCCGGTAAGCGCGATGATGGTATCGACCATCTGCATCAGAATCTGGTGCGGCGAGCCGGTGAGTCGCATGGACTTCGGGTTGTGGAGCACGGCGGATATCGGGTCGATGACCACCACGCGGTAATCGTGGTTCTCGAGTTTCTTGGCGCCCTCGATACGCTTCGCGATAAGCTGTGCGGTTTCGAGCGGGGAGAGTGCCGTACCGCGCAGGTTCAGGAAGCCGAACTTGGGTGTACTTGCGTTGAGCCCGCGCTTGTTGCCGAGCAGGTGCAGGCGGTTCAGGAACACGGACTTCGTGAGTTCGAAGTTGATGAACAGCACGTCGTTGGAAGAAGTGCTGTTGCCGAACCAGTCTTCGCCGTAGCAGATGGAAAGCGCCATGTCCATGAGGGCGAGCGACTTTCCGCTCTTGGGCGGAGCCTGGAACAGGAAGAATTCGCCTGCGCGCAGCATGTTCTCGATAATGCTCGCGTCCTTTTTCGGCGGTTCCTCGCTGTCGCTGGCAAGTTCAATAAGCGGCTTGCCGTCGAGGGAGTACTCGACCCATTCCTTCCATTCCTTGAAATTCTTCGCGCCCTGTTCGGTACCGATGAGGTACTGCTGCTTGCCGCCACGGAGCACGCCCGGCATGCGGGCCATCATGGTGGGGCTTCTGTTGGAGAAATCTACTTTGAAACCCTGGGAATCGAGTGTCTTGAAGAGGAAGTCAATGCGCTCGTCGTATTCCTCGCGGTCGTTGGCGCCAATCTTGATCCACGCCTGCACGGAGTTTGCACCCGTGTTCACGAGGGCGGCGCACGGGAGGTTCAATGCCTTGTAGTAGGCGAGCTGTTTGGCCAGGGACATCTTCGGGTTGTCGATGACGGCGTAACGGTAGCGCCAGCTTTCGTCGCCGGCATCAGCCCCGCCCTTGGTCGCGTTCACGCAGATGAGCGCGCCTTCCTGGCTGTCGAGGCTCTTCATGATTTTCTTGATGGCATCGTCGCGGCCCACGATGTTCGACACGAGTTCCGACGTCGCGTTCGGCGTGTCTGAAATCTTGAACTCGATGGTCTCGTCGGTCTCGAAGGCGATGTCCAGGAGTTTAGCGAGGTCCTTGCGCCAGTCGGCAGCAGGCCACGGGATGGAAAGCGCTTCCGGGTCAATCTTGAAGTTCTGCAACAGTTCCATGGACTGCGTGTCGAGGCCGAGCGCAAGCATCTGCTCCATCGAAATCATGCCGGTAGAAAGCGGCGATATTATCGCGGGTTTTACCGGGGCTGCCATGGCGGCAGGTTCCGCCTGCGCTGCGGCTGCGGGTGCGGCCTGCGCTGCGGGTTGGGCTTCTTCGCGTTCGGAGGAACGCTTCTCGGAGGAGAAAGCGCGGCGGAGGATCTGTTCAACTTCGTCCGGAGAAAGCCCTTCGTCGCGGGCCTTTCCGCCAAGCTGGAAACTCGCATCCATGAAGGTCCAGCCTTCTTCCTTGGCGGCTTCGCCCACCTTGAAGAGTTCGCCCTTCAGTTCGTTCGGGCTGTACTTCGTCTTGAGGAACGTGTTGATGATTTTTCTTGCGCTTTCCATAAGAGACCTCTGTGCTGTCTATGGTTTCAAGATAATTTTTTGCCGGCGGCGCGTTGGCCCTATGCCTTGATGCGGAGCCTCGCGAATTCGTATAGCCCGAGCGAGAGGGCCACGGACGCGTTGTAGGAGTGTGCCTCGGGCATCATCGGGATGCGGAGGATGGCGTCGCATTGCTTTTTCACGAACGGCGGGAGGCCTACGTCTTCGCCGCCGACGGCGATAACGACCTGGTCTGCGAACTTGTAGTCGGCGAGGTTTGTTTCGGTATCGGCGTCAAGGCCTGCGACCTGGTAGCCGGCCATCTTGAGTTCTCCGATTGCGGCTTCGAGATTGTCGGGCCTGCATACGCGCATCTTCTCGAGCGCGCCGGCAGACGTGCGGGCGACGCTCGGGGTAATCCCGCACATTCCCTTCGCGGGTATCAGGAACAGGTCGACCCCGAGGGCGAGGCAACTGCGGATGCATGCCCCGAGGTTGCGCGGGTCTTCAATGTTGGTCGCGACGGCGACGAGTTTCTTCTCGCCTTTTTCCTTTGCGGCGAACAGTTCTTCGCGAACGTCGAGCCAGTCGAGGAGTTCCTTCTCGTTCATGAGGGCGACTACACCCTGGTTCGGGCGCGCGTAGCTGTCAAGGATTTTACCGTCGACCTGCTGCACGTGAACGTGCGCCTTCTTTGCGAGTTTCTGCAGTTCGTAGAGTTTCGGGTTTCCGGACTGGTGCATGAAGAGCACGCGGTGGACCTTCAGCGGTTCCTTGGTAAGCACGTCGGTGACTTCCTTGATGCCGCCGACCGCGACCTGGGGCTTGGCGTCGGCATCGCCCATGGCGGTGACGACTTTTTCTGCAGGCGGACGCCTGTCGAACCTTTTTTCGCCACGGTTGTCGAACCTCTTTTCGAACCGGCGCTCGTATCCGAATTCTTGCCTGCGGTCGCTGCTGAAACCGCGACGGTTGCCGTCATTGTTGAAACCCATTGAAATACTCCGTTTAATTGTGAATGGTTCTTAGTACCGTTCCTTGCAGGCGATAATCACGTCCATCCGGATGTCGGTTTCCTTTTGCGGGAGGGGCTCCTGCGATATCTGTGCCGGGGTGGCGATGCCCGCCTTGTATGACTTGGGGTACTTGGCGAGGAACCTGTCGTAGTAGCCCTTGCCGTGACCCACGCGGCAGCCGTCCCAGTTGAACTTTGTACCCGGAACGAGGAATATGGGAATTTCGCCTTCGAATTTTTCGAGCCCTTCGCGCGGCTCCATGATTCCGAAGTGTCCTTTCGCGAGGTCCTTGCGCAGGCTATTTACCTTGTAGAAATTCATGATGCCGTCACCCTCGCAGCGCGGGAGAAGAAGCCTGCCTTCGAGCGCGAGTTCCTCGAGGATGGGCATGATGTTTGCCTCGCCCTTGAGGGGGTAGAATGCGGCGATGTTCCTTGAGTTCCTGTAGCCGGGAATTTCGTGAATCTCCGTCCACGGGTCCCTGATGATGTCTTCGCCCCGTTTTTCGCGACGCTTCTTGAGCACGAGTTCCACGATCTGGCTGCTCCCGAATACGAGCATCACGAGGATGATGGCTATTACGGCGGTGACAATGTTCATGCTAGTCCTCGCCGATACGTTTTGCAGAAGGGAGCTTTTCGCGGAGGATTCCGTTCCAGATTTTCTTTTGCCATTCCATCAGGTGCGCCTCGTTGTAGCGTACTTCCCAGGGCATGTCGCCGGGAGCGGCGAGCCAGATGAGTTGCCCCTTGTTGGCAAGGAGGGACGGGTCAAGTTTGAGTTTTGCGGCTTCTTCGTCGCGCCATATCTTGAGGGCGGCGAGAAGTTCCGAGTGCGGGATGACCGGCGGGGGCGGCGCCTTGGGCAGGCGTTCGGGCCATTCGCTGTCCGGAGTGGCGACTGCGCTCTCGAGCATCGCCTTGAACGAATCAAGACGTTCGTCCCTGAAGTTGCGGGGCAGCTTGGGAAGGTTCTCGATCTTGATTTCGGGATAGTGGGCATTCATTGCCCGCACGATGGCGAGCATGAGTTCTGCGGGCATTACCTTGTAGGGCGGGCGGTCCATGGCTTCGGCCTGGGCCTCGCGCCATTCCCAGAGATGCTTGAGAATGTTCAGGCTGCAGGGGTTAAACAGGCTTGAACCGGTGAGTCTCCACTGCTCGCGGGTCCTTTCGCTCGGCATCTTTGCGTGCTCGATCAGGGCGTTGCATTGCTCCATGAGCCAGCCCATGCGCCCGGCCGCAATCAGCTTTTCTGAAAGGATGGCGCACAGTTCGTGCAGGTAGAACGTGTCGTGGATGGCGTATTCGCACATCTCGAGCGGCAGGGGCCTTATGGTCCAGTCGGCGCGCTGGTTTTCTTTTTTCAGTTCGTCGCCGAAGTTCTCGCGCACGAGGTCGGCTAGTCCGAGATGCTGCGCTCCCAGGAACTTTGCGGCAAGCATCGTGTCGAAGATGCTCTTGGGGGAGTACTGGTAGGCTTGCCAGAGCAGGCGGAGGTCATAGTCCGCACCGTGGAAAATGACGGTCTGCATCGCCTTCGTGGAAAACAGGGGAGAAATGTCGACTCCGCAGAGAGGGTCCACGATATAGTGGTGTTCGCCGATGGTAATCTGGATGAGGCAGAGCCTTGCGTGGTAATGGTGCATGGAATCGGCCTCGGTATCGACGGCCGCCATATCGTAGAGTTCGAGGTCCGCAACAAGGTTTGCAAGACTTTCTTCGTTATCTACAAGTATGTATTTTTCGTTCTGCATCTTTTCCTATAAATTTAAATAAATAACACGTACTGATTTTGGCCGTCCTGCAAATCTTGCTATATTTGCGCCCATGAAGAAAATTTCCCTTACGGGCATCAAGCCCACTGGCACGCCGCACTTAGGCAACTACCTGGGCGCCATCCGCCCCGCTCTTGAACTTTCCAAGACCTACGATACGGTCTATTTTATCGCCGACTACCACGCCCTCACCACCGTCCAGAATGGTGCCGAGATGCGCGCGAACATCTACAAGATTGCGGCGACCTGGCTTGCGCTGGGCCTGAACCCCGAAGAGGGCCTGTTCTACAAGCAGAGCGACATTCCTGAAATTTTCGAACTCAGCTGGGCGCTTAGCTGCTTTACGCCGAAGGGATTCATGAACCGCGCCCACGCCTACAAGGACAAGGTGGCAAAGAACGAAGCCGCCGGCGAGGACCCGGATGCGAACGTGAACATGGGCCTCTACTGCTACCCGTGCTTGATGGACGCCGACATTTTGATGTTCAGCGCTGACATCGTGCCCGTGGGCAAGGACCAGAAGCAACACGTGGAATTCGCCCGCGATATCGCCATCAAGTTCAACAAGCATTTTGGCGAAGATGTATTCACGATTCCGGAACCCGTGTTCCAGGAAACGACCGGAATCATCCCGGGTCTTGACGGCCGCAAGATGAGCAAGTCTTACGACAACGTCATCGACATCTTCCTCGAGAGCAAGGCCCTCAAGAAGAAAATCGGCAAGATTGTCACGAACTCCCAGGGCATCGAGGAACCGAAGGATCCGGATACCTGCAACGTGTTTAAGTTGTACAAACTCTTCGCGACTCCGGAACAGACCGAGGCTCTCGCTGCCCGCTACCGCGCCGGTGGCATGGGCTGGGGGCACGCCAAGCAGGAACTCCAGAACGTTCTCGAAGAACACCTGGGTGCCGCTCGCGAAAAGTACTTCTACCTGCTGAACCATACCGAGGAAATCGACAAGATTCTCGCGTACGGCAAGGAGAAGGCCCGCGTGAAGTCCAAGGCCATGATGGAGAAGGTCCGCAGCCTGCTGGGGACGTACTAAGGACGTGCTAGAGAAATGCGAATTTCCACCAAGGGCAGATATGCACTCCGCGTGATGATCGACCTTGCCGAGAACGGCAAGGACGATTTCGTGAAGTTGCAGGAACTTGCCGAGAGGGAAGGCATTTCTGAAAAGTATCTTGAAGGCATATTGGGTGCGCTTGTCCGCGGGAAACTGCTTGCGGGCGCACGTGGCAAGGCGGGCGGCTACAAGCTGAATTGCGAGCCAACGGAATGTAGCGTGTGGCAGATTCTATCGCTGGTAGAGACTTCCGTTGCGCCTGTGGCCTGCCTTGACGAACCGGAGAACAGTTGCGACCGCGCCGATATTTGCGCAACGCTCCCGGTTTGGAAAGAACTCAGTTCCCTTATCAAGAATTACCTGGACAGCGTCAAGCTAGACCAGTTCCTGCGCAATACTCCCGAAGCCAAGGGGAAGGTGCCTGCAGGAAAGTCCTGGAACTGCGGGCTGTAGGCTAAGCCAAGTATTTAAGGAGGGTGTAACCCTCCTTTTTTTATGTTCACCTCCTTTGGCTTATAAATAGTTATAGGTAAAACCTATTAGTAAGAAAAATGTAAGCAAAATTCTTACATGCCGACCTGTTTTCCTATTGAAAAGGTGGGAAAATAGTTCTAATTTACTCCCCGTCGGGCGGAAATGCCGCCCAGGACCTTTAAAACCTAGAAACAGCAAGGCGATAGAGTCGCGAAGGCAGGATAGCTTATGAAATATCGAATGTGTACCCTAAGTGAGGCTCGCGGAGCTTAAATCCGCCAGGCTGGGCCCCGGCTTGAAATAAAGGGGCACTATTTAACAAGCATCCCGCACGGGGATGGCAAAACAAAAAAAAGGAATTTCACACATGACTACTCAGAACAAGCTCCACTTCGAAACTCTTCAGCTCCACGTTGGCCAGGAACAGGCAGACCCCGCAACCGATTCCCGCGCAGTCCCTATATACCAGACCACCTCCTACGTTTTCCATAACGCTCAGCACGCCTCTGACCGTTTCCACCTGAAGGATGCGGGCAACATCTACGGCCGTCTCACCAACACGACGCAGGATGTTTTTGAAAAGCGCATCGCTGCCCTCGAAGGCGGTATCGCAGGTCTCGCCGTCGCTTCTGGCGCAGCAGCCCTCACTTACGCCATCACGGCTCTCGCCCGCAAGGGTGACCACGTGGTAGCCCAGCGCACCATCTACGGCGGCACCTACAACCTTCTGGAACATACGCTCCGTCCGTTCGGCATTGACACCACGTTCGTGAATACTCGTGACCTGAAGGAAGTCGAATCTTCTATCAAGGAAAACACGAAGCTCGTGCTCATCGAGACGCTCGGCAACCCGCATTCCGATATCCCGGATATCGAGGCGATTTCTGAAATTGCGCACAAGCATAAGATTCCGGTGCTCATCGACAATACCTTCGGTACTCCTTACCTGATCCGTCCGCTGGAACATGGCGCCGACATCGTGATCCATTCTGCTACGAAGTTCATCGGCGGTCACGGCACGACTCTCGGCGGTGTCATCGTTGACGGTGGCAAGTTTGACTGGGCTGCAAGTGGCAAGTTCCCGCAGTTTACCGAGACGAACCCGAGCTACGGCGTGCCTTTCACGGCCGCTGCTGGCGCCGCTGCCTACATCGTGTACATCCGCGCCATTCTCCTGCGTGACGAAGGTGCCGCGATTTCCCCGTTCAACGCTTTCCTGCTGCTCCAGGGTACGGAAACGCTTTCGCTCCGCCTCGACCGCCACGTGGAAAACACCAAGAAGGTCCTCGAGTTCCTCGTGAAGCACCCGAAGGTCGCGAAGGTCAACCACCCGAGCTTTGCCGACCATCCGGACCACAAGCTTTACGAACGCTACTTCCCGAACGGCGGCGGTTCCATCTTCACGTTTGACGTGAAGGGAGGCCAGGCCGAAGCGTTCAAGTTCATCGACAGCCTCAAGATTTTCAGCCTGCTAGCGAACGTTGCCGACGTGAAGAGTCTGGTGGTGCACCCCTACACGACGACTCACTCCGAACTCACTCCGAAGGAACTTTCCGAAGCGGGCATCTCTCCTGCAACGGTCCGCCTCTCCATCGGTACGGAACACTACGAGGATATCATCAACGACCTCGACCAGGCACTGAACGCCATCTAAGGAATTATAGTATGTACGGACTTTACCTTAATTCTGTTCGATGTTAGCCCTGGTAGTAGGCTTTTCATTCGGGCCGTCGACCGCGGCTTAACATCAACAAAATTTTAAACAAGATCCCCGCTCTGATGGCTACGCGCACTAGCGGGGATCACAAAAAAAAGGAATTTCAAAATGTCTAAGATTTACACCTCCGCCGACCAGCTTGTTGGTCACACCCCCCTCCTCGAACTCACTCACGTCGAAGCTTCCAACAACCTCGAAGCCAAGATTCTCGCGAAGCTCGAGTACTTCAACCCCGCAGGTTCCGTGAAGGACCGTATCGCGAAGGCGATGCTCGACGACGCCGAGAAGAGCGGCAAGCTCAAGGCCGGTTCCGTCATCATCGAGCCGACTTCCGGTAACACCGGTATCGGTCTTGCTTCCGTCGCCGCTGCCCGCGGTTACCGCATCATCATCGTGATGCCGGAAACCATGAGCATTGAACGTCGCCAGCTGATGAAGGCCTACGGTGCCGAACTCGTCCTGACCGAAGGTGCGAAGGGCATGAAGGGCGCCATCGCGAAGGCCGACGAACTCGCGAAGGAAATCCCGAACAGCTTCATCCCGGGCCAGTTCGTGAACCCGGCCAACCCGGCCGCCCACAGGGCCACTACCGGTCCCGAAATCTGGGAAGACACCGACGGCAAGGTCGATATCTTCGTGGCGGGCGTGGGTACGGGCGGTACCGTGACCGGCGTGGGCGAGTTCCTCAAGAGCAAGAACCCGAACGTGAAGGTTGTCGCCGTTGAACCGGCCAGCTCTCCGGTGCTCAGCAAGGGCGTCGCGGGCTCCCATAAGATCCAGGGTATCGGTGCCGGGTTCGTGCCTGACACGCTGAACACCAAGGTCTACGACGAAATCATCGCTGTCGAGAACGAGGCTGCTTTTGAAGCCGGCCGCGAAATCGGCAAGAAGGAAGGCGTGCTCGTGGGTATTTCTTCCGGTGCTGCCCTCTGGGCTGCAAAGGAACTCGCGAAGCGTCCCGAAAACAAGGGCAAGACGATCGTCGCGCTCCTCCCGGATACCGGCGACCGCTACCTCTCTACCGCCTTGTTCGCGGAATAAACGGTTAGCGGAAGAATCTTTCCGTCAATTAGACATAGTGAAACGGTGTCGCGCCTGCGGCACCGTTTTTCTGTATATGCAACAATGTGTTGCATGTAGTGGCAAGAAGTGTATAAATTTTGTGAAATGTGATGAATTTTGCGAAAATTTCATAATTTTGTTGCATGGAATACTTGACTTTTTGAAAAAACGATTATATATTCATACCGTAAACGAAAAAGGAGTACGGTATGCGCCGGAATTTACTGTTCAAAAATTTGGGTGTCGCGGTGGCAGTTGCCGCATTCGCGTTTGTTGCCTGTGACGACAGCTCCAGCGCCCCGGAAACGTCGGGCCTGGATTATAGTTCCGATAGTGCCGCTCTCTCCAGTTCGGACGAGCAGGGATTTTCTAGTTCCGGAGACGACGCTCTCTCGAGTTCCGGAACGGATAACCCGATTTCCTCCTCGCTTATTGCCGAGAGTTCTTCCTCCTTCTTGCCGAAAAGTTCGGCGACCTGCCTCTCGATGGATACTTCGTGCGGGTGGACCGCAGAACAACTTTGCAACATGGGACAGGCGCGGTACTGCATTTCGAGTTCCTCCTTGGCCGTGAGTTCTTCTTCCATAGCCGAGTCGAGTTCCGCGGGATTCCTGGAAGAATGCATTAACTTTGCGCGCATGTGCCGGAACTGCGACGGTCCCGATTGCCCCATTCCCTATAGGCCCTGCAGCGAATGCTATGACGAAGGGATGATGGCGGAAGACTGCGTAACCGGAGGTGTATACCAGTGCAAGAACGGACTCTGGAACCTGGCGGATAGAAGCCAGTGCCTGAACGTGGTGCTGATTCCGTGCACGGGAGATTCCGCAAAATGTGGTCGCGTGCCTTGCAACTCGAACGCCCCGAAGACGGTTATTGACTGCGGGAGTGGTGAAGAGTATGTTTGTGCCGATGCCTACTGGACTCCCATGAAGGAGACGGAATCCTGCAGCCGTATAATCGGAGCTAAAAATGGATCTGATGGCAGGAAGTGCTCAAACAAGGGGGCAAGGACTGTTGATTGCGCAAGAAACGTTGAATATGAATGTTTGAGCGCGGGCTTCTGGGAGCAAATCAATCCCACCATAGGGGATACCTGCCTGGTGGATGGCGGCATCCTGGAAGGTTACATAGAGACTTCCGCCGGAGCGAGAGAACATACAATATTCATGTGCTTCGAAGGCAAGTGGGAAAAGTACAGGGGTACCTACGAATCTTTGCGTTGTGTCGACGCGGCCGTTGTCCGTACGCCGTGCGACGTGAACGATGCGGAAAAAGAATGGATCCATCAGGGTGACTGCGACTACCAGTGCCGTAATGGCGAGTATGTGTTTGTGCCGAAACTGGCGAACGAATAAGTTTAGAAAGGAGAAAAACTATGAACCAGAAAAAGATTATCAAGGTGCTTGGCACCGCAACGGTATTTGCCGCGTTCGGGCTTGTTGCCTGTGGTGACGACAGTTCCAGCAGTCCTGTTGTTCCCGATGAAATTACGAGTTCGGAGACGAATGGTTTGCCCGATTCAAGCAATGGTAATCCGGTGTCGAGTAGCGACGTTGCCGGTAGTTCCAGTTCTGTCAAGGTGCAGTGCAATGCGTTCATGCCGGAATGTGGATACTCGCTTGAGGAACTGTGCGCGATGGGCATGACCCAGTACTGCACGGGGAGTTCTTCGTCAATGACTATCGTGAGTTCCAGTTCCTTCAAGGCACAGTGCAATGCGTTTATGCCGGAATGTGGATACTCGCCCGAGGAACTGTGTGCGATGGGCATGACCCAGTACTGCACGGGGAGTTCCTCTTCGATGGTGAATCCGGAATCTTCTTCTGCGGTGAATTCGAGTTCGTCGCAATCCAAGGAACAGTGCGTGCCCATGCCGCACTTCGCTGATAGTTTGCATATCACGTACCAGATTCCGATGTGCACGGCCGAAGAAGAGGGGACAAGACTTCCCGACTGCGAAACAAGCGACGTGTACGTTTGCGAAAACGGTAGCTGGAATACCGTCGCGGATGAAACCTGCCGCCACATTACCGACACCGGCGATCCGATGAAACCGCACCCCTGCGATGTTGAATTCGATGTCGCCATGGACTGCGCCAAGAATTTCTACATGATGTGCGCCAACGGAATCTGGCTCAACGCGACGGGTTGCGACACCACCAAGGAAAAGTGCGGGTTCGACGACTACAAACTCTGCATGAATTACAATCTCAGGGAATACTGTAGCGATGACTGGCTGAACGAACCCTGCGAAGAAGGCCGTGGCCGCGATTACAGGGAATACGACACTACCGATTCCACGAGTTTTCGCTTGATCAGCTACGTCTGTGTCGACGGCAAGTGGGAAAAGCGTTCGAACTACTACGGCAACTGCGACTCGGACAAGGACTGCTTGGGCGGCTTCCAGGATTGCTGGCAGAGCGACATCATCGGTACGACCTGCAACGAAAGGGATCCTGAAACTTCATGGATTAGCAAGGACGGCTGTGACTTCCAATGTCGAGATGGCAAGTACGAATTTATGCCACCTCCGACAAGGTAACGCGAACGGAGAATAAAGCATGAAGCGTAATGTTTTGACGATCAGTTCCGTGGCAATGATTGCCGCATTCGGGCTCGTCGCCTGCGGAGATGACTCGAGTTCGGTTCCTGACCAATGCACAGCGCTTGCTCCTGAATGCGGGTACACCGTCGAAGAACTCTGTAGAATGGGCGAGAAGCAATACTGCCCGGAGCAAAGTTCCTCGTCTATCGTCGAAGTTTCCAGTTCAAGCGTTGAAAACGGTGAAAGTTCCTCGTCGGTCGAGATTCCGGAATCGTCTTCTGCGGTGAACTCCAGGAACTCTAGTTCTTCAAATTCCGGCGAAACGTGCATCCATATGAGCGACATGCCTCCCGACAGCGATTCCGATCCCTGGTGCTTCGGTGACGAAGGCAAGCATGCCGTAGACTGCTTCACGAACGAAGCCTACACGTGTACGGATGGCTTCTGGGTAAAGGATGCGGATATGTGCATCCACATTTCCGATAGCGAAAGCGCAAGCAGGTGGGACTGCGACGCTCCCGATTACACGCTCAAGGCGGACTGCGCTAACAGTGACTCACTCTACATGTGTGCTGCCGGGATGTGGATTGCGGCCAAGGACTGCGATACCACCCAGGAACGGTGCGGGTACAGCGATGCGGACCTCTGCATGTATTTCGGCATAATGAAGTACTGCAGCGGCAGCCCGAGAGTCCTGCCCGATGCCGTTCCCTGCAATCAGGACGGCAAATCGGTAGTGATTGACGGCCAGTGGATGTACCGTTGCGACAACGGTAGATGGCACACCGTCGTACCGATGGGCGGCTAAATTACTACAGGAAGATCAGCCCGAGGATCCCCACGGCCCATACGTACCAGGCGAAGTGCTGGAATTTGCCCTTCTGCACGAAGTTCATGAGCCACTTGAGGGCGATAATCCCGAAGATAAACGACACGACCATGCCCACGAGGAGTTCGGGGGTAAAGTTGCCGGCGTCCTTGCAGGCAAGCGCCTTTTCGGGATTCTCGAGGGCCATCTGCGCGACCTTTTCTGCGCTCTGACATTTTGCCCACTTGATGCAGTCGAGCAGTGCGGCGCCACCCACGGCGGGGATGCTCATGAGGAAGCTGAATTCGCCCGCGTACTTGCGGTTCACGCCCATGAACATCATGGCGCTGATGGTAGAACCGCTGCGGCTGATGCCCGGGATGCAGGCGATGCCCTGAACGGTACCGGTCACGAGGGCGCGCCACCAGTTCATCTTGACACCTTCGTTTTCCGGGTGCTTGGCGCCCGTCGGGCCCCACTGCGAGGTGAACAGCAGGATGCCGGTAAAGAGTTCCGCAACGCATACGGCGCGCGGGTTTTCGAATAGGCCCTCGAGTACGTCCTTGAAGCCGAGGCCGATAAGCGCCGTCGGGATGGAGGCGAGGATAATGTAGCCCGCTTCGCGGAGCTGGTCGCGGTCGCGGTGGAGGCAACCCACGATAATGTCGGTAATCTTCTTGTGGAACACCACGAAGATGGAAAGCAGCGTGCCTGCGTGGAGCATGATGTCGAAGAACATGCCCGCTTCGTTCATGCCGAGGAGTTCGTGCCCGAGCACGAGGTGGCCCGAACTGGAAATGGGGAGGAATTCGGCGAGGCCCTGCAAAAGGCCGAGGATGATGGATTCGAACATAGTAAGGTAAATGTAGTTTTTAGACGGTAGGCAATAGACGATAGACGATAGAATCTTAGTCTTTTTTTATTGCGTGAAGCGCCATTTTTCCTCTTTCCTCTTTCGTCTGTAAGACCGAAGGCACGTTCTCTCGTCTAATATTACTATCTTCACAGCATGGCCCGTAAATTTCTCCTCTGCTTTCACGATATAAACATCTGGAATTACCGGAAGGTCATTCCCGAAATCCGCTCGCTCAAGGATCTCTGCGGGCGCGGGTTCAGCCTGCTCGTGATTCCCTGCACCGACGGTGCTACGCCGGAGGCTGTGCGCGAGTTCCGTGACACGCTGTTGCAACTGGAATCGGAGGGCTTTGAACTTGCCCTGCACGGATACAAGCACAAGGCGGAATTCAGCCAGGGACGCAGCTACATGGGCCTTGTGGGCATGAACCTTACGGGGGGCGAGGCCGAATTTGCGGGGCTCTGCGAGTACGAATCCTCGCGCCTGTTGCAGTGCGGCCTTAAGGCTTGGAACGATCTTTTTTCTGCGGAAGGTTCCACGAGCGTCGTGACGCATACGCTGCCTGCGGCGTTTATCCCGCCGACGTGGTATTCGAACCGGCATCTTCCGGGCCAGGTGCGTGCAGCGAAAATGCTCTACGAAGACCGTTTTTCCCTCACGACGGCGAAGGGTTTCCGCTATGCCTCTCCGGTGGCAAGTTTTGCGGGACTGCCTGCAAGCCTTGAAAAACTTGCGGTAGCCTTCGGGTCGCTTATCATGAGGTTGCCGGTAGGGATTCCCCGCCTGGCGATACATCCGGACGATTACCCGCGCATGAGGGGAGTCGTTCGCGACCTGGTGCGCGCGGCGTTAAACAACCGGCGTACGCTCACACATTACGGCGAACTCTAGTTCGCCGCACGGTAATTCCCTAGGCTCGGTTTATTCCCTAAAGAGAGAATGCTTGCTACATCTCCGGGATGGTGATGTCGTAGCTTACCTTGTGCTTTGCCTCGTCCTGAATCTGGATGTTGATTTTTTCGCCTGCATCGGGGAGCTTTTCTGCGAGGATCACGATTTCGCGCGGTTCGGAATCGTATTCCGCTGCAATCCAGTTCTTGCCCGATTTTACGTTAATTGCGTTGCCGTCGGGAATGCCGTCGTACTTGTATATCAGGGGAATCCTGAGCACGGGCTGGTTCAGGCCGAACGCCATCGCGTCTGCCCAGTAGGGGAACCCGAGCGTCGGGGGCTCGTCGTTCTGGATGCTTGCGATGTCGCGCAGTTCGTTCGTGCTGGCGCAGCGCTTTTTACCCGAACTCTGCTTGCTGAATATGAACCAGTTGCGGCTCGTTTCGCCCAGCCAGTAGAGCGGTGCGGGATTGTCCGGGTTCTCGATGCACACGTCCCACTTTCCGCGGAACTGTAGTCCCTTGGGGTGGAATTCCAGGTAGTCCACGCTGTCGGTGCGGGTGCGTGTCACGGCGAGCACGCGGATTGTGGAATCGTGCCCGACCGGGATGCCGCTAATCTTCTGGCCAACGGCGATATCGCCAATCTTTGTATTCCAGTTGATGCTGGTCTGGTGCTTGCCGAAGGGGAACACGGCGATGGTCTCGTCGACCTCGCGCCCGTTGCCGGTGGACTTCGCGTCGGCACTGTACTGGATTGCCTTCAGGTCGGGGTAGGTCTCCACGATTTTTGCAAGCAGCGTGGGCTTGTGCTTGAACACCTTGCAAAGGTCTTCGGAAAGTGTCGCGTCCTTGCTGCCCATTGCCTTGAAGGTGTAGCCCGATTCGCAGCGGAACAGGTCAACCATGGGCTTTGCAAGGAAGGTGTAGAGCGGGGAAGTCTGGAAATGGGTGGTCACGAGCTGCGAGTTGCCCTTGCACTTGGGGTGCAATGTAAACTTGCGCGTGGTGACGTGGCCCGCGAAGTCTTCTACCTCGAGGCGGTACGAGGAAAGCGGGGCAATCCTTGCGCCGATGTAGTGCCAGTCGCCGGCGGTGTCGGCTTCTTCGGCCCACAGGAGTTCGTCCCTGATGTTGATCATCTTCTTGTAGCTGAGCGTGTCGTACGTTTTGCTGTAGACCTTCTCGTCGTAGCGCCACACTTCTATGCGGCGGATGGACATCGGGTTATCCTTGGGTTCCCGGCTGTAGTCGGCAATCTTGATTGCCATGTGGAGCGGGAACTCGTTCTTTACGGGGTTTACGGCGCAGCCCTTGCTGAAGGCCTCTGCGCTGGTGGTCGCGAATTCGTTGCCCTGCCATACGGCTGCTCCGAAAATCTGTGGTGCGATGGTATCGCTGATGACAGTCCCGCGAGGACGGGGTTGATGATGCGGTCGTTGTCGAGGCGCACTTCCAGGTGCAGGTGCGGGTTTCCGATGCCGCTGCTCCCGGCGAAGGTGAGCGTGTCACCCTTCTTGTAGCGTACGTTGGGTTTCAGTTTCACGTCGTTTTTCTTGGTGGCGTACTGCTTTGCCATCACCATCTCGTCGAGCTTGCCGAAACTGCTCTGGTGCGCAAACGCCCACGTCTTGCCGCTTTCGCCCTTGAATAGCATGAGTTTCCCGTACATGAACGGCGATACGCTCAGTTCGGTCACGGTTCCGTTCTCGGGGGCGTAGACGACCCAGCCTTCCTCCATTTGCGTAGAGAAGTCGAAACCTGCATGGTAGCGCGTACCGCGGTTTTCGCCGAAACTCGAGGTGAGGTAGGCGTCCTTGTTGAAGGGGCTGTACGGGGGCTGCTTTGCGCCGAGTACCGTCAGGCGGGGGCCGTCGCTTGCGGGCTTGGCCTCTGCGCCGGGAACAGTCAAGTTATGTTCGGCGAGGCAGTCCTCGTAGGCGAACGCATCCATGGTTTCTTCGTTGCAGGGGGACTGCTGTGCAAGGGAAATGCCTGCACAACCGAGGGCGAAGCATATAACTTTGTTCAAAACCGTATTCATGTGGAGAAAGATACATATTTATTACGTCGGCTCCGTTTTTCCTTGCGTGGCCGGGTATAAAAAAGACCCGCTTTTGAGCGAGTCTTTTTCGTGGAGCTAAGGAGAGTCGAACTCCTGACCTCCTGCATGCCATGCAGGCGCTCTACCAACTGAGCTATAACCCCGAAAGGTGAGCCAAATAGAGAAAATTATTTGGCCCTTGTCAAGGGGGCGGAATACTTTTTTTCAAAAAAAATTGTCCGTTACCTCTTTCGTCTTTCGTCTGTAGGCTCGCAGAGCCGTACTTTCGTCTATTTTACGCCTTCTCGATGGTCACGGACTCGATAATCACGTCATCGTAAGGGGCATCACGGCGGTCGGTCTTGACGTTTGCGATATCGTCGAGCACGTCGAAGCCTTCGTAGAGCTGGCCGAACACGGAGTAGCCGTCAGCCGGGCCGGGGCCCACCTGGTCGTGGTCCAAGAAGTGCACGTTGTCACCGTGGACAATGAAGAACTGGCTGCCGATGCTGTTCGGCATGGCGGTCTTTGCCCAGCTGAGGGCGCCGCGCATGTGGGTGAGGCACGGGTCGTACTTGTCGCCGATGGTGGTGCCCGGACCCTTGGCAGAATGCCCGCCGGTGCCGTTCCTGTTGGTGAAGTCGCCACCCTGGATCATGAAATCCTTGATGATGCGGTGGAACGGGGCGCCGTCGTACTTGCCCTGCTTTGCAAGTTCGATGAAGTTCGTGGCGCATTCGCCCACGCGGTCTTCGAAGAGGCGGAGCTTCATTACTCCGTGGTTGGTGGTCATGATGGCGATGGTTTCGCCCGGCTGCGGTTTATCCAGCTGATTGAACATATGTTTCTCCGGTATCTATTGTTTTTCCCATATATATAAAAAATAGGACGAAAATTACAACTTTTAAAAGCGATTTGGCCCTAAAAAAACTAATTTCTAGGTATATGAAAGACAACTGCAAACGTATCCAGGAATTGCTTTCCGCGCAGGCCATGGAATTCGCCCTCGACGAAATGGCCGCGAAAATTGCGAAAATGCACCCGTCTGCCGAAAACCTGATTGTTCTCGGCATGGCAAGCCGCGGGATTCCGCTGGCAAAGAAACTGAGCGACAGGCTCTCGCAAAAATTCGGCAAGCCCATTGAGATGGGCTGCCTTGACGCGACATTCTACCGCGACGACTTCCACTACCGCAAGCCCAGCGCCTCTACCGAGATGCGCTTTACCGAGATGCCCGCCTCCGTGGAAGGCAAGACGGTAATCCTTGTGGACGACGTGCTCTACACGGGCCGCTCGGTGCGTGCCGCCATGCAGGCAATCCTCGACCTCGGGCGCCCCGCCGCCATCCGGCTCTGCGTGCTGGTGGACCGCGGCCACCGCGAACTCCCGATTGCCCCGGACTGCGTGGGCCTTACGGTAGAGACCGCGCAGAACCAGGAAGTCCGCGTGATGATTGAACCCATTGACAGTGAAAATTCCGTTTATCTCGTAGAAGTGGAGGCATAGCGTGAGCGCGCTTGAGATTAAACACCTTTTTGGACTGCGCGGGGTATCGAAGCACGATATCCGCATGATTCTCGATAACGCGAAGCAGTTCCGCGAAATTCTGGAACGCCCGGTAAAGAAGGTTCCGAGCCTGCGCGGCATGACGGTCGTGAACCTGTTCTTCGAGAACAGCACCCGCACCCGCACGAGTTTTGAACTTGCAGAAAAACGACTCTCTGCAGATACGGTGAACTTCACGAGTTCCAACTCCAGCGTGAAGAAGGGCGAAACGCTTGTCGATACGCTCCGTAACATCGAGGCCATGAAGATCGATATCGTGGTCGTCCGCCACAAGGGGACGGGCGTCCCGAAGTTCCTCGCTGACAACAGCAATGCGATTATCGTGAACGCGGGCGACGGTGCGCACGAGCACCCCACGCAGGCGCTCCTCGACATGCTCACCATCGAAGAGAAGCTCGGAACCCTCGAAGGCAAGAACGTGACGATTGTGGGCGATATCCGCCACAGCCGCGTGGCCCGCAGTAACCTCTGGGGCATGACGACGATGGGTGCGCACGTGACGCTCTGCGGACCGAGCACCCTGGTCCCCCGCAATACCGAACTGATGGACAAGGTCACCTGGGAAAGCGATGTGAAGAAGGCCGTGAAAAATGCGGATGCGATCATCGCGCTTCGCCTGCAAAAGGAACGCATGGACGATGCCCTGTTGCCCAGCATGCGCGAATACCGCAACACCTTCGGTATCACGCACGACCTGCTCGAAAATGTGAAGGACCAGGTGCTGGTGATGCACCCTGGGCCCATCAACCGCGGGGTGGAACTCGACAGCGAAATTGCCGACGGAGAAAATTCGGTCATCCTGAACCAGGTGACCAACGGCGTGGCCGTGCGAATGGCCGTGCTTTACCTTTTGGCTGGAGGTCGTGCAAATGCGTAATATCGTCTTGAACAACGTCCGCCCCTTTGTTGACGGGAAGATTGCTGAACCTGCGAAGATTTGCCTCGTGGATGGGGCCTGGGCCTCGTCTGCACCCGAAGGGACACCTGAATTTGATGCGAAGGGCGCAGTCGCCCTCCCGGCGCTCTTCGGCCTCGGGCTCGATTTCAAGGAACCCCTGCGCGACGACATCTACACCTTCAAGGACGGTGTGGAGGCCATGCGTCGTGGCGGCTTCTACGGCGGCCTTTACGAAAGCAGCGCGAACGCCATCGACGATTCCCTGAAGCTTGCCGCCATCCAGCAGATTAGCGCGAAGTGCGGCCTATCGTTCGCCTTCCTGGGCGCGTTCAGCATGGGCTACCAGTGCAAGGACCTCGCCGAAATGGTGGAACTTTCCGAAGGCGGCGTGGTCGGCTTCGGCGACGGCAACCACAACTGCTCGCGTTCGCGCTTCCTGCGCCTCGCGATGGAATACGGTTCCATGACGGGCAAGCGCTTCTTCTTTATGCCGCTCGATGATTCGCTCCGCCACCACGGGCTCGTGCACGAGGGCAGTTTCGCCGACACGCTCGGCATGAAGGGAATCCCGCGCATCGCCGAGACGATGGAAGCGTTCCGGATTCTTGAAATGGCGCGCTTCCTGAAGGTGCCGGTGCATCTGAAGCAGGTGAGCTGCGGCGAGACGCTCAAGCTTATCGAACGTGCGCGCACGCAGGGCGTGGACGTGACCTGCGACGTGGATATCTACCACCTGCTCCTGGACGACAGCTGCCTGTTCGATCTCGACTCGCACTGCAACGTGCCTATGCCGTTCCGTTCTGTGGAAGACCGCGAGGCCTTGTGGCAAGGGCTCGAGTCGGGAACCGTGAATGCAATCAGCGTGAACCACGACCCGGTGCTCAGGCAGGACAAGGAAGTGAATTTCGAGGATGCGGTGCCGGGAGCGGTTTCGCTGGAAGTCGCGCTCCCCGCAATCTGGAAACCGCTCTGCACGCGGCTTTCCGCCGCGCGCGCGGTGGAACTCCTTTCCACCGCCCCGGCACAGCTTGCCGGTATTGAACCCGCAACGCTTTCGCAGGGTGGACAGGCGAGCCTGGTTCTCCTTGACCCGGATGCAGAAACGGAAGTTGTCTCCTCGATGTTTGCGGGCAAGACCCGCAACTGCCCGCTCCTGGGCAAGAAGTTGCCTTCCCGTATCCTCGGCACTTATATCAACGGAAACTGGAACGAGGGCTAGCCTGTGATTCTGCCTGCTCAGTTGTTCTGGATTTGTTCGATCGCCATCTTGGGACTGGTGCTCCTGGTCCTCATAGAGATCCATCGTTCCAATGACCGCCGCGAAAACGCGGAAATGTTCGGGACGAAGGATTTCGAGAATAAGGTGGAAGAACGCGGCCTTACGCCGAAGGAAATCCGGACAATGGAGAAACTGGTCCGTGCATCCAAGTTCGAAAACAAGGATGCCGTGCTGAATTCCTCGCGCCTGTTCGAGGCAGCCGTATGCGACTTCTACGATTTCCGCGATGTGGACAAGGTTCGTGACGAGACGCTGGACGCCATAACGGGGCTGCGCGAGAAACTTGCGTTCGATGCGGCGAATCCGCTCACCGTAATCGTGTGTACGCGCCAGTTCAACGTGGGTAACCGTGTCGACATCCTGTTCGACGGCGGGGCAAAGCTCAAGCATTCCGAAATCCTTTCACGCCGCGAGAAGTACTGGAAGGTCTCCTACGACGACAGTTTCGGTCCGGGCAAGTCCTACGTGGGCAAGGAAGTCCGCATCCGCTGGACCCGTCCTGAGGACGCGGTCTATTCTGCGTATGTGAAGGTAATGGATAGTGAACCCGGGAAGCTTGTCCTGCGCCATTCGAACGATCTTGAAAAGCAGCAGCTGCGTCGCTGGCTCCGTGAAATTGTCAATTTCCCGGTCGAAGTCGCCCTTGCCGATGGTTCCAAGATTTCGGGCGTCCTCTACGACCTGTCTGCCGGCGGTATTCTTATCGGGCTTCCGCAGGAATACCCGGGCGGTACCCACGTGCATATCCATTTCGAACTTCCGAGTTTTGGCCCCGAAGACGTGGAAATTGAGATTTTGCGCAGTTTAGGCCATAAAAACAGCGATTATCCGGAACTTTTCTCCATGACGGCATCCTTTACCGGAGCCTTCGGATGGACCCAGGAACGCGTTTTGCAGTACATATTTGAGGTAAATAAGCGAAAAAAGGCAAAAGAAATGGCCGAAAATGCGCTAACTAGTTGATTTTTAATGACTTAGATGCATTTTTCGCTTGACATTTTGCTTTTATAAAGGTAGAATTAGGGTAGTATTGTTTCCGATCGGAGTTTACTTTGGCACTAGATTTGCTCGCTCGAATTCGCGGTGAACGCGAGACTATCGGCATCGATGTTGGCCATTACAGCATCAAGTACGTGAAGGTTTACCACAACAGTCGCGGTGGCCATGTTGTCGTCGAGATTGATACGGAACCCGTTCCGGAAGGCTCCGTCATTAACGGCGAAATCCAGCGTCGCGAGGGCGAACCTACGACAGGCCCCGACGGCAAGAAGGAAAAGGACGGCTACGAACTTTTGAGCGAGGCGCTCACCAAGATGATGATGCGCCATACCCGCGATGCCAATACCGATATTGTCGCATGCGTGAACTGCGGTGCTGGCGCCGGCGGCGTGCTGGTCGACAGGATTAGCGTGAAGGTGCCGAAGAACGGCAACGAGTCGGCGATTATTCTCCAGACCGCGCAGTCCCGTCCGCCCTTCGATGACCAGGACAACGTGATTGACTACGAGATTGAATCCCGCGAAGGCGAGGAAGTCAAGGCGAACGTCGTTGCCGCGAAAAACGCGCTCCTTGATTCCTGGGCCCAGTTCTTTACCGTGAAGGGGCTCAAGCTCACCGCGATGGACGTCGATATCTTTGGCCTTTTGAACGCCTATACCGCGACTGCTTCCGAAGAAGACCTCAAGCAGACGACCGCCGTCATCAATATCGGCGAAAAGAAGATGAGCATCGGGTTCATCCAGCAGGGCAAGTTCCACTCCATGCGTGCCATGACCGGTGGCTCGATCGACATGATTATTGCAAAGCTCGGCGTTACGCTCGGTGTCGATGCCGCCAAGTGCCACGAGATTTTCGAGACGGGCGATCTGGGCATCGTGGACGGGTTTGCCGAAGCCGAAGTGGAAGAGGCCCTGAAGCTTGCCTTTGAAGACATTATGGCACAGGTGGAATTCGGTATCCGCTACTACTCTTCTTCGGAAGATTCCGAACCGCTGAACAAGATCTTGCTCGGCGGCGGTGGCGCCTCCATCAAGGGCTTGAAGGAATATATCGCCGAACGTTCCGGCATAGAGACCGACACCGTGAACCCGTTCCGTTACGTTGAATGTGATGCGAGCGTGGTGGGCGAATCGGGCGTGTCCCTCGCTTTATCCAACATCCTTGCGCCAGCGCTTGGGCTTGCTATGAGGAAGTTTGACTAATGGCAGAAAAGAAAACAAAGACTAAGACGAAGACGAAAGCGAGGAACGCCGCAAAGCGTTCGGTATGCATTTCGATTAACCTCTTGCCTCCGGAGTACCGCAAGGTCAAGAAGGATCTTTCGTGGATTACTGACCGCCGCATTGTTTGGCCTACGCTGGCATTGATTGTCGCTATTGTCGGGTTCGTGTACGCGAACATTTTGATTGACGAAACAATCATGAACCTCGAGAACGATGTGTCTCGTGTGAAGGCGGAAGTCGAACGTGAACGCCCGTTGCTCACGAAGATTGGCGATCTCGAACAGAAGCAGGCGATTGTCAATACGAAAATCAACGCGCTCAAGAGCATCCAGGTGAGCAAGAGAAGCTGGGTGGTGTTGTTCGAGAACGTGTCGTCGGTGCTGCCGCCCAACATGTGGCTCACGAGCCTCAACCAGGTGTCGGAAGACAACCTCGAGATGAAGGGCATGACGTTTGATTTCTCGGAAGTGGCCGAGTACATGGTCAAGCTCGAGAAGCAGGTGAGTGTTGAGAAGGTGTCGCTTCTGACTATCGCTACCACCAAGGTCGATGGCGAGGAAGCGTATAGCTTTACCATCAAGATAGTCCTGAAGCAGGACCTGGGGGAGGGCTAGTATGGGTAATTTCGATATTAAAGACAAGAAGAATATATACCTGATTGTCGTGTGTCTCCTTATTGTGGGCCTTGTCTACTATACATGGGACTACGTGTATAACCCGTATGAGTTAAGGAAGCAGCAACTAGAATCTGACCTCAGCACTGCACAGTCCGAACTCGACAAGATTAACGCGAAGAAGCACCGCATCGCGGAACTTGAACTGCAACTCGTGCAGGCCGAGAAGGATTTCGAAAAGCTGAAGGAAATGTTCCCCGAAGAGGAAAAGCTTCCGCTGCGCCTGCAGGATTTGTATGCCGTGCTACGCAGTTCGGGCGTGCAGATCCAGAAGTTCAATCCGGAAGGTTCTTCTCAGAAGGAACACTACATCGAGAACCGCTACTCCATCGCGGTCAACTCGGGTTACCACATGCTGGGTTACCTGTTTGCGGAAATCGCGAACTTTAATTACCCGACGGCGATTACGAACCTCAGGTTGAACCGCTACTCGGGGATTGCCGCCGAACTCCAGAAGGCGGAAACCCACGGCTGGACTCCCATTACGGTGTCGGTGTCGTTTAACCTGACCACCTATACATCCAAGAAGGTTGGCCCATGATGATGAACAAATTAATTACTTTGTTCCTGTTCGTCGCGGTGGCCGTGAACGCTGCTCAGATTAAGGATGTGAGTTTCGGTTGCGATAAGAGCAATTGCGCCGTCACGTTCAAGTTTGCCTCGGACAAGGATTTGCCCTCATTCTTCCAGAAGTACGATGCCAAGTCGCACAAGCTTACCCTCGGTTTTTCGACGAGTGAGTTCGCTCTTGGCATGGGTGCGTTTGAAATTGACCCCTCCTCGGAATGGGTCAAGTCCATGAAGGTCTACAAGGAACCCTTCCGCGGGACGGATTTCTTGAAGATTGACTTGATTGTCGGTTCTGCGATTAAATCTGACAAGAACGAGATTGCTCTCAACAAGTCGGACTTTATGCTGAAACTCGCCGGCAAGGGCGGGAAGGCCTGGACGCTCTCGAAGCTCTTTGCCGACCGCAAGAAGGCTGCCGAGAAGGCCGCTGCCGAAGAAAAGAAGGCTGCTGAAAAGGCCGCCCTCGAAGAGAAGAAGCGTGCCGCCGAAGAAAAGAAGGCCGCCGAGAAGGCTGCCCTTGAAGAAAAGAAGCGCCTTGCCGAAGAGAAGAAGGCTGCCGAAAAGCAGGCCGCTCTCGACAAGAAGGCCGCAGAAAAGGCTGCCGCCGAAGAAAAGAAGCGTTTAGCCGAAGAGAAGAAGGCGGCTGAAAAGCGTGCCCTCGAAGAAAAGAAGGCCGCCGAGAAGCGTGCTCTCGAAGAAAAGAAGGCTGCGGAAAAGGCCGCTCTCGAAGAAAAGAAGCGCCTTGCCGAAGAGAAGAAGGCCGCTGAAAAGCGTGCCCTTGAAGAAAAGAAGGCTGCCGAGAAGGCTGCTCTCGAGGAACGCAAGCGCGAGGCTGCCGAAAGGAAAGAAGCCGAGAAGCGCGCCCTCGAAGAGAAGAAGGCTGCGGAAAAGGCCGCGAAGGAAGAAGAGAAGCGCATTGCCGAGGAACAGAAGAACCTCGACAAGGCTATCAAGGAAGGCGGCAAGATTTCTGCACTCCTCCCGAACCTGAAGGAAATGACGGTGCTCGTAGGTTCCGGCATGGAACAGTTCCGCCTGGTGGCGACGACTCCGATTGAACTCCAGCATGTGACCGGCCCGGATAAGGCGGGTACGATTGTTATCGGGCTTGCAGGCCCGCAAAAGTCGCCGGTGTTCAAGATCGGTGCGGGTACGCTCGTGAAGCACGTGACCTGGGGTGCGAACGGCCTCAAGGTGCAGTTGCAGCAGAACGCGAAGCCCGTTATCGTGGTGCAGGAAGGTGCGCTTATTTTGCAGGTCCAGGAAACGACCATCAAGAAGGATGGCTTCCTCTTCTGGAGCGCCCATCCGGATGGAATCTTCGTGCGCGACTGGATGAAATCGGCCGAAGAAAAGCCCTCCTTTGAAACCTTCGTGAGCAAGCACGACAAGGAAAGCAAGAAGCTCGTCTCGGGTTCGCAGACATTCCACCTGCGCCCTGTGGTACGTGAACTCATTGTCGTCGCCGACGAAATTGAACTCTTTGCCGCGCCCAACGACAACTCGCAGGTGCTCAAGCGCCTCACCTTCGGTGACCGCCTCGTGAGCCTCGATGTTTCGGGCCTCTATTGCAAGGTGCAGTTCGGTAGCCACATCGGCTTCGTGAACAAGCGCGCGGTCAGTTACATGGATGAACTTTCCGCCGTGCAGACGGAACGCCTGAAGCAGGTTGACAAGGAAAGGGGCGAGATTGTTTCCGAGAGTGGCGAGATTGCTGGCAGCCAGCTCGATGGCCTCTACGATGACCGCGTGACCTACAGTTCCTTCGGCCGTCGTGACCCGTTTGTCGAAATCAAGGGCCTCGTGGAAGAAGGCATCAACATCGACCAGGTCGAACTTGTCGGCATCATCTGGGAATCCGATGTCCCGATGGCGCTCCTCGTGGAATCCAAGAATCCTTCCATATCCTACACGCTTAAGGAAGGCGACAAGATTCTCAACGGAAAAGTTCTTAAAATCACACAAACAGACGTGCTCTTCCTTATTCAAGAATTTGGCGTGAGCCGTCGCTACTCTATGGGTCTTCCCGATAAATTTGGGGGTCAAAAGTGAAAAAGCTGATTAAAATACTCATGGTCCTGTCCCTGGTAGTGGGACTCTCCTCGGTCTGTGCTGCCCCCGCGTCGGGTTCCGTGGAACCCAACAAGAAGCTGTACGACTTCTCGTTCGTGGACACTGACTTCAGTGCCGTGTTCCGCTCTGTTTCTGTGGTTGCGGGTGTCGATATCTTGCTTGCTCCCGATGTGAAGGGCAAGATGAGCATCAAGGTCACCAAGAAGACCTGGCAGGAAACGCTCGACATTATCTGCGAAATCAATGACCTCACCTGGGTTATTCAGGACAAGTACATCGTGGTTCAGCGCCAGAGTACTTACCAGGCCAAGCAGAAGAAGATTGCCGACGAGGAAAAGCAGCAGGAAGATACTGCTCCGCTCGTACGCAAGAACTTCCAGATTCACCACGCGAAGGCCGACGAACTCGTGAAGGTGCTCGAAAGCATGAAGAGCGGTCGTGGCCGTATCACCGTCGTGGAACGCACGAACTCCATTATCGTGTACGATACCGATTCCAAGATTGAGCAGATGGAAAATGCCCTTACCGAACTTGACGTGGAAACCCTCCAGATCATGATTACTGCGAAGCTCGTGGTGGTGAACAGCCAGCGCGCCCGCGAACTCGGTGTGGACTGGAGCGCGATGCTCGGCAACAACGTCTCTATGACTCCGGGTGCGGCAAACGGTACTTACGGAAGCCAGGCAGGGTCTAGCCGTGGCGCTGCCATGGTTACGTCCTTCCCGAACAACGGTGCAATGCCTGCTGTTAGCGGTGCCGCAACGACGATTACGACGAGCCTTTTTGATAACAACCTGAAGCTTGCCGTGTCGAGCCTGATGGGTGACGCTTCTACCGAAGTGCTCGCGAGCCCGCAGGTTTCTACGCTCGACAATACCGAAGCCCAGGTGTTCATGGGTGACAAGGTTTCTATCCGCGTGATTGACGATAGCGGTGAATCTTCTACGCAGCTTGTGGAAACCGGTATCAAGCTGACGGTTACCCCGCACGTTTCGGGCGACAACCGCATCTTGCTTGACCTGCACCCCGAAAACAACTCCTACGATTACGACTCCAAGGGCGAAATCGTGATCAGTACGCAGGAAGCCAAGACGAAGGTCGTGGTGGCTGACGGCGAGACCGTGATTATCGGCGGCCTGACCCGTAACGAGACCCAGGAATCCGAGCGCGGCATTCCGTTCCTCAAGGACATTCCGTTCTTCGGCAACCTCTTCAAGTATACGCGTCATTCCGTGGTCAAGAAGGACCTCGTGATCTTCGTGACCCCGCGCATTATCCGCAATTACATCGGCAACGTGGAACTTTCCGAACCTTCCGCCGAAGTGGCTGAACAGGGCGCTCCGCAGATGCAGAAGGTGGATGCTCCGGCTGCACAGCCCGCATCGCAGGCTGCTCCGGCTGCTGAACCTGCCGCTCAGAGCGCACCTGCCGCTGATGCTTCGACAGGCTCAGCAACCAGTCCGGCTCCTGCACAGGAACCTGCCCCGGCTGCGGAACCTGCTCCGGCATCCGAGCCCGCTGCGGAAACTCCCGCCGCACCGGAACCCGCTGCAAACGACGTTCAGGACGACTGGAACTAAGCCGTTCCTCCAAGAACTTAAGAAGCCCGCTCCAAGCGGGCTTCTTTGTTTATATTGGAATTGTTTTAAAGAGGGAGGGCCAGCCGTGCGTATGCCCTCCCTAGTCGCACTACCGCACGACAAGCGCGGCGAGCGCGAGTTCTTGTGCGATCTTCGTGCTGCACTTTCCGCTCTTGATTTCGTAGTCGAGGTCGGAGAGGCGGCGAATTACCCTGCAGAGCAGAGGCTTGCTCCAGCGCTTGGCGCATTCCGGGGCGCGCCCCAGCTTGTTGAACACGTAGTCGTTCTTGCCCATGGCCTTTGCGGCATCGGCAGGTGACATCTTCTTTTCGGTCAGGGTCATGAAGTTCAGCAGGTCAATGGCGTAGTAGTAGAGCGATGCGACTATGGGGACTGCTTCCACGCCGTTCCTGAACATTTCGTTCAGCAGTCGGGTGTATGCCTTCACGTCGCGCAGCCCGAACGGCGTGTTTATCTCGTACGACGCGTTCTTGCGCTGCGGAACCACCATGGATTTCACGAGGTCGAGCGTAATTTTTTTGCAGTTGGGGTCGTACATCAGGACCTTCTCGACTTCCTCGCAGACGATTTTCGTCTTGTTGCCGAGCGCGTCGGCGAGGTAGTAGCAGGCGTCCCTGTCGATTGCCTTGTTGAAGTGCGAGGGAATTGCGGCCGCAATCCAGTCGGCCATCTTGTACTGGGGCGGTTCGTCGAACTTCTCGATTTCGCCCACGCTCTTGAGTGTCTTGTACAGTTCCCCGCGTCCGTCGAGTTTCGAGAACTCGAAAAGGAGCGTGCAGTTGGGCTTGTGGCTCAGCCACTTGGTGAGTTCGCGCGTGTCGTCGGCCTTGAGTTCGTCGGCCTTGCGGACGACGACCGTCTGTTCGGGCGAAAACATGGATACGCTGTCACATGCAGTAATGACCGACTCCGCGATGGAGGCGATGTTCGGGTCCGTCGCGAACAGAATCTGCTTTGCCATCGGGTCGTCCTTGCGGTCGCCGAGGGTATCTTGCAGGAATTTCTCGATGCGCATGTCCTTCGAGAAATCGTCATTGCCGATGAGCGCGATAATCATCTGCGGGCCTGATTAGCTGAAGTCGATAATCTGGAACTTGTTTACGCCCCTCGGGGTCGTGACTTCGATGGTTTCGCCCTTCTTCTGGCCCATGAGGGCGGCTCCGATGGGGCTCTTGAAGCTGATTTTGCCATTGAGGGCGTCTGCCTCTTCGGGGCTCACCAGCTGGTATACGACGTTCTTCTTGGTCTTTGCGTTGAGGAGCGTGACCTTCGCGCCAAAGCGGATGGTGTCGGAATTCGGGTCGAACGCGACGACTTCGGCGCGGGCAATCTGGTCCTGGAGCCTGGGCATCTCGATGTTGTCGATGGAGGAAAGGCGTTCCTTCGCTGCGTGGTATTCGGCGTTTTCGCTCAAATCGCCTTGCGCACGGGCATCAACCAGTTCCTGCAATACGCGCGGGCGTTCAACATTTTTTAAATTTTCTAGGTCCTTGATGAGCTTGTCGAAAGCTTCCTGTGTAAACTTGATCTTTTCCATGCTCTACAAGGTAAAAATTTTAACGGGCGTTGCGAGCCCCGAATCGCAAAGAAAGCTTCTTTTTAGGAGATACTATGTACACTGTGCTGGAAAAAGGCGGCGTTTGCTCACCCAAGGGCTTTACCGCATCTGGAATTTGCGCTGGCATCAAGGCCAGCGGTAACGCCGACATGGCGCTTTTGAAAAGCGAGAAGGCGGCCCGCTGTTTCGCCGTTTTTACCACCAACAAGGTGAAGGCCGCTCCGGTACTGTACGACAAGGCTGCGCTTGAACACGCACACTTCGCGACTGCAGTCGTGGTGAACAGCGGCAACGCGAACGCCTGTACCGGCGAACAGGGCTACAAGGATGCCGAACGCATGGCCGTGATGACCGAGGAGGCTCTTGGCCTTACTCCGAAGAGCGTGCTCGTTTGCAGCACGGGCGTGATTGGCCACCTGATGCCGATGGACAAGATCGAGGCGGGAATCCCGAAGCTTGTGGAAAAACTGCATGCCGATGCTTCCGAGGAATTCGGGCGCGCCATCCTCACGACCGACCTTGCCCTCAAGAGCCACGCCGTGGAAATCCAGACGGAGAAGGGCGTGATTACGATTGGCGGCGCCTGCAAGGGTTCGGGCATGATTCACCCGAACATGGCGACGATGCTTGCCTTCATCACGACCGACATCTCGCTCCCCATAGACTTCTTCGCCGAATTCCGTGCAGACATCGCGGATTCCTTCAATGCGATTACGGTGGACGGCGACACGAGCACGAACGACACGTGCATCTTGCTAGCAAACGGCATGAGCGGGCTTCGTTACGAGGACCTGAGCTTGAGCGAACAGGGTGAGTTCCGTGCTGCCCTCATGCTCATCATGCAGAACCTCGCAAAAGACATCGTGCGCGATGGCGAAGGTGCCACCAAGCTTATCGAACTGCGTATCGAGAAGGCCGAAAGCCACGAAGAAGCGCTCCGCATGGCCCGCTTTATCGGTACCAGCAACCTTGCGAAGTGCGCGATGTTCGGTGAAGACCCGAACTGGGGCCGCATCCTCAGCAGCGCGGGTTCCAGCGGTTGCAACATGGTGGCCGAACACACCGACCTGTACTTCGGCGACGTGAAGGTCTTGGAAGGCGGGCGCCCGCTCCAGCTTGACGAGGCCCAGACGGCGGCACTCCATGCCGTGGTGCGCCAGCGTGAATACAAAGTAACGCTCGTGCTCAACATCGGGCAGGCATCCGCAAGCGCGTTTACCTGCGACCTGAGCTACGGCTACGTGAAGATCAACGCGGAATACACGACGTGATTTAGACGAAAGAACGCAAGTCTCTGCGAGACTTGCTATAGACGAAAGACGAAAGAAGTTTCTCGTTGGAAAAAAAACGCTCCGGTTTGGCCGGGGCGATTTTCGTCTATTTGAAAGGTTTGTTGCCTAGTCCTTCAGACAGCGGAGGCTCGCGCCGAATTCGGGATCGAACTTCTCGAACTTCGCGATATCCTTGTCGTGGTAGAACACGAGCACTTCGCCTTCGGCTGTCCAGAGGTAGGCCTTCTTGCCGGCATCTTCGAACTTGCGTTCCTTCAGCGGAACATCGCTCTTCGCGAAGTGTGCGCCGCCGGCCTTCACGCCGAACCCGAGTTCATCCTTGCCGTTGCCGTAGTCGTTGCCGCCTTCCTTGATGGGGTCCCAGCCGAAGCCGGCCTTGAGCACGGTGCCGGCCTTGCCGCTTGTCTCGGCGAAGGTGAGGAGTGTTTTCCATTCATCCTTGGTGGGCATGTGGAAACCTTCGAGGCAGGCCTTCTTCGCGTTCTCGAAGTTGTAGAGGCGGCCCCAGTGGTTGCACTGGTTGCACACGGAACCTTCGTAGGTACCGAAGTTCATGTTCTCTGCGGTCCAGAGCTGCGTGCCGATTCGAATCCACTGGTAGGCGTATCCGTCGCGCGGGTCCTTGTAGTTGCCGTCGGTTGCGGGGCTTCCGTCGGGGTCGAACACCTCGCCGAATTCAACCTGCTTGTTCTTCTGGTACTTGGCCTTGGAGGCGAGCTTGCCGTTCTTGTGGTACTTCACGACTTCGCCCTCGATGTAGCCGTCGGCGAACGGGGTTTCGGCCTGGAGCGTGCCGTCCTCGTAGTATTCCTTCTGCAGGCCTTCCTTGCGGTCGGCGTTGTAGGTGGTTTCGCGCCGGAGAGTGCCGTTGTTGTAGTACTCCTTCTCGAGGCCCTGCTTCTTGTCCTTGACGTAGGTGGTTTCCATGCGCACCTTTCCGTCGGGGAATTCCTGCACGCGGATGTCGTCACAGGCGGTGAATGCAAGTGCTGCCGCAAGGGTAGCGCCAATGAGGGTGGTTCTCTGTTTCATCGTGTTCTCCTTGTTCTAGAATTCAATCTTACCGGCGGTGGCCAAGAGCCCGATAATGTAGAGCATGCCGTCGTAGTAGCGCCAGAAGCGGAACGGGACGGAAAGTGCCGCGAGGTCCTTGACGAAGGGCTTTACCAGCGGGTCTTCGGAATCGAGTACCTGCGTGGCAGCCGCGTTCATCGCGATAATGCCCGGCGTGGCGTTGCGGCCCTGGCGCGGGTAGGGCCCGCCGTCGGTCGCGTAGTCAGAGAGGTAGGGCCTCCTGTTCTCGAAGAAGTTCAGCAGGCGCGTGCAGATTTCCTTCTCGCTCTCGTCGCCGCCAAAGAGTGCGTAGTCGAGGCTCAGGTTGAGCGCAACGCGCCAGGCGTCTCCGCTGAAGCAGTTGCTTTCGGGGAACCAGGGCATTGCCTTCGGGGTGCCGTCGTATTCGGAATAGTCGCCGCAGAGGCCGGTTTCGGGGTGGGCGGCCTTCTTCAGGTAATCGATGCTGTTCTTCGCAATTTCGAGCCACTCGCTGTCGCCGGTCGCGTCGGCGTAGGCGCGGTAGAACGCGATGGTGTGGTAGCTCGGGTCGGTAAAGTCGTTGCCCAGCACGGGCGAGAACTTGATGAGCTTCCTTTCGGGGTCGATCATCGGGCCCACGAGTTCGTTGAACGGCTTGTTCTTGATCCAGTTGATGAGTTCGATGGCCTCCTGCTTGTAGTCGTCGCGGCCAAACTTCTTTGCGGCGATGAGGAGGGCTGCCGCGATGTATTCCTCGCCGTCGGGGGCTGCACCCGGGTCCATCATCGAGAAGTCGGTGGTGGAGACTTGCCAGGAGTAGTAGCCCTTGTGCGGGCCGTCGTCGTTGCGCAGGTATTTCTTCGCGAAGTTCCAGAGTTTCTGGAAAAGCTTGTCGTGGCCGGTGAGGGCGGCAATGAACATGCCGTAGCTCATGCCCTCGGAGCGGATGTCGTCGTGGCCGATGTCGATGATGTATGCCATGTCGTCGGCTGCATCAAAGCACACGCGCTCGTCGATGGGGTCGCCCTCGAAGAGTTTGCTGAATGCGTTCTGGATTAGCTGGTCGGCGAAGTTCGGGCCGTAGCCTGCTTCGACGAACATGTCGCGGGGCTTTTTACGTTCCATATAAAATCCTCTATTCTATTATCTAAAATAACTTAATTTGTCCCGTATGCAAAACCGCTTTTTTAAAACAAGTGTAAAAAATATGTACGAAAAATTCGTATTTTTACAACAAGAGGTATTTATGGCAGATATGTTGATTATTGGACAGGGCCCGGCGGGCGTTTCGGCATCGCTTTATGCGTTGCGTGCCGGCTTGGACGTTATCTTGGTCGGGAAGGGCGCCGGTGCGCTCGAAAAGGCGCACATGATAGAGAATTATTACGGGCTCGAGAAACCGCTGACGGGCGCAGAACTCTATGAGGTGGGCAAGAAGCAGGCCGAGCGTCTTGGGGCGAACCTTGTAGAGGACGAGGTGACCGACCTGTTCTTTGACGGGAAGGAATTCGTGGCGACGGGGCTCAAGGGCGAGTACCGTGGCCGTGCGTGCATCATGGCGACGGGTTCTGCCCGCAAGAAGACTCCTCTCCCGGGTATGGCCGAGATGGAAGGCCACGGCGTGAGCTACTGCGCGGTGTGCGATGCGTTCTTTTACCGCGGGAAGGATGTCGCGGTTCTTGGGTCGGGCGAGTATGCCCTGCATGAATGCAATGAACTCCTGAATGTGGTCGGAAGTGTGACGCTCCTTACGAATGGTGCGGAACCGACGGCTGAATTCACAGACAAAGTAAGGATTGACAAGCGAAAGCTCGCGGGCCTTGTGGGCGAGGGAACGTTTGGCGGCGTAAAGTTCGATGATGGAGAGGAACTGAAACTCGACGGGCTGTTTGTCGCCCTCGGCAGCGCAAGTGCCATGGATCTTGCGCGGAAGGCGGGAGCCGCCTTCGACGGTGGCAGCGTCGTGCTGGACAAGGATTACATGACGACGGTTCCCGGCCTGTTTGCCGCGGGAGACTGCACCGGCGGTACGCTGCAGGTCGCTGTCGCCGTGGGCGAGGGCGCGATTGCTAGCCTTGCCGCCATCAAGTATCTGCGCGAAAATCGCTAGGTGCCCGTGCAAATAATCCGCAAGGCTTTTTTGCCAAAATAGCAGACCCAATGCCTTGCTTGTGGACGTTTAGTCTGCAATATATTAGTTTGTGCGTAATAAAATTTGCTTCTTTAACGCCTTTTAATGCAAATTCTGCGTTAAAAAGACTTTTTTTGTCATATTTTGTTTGAAAAAAAGACAAATGTTGTTGCTTTGTTTGTAAAAAAGCAGACTAAATGACTGCTTTTAACCGATTTGGTCTGCTAAAATGTCAAAATGAAGGCTTTTAGCCCTCCCTATGCACGGATTATTAAGTGCCAGGAGGGTCTTAGGGAGGGCTTGGAGCCCTCCCTTGTTTTATTGGTTAAGCACTTGGTATTTTCCTTTGGGCTTGTTGTCCTTTTCCTTATTCTTTTTCATGCTCTTTAGTGCCTTGTCGAATTCGTCTTCGACCACGTATTCGTATGGCTTGACTCCGGGCGGGAGCGCTCCGGCATTGCACATGATGAAAATGGCAAGGCCGAACCAGATAGTAGAGGGCAGCGCCAGCATGCCGAAGAGCGTGGCGTAGTCAAAATCTAGTTTGATAAATCCAACTTGGCCCGATAGGGTCATTTTTTTGCTAATGCACATCTGAACACTAAAACGGAATCGGACCTCGGTACGAGGTATGCTTTCTGTAAGTTTTTTGTTTTGACCTGCTATTTTGCCATGTTTCTCTTTTTTTTGTTGCCATCGTGGGAGAAAATGGGTACATTTACCATGTGTTATAAGTGTTGTGGCAAAGTGTGTCAAGGAATCAAATGGATTTAGGCTATTTCATAGGCAGCGCCAAGACGGCGATTGACGGAAAGGGAAGGTCTTCCTTCCCTAGGGAACTCCGTCGCCAGCTGTGGGCTTCCGAAGGGACTGAGTTCGTAGTCGCTCGCGACTCGGACCACACCCTCCGGTTGTACATGCTGCCTGAGTACGCTAAATTCATGTCCGAACTCGATGCGTTCTATGATCGCCCTCGAGCCGATGAATTCCGGAAACAGCTCGATGCCAGCCTAGTAGAAATGGATGGCCAGAACCGCATTCTTATTCCCAAGAAATTGCTGGAATATGCGGGTCTCACGACAGAAGTGGTTTACACTCCTGGTCGTGGACGCTCTCTGGAATTGTGGAACCCCGAACGATACGAAAGCAAGAGCAACATCGAATCCGATGCTGCCCAGAAGTCGTTCGACGAGATGTTCCGCCTAATCGGTTCGTCGGGAGGTCTTGATGGCAAACGCTGACCTCAGACAAACTAATTTACATACAAACGAATATTCTGCTGCGCTTGCAGGCGCTACCGATGGCGTGTTCTATCACGACCCCGTGATGCTTGCCGAATGCCTTGATGGATTGAACATCAGGCCTAACGGAACTTATGGTGACTGCACGCTCGGCGGTGGTGGGCATTCCTACGCGATTGCAAACAAATTAAATGAAGAAGGAACGCTCCACGCGTTTGACCGCGACGAGGAAGCCGTTGCGTTTGCGACCAAGCGCCTTGCGGGTGTGAAGTGCAAGTTCGTTGTACATCCGGTGCGCTTTGGCGAACTGAAGAACGAGATTGCGCCGAACACTCTGGATGGCATCCTTTACGATTTGGGAATCAGCAGCCACCAGGTCGACGATTCCAAGCGCGGGTTCACCTTTGTGGGCGATAACCCGCTCGACCTCCGCATGGACCGCCGTGAAGGAACCTCTGCGCAGGAATGGCTCAAGAATGTCGATGCAGAAACACTTGCCGGTGCTCTCCGCAAGAATTCGGATATGGACCGTGCGTTCAAACTTGCGACCCGCCTTGTAGAAATGGCGACTATCGCCAAAAAGGAAGGCCGTGCCATTTTGCCCTCGGACGTGAAGTCTGTTGTGGAATCGGTATTCCCCGACAAGAAGCGCGAAGTGAACGGCCTTTTGGCCCGCGTATTCCAGGCGGTACGCATGGAAGTGAACGGTGAACTGAAGGAAATCGAGGACAGTCTCCGCGCCGCGGTGGATTGCCTCAAGGTGGGTGGCCGCCTGGTGGTGATGAGCTACCATTCCGTGGAAGACCGCTGCGTGAAGGAAACTGCTGCCGAATTCGAACGCGCTTGCATTTGCCCGGAGAACCTGCCGGTATGCGTGTGCGGTGGCAATCACCAGAAGCTTAGGAAGGTCAATCGCAAGCCGATTTTGCCGACAAACGAAGAAATTGCGAACAACAGCAGGGCTCGCTCTGCAAAACTAAGGGTTTACGAACGGGTATGAGCGAAACTGTGAAAATGCCTGTACTGAAGACGAACAAGATGATCGCTTTGATCGTCGTGCTCGCCGCGTTCGCTATCGTGATCGGTATCATGACTCCGCTATACTTGCAGAACAAGATCAACGCGCTCTACAAGGAATATAGCAGGCTTTCGAACGAGACGAATGTCCTGGAGAGCGATATACTGCAGTTGAAACTCAAGGTGAACCAGTATTCTTCGCTGGAACGCTTGAGGGACTTTGCCAAGGTCGCTGGGCTTGAATTGAATGCCGTGCCGGTGAAGGTCATGGGCGAAGGAGGGGCCGGTGAATAACAAAGTCCAGATAGAACCGCTCGCCTTTATCAAGTGGCTCCTGATGAGCCTCATCGCTATCCTTGCGTGGCAGACGATAAACATCCAGGTGGTGAACCGCGAAGTTTACCAGACGCAGACTGAGAGCATGGTGGTCAGCACGAAAAACGTGCATGCCGACCGTGGCCGTATTCTGGACCGTAATGGAAACGTGTTCGCGGATAATGTCAGCGATTCGGCGAACAACTATAGCCGCCTTTTCTTGCAGGGTAAGCTTGCGAGCCAGCTCATCGGGAAGGTGGGGCACGACGGAAAGGGCAGCATGGGCCTTGAACTTACCTTTGACGAAAAGCTGAGGGGCGTTAGTGGCCTCAGGGTCGGGGTGAAGGACCTTTACACGCGTTCCCGCGAAGTGGCGAAGGCCGAACCCGGTATGAGTCTCGTGCTTACCATCGACAAGAATATACAGGAAATTGTCGAGAGGGAACTTAAGGACGGTGTCGAGGAATTTGACGCGAAGAGCGCGAGCGCGGTTGTGGTGGAGCCGTACACGGGCGAAATACTTGCGATGGCGAGCTACCCGACGTTCGATCCGAACTCCAAGACGCAGGGCGTTGGCCGCATGTCGAAAAACGATATCGTCTCCATGTCGTACGAACCGGGTTCTACCTTCAAGGTAATTACCGCCGCTGCGGCAATCGAGAACAAGGTGGTTGACCCGGCCCGCATTTACGAGAACGAAGGCAAGTGCTGGAAATGGAACCCGAAATCGGAAAAGATTTGCGATACGCATATCTACGGCGACATGGACATGAGCGAGGCGATGGTGCAGTCCTCGAACATCGTGTTTGCAAAGATTGCCGACGAGGTGGGCGCGGACAAGCTCTACCACATGGCGCGCAGTTTTGGTTTCGGAATGCCGACGTCGGAATTTTTTGCCGGCGAGGAAAATGGCCGCCTGCTCAAACCCTACGAACTCAAGCGCGATGACCGTACGCTGAAGACGATGGGTTTTGGCCACGCAGTTTCCGTGACGCCTATCCAGATGGCGATGGCTTATGCGGCAGTCGCGAATGGTGGCGTATTGATGGAACCCATGATTGTGCGTGAATGGCGCGATGCCCAGGATAGCGTTGTCGAGAAAAGAGCGCCGACTCCCGTGCGCCGCGTGATTTCGGAAAGTACTGCGTCGACAATCCGCTCCATGCTCTACCGCGTGGTGAACAGCGGTACGGCGAAGAAGGTGGTCTCGAAGAAGATTCCCGATGTGCTGTTCGGCGGCAAGACGGGTACGGCAGAAAAGTTCAACCAGGAAACGCAGAAGTATGACCGCGACCATCAGGTGGCATCGTTCATTGGCCTTGCCCCTGTGGAAGATACGCGCTACGTGTGCCTGGTGCTGGTCGATGACCCGCAGGGCAAGCACGTGGGCGGCCTTACCGCGGGCCCGATTTTCCGCCGGATTATGGAAGGCATCTACTACAATCCGGAAACATCGCCGCTTTCGCATAACCTCGCGCAGGTCAAACCGCAGAACCCCTGCGATGTGGAATTTATGGGCCTGACTGTCGATGGCGCCAAGAAACTTGCCGATGACAAGGGCTGCAAGGTTACCTTCGTGGGTGAAGGCAACCGCGTGATGTCGCAGAATGTGGACGGAACGGGCGATGCGGGCATTGTGCTTTCGCTCGGGAACGTTTCGGCATCCAGAATGCCGGACCTGAACGGGCTTTCGCTCCGTGACGCTATGGAAATTATGGGCAATATACGCGTGAATGTGGAATACGAAGGCAAGGGCCGCGTAGTGGCGCAGTCCCCGAAGCCCGAGGAAGAACTCCGCAAGGGGACCATTTGCAAGTTGACGCTCAAGGAGAGAGGCTGATGATTTCGGAAGGATTGATGCAGAACTTGTCTGTGAAGGGTCTGTGCGACGATTCCCGCCGTGCGAAGCCTGGTGATTTGTTCTTCTCGCTTTCGACGGAAGGTTTCGAGGAATTTGCGCGCAATGCCGTTGCCGCGGGTGCCGTTGCCGTGGTGAGCGAGTTGCCTGCGCCCGAAGGGCTTACCTCCAGGTGGATTCAGGTGTCCGACGTGAAGGCGGCGCGCCTCGAGGCCGCAAGGATCTTCTACAAGGACCCGTTCGCGAAACTGGCCTGCCATGCCGTTACCGGTACGAACGGTAAGACGACGAGCGCTTTCCTGATGAACGCGATGCTCGAGTCTTCGGGCAAGAAGACGGCCCTCCTCGGGACCATCAAGAACAAGATTGGCGATACCTCCGTGGTGGCGACGCTTACGACGCCCGGGCTTCTGGACCTGTTCGCTTTTGCCGCGAAGGCCGTGGCGGCGGGCTGCACCGACCTGGTGATGGAAGCCTCCTCGCATTCGCTGGTGCAGGGGCGCGTGGCGGGAATCCGCTTCAGGAGCGCGCTCTTCAGCAACCTCACGCAGGACCATCTCGATTACCACAAGACGATGGAGAACTACTTCGAGGCAAAGAAGCTTTTGTTCACGAAGTACCTCGCAGAAGATGGCGTTGCGGTACTGAACATCGACGATGCGCATGGTGAAAAGATTTTTGACGAGATGAAAGCGGCCGGCCGCAAGGCGGTTGCCGTATCGCGCCTCGGGAATGCGAAGGCCGATGTGAAGCCCGAGGGGGCGGTGAAGAGCACCGAGGAAGGGCTCGAGATGCTGCTCCCGATGATTGCGAAGGAAAAGCTGGAAACGCCGCTATGTGGCGAATTCAACGTGGATAATGTATTGCTGGTGCTCGCCTGGGCGAATGCCATCGGGATTCAGGAACTCGCTATGCGTGCGGCAATTGCGAGCGTGCGTGTGCCGGGCCGTTTCGAGAAGGTCTGGAACAAGGGTGGCCGCCACGTGATTGTGGATTACGCCCACACGCCCGATGCCCTCGAGCGCGTGCTGAATACGGCACGTAGCCTCTGCCGCGGCACGCTTTCGACCGTGTTCGGCTGTGGCGGCGACCGTGACCGCACCAAGCGCCCGATTATGGGGCATATTGCGGAAACCCTTGCCGACAAGGCCTGGCTCACCTCCGATAACCCGCGCACGGAAGACCCGCTTGCGATTATCGAGGACGTGCGTGCCGGAATGAAGACGGAAAAGTTTGAGGTTGTCCCCGACCGTGCCGAGGCGATTCGCAAGGCATGTGCTGCCCTGAAGGATGGCGACTGGCTCGTGATTGCGGGCAAGGGGCACGAGGATTACCAGATTGTCGGGAAGACGAAACACCATTTTGACGACCGCGAACAGGCGGTGAAGGCGATGGAAGAATGCTGAAACTTGATTTGACAGTGCAACAGATGCTGGAAATCCTGGAAACCGATGCAGTCGGCGTTCCGGCCCGCACTCTGAAAAGGAAGGTGAATCTTTGCCTGGATTCACGCGAGAAGGCCAAGGGCGTTGTGTTCTGGCCTATAAAGGGCACGCGTTTCGATGCCCACAAGTTTGTTCCTCAAATGGAAAAGGATGGAGCGCTGATGAGCGTAGTAAACAAGGAATCCGTTGAAGAGAATACCATCAAGATGTACGCCCCGGTGGACGATACCACCAAGGCCCTTCTCAAGCTCGCGAAAGGCTACCAGCGCATCTTCAAGGTGAAGAAGGTCGCCATTACCGGCAGTAACGGCAAGACCACCACGAAGGAAATGGTGAAGGCTGTTCTTTCGGCGAAATACAATACGCACGCCACGCAGGGGAACTTCAACAACCATATCGGTGTCCCGATGACGCTGTTCCAGCTGAAGCATAGCCACGAGGCGGCCGTCGTCGAGATGGGCACGAGTGGCCCCGACGAGATTCGCCCGCTTTCCATGGCGGTAGAACCCGATGTGGCGGTGATTACGAACATTGGCGCCTCGCATCTTGAACGTCTCGGTGACCTGGACGGAGTCTTCAGGGAGAAAATCACCATCAGGGAAGGCCTGAAGGTGGGCGGCACGCTTATCGTGAATGCGGACGACCCGCGCCTCTGCAAGGTGCGCAAGACGAGGAACATGAACGTGGTGACCTTCGGCGTGAAGCGCGGTATCATCAAACCCGAAAAGCTTACCTGGAACGAGAATGCCTGTGCCGATTTCTACATCGGGCGTACGCACTTTGTGCTGAACGTGCCGGGCACGCACAACCTCTACAACGCGCTTGCCGCCATTGCGGTGGGCGATGCATTCCGCGTGCCGCGTACCACCATCGCGCGTGCCCTCGGGAACTTCCGTGCGACCAACATGCGTATGGAAATCCGCAAGGCGGCTGGCTTCAAGATTGTGTCCGACTGCTACAATGCGAACCCGTCTTCTACCCGTATGGCGCTCCAGACCATCGGCCACATGGATATTCGCGGGAGCCGCATCGCGGTGCTCGGCGACATGCTCGAACTGGGCAAGGCGAGCAAGGATTTGCACAAGGAAATCGGCGCCCTCGTGCCCGAGATGAACTTTGACCTCCTCCTTGCGGTAGGCAAGGATGCGCAGGAATTCGTGAAGGGAGCGCGTGCTGCCGGCATGGCGCAGGCGTACCACTTCGATTCCGTGCAGGAAGTGATTGAATTTCTGGGCGATGTCGTGTCGGAAGGCGATGTCGTGCTGGTGAAGGGCAGCCGCGGTATGCACATGGAGCAGGTCGTGGATGCGCTCACGAAACTTTCTCCGGTTTCCAAGGACTAGCAACTGTAGGTAAAGAGGCTTTAGATAGCGATGAGTAACAACCAGTCCGTAGGCGTAAACAAGCTGCTGTTGGTATCGACAATCCTGTTGATACTGTTCGGCGTTGCTGTCGTTTATACTGCGTCCGCTCCTGCTGCGATAAAGAAGTACGGGGATCCCGAATTCTACCTGAAGGCTCACTGCAGCAAGGTCCTGATTGCGTTTGTCGCCATGTTTGTTGCATCCCGGGTGGATTACTCCATCTGGAAAAAGGCTGCCCGCCCGGTATTTATTGTCGGATGCGCCCTGACGCTTGCCGCAGTCCTGGTTGGCCCGACCATCAATGGGGCGAATCGCTGGATTTGGGGTATTCAGCCCTCCGAAATCCTCAAGTTCGGTTTTATCCTGATGGTGGCGACAAAGCTTTCCGATGCCGGTACCGAAATCAAGTCGCTCAAGTGCAGTATTATCCAGCCTGGCATCCCGTTCTTGATTGCGGCAATCCTGCTTGCCCTGCAGCCGAACTTCTCGATGGTCGGCATGTTTGCTGGAATCTTTACGATAATGCTCCTGGTGGCTGGCGCAAACTTCAAGCATATGCTCAAGAGTTACGGCATTGCTGCGGGTGCAGGTACTGTCGTGGTCATGTTGAAGGAACTTGTCAAGGCCATTTCTGGGAGCAAGGATAAACCCATATACCAGCATGTTAAGGACAGGTTTGGCGCGTTCTATGCGTCGGGTGACCCTGCGATGCAGACTGAACTTGTAAAGAAGAAGATGTACCAGACGCAGCAATCCCTGGAAGCGCTCGGTAACGGCGGAATCCTGGGCACGGGTGTCGGTAACAGCGCCCACAAGCTGGGGTACCTGCCCGAAGCCCACAAGGACGTGGTGTACAGCGTGGTGGGCGAGGAATTCGGTGTCGTGGGTACGCTGGCCGTGCTTGCCGCCTTCAGCATCCTTTTCTACCAGGGCTTCGAGATTGCGAGGAATTCTACGACGCGTTTTGGAAAGTACTTGGCGGTGGCGCTTACGGTTTCGCTTTTCTTCAATTTCCTGGTGCATGTGTGCGTGAGTACGGGCCTGATGCCTACGACGGGTCAGCCGCTGCCTTTCATCAGTTACGGTGGTACGAACCTTATTGTTGCTGGGCTCTTTATCGGGATTCTCTTGAATATTTCGAAGGCGGGTACCGGCAAGAAGTTGACCGAACCCTATATGGGCGGCATCAACACGGATACCTACACCATAGGTGGATTTAACATAACGAGGGCTGAAACATGAAAAAGTTCCTGTTTGTATGCGGTGGCACGGGTGGCCACATTTTCCCGGCAGTCGCCATTGCCGAGAGCCTAAAGAAGATGGGTGTCGAAGACATCACGTTTGCAGGCCGTAAGGATTCCATGGAGGAACGCCTTGTGGCAAAGAACTGGCCTTACGAGTACATTACGGCAGAACCGCTGCACCGTGGCCCGTTCCTCAAGAATCTTGCCCTCCCGTTCAAACTTTCCAAGTCGCTTGTCCGCGCTAAGAGCGTGCTCAAGAAGGTTAAACCCGACGTAGTTGTCGCTACCGGCGGTTACGTGTCGCTCCCGATTGTGCTTGCGGCAGGCTCGCTTGGTATTCCTGTGTACCTGCAGGAACAGAATGCGGTTGCGGGTATCGCGAACAAGGTCGGTTCCCGTTACGCGAAGACGATTTTTGTGACCTCCGATGATGCGGCGAAGTTCTTCCCCGCAGAAAAGTGTATGGTGTTCGGCAATCCGGTCCGCAAGCTCCCCGATGCGGGTGCACTCCCGCGCCCGGCTGAATTTGCGGAAGGCAAGAAGGCCGTGTTTATCGTGGGCGGTTCGCAGGGTGCCGTAGGCATCAACAACAAGATTGAAGAAAGCATCAAGGATATTGCCTCCCGCAGCGACGTGAATGTCGTGTGGCAGGTGGGCGTGAAGAACGTGGAAGCGATCAGCGGCCGCGTCGGGGAAGTCCCGAACGTAGCGATTCGCGGGTTCCTCGACGGTATCTATTCCTACATGAGCCATGCGGACTTGATTATCAGCCGTGCGGGCGCATCGGCCCTCGCTGAAATCCTTGCCTTCGGCAAGCCCTCTATCCTGTTGCCGTTCCCGCACGCGACTGCGAACCACCAGGAACACAATGCCCGTGTGGTCGAGAAGGCGGGTGCCGCCCTCGTGGAGCTTGACAGTGACCCGAACGACTTGTGGAACAAGACGCTCTCGCTCCTCTCGGACGAAGAAAAACTTGAGAAGATGGCCGTCGCGGCGAAGGGCCTCGGGATGCCCGATGCCGCAGACCGCATTGCGGCAGTCATCATGGAAAAGGAAAACGCATAATGCAGATAAATGATTGTAAGCGCGTCCGTAAACTGCACTTTGTAGGCATCGGTGGTGCCGGTATGTCCGGCATCGCGGAAGTGCTTCACGACAATGGGTTTGTGGTGAGCGGTTCCGATACGGGCGAGAGCCCGGTTATCGATTACCTGAAGGGGCTCGGGATCGCGATTGCCCCCAAGCATGAGGCGAAAAATGTGGAAAACGCGGACCTTGTCGTTTATTCCTCGGCTGTTCCGCACGATAACCCCGAACTTGTGGAAGCGCGCAATCGCCGCATTCCGGTGATTCGCCGTGCCGAGATGCTCGGCGAGCTGATGCGCCTCAAGTACACGCTCTCGATTGCGGGTACGCACGGCAAGACGACGACTACGTCCATTGTGGGCCAGATTTGGGAAGAGGCCGGCCTCGACCCGACCATCATCGTGGGCGGCGTGGTGAAGGGTAAGGGCAGCGGCGCCAAGGTGGGCTGCGGCGACTACCTGATTGCCGAAAGCGACGAGTTCGACCGCAGTTTCCTTTCGATGATGCCTTCTTCGGCGATTGTCACGAACATCGATGCCGACCATCTCGATACCTACGAGAATATCGAGGATATCAAGGATGCGTTCGTGCAGTTCGTGAACAAGATTCCTTTCTACGGGCAGGCGATTCTGTGCCTCGACGACCCGAACGTGCAGGCAATCCTTTCGCGCGTCAGGAAACCCGTGATTACCTACGGTTTTAGCCGCCAGGCGAAATACCGCGTCGATAACCTGCGCTTTGAGAAGGGTTACCCGGTATTCGACATCCTGAACGATGGCGAGAGCCTCGGCGAATTCAGGCTCCAGATTCCGGGCCGCCACAACGTGCTCAACGCGACTGCCGCCGTGGCGCTCGCGAACGAGGAAGGTATTGCTCCCGATATCGCGCGCAAGGCATGCGCCGAATTCCAGGGGGTGACCCGCCGCTTTGAATTCATGGGCGAGAAGAAGGGCGTTATGGTGTTCAACGACTACGCACACCACCCGACGGAAGCGACCGCCACGCTTCTCGGGTTCCGCGAGGCGTTCCCCGACAAGCGAATCGTGGTGGCGTTCCAGCCGCACCTCTTCAGCCGTACCCGCGACCAGCATGAAGCCTTCGGCATGGCGTTCGCGAACTGCGACGTGCTTTTGGTTGCCGACATTTACCCCGCACGTGAACGCCCCATTGAAGGCGTTACCGGCGCGCTCGTGGCAAACAGCGCGAGCGACCGCGGTCACCGCAATGCGCGCTTCGTGGGCGACCAGGCGAACATCTTGCCTATCCTCAAGGAAGAACTCCGTGAAGGCGACGTGGTCGTTCTCATGGGTGCAGGCAACATCTATAAACTCGGGACCCGAATCTTGGAGGAATGTATTTGAGCGAATCCGGGACGACATTTCTAGGCCGTCGCATAGGCTATAACGAGAGCAAGCGTAAGCAGGCCCGCAAGGAGAAGATCAAGCGCGGGTTCAAGGGTGCTTTACGCTGGTTCAAGCGTTGTGGCTGGATTCTCTGCATCCTCGTCGTGGCTGCAGGTGTCGCTCTGTGGCAAAACCGCTTCTATGTGCAGCGCTTCAATCCGCTCGAGCTTCGCCACCTGAAGTATATCGATATCGAGGGTAACCGAATGCTCACCTGGGAAGACGTCATCCAGAACGCGCAGGTGGAACCGGGCATGCTCATGTCGGAAGTCGTTCCCGATTCTATCGAGAAGATGCTCATGCGCTCCCCGCTCATCCGGTCCGTTTCGGTCACGAAGCATTTCCCGTCTTCGATGTCCATCTCGCTCGAGGAATCGAAACCCGTCGTGTCGTATTTCGATGCGGGGAAGGCGACCGTCTATTCCGAGAGGGGCCTCCCGCTTCCGCTTTCTACGTCGACCGCGTTCCGCCTCCCCGTAGTGGAGCAGGGCTCGCTCGAGAACGTGAAGGCGATAAGCAGGTTCCTCGCCGAAATGCAGAAACTCGACCCCAGGCAGTATTCGCTCGTGTCGCAGGTGGGGTGGTCCGCAGAGAACCTTGCCTTCGAGGTGTTTTTCAGGGATGTCGCCTTCCACGTGCTTTACCCCCAGTCGGGCTGGAACCGCGACATGTTCGCCCTTTACGATATGGTCAAGGCGGGATTCCCGCAAGATATACGTTGTGCAGGTGAAGTGGATTTACGATTTGTTGGCTTTGCCTATGTAAGGAACTTTGATAAGAGGTGTGTCAATGGATGAACCCAAAAATGAAATAAGGAAAGAGGACTTGTTGTTCGGTCTGGACATCGGTGCCTCTAAAATCAATCTGTTCGTCGGTGTGGCGAATGGATCTTCCGTGCGCGTGCTTGAATGCGGCGATTTTCCGCTGAAGAACGCAGACGAGTTCGACAACGTTGTCGAAACGCTGAAGAAGGCCGCGCAGACGCTCGAATCGACAGCGGGCGTGGATGTCCACGATGTTTACGTGGGCATTGCAGGGAAGCACGTGTCCTCATTCAATTATAGGGGCCTCATTACGCTCCCGACCGGCGAAGTCCGCAGCCAGGATATTGAGACCGTCAAGGATCAGGCGAGCACCATTCCCGAGAACGCGGGCCAGATAATCCACGTGTTCCCCGGCGAATACACGCTCGACGACCAGCCGGGCATCCGTAACCCGAAGGGCCTCAACGGCCGTCGCCTGGGCGTGGAAGTGCAGGTGGTCACCTCAAGGCTCAATGCCATCCAGAATCTTGACAAGTGCGTGCGCAGCGCGGGGCTGCATACCGTGGAGTTCGTGCTCGAACCCCTTGCCGCCGCATACGCCGTGCTTACTCCCGACGAAAAGGAACTGGGCGTTGCCCTGGTAGATATTGGCGCGGGTTCTGCCGATATCGCCGTGTTCGTGGGTGAGTCTGTCCGCTACACCGCCTCGCTCGACCTCGCGGGCAACAAGATTACCAGCGACATCAGCAAGTGCCTCAAGGTGCCTATATCGCTCTCTAAGGCAGAAGAAATCAAGAAGAAGTACGGTACCTGCAAGTTGAACAACCTCCTCGAAGACGAGACGTTCCCGGTTCCGGGCGTCGGCGATCGTGGCGACGTGCAGTGCTCCCGCGAACTCCTTGCTAAGGTGATTACTGCCCGCGTGGCAGAAATATTCAAGATTATTAAGGATAATCTCGAGACCCACAAGATTGACGGCCTCATCAACGGTGGCATCGTGCTTACCGGCGGGTGCTGCGCTCTCGAGGGAATCGACGAGATTGCCGAGAAGGTATTCAAGAAACCGGTCCGCATCGGTTACCCGAAGGGTACGAGCGGTATCCAGGAAGCGTTCCATAAGCCGTCCTATGCAACCGGCATCGGCCTCTTGCACTATGCTGCACGCCAGCAGAGCGTAAACAAGAAGCACGATACGGGCGCGCAGTTGACTGTTTCCGTAAAGAAGGGAATCCAATGGTTCAAGGACATGGTTCGCACGTACTTTTAACTAAAACATCAAACACTCAAACAATCACAGGGAGATAAACCATGAGTGAAATCACATCCCACATCGAGATGGACGAAACCACCCTCAATAACGCGAAGGTGAAGGTGTTCGGCGTAGGTGGCGCCGGCGGAAACACCGTAAACCGCATGGTCGGCATGAATATTGAAGGCGTAGAATACTATGCCGTCAATACCGACGCGAAGGCACTCGAACTGAGCCTCGCTGACCACAAGATTGCCATTGGCCAGAAGACGACGAAGACTCTTGGCGCCGGCGCGAAGCCCGATGTGGGTCGCAAGGCTGCCGAAGAGAACATCGACGACCTGAAGGAAGCCATGAAGGGCGCCGACCTGATCTTCATCACTGCCGGTATGGGCGGTGGTACGGGTACGGGTGCCGCTCCCGTGGTCGGTGCGGTTGCCCGCGAAATGGGCATCCTCACGATTGCCGTCGTGACCAAGCCGTTCAGGTACGAAGGCCCCGTGCGTGGCCGTAATGCCGACAAGGGCATCAAGGACCTGCGCGACAAGGTCGATACCATGATCGTCGTCGACAACAAGAAGCTCATGAACATCGTGGACAGGAGCATGACTCTTGACGGTGCGTTCAAGCTTACCGACGAAATCCTCGGCAACGCAGTGCGCAGCATTTGCGACATCATGTTCCGCCACGGCCTTATCCACGTTGACTTTGCCGACGTGAAGACCGTGATGACCAACGGCGGTTCCGCCCTCATGGGTACTGGCATTGCCGAAGGCGACGGCCGCGGTCTCAAGGCCGTCGATATGGCGCTCTCTTCTCCGCTCCTGGAAGACGTGAACGTGGAAGGCGCTACCGGCGTGCTCGTGAACGTGTCCCACGGCGAAAACTTCTCCATGATGGAATACAGCGAGGCCATGGACCACATCTACGAAGCTGTGGGCGACATGGGTGACCCGAACATCATCATCGGCGATATCCTCCTCCCGGAACTTGGCGAGAAGGTGTGCATCACCATCATCGCGACTGGTTGCGGTGGCACCGGCAACCAGCCCGCTGCTTTCACGCAGCCGGCTGCACAGCCCGCAGTTGCCCCGGCCCCGCGTCCGACCGACCTCGTGAACAGCATCGGTGGCCCTGCCGCCAACTACCCGCAGGCAGCACCCGCTGCTCCTGCCGCCCCGGTGCAGCAGGCCCCCGTGGCTCCGCAGCCGGTGCAGGCGACCCCGCGCCCGACGGCATTCAATTTTGCCGCCATCGCGCGCGGCACGATCCCGATGCCCTCCGTTGAAAATCCGGTCGGCTTTGCCGCCCCGGGCTTCTCGGCAACCGCTCCTGCCGAAGAAGTCATGCTCGGCACGCCGAACGCTTCCCTGCACGACACCCAGGAATTCTCCGAAATCGCCGATACCGACGACATGAACGGCGTTCATGAAGCCCCGGCGAAGTCTGTGCAGATGGATGCGAAGTCGCTCGAGACCCCGACCTTCATGCGTCAGGAAGCCCTCGCGACTACCGTTGCCTCCAAGACGGTGCAGGATGACCCCGGTTCCATCAAGAAGGCAAGCGGCGTCGATTACGACGTGCCCGCCTTCCTCCGTGGAAACGCCCTGAGCGACATCTTCTAAGATGCCTCTGAAGAACTTCTAGAAAGAAGAATAACACACACACAGGGTGTGCGTATTCCGCGCACATCCCCACAACACACAAGGGACTACCTGGGTCTCCCTGCCTGGGTAGTCCTTTTGCATCGTAAAACGATGAAAAAGTTCTTCTAGGGCCGCACGCTCGACGTTTCGGGTGCCATTTCGTTGAAATTGGGGATTGAAATCCACTTTTTGAGGGCTGTTAATCCCCATTTTCTTAGTTTGTTTGTGAACAAGCTGTCGGTTAAGCCCCTGCAGTGGGGATTAAATGGCTGCCTTTTCTCGTTTTAATCCCCATTGGTCGCAAAAAATGCGTTATTTACTGCTGTTTTGTTCTAAAAATTGACTAATTTGTTTGTGAAAATGGGGATTGAAGGAGCGGTTTGGGGTGCTTTTAATCCCCAATTTTGCGATTTTTATGTGTTTTGCCCGCAACTTCGCCCTGAAAAACATCAAAAAAGACCCGTGGCGGGAGGACTGCACCATTTTTTGCTATTTTACAAGGCATGAGCGCTCGCGTTCGCACCATAGCCCTCTGCGCACTTGGCCTGGCTGCCCTGTGCTTTGCATACCCGGCGCCCCCGCAGTCGGGCGAACGCGGCTATTTTCAGATAGGCACCGATTTCGATTTCGGGCTCAACGGCGGCCCGACCGACCCCACCTTCGCGGTAGATACTGCCGACTGGTTCGGGGGCAACTGGCGCGGTCTCCAGATTCCGCTCAATAACGCCCGCAGTTACGAGGACCACCTCGACCCGTTCTTCACCCTCAGTTTCCGCGCGGGCTACAAGAGCTTTCACGTGCTCCTGGAAGCCCCGCTCCGCCGCGATCTCGAGGCCTGGTACCAGGATGACCTTCACAAGAATTTTACGTACGACCCGAGCGAACTCGATATAAACGTGCCGAACAACGCCTACGCCGTGTGGGAAAACCCCGTGGGCTACGTGCAGTTCGGGCGGTTCGCGCTCGACGACCTGAAAGTTTCCAGGAACGATATCCTGGTGGGCGGTGCTCCCTACCACGACGGCCTGCGCTGGAAATTCGCTGCCGGTATGTTCCGCTACGACTTCCTGTTCAGTTCGCTCAACGCCTGGCTCTACGGCGACGTGATTGACCATTCGACCGGCTGCCCGCCCGTGGGTACCGAGGCCTACGCGCAAAAATGCACCGAGCGCGACAACCAGGTGGCGAACCAGCGCAACCGCACCTACGACGACAACATCAAGACCTTCATGTTCCACAAGTTCGGCATCGAAACCGAAAAGTTCTGGATTTACATCGCCGAGCAGAGCATGATTGGCGGCAAGGCTCCCGAGTTCCGCTCCATGAGTCCGTTCATATACTGGCACGACAACTACGCGACCGGCTACACGTCGGCGGCGACCTCCGTGGAACTCGGCTACAAGACGAGCAACGGCGCGAAGTTCTACAGCCAGATAAACATGGAAGACATCAACAGCCCGGTGGGCGAGGACGATGACAAGGGCACGAGCCGCTCTGTAATCAACTACCTCGTGGGCTACTATCACGAACTTTCGACCGCGCTCTACGGCAAGTTCAGCTGGAGGTTCGACGTGGTGCGCACCGACCCCGTGGCTGGCAATAGCAGGCTCCCGCTGCTCAAGTACACGAGCCGCCGCAACTACCGCAGCAACTTCCGCGAGCAGGACGACCCCGATTATGCCGATGCCTACTTTGTGGATTACCCGATAGGCTACCGCCGCGGAGCCGACGCTCTCGACGTGTGGTTCGATTTTGGCTGGCAGTATGGCAAGCACTCGCTAGCACTCACGCTTGCATGGCTGCGCCAGGGCGACAAGGAAATGTATACCGACTACAATGTGGCGCTCGCCGGTGGCGATACTTCACCTTCCGGCGTGGAAGAGGCCCAGTACCTGATAGACGCCCTCTACAAGATGAAGGTGAACAACTGGTTCAGTTTTTATCTGGGTGGGGGCCTTCGCAAGTACGAAAACCTCGCGCATGAGAATGGTGATGACGGGTACGATGGCTGGATACGTTCCGGCGTAAAGTTCACCTTTAACCCGGTCGATACGAAGTTTTAAAAAGAGGCTAACCCCTTCAAAGGAGCACCCATGTCCCTGAAACACTCTTTAACCCGAATTGTGGCGTTAACAGCCACGCTCCTCACGGCCTGCGGCGATGAAGTCACCGAAGTGAATGAAGTCCACGAGACCGGCATGAAGATTGTCGAAGAGGGCGAGAAGTTGCCCGAGTGCACCACGGAAAACGAAGGCACAATGGTTTATGCGCTGGATTCTGCTGCGTCGTACGCCTGCATCAACCGCAAATGGACTTCGTTCAACGGTAAGGACGGCGCTGATGGTAAGGATGGCCGTGACGGTAAAGACGGCGAAGATGGTGCGAAAGGCGATAAGGGTGACCAAGGAGTCAAAGGCGACAAGGGCGAATCTGGAGAAAAGGGGGACACTGGTGAAGCTGGTACTTCTTGCACAATGGAGTCCTTGCCCGATAGCAGCGGTTTCAAGGTCATCTGTGGCGGAGATTCCGTCGGCGTTGTGCTGAACGGCGAAAAAGGAGAACAAGGCGACAAGGGCGAAGACGGCAACGATGGTAAAGATGGTCAAGACGGCAAGAGCATTGAAGGGGCCGAGAACTTTTTCATAGATGCTCGTGACAAGCAGATATACAAGAAGGTGACCATCGGGACCCAGACATGGATGGCGGAAAACCTCAACTTTGAAACAGATGGCAGCCGTTGCTACAACGACTCCGCTAAATACTGCGCCAAGTACGGCCGTTATTATACCTGGGCCGATGCCATGGACAGCGCTGCGGTGTTTTCGGATAATGCCAAGGGCTGTGGCTATGATGTAGAATGTACCATAAAGACTCCTGCGCGTGGTATTTGCCCGGAAGGTTGGCATATCCCGGATTCTACGGAATGGAGAACGCTGTATAGCGTGATGGGCAAATCGTCGAATGCCATGCAGGCGAAGGGCTTTGATGGATGGCCCGATGCAACCGATGCGTACGGGTTCACCGCGCTTCCTGCCGGCGGCTACATGCGTGGCGCTTTCTACGATGTCGGCGGGTTAGCCCGCTTCTGGGGAGCCGCTGAGTTTACTGAGTATGATAACCATTCCGCTGACTACTGGTACTTGAGAGCGGACGGTGCGACCCTCACCTTCGCTGACGAGAACTTCAGTTTATCAGTCCGTTGCCTCAAGGACTAACTATATTTATATTATTCCTAAACCAAGGAGTTTTTTATGGCAGAAATCGGTACACCTCTAAGTTCTAGCGCCACGAAGGTGCTGTTTTGCGGAGCGGGCGAACTCGGCAAGGAAGTCATCATCGAGATGATGCGTCTCGGCGTCGAGGTTATCGCCGTGGACCGTTATGCCAACGCCCCGGGTATGCAGGTGGCCCACCGTAGCCACGTCATCAACATGCTCGACGGTGCCGAACTTCGCCGCGTGATTGAACTGGAGAAGCCCGACTACATCGTCCCGGAAGTCGAAGCGATTGCGACCGACACGCTCGTGGAACTTGAGAAGGAAGGCTTCAACGTCATCCCGACCGCGAAGGCCACCAAGCTCACGATGAACCGCGAGGGCATCCGCCGCCTTGCCGCTGAGGAACTGGGCCTCAAGACGAGCCCGTACCGCTTTGCCGACAACTTCGAGGATTTCCAGAAGGCCGTCAAGGAAATCGGCATCCCCTGCGTGGTGAAGCCGGTGATGAGTTCTTCGGGCCACGGTCAGAGCGTCATCAAGACGGAGGCCGACATCCAGAAGTCGTGGGACATTTCCCAGCACGAGGGCCGCACCGGCCATGCCAGCCGCGTAATCGTGGAAGGTTTCGTGCCGTTCGATTACGAGATAACATTGCTTACGGTTCGCCATGTGGGCGGAACCAGCTTTCTTGAACCGGTGGGTCACCATCAGGTGGGCGGCGACTACCAGGAATCTTGGCAGCCCCAGCCGATGAAGCCGGAACTCCTGGAACAGGCGAAGGACATCGCGAAGAAGATTACCGACGCTCTCGGTGGCCGCGGCATCTTCGGTGTGGAACTTTTCGTATGCAAGGACCAGGTGCTCTTCAGCGAAGTTTCCCCGCGCCCGCACGATACCGGCATGGTGACACTTATCAGCCAGGACCTTTCTGAATTTGCGCTGCATGCACGCGCCATTCTCGGCCTGCCTATCCCGAACATCGCGTTCCACGGCCCGAGTGCATCCAAGGCCATCGTCGTGGACGGAAATTCTGATCACGTGAAGTTTGGCGGCCTCGAAGAGGTGCTCGCCGAACCGGATACGGCGCTCCGCCTGTTCGGCAAGCCCGAACTCAAGGGCCACCGCCGCCTGGGCGTGTTGCTTGCCCGCCGCGACTCCGTTGAAGAAGCCAAGGCGCAGGTCATGGCCATGCGAGAAAAAGTGAAGGTCACTCTGTAAATATTTACGTGTCGATGAAAAAACTGTTTGAATTACTCCTGCCCGCGCTGCTTGTCGCGTGCTACTCGCCGGAACCTTTCGAGGCTGAATCGGTCGAGTCCGCGTCCAGTGGCAAGTCCGATATCGGGACGGTTTTCCCGGTGAACACGCAGAAGCAGATTTGCAACCCTTCCGTGTCCCAGGATACGGTGAACTATCCTGCTGCGATGCTCTGGCTGAACTTTGGCGGTACGCTCAAGGTGACTCCGCCGGATTCTGGCTTTACGACAAGCGGGGTAATCCAGCACGACCGCCTGACTATTTCAGATACTTCGGGCAAGGTGCTCTGGTACATGATGCGCGATACGTCGGCGGGTGAATGCCAGTTCCAGGACCCGGAATGGAGTACGCATGCCGATTACGCTGTCGCGCTCCGCGCCTACGACAAGGACGGGAAGAAGGCTTGCGAGAATCTGGATTACGGTATTTTCGCCGTGCGCATGTCGGATAGCAAGCGGTTCTGGTTCTACGACAAGGAGATTATCGAGACGGCGTCCCCGCACCTGTGGGTTTCGCCGGATGCCTCTGTTGACGAGGATGCCGCGGATTCTACGGTGAAAGGCTTCTTTGGCACGGACAAGGTGCGCCTGACTTACGTGAACGACGAAGACAAGATTGTGTTTGTTGATTTTGCGAACGGTGGGCTGGATAAGGCGAAGACGCTGGCCAGGCCCTCTGGCAAGTCTGGCTGGAGCATCGATGCCCCGATGATTTCGCCCGACGGTAACTTCATCGTCTATAACGTGCTTGAGAACCCGACGACGTGGGAAGCCTACATCCAGGAACTTTCCGCGAACTCTTCGCCGGTGAAAATCGAACGCGGGCAGAACTCGCTTTCGGAACCCGCACAGCCGCACTGGTTTGCGTTTGGTGGCAGGCTGTTTGTGGTGTGGACGGAATTCCCGCAGGGCTCGCAAATGCTCAACAAGAACGATCTCACGCAGGAATCCGTGCAGGATGGTTCCGTGGGCCGCACGGTGATGCGCGAAGTCCGCCTGAATGCGGGTGCCCCGAGCGACCTTGCGGTAGAGTGGGTCGGAGATGTTCGTGAAATTGCCTCCATTCCCATGATTGGCGGGCGCTCTCCCGATGGCAGGTTCCTTGCCACCGGTACAAACTACGGCTATTTGCTGGAACTTCCGTGAGGTGCGCAATGAAGAATTCCTTACTCAAGTCTGGCAAAAAATTTGGCAAAAAATTCGGTGCGGTCGCTTCTCTTGCGGCAGTCGCTACCTGTGCGTTCCTTGCGGCATACAACGCTCCGGTCGAACCCGCTACCCCCTGGGAATCCATTGGCGGGTGCGGTGCCGGCGGTTCTGGTGGCGGTGCGAGCGATGGCATCAAGTGGATTGGCCAGGGCGTTTCGGGCGGCTACCTCGAAACGGAAGTGTTTACCAAGTACAGCGTCGGCCAGAATTTCTCGGGCCTCACGCTCACCCCGCATTTTTCCATCAAGCCTACATGGTCCACGAAACTCGGCGTGTCCATACCGTTTGTTTCGCACCAGGGTGAAGTCCAGTACCGTAGTAACCAGGCTCCGACCGACCGCAGTACCGGCGGGCTTGGCGATATCTCGTTTGACTTTAGCAAGACGATTGGCAGTGGGGGGGCGGCGTCGCTTTCTGCATCGCTCACGATTCCTACCGGCCAGTACGACATCAAGCGCGGTACCGATGCTTCCGAAGAAATCTTGCCTGCAAGTTTCCAGAAGGGTTCGGGCCTGTATTCGCTCACGCTCGGCTGGGACTACAGTCGCGATACCGACAAGGGAATCTGGCTCTATGGGCTTACGTTCACGTACCCGTTCGCAATGCATTTGATTTCGGGCGAGAACGAGTTCAACGACAGCTACTGGAAAAACATCGAACACGATGGCGACCGTTTTGAATACCGCTTCAAGCCCTACGGCGAAAACGACCTCGGTGCCTTCACTCCGCCTTCCGTGAGTGCGTCTGTTGCCTATGGCTATCGCGGCCGCCCGGGTATAGTGCAGAGTTTTGGCCTGAACTTCTCCGTGCCGCTGGGCGTTGCCTGGATCAGTTCCGAGAAGGCGGGTACGTATGACCCGCGCCCCGACCCCGATCATCAGGCCTGGTCTCTCGCCTTTGCTTATGGCATCGAATTTTCGAATGCGGACTTCCCGGTGTTCCTCGCGGTCTCCTTACCGCTCCACGACAAGAGTAACGCCGCTGACCCCGATGACGAATACGACGAAAGCCCCATGCGCAAGTGGGACGCTCCGGACTGGAGTGACTTTGGCCAGCAGTGGACTATCGCCGTCGGCATCAAGGGAAGCTTCTTCTAGGTTCGCGGGAATTATGCTCGCGGGTGTTATGCCCGCGGGTGGGTCTTCTTGAAGGCGGCGCGCAGGCGTTCTGCATTTACATGCGTATAGACTTGAGTGGTGGAGATGTTCGAATGCCCGAGCATCTCTTTGACGCTCATGATTTCGGCGCCGTTTTCGAGCAGGTGCGTGGCGAAACTGTGGCGCAATACGTGCGGGCTCGCTTTCCCCTCCCAGCCGATTTCGCGCAGTAGGTCGTGGATGTCGTTCCTGAGCGTGCGCAGCCCGAACGGCTTGCCGTCTTCGCTGAGGAATACATATCCCGTTGCGGTGGGGAGGTGGCCCGCTTCCGTTTCCATCTGCTTGAAGTTCGCGATGCGGTCGATGAAACTTTCGGTAAGCGGCACGATGCGTTCCTTGTTGCCCTTGCCGAGCACGCGCACGAGTTTCGCGCTTGTATCTATGCGGTCCCACGTGAGGTTTTGGCATTCCGAGATACGCAGGCCCGAACCGTAGATGAGTTCGAGCAGGATGCGGGCGCGCACCTGCGGGAGCTTGGCATCCGGCGGCAGTTCCGGGAATTTTTCTTCGGCGAGGTCCTTCTGCCCGAGCACGTTCACGAGCCTCTTGGGGCGCTTGGGCATGGGAACTGCTTCGGCGGGATTTGTTTCCAGCACTTTCGAGCGGACCAGGTACTTGCCGAAACTTTTCAGTGCGGCGAGGTGCTCGCAGATGCTCGTGGGGGCCAGCTTCTGCTTCATCTTCAGGTCCCACACGAAGCCCTTCACGTTCATCTCGGAAAATGCGGAAAGCGCGGGCGCATTCTCGATGCCCGCGATTCCCTGCGCGTTCTCGACGCCCGCTTTGCCCGCGGGTATGGGCGTGCCGCCCAGGTGCTCGAGGAACTTCACGAGCGACTTCTTGTAGGTATCCACCGTGCGGGGCGAAAAGCGCCGCCTCTCCGCAATGTACTGCAAGAACTGCTCTATGTGTTCCGGAAGGTTCATGTCGCATAATTTAATAAACAAATGACCATAATAAGGGGGCTTTCGGTTGGTCTTGCTCCGGCGAAAAATCTATTTTATGGACAAGGTATGAGTCTCGCGCGCATTTTAGACACACGTGCTCTTGTGAACTGCCGCTTTCGGGCGGCGGTCGCTTTTGCGTGCCGTCGGGCGGCGGTCGCTTTTGCGTGCCGTCGGGCGGTGGTCGCTCTGGCGGCCTCCCTGCTGTTTGCGGGCGCATCCCTTGCCGCCGACCGTGTGGCGGGCGCAAACGAGACCATGAACATGGAACCCGGAGCGCGGTCTGCTGCCCTCGGTTCTGCTACGATGGCGGTCGATGGCGATTACCTCGGGCTTGTCTCGAACCCGCACCAGCTGTCATCGGTGCGCTACCTCTGGGCGTCGTTTTCGCATACCGCATACTACGAGGATACCCGCTATGATTTTGCGTCTGCGGTTATCCCGCTTTCCGAGGGTCAGGGCCTGGGTATTTCTTTTGCGCGTTTTGGTGCTGACGACATCCCCTATATACGCGAGGGCGAACCGCTTCCCGAGGGGAACGACTATAATACGCTTTCCTATGACGACTGGATGTTTTCTGCAACCTGGGGCAGGCGCCTGTTCAACCGTTTTGACCTGGGGGTGGGCTTCCACCTGCTGTACCGCGACATGGACCAGACTGGCTGGGGCTTCCGGGGCGATGCTTCCCTCCGGTATCGCGTAGTTGACGAACTGTATGTCGCGGGCCTCCTCAAGGGTTGGACTTCTTCTGCAACTACATGGGAGTCGGGCGAGTTCGAGTACTCCGCGCCCGAGTTCTACCTGGCGGCGAGTTATTCCCTGCCTGTCGCCTACCTGTACGGCAAGCTGAACCTTTACTGGCAGGGCGCGGGACTGCTCCACCGCGAGGCGCGCGCGCTCGGGTACGAGACTGACGATGATGTGGGTGGCCGCATCTGGGAAAGCCCGCTTGACTGGCTTTCGGGTGGCCGCGGCGGTATCGAGTTCGCCTTTGATTTCGGGCTCAGCGTGCGTGCGGGCCTCTCGAGTTTTACCACCTTCAAGAGCGTGACCGCGGGTGCCGGGCTTACCATAGCGAAGTTCCTGCGGGTCGATTACGCGTTTGAGTCGCACCCGGTTCTCTCTCCGGTGCATCGCGTGAGCATAAGCGTGAGCCCCTACCTGTTTGCGCATGCGCCCAAGCCCGAACCTGAAGCCGCAAGGCGTGGCAGTGTGGGTAGCAGCCTGCTCGGCGCCGAGCCGGATGAGCCCGATGAAGGCCCGGACTCCGCCGCGCCACAAGCCGCATCTGAAGCCGCACCGGAAGGTACTGCTCAACCCGCGGGCCAAGCCGACGGACAACAGGCTAGCCAGACAACCAGCCAGCCTGCCGGACCAGCCCCTGAGGCTTCCGCCCCGCAGTCGCCTGTAGTGGAAGAATCTTCCGACGAGGTTCTTGAACCCGCGCCCTCTGGAGGCGTGTACTGGGAGGAGTAGCCTTTTTTTCGCTTTTTTTTAACTTTTGTCTGTGATTTTTTGCACATTAACCATTTTTTAGTTTATATTTCTTACCATGACGCAATTGAAGAACTATCGTGAAGTTGGCATTTTTGACCTTTTGTCTGCCCCTCTCAACCCTATAGGGGCGTTTGACGCCGAACAGTTCAAGAAAGATGTCCGCAAGCTGATAGACGACAACCCCGACGACAAGTTCGTCGCGGTCGACCTCATGGGTCTCGATTTTGTATACAGCGATGCCTACAATGCTTTTGTCCAGTTCCAGTGCGAACTTTCGGGCAAGGGTGGCATGCTCGCGCTCCTCAGCAACAGTGCGACCATCGCTGACGGTCTGAAGAAGGCCGGGCTCGATCGTACGCTCAAGGTGTTCGGTGCCGAAGCCGAAATGATGACTTTCTCGCTGCATAGCCACGATCCTGTAGAACTGCCTCCCCGTGAGCAGGCCCCTGCCGCTCCGTCGGAACCCGAAGCGGCTCCTGTCGCCTCGCAGAATGGCGGTCATGCTCCCTCGATGTCGGGCGAGTTCCGTTCCGAACGCCGTACGGGCCACAACCGCAGGTTTACCAAGAGCTTCAACGCTGTCGTGAAAGACGAGAAAAAGCTTGCCTCGAAGGGCATGAACATGCCGTTCGAAGAGGAATCCTCGTCGGGAAAAACTGTATTCTTCATCATCCTCGTCCTTCTTGTTCTCGGTGGCCTTGCGGCCTTCTTCTTGATGTGATTGAAGGATGTCTGAAGGTTTTTCGGAACATCGCTGTAAAAAAAGATACAAGCCCAAGCGCTACAATTACCCTGTAGTGCGCATTCTCCTTTTTTGTGTGGCCGTGGTGCTTTTCGTGCGTCTTGGCTTTGCCGAAAAGGTCGTGCAGCTGTTGCCGGGTTCGACTGTTGTGGAGGCAAGCGACTGGAAATCCCGGTGCGAAACTATGCGCGGCAAGGCCTTTGAACTCAAGAACGGTCTTGGCCAGTGTTCCTGGGTCGTCTCGGATTCCGTGTTCTACCTGCCGAACGATTTTTTGCGCTACATAGCGTCACAGACAAATTCAATGCACCCGAAACTTCACTGGGTTGCCCCGCGCGACCGTTTTTCCGAAGCGGTTCTCGTGCAGGTGGAAGATTCGCTTGTACGTACCTTCATTCACGTGAGGGGTCAGGATTCGCTTTATTACTGGGTCGATATCGCCGACGGGTGCCGCTATCCCGGACTATGCCCGAGGCAGCCGCTGGACTGGTCGGCGCTTACCATTACGGGTGACTTCGATTTCGAGGGCCAGGAATCGCTCCTCGCGATGGACGCGATGCTTGGAATCGGGGAGGCTCCCATACATCCGATTCTGCCCGGAATCGTACTTTCGTCGGGCAAGGATTCACTGGGCCAGTTCGTCGTACTGGATCACGGCAACAACGTGACCTCGCGCATGTCGGGCATGTACCCGGTGAACCCTGCCGATACGCTCCCGTTCCTCGAGGGCGAATATCTCGACATGAATTCCATCGTGGGGCGCCTTGCTCCCAGGGATAGCGCGACGTTCTACCTTACGGTGCGGCACAACGGGTTTTTCGTGCGCTGGGCCGATTTGTATTCGCAGACGCACCCGCTCGACAGCGCGGAAATTGCTAAATTCCTGCAGAAGATTGAGCTCTAGGTTTAGGGCGGTTTGATTTAGGAGAGTGCAGGTGCGCAAGTCATTTATCATCGGGATTTTTGCTGCGGTCGCGGCCATGCTTTGCGTGTCCGCGTGTACCCGCGACGATGATGGCGCGATTCCCGTATCTGCAGAAGACGATTCCTTCGTGGGTACGGGCTTTTTCCGCATTGCCGAATTCGATTCCAACTCGCTTATCCATCTCGTGTCCGATACGCTCTACCTGCGGATAGACAGCCTCTGGAGTTATTCCAACTGCGCGCTCAAGCGAATCGAAATCGATACCTCGCACGAAGGTGACGCTCTCGTGTTTTTCCCGAAGATAATCATCGAGTCCGATGGTAAGGATTGCCCGTCGCCGTTCCTCCACCCGGATACGGTAATCAAGCTGTTGCCCCCTGCCGAAGAATTTGGGGATGCGACGGTTCTCCGCGTGCGTAACGACGAGGGCAACGTTCTCGATACGGTTCTTTTGCGTCGCGGCAAGTTCGAACTCGATACTTTCACCATCTACGTGGATAGCCTCTTCGATACGGTTTCTTCGCTCCCGCTCCGCACCAAGGATTCTCCCTCGGTCTTGAAGGTGCTTGATAGCCTCAACCCGCGCGTGTTCTACTGGCGCGCGATGGAATCGTCTTGCGAACTGCGCATCGACATGTGCGATTCTGTCGTGAACGATACGCTGTTCCCGATGGCCTGGAGCCTCACCGATACTGCCCTCGTGCCTATCCGTAAGGCGTGCGCGTCCGACGATTCCACCTACTGCGTGGTGAACCGCTGGGTGAACGATTCTTCTGCGGTCGGGCCTGTGCAGGAACGCGCTGATACTGTGTGGTTTACGAGCCTCTACTATGTAGAGGAGTTTCCCGAATGCGCCACGATGAATTCCTTCCGGGTGGTAGGATACGCGCTGGGGAAGAACGTGAACTTTATCCGTGAACTTATGGTTCCTGACGAGTCCGAGAGCGCCTGCGGGCCTTCTGCACTGAAGGACGTGTTTATCTATGACATGGGCCGCAACCGCGTGTTCCCGGATTCCCTCGATGCGGATTCGCTCTACGGTACCTGGAAATCCGCGAAGGTCGCGCCGGCAAAGTAAATCGTTTGCATGTCGTATTCTTCGCGGAACCTATTGGAAGTAAAGATGCTGCAAGATAATATCGAATACTCGTTCGCGACGGACATTCCCGAAAGTGACTACCAGATAATCGTCGATTGCCCGTTTTTCAAGGACTGGATTACGAAGGCGCGCAAGGATTTTGCGGTGACGCACATCCATGTGGATTCGGTCGACTACTTTAGCCGTGTACACCGCCCGCTGTTCATCAAGATTACCGCGACGGCGACATTGCCCGATGGCAGGCCCGTGCACGGCGTGGTGCTCTTGCGCGGGAATGCGGTGGGCGTGCTCGTGGTGCTCCGCTGCGAAGGGAAAAAGTACCTGCTGCTGGTTCGCCAGCCGAGGCTTGCCATTACCGAGGAAGCATCGCTCGAAATACCTGCGGGGATTCTGGACTGGAGCGGCGATTACCGCAAGGTGGCGCTTTCTGAGCTTGAAGAAGAAGCGCAGATAAAGGCGGAAGATTCGGAACTCATTGACCTTTCCGAATTCTGGTGGAAGGGCATGACGGAAGGCTTTGCAGGCAGTTGCGGACTCCTGGACGAGCGCATTCGCCTGTACGCCATCGAGCGCGACGTGACGCCGGAACAGCTGAAGGCGATGGACGGCAAGAACCAGACGTATGTCGAAGAGAACGAATGGATTAGGACGGTAGTGTTGCCCTACGAGGAAGCCGCCCACAAGTTTATCGACGGCAAGAACCTGATTGCGCTGTTCCTGTACGAACGCTGGCTAGATTCGCAGCGCTAGATTACCAGTTACCGATATTGTTGACGGTCAAACCGATGAAAAATACGGCGAGGTAGCCGTACCATAGGCCCGTGAGCACGTAGTTGAGCCCGCGCTTGTACGCCTTCGGTTCGTTCTTGTTCTTCTCGCGGATTACGAGAATGTTCTTGCGCAAGAAGTAAGCGCAGATTGCAAGACCGATAAGGGTAGCGAGAATCAAGAGTACGTAAGCCATGGTTTAAATATAATAATTTCGAGTAGTTAGTGTGAGCCGAAGCCCTCGATGTTAAATCGGAAGCGGAGGCGAGAGCGCAGTTCAGACCGCCGTACAGAACCGTCGTCTAGAACTGCGCGGTCAGTAATGGCGCGACGACTGCGGTGAATAGCCCTGCAATCCCGATGGCAAGGCTGCTCATGGCGCCCTGTACTTCGCCCATCTCCATGGCGCGGGTGGTGCCGAGCGCGTGGCTTGCGGTACCGATGGCGATTCCCTGCGCTACCTTGTGCTTTATGTGGCAGAACCTGCATACGGCGGGGGCCGCGACCGCACCCGTGATTCCCGTGACGGTGATGGCGATGATGGTGACGGAAGGAATGCCGCCGATTTGTGACGAGATGACGCTCCCCATCGGGATGGTGACGGATTTCGGGAGCAGTGAGAGCATGAGCGTGTTGCTCAGCCCGAGCAGCTTGCTGAAAAGAATCACGCACGCAATCGAGGTGAGGCTACCCGCGAAGATGCCCGCAAGTATGGGCTTCCAGAATTGCGTGAGTTTGGAAATTTGCCTGTAGAGCGGTACGGCGAGAACGACGGTCGCGGGTGAGAGCATCACCGAGATGTAGTCTCCGCCCACGTTGTAACTTTCGAGGCTGATGCCCGTGATGAGCAGGAATCCGACGATGAGGATGTTGCCTATCAGGAGCGGGTTCAGAAAGGAATACTTGAATTTTTTGCTGATGAACACGCCGGTTTCAAAAGCGACGAGCGTGAGGAATATGCCGAACAGGGGAGAGTTGATGATGGCGTTCATTTTTCGCCCCCGATTGTGCCGTTGCGCTCTGCACGCTTGGAAAGGCGTTCTGCGCGCAGGGCCAGGTTTTCCCGGTATTCCTGCCTGCGGATAAAAAACTGCGTGACCCAGCCGCCCATCGCGATTGTTATGAGCGTGAAGGCGATACACAGGAACAGGAGTAGCGGCCACTTGGAAAGGATGTCGTCACCGACGGCCATGATGGCGATGCTCGGCGGCAAGAAGAACAGCGCGAGGTGCTTTAGGAAAAAGTTCGAAACTCCCGAAATCTGCTCCGGCTTGATGACTTTTGTACAAAGTAATATGAGCAGCAGGACCATGCCGATAATGTTCCCCGGCAGGGGCACGCCCACGATGCGGTGGAGGAATTCCCCGGCAAGGCAGATGGCGAAAATGACGGCAAGTTGGAGCGGGATTCTCATTGCGGGCGTAAATTTAGAAAAGTATATTCTATATTTCATATTATGAAAGTCGTATTTATGGGAACGCCGGAATTTGCGGCCTGTTTTTTGAAGCATCTCAAGGAATCTGATTTTGTGGACGTGGTGGCTGTTGTCACGCAGCCTGACCGCCCGGCAGGGCGCGGGCGCGTGCTCACGCCCCCGCCAGTCAAGCAACTGGCGCTCGAATACGGGCTCCCCGTGCTGCAGCCGACCGACCTGAAGTCGCCCGAATTCGAGAGCGCCCTGCGCGCCTTCGGGGCAGACCTGTTTGTTGTTGTCGCTTATTCCATTCTCCCGAAGAACATCCTGGGTGTCGCGAAGTTCGGCGCCGTGAACGTTCACGGGAGCCTTTTGCCGAAGTACCGCGGTGCCGCTCCGGTCCAGCGCGCGATTGCCGATGGACTGCCAGAGACGGGCGTGACGGTTTTCCGTTTGGACGAGAAGATGGATCACGGCCCGATTCTTGCGCAACGCACAGTGGCGATAGACCATCAGGATACGACGGCATCGCTCCTGGAAAAGATGGTTGCACCCGGTTGCGACGCGCTGGACGATGCGATTCACCAGTTGCTTGACGGTCGCGAGAAGGACTTGACGCAGGATCATGCGCAGGCAAGTGGCGCGCCGAAGCTCAAGAAGGAAGAAGGCCTGATTGATTTTAACCTGCCCGCAAAGGTGATTCACAATAGAATTCGCGCATTCAACCCGTGGCCCGGCGGTTACGGGAAACTGGGCGGCCGTATGGTTTACCTGCGCAAGACGGATACTCCGGAGGCGGGCCCGAAGCTTGCTCCGGGTGCAGTGGAATTCAAGGACAATCGCTTTTACGTGGGTACGGGCGCGGGCCTGCTCGAGGTCATCGAGATTCAGGCTGAAGGCAAGAAGCCTATGCCTGTCGCCGACTTTATGCGCGGAATCCAGAAGCGCGAAGGACTTTGCTTTTGCTAGACGATTCCCTGAAAGAGCGCATGGACGCATATCGCGTGCTTCTGCTGTGGCAGAAGGACGGCAGCTTTATTAAAGAAAGTGGGCTTTCTCCGTTTGCGATGGAACTTGCCCTGGGCGTGTGCCGCAGGCACCTGTACCTGCAATACTTTTTAAAGACTCTCGTAAAGAAAATGCCTTCGCTTGAAGTGGCGACCGTGCTTGAAATGGGAATCTTCCAGATGTTCTTTATGGAAATCCCGGACCACGCCGCCGTATCGACGAGCGTGGAACTCACGAAGGCGGCGAACCTTGGCGAAGGTTCCGCGCGGCTCGTGAACGCCGTGCTGCATTCCGCGCGGAGGTCCGGGTTGCCCGCACTTCCGCAACAGCGCGTGCGTCGCGTTTCGATTGAAAACTCCGTGCCCGAATGGCTGGTGCGTCGCTGGTTCGATATTTACGGCGGTGACCGTGCAGAATCGCTTGCGAAGGCGACACTCGAGCGCCCGGTGGAATGGATTCGTGTGAACCTGCAGAAGACTTCCGCCCCGGTACTTGCCCAGAAGCTCGGGCTTACGGGTGCTTCGATTCTCTACGACCGCTACATCCAGGTTCCCGAAGATGCGAAACTCAAGCCGATTCTGGAATCGGAATCTTTCGCGAAGGGCGAGTTCAGCATGCAGAACCCTTCCGCGTACGAGGTCGTGAAACTGCTCGACCTGAAACCCGGCCAGAAGGTTTGGGATGCGTGTGCCGCTCCCGGCGGAAAGTCCGCGCTGATGGGCGAGATGGACAGTTCGCTCGATATTCTCGCAAGCGACGTTTCCGCATTCCGCGTAGAAAAGATGCACGACGTGGTGGACCGCCTGGGCCTCAAGAACGTGCGGCTGGAATGCATCGACGCGCTTTCGCCGCAGCAGTCGAAGTTCGACCGCATCTTGCTCGATGTGCCCTGCAGCAACATGGGCGTTATGCCCCGCAGGCCCGAATCAAAGTACCGCATTACGCAAGATTCCATGAAGGAACTTGCCGAACTGCAGTACGGAATTCTTGAATCCGCATCAAATCACCTTGCGGAAGGCGGCGTTCTCGTATATGCCACGTGCAGCCCCGACCCGCTAGAAACGACCCAGGTCGTGAACCGTTTCTTGAAGGCCCACCCTGAATTTGCCAAGCGTGGCGAACATGTGCTCCCCGGTGCGCAGGATAATCGTTTTGACGGATTTTTTGCACAGGCTTTGGAACGGAAAAAAGTATGAAACTGAAATTTATTTTGTCGTCAATCGTTCTGTGCCTTGCGACGGTTCCGTTTGCGCAGACTGCTGATTCGGCCGTTGTACAGACTCCTGCGGATTCTGTTAAGGCGAACCCTGCGGATTCCGCTTTCTCGAAAGCGTATGTGTCTATCGAGGGTGGCGAGATGTACCCCTTCGGCGACCTTCAGGATGCCGTGGAAAATTCGTTCTATGGGGGTGTCGGGCTGCGTTACAGTTACTGGGATGACTTTGACGGCTTTGTGCATTTCAACTACGCCTACGTGAAGGTGCGTGCCGAAGGTATCCCGTTCCCTGGCGTGCACCAGTTTGTTGGTCGCCTCGGGCTTGACTGGCGTTGGAAACGCATCCGCCCGCTGGCCGTGGGTGCGGGCTTCACCTGCAACTGGACGCGTGCCGATTACGATGGCGAGGAGGACTATTTGAAGGGCCGTGGCGGCATGCTTCTCGATAACGAAACGGAATTCGGGTGGTTTGCCCGCATGAACATGCCGTTCCTCTACTTCAAGGACTTTACGGCGGGCCTGAACGTACTCTGGGAACAGCTGTGGACTCTCCCGGAAAGGTCGAATATGCTCACCGTGGGCTTCTACATTGAAAGGAGGGTCTGGTAATGAAGTTTTCCTCCTTGTTGACAACGTTGTCTGTTGCCCTGCTGGCGGTAAATGCAAGTGCGGCGATTGACCCCGAAATGGAAGGGATGGAGCCGGTTAGCCGTGACGACGGAACATTCCTTGTCGGCGGGCCTACATACTTCTTCGACCGCATTCTCGGCGCGGGCGGAATCCACTCCGAAAGTGAACTCTGGACTCCGCAAAAATTGCGCAATCGCCTCCTGTTCAACCGCATGTCGGTACTGCCCTCGTGGGAGCCGATGGAACCTTCCGTGTGGGTCAAGACGGGTAACGAACTCGGCGACATGATTTACCAGGACGTGATTACCGAGACGGACAGGCCCACGAACCGCACGCCCATTCTCGAAGGGGGCTTCAGGACTCCTGCTTTCAAGGGATTCTGGGCAACCGCCCGCGGTTTCCAGGACGACCACTATTCTGCGCGGACAGCAAGCTACCGCAAGAAGATGGTCGATGACGAGTTCTCGCTGTTCGGCGAAAATTACCCGATGTTCAGCTCCATCTACGGCGGGCTGGGCTATACGAACGATTTTGTGAACGCTTCCGTGCTTGCGGGCGAGGAATACATCTGGGAATACATGGAATCGTCCCGCTGGATTCCGGTACACATGGCGCCCCGCGTGGAAGGCCGTGTGGATTTCTGGAACTTCGCGCTGACTGCCGCTTACGAGCACGCGGAATACCAGAACAAGCGAGTCGGTGAATCTGGCGAGCGCGACGAGGTGAGCGGCTCCGTGCTTTATAAGTGCGGCGAAGATTGCCAGAAGGGTGTTTTCCAGATTTCGGCAGGCTTGGCCTTCCGCTTTGTGAGCGATGATGGCGACGTTTATACCGGGCTCGATAACGACCGCGTGCTTTGGCCGTTTATGCAGTTGCGTGTACAGCCGCTCCGTTGGCTCCGCGCCGACGTGATGTTCGGCATGAACGATTCTGACTGGCTCGTGCAGGATAGCGTAGAGATGGGTGCGCCCGTTCCCGTGAAGGGCATGGGCGTTACGCTGGGCGTCAAGAATATCTCGGGTACGCGCTTGAACCCGCTTGCCGACGACGTTGAATATTTCAACATGAAGGGAGTGAATGACGAAATAGACCTTGCTCCGGATGGCCAGATGAACCTGGTGCAGGGTTACCTCGCGTTTGCCGATACGGTCGCTTCCATTTCGCTTGGCGGGCGCGCAAGCTTCTGGGCGGAACACGGTGCCGAGACGTTCGACGTGGAAGGTTTCGTGAAAGATGACGCCTTCGAGTTCCGCTATGGAGATGTTGCCCGCATAAATTCCTGGATCAAGGGCATTACGGGCGAACTCTGGATTGACGCGTGGTACGAGGATATGTTCAAGTTCCGTGCGCTCGCGGGTTTTGAACGCATCGACGGGCCTATGGAACGCTTCGAGGTCACGCCTTCGGAATTCTTTGTCGCGTTTACCGGCGACTGGCTTATCCGCAAGAGTTTCCGCGTTTCGCATTCGCTGCGCTACAGGAGCGATGCCCAGTGGAACCTGCGTGGGCACGACCCGCTCGTGGTGAAGGGCGACTGGTACTGGGACGCTACATTCGAGCAGCAGTTCCCGAGGCTCGGGCTTTACCTTGCGGGTACGCTTATCCATGTGCTTGCTGACGAGGTGGTGCAGGTGCCTAACGGCGACTACGACCGCATCCGTTTCGTCTGCACCGTCAAGAAAACGTTCTAAATCGTCATCCCCGCGATTTTTAAAGCCTTTAAACTGAAGCTATTCGCGAACGCCTTCGCGGCATCTTCCTTCTTCACCCACGTTGCGTTGAACCGCGGGTCAATTTTCTTGCCCGAGCTGGCGACGCACTTGCTTGCCTTTGTGGAGAGCTTTACGTGCAATACATTGCATTCAATCTTGTGCACCGTGATGTTGTGCCGGAAACTCCCGCATTCGCGTGTATGTACAACGTTGTCTGCGTTAAGGTAGGTTTCCGCTTCTGCGGGCAAACCCGCGGTGGCGTTCCTCGGGCTTTCAAAATGCGGGAGCGTCGCCTGCCCCGCAAGGAAGGCTTGTCCGGCGGATACGGCAAGCAACTTGCCGTCGGCGCTTTCTATGACAAGCGCCGTGCCGTGCCAATCCCTCTGCGTGCGCTCGCGTTTGGGCGGGAACTCTCCGGTGCGCCCTTCGGCATTGGCACGGCATCCGCCGTTTAGCGGGCAGTTTGCACAGTCGGGATTCTTGCTCCTGCATACGGTGCGCCCGAGTTCCATCAGGGCCTCGTTGTGCATGTATGCTTTGGGCGAGTCTGCGACCTCGCGGGCGTATTTCCAGTAAGCCTCGGCGCAATCCTCATTCTTGCCGGTGGTGTTCTTGCCTGCGCTCGCCTTATCCGTCGGGAGAAAGTCAAGCGCGTAGAACCGTGCAAAGATGCGCACGAGGTTCCCGTCCAGAATCGCTTCCCGCTGGTGGTACGCGAGGCTCAGTATTGCCCCTGCGGTGTACGCGCCTATTCCCGGCAATGCTTCCAGTTCCTTGCGGGTCCGCGGCATTGTGGCAGGTCGGTGAGCTTGCCGAACCGCCTGCTCGCAGACGGTTTTTGCGGTTCTTAAAATATTCCTTGCGCGGCTGTAGTACCCGAGCCCCTGCCAGTACCGGAACACTTCCTCCTCGCTCGCCTTGGCGAGAGTCTCGATATCCGGGAAGCGCTTCATCCACTTTATGTAGTAGTCGCGTACCGTCGCGACCTGCGTCTGCTGCAACATCGTCTCGCTAATCCAGACCGCATACGGGTCGCGTGGTGCGTCCAGGTCGGCGGGCCTCCACGGGAGCGTTGCCGCGTTTTTCTTGAACCACTCGCGCAGGCGTTTTAGGATGTTGCTTTCCATGCGTCAAATATATCAATATTGGGTGCGCCGCTTGCCCGGGCGGGTGCGCGTTTTTTGTATTATTGAACGGAGAAATAAAAACCCGTAACCTGATATCTGGAACCTGAATATGGCCGAACAGAATAAAGCAGAAAAATTCGTTTTCTACATGTACAAGATGACCAAGTCGTACCCGCCTAACAAGGAGGTGCTGAAGGACATTTCCTTGAGCTTCTACTACGGCGCAAAGATTGGCATCATCGGCCAGAACGGTGCCGGTAAGTCGACGCTTTTGCGCATCATGGCGGGTATCGACAAGGAATTCCAGGGCGAAGCCTGGATCGAGCCGGGCCGCACCGCGGGTTACCTGCCGCAGGAACCGCAGCTCGACCCGAACCTGACCGTCAAGGAAAACGTGATGCAGGCTGTGGCCAAGAAGCAGGCTGTGCTCGACCGCTTTAACGAGATTTCCATGAAGTTCGCCGAACCCATGGAAGACGACGAGATGAACAAGCTCCTTGACGAACAGGCGAAACTTCAGGACATCATCGATGCGCAGGATTTGTGGAGCCTCGACCGCAATATCGAAATTGCAATGGACGCTCTCCGTTGCCCGCCGGGTGACTGGCCGGTGACGAACCTTTCCGGCGGTGAAAAGCGCCGCGTGGCTCTCTGCCGCTTGCTCCTTGAAGAACCGGATTTGTTGCTCCTTGACGAACCGACGAACCACCTGGATGCCGAAACGGTTGCTTGGCTCGAACGCCACCTCCGCGAATACAAGGGCTCCGTGATTCTCGTGACGCACGACCGTTACTTCCTCGACAACGTAACGAACTGGATTCTGGAAATCGACCGCGGTCGCGGCATTCCTTGGGAAGGCAATTACGCCCAGTGGCTTGATCAGAAACTGGAACGCCTCCGTGGCGAAGAGAAGGGCGAATCCGACAGGCAGAAGCGTTTGGCCCGCGAACAGGAATGGGTCAAGCAGAGCCCGAAGGCGCGTCAGGCCAAGAGCAAGGCCCGTCTCAAGGCTTACGAGGAACTCTTGGCCGAGGATTCCCGCGAACAGATCAAGGTGGCGCAGATTCACATTGCAAACGGCAAGCGCTTGGGCGATATCGTCATTCAGGCGGAACACCTGCAGAAGGCCTTTGGCGACAAGGTGCTCTTCGACGATTTGAACTTCAGCCTGCCGCGCTCCGGCATCGTGGGCATTATCGGCCCGAACGGTGCAGGTAAGACAACGTTGTTCAAGATGATTATGGGCCAGGAAAAGCCCGATGGCGGTACGCTCAAGATTGGCGAGACCGTGGAAATCATCAGCATGGAACAGGGTCGCGATAGCCTCGATGACAGCAAGACCGTGTGGGAAGAAATCACCGGCGGGAATGACGAGATCATGGTGGGTGACCGCAAGATGAACGGCCGCGCCTACTGCGGACTCTTCAACTTCACGGGTGCTGCCCAGCAGAAGAAGCTCACCACGCTTTCGGGCGGTGAACGCAACCGCGTGCTCATGGCGAAGAACCTGCAGAAGCCGGGTAACCTCTTGTTCCTTGACGAACCGACGAACGACTTGGATATCGAAACGTTGCAGGCTCTGGAACAGGCCATCCTCAAGTTCGCGGGCTGTGCTGTGATTATCTCGCATGATCGCTGGTTCCTGGACCGCATCGCCACGCACATCCTCGCTTACGAAGGCGATTCGAAGGTCGTGTGGTTCGAAGGTAACTGGAGTGAGTACGAAGCCGACCGTCGCAAGCGCCTTGGCGAAGATGCCGACAACCCGAAGCCCATCAAGTACAAGACTCTCACGAGACAGTAATCAAAAAGGCGGCTAGAGCCTGTCCTGAGCGACAGTCGAAGGAAGCCGCCTTTCTTTATGTCATCCCCGCGTAGGCGGGCGGACAGCACTTAACAACTTGTTGTTTAGTGCGCATGGCCACCAAGGTGGGGATCTATTTAATTATAAAATTGCGAAGAACTCCAGCAGTTCTCTCACAAAAATGCTTGTCAAGAGTAGGCAAATGACCAGAATGGAACTTCTGGTTAGTGGCCTGTCTTGCCAGGTGTAAATCTTTTTCCTTATCTCGACCTGCTTCGTGAAAATGCTCGCGATGGTTGCGACAAAGAATATTGCGAAGAATGTGATGATGTCCAGGAGTTGCAGCGGTCTCCCGGAAATGGGAGAGAGTCCGAATAAGTCGAGCGTATCGTAAAAACTGTCCAGCGCGAAGAACCAAAAGAGAATGATGATGATGCCGAACAGTACGGGTTGCTCTTTCCATTGGATCTTGAAGACGTAGTCAATTTTCTTAGTGCGGGTGTAATGAATCCCCAGGTAGAGCCCGCCAATGAATGCAAATATACTGTCCATGGTTAAAAGTTAGGAATCTTTGTCGACATTGTTCTTGTATTATGTTGGCTGCGGCGGTGTTCTTTAAAAAAGATTGGTTCGTGATATTAAGGCTATTTTTTGGGAAATTGGTTGCCGTTGACATTTTTTGACGCTTGCTTTATATATATTTTGTGTGAGGAGTTGGACCATGCAGGAGTTTAATAAGAGGGTAGCATAAGCTACTATATTCATTGCGCAACCCCCAAAAGGTAAAACAATGGCAAAAATCAACTATAGCTCCGAGACAAGGGAACAGGTCATCAAGCTGGTCCTGAAAGGCGAAAAGTCAGCAAACCAAATAGCCAAGGAACTCGGAATCGGGCCCAATACAGTCGGTCGGTGGGTAAACGAGTACCGCAAGGAACACAACCTGCCGAGCTACCGCGAGGAACGGCGAATCCGCAAGGTGTCCGTCGAGGAACTCGCCGCCAAGAACAGGGAACTGGAAAAACTCCTGAAGAAGCGTGAAAAGGAGCTTGCGGACGAGAAGGAGACGGTAGAGATCCTAAAAAAATCCCTGCACATCTTTATGCGACCACACGACTGAAATGCGAGGCGATACACGTGAACCGCAAGAAATACTCAGTCAGGAAGATGTGCAGAGCCCTAGGAATACCGCAGTGTTCCTACTACCAGTGGTCGCGCCAGCAGGAAAAACGTGCCGAGAAGAAGGCCCGCGAAGAACGGCTTGTCCAGAAGGTCCGCGACACCTTCGAAGAAAACCACCGCGTGTACGGTTGCCCGAAGATGCAGGCGGCACTCCATGACAAGGGTGACGAGGTAAAGGTGTGGAAACTGCGCCGCATCATGCGCGAGAACGGTCTCTATCCGGTCACGCTCAAGAAATGGAAACCCTACCGCAAGGGCAAATGTGACTCCATGTACAGCGAGAACCTGGTGCAGCGGAAGTTCGATCCCGACAGTCTGAACGCCGTCTGGGCCGGCGACATCACCTACGTCAAGACTACGCTTGGCTGGGTGTACCTTGCCGTGGTACTTGACCTATGCAACAAGGAGGCGGTGGGTTATGCCGTGAGCAAGAACATCGACACGGAACTTGTCAAGCGCGCGTTGTCCAATGCCATCATGCAACGCGGCCATCACGACGGACTAATCTTCCATTCCGACCGTGGCGTGCAGTACAGCAGCATGGGCTACCGCACGATGCTCTCGGAGAATGGGATAACGCCCTCGATGAGCGCCCCGGGCTGCCCCTACGACAACGCCTGCATGGAAAGCTTCTTCGCAAGCTTCAAGAAGGAGATGGCCTACAGGCGAGACTTCAAGGACATCGAAGACGTGCGGGAGGCCGTTTTCAGGTACATCGAGCTGTTCTACAACCGGAAACGGCTCCATAGTTCGCTCGGTTACATGACACCGGTGGAATATAGGCTGTCAAAACAGGCTGCCTAGACCACAAGGGTATACCACTTAACAAGAAAAAAGGATATATTTTAACTTAACCGGTAATGAATATGGTTGTTCATGAACCCACTATTAAAAAAACTACAAATCCAAGTTTTTTATGGAATCGATGTGTGTTGGTGCCATTGTTGTGCTGATGATAGAGGCTGTGGCCTTTGCTTTCGGCTTCTTATGGGCTTTTGTGTGGCTTGCAATATTGAAGCCCGCTGGCCGTTTTCTGCATAAGGCTCGCCTTTTGATTCCCGTGTCACTTGCGTTGGTGGTGCTTGCTTCGTTTTGGCTGATGTACAATGACTTGTTGAGCGGAACTTTGGCTGTTTTGTCTTTTGTTGGAGGCGTTCTCGCTTTGTGTGGGCTGATTGCCTGGTTTGTTTTCGATCTTCTCGCGGGGCCACGGAATGGCTGATTTCCTCCAATAAATATATGGTTTCTATAGTTAGTGGAGTAAATTCACTGAAAAACGCCCAAAAATGTATTGACAAATATGTAAATACAGGTTATATTTACAATGAAAATCGGAAAGCATGGACTTGAAAAGGCTGACGAAAGGAGCATCTACCCCGAGATGATGTTTCGCATCCTCCAGGGAAAGTTCGTGTCGGCACCGTCAAACCACGACGAAGATGCCGAACTCATCACTGGAAAGTGGGATGGAAAACTCTGGACAATCGTCGCGAACAGGAACACGGGAAAGGTAATCACTGCCCGAAGGGCGCACGGAAAGGAGATAAGGCTCTATGAAGAAAAGCATGGACGTTGATTTCTACAAGAAACATGACTTCGGCGACGAAATGCGCAAGGCTGTGGATTCCGGACGCGGTTTCGTCGGCGAAAATATGACTCCTGACCAGTTCTTCGCTATGGCGCGGGCTAGGAGTGAGGCAAGGAGGGCCGAGAAGGCATCGAAGGCCGTCACTATACGCATTCCCGTGCGCGTAATTGAGGGCTACAAGAAGAAGGCTGCGTCTGATGGCGTAGGCTACCAGACGCTAATGAATGAAGTTCTAGAAGCAGCTCTAGGCTAGGATCTATTTTCTGAATATACTTTTATTTATTCGGTTCCGCAAGCGAAAAACGGATTGATGTTGGCTTCGGCGGGTGGATGCCCTTGTGACTGTTAGTCCCTGCGGGCTTCCTTTGGAATGTTTTTTATTCTTTTCATGTGTGCGTCTACAGTGCATTCCATTTTGTCAAACAGCCCAGTATCAAACTCTTCAAAAAGGGCTTCCCATCTGTAGTTGTCTTTGTCGTACTTCGCTTTGATTGGTTGTCCTGTTTTATCGGAAAATTCTGGTTCTATATAATTTGCGATTACATAATCTCCTAGTCCACCAAAATGAAACTCGATTTCCCGGGTTTTCTTTGCGCCAATGTTTTGACGACGCATAATGAAACCTCCTAACCCTCCGAATCCATTCTTTCCTCCGATACATTCTTTTTCGTCGTACCATACGCTGTGACCATTTTTATCCCTTATAAATTGAACGGAACACTTGCCGTAGGAATATTCAATAATTTTTGAATCAGCGCAAAAAGATAAAGATGTTGCGATGATGAGGAGGATAAATATTTTTTTTCTCATTTTATTCTGAAAAGTGAGTTTTATTTTTTTTCGTTAATAGTCATTGTTCTTTTTAACTGGCAATTTTTAAAAGCTCCGTTATTGAGGTCTGATGAAAAATTGATGAAATCATATGAATTTGAGGTCGTTTTGCCTTCTTTTACTTGTGTAATGAAGTAATCGTTTTCATTGACATATACAAGTTGAATGAATGCTTCGTACGTTTTTTTGTAAAAACATTCCATGAACAGCTGTTCGTTGCCAGATGCATTTTTTACCAAGCAATCCCCATTGGTTTTTATTTTATGGGAGAAGGAATCGTATAGTACGGTGCAATACTTGCTTTTTATTTCATACGTTGTCGCTTCAACAAGAGCTGCTAGCGTAAGACTGATTATGAGAAAATTTTTCATGTCTTTATCCTGACGCAAAAAGTGTCTTTATAAACTTACCTCTCTTAATATACCCATTTTTACCTCATTCCGCAAGCGAAAACAAATGTTTTTGGCGCACGTTAGCCCGCTCTTTGTTCGAATAATTGTATTTTTAGTCGCGAAAATATGCTCCACGTTTTTAGACACGAACTTCGCCTGATATTCCGGGATCCGCGATTCTGGATTCCGTTCATCATCCCGCCGGTGATTCTCGCGGCGAGCCAGGGAATTGCGGTTTCGCGGTACGGCGGGCAGATTATGGAAGGCATGGAAGGCTACATGATGCTTTTGCTCGGTTGCCTGATGGCCCCGATGGGTTCGCCTTTGGCCGGGGATTCGTTTGCGGGCGAGCGCGAGCGCAATTCGCTTGAACTTTTGCAACTTTCTCCCATCGCGCCTGCGAGGCTTTTCTGGGGCAAGTTACTCGCGATTGTTCCGTTCCCGGTGGGCTTCGCGCTCCTGGCGCAGTTCGTCTACTGGGCGTCGCATCCCGATATTTCGACCGTCGCGGCGCTCGCTTCTATTCTCGGCGCGCTCTCGGCGGTGTTCCTCACGACATCGTTCTCGCTGATGCTTTCGCTCCGCGTGAAGACGGTCCGCGCCGCGGCGCACATCTCGCTTTTCGTTGTAGTCCCGCTGCTCCTCCTGGTCCAGCTGTTCCACGAGACGTTCCTGGTCGGGCTTTTCATTCCCGCGGTTACGTTGCTTGTAAGTCTGGCCTTCAGCGTACTCACTGCTATCCTAAGCATGCGCAAGTTCGTGAGCATGTAATTCAACAAGGTTCTTGATGCATTATCTGATTGTTCCCGGTTACAGCAATTCTGGCCCCACTCACTGGCAGACTTATTGGGCGAACAACATGCCCGATGCAAGCCGCGTTGAACAGCACGACTGGGAACACCCGCACAAGGCGGATTGGGTCGATACGCTCGACAGGACGGTGGCTGCGCTCGAGTCCGATACGGTTCTCGTTTCGCACAGTCTGGGAGTTGCGACGACGGTCCTCTGGCTTATGCAGAAGGCGAGGGAAGGTGCCGTTCCGGCAAAAGTCAAGGGCGTGTTCCTTGTCGCTCCTGCAGATATCGACGTGATTGACATTGTCGAGGACTTTGCTCCGATGCCTTTGGAAAAGTTGCCGGTGCCCTCGTGCGTTGTCGCGAGCGAGAACGACGAGTACGTGACTATCGAGCGTGCGCGTATGTTTGCGGAGGCGTGGGGCTCGATGTTCTTTGACGTGGGCCGCAAGGGCCATATCAATGCGCTTTCGAACCTCGGCGAATGGGAAGAAGGGCGCACCCTCCTGAAAGAATTTGAAAAAAATCTCTAATTGCTGGTTTTTCCGTTTTTAATTTTGTAGATTAGGCTCAACTCGTTTTCGGGTTGTGTCGGCTGTCGAGTGACGCCCTTTTATTATAGTGTAAAAATCTAGGGGACGATTGTGCCTCGCAAAAATGCGGAGGAAAGTCGCGGATGCTTTATGCCTGCGGTAGCTTGCCTCGTTATTATTTTACTTCTTTGCCTGGGGCGCGCGTGGTGCGCTGAGCGCGACGTGCCCGACAAGGTTTCGCTCGATTTCGTGGATGCGAGCCTGCAGGATGTCGCCCGTTCGGTTTCGCTTGCCTACGGGGTGCCCGTGCTTGTGGACGTCGGTGCGGAGGCGCGCGTCACGTTCCACCTCGATGGCGTCGGGCTCCTGGAGGGGCTCACGTCGTTGTGTTCTACCCTCGGGCTGGAACTCATTCGTGACGGGACGGTTTTCCATATCCGCAAGCGGCTGGAACGTGGCGAGAATTTTTTTCGGGTAGCAGATTCGCTCGTGTCGCTCGACGTGCGGGAGCGCGACGTTCGCGAGTTTATCCGGGATTTTTCCGCGAATACGGGCCTGAACGTGGTGGCTTCGCCCGATGTTGCGGGCCCTGTGAGTGGCCGGCTGGAATCCGTACCGCCCGGGACAGCGCTCCGGGTGCTGCTCGAGTCGCACGGTTTCCGCGTGAGGCGCGATGCGGACTGCTTCCGTGTGGAACGCTCGCGCAATTCTCCCGCGGGTGGCTCGGGCCCGAACGGCGCTTCGCCCGCGGGCGCAAATTCCGTGCCGGATATAGCCCAGGACGACTCTCTCTATACGGTAGAACTGGACGGCACCCCGCTGGACATTTTCCTCAAGGAACTGGCGCGGGTATCGAACCTCAATCTGGTGCTGTACGGAGACGTGCGCGAGAACTTGCAGATGCGTTTTGAACGCGAACCGCTTGCGAATCTCCTGCAGTCACTCTTTCGCGGGAGCCGCTACACCTATGCGCAGGATTCAAATACTTTGTTTGTAACAGAACGCGGGGCGAAAAACGTGCTCTCGCGAACGGAACTTTACCCGCTGAAGGCAACGACGCCGGAATCACTCGTGCCGCAGCTTTCCAAACTGCTGCCGGGTTCGGGGCTTGTCGTGTCGGAGGTGAAGGAACAGAACGCGCTGATGCTGCGCGGCTCGCCCGCAGAAATTGCGGAGGCAATCGCCATCCTTGAAAACCTGGACAGGCCCGCCATGCAGGTGACCATCTCGTGCGTGATTGTGGAACTCAAGCGCGGGCGCAATTTCGAAATCGGGCTCCACAGCGGTTCTACGCGCAAGACGGGCGAGAACGACCTGGGCGTGCGCGGGTTCTGGGACTTTATGGGGAAGGACGTTTCCACCTCGGGAGCGTTCGGGAAAATCGGGATTCTGCCGGCGCGTTTCGAGATGGAACTTTCCGCGATGGAAGAGAACAACAGGGCCGAAGTCCTTGCGCGTCCGCGGCTCACGACGCTCAACGGCAACAAGGCGGAACTGAACGTGACGAATACGGTGTATTACCTGGTGAGCCAGGTATCCGCCGACGGCTACCCGATTACGGATTACCGCAGTTTCAATGACGGAATCTCGCTTGAAATCACGCCGACGGTCACGCAGGGCGGGAGCATCACGCTGAACATTTCGCCCGAAATCAAGACGGCGGGGCGCTCGAGCGGTGACGGCCCGCGCGATATCAGCACGCGAAACCTGAAGACGACCGTCACCTTGAAAAACGGCGAGACACTTTGCCTGGGCGGCCTCGTGCGGAAAGGCAAGTCGGAGGTGCGCACGGCGGTGCCGTTCCTCGGGAGCATCCCGCTTATCGGCAGGCTTTTCAGTTATGTGAGCGAGGTCGAAGACGAGAGCGAGCTGGCCATCTTCATCACGCCCGAGGTGGAATTCTGATGTGGGCGAGAACGGCTTTTGTGGAGGCGCGGCTCTGGACCTGGGAGGTGGTGACAGGCTTCGATGGTGTGCTGGACCCGGTAACGTTGCGAAATCGTTTCGCCGAGGATTTCCCGACCGTCGCGGAATCTTGCCGGAACGCGGAATGCACGGCGCAACCCGTGTTCCGGGAAATGGTGAGCTTCAACAGCACGGACGGGCGAAAGCACCGCTACCTGGTGATGCTTGCGAACGAGCGCGAATTAGAAAAGGAACCTGCGAAATATCGCGGGCGAGGCGAGCGCATCTTGCCCCGGACGGTGATGCTCTACGGGTGTGCAGATAAACTAATGCGCGAGGAAGATTGCGATAGCGTTTGTTGCGGGTGCAGCCTGCGCGAAAGTTGCGGGAACTGCCGCTTCGCATTTCTGGACAACGGCTGGCTGTACATCCTCGTGTTCTTTGAAGGAAGGCTTTGCCACTGGAGCGAGGAACCTCAGTATAATAATAAAGAAAGCGTGCAGGAACGTCTCGGGCGGTTTGACGTTTTTCTCCGGAACGACGACCTGTTTTCGCGGGCGGAAAAATGGTACTGCGCGTTTATGGACGTAGGGGGCGTGCCGGAACCGGAAAGGCTTCGCTGGCTGCGTCGTGCGGGGAGCGATCCGTTCTGGCGGGTACGAACCCGCGGGAAGTTTGTGCTGCCTGCGCTTGCTGCGGGCGTGGCGCTGTTGCTTGCGGTTAGTACCTGGTGGAACGTTCTTTCGGGAGATTTGCCGGGCGCGGCACCCGAAGTAATATCGCCTGCAGGTGCGGAACTTCCGGCGCTCACGCCTCCGCCGGAGATGCGCTCGAGCGAAGAGGCGGTCGCGCAGTTTAATGAGGGCGAGATGCGCGCGCCGTTTAACAAAGAAGTAAATGCGCCGTTTAAGAGCGACGTTCGCGGCGTATCAGAAATCGGCGATGCCCGCAGCACCCTCAAACCGGCGCCTGGTTGCGAACTTCCTCCTGTCCGCTTGCATGGCGTCGTGGCGGGTCGCATCTTCAGCGCATCGATTGCGGGCGCATCGCCTTCCTGGTACAGCCTCGGGGATTCCATCGGGCTCTTCGAAGTCGTTTCTATCGGGAAGGACCGTGTGCAGCTTGCCTGCGGGGGCGAAACTCGGGAGGTTCGCAATGGAATGTAAGCGCGGTTTCGTTTTGGGATTTGTCCTCACGCTTGTCCTTTCACTCACCATCCTGTTCGGTTGCCTTTTGCGGGTGCCGGGAAGCGTGTTGCGTTCCACGAACCACTACGCGCGCGAAGTGCAGGCGGTCTACGATGCGGAATCGGCAATCATCGCGAATCTCTCGGGATTCCCTGACGGGTTCTTTGCGGGGCTCCCGCCGGTAAGTGCCGAGGCTGTTGGCCCGTGGGGTCGCATTTGTGCCCCGCTACTGGTCGGCGGGCATCTTGTACCAGCAAAAATCCCGCATTCCATGCCTGCAAATACATTGCGTCCTGCATCAGCAAATACGGCCCCCAGCCTATGTGCATATTACGGCACGCGCTATTCCCGCCTGCGGTTTGACGACTGGTACACCGCCATGACTCAATACCGTGCCGCCCTTCGCGAGTCCATCACGACGGCAAGGGGCTTCCGCGTCATGTCCGGCAATCGCCGCATCTTCCGGCTCGATACCGCAATCGCGTTGCATGTGAGCGATGGCGACCTCACGCTCGATTTCGATACACGAGTCCCTTCCGCCGCCTTCTTGGTCGATGGCTCCGTGAACATGAAGGGGCGGGCGCGTTTCGACACGCTGCGCATCTATTCCGAGGGCGATGTAACCCTCGGCGGCGAAGTCACGGTCGCGCATCTCGAGGTCTATTCCGGCGCATCGCTGGAGGTGCATTCCTCCTTCCGGTTCTCGGGCCTGCTCTATGCCCGAGATGTCGTGACAATTCGCGACCGTGTACGGGCAGATTTCCCGAGCGTTGCCGTATCGCTCGGGTCGGGCAGCGGGCGCATCGCCTTCCTGAATCGAACCTCCTTTGCGGGCGTGCTCGCTGCGCCGGGCGGCACGGTCGAGCTCGATGTTCCCGACAGTCTCGCGGGTGCTGCGTTTCCCGGAACCGTGCGCGACTCGGCCCAAGCCCTTCTACCCGCATTTTTTGACGGCGAGAAAGTCGTATTCCGGAGGTCCGCGCAGTGATTACCCGCGATAAACATCTTGCCTCCAGCGATAAACTTCTCGTGGCCTGCGATAAGCGACTCGCACCTTGCGATAAACACCTCGCCTGCGATAAACGAAAAGCCTTTACTTTGCTCGAGGTCCTCGTCGCGCTTGCGGTTCTTGCCGCAGGGGCGGCCACCCTCTCGCTGTACCTGGGGGCGTTCCGGCGCATCTCTGCCCTCGAGTTCTCCCGCTCGGATTCCGCGCTTGCTGCAGCCGCGTACATCGATTCCCTTGCAGTTTCTCTCCCGCCCTGCGCCGACACCGTCTATACCCGCCGCGCATCCCTAACCCGCAACCCGCCCGCAATAAACACTCCGCCCGCAATAAACGATCCCCCCGAAATAAGCAATCAACTCGCGACAAACGATTCCCCCGCAATAACCATCATCCCCGTTCCCGCCACATCGCTCCAGTGGCTCGAAATCCGCACGCCCGACTATACTTTCAGGAGGCTCTCCCGATGCAAAAAGGCTTCACGCTAATGGAACTCATGGTGGCGCTCGCAATTGCGGGCATCCTTGTCTCGTCCGCGCTCGGGCTCTACGGCATGTTCCACCGCGAATACGTGCACATCCTTGCCGCCTACGATTCCCGCTCGACTGAATATATCCATACCATGCAAAAAAGCATCCGCGAACTTCGCGGATGCCCTGATGCAAATCGTTTGTAGCGGATTACGATTCCTGCTCTTCGACGTTGCCGTGTTCCTTGCGGGCCTTGTGCACTTCGATAATGTTACCGATAAAGTGCATAAAGCTGAGCACGCCCACAGAGAGGAAGCCTACTGCGTAGAGGGCGAGGAACGGACCGATGATGAACTTCTGGGCGCCGATGTATTCCAAGAGACCGAAGATGCAGTACACGCCAACGCCGAGTTCGAGGACTGCCATCCAGGGGAATTTCTGGGCGTAGTGGCTCTTTGCCTTCTTCTTGGATCCGCCGCTCTTCGGGGTGCGGACGAAACTGCCCTTCACGCCGGTCACTGCACCGAACACGGCGCGCGTGTTGTTCACGGCGATGCCCACGCCAAGCGCCATCAGGATGGGGAGGCTGAGCATGCGGATCTTCCAGCCGGTGTAGCCCGAGCAGCGCTGGGCGACGAAGTAAAGGACGGAAGGTGCGATAGCGGCGAGGAAAATGAAACTGAAACCGATGGTGTATGCCCAACTCGGCAGATGTGCGACCGGTTCAAAGAACGCAAGCAGCGGCCAGGCGCAGAGGGCGGTAAACAGCATGCAGGGGTGAATCGAGTAATGGGTCGTGTGCAGGAACGCGCCAATCTTGATGCGGAGCGGGACCTTCGCTTTCCACACGCGTGGCAAAATCTTGATAGCCGTCTGGATGGAACCGCGGGCCCAGCGGAACTGCTGTGCCTTGTAGGCGTTGATGTCGTTCGGGAGTTCTGCCGGCACAATCACGTCGAACACGAACTTCATCTTCCAACCGGCGAGCTGGCTGCGGTAGGAGAGGTCCATGTCTTCGGTCAGGGTGTCGCCTTCCCAGCCGCCACCGCCGTAGATAGCCTGCTTGCGCCACACGCCTGCAGTACCGTTGAAGTTCATGAACAGCTTGCCCCAGCTACGGGCGGACTGCTCGATAACGAAGTGGCCGTCGATACCGATGGACTGGGCGAGCGTAAGGCCCGATTCCGTGCGGTTCAGGTGGCCCCAGCGGCCCTGAACGAGACCAATCTGGTCGTCCATCACCAGGTAGGGGATGGTCTTCAACAGGAAGTCCTTCTCGGGGACGAAGTCCGCGTCGAAAATCGCGAGGAATTCGCCCTTCGCGACGGCCATGGCTTCCTTGAGGGCGCCGGCCTTGAATTCCTGGCGGTTCGTGCGGTGGATAAGCTTGATATCGTAACCCTTCGCTGCAAGTTCGGCCACCTTCTTCTTCGCCACTTCGTAGCATTCGTCGGTGGAGTCGTCCAGGACCTGGATTTCGTGCTTGTCCTTGGGGTAGTCAATGGCGCAGACCGCGTCGAGCAGTCGTTCCACGCAGTTCGCCTCGTTAAATATGGGGAGCTGGGTCGTGACCTGCGGGAGGTCATTGATGGAATGCTCGCGGTAGAACTTGAGAATCTTTTTGCGGTCTGATAGTCTAGTATGGCGGCTATTCTTCAGGAATAGATATATGCTGTAGTAGCAACTGAACCCGTAAATCACCAATCCCACGCCGGCGATGACATAGACTACGAACATTGCGTAGAGGAGAACTGTATTCATCGTTTACAAAACCTTTTGCATAATCAAATGCTTGGGCGCAAATATAGAAATCAAAGCCTCTTTTTGCTATGTTTCGTTGCTATTTTTATGGAAAAAAAGAGTGACGGACTTAACTTTTTTACAAAAAATCGCGTTTTTTCGCATTTTTGCGACGAAGTGCAATTAAATTGTATATTTAGGTAAAAAAAATGGATGAACGGAATTCGGGCGAACCGTCTACGGTAGTCAAATGGATGCTTTCGCACAGGGACGATGCCGGTTTCGGTGATGCACTGAAATCGCTTATCTCGTATGCGTGTGTCGAGTGGCTCCGCGTGACATTCGGGGTGCAACTTGCGCCCGAGGATGCCCTTTCCAGGGTGATGCTTGCGGACCTGTCTGCATATCCGGTCGGGCGCTGGCTCGAACATCCGGAACGTCATTGCGAGGAAATAGCCGCGTTTTGCGAGAAGGCCAAGTCCGGCGAGCCGCTGCCCGGAGTGACGGTCGACGTTCCCGACGTGCTCGACCTTCGGGGCGTGGTTTGCCCTGGCAATGCCGCCCGTTCGAGGCTCGTGATGTCGGGTTACCCCCGCGGGCGCGTGCTGAAGATTGATCTCGACGAGGGTTCCCCTATCGAGAATGTCCCCGGAGCGCTGGTCGCGGACGGCTGTAGCATTGTCTCCCGCGAAAAAAAAGACGGTTTTTGGGAAATTTCTGTGGTCAAACCCCTCGATAGTAAGTAAATTAAAGGCATGGAAAACAGGATTCTCATAATCGGCGACGAACTCTTCGGAGAACAGGGTGAGGTGGCCTCCCGTGTGGCCGAGATGCTCCTGTGCCGGCAGCCGTCGAGGCCCATGCAGTTTTCCATCAATTCTCCGGTTCCGCTTTCGTTGCCGCAGCTCTTGGCGCGGGCCGCTTCCGACATTATCGGCAAGAAGGCGGGGCGCATCGTGCTCGGCCTCGGGCTGACCGACCTCAAGAAGGATTCGGGTTCGGGCTTCCTTACGGCAGAGAACTACACGAGCCTCGTGCGTGAACTTGTCAACAAGACCCAGGCCGGCATCTTTACGGTAACGGTCCCTCCGGATTCCGTGCCCGGCGTGAAAGACAAGGTGGAAATCCTCAACAATGCCATCCGGGCGTTTGAAACCGAGTTCGCCTCGCGGGTGAAGGTGTTCGACTTCGCGGGGCATGCGGAAATTTTCAAGCAAAAGCAACTGGAAAGGGGCAAATTTGCCCGCAGTCTGTATTCGGAAGACGCAAAACCCACCTCTTTGTGCATTACGCTCGAATCGCTTTTCTTGCAAGATTGTATATTAAGAGAGTTAGAAGATAAATAAGGAGCTGATATGAGTCTTTTAGATGATGGTTTTGCCAGAAAGATTGCAGCCCAGAGACGTGCCTGGGACATGACTACGGAACATGGGAACAAGGACCGCGGTCCGCGTCAGCCTGCCGCCCCCAAGATGGGCGTGTGCGACAAGTGCCACAAGGAAACCATGGTGCGAGCCTTCCGTAGCCGCCAGACGGACCGCATGGACGGTGCCGCCAGTTTCGGGACGGTGTTCAAGCACTACTGCGAGGAATGCGCCCCGAAGTCCCGTGCCCAGAAGGACGCGGAAGTCCCGCAGCTCACGAACAAGCAGGTGAAGAACCTGATGCGTTCGGCAAAGAAGGGCCTGCTCTAAAGAATCAAATTACCCTATCGGTAACCGTTTTCCACTCGCCGGGCTTCAAATCGCCCAGCGGGATGTTTCCTATTTGTATGCGGATGAGCCGTAGCGTGGGGAACCCGACCGCGGCAGTCATGTGACGCACCTGCCGGTTCTTGCCTTCTATAAGGGTGAGCCGCACCCAGCTTGTGGGTATGTTCGCGCGGAACCGTACCGGAGGGTTGCGCGGCCAAAGCCAGTCGGGCTCTTCGGCAATCTCCGCCTTGCAGGGCTTGGTGCGGTAGCCCTTGATGTCCACTCCCTTTGCGAGCCGCTGCACGGCCTCTTCGGTAATCTGCCCGTCGACCTGTGCCAGGTAGGTGCGCGGGTGCTCGAATTGCGGGTCCAGCAACTTCTTGATGAGTTTCCCGTTGTCCGTAAGGAGCAATGCGCCTTCGCTGTCATGGTCGAGCCTGCCTGCCGCGTACACTCTCGGCGGGAAGGCAAATGTATTGAGCGCCGGGTGGCCCGATTCGGGCGTGAACTGGCTCAGTACGCCGAACGGTTTGTTGAAGAGGATTACGGTAGACATGTCTTACCCAGAATGCCTATGCGAGTTCCTGGAAGAATTCCGGGCGGTGGAAGTCCGGCTTCTCGGTATCGATGGGGAAGGCGCTCAGGTAGTGCGGGGTCTTCGCCTTGTCGGCGCACTTGTACAGGTTCCCCCGCAGGTGACCGCCCTCGAAGGCGTCGAGCCCGAATATGCTCGCCGGGATGCGCAGGCTTATGCCCCAGCTTATAAATTCCCCGATGATGCTCGCGAGTTGCTTGGTACGCGCGATTTGCGAGAGTGCCACCTCACTGAGTACGGTACGGTTCTCGCGCCCTTTTCCGCGTGCGGCAAGCAGGGCCCCGCGGCTCGTGACCTCGAAGTTGAAGTACTCTTCTGCGTTTGCGGGGTTCTGCAGGAACACCTCGACGCAGGAATCTTCCCAGCTGTGGCCGCCGTCTTCCATGACTTCGGCCCTGAAGCAGTCGAGCGGTTCCTCGACGTAGAAGTCAATCTGTACAAATTCACGTTCTTCCGAGACGTTCGCCATCACGGTCGGGGTCTGGATTCCCTGGTTCGCTTTCCAGTTCATATTCGGTTTTAATAGCATAGTGATTAAAATAGATAAATCAGTGATTTAATCGATTAATCACTAGGTAGGGGTGTCGCGATATGGCGAATTTTTACGAAAAACGGCATTTTAAAATTGGCACGGAAATTGCAACTATAGGGGTGCCCGTCGGAAGCGGCAAATGGGTTGCCGTGGAGGCGGTTTAACACAAAATATAGGAGGCCATAATATGGCAGAAAATACGAATGCAGCAGGCAATGCTGCCCAGCAGAAGGTGGATCCCGCTTTCGACTGCCTTGCGGTAACGCAGGTGCAGGTGTTCCCGTTCAAGGAAGGCCCGAGCCTCGGGCATCTGAAGGGGCTCGCGCAGATTGTGCTGAACGACCAGATGGTGATTCGCGGGCTCCGCGTGATGGATGGCGTGAACGGGCTCTTCGTGAGCTACCCGCTCGACCCGTTCTACAAGGGCGAGGACTTCAAGTCCATCTGCAATCCGATTACACGCCAGCTGCGTGAGCACATTGAAAATTGCATCCTGGAAAAGTACCAGGCTGCCGTAGCTTAGTAGGTGCAAATGTTCCGCAGAATCCGTTCTTACTGCTTGTTTGGTATCAAGGCCGTCCCTGTGAGTGTAGAGGTTGACGCCTCGCAGGGCTTGCCTGGGTTTACTCTGGTCGGCCTCCCGGACAATGCGGTGAGGGAATCCCGAGAGCGCGTCGTTTCGGCGATACGTTCCATCGGGAAGGTGGTGACGGGTTTCCGTACTACGGTAAACCTGTCGCCAGCGGATTTGCGGAAGGAGGGGAGTGCACTAGACCTTCCACTGGCTATCGGGATGCTCGTTTCTACAGGAGAGATAAATGTAGAGGAGGTGGAGCGCTATGTCTTTGTCGGTGAACTTTCGCTGGATGGATTGTTGAAGCCAGTGAGAGGGGTTTTGTCCATCGCGATGGGTTTACCGCGGGATAGCGAGAACATCCTGGTGATTCCCCGGGCGAATGCTTCCGAGGCTTCGCTGGTGGAAGGTCTTCATTACGTTTGTGCGGATTCCCTGAGGGAATGCGTAGAATTTTTAGAAGGGGGCGGGGGCTCGAAACCATCAATCGCGTCCGGCATACAAACGAGGCCCCAGCCCCCTTCCCTTGAGGTTCCCGACTTCAAGAACGTGGTTGGCATGGAGGGCGTGAAGCGCGCACTCGAGGTGGCGGCGTCGGGGGCGCATAACTTTTTGCTCGTGGGTTCCCCGGGCGCCGGCAAAACGCTGTGCGCGCGTTGCCTGCCGGGAATCCTTCCCGATATGACTGACGAGGAAATCCTCGAGACGACTCGCATACATTCGTGCGCTCGCCGCTCGGGCGACTCCGCGGAATTCAGGCCGGTGGTCGTTCGCCCGTTCCGCACGCCCCACCACAGCGCCTCGATGGTGTCGCTGGTGGGCGGCGGTGCCCGGCTGTTGCCGGGCGAGGCGAGCCTCGCACACAATGGCGTGCTCTTTCTGGATGAACTCCCGGAATTCAACCGGACTGTTCTGGAGGCTCTCCGAGAACCGATGGAAGATGGCTTCATTTCGGTAAGCCGTGCGAGCGGGACCGTGGTGTGGCCCGCACGATTCATGATGGGCTCTGCGATGAACCCGTGCCCCTGCGGGTTTGCGATGGACCCGAAGCGTGTGTGCACGTGCCTGCCCGATGCGCGCAAGCGTTACCGCGAAAAGATTTCGGGCCCGCTATTGGACCGCATCGATATCCAGGTGAGCGTGCCGCCCATGGAGGCGGGCGCTCTCGTGGATAACCGCAAGTGCGAAAGTTCCGCCGAAATCCGCAAGCGGGTCTGTGCGGCACGTGCCATCCAGCGCCAGAGGTTTAAGGACCTGCCGTTCAAGTCCAATGCGGAGATGTCGTCGGAATGCGCGAAAAAGTTTGCGGGCATGTCGCCCGAAGTGGAACGCTTTGCGGTTTCTGCCGCCGACAGGATGAACCTGAGTGCCCGCGGGTTCTACCGCATGCTGAAGGTTTCGCGCACCATTGCGGATATGCGGGAGGCGCCGAATGTGGAAGTCGTGGACATTTCGGAGGCCCTGCGTTACAGGACAATCAACTGACTGTCAAAAAAAGAGGCCGCGTCGTTGCGGCCTCTTTTCTAGAACTTGGGGTGGCGCTTTGAGCGCGGAACCTTACCGGCGGATGCGGATGCTGGATTCGGCGCCTGCGCAATTCGGGATGGCGTTCGGTTTGCTTACCCGCACTTCGGCCGCCAGGGCCTTGGGGTAGTTCCCCAGGATGTACTTCGCCGTTTCCAGCACGAGGGTCTCTTCGAGCTGGAACTTCGCCCCGCGGATGAACTCCTTGAGGTTGTCGGAGAGCAGGGCGTAGTCAATGGAATGCACCAGGTCGTCGTTACGGGCGGCCTGCGTAAAGTCAAGCCAGATGGAAACGTTCAATACAATCGGCTGCTCCTTTTCTCTCTCGAAAGGGAGCGTTCCGATAATGCAATCGAACGTCAGGTCTTTTAGCGAAATTTTGCCGGTTTCGACTACCATACGAAGAGCACGATGGCTGCAGTCAGGGATACCGCCGTCACGCCGAACCAGAGGTTGCGGGCGAAGGTGTAGGAATCCTGTGTCTTCTTGTTGGTGTCCATGCGGGCTTCGAGGTCGGCAAGGGTGTACTTTTCGGTCGTGTTGTAGGTGGCGTACTGTTTCATTGCCACTTCACAGGCCGCGGGTTCCTTGTCGGCCGCACAGGCGCTCGTGATGCCGGCCATGATACCGGAATGGACTTCGTCGAGGTCGTCGTAGGCGTCCTTGGCCTTGTTGGCTTCCATCTGCTGCATTACGCCGACAACGGCGCCGGTAACGGCGAGGGCGGAAAGGCCCACGGCAGTCCAGAAGCGGACTTCGTCAGCAATACCGAAACGGTCGGTCGCATTTTCGGAAGCGTCGCTGATGGCGTAGTCGCGTTCATCGGCGCGGGAGTTGGATTCGTCGAGGTCGCCCTTGACGTCGATATCTTCGTCTTCTTCCTCGTCCTCGCAGTCCGGATCGTACTCGTCGCATTCTTCCTCTTCGCTGGAGGCGACTTCGGGTGCAGGTGCTTCTTCTTCGGCGGGTGCTGCCGATTCGTCGCCCTTCAACTGCACCATGCTGCCGTCAACGAATGCAATAGCGGAAGATAGACCGGGAACATACACGGCCTTGCCGTCGAAATAGACCTTCTCGACGTCTTCCTCGATAGGCATGCCCCTGCGGGCGTAGATACGGGTCGTGACTAGCTTGGAATAATCGACACCTTCTGCAGTCAGGGCCACGAGTCCGGAGAGGTCGCCCTTGCCACCCTGGTAGAGCTGGTAGGCTGTGGGGGTCTCGCCGAACGGGTCGGTGAACTTCTGGCGAACAACCAGGCGACCGTCCTGGAGGGAACTGACCTCGTCTGCCGGAGCGGTCTTCAACTGGCCACCGAATTCGGCGGTGATGTATTCGTCGGGCGTGCCGGCGTCGGTTGCGGTAAATTCTTCAATATCGTAAGAGCCGGCGAAAGCCGTTGCAATGGAAAGGCAGAATGCCACTAAGAAACGCTTCATTTTGTACTCCAATACGGAATTGCTTTTCAACGAAATATATAAAAAAAAGGGAAGATGTTAAAAAAAATAAGTTTTTTTGAGGCTTTTAACCCCATTTTATGATGTAGAACAATCTTTCTTGCCATTTATATGGTATTTCGACACGAAAAATTCTACTTTTTAGCCCGTAAATTTTAACCCTAAAAGAGGAATCCATAATGGCAAAGCTCTCTATCGAAGATCTCGAACTCGCCGGCAAGCGCGTGTTCATCCGTGTTGACTTCAACGTTCCGCAGGACAAGGTGACTGGCGAAATCACCAACACCAAGCGTATCGAAGCCGCCCTCCCGACCATCCAGTACGCTCTCGATCACGGTGCAGCCGTCGTGCTCGCCTCTCACCTGGGCCGTCCGAATGGCGAAAAGAACATGAAGTACACGCTCGCTCCGGTTGCAAAGAAGCTCGAAGAACTCATCAAGAAGCCGGTGAAGTTCCTCTCCGATTGCTGCGGTCCTGAAGTCGAAGCTGCCTGCGCCGCTATCAAGCCGGGTGAAATCATCCTCCTCGAAAACCTCCGCTTCCACATCGAAGAAGAAGGCAAGCGCAAGATCAAGAACGCCGATGGCACCGAAACTAAGGAAAAGGCCGACAAGGAAGCCGTGAAGGCCTTCCGCGCTAGCCTCACCAAGCTCGCTGACGTTTATGTGAACGACGCTTTCGGTACCGCTCACCGCGACCACTCCTCCATGACTGGTGTTGAACTGCCGCAGCGCGCTGCCGGTTTCCTCATGAACAAGGAACTCAAGGCATTCGACCAGGTGCTCAACAATCCTCCGCGTCCGTTCCTCGCCATCCTCGGCGGTGCAAAGGTCGCTGACAAGATCCAGCTCATCAACAACCTCCTCGACAAGGCCGACAAGATCATCATCGGCGGTGGCATGGCTTTCACCTTCAAGAAGGTTCTGAACAACATCGAAATCGGTTCTTCCCTGTTTGACGAAGAAGGTGCCAAGCTCGTTCCGGATCTGATGGCCAAGGCAAAGGCTGCCGGCAAGGAAATCATCCTCCCCGTTGACTACATCGCCGCCGACAAGTTCGCTGCCGACGCTGCTACCAAGGCTGTCTCTGACGCCGAAGGCATTCCGGCTGGCTGGATGGGCCTCGATGTGGGCGCTGAATCCACCAAGCTCTTCGTGAACGCTATCAAGTCCGCCAAGACCATCGTCTGGAACGGTCCTGCAGGCGTGTTCGAATTCGAAGCCTTCGAAAAGGCCACCAAGGCTATGGCCGACGCTATCGTCGAAGCTACCGCTGCTGGCGCAATCACCGTGATCGGTGGTGGCGATACCGCTACGGCTGCCAAGAAGTACGGCGCCGATAAGAAGGTGACCCACACCTCTACGGGTGGTGGCGCTTCCCTCGAGCTCCTGGAAGGTAAGGTGCTGCCGGGCGTCGCTGTCCTCACGGATAAGTAATTCGTCGATAAACTTCGCAATACTGCGTCACGCGAGCTCTCGCTGTATGTCTTATACAGCTTCGGCTCGCGTTTCTTGTCTTGCTCGTTTCTAGACGAATTACAATTTATTAATTAAAGGCTTTTTTTGCGCTTGCGCAAATTCCTGATTTTTATAAAGACTCCGCAATATTCTTTGCGGAGTTTTTGTTTTTAGACGAATTACGATTTAATTTGCTTCGTTTGCCCTGTTTTAAGTGTGTGTTGCTGGGGGTGGGCGTTTTTACCAAACTTTTGCGCATAAATATTTGCAAATGGGGGTGCGGTATATTATATTATAACTTATCCTAAAAGGAGGAAGATTATGAAGAATTTTGGGGTACTAACTGCAATTTCTACCCTGGCCGCCATTTCGGCCTCTACGGCAATGGCCGCTACCACGCCATACGACCTGATTCGCCCGACCTGGCCCTTGAGCTGGGACGCGAAAGTGTTCGAAAACTTTGACACGACGGTCACCAAGAAAACAGGTATGCTTCCGAAAGAGGCTACTCCCGCAAGTTTCAAGGCGGGGGCACTTATGCCCGACACCCTGGACCAGGCCTACTTCGATGCTATCAATACCAAGATTTCGCCGATCCGCGTGAACCAGGCGGGCTACCTCAAGAGCGACAAGGTCCGCCAGTTCTATTATGTGGGCAACGCTAAGGACTTTGAAATTGTGGATGCCGACGGAAAGTCGCTCAGCACTAAGGTGACCGGTCTCTTTACCACGACCACCACCGAAACGGCGAGCAACTGGACCATTGTTGCCGGCACAAACGCAACAACAAATGATCAACGGCGCTACAAAGTTGAATTCACTGGTCCTTCCGGCATTATCCAGGTTGGAAACATTCCGCAGAATGTACCTACCGAAAAGCGCCTGCGCATCAAGGTTGGTGACGAAATCTCTAGCACCTTCATTGTGAGCGACGACGTTTACACCATGGCAAAGGACGCCACGCTCAAGTTCTTCGGAATCCAGCGCAGCGGTAACTCCGAGTCCTGGTTCCACGGACCGAGCCATACCAAAGACGGCGGCGGCGCGATTACTACGGCAGGAGATACTACCTCTTCCTTTGACGCATCTAGGGCAGGTTCCCTTGCTGGTGGCTGGTACGATTGCGGCGATCACCTGAAGGAATCCCAGACCATGGCGTATGCCTTCGTGACCCTTGCCGTGATGCATGCCACCAATCCCGGTAAAGATGTGGACCACTACGATTACAATCAGGGCGAATTTGTCAAGACCGACGGCGTGCCCGATGTCTTGCGCGAGGCCAAGCATGGTGCTGACTTCTTCTTGAAAGCGTACGAATTTGCAAAGGGCGTCGTTGACGACATGCCCGTTTCCGTGGGCAGCTTCGGCAGTGATCACGGCTGGTGGGGACGCCCCGAAGCTCAGGATTATCTCCCGACAGACAATTCTTCCGTTGCCACAGACCGTGGTGGTCCCGCAGCCAGAATCGTGCGACTCGGCGAACTCGGCGCCAACATTTCCAGTGATATTGCCGCGGGTCTCGCCATTCTCTCCAAGGACTACGCCAAGTACGACAAGAAGTTTGCTGATAGTTGCTTGGTGGTTGCCGAAAAGATGTACGCCTTTGCCAAGGATTTGGCCCAGGGCAAGACTTTCAAGAACAATAAGACTACCTTCAGTTCTCCCGCCTATAACGGCAACAATGAGTTTACCGACGACTTGGCGCTCGCTTCGGTGGCGCTCCTGTACGCTACAGGCAAAAAAGATTACGCCGACGATATGATCCGCACGACGGAACTTTTCAAAGGTCAACAAATCATCGACGGCGCAGGCTTCTTTGGTGGCGGCTGGTTCGCTGCCGATGCGAGTGGCATGCTTAAAAACACAAAGAACACCAGCTGGGCTAACGCCCATAGTTTCGCGCTGTACGCTTTGTACAAGTTGATTCTTGCCGACAAGACCAAGGCAACATCTGAATACGGTCTTACCGAAGCTGAACGCCTCGCGGCCATTGAAGACTGCCTTGCCGACATGATTGCGAACCTCAGTGATGTAAGCGGAAACATCGGGAGCGAATCGGTTGTGCTTCCGGCAGGTGGCGTCGCCTTCAAAGGCAATACGGTAAAGTACAACCCCATCTGGTACACGATGCTTACCGACCAGAAATGGAATTTCAACCGTTATCAAGCGGGAAACATCTTTGAAGTTTTGGCATACGCCGATGTAGCCGCCGATATTGAAAAGCAGGGCGCCACGCTCCCGGCTATGGCAAGTACGGGCCTCAAGGCAAGTGAAATGCGCCAGCTCGGCATCAACCAGCTGAACTACATGCTCGGCGTGAATCCGTGGGACGTTTCGTTTGTGTACGGCATTGGCGATAAGAACGACGCTCACCCGCATCACCGTGCTTCTAACCCCGAAGGCAAGACCTCTCCGGGTTTTAACTACAAGTATAATTGCCCCGTAGGAGCCCTTTTTGGTGGGACTGTTCCTGGCGATTCAAGCTCGTTGGTTCCGGGAAGCGAAATGAGTTGGGAAGATTATCATTTGTCTGAAACCTGCCTCGACGCTTCCGCAACACTTCTTTCTGCCCTTACCATCGTCAGCAACGGCGGAAGCGACTACTACGAAAAGAAGTGTGACAACTGCAAGACCGGCGAAATCAATCCGTTCTCTGAAGAGGTCTATGCAACGGCATACCACTATACGTGGACAGACATGGATATGTTCAATATTCAAATCTTCAATGAAACTATGAAAGACGTTGACAGCGTTATGGCCTACATTTACTTTGACGCAACCGAAGAAGATGTGGATGCGTGCGGGGTCATATTCGATCAAGACCTATGCGCAACTTACGATATGGCCGGATTCATCAAGGCTTGCAGTAACGATTCGGAAATAAGAAACTATATGAGGAGCCATGGACCTCAAAAGGCCGAAGACACCTACAACGAAGAGAAAAAGACGTACACATGGGTACAACCCATTTATGTCGGAGGTATCGGACTTGGAACTAGAATCCGAATGGACGTAGGCGTATCTTCCGGTATTAAGGAGGGTAATACATGCGAAACACTTCGCACACCCGCCAAGGTCAAGGTAACGGAAGGCTGGAGTTTTGTCGCCCACGAGGCCAGCAAGGACGCTCCCGCCTACGACGGCGCTCCTGACTGGGACAAGGATCAAGGCGATATTCAGGAAGCGCCTCAGAATCCCTACATCGTCGTCCGTGGCAAGGGTAAGCTCCTGTGGGGTTACGGCCCCGCAAATACTACCGACGACCGCGTAGGCTTTGTGAGAGTCGCACAGAGACTTGACACCCAGATGCAGCTCAGCCGCAACACGCTCTACATGCAGACGAGCGCCCGGGGTACCAAGACATTGAAAATCTTCGACCTGCTCGGCAACCAGCTGCTGGCCCAGAGTTTTGAAGGGGCCCAGGCCCGTGCGAACCTCGAGAACCTCCATCGCGGTGTTTTGGTGGCGAGACTCGTGGCTGGCAACAAGCTACTTGCGTCGAAGGTCATCAGGGTTAAATAAGGTTCTATATGGCAGAGAAGATTTCTGAAATTTCGAAGAACTTTCACGCAGAACATCGCGGGAACTGCGCGATGTCGGTGGCTTACGGTTATGCCCGCGCTACGGGCAAGTCCGAGGCGGAAGCCGTTGAGGCGGCTGAGATGTTCCGTGCTTTCGGTGGCGGCAAGGCCCCGAACGGCGCCTGCGGTGCACTCTATGCGGCCAAGATGATGCAGCCCGACCATGCCGATGCCATCGAGGACTTTTTCAGGCGTGGCGCGCAGGGGTTTACCAAGTGCGCCGAAATTCGCCCGAACAAGGTCATCCCGTGCAATCGCTGTGTGGAACTTGCGGGCGAGGCGCTCGATTTTCTGAACCAGTAATTCCATAGAATTTTATTGTCAGTGTCCAAAAATGTGTATTTTTGGACACTTTTTGTTTATTTTCCTTTACATTTTGTCGCAAATCTATTGACTTTACAGCCGGAGCAATGTATTTTTATGTTTGGATAACAATTGATAAGAGGCCGGTGTATGAGAAAGGGTTTTTCTCTCGTAGAAATAATGGTGGTGGTCGTCATCCTGGGTGTCCTTGCCGGGGTGGGGGTGCCCAAGTTGTTTGGCGTTATCGCCAAGGCGCGAGCTTCTGAAGTTCCCGTTGCTGCGGGTACATACGTGAGCCTGCAGAACGCCTACCTGCACGAAAACAACGGCATCGGCAGCTGGAAGAACATCGGGTACGGTGCTCCCGGGAACGGGCAGACGGAGTATTTTGACTACAGCGGTTGCATCAACGGGACGATTGTTTTTGATCAGATGGAACCGGACATGCCGGGCTGGCAGGCGACGAGCCGTGCGGGCCTGAATTCCTGCGTGACGGGGAGTGCGTGGGCCGTCGTGATAGACCCGGCAGGTGAACGTGAAATTGACTACCGCAAGATAATTTCTTCGCCGGAGTGCGCTGCGCTGACTACTACCTGGGGCGTCGTGGGCGAAACCGTCGAGGGTATGTGCGAAACTACGGGCGAACTGCATGTGGCGGGGACGGAGAACAAGACTCCGGATAAGCCGGAAACTCCGACGGAAACACCGACAGAAGATCCGTCGGATCCGGGTACGCCCCCGCAGGAAGGCGAAAACACGACTGCGCAGAGTAGTTCAAGCCAGCAGGGTGATTGCGATGCGCTTGCGTCCTCGATTAAGAACGACAACGGCAACAAGTATGGTTGGGTCTGCGTTTCTGCTTGCGGAATGTTCGCTCCTCCGGGCAAGGCGAGGAATGCCGGCTTTACTGTTGGTGATGCTCCGAAGAAAAAACAAACGGGAGGTACTTGCGAAAAGGTGGAACCGGAAAGTAATGCGGAGAGCAGTGCTGGGAGCAGTGCAACTCAAAGTTCCGCTAGTTCTTCCGCGAGTACAGTGCCTGGGAGTTCCTCAAATGTGACAAATACAAATGGTAGTTCGGGAAGTACTGGTGGCGATGGGAATGGTGGCGCACCAAAGGGGTCTGCGTCGGAAACGGGTTATAAAGGGTTTGGTGACTATAAAGACTATAACTCTGATAATGATATTTGCTTAGCATCGGAAACGGTCGGACAAGGCAAGAATAAAACTACGAAATGTACGCAGTGGATGGAAAAGGGTTATGCTGGTACGGATGAAAACGCTAGTGGCAATTTTAACAGCAACACAGATTATTGTATCCATAGTACTACGGGTAATACAAATGGATGTGATGTGTGGATTCATAAAACTGAGTGCAAGGAAAAAGCAAAGCATGGTAACACCTATTTTTGCACAACATGGTAATTTGCTTTGTTAATCCATACTCCAATCATTTTCCAAAGGGCGGCGCATGCCGCCTTTTTTATTTTTCTATCTTTGATATCGGTTTAGCAAAAGGAATTCCCATGTCCGTAATCGTGGTCGACTACAACGCCGGTAACTTGACATCCGTGATGAACGCGCTTGCCCGTATCGGGGTAGACGCGAAGTCCAGCCGCGATGCGGACGAAATCGCGAAGGCGACGCGCCTGATTTTCCCGGGTGTGGGTGCTGCGGCATCGGCGATGGAGACGCTTACCCGCACGGGTATCGGCGATGCCATCAAGGCGGTGGTGAAGGCGGGGAACCCGGTGCTCGGCATCTGCATCGGCTGCCAGATTATCCTCGAAGAGAGCGAAGAAGACGGCGGTGTCAAGACCCTCGGGCTAATCCCCGGCAAGGCGGTTCGATTCAAGGATGAACCCGGCCTCAAGATTCCGCACATGGGCTGGAACCAGGTGAACTTCACGCGCGAGCACCCGATTATGAAGGGCATCCGCAGCGGTTGCGATTTTTACTACGTGCATTCGTACCACCCGGTGGTACCTGCGGAATATGCGTTTGCCGAAACGACTTACGGCACGCAGACGTTCCAGGGGCTCATCGGCAAGGACAACCTGATTGCAAGCCAGTTCCACCAGGAAAAGAGCGGTGACGTGGGTCTTGCGATGCTCAAGAATTTCTGCGACTGGAACGTATAGTAGAGCGGTCGCCCCGTGAACGAAAAAGGCCCGTGTTAAACGGGCCTTTACTAGTTGAAATGATGTCGCTACGGTAATTCGCCGCCGATAAGTTCCATCTGCTTCTTGAAGATATCCTTGCAGGCGTTCTCGCCGAGGTCGAGGAGCGTGTTGAGCATGTTGCGGTCGAAACTCGCGTGTTCGCCCGTACCCTGCACCTCGATGAAATTCTTCGCGTCCTGCATTACGACGTTCATGTCGACGTCGGCGGCGGAATCTTCCACATAGCAGAGATCGCAGAGCGGCTTGCCCGAGACGACTCCCACGGAAATTGCGGTAATGCCGTGCTTGAGGATTTGCTGCGTGATGCCGAGGCGTTCCTTGATTTTCTTGAGGGCAATGGCAAGGGCCACGAAGCCGCCGATGATGCTCGCGGTACGCGTGCCACCGTCGGCTTCGATCACGTCGCAGTCGACCACGATTGCGTTCTCGCCGAGTGCTGCCAGGTCGGCTGCGCCGCGCAGCGAGCGGCCCACCAGGCGCTGGATTTCTTGCGTGCGGCCGCTCGCGCCCTTGCGTTCACGTTCCACGCGCTTGCCCGTGCTCTGCGGGAGCAGGCTGTATTCGGCAGTAATCCATCCGGTACCGCGACCGGCGAGCCAGTCGGGAACTTTCGGCAGGAGGGTCGCATTGCAGATGACGCGGGTGCGTCCCATCTCGATGAGCACAGAACCGTCGGCACTCGAAATGAAGCCGGTGGTCATCTTTAGGTTACGGTATTCGTTGAATTTGCGGTCAGTACGTTCGTAAGCCATAATTGCTCCAATTATCAATTAATAACTCAACTTCTCCGTCGTGCCTTCGCGGAAACTCCCGAGGCGGTACACGAAGTCGCAGTAGCTTTGCAGTTCCTTGAGCGCCTCGATGACGGCGGGGTCCTTCGGGCTCCCCTCGAAGGAGAGGTGGAATATGTATTCCCACGGGCGGTCAGGATGCGGGCGGCTCTCGATGCGGGTGAGGTTCAGGTCGCGTTTCGCGAAACACCCGAGTGCGGCATGCAATGCTCCTGACTTGCCGGAATCGCTCAGCATGAACAACAACGTTGTCTTGATCGTGCCTTCTTCCGGGAGCGGGTTCGCCGTCTTCTGAATGGCGTAAAACCGGGTGAAGTTCACCCCCGGCAAGTTCTCTATACCTTCGGCCAAGATATCCAGGCCGTAGAACTTGCCGGCGTAGGCGCTCGCAATCGCGCCTACGGTTTTATCGCCGCGCTTCGCGACCTCTTCGGCACTGCCTGCGGTATCGTAGAACGCGGTACTCTTGATTTTCGGGTTGCGCCCGAAGAATCGGCTGCACTGCGCAAGGCCCTGCGGGTGGCTCAGCACTTCCTTCAGGTCTGCAAGCTTTGTTCCGGGGAGCGCGCACAGGCTATGCGAAATCTGGAGCTTGACTTCGCCCACGATAGGGTGGCGCCACTTGTACAGCAGGTCGTAGTTGTCGTAGATGGAACCCGCGGTGGAGTTCTCGATGGGGATAGCCCCGCCGTCCACGGCGCCGGTCTCGATGCCCTGGAAAATCTGCTCGAACGTGTCCATCGGGACAACTTCGATATCGTTTCCGAACAAGTGATATGCGGCGCTTTCGCTGTAGGCCCCGCGACGGCCCTGAAATGCGATTTTCTTCATAGTGTGAAAGATAGAAAACAGTGTGTATTATCAATCATCAATTATCAATTATCAATTACCTAAACCTTCTCCCGCCCTGGTACTTGTGGCTCCAGTACTTGTCGTTCATGGGCGATATCATCACGCCCTTGCTGGAACTTGCATGTATGAACCGGTCTCCCGAAAGGTAGATGCCCACGTGGTCGATTTTCCAGAAACTCCCGAAGAACACTAGGTCGCCTTCGCGCAGACTCCCGCGGCTCACGCTTGACCCGCGGCTGTCCTTGTACATGCTTGCTGCATTGTGGTCTAGCGCTATGTTGAAGTAACCCTTGTAAACCTGCATCACGAATCCGGAACAATCGGTCTTGCTCTTGCTTGCGGCGCCATACACATATTTCGCGCCAATCCATCCGCTTGCGTATTTTTCGAGCGAACCTTTCGATTCGGGTTTCGGCGCCGCCTTTGCCGCTTCTTTCCGGGTCGCCGCGTCGCGGACTTTCTGTGCGGAGTTCTTGTGCTGGCTAGAATCGCTCCTTGCCGCAGTTCTTGCGGGTTCTGCCTTTGCTTCTCCCTGCGCATTTTTTGCCGGCGCATCTTCGCTTGTATTGCTTGCCTGTGCCGCGCCCGCATCTGTGGATGCCGGCTTGTAGTCGCCGATGTTACGGTCGTAACCCGTGCGTTCGGGGAATGCGCAACACACAAGCCCCGCACAAATCGGGATGAACATCAAGCCTGCGATTTTCGAAAGCGAAACCATCGCTACGAAATGTAATTAAAACGCGCTCCTTTTAGGGGGCAGGGCTTTCCTATCCAATGAATCCGTGCGGTTCGAACCCGAGACCCTTCACGAGTTCGAAGTCCTTGCAGCTGTTTACGCCGGCGGTAGTGAGCATGTCGTCGGTGATGGCCGCGTTCGCACCACTCTGGAATGCCCGCTTGCCGTCGTCGCCCAGCACGCCGCGCCCGCCCGCAAGCCGGATAAACGCCTTCGGGTTGATGAAGCGGTAGATTGCCACGATGCGGCAGAACTCGTCGTTCGTGAGTTTCGGGAGGTTCTCGTAGGGCGTGCCGGGGATGGCGTTCAGTACGTTTACCGGAGTGGATTTCACGCCGAGCCCGCGCAGGTCGAGGCACATGTCGATGCGGTCTTCCATCGTCTCGCCGAGCCCCATGATGCCGCCGCTGCAGATTTCGAGCCCTGCGGCAAGCGCGTTATGCAAGGTGGCTATCTTGTCGTCGTAGGTGTGCGTGGTGCACACGTCGGGGAAGTGCCTGCGGTAGGTTTCCAGGTTGTTATGGAAGCGGGTGAGGCCTGCCTCCTTGAGCTTCTCAAACTGCTCCCTGTTCAAGAGCCCTGCCGAAAGGCATACGGAAAGTTTGGTTTCTTTTTTGAGTCTGCGGATGGCTTCGCTAATTTGTTCGACATCACGGTTCGAAAGCGTGCGTCCCGATGTGACGATGGAGTAGCGCGGGATGCCTGCCGCTTCTTTCTTCTTCGCGTCCTTGACGATTTCGTCGGCGCTGAGCAACTTGTATTCGGGTGCTCCCGTGTGGTAGTAACTACTTTGTGCGCAATACTTGCAGTTTTCGGAGCAGCGCCCGCTGCGGGCGTTCACGATGGAGCAAAAGTCAAAGTCGTTTCCGTGAAATTTCTCGCGGATTTCGTTCGCGGCCTGCGTGAGTTCGCCGAGGTCGGCGTCCAGCAGCTGGATAGCCTCTTCGCGGTTGATTTCGTAACCTTGCAAAACCTTGTTCTTCAGGTCGTTGACAAAAGACATGGCGTGCTCCTTGAAACAGTCGGTGCCAAATGTAGAAAAATGCGGGTCGTGCATCCGTGCGTATATGCAACAAAATGTTCAATACGTGGCAAAAATATGATAAAATTTGCTAAAAATGACTAAATTTTAACAAAAACTTTGATTTTGTTCTATGAAACGCTTGCTTTTGATGGTCGCGGAATGTATATTTGAGAGTGATGAAACCGATTGTCGAATATTCCGATTTCCGCAAGTACATGCTGGATTTTTACGAGGAGCGCAAGCGCTGCTCCGCCTTTTCGTGGCGTGAGTTCTCGAAAATCGCCGGCTTCACTTCTTCTTCGTACATGAAGGTGGTTTGCGACGGCAAGAGCAAACTCAGCCGGATTGGCGTGGAACGCACGGGGGCTGCCATGGGCCTCGTGGGGTTCGAGATGGAATATTTCCGCGCGATGGTGGAATACGGTCAGGTGGAATCCGAAGAGAAGAAGGTCGCCGCCTACAACAACATGCTCGCTATTGCGAAGGTGCACAAGGTGCGCGTGCTGGAAGGCGACCTGTTCAAGTTTTACGAGACGTGGCAGAACCCGGTGGTGCGCGAACTTGCACCGCAGATGCCGGGAGCGACACCGGGCGAGATGGCGAAGAAGTTCTATGCCGACGTGAGTGCCGCCGAGGTGCGCGAGTCGCTCGATTTTCTCACGAAGTCGGGACTCCTGAAAAAGACCGAAGACGAGAATTTCTTGCAGACGGAAAGTTCAATTACCGGAACGCCTGATGCCACAAGGCTTGCCCTGCGCGGAATGCACCGCCAGATGTCCAAGCTCGCGACACCCGCGCTGGAACTCCCCGTGAACGAACGCAACTTCACGGGCGTCACCATGGGCGTATCCAGGGAACTGTACGGGCGAATCGTGAAGGAACTTGACGAATGCCTCCGCCGGATAGTGGCGCTCGCTTCGGAAGAAAAGAACATCGAGCAGGTTTACCGCCTGAACCTGCAACTTTTCCCGCTGACGAAGAACATCAAGGAAGGCGATGCCGTTGCCTGCAGCGACAAGGAGAATGACGATGAATAAGGCTTTTGGATTCTCGGCGGTTCGCCTGCATTTTACTTTGTCTGCGCTTGCGGTTCTTGCTGTTGCGCTTGTTTGCGGTTGTTCCGATTCCGACAAGCTTGCTGGTACCGCTGTAGAACCGAACGAATTGGCCTTGGAATCTTCTAGTTCCTGCTTGGAACCGGAAGAGCGCCTGTCCAGTTCGGAACTAGATGAGCCGCAGTCCAGTTCGTCGGAAAATGAACCAGCATCCAGCTCGTCGGAAAAGCCGAGTGAGTCCATGCTGCCGGAACTGAAAAGCAGTTCTTCTTCCGTTAGCCCCGGTGAGCCCGCCATGAATCCGACAGGGCTTGAAGACTATGCAAGTTTCTACGGGGTGTCGGATGCGCAGTTCGACAAGGCGGTCATTGCCTCTGCGATTGTGTATTCCGCGAAATCCGTCAGTACGCTGAATCCGCCCCAGACTCCGGATGATTCTTCGAATACGGGTGATCAGCCGGTTGAGGGTGCTGTGACGGAACTGAACAGCCCCGGCCTGCACAAGATGAGCGGCAGGCTCGAAGCCCTGAATAGCGTGTTCCCGGAATCGGCAAAGGAACTTGTCGCGCAGGCCCAGAAGGCGGCCGCAGAAGATTCGAGCTGCGAAACGTTCCTGTACAACGTGCGTGGTCAGGAAGGCTCCATCGCGCACATGCTTGTGGGCGTTGCAAGCGATACGCTTACGGTTCTCGATATCCGCGACAGCAATTGCAGGAGTACCCAGGGCCAGGTATTTGGATTCGTGTTCATCTACTGCGGTGAAATGGACCGCATGCCCTTCGAGAATCGTATTTATGCGGACCGCGACCCGGGTGCGGGGAAATGCCCGGTGATTGACACAGATTACGAGTGGACAGAGTAGGCGCGGAGTAGCGAGCCTTACGGCTGCGAGACGCGGATGTAGTCCACGAGCATCTCGTTCGGGAACTGCGAATCGTCTACCTCGAATCCGGGCCAGTTGCCTGCGACGGCTACGTTCAATATGAAGAATTGCGGCTTGTGGAATGCCTCCAGGCCGTCCTTCGCGTTCTCGATTGCGATTTCTTGGTACTTGAAGTCGTCGACGTACATCGCGATGAGCTTTTCGTTCCAGACCATCTTGTAGTTGTGGAACTGCGTGATGTCGAGTTCCTTGCTTGTGCCGTAGTAATCTCTGGTGTTGTTGCCGTAGTCGGCTTGGTTCCCTCCGGCTTGCCAGTGGTTGGTGCCGTAGACAACGTTCTCGTCGTTTACGGCCTCGATGATGTCGATTTCGCCACAGGCGGGCCAGGAGACTGCGTCGATGTTTTCGCCGAGCATCCAAAATGCGGGCCAGATTCCCTTGCCTACGGGTAGCGCGATGCGGGCCTCTACCGTGCCGTAGGTGAAGCTGAACTTGCCCTTGGTAATCATGCGGGCCGACGTGTATTTTGCGCCCTCGTAATCTTCCTTGTTCGCGCGGATGTGGAGGATGCCGTCTTGCACATAGGCGTTCTCGCTGCGCGCGGTGTAGTATTGCCACTCGTTGTTGCCCCAGCCACTCGCTCCTGTCTCGAATGTCCATGTGGTGGTGTCGATTGAGTCGAATTCGTCGTGCCACAGGTACACTTCGGCAGGTTCGGCAGGCTCACCAACCTTATCAGTGGCCTTGTCGCTGGAGGATGTCTCAGCGGAGACGGAAACATCTATTGAAGAGGATGATAAGTTCGCTGAGCTGAGCCGAAGCGAACTCGAAGAATTCGTGGCAATCTTGTTGCTGCTGCTCGCGGGCGGTTCTTCTGCGGGGCCGGAACTGCTCGAATCGGAGGAGCATGCGAAAAAGGCGGCGCTTGCTGCCGTGGCGATTACAAGGGGCGCTGTGAACTTTTGGAACATTCTTTAAATATAGCCTAAATTCCTGCGTCAGTGCCCTGGATACTCCAAATTGGAATAACGGGCGCGGTGAATGCTCCCTGCAAAGACGTGTTTTTGTAGTAGATTTCTTGAAAAAGGGATGTTTATATGAAAGCTATTCTCAAGTATGGCCTGGTTGCCGCGTGTGCCCTGGCTGCAAATGCGTTTGCGCAGGATTTCTGCAACACTGCCGCCCATAGCGGGTCCAAGGTGGAGGTCTCCACGAACAATGTGGGTTCGTTCAGTAACGGTATCGGATACGAACTCTGGAACGAAGGCGGCAACGGTGGTTCCGCGACATTCTACGACGATGGTTCTTTCAACTGCCAGATGACCGGCGCCAAGGACTACCTTTGCCGCGCGGGGCTTTCTTTCAATAGCGACAAGACCCATGCCGAACTTGGCCACATGAAGGCGGATTTCAAGTTGGTCAAGAGCAATCTTTCGGGAATCCAGTATTCCTATATCGGTATTTACGGTTGGACCCGCGAACCGCTGGTGGAGTGGTACATCGTCGATAACACCGGCAGTGACTACATGCCCGGCGATTGGGTGGCCCAGGGATCCTCAGCAAAGAAACATGGCGTTTATGACATTGATGGCGCGAAGTATACGGTTTACGAAGGCGACCGAACCTCCTATTCCATCGATGGAGACAACAAGTACTTCAAGCAGTATTTCAGTGTGCGTACCTCGAAGCGCGACTGCGGCACCATCGACATTACCGCACACTTCAAGAAGTGGGAAGAACTCGGCATGAAGATGGGCAAGATGCACGAGGCAAAGATTCTTGGTGAAGCAGGAAACTCCGAAGGGGCAAAAGCCAAAGGAGAATATGACTTCCCCTATGCGAAGGTCTATATCGAAAGTGATACGCCGTCGAGTTCTTCTGTTGCTCCTGAGGTCAGCAGTTCGTCGACCACGGCTCTCCAGGGAATACGCTCCGTGACCGTCGGCAGCAATACGTCGCTCGTATTCGACGCCCAGGGCAAGTTCCTCAGTTCCTTCGAAACGGAAAACGATGCTGCCTTGACCACGGCCATCAAGGCCAGGTTCCATTCCGGTGTATTCCTGGTAAAGCAGGGCGGAACGGTCCGTAGCATCACGGTGAAGTAATCCGGTTTGTCGAAAAATTTAAGCCTCTCCTTCGGGAGAGGCTTTTTCTATGCGGCGAATTTTGTTGTTCGTTTAGTCCTGCGGGGCTTCGGGCGGAACTCTCGCGATTACACCGACAGTTGCACGGGTTGCCTTTATGAGGTCGGCGGGAGCAACCTTCAGTTGCAGGCCGCGTTCGCCCGCGCTTACGTAGATGAACGGAAACTGCATCGCCGTCTCGTGAATAAAGATGGGAAAATTCTTCTTGAGCCCGAGCGGGCTGCAGCCGCCGCGGATGTAGCCGGTAAGCGGCGTCAAGTCCTTGAGCGGGACGGTGTCGATTTTCTTGTTGCCGCTGACCTTGGCGGCGCCCTTCAGGTCCACTTCGAGATTTCCCGGCACCACGCACACGAGGTAGCCAATCTTGTCGCCGTGAACGAGGATGGTCTTGAATACCTGATTGATGTCTTCGCCGAGGCTGTCGGCAACGTGCTGTGCGCCGAGGTCGTTTTCGTCGACCTTGTAGGGGATGAGTTCGTAACTGATTTTCTGGCGGTCGAGAATGCGTGCCGCGTTTGTCTTCTTGATATCCATGTGGTAAAATATAAATCTTTGCGGTATGGCGTGCAATAGGCCTAAATTGCTATATTGCGCGGTATGGATACGCTTGTCTATACGGCAGATATTTCGGCTCTGAATGACCCCGCAGTTTTTGAAAGGCTGCTCGGGACGGTGCCCGAGTACCGGCGCGAGAAGGCGATGCGTTTCAAGTTCCCGGGTGGCCGTGCGCAGTCGCTCGGGGTGGGCCTGTTGTTGCGTATAGCTTGTCGCGATTTCGGGATTGAAGGCGCAGACGCCCATGTGGTGCTCGGCGAGAACGGGAAGCCCGCCTTTCGCGATGAGCCGGATATACACTTCAACCTCTCGCATTCCAAGACGCGCGTGATGTGCGTGATTTCGCCCTACGAGGCGGGTTGCGACGTGGAACGCGTGCGTTCGGGGCGTTCTCGCCTTGCGGAGCGCTTCTTCAAGGAATCCGAGAATGCGTGGATACATTCCTTCCCGGAAGGCTATGCGCAGGATATTGCTTTTTGCAGGCTCTGGACGCTGAAGGAATGTTACATGAAGGTCACCGGGCGCGGGATGGCGCTCTCGCCGGACAAGTTTACGCTGACGATGTCGCCGGAGGGAATAGTTCTTGACCACGATGGCGTAAGGCCCGAGTATCTGTTCCGCGAACTAGACTTTGATGACGGCTTTCGGTATGCGTATTGCCTGAAGGGAGCGCCGGAGACGCACCCGGTGAAGGTTGCGGAGATTGATTTAGGGGGAGTGAATGAAAAGACGGTATAAGGCGATTCTTGTCGGGAATGGAACTATGGGCGGGCGGCACCGTGCGCGTTTTGAAATGTGCGGTGTGAAGTTTATCGCTGCTGCGGACAATCAAGAAGAATTTGACGGGATTGCTGATAAATTAACGTGCGGGACTGCAGGTGGGCTGCCCGCAGACTTTGCGGTAATCGCGTCGCCGGCATCGACGCACTATGCCTACGCGAAGTTCTTCCTGGAGCGTAAAATTCCCGTGCTGGTCGAAAAACCGCTTGCCATCTCCGGCGAGGCGGCGCAGGAACTCGTAGACCTGGCTGTGAAAAACGATACGCTTCTGTTTGTTGCGCAGTCGGAATGCTTCAACCCGATTTTCCTGAACTTCCGCAAGCATTTCCTTGCGGAACTTAACGCGCGTCTTGAGGCCGGCGATAAACAATTAGGTGCAGGCGATAAACAATTAGGAACTGGCGATATGCTTGTTGTTGGCGATAAACTGCCCGCGGGTAACGTGCGTCTGGAATTCCGGCGCGAGCACAAGTATTCCGAACGTTGCCGCGATGTAAACGTATCGCTTGACCTGCTCGTTCACGACCTGAGCCTGTTCTTTACTTTGTTCAGGTACGAAGATGTCGAAGTCTCGTTCAAGACATCTGCCGAATCCCGCGATAGGGCAAGGATGTATTTGAAGGTAGCGCGCGGGCCCTACAAGGGCGTGACTGCGGATTTTTACGTGAACCGCGACAGTGACGTGGATGTACGCACGATTTCCGTGAGCTATGGCCGGCAGGGAGGCTCTCCCGGCTCCAATTACACCGTGAGCCTCGCGCGATATCTCGACAACGGCGAAATTGCCCACATTCCCGATTCACTCGAGAACGAACACAGGTTCTTCCTCAAACTTTTGGACGGAGCCTGCGGTGACTGGGGCAAGCGCATTGCCCGGATTGCGGCGGACTGCGTGAAAATCGCCTCTCGGCAATAAGTAATTTTTCCATTTGCTTCGTATAGCTTCGTTTTTATAATAAGGACGAATCTTACGCTTGCAAAAAAATGAATAAAAAATCCCGCGATTTCTCGCGGGACTTTTGACATTCTTGCCTAAAACCTTCGCTTCGTGCCTCGCGGTACTCCGTTCAGGATTACGCTGAACCTGCAATCTTTCGTCTTTCGTCTATAGGACCGCAGGTCCGTCCTTTCGTCTAAGTTACAGCTTGATGCTGCAGGGCTTGGCGTTCCAGATTTCCTCGGCGTACTGCTTGATGGTACGGTCGGAACTGAACTTGCCCATGCGGGCCACGTTGAGGATAGCCTTTTCGGCCCAGGCCTTCTTGTTCTGGTATTCCTTCGCCACCTTGGCCTGCATGTCCACGTAGCTGCGGAAGTCGGCGCAGAGCATGTACGGGTCGTGGGTGAGGAGCTTGTCTGCAATGTGCTTGAACAGGTCCGGACGGTCGGGGCTGAAGAAGCCGGAACCGATGAGGTCAATCACGCGGCGCAGGTCGTCGTCCTTCTCGTAGAAGTCGCGCGGACGATAGCCCTTGGCGAGCAGGTCGGTGACTTCTTCCACGGTGAGGCCGAAGATGAAGATGTTCTCGTCGCCGACTTCTTCCTTCATTTCCACGTTGGCGCCGTCGAGCGTACCGATGGTGAGCGCGCCGTTGAGGGCGAACTTCATGTTGCCGGTACCCGAGGCTTCGGTGCCCGCGGTAGAAATCTGTTCGGAGAGGTCAGCCGCCGGGATAATCTTCTCGGCGAAGGAGACGCGGTAGTTCTCGAGGAACACCATCTTGAGCTTGCCCTTGCAGACCGGGTCGGCGTCGATGATGGCGGCCACGGCGTTCGCGAGGCGGATAATCTGCTTGGCCATCCAGTAGCCCGGAGCGGACTTACCGCCGATCATGATGGTGCGCGGCATGATTTCCTTGCCGTCCTTCACCTGGATGTACAGGTGGATGGCGTGGAGGATGTTCAGGAGCTGGCGCTTGTATTCGTGGATGCGCTTCACCTGCACGTCGAAGAACGTGTCGGTATCGACATCGACGCCCTGCGTTGCCTTGAGGTACTTGGCGAGGCGTTCCTTGTTCTGCTTCTTGACGGCCATGAATTCCTTCTGGAATGCGGCGTCCTTCGCGAACTTCTCGAGCTTCTTCAGGTCGTCGAGATCCTTGACCCAGCTTTCGCCAATCTTCTTGGTAATGAGTTCGGACATGGCGGGGTTGGCCTTGCGGACCCAGCGACGCGGCGTCACGCCGTTCGTCTTGTTGTTGAACTTTTCGGGCCACAGTTCGTAGAAGTCCTTGAAGAGGGTGGTCTTCAGGAGGTCGGAGTGGAGAGCGGCCACGCCGTTCACGGCGAACGAACCCACGATGGAGAGGTAGGCCATGCGGACCATCTTGCAGCCGCCTTCCTCGATGAGGCTCATGCGGGCGAGGCGGGCATTGTCGCCGGGCCACTTCATGCTCACCATGCGCAGGAAGCGAGCGTTGATTTCGTAAATGATCTGGAGGTGACGCGGGAGGAGCTTCTCGAAGAGGCTGACGGGCCACTTCTCGAGGGCTTCCGGCATCAGGGTGTGGTTCGTGTAGGCGAACGTCTTGGTGACGATGTCCCAGGCTTCGTCCCATTCCATGTTCTCGATGTCGAGGAGAATGCGCATCATTTCGGCGATGGAGATTGCCGGGTGCGTGTCGTTCAGCTGGATGGCGACCTTCTCGGGGAACTTCTTCCAATCGCCGTCATGGAGCTTCTTGAAGCGCTTGATGATATCCTGCAGGGAGGCGGAGCACAGGAAGTACTGCTGCTTGAGGCGCAGTTCCTTACCGTTCATGGAGGAGTCGTTCGGGTACAGCACCTTGGAAATCGTTTCGGAAAGTTCCATGTCCTGCACGGCGGCGATGTAGTCGCCGTTGTTGAAGTAGCTGAGGCCGAAATCGTCGGTGGACTTCGCGCTCCAGAGACGCAGGTTGTTCACGGTGTTGTTCTTGTAGCCCGGAATCGGGGTGTCGTACGGGAGGGCGAGCACGTAGTCCTTCGTTTCCCAGCGGTTGCGGAGCTTACCCTTCTCGTCCATCCAGCTCACCACGTAGCCGTAGAACGGGACCTTGATGGCGTTGGCCGGGCGGGCGATTTCCCAGGGGTTCGGGAGGCGCAGCCAGTTGTCCGGCTGTTCTTCCTGCTCGCCGTTCACGATCTTCTGGCTGAACATGCCGTATTCGTAGCGGATGCCCATGCCGGTGGCCGGGAGTTCGAGAGTTGCCATGGAGTCGAGGAAGCAGGCGGCGAGGCGGCCGAGGCCACCGTTACCGAGACCAGCGTCCACTTCCTGTTCGCGGAGTTCCTCGAGGGTCATGCCGATTTCGTCGAGCGCTTCGGTGACGGCGCTTTCGACGTCGAGGTTCAGCACGGAGTTACCGAGCGTGCGGCCAATCAAGAATTCGAGGGAGAGGTAGTAGACGCGCTTCACGTCCTGCTTGTAGTAGGTTTCCTGCGTCTTGATCCAGCGGTCCACGAGACGGTCGCGGACGGCGTATGCGACAGCGAGGAACTTCTCGTGGTCGGTCACGGTCACCTTGTTACGGGCGAGCGTGTGGTGGATGTGGTCGGTGAACGCCTTGCGGAACGATTCCGCGTCGGTGCCGAGCACTTCGACTTCTTCTGCTTTCTTGGTTGCTTTTGCCATGACTAAGCCTATGGGTTTATGGTTCAAACTTGTTCGGGAAACCCGATTTTACGGCGGTAAATTTAGAAAAAACTGTCCTGTATGTAAAAGGATTTTAATAAAAGCGGGGGTGAAGGGGGCTTGTTCAGCGCTTTTTTCGCTTCACCTTGGTTGTGCCGAGTTTTTCGATTTCTTTTAGCACTTTATCAAAGTCTTTGTCGGTATTTTTTAAAGGCTTTAATACGTCGCCACCTGTGCTGGGAGGTTGGGTAAGTTTCTTGCTTTTGGGAGGTGGGGGCGGCTCCAGACCGACTGATTCAAACATCTCTAGAAAAAGTGACAAATCACCACAAGAGAATTCGCTACAAAGTAAAGCAAAATCAATGACTGAGAATCCGGCCTTGCGAGCCAGTTGAAATAAAGGCTCATAGGACTGAAGGCGTCGAATAAAACTTTTTCTATCACTATCGAGTTCCAAGACAAAAGTAATTTTGCCTCGCTCGCACAATGGACAACCATTCCCATCGAGGCTCTTCAAATCAACAGCGATTTCGTCAAAAGCAGACAAGGGGGCGATAACAACATTTTCCGAATCGCTGTATTTTAGATTTTCTTTTAACGGGGGCGGAATCCTGCCGCCTGCGCCACCGCCAACCGATTTGTACAATTTGCCTTTTTCATCTACAATCGCGCTGTCCAACATGCCGTTCTTTTCAGAGTACAAGGCCCATACGATGCGACCTGGATCAGCTTCATTTTCCTTATGAAGAGAAATGTAGCGAGAACCATAACGGTCCAATTGCATTGTATAGAAGACATCAGGCAGATGACCGCCTTCGGCGCCAACGTCCATGTGCTTTTTCGTAATGTTCACGTAAACAGGGAAGGTGTCATCCCACGAATATGCAGAGCAGACCAGAGCCAAAATCGCTACGATGGTAGTTATTTTACATGTAATTAATTTCATAAGGATTTTGGCAAACACAAAACTAACCGTGAAAACAAGGGATTACATAAAACAATCTTGCCATAGTAACCACAATCCAGAACATATAAACAATCTTCGTAGGCGGCTTTCTTGAAAAATCAAATTTTCCAAATTTTAGAATTATCAATGATATGCCCAATAAGAAAAGGCTGAAACAACATGCTGCACCAATAAAAGTAACACAATCATCATCTACCTGCAACGATAAAGCATCTTGAGAGCCGTCATCATACGGGCGTAATGGAGCCAACAGCGCCAAGCAAGTAAATACGAAAGAACCTAGAAAAGAACCCAAAAGGGCGACAATCGAGACACCCCTAAAAAAATTTTTCATCGCAACGTAATCGTTTTTATTCATCGTCTTTTATCAAACTTACAAAATTAAATTTCCTTTTTTCCATTCGTCAAGTGTCGTTTTGGCGGATACAGCCAGCAAACAATTCGAAACTTCGCCAAGTGCGGTCAAAACCTTTTCGGATTCCTCATATGAAATTGCAAGATAATGCGTTGCAGCCCAAAGCCTTGTTCCCATAGACGGAGCGGAAAGTAATTCATGAAAAGCATCGCTGGTCAAAGCACCTTGTGCCTTGATTTGCTGATAAACTGCCATCAACTCGTCGTAGGCTTTATTCGCCTTTTTATGGTTGCCCGTTTCTATTGCGTCGCCATACAAATCTGAAAGGTGAGCGTATTCTTGAATTATTTTACATTCAGTTATTTTCATTTTCCCTATTTTAACAAATTTTATTTCATATTTGGAAAATAAAAATCAATAATGCGCTGAATGCACGTTGTATCTTGGCCTAACTGGTGTAGAAGCGCTTTGGTATTCATCATCTTGTCTTTGCTAGCAGACAGAACCGAATCTACGCGGCAATTTAATGTATCCGTTATCTTGCTATAATATACACCTTCGCCTTTTCGCTGGTTATCGGCAAAGATGAATATTTTAGACAACCGATTATTCATCTGCAATTTCTCGTGGTTGGTATAATGTTCCCGATCTAAAATTTTTTCGAATACGGCGATGTAGTTCGTCCCATCAAAATTAAAAACTCTTGCATAAGGGACAAAACTCGAAGCCGGAATAGAATCTTGGTCAAAAAAGAAAAAGTCATTCAACAGTTCGTCATAAGGATAATTCCATTTTCTTTTCGCAAAAAGCCTGTATTCATGGCTGATTTCAATATCAGGAAAAGTAGAGGAAGTATCATTGTGTGTCATGGCGACAAATTCAATTCCTTGATCCACGTTTTTCTCAACGTACTCAGGCCACCACATATTCAGCACGAAGGAATTATATTGCAAAATTCCGATTAAGCCTAAAATTACGCAACAGACAACAAATGCAACAGTGCGTACTTTGGACGACTTGAGTGATTTGATTATCGAGTGCATTGACGATACATCACAAAAATGCAGCCTACAAAACTAATAATCCATATCAAGAACCATGCTAGAAAAACGCCGTTGTCAACAATTGTTCGGCCAATGCTTGTCGTATCTGATATTAGGCATAGGCACAATATGTCAAAAAGAAATGGAATGATGAAAAATTTCAAGCACCGCTTTTTCAAGTTTAGCAAAGTAATAAAAATGAAAATAATCCTGAAAAGCATCATGGTAAACATGATTCCATTGTCATCACTGCCTAAACTCATTAAGTCGCGGGTGTAGAATGTATCGGGGTTACCATGTGAATCATAGACACCTGCAGCGACAAAACGATCTATGCGAAAAACGGCATACTGCAAAACGCAGATTATTGTTGAAATAATCAGGAAGATGACGTTCGTGGAATTGACTGTTTTAATCCGGTTTGTCACGTTCGGGGCCTTTTTTCTATTCGCTTATTAGAAATAACAATAGTATAATTCGTCCGTTCGTATGACATAGTGGAGGCGAAGTAGGGTCGTAAATGAATCACTTTGATGTTGATGCCTATAATTTTTTGCGAGAAATGCCGATTTTGACGAAAAAAAACACATTTTAATCAAGTTGCGGTTTGCGTTCCGCACTTTTTAAAAAAAGTGTTGCTTTTACTCCGCATTTTTGTTATTTTTAGTGGGAAGGAGTCTGCAATATGGAAACACTCTTCGAAATATACACGAACCGCCTGGCGAGAGTTGATACGAGATTTGTCCGCTATCTTCACGACAAAATCAAGTGGAACTCTAGGTTGATTGTCGTTACGGGGGCAAGGGGTGTCGGCAAGACAACCATGTTGCTTCAGCATATCAAGTTGACGGAATCGGAATCGGATTCGCTCTATTTGAGTGCCGACAGTATTTATTTTGCAGACAACACGTTGTACGAAGTGGCGTCTAAATTTCATAAGCTCAACGGAAAATATCTTTATATAGACGAGGTACACAAGTACAAGAACTGGTCCACAGAAGTCAAGATGATGTACGACAACTTGCCCGATTTGCATATTGTTGTGACCGGTTCATCTGTTCTTGATATCACGAAGGGGACGGAGGCCGACTTAAGTCGGCGAGCCCTTATTTATAATTTGGAGGGGATGTCTTTTCGTGAGTATCTTAATTTTACGCTTGGTACAGACCTAAAGCCTGTTCCGTTATCAAATATTATTTCCAATTCGTATGTTCTGCCCGCCAGCATACCGCATCCGATTCCGTTGTGGATGGATTATCTCAAGATGGGATATTATCCGTTTTTTAGGGAAGACGATTTCTATATGCGTTTGGATAACGTTGTGAATCAAACTCTGGAAGTCGATATTCCCACATACGCGAACATGAACGTCGCAACATCTCTAAAGTTGAAAAGGCTTCTTTTCATCATAGCTCGCAGTGTCCCGTTCAAGCCGAATTTTTCGGAAATCGGCCGGGCTATTGATGTCGATCGCGGAACTGTAGCGGATTATTTCGTTTATATGGAGAAGGCGGGTCTTATTTCTAGATTGCGCCATGCCAATGACAAAATGGTTCTTTTGGAAAAGGTGGACAAAGTTTACTTGTCGAATCCGACACTTTGCTTCGCTCAATCAGGAGAGAAACCTGATGTCGGTAATTTGCGTGAAACTGCATTCTATTCCTTGATGCGAGTGAACAACAAGGTGGCATCTTCACCTGTATCGGATTTTTTAATAGAAGGTATGACCTTTGAGGTCGGCGGTAAAAACAAGAAGCACAAGCAGATTGAATCTGTCGAAAATGGCTATGTTGTAAAGGATGATATTGAAAGTGGCTTCCTCAACACCATTCCCCTATGGGCATTTGGGTTGAACTACTGAGTGCAACTTGGCGGGGTGGTCCTATTGTTCTTCGGATTCCGGGGCCGATTCCTTCTGGGTGCGGATATTTTCCATCAGGAAGTGGATGGCCTTGAGGCGGCCGTTGCATTTTTCGATGCAGTTATCGTAAAACCCCTTGGTTTTCTCGTCCCACTCGGGCACGATTTCGGAGGCGTACAGGAAATGTTCGACGCAGATGGAAAGCTGGTCCGCTTCGCGCCGCAGGTCGTCAAGGTTCGATCTCGTGAAGAATGCCATAATGATAAAGATAAAAAAGAAAAGTCGTCCTAAGAGGTGGCTTGCACATGGTTTGGGGTGGCTTTTTTGACACTCTTACATACTAAAACGGCAAAAGAGATGAAAAAGTATGTAAGAATGTGGACGTGTGGGGGATTTCGCGTGATGCTTTACATACTAGATGTCGGAAAATGCTTTGTTAGTATGTAAAATAAACTGTTAAAAGTGCTTTTTGATTGTTAGTTTATTTGTGATTTTGCGAAAATTACATACTAAAGCCCCCCAACAGGCAAAATAGTATGTAAGGGACGTATTTTTGAACTCAAATTGATTAAATAACATATATTTAAAACATGTCTAAAAGGCTGGTTTTCATTTTGATTGCATTGATGGCGGTTGCTGCGGTGGCGGCAAATTCCTCTGTGACGGGAATGTTCATGGATTTGCGCGATGGCAAGACGTACAAGACTGTGCAAATTGGTTCGCAGATCTGGATGGCTGAGAATCTGAACTTCGAAATAGCGGACAGTTATTGCTACAACAATGACACTAGCAACTGCAAAAAATATGGTCGCCTTTACACGAGGGATGCTGCGTTGAAGGCGTGTCCTGCGGGCTGGCACTTGCCCAGTATGGATGAATTCAAGGCTTTGATAGAGACTGTCGGCGGTGAAAAAATTGCGGGTGAGAAACTGAAATCGAAAAACGGTTGGAATGATGGTGGCAATGGTTCGGATGCTTTCGGTTTTTCGGCGCTGCCTGCCGGTACTTGGTTCGATGGGGGAACCACGGGGGATGATGAAGGGTTCTCTGAAGAGACTGTTGGTACTGGCTTTTGGGGTTCTACGGAAAATGCGAACAAGGAACTTTGCGAGATGAATTTGGTCGATGCTGATAATGCTCCTTATTTTTATTATAGGGGACGGGGTTTTGGAAACTCTGTCCGCTGCGTAAAGGATTAAATTTATAGTATGAAAGTTGCGCTTTTCGGTTCGACCGGCCTTGTCGGAAAAAATGTCTTGAAACTCCTGGTGCGCCTTGACCAGGTGGAGCGTGTGTACTGCCCGGTGCGTCGCGTGCCCAAGCCCGCCGAAACCGGTATTCTGGATGGTTCGGCAGGCTCACCAACCGAAGCCGCGAAAATCGACTTCGACGTGGTCGACTTTGAACAGGTGGACAAGTTGCGCGAGAAGTTTGCGGGCCTCGACACGGCGATATGCTGCCTCGGCACGACTATCAAGCAGGCGGGTAGCAAGCCCGCGCAAGAAAAAATCGATGTGAGGCTCCCGCTATCGCTTGCGGCTGTTGCGAAGAAGGCTGGCGTGAGGCATTTTTTGTGCGTGAGTGCGCAGGGCGCGAATACGCATTCGCCGTTCTTCTACAACCGCCTGAAGGGCATGCTCGAGGAAGGTCTCACGATGATGAACTTCGATGCGCTCACGCTCGTGCGCCCGTCGCTGCTGCTCGGTAAACACAAGGACAAGCGGTTCGGCGAAGAACTGATGCAGAAGATTTTTGGCAAGCATCTCGCGATACTGCCGGCGAGAATCCGCCCGGTGTTCGCGGAAGCCGTCGCGGCTCATCTCGTGGCCTCGATGCTCAAGCCGCCTTTTGAACATGTGTGCGCAAGCGACGGCGTGAAGGGCAAGCGCATCATATATAACAGAATATTGGCGCAAACGCCGGCTGACGTTTTTTAAGAAAGAGTTTTATTGCAAGGCTAGTTAAGCTATTGACGTGTGTTAATGGAATAGACGACTACTTATTATTCTTCTTGTATTGTTTGGGTGCATGACCATTGGGAACATAAAAACCGCATTCGGGAATATAGATGTGATTATCTTCGTTGTTTGTTTTCTTATGTTCCTCTAATGCTTGGCAATCTATATCTTGTGAAGAAGAATCTTCTTTCTCTTTCTTGTCTTTCTTGTCTTTCTTCTCTTTTTCGGTATCATCCGTCTCCTTATCATCCGTCTGCGTTGTAGTCTCCTTAGGTTCTGGCTCTGTAGTTTGCTGCGGTTCCGGCTCTGCAGTTTGCGTTGCACCTGCGCTGCATGCGCTTGCGTCAACGCTTCCGACGGGCCAGTTGCTGGTGAGCGATGCACATTCCTGAGAAGAGACGACCTGCGTGAAATTGACCGTACTTTCCGCGACGGGGTCGATGACTATGCCCCAGGCGCTACGTGCGGAACATTCGTTGAGCGCACTCAGGTTCGTCGCGCTCCATCCGAGAAAACTTTCTGCGTCCTTGTCTATTTCCTTTTTCGCCACGACGCAGTCGCCGTATTCGAAGTTGTTTGTCTTTCCGTCGCCCGGTGCTGCGTATCCGATGTCTTTCCAGGAGCCAATGCCGTGGTCGTTGTGGACGAAAGCGTCCTGTAACCGGACGTAGACGCCTGCCGCCGTGGGGACTTCTGCAGCTTTCGCCTTGGCAATCATGCCGAACAGCTTGGGGACGCCGACTGCGGCAAGAATGCCCATAATGACGATGACGACCATTATTTCGATGATGGTGAAGCCGTTCTTTTTATCCATGAGAGGCTCTTTTGAAAAGATTGCAGAAATCATAAGTTTACGATAACAAAAATATAATATATGAAAACGCTAGGCGCAATACTTTTTTCGCCTATGGAGAAGAGGGCCCGATTACTGTGATAAGCGACAAACTGCCGGCCGCAGAAGGAGATTTTTTACTTGAATTTCCAGAACTTGTAAAGGTATTTTGCGGTCTGGACGGGCGTCTTGAGGAAGGCGCTCTTCTTGTACCCGCTCAGGGCGAACCCCTGCAGTACCTTGTACAGGCCAATCTGGTCTTCGCGGTTGATGGCGAGCAGGAACCTGCGGAACTTGTACTCGAAATCGTGCGTCTTGCCGAAGTACTCGTAGCAGCGCTTTTCGTACTGCTTGAGGAAGTTGCTGCTAAGTGCCGCTGCCTCGCCAGAGGAAGCCTTGAGGCCCATGTCCACGTAATCGGCGCAGAATCGGCCGGCCCTCATCGCTGCAGCGATGCCACCACCCGTGAGCGGGTTGGTGTGGTGGGCGGCATCGCCCACGAGGGCCAGGCGGTCGAGCGTGTAGTCCTTGAGCGTACTGGAAACAGGCACGAGCCCGCCTACAGTATGGTTGATTTTTGCCCCCGGGAAGAGTTTCTCGAGCCATTCCATCGTGATTTCGAGAATGTTGCCCGCATGCTTGCCTGCGGCGAGGAACCCTGCGCCGAAGTTCGTGACGTTTGACTTCTGCTTCGGGAAACTCCAGATGTAGCCGTCGTTGATAAAGTCGTGGCCCTGCCAGAAGGTGAGGTAGTCGGGTTTGGTCAGGAGCCCCTGCACCTGGATGTCGACACCCGTGCACGTCTCGCGCGGGTCCTGGACGCTCTTGAGGCCGACCATGCGCCCGATGCGGCTTTCCACGCCGTCGGCCGCGATGACCATCTTCGCAAAAATTTCCTGCGTGCCCGTTTCGGTCACGCTACCGTCGCCGTTGCCTTTCCCAAGCACGACGCGCACCATGCGGGTATCGCCCTCGACATCGCCCACGAATTCGGCACGTGCGCAGGTTTCTACCTGGGCGCCGTCGTCGGCAGCAAGCTTTGCAAGCCACGGGTCAAAGATTTCGCGGTTGAGCATGATGCCCGTGTTCGGTTTCGGGACTTCGATGTTCACGCCGTTCGGGCCGTAAATGTAGAGCCCGTTGATGATGCTCTCGATGCAGCTCTCGTCGATGGGGCCGTATGTCTGGAGGTCGGCCAGCGTAGTGCTCGCCTCCCCGCACCGTACCGGGAAGCCGATGCGTTCGCGCTTCTCGAGGAGCAATACCTTGTGCCCCGCCCGTGCGAGGTTCCTTGCGGCAACGGAGCCGCCGGGCCCAGCGCCAATCACCACGACATCGTAACGGGAATCAAGCATCGTTCACCTCCGTAATCTTTAGCGCACCGACGGGGCACGCCTTCACGCAGATGCCGCAGCGCACGCATTTTTCGGAATCAATCTGCAGGTCGAGCCCGAACATGTCTAGCGCCATCTTGGGGCAAATGCCTACGCAGCCCGCGCAGGCGAGGCAGATCTTACGGTCGTGAACGAGTTTCTTCATCATGAGATAATATAGTAAAAGAGATCCCCGCCTACGCGGGGATGACAGTGGGTAAGGAAAGACCCCGCAACAATGAATGCTGCGGGGCCTTCGTGGGGCCTCCCGGACTTGAACCGGGAACCAACGGGTTATGAGTCCGTGGCTCTAACCGATTGAGCTAAAGCCCCAGTTCGCCCAATATTAGCAAATATTTTGAAATTGTGCGTGCCCACTCGTAGTGGAATCCGCTGTAGGCGTTTACCACCGCTTTGTCCCAGTCGGCGACTTCGTTCTTGTACACGTGGAACGCGTCCTTGAGCCTGCGCAGCATCTGGTGCGGAGCGTTCGCGTCTTCGACGAGGAATGCGTTTGCGCGGCCTGCCGTTTCGGGAGTGTAGTCGTCGAGCATTGTGGCTACGCCGACATTGAAACCGGTGAGCGGGAGTGTTCCGCAGGCGAGCGCCTTGAGGATAATCGATGTGGACGGTTCACGCAGGTTTGCGGCAAACAGGATGTCGGAACCGGCGAGGACCTCCTTGAGCGGTCGGACGTTCTCGGTCTCGCGGTCGATGGGCATCACGTGCATGATGTCGGGGTACTGCTTCGACACGTCCTGGTAGAAATTCCATTCCGGGTCTTCGGGCGAGATGCCCACGACGATAAACACGTCCTGCTTCGTTATGTCGGCGAGGATTGTCGCGAGCGTCTCGGAGGTGTTGCCCGCTTCTTCGTCGAGGTGCACGTAGAGGACCAACTTCGACCCGAAGTCCACGTGGAGTTGCTCTTGCAGCGCAAGCCTGGCCCTGTGTTTCGCTTCCTTGATGGGGAGCTGTTCTTCGCGGTTGAAGTCCCATACCCGGTAACTTACACCGAACTGGACGCCGATAAGCTTGTCGGCGTTGTGGTTCAAAAAGCCGCTGAGTCCGCCGGGCAGGTTTGTGTTGAGCATCGCGTCACGGTAGCCGGGCGAGGGGAACAGGACCTTCTCGGCAAAACAGATGCCCGCCTTGAGGAGGCTTACCTTGCCCCAGAACTCGTAGCCGTCCATGTTGTACCTTTCGCGCGGGAGGCCAATCTTCTCGATTTCCTCGGACCTCACGTGGAAGTCGTAGGTGATGTTGTGAACGGTAAAGAAGAACGGCACGTCGCCGAATTCTTCCTTGTAGGTGTTGTGCGCGAGGGCTCCGGCGAGTGCTCCGCCCCATTCGTGCCCGAGAATTGCCTGGAATTCGGTCTTGGACTCGATGGCGTAGCTCAGGCAGGCCGAAGCGAGGAAGGCGAACCGGAGGTGGTTGTCGCCGTAGGGGACGTCTTTAGGAGGGCCGTAGACGTAGGGCCTGCCGAAGTATTCCTCGTTATAGATATAGGTGTGCAGCGGGTCGGTCTCGGATTTCCATATTTCGTAAACCTTGCCCTGAAGGCGCTCCGTCCCGCGGAAAACGCACTTGTAGTTTTCCGAATTCTGTAAATGGTTCTTGAAAAACGGGGAACAGGTAACAACATTCACCCCGGCCTGGGCGAATGCGTCGGCAAGTCGGTTGACTGCCGTGGTGAGCGGACTGGGCACTAGCCAATTGCCCGCTTCTGGACTGACGACCAGAATTCTCATTCCCTATACACACTCCAAATAAAAATTTACGAATACGAGTGATATATGACAAATTTATTTAATTAAATTATCGTATGGTAAACCTGAAACGCGCTTTTGGCTCGATTTGGGGCTTATTTTGAACTTTATCCTTGAGGATTAAATCAATGAAGAAAATTTTTCTTGCCGCTTTAGCCGTGTCGGTCGCCTTTGCGCTCTCCGGCTGTAAGGGTGCCAACGAAAAGCGTGGCGACGAACACCTGGAAAACCAGCGTTACAGGAACGCCATCAACTCCTACCTGGATGCCCTCAAGAAGGGTAAAGTCTCAGACGAGTTCTACGACAACTTCACGCTCGCCCTTGTGCGCGGCGCGAACATCGAAGCCAAGAGCAACATCAACAGCGACCTTATCAGCGGTTACTTCGACAAGGCCGCCACTAACATTTCCAAGGTGCAGAAGCCCGAAGTGATTGAAGAATTTGTGACGAGCTATGCGACCATTGGTAAGCAGCAGGCTGCCCAGCAGGGACTGGACTACGGTTCTACCCTTCAGGCGTTCGCAAAGATCGACACTGCGCTCTCCATCGCGAAGAGGATGAACGTGGGTGAGGCCTCCGTGAAGACCATCCGTACCGAAGCAGAAAACCTCTATGTCGGACCGGCCCTCGCCGAAGCGAACGATGAAACCGATCCGGTGGTTTGCGAATACAACCTGCTCCGCATTGCCGAAATCGCTCCGGAAAATGCCGACGTGAAGGCTGCGCTCAACAAGAGCCGCAAGGGCACGCGTGGCTACTTCCTCATCTTCGGCGAAAACATTCCCGACCCGTCCGGCAAGAACCGCGTGGACAAGTGGGGCTACGTGATGGCTCTCCCGACCATCAAGATGACCGCCACCTCCCTGAGCGGCGAACTGCAGTTCTGGGCATCGACCGGCAACAACACCGTGCTCGACCCGGCTAACATCACGCTCGTCTCTACCGAGGGCAAGTCTGTGAACGCCAAGGCCGGTACTGGCTGGTGCGAAGCCGAAGTGCTCGTGGGCAAGAAGGGCGACGAAAAGATCGAGAAGAAGCGCCAGAACCTCAAGGCCGGCGAAAAGGGCAAGCTGATGAACGAATTCCAGTGCGGCCTGAACGTGACCTTCAGTTTCGAGAAGGGCTTCGTTCCGGACTACATCCAGTACAAGGATGAATTCGGCATCGGCAAGAAGTTCCTCGGTCAGTAGTTGTAATTGCTACAGAGAATGTAAAAAGGTCCCGGCTTCGCCGGGGCCTTGTTTTATATAGTTGGCTTCGGACATGCTTCACGCACTCACACGATCACTTCGTTCAAGTGTTCACTTAGTGAAGCATGTTCCTCCGCCAAGGATAGGCGAGGAGCTTTTTTCTTAGCACCGTTAGGTGCCCACGCAAATAATCCGCTCATACCACAATCTTGTAATTGGAATAAAGCGGATTATTAAGTGTCGGGAGGGTCTTAGGGAGGGCTAGCCCGTTAGGTGCCCTCCCTAGTCTCATTTGGGTTCGCGGGCCTTCGCGAGGGCCCAAAGCAAAACGCAGGCTACGATTGGGACAAGTACGTTCCACGGCCCGTGGTAACGGACCGTTCCGGGGGTCGCCATCCAGAGATAAATGAGCACGATGTGCACGGTATAGACGTCCAGGCTATGCCGCCCCATCACGTTGGTCGCCCTGAAGTCGAGCAGGGCGGGCCACCTGCGCACAACCGCACATATCAAGAGCATGAAGGTAAAGAAGTTCGCGAAGCGGAGCGGGCCGACGTGCACCTTGCTGGTCCAGAAACTGGCCGGCTCCGCGAGGGCGATAAACTGGTGCGACCAGAGGAAGCAGAAAACGAGAAGCACGATGATTGCGGGGGTCGCGCGCCGGACCGCGTTTACGGCGAGCGCGTTGCCGGCGGATTCGTCCCTGCGGGCGATGCGCCACCAGGAGGCGGTCGCCGCTCCCGAGAAGTACACGAACTGCCAGCCGAACGGGTCGAAGTCCCCGTGGTGTATCCACTGCGGGAAGATACCGTTACACGCGTCGCGGAGCCCGAACTGCGCCGCTATCCAGAGCGCGAGGACGGGGAGCCAGAGGCACAGCACCTGCCGCTTGCGCGCCGCCCGCGTAAACAGCGGGAACACGAACGAACCCGCCAGAAGGAAAATCACGTACAGCGGCAGCACGTCGAGATACTCGGGTGTATTGGCAAGCAGGAGGCTGAACGCGCTTCCCGATGCGGGGTGGCTGTAGATGGATTCGAACAGGTAGCCCACTCGCGGCAGGAACAGCCACGCCGCAAGGCTCAGGCCGGCGAGCGTTGCCACGTGGTAGCGCCACGTCTTGAACGCACGCCAACGCATCCAGGACTGCTTCGGGTCCTTCACTCCCTTGCTTGTGGCGGCAAGCATCCCGACGAATCCCGACAGGAAAAAAAAGCCTTCGGCCGCACTGAAGAAGCCGAAGCACTGGTACAGGTAGTACGATATGGGCCTTCCGAAATGGTCGAGGGTCATCTGCAACAGCAGAAGCCCGCGGATCGAGTCAAGCGCCCTGATTCTCACGGATTCTTCCGGGGGAAGGCTCGCCTGTCAAAGGCTAGAAGCTGGCCTTCGCGCTGATACCCATCGCGAAGTCGGTATCGACCTGGTCGTTGAAGTTATAGCCGAACCAGAACACGAGTTCCGTCTTCAGGGTCGGGTACAGGTAGAAGTTCATGCCGAGGTAGTGGAACGAGTCGTCGAAGTTTTCGGACTTGTTGCTATCCTTGTTGGTGTCGCGGTCGTGGTATTCGTAGCTCACGCCCATGGTGAACTTCTTGTGCAGGTTGAAACTCGGCTCGACGGAGAACATCATCTGGTCTTCTGTTAAGATCTGCGGTTCGGCGTCGTATTCTTCGTCGGTAATCGCGTAGAAGAAGTTCATGTTCAGGTTGAAGAAGTCGTAGTTGAAGCTCGGTTCCAGGAGGAAGGAGTGGACGCCCTTGCCCTTGTACGGGTGGATGCCCCACACGGCGTAGATGCCGTAGTTCATCTTCTCGAAACTCTTGGTGTAGTCCACTTCCAGGCCGAACGTGTAGGTGTAGCTGCGGCTGATTTCGCTGCCGAACAGCCAGTCCACGCTCGGGGTAAGCACGAGGTGTTCGTCCACGTGGTTCAGGATGGGGTAGGAGTACGTGCCGAAAAGGGCCATGGAGTGCACATTGTTTTCGGATGCACCCATATAGACCTTACCGTTGCCGTACTTCTCGTTGCCGACTTCGATACCGGCACCGCGCAGGTGCGATTCACGGACAATGACCGCGTAGCGGGCGGGGTCGCGCCAGTAGTAGTAGTTGAACGCGCCTGCGGAGTAGGTGAGGTCGCCGAACACGAGGCCGATGGAATGGGTCACGTCCCAGCGGAGTTCCACTCCATCAAAGTTGAATTCGGTGAACCTTCCGCCGTCACCCATGGCGGTGGAACGGGCAAAGTAGTGGCGGCGGGTTTCGGACGCCTTTGCCATGCCGTCGGAAGAATCGACGTAGGTGCTGTGCGTGTTGGCCTTCACGGTTACGGACACGTTCTCGTCGATTTTTGCCTTGGCGGCAAGGTCGATATCCTGGTTGGCGGCATTAGTCGGGTCGAAATCGCTGTCAAAATAGCTGCCGTAGTCAAAGTTTACGTTACCGTGCAGTTCGACATCCAAGGCGAGGGCAAAAGATGCGGACGCGAGGGCGATGGGCAAAATGAGTTTGCGCATAAAATCCTTCCAAAAAAGTTCTTGGACAAAAGATAGAAATATATCTTGCAAAAACCCAACGTCGAGGGCGCTTACGTTTTGTATTTTTGTGTATATACAGGAGATTTATGAAAATTCGTAGTCTGTTTATTGCTTTGTGTGCATTGGGCGTCTTGGCCGTCAATTCCTTCGCGGTTACCGCCGACGAGGCCCTCAAGGGCTCCAAGGAGTGGTTCAAGTCCGGCAAGGCCTGGAATCTCGAGTTCCAGGTGCAGATTTTTTATGCGGAGTCGCCCGATATCGTAAGCCAGACGGGAACGCTCCTGGTGGCCGATGCCGACAGGTTCCGCCTGAAGGTCGCGGGAATCGAGTTCGTGAGCGACGGCGAGAGCCTGTGGCAGTACAATCCCGAGCAGAACCAGGTGCTCATCAAGGCTATCGAGGACCTTTCTTCGGCGTTCCACCCCTCCGAGATGCTGTTCAAGTATTTGGAATGCAAGGCGAAGGAACTGAAGGAAGCGGAATTCAACAAGCAAAAGTTGTGGGTGCTAAAGCTCGACGCCTCGAAGTATGCGGGCCAGTTCGACCAGATGGAAGTATGGCTCTCGAAGAAGGACTTTTCGCCGGTGCGCCTGTTTACGGTTGACCCCGCGGGGAACTCCTCGTGGTACAACATTCTCAAACTGAACGTGGTAAAGAAGGTTTCGCCCGACGATTTCAAGTTTAAACCGGGCAAGGATGTCGACGAAATCGACATGAGGTAACGATGAATTTTTTGGTAAATGCGGGTTTTGCTAGGCGTGCCGCGGGAGTTGTTGCTGTGGCGTCTTCGCTTGCCCTTGCCGCCACCGAGACGCTGTTCAGCAATTGGGCGTTTTCTGTAGCGCCGGGCTCGGCCACGGGATCCCTGTGGGTGTTTTCGCGTGGCGAAATGAATAGCGGGGTAACGCTCCTGAACCTCAATGTGTCTGCTTCCGGACAAGTGCAGCTTTCGCCTACGGAACAGGGCCCGCTCTCTGATTCGGTGACTGCCGTGCACGATGGCATATTTACGGACGTGAATGCGAACCACCGCCGCATACCTGCCGAGAATGCGGGCAGGCTCGGGCTCGTTTACCCGATGTACGGACTCGACAACAACGGGAACTTGCTCCAGCCCGAGGGTATTATCTCGGTGCGCAGTACCGAGGACATTTTCGAGACACCGCTTGAACTCCCGAGCGCGGCGGAAGAGCTCGATTCTGCGATGACGTATGCGGTGAGCGGCCTTGCCTACGATTCGACGCGGAAGACTCTCTGGATTGCGCGCGGCATGCTCGGCCTTACGGGTTACGACATCTCGCGCGGTGCGAACGACCCGAAGGAATTCAGGCTTATCTTTGACCGCGAGAACAAGACGCTCGATACGCTCAAGCTGAATGCCTCGAAGGACCTCAAGAAGTACACCGAGGTATTTGACGTGGCGCTGGACCCGAATACGCGCGACCTGTGGATGGCAACCGCCCGCGGGCTCTGGGTGCTTTCTGCGGATGGCGGGCTTGCTAGTGCATCGAAGGTGCTTGATTCCATGCGTGTTACGGGCGTGTGGGTTGGCGGCGAGCCGCTTATGGTTATTGCCGAGACTCAGGCGCAGGGCAAGGAATCCATGAAGGGTGGCCTCTGGCGCAAGTATGTAGAAAAGTCGGGCGATTTTGCGAAGGTGCCGTTTATCGACGTGAAGGGAAACTCCCAGAAGAAGGACGTGTACGATAATGCCGATTACACGGTAAGCAATGTGGCCTTTGTCGGGAAACAGGCGCTTGTTGCGGTACGGACCGTGGGCGGCTCCGTGACCGGGCTCTTGCGGGTCGATTCGCTTGGTGTGCGCGCCTACGAGAATGACGAAGAAAGCCAGTGGCTTTTCGGTTTCGAGATGGGTGTGACCGACCGCGACGTGATGATTTGCGATATAGCCGCGTTCCCGCTTGAGAAGAATACGACAGGGCTTGCGGTTGCCACCTACGGCAACGGCATATCTGTTTCGGCGGATACGGGGCGGACCTGGACCCCGATACTGAACCGCGCGAAGCTGAGCGGAAACCTGGGAACGGTGCGCATGGTTCCCTCGGTGATAACTGCGGGTAGCGAATCGCTTGTTTCGTACAAGGTAAGCAAGGATTCGAAGATTACCATCGAGGTGTTCAGTTACGACATGAAGAAGGTGCGCAAGATTGTGAAATCCGCCCCGCGCTTTGCGGATGCCTCGCGCTCCACGAACGCGAAGGAAGATGTTTGGGACGGGCTTGACGATTACGGGAACCCCTGCGCGATGGGCGTGTACTACGTGCGCGTGAAGGATAACCATGGCCACGTGGGCTGGGGTAAGGTCATGACGCTAGGGGGGAGCAAATGAAAAAATTGTTTGTGACTCTCCTGCTCCTGGCCGGCATTGTATTTGCTGGCGTTGTCGACAAGAAGGCTGCCCTCGGTGGCTTTGACGGCTTTGTGGAACGTATGGGCGCGGGTGCGCGCGAACTCGGGCGCGGCAATACGGGCTCTGCGGATACGGCCTCTATGCCTGGCGCTTACTGGAACCCCGCTATTCTCGGGTTCCGCCAGAACTTCAACTACACGCTCAATGCCGAACGCAGGAGCCTTGACCGCATGGGCGGTTCCCTCGGACTCGAAACGCCGGTCGGAAACCGCATGGGCGTGGGGTTCGCGATGCTCTACCGCGGCGATATAAACTTCGACGTGATTGATGATGACGACCAGACTCTCGGTACGGCGACCCCGTTTTTCACGATGATGTATCTCGGGTTCTCTTACCGCGCGACTCGCCGCGATGCCTTCGGTATATCGCTCTCGCTGGGCTACGACAACATGGATGTCGCCGAATACTACGACGGCATCGAGATGGTGGACGGCTTCACGAGCCCGGTGGCGATAAACCTGGGCTGGCTCAGGCAGTGGAACGAAAAGTGGTCCACGTCGGTTGTCATCAGGAACATCAGCTTCGGCAGGAACCTTTCGGCCCGCTGGTCTCGCAGCCCGAGTACGGACAACAGCATAGCCTCTACGGAAGGCGTACGCCCGAAGGTGTTGCAGGTGGGGCTCGGCTACCGCTCGAAGGTGCTGGGCAAGCCCGTATATGCCTGGATGGAAGCGCTCGACTATCAGGTGGCAGATACCTTGCTCGTGTTCGACCCGCAGCATCACGTGTGGACGGGCCGCGTAGGTTTCGAGTGCGAGATTATTCCCGACGGAACGGTGCGTATAGGCATGGACGACCTGGATGCGATGATTGGCCTGGGATACAAGTTCAACATACGCATAGGCAAGAAACGTTACCTGTTCGACGTGAACTATGCCCTGACTTACGAATCCGGTGCAGGGCTATGGAACCCGCTCAGCCTTGGCGTGAGGGGCTTTATCCCGTGATAAGTTCGCTGTCGCTAGCGCACGTCCGCAGTCTTGACGGGCGGGAATACCGCTTTGTACCCGGAATCAACGTGATTCACGGAAAGAACGGGTGCGGAAAGACTACGGTGCTGGAGGCAGTGCACCTGCTGGCGCAGGGGTTCTCGTTTCGGGCACATGACCTGAAGGAACTTATTGCCTGGAATGCGAACGAGATGATTCTGCGGGGCGCATTCGAGTACGACGGGCGCGAACTTGCACGTGCTGTGCAGGTCGGGCGCTACAAGAACATCGTGAAGGAAAATGGCGAGCCGTTGCGCGCGGTTTCGCAGTTTTTCGGGAAGGCGCCTGCGGTGATTATGCAGCCTTCCGATATAGAACTGCTGCGCGGTGCACCCGAAATACGCCGGCGCTGGCTTGACGAGATTCTGTGCTTTAGGTCGGCATCGAACGCGAAGGTGCTGCGCGACTACAGGCGCGTATTGCAGCAGCGTAACCAGTGGCTCCGGCAGTTCAAGAAGGATGGCGCGGCGCTTGGCGGCGAGGACTTGTTCCACGTGCTTACGGACCAGCTTGTTGCGCTCGGGGCGAAGCTCTGGGCGGCGCGCATTAGCCTCTCGAACGAGATTTCCCCGATAATCACCGGATACTACAGGCGGCTCTCGGGCGGGGTGGATACCATTACCTGCAATTACAAGAGCTCCATCTTGAAGGATTTGGACGCGCTGGATGCGGCGGTGTTCATGGACGAGAATGAGCTGGAGGCGGTTGCTGCTGAAAGTAGCCCGCAGTACGCTCCGGAGGGATGCGATGCGGGTGAAAACGGCGCAGGTCAAAACGGCGCTGGCAGCAATCCGAATGACGCTTGTGTTGCGGGTAGCGGCAGTGCGAGCGACGCTCCCGTGAGCGAAGAAATGCTGAAGAACGCCTTCGCGGAAAAACTCGCGGGCCTGGAGTTTATTGAAAAGTTGCAGGGAATTACGATGTCTGGCCCGCACAAGGACGACCTCGCGCTTTGTGCATCGGGCCACGAGATGCGTTCTGTGGGCTCGCAGGGGCAGTGCCGTTCCGCGGCGATCGCCATGCGCTTTGCTGCGGTGGATGTGGCTGCCCGCTACCTCACAAAACCGGTGCTCCTGCTTGACGATATATTCGCCGAACTTGACGTGGATCGCCGCGGGGCGGTCGCATCGCTCATCCGCGAGAAGGACTGCCAGGTGCTCATCGCCACCCCGCAGGTCGAGGAACTGCCGTTTAAGGCGGATTCGAAAATAAGCCTAAGCGACTAGGGCGTGGCTCGTACGACGGCCCCTCCCTAAGACCCTCCCGCCATGCACATAATTGCCATATTTCTGGAAACAAATTGAGGGCGTTGGCAATTAAGTGCATGCGCACACCGGAGGTGTGCTTTAACGACTAGGGCGGGCCTCGCGTGAACAAAAAAATAAAGACCGCCGGGGCGGTCTTTACTCTGAAATTTTTAGATCCTTCGACGCCGAGGCTACGCCTCGTTGCTCAGGATGACACGTAGTGTCACTTCTTCAGCAGGTCGCGGATTTCGGTGAGGAGCTTCTCTTCGGCGCTCGGCTCAGGAGGAGCCGGAGGAGCAGCCGGGGCTTCTTCCTTCTTGCGCATGTTCTGCATGAATCCGAGGAACTTCTTCATCACGATGAACACCACGATGGCGACGATGAGGAAGTCGATGATGCCGCCGATGAAGTTGCCGTACGGGATGGTCACGCCGTTAGCGGTGGTGTAGGCGAGAGCCTTGAGGCCTTCGCCCGCGTCCTTGCCACCGGCCATGGAGATGATGGCCGTTACGCTCGGCATCACGATGTCGTTCACGAAGGAGGTGACGATTTTACCGAATGCGCCGCCGATGATAACACCGATGGCCATGTCGACGATGTTGCCCTTGAACGCGAAGGCCTTGAACTCTTCGAGAAGGGACGATGCTTTACCTTTGATACCCATGTGGGCTCCTTTTGTTAATGTTGCTTTTGAAAAAAATAGTATTGTCGTGCAGTTTGGCAAGGCATTTTCTAAATTGTGTGCGCTATGTCATGGTTGTTTCTGGCTTTTGCGTCTGCAGTGTTTCTTGGTTTTTACGATTTGGCCAAGAAAAAGTCGGTGCAGGACAACGCTGTACGTCCGGTCCTTTGCCTGTGCAGCGCCTTCTATGCCCTCTTTATGCTCCCGGTCCTGTTCCTGGGGCACTGCGAACCCCTGTCGTTCCACGACCACCTGTTGCTGATGGCGAAGGCTGTCATCGTGGGGCTCAGCTGGCTGTTTACCTACAATGCCATTGCGCACATGCCGCTCAGTATATCGACCACGATACGCGCGCTCGCCCCGCTCTTTACCATCATGATTGCGGTGGGGTTTATGGGGGAACGCCCCTTCCCGCTCCAGTGGGTGGGGATTGCCGTCTGCGTGTGCTCGTACATCGGGCTGAGTCTCGCGGGCAGGAAGGAGATGGGGCACTTTTTCAGCAACGGCTGGGTGATTTCGATGCTCCTGGGCACGCTTCTTGCCAGCTGCAGCGGCATTTATGACAAATTCATATTGCAGCGCATGAACTTTGAACCCTTGACGGTGCAGGTGTGGTTCAGTGTCTATATGCTCGCGGTGCAGTTCATCACGACTGCGTTCACGTGGTACCCGACCCGCAAGAAGACGACCCCGTTCAAGTTCCGGTGGAGTTTCCTTGCTGTGGCGGCGCTCCTGATTATCGCGGACCGTTGCTATTTCCTTGCGGTGGGGAATCCCGATGCGCTGATTTCCATCATCACGGTGCTTCGCAGGTCGAGCGTGTTCATCAGTTTTATCGCGGGTATCTTGATTTTCCGCGAACGCAAGAGCAAGCTCAAGTTCCTGGCCCTGCTCGGGATTGTCGCGGGTCTTTGCCTTATATCGCTCGGCAAGGGGTAGGGGCAAGCCCGCAGGCCATCGCTTGAACCCTCCTTTGTCGTATTTTTCTATAATGTCTTTTATGAAGAAAATCGGCATCACGGGTTCCATAGGTTCGGGCAAGTCCTTTGTGGGCTCGCTCCTGCGGGAACGTGGCTGTATGGTGCTCGATGCCGACAGACAGGTGCATGAACTGTACCGCACGAGTACACCCCTGCGGGCTTCCATTGCGCAGGCGTTTGGCGCGGAGAGCCTTACGCCGGAAGGTGTCGACCGCAAGTACCTTGCCGGCCTGATATTCAAGGACGATAGTGCCCGCGAAAGGCTCGAGAACCTGGTGTACCCTTACCTGACGAAGTCCGTGGGGGATTTCCTCATGAGCGAAATTCCGGGTGGTTCGGGCGTGAAGTTCGTGGAGGCCGCCCTCTTTTCGCGTACACCCGAGATAGTCGCGATGCTCGATGAAATCTGGATTGTGAAGGCTCCGGAGGACGTGCGGCTTCGCAGGCTGATCGCCCGCGGGCTTGGCGAGGAAGATGCGCGGCTCCGCATCCAGAACCAGCGCGGGGTATGCGACGAATCGCTTTTCCCGGGCAAGTGCGTGCGAGTGCTCGAAAACGCGGAAGGAAAGCCCGCCATCGTGAACCAGCTGGATCAGCTCCTCCTGTAATTTGCATGGGCACCTTCGGTGCAGTGACAAGGTCAAGTTCAACAAAAAGCGACCCTTTCGGGCCGCTTTTTTTTTTGGAGGAGGTTATGAAAACTTACTTGAGGTTCTTGCCGCGCAGGTTGAAGTAGCGGACGGTGCCGTCGCGGAGAGTCCTTTCGACCTGGACAACGCCGTTCTTGAACACGAGGCGGCTACCTTCTGCCTGCTTGCTGAAGTTCGTCTTGGCCAGCGGAATCTTGTCCACTTCGTATGCCTTCGGGGTGTCAGAGCCGATTTCGTAGACCTTGCCCGTGGCGGTAATCGCCTGGAGCGAACCGGCCAGGTAGGCAAACGGAGCGTTCCAGTTGATGGCGACTTCGTTGGTGGCGTAGCTGCAGGAATTGTCATAGTAGGACTTTGCCGGGGCATCCTTGTCGATGAGCTTCTTGGCGCAGTCGTCGGCAGAGGAGTTCGGGCCACCCACAAGCATTCCCGGCACGGGAGCTTCAACCGTGTCGCCCTGGCTCGGACGGTGGTGAGGCTTCATGACCTGGTTCACTCCCCAGCCCGTAAGGTAAGAAAGGTCGAGCGGGTTGCGTCCCAGGAGGTAGTCGAGGATTCCCTGTGCTGCATCGAGGTACTTCTGTTCCTTGGTCAGGATGTAGGCGTGAATGAGCACCATGCCCTTGTTCGCGACGACGCTGTTGGAACCCCAATAGAAGTCGCTGTTGTCGATGGCGAGACCGTAACCGTTGTTCAACTGCTCAATATAGCTGTCGGCCAGCGTGAAGATGAGAATCTTTGCGGAATCCACATCGGCTTCGTCGAAGATCTGCGGGTTGGTGGCGATAGTGAAGGCAGCGAGTGCGTAAACCGTCTGCCAGCCCTGAAGCTTGCGGCGCGGCTTGGTGAGCAGGTACTTGTGCATGTCTTCGAGGAATTCCGGCTTCGGGGAAATGCGGTAGAGTTCCGCCGCACCCCAGATCTGTTCGTCAACTGCGTTGCCGTCGGTGTAGGAACCCGTGCCCACGTCGCTGGGCTGGGTAAAGAAGGCAAACGGGTTCTGGCGGGCCCACCAGCGGGCATCTGCGGCGGCCTTTGCGCACTTTTCTGCAAACTCGGGGTCAAAGGGCTTGTAGATGTCGGCTGCGAGAGCGGTAACACCCACGAAGTCCCAGGTGGCGGTCACGCTCTTGCCGATGGCATAGCGCTGCTTGGTGGACTTTTCGGGGAGCACCATGCCTGCAAACTGCTTGGTGGTAAGCTTGTGGAACACGCCGCCATCGTCATCCTGCATGGTGAGCATCCATTCGATGTTCCAGCGGATTTCATCGAGCAGGTCGGGCACGTTGTTCTTGCTTTCGGGAATGTTCAGGTTGAGCGTGTCGAAATAGGCCTTGTTCTGCTGGTAGAGCTGCAGAAGGGTGTAGGTCGAAATGCCCGAGTTCACGACGTACTTGCCGTAGTCGCCCGCATCGTACCAGCCCTTCGCTCCGTTGAATGTGCCGGTGAGGTCTTCCTTGCCGGTGGATTCGTGGTACATGACCGCGGTATCCGGGGTGCCCATGGCACGTGCGTACTTGCCCGCGTATTCCTCTTCGAGTGCGGTGGAAGAACGCTGGAAGTAGAAGAACTTGATGGAAGCCTTCGTCACGTCTTCGAGCGCGTTGTCGGCAATCACGATGGGGTGGCCCACGGCCTCGTCGCCCACGTATGCCTGGTAGGTGCCCGGCGTCTTGAGTTCGGAAAAGTCCACGAGCGATGCTTCCTCGTTGGCGGGCTTCCACATGGAGGCTTCCGGAGCCTTCACCGTGAGGGCCGTATTGCCGTCCTTGTCCTTGAATACGACATCCTTGCCGGCGGCATCGACCACTGCAATCTGCTTTAGACCGTTGGTCATGAATCCGACCTGGTTCTGGTATGCCGTTGCGGCAAAAATCGCGGGTGCCGCGACAGCCGAAATGAGGAGAATCTTTTTCATGTTCATTGGAACCTTCCCTTTGTTTGTATAGAAATTTAAATTGCGAAACGCCTGCGGGGTATATCCGGCGGTTACAAAAGTGTTTTCTCTTGAAAACAAGGGCCTATTTTGTTTACGGGCGTGTCCGATAAAGCCCAAAAATTACAAAGGTTTACCCAAAAAGCCCTTATTTTGCCTGCAAAAGATGTATATTGTCCCATAGGCAAAATGTGCGGAATATGTAGTACCGCCAAATAGGAATGCTAAAATAGAAAGGAAAACGGAAATGGCTGCAGAATCAAAGATACTGGAACGTGCCGAAATGTACTTGCGTAAACTCGCCTGCGGGGTGAACCCGCTCACCGAGGAAACCCTGCCCGAAAATGATACTTGCCGGCAGGAACGAATCAGCAAGTGTCTCCTGTACGTTGCGGATTACCTGCAGCAGATAGTTTGTCCTAAACCGAAGGCCGCGAAGGCGGAAAAGCCCCTGACGCCCAAGCGCAAGCGGGAACAGGCGAACCAGGAACTGGCCCTAACGGAAGAGACTCTTGCGAAGTTTGAATTCTCGGAAGAACCGCTCTCGCTTTCGGGCATCGTGCGCCGGGTAAACGCGCTCATTCCCGAGGGTAGCGGCATGATGCCCCTCATGTATGCCGACGTGGCCGAAGTGCTAACGCAGGAAGGCTACCTCCAGAAGCAGGAGGGCGTCGCCGGCAAGGAAACCAACCTTCCGACCCCGCAGGGCGAGGAGAAGGGCTTTGTGCGGGCCGAGGCCGACATCCGCGGGCATTTCTCGATTTACACCAAGTGCAATATGGATGCACAGAAGTTCGTGATTGAAAATATCCAGAAGGCGGTGGCGCAGGCGAATGCACGCCTGGCAAGGCGCAATGCGGAACGTGCTGCCCGCGAGGCTTCGGGCATTGCGAATGCGACCGACGGTCGCAACGAATTTGCGGGGGCACGTGCAGAGCGCGCGGGCAAGGAAAAGTTCCACCTGACGGAAGCACAAATCGGGAACTTCGCCGTCGATGAATCGCCCCTGCCCGTAAGTGAAATCGCGCGTCGCCTGAATGCACTGCTCCCCGAGGGTGCGAACATCGAACAGCTGTACTTCAAGAAGATTCGCGACTGGTTCGTGGCGCAAGGCCTGCTCGAAGAACGCAGGAGCGTCGTGGGGAAGGTCTCCTTCTCGCCTACGGAACAGGGCCTTGCCGCGGGGATTCTCGTGGATAAGCGCATTGGCAAGAACGGCGAGGAATACGAGGCAGTGCTCTACAATGCGGCTGCCCAGAAGCTCGTGCTCGACCACGTGAACGAACTGGCTTAGATTTTTATTGATATGAAAAAAACGCAGACTCGGTTGAGTCTGCGTTTTAATTTTACCGTATGTCACCCTGGAGGAAGCCCGCAGGGCGACGATAGGGTCTATTACCGCACGACCTTGCGGTCGTCAGCGGTCATTTCCAAGAACTGGGCAACGGTCATCTGACCCTTGGGGACTCCTTCGGAGTCCTTCCCGCTCGCCTCGGTCCTATATTTAAAAAGGACGAAAATCACTCCTTCATTAGTCTATTTTTAGAAATGGGTAGGAGATGGGCAACCCGCCGGCTCGGTAGCGCTAGACGCAGTGCATGACATTGGGACCCATCTCCCTCAACCCAGGACCCCGAACAAGTATGCTGGCAAAACGCAGATGCCGAATACCTTTGGACAATGGGGCGTGGGGTGATTACCCGTTAACAATATAGCAAAGGAATCTTAAAATGGAAACATGGGTCGGCATTGACATCTCCAAGGACACTTTCGACGCAGCCTGGATTATGGACGGCAAGAAGATTCATCTGAAGCTGGAAAATAGTTCCAACGGTTTCAAACGTCTTCTGAACGAAGTGCCGGCTGAGTCCCGTTTTGCGATGGAAGCTACAGGAGAATATCACCTGAACTGTGCCAGATACCTATCCAGCCGCGGAAATCCGGTTGCTGTCTTGAACCCATTTGCCGTGAAAATGCATATGCAAAGCGACCTCAGGCGTTGCAAGAACGACAGGGCCGACGCCTATTCGATAGCGAAATTCGCAGCGGAAAAGAATACCGATTGCTGGACATGCCCGACAGACGACGAAATAAGGCTCAAGCATCTTGATGCCGTTATAGACAACTTGCAGAAACAGATCCGTCAAAGCAAGAACATACTGCATTCGCTAACCCAGGTCAATTTACGAGACGACCAGGCCGTTTCCATCATCAAGAAAACAATATCCAGTCTGGAAGCCCTCATGGAAAAAGCCAGGAACAGGCAACTTGAAATGGTCGAGACCGGCAAGAAAGAAGAAATCGCCTTGGCATGCTCCATTCCCGGGATCGGTCTGGAAACATCGCTGAAGTTTTTCACACACGTTGGGAACATCGAAAGGTTTGGCAGTTCCAGAAGCCTGATTTCCTGGATAGGCCTGACTCCACGGAATGCACAATCAGGGACAAGCATCCATAAAAACGGAAGTATTTCGAGAATGGGCTGCACAAGGCTGCGAGGGCAATTCTATATGTGTGCAGTCGTCGCGATAAAATACAATCCTGATTGCAGGTCATTCTATACACGATTGAAGGAATCGGGCAAGCCTAGCAAAGTAGCCTTGATTGCAGTGGCGAACAAGCTGCTTCGACAACTTTATGCAGTCCTTACGAAAAAAGAGGCCTATGTACCAAATTTTTGTACAAAAGCCTCTTGACATTTAATACAGTATGTCATGTCAAACCAAGCAAGCTTGTTTGCCGCGACGCTCGCCTTTAGCTATCTTTGCGCGCACCGCCAGATGTCGTATTTCTGGGGAACCGGGCGAGAACCGCCCACAAAAAGGATTACTTATGTCTCAAATCGAACTCACCTTCCCCGATGGCTCCGTACGTTCCGTAGCATCGGGCACCACCGGCCTCGAAATTGCGAAGGGCATTTCCGAAGGTCTTGCACGCAAGGCGCTTGGCGTTAAGCTCGGTGACAAGGTCCTCGACCTCACGCGCCCGCTCACCGAGAGCGGCACTATCAAGATTATCACGCCGAGCAACGACGACCCGGATGCACTGATGCTCCTGCGTCACAGCTGCAGCCACGTGCTCGCCGAAGCCATCTGCGACCTGTTCCCGGGCACCAAGCTCGCCTACGGTCCGGCTATCGAAAAGGGTTTCTACTACGATTTGATGACACCGACCCCGATCCAGCAGTCGGATTTCGAGCGCATCGAAAAGCGCATGAAGGAAATCATCAAGGAAGACCGTCCGTTTACCCGTTGCGAAGTCAGCGCCGCCGACGGACTGAAGCGCACCGAAGGCGACAAATACAAGACGGACAACGCTGAACGCGCTCTCGCCCGCGAAGGTAGCGACGGAACGCTCAGCTTCTACGTGACTGGCGAACCGGGCAAGAACTTTGAAGACCTCTGCGCCGGCCCTCACGTGCCGAGTACTGGCAAGCTCAAGAATTTCAAGGTGCTCTCTATGTCGGGCGCTTACTGGCACGGTGACCAGAACAGCGACCAGCTGACCCGCGTGTACGGTACCTGCTTCGCTGACAAGGAAGGTCTTGAAACTTATTTGAAGTTCCTGGAAGAGGCCGAAAAGCGCGACCACCGCAAGATCGGCAAGGAAATGGACCTCTACCACATCGAAGACCATTCTCCGGGCATGGTGTTCTGGCATCCGAAGGGCACCAAGATGGTGAACGCCCTGAAGGACTACATCCGCGGAAAGATTGACCGTCGCGGCTACCTTGAAGTGATTACGCCGGAAATCGTGAACAAGACTTTGTGGATCAAGTCCGGCCACGCCGACAAGTACAACGAGAACATGTTCAAGACGCTCGCTGGCGACGTGGAAATGGCCGTGAAGCCGATGAACTGCCCCTGCCACATCCAGATTTTCAACACGGGTCTCCGTAGCTGGCGCGACCTGCCGATGCGCCTTGCCGAATTCGGTAAGTGCCACCGTTATGAACCTGCCGGTACCATGCACGGCCTGATGCGCGTGCGCGGCTTTGTGCAGGACGACGCCCACATCTTCTGTACCGAAGACCAGATTGCAAGCGAAGTGGCCGACTTCTGCGCCCTCGTGAAGGAAATCTACCACGACTTCGGTTTCGACGATATCGTGGTGAAGTTCTCCACCCGCCCGGAAAAACGCGTGGGTTCCGACGAAATCTGGGACAAGGCTGAAGCCGCCCTCGCCGAAGCCACGAAGCTCGCTGGCCTCGACTACATCCTGAACCCGGGCGAAGGCGCCTTCTACGGCCCGAAGCTCGAATTCACGCTGAAGGACAGCCTCGGTCGTGACTGGCAGTGCGGTACCATCCAGGTGGACTTCAACTTGCCTATGCGCCTCGGTGCCGAGTATGTCGGCAAGGACAACCAGAAGCACGTGCCGGTGATGCTGCACCGTGCCGCCGTGGGTTCCATCGAACGCTTCCTCGGCATTTTGATTGAAGAATTCATGGGCGATTTCCCGCTGTGGCTCGCTCCGGTGCAGGCCCGCGTGCTCCCGATTTCCGAGAAGTTCGTGGACTACGCGAAGCAGGTCGAGAAGGAACTTGTGAACGCCGGCGTCCGCGTCGAAGTCGACGAATCCAATGAGAAGCTCGGCTACAAGATCCGCCAGTGCGAATTGCAGAAGGTGCCGTACCTCCTCATCGTGGGAGAGAAGGAAGTCGCCGATGGTGTTGTCTCTGTCCGCCGCCGTAAAGAAGGGGACAAGGGCAACATGACTGTCCAGGCCTTCCTCGACATGACCGCCGAAGACAGAAAAGTCGTTCGCTAATCAATAGACGAATACAATTCAGACGTAGGCTTTCTTTGAGCCTACGTTTTTTTGTGCGTAAGCGTAAGGAAGGCGATTACCGCCCAAGCCGAGTGTCGCGACGGGGTGCTTGCACACCGGCATGACATACTGTATTAAATGTCAAGAGGCTTTTGTACAAAAATTTGGTACATAGGCCTCTTTTTTCGTAAGGACTGCATAAAGTTGTCGAAGCAGCTTGTTCGCCACTGCAATCAAGGCTACTTTGCTAGGCTTGCCCGATTCCTTCAATCGTGTATAGAATGACCTGCAATCAGGATTGTATTTTATCGCGACGACTGCACACATATAGAATTGCCCTCGCAGCCTTGTGCAGCCCATTCTCGAAATACTTCCGTTTTTATGGATGCTTGTCCCTGATTGTGCATTCCGTGGAGTCAGGCCTATCCAGGAAATCAGGCTTCTGGAACTGCCAAACCTTTCGATGTTCCCAACGTGTGTGAAAAACTTCAGCGATGTTTCCAGACCGATCCCGGGAATGGAGCATGCCAAGGCGATTTCTTCTTTCTTGCCGGTCTCGACCATTTCAAGTTGCCTGTTCCTGGCTTTTTCCATGAGGGCTTCCAGACTGGATATTGTTTTCTTGATGATGGAAACGGCCTGGTCGTCTCGTAAATTGACCTGGGTTAGCGAATGCAGTATGTTCTTGCTTTGACGGATCTGTTTCTGCAAGTTGTCTATAACGGCATCAAGATGCTTGAGCCTTATTTCGTCGTCTGTCGGGCATGTCCAGCAATCGGTATTCTTTTCCGCTGCGAATTTCGCTATCGAATAGGCGTCGGCCCTGTCGTTCTTGCAACGCCTGAGGTCGCTTTGCATATGCATTTTCACGGCAAATGGGTTCAAGACAGCAACCGGATTTCCGCGGCTGGATAGGTATCTGGCACAGTTCAGGTGATATTCTCCTGTAGCTTCCATCGCAAAACGGGACTCAGCCGGCACTTCGTTCAGAAGACGTTTGAAACCGTTGGAACTATTTTCCAGCTTCAGATGAATCTTCTTGCCGTCCATAATCCAGGCTGCGTCGAAAGTGTCCTTGGAGATGTCAATGCCGACCCATGTTTCCATTTTAAGATTCCTTTGCTATATTGTTAACGGGTAATCACCCCACGCCCCATTGTCCAAAGGTATTCGGCATCTGCGTTTTGCCAGCATACTTGTTCGGGGTCCTGGGTTGAGGGAGATGGGTCCCAATGTCATGCACTGCGTCTAGCGCTACCGAGCCGGCGGGTTGCCCATCTCCTACCCATTTCTAAAAATAGACTAATGAAGGAGTGATTTTCGTCCTTTTTAAATATAGGACCGAGCCGTGCTAAATGCACGCGAAGCGTGCCAAGATAGCTTTTAGACGACAAATGCGTAGGCCGAGTGTCGCGGCCAAGCTTGCTTGGGCATGACCGAGGCCAGCATTTGGTAAATGAGCGAAGCGAATTTACAAAGACGAAAGAATGGTAGTGAAAAACGACTAAAAAGCGTCATTCTGAGCGAAAGCGAAGAATCTAGCACTGATAATACAAAGGGGGAAGAATCCCCCTCGCTTCAACCCCATGTCATCCCCGCGAAGGCGGGGATCTCCCTGTGTTTTCCGCTACTCCTTCGCCTAGGGGCCCGGCCCCTAAAACCCCCGATAAAACTCTACACCCTATATCGCGCCCTTTTCTCGGCGACGCAAAGTTCTTTTTGTTTGGTACGTTTCCCGAATTCAACCCCAAATTGTTCGGCTCGGGCATACCAGTTTGGGTTAAAATAGAATGGGACTATCGTAGCAATGTTAAAAAAATTAAAGAAAAACTGCAAAATATGCAAAAAAAATCTCTAAAATCGTCCATTTAGGCTGTATTTTTATATATTAGGAATGAAAATTGATAAAATATGCAAAAATAATTCCTAAAAGAGGGCGAAATGTACAAAAGACAGGCCTATCTGGACAAATTGGTGCATTCCATCGGGAATGGCTTTATCAAGGTGGTTACCGGAATCCGTCGTTCCGGCAAGTCCTTTTTGTTGAACACCCTCTTTTACGACTACCTGAAATACAATGTAACGGATGACGAGCATATAATCCGGTTCGCTTTCGATTCCGCCGAGGACCTTGAACGAATCGGCGAAAATCCGATTGAACTGCAATTGAAGAAAAGGCAGGTGGATCCGACAAAGTTTATGGACTATCTGAAAACGTGCATCAAGGAAGGCGAACGGTATTTCTTGCTGCTGGACGAAATCCAGGAGCTGGGTGCGTTTGAGTCTGTCTTGAATTCATATCTTCGGAAACCAGAATTTGAAATTTTTGTAACGGGAAGTAACGCGAAGTTCTTGTCGAAGGATTTGATTACGGAGTTTGCAGGCCGGAGTGACCAGATTCATTTGTTGCCGCTTTCTTTCAGCGAGTTCATGGAAAATTTTTCTGGGGACAAGTACCAGGGCTTTGCGGAGTATCTGCTTTACGGAGGCTTGCCGCTAGTGGCGCAGGAGCGCGATGCCGAAAAGAAACGCCGCATCCTGTCGAGTCTTTTTGACGAAGTCTATATTCGCGATGTCGTCAAGCGGAATAAAATCAGGAACGAAAACGATTTAAGGGACTTGATTGATGTCTTGTCTTCGTCGGTGGGTTCGCTGTCGAGCGCAGAAAAGATAACGAACACGTTCCATAGCGAAAAAAAATCCAAGATAACCCGCAATACCGTAGCGAAATTTATCGATTATCTGGAAGATGCTTTCCTGATAAGTTCGGCTTCGCGCTATGACATCAAGGGCAAACGGTATATCGGAGCACCGAAGAAGTTCTACTTTGCGGATTTGGGTCTGCGAAATGCGCGACTCAATTTTAGGCAGTTCGAGGAAACGCACTTGATGGAGAACGCCATATACAATGAACTGCTATATCGCGGTTTTAACGTGGATGTCGGCGTGGTGGAGCTTTCGCAAAAGAACGAGAGCGGTTCTGTTTCCCGCAAGAATCTTGAAATAGATTTTGTCTGTAATCTAGGGCCGGAACGTTACTACATTCAGTCGGCATTTTCATTGCCCGACAACGAAAAGAGGACCCAGGAAATTAGGCCCTTCAAGACGGTTCGGGATTCGTTCAAGAAAATTGTCGTCACAAAGGATTTTGTGCCGGCCTTCTATGACGAAAATGGAATTTTAACCATGAACGTCATTGATTTCTTGATGGAGCCGAATAGTTTGATTTCTTTGGGGTGACGCAATTGCGCCCCTTTCGAGCGGGGGCTCAGGTGCCGCCCCCGCATCGCTTGGGCTTGCTTTATGCAAGAACATCTTCCAGCAATAACCAATTATTATCACTCAGGTCATCGGAATATTGTTCTGTGCAAATGCAAAGCTCATTTTCGTCTTTCTTTTCGCGGACGAATCCTCCCTTAAGATTGTGTTTTTGCAGATAGGCTTTCAACGCTACAAATTTCTTAGGGGAGTATTTGTCAATATCTTCGGTGTTCCCCGACTTGCTTTCGCCACCCTTGGTTTCCAAAATCCATATTTCGTCATTCTTGTCACAGACTATGTAGTCGGGGAAGAAGGATTTCAATTTTCCAAAGTTGTCCTCATATACGATGGAAAAATATTCTTGACCCTTGTCTCCATTTTTATAGTACCACTTGACAAATTTGCTCTTTTCTAGGAATTTTTCAAATTTCTTTTCAGGATCTGAACGCGGTTCCGCAGATGATAAATATCCCTCATAAACATTTTTTGAAATAATCTGTTGTGATTTTGCATTGCCGTTGTACGTGAACAATGTTTCTTGTGGAATGTGAAAATCGTACAATCTAATTTTATCAGGATTGGGTAGCTGTTGCTGTCCTAAATTTTCGGACATCGATGTTGCGATATCCAGTTTCAGGCGATTTGCATTATTGATTACAAATGCATAAAGCAGCCTTATTTCGAGGTCAAGAATTCTTTTAGAAAAAGAACTTTCTTTACTAAATAACCTTCTCACAATAAGATTCATTTGGTCGTATGATAATCCAATCTTTAAACCGATATCGGCAAGCTCATGATGAAAATCACGACCATGAATATGCGTGTTTAGGGGTGTTTTGAAAGAGGCGTCATTCAGATTTTCGAAGTCTTTTTGCTGTAAATGAGCGACTTCTCCAGTGACGGTGTGCTTTACAATGTCAGAGTCAAAGACGTACCCGTAAGCCTGTAACAACTTCTGATTTTCTTTAGACGACTTACCTGTGTTGTATTTTTTCTTGAAGTATGTTGCAATCGCGTCAAGTGAGGCTTGACCATCACGAGGTGTATATTCCAGATCCGCTTTGTATTCGCCTTTTAAACTGAAAGTTTTGAATTCCTTCTTGACAAACAGTTTTACTGCATTAAGCGCACTTTTTCCAAGAGACTGTTGAACACCCTCTGTGAATTTTTCATCAAAGGTATATAGGTAACAATTATCCAAAAGGTTGTTTTCGTAATGCATCGTTTCTGGCATTCTGCGAATTCTTCCGATGGTTTGTATTTCGAAGGTTTCGCTCATATTGTCACGAAGTTTTACAAGAATGTGTGCTCTTGGACAATCCCACCCAGTTGCAATGGCCTGTTTAATGATGACCGCAATGGGTTTGGCGTTTAGATTTTCAATGCCGTCAAGATTTTCTTTTTTGTTGCTTAACCATACAGCGAGCGAACCATCTTCATATGAAATTTCTTTGCTCTCAAAGTAGCGTTCAACCCTATCTAATAGGACTTCGTTTTTGTTCGGTAACTGAACAACGATTAACGGGTTGATGAATGTCTTTATCTCTGCAAACGCCGCCGCAATCGCCTGTTGTTTTTCAAGAGCCTTGTCAAGTAAAAACTCTATTTCGTCTTTAACGGTTGTTTTTTGCGGAAAGTCTTCGTTCACAACAAGTAACTTCTTGATGAGACCTTCGGCTATGACATCTTCTTCGTTGACATCGATTAATTTCGCTGTCGCATTTGAGAAATTTTTGGGAGTTGCTGACGCTCTAATGATTTTGTCCGCATGAAACAGGTCAACAACTTCTTTTGCTTTGATGCTGTCATTCTGGTGACTTTCGTCTACGATAATTACAAAATGAAGGCCATTCTCAATTGCCGTTTCCACATGTTCCTTGAAATTTTTCCTCTCGCCATCTTTCATGGCGTTGTTGGTCTTGTTGGTGAGCATTTCCCAGTTAATAAAGCAACAGTCATTTTCTTCGTAACCCGATGTCATCACATCGCCAATAAGCTTTGTGCTGGAATTCGGAAAATATTGATCCATTTTTCGCTTGCTCTGTTCCTCAAGATTCCCTTTTCCGGGTGTAAACCAAACGAAAACCGTTTTGGGAAAACTCTTGCAATAATCGTCCATAAAATAGGTAAGCATTAATGTCTTACCGCTACCGGTAGGACTTTTTAGGACGATCTCTTTTTTAGAATTGTTCATTGCCTCTTTAATGGCAAGGACTGTATTGAATTGAAAATTCTTGAGTTCCATAAAACCTCCTACTTGGCGAGTTCCTGATAGTAGTAGTCAGGAATGACGTTAATCTTGATGTTATGCTTCTTCAAGAATGCTGTCTGAGCATTTGAAAGGAGAACATTGTGTCCACGGTAGATTTTCTTGACATCAATAATTTTTTTCTTCTTGTTGTCCTCTACGAATTTTTCCATCTCGGCGTCAGTCAAGACAATGGCAATTTCGCCGTTGTTGCTAAAATTAATACCGTTTTCAAGTTCTACAAGTTCGCGGATATGTAGCAGAAGTTCATCGGCATACTCGTAGTAGAGTTTGTCACTGATAGGAACATAATCTACGCGGAAGTATTTGAGTGACCCAGGAATACCATCTGAATACTTAGTTTTGTCTTTGCGCTTTCCTGTGATTACAGTCTTGATTCGTTGGTAAGTAATATCGCGACAAATGTTATTTTCATTATTTGTGCAAACGATAAACTTTCGTCTTCCGCCATAATCAACGTTTGTTTCTAGAACAGACTGAGCTGTCGTTCCACTTCCTACAAAAAAATCAAGTATTGTAGATTCTTCACTTGAAGCCTGAAAAATCAACTCTTCAATCATCTGAGTCGGTTTAACGGTTTCAAACTCATGATCTTTTTTGTTTAATATTTTCCCAAGTTCTTTTTTTGCTGATTCTGCGGTTCCATACTGTTCTGCGGAGAAATATGCCCAAAAAGGCTTTATACTATCGCAAGATTCATCGTCCGGCCTTACTTTTCTATACACCTTCCCGTTCTTCTTAAAAACATCATTTCTTTCAATTAATTCAAGAATCGTATCCTTCCCAAGCTTCCACTGATTTCCCTCATTCGGAGAAACTCCAAGAATTGGGAAAATCATACTCGCTCTTCCACGAACTCCACCTTTACCCATTTGTCCAATTTCCTCTATCCTGAAAATTCCTACATCATCTTTTTCAGGATACTCTTTTTGACCAATTACATGACAATTGAATTCAATTCTTTTATTTGTATTCTTATAAACCAAGATGTATTCTATTTTGGGTTGCAACATCTTTTTTGCGGTTTTTGTATTTTGACACTTTGTTCTTTTTTCCCATCCTATTGTTGTTAAAAAATGTGATTCAGAAAAAATGTCATCGCACACAAGTCTCATTGTACTTTGTTCTTTATCATCAATTGAGATAAACATTATTCCATTAGGAGAAAGAAGTTTTTTTGCTATTGTAATTCTTTCGCTAATAAATGAAGCGTATTTGCTATGCTTAAAAGCATCTGTATCATCTACAATATGATCGTTGTAAATAAAACTTTCACCCGTATTATACGGAGGATCAATGTAGATAACATCAATTTTCCCTTTGTGAGTTTTCTCTAGGAGTTTTAGAGCGGCAAGATTGTCTCCCTCAATCAAGAAATTCTGTTCGCCGCCGTTATCAATAGCAAGTTTCTTTTCTTCAACCAATACGGGAATGTGCGTATCAAGTTTTTCATCGATGGCTTCGCGGTGTTCCTCGAATACAAGACCGTATTTTTTGCCTTTGATGTCCTTTGTGATTTCATTCAGATATTGCAGGAGATTGCGGGTATTTTTGTTCGCTTTGGAAGTCGCAATAAATTCGCGAATTTTGGAAATCTTTTCTAGCAGCTCGTCGCGGTGCTGTTTCGAAACGTTAGCCATGTCATCTCCTTATCAAAAGTGTCTGTTCGACACTTTTTCAAAAGACCTTGATGACACCAAACAAAAAAAGGCGTGAGTCGTAAGGCCTACTGTTGCGGTGGTAACGACCAAGAAACCATAACACTCAATAAGCACAAACAACTCACGCCCCGATTGGGACGTGAGTGTTCGTCTTATTCTTGAGTGTTGAAATTTTTGGTCGTTTTTCCGCAACAAGAATAAGAGTCGAAACTCAAAAACCGGTCGCTCCGCACCATTCGGTACGGGGCTATGTATCGTGTAATATAGATTATTCTGAGAGAATGGAGATGCCGAGTCAAGCTCGGCATGACAATTTAAGGGGCGAGGTCGTTCGAAATTGCCCTACACCCTATACCGCGCTCTTTTCTCTGCAACGCAAAGTTCCGTTTGTTTACGGCGTTTCTTGAATTTCACTTTAGGAACGAGAGTCATCTGGATTCCCATGGCGTTCAGCACCTTGAAAATGGTTTCGAAACGCGGATGAGCTTTTTCGTCTAGAGCCTTATAAAGACTTTCACGGCCGAGTCCGGTCTTTTCGGCAATCTGCGACATTCCCTTGCTTCTGGCGATGTGCCCGATTGCACGGAGAAACAGCGCGGGATCATCTGATTCGCTGACTAAGTTCAAATATTCGGCGACGATTTCTTCGCTGTCGAGGTATTCGGCAATGTCTAAGCGCTTGTGCATACACATCAATGTATCTAATCGGATACAGCTTGTCAAGAGTTTGAATTGTTTTTTTTTTGAAAAAAACAGCGCTATTGACTCCTCGTTTTAAACTGTTTATATTTCTTGAAAAAACAGGATTGCCTATGTACAACGAAAACGAATTAAATAAAAAGGAGCAAGATGCTCTGAATCTTCAAGCTTTGCTTCGGCTATCAGAAATGGACCTTCAGGCAGGACGAGTAAAATCGGGTGTTCAAGTTTTTCGTGATTTGAAAAAAGGGCTTTCTACGTCCACAGACTCGTAATAAACATCGGGCTCGCATCTTCAGCTTTATTGAAGCCGCAATGCTCGTAGAAGGCGAGTTCTTCGTTGTAGGCGACTACGACGATGCGGAGGTAATCCTTGTATATTTCATGGACCTTGTCGACGAGGACTTTGCCGATGCCCTTGCCCTGGTATTCGGGGCGCACGAGCAGGTAATGCACGTAGGCGTTCATGACACCGTCGTCCATCGCGCAAATCATGCCGATGAGCTTGTCGCCGTCCCAGGCCGAGATGACGGTCTTGAAATTCTTCATCGCGACGACGAGTTTGTCGGGGAAATGTCCCGAGGACCATTCGACGGAGAGGAAGAGGTCTTTTAAATCTTGTTCAGAAAAATCGTGGATGTCTTTGTATTCGATGCTCATGTCTTACTTTTCCCACCGGCGGTAAACGTTCGCGAGTATCGCGCCGGAGATGTTGTGCCACACGGAGAATATGGCGCCAGGAACTGTTGCCATAGCAAGGCTCGAGAACGAAGTCGCCGCAAGGCTCGTGGCAAGGCCTGAATTCTGCATGCCGATTTCGATGGAGAGTGCCTTCGTCTTGGGCGTCGAGAATTTCAGCAACTTCCCGAGGCCGAACCCGCAGCCGTAACCGATCAGGTTATGGAGAATCACCACGGCAAACACGATGGCGCCCGTGGAGAGAATCTTTGCGGCGTTGTGTGAGACGACTGCGGCCACAATCATCGCGATGGCAATCACCGAGACGAGCGGCAAGACCTTCACGGCACGCGCCGTCCATTTGCCAAAGAATTTGTTGATAACAAACCCGAGCGCAATCGGCACAATGACAACCTTTACGATGGAAAGGAACATGGCCATCACATCCACGTTCACGGTGGTGCGGAGTAACAGGTAGGTAATTGCCGGCGTCAATACGGGAGCGAGAAGCGTATTCACGCTCGTCATGCCCACGGAGAGCGCCACGTCGCCTTTCGAGAGGTAAGTGATGACGTTACTCGAAGTGCCTCCTGGGCATGTGCCTACGAGAACCACACCCGCCATGAGGGCCGCGTCGAGCCCGAACGCCTTGGAGAGCACAAATGCGAGTGCGGGCATCACGACGAACTGCGCCGCGCACCCGATGGTGATTTCCTTAGGGCGGGCAAACACGAGTTTGAAGTCGCTTAGCTTGAGCGTGAGCCCCATGCCGAACATCACGACCATCAAGAGGTAATTCACCCAACTGAGCTCAATCCAGAGTGTGGCTTTGGGCAGGAACAGCGAGAGCGCCGCGATTGCTAAAACCACAACCGCCATCCACTTGCCCACGAATTCACTGATTTTTTCAAGAACTTGCATTTTTAAACCTTTCAAAATCAAAAAGAAAGATAGTCTTTTTCCGACCTGTGGTTCAAATCTCTATGCTTTCTTCATCGCTTGCAATAAAGGCCTTGAGGCGTTCAATAGTGTGGTCGAAATCGTTCTTGACGGAACATTCCCAAATGGTTGCAACGCGGTAGCCTTGTAGCGAAAGTTTCCAGTTCGTCTTGATGTCGCGCACCATATTGTTCGTGAACTTTTCATTCCAGAATTCAGGGTTGCTTTTGGGGCGGCTCGTAAACTTGCAGCCGTGCTGGTGCCAGAAGCAGCCGTTTATAAATACAACCACGCCGTATTTGAGGATAAACAGGTCTGGCGAGCCGGGCAAATCGTGCCTGTGCAGCCTGTAACGCAGTCCCGCCTTAAACAGCGCCTGCCGCACAAGCAGTTCGGGCCGGGTGTCTTCCGAATGGACCGCCTGCATCATTTGCGAACGGTTCATGGGAGCGTGTTTTTTACGACGGCATTTTTTCATGGGATTAGCATTTGAAAAGATAGTCTTTTTTATTTATATTCAAGGCATGAACAATTTTATCAAGAAAGCTTTTATCGTAGTCGCCTTTTGTGGTGCGTCGCTTTGCTGTTTCGCTGCAGATGTCAAACCTTACGTGGAAGCAGATGCGCTCCCGAACGCACTGAACTTCTACCCGGCGCCCCCGGATACCATGTCGCCGCAGTTCATGTACGATATGTCGCAGTACATTTGGGGTAAAAAGATGCGTGCCGATTCCGCACGTGCGGCCCTGGCCGTAGCCCAGGCGGTAGAAACGGTCGAGGACATGGCCAAGATGTTCAGCGAACCCTTCGGCATGGAAATTTCGGCAAAGAAGACTCCCGCCATCATGAACCTGCTCGAACGCGGAGTCCGGACGCTCAAGCAGGTGGGGAGCCTTCCCAAGAGGCATTACATGAGGCGTCGCCCCTACGACCGCTTCAACGAACCGACTCTTGTCCCTGCCGAAGAAGAACGCCTGAGAACGAATGGTTCCTACCCGTCGGGGCATACCGTTCGCGCATGGTCGATGGCCCTGCTGCTGATCGAGGTGAACCCGTCTGCTCAGGATGCCTTGTTGAAATACGCATACGAATGGGGCCAGAGCCGCGTGATTGCCGGATTCCACTGGCAGAGCGACGTGGATGCCTCCAAGGTGCTTGTTTCGGGAGCTTACCCGAGCCTGCATACAAACGATGTGTTTATGGCCGATATGCGCAAGGCCCGCGAGGAATACAAGAAACTTTCTGCCGCAAAGAACGGCAAGAAGGTGAAGTAGAGGCTCTGCGTGGCTTGCTGAAGATTTATTTTGTATAATTAAAGAATATGCGGATATTCTGGGTGATATTGTTCCTTGCCTTGAATGCCCTCGCGGAAACTGCCGTGGGGGATACTGCGAACGTTGTTGAAAACACAGATTCCGCGAACGTTGCCGCAAGTACTGATACCGCGGGTGCTGTTGCGGACACTGCAGACCCCGATACGGCAGTTTCGGAGCGCCATAGCGTTCCGCTCCCGCGCCTTTCCGCCTATACGGGTTACGGCCTGCTGGTGGGTCTCGCGTTTGGCCTCTACAACCCGACCGAGGAATGCGACTGCCTGGGCGTTTGGCAGGGGCAGTTCGAGTATTTCTACAGCGACTGGATAAGTGCGGGTGGCGATGTGCGCTTCTTTGGCGGTGACCTGGATGCCGACAAGTCCGTGCTTTACCAGCGCTACCGCATCAATACGCGATTCCATTTCCCGCAGGGGCGCTGGAGCTGGTACGTGAGCCCGGTTGTCGGTTTTGAATCCACGGACCTCGAGGAAATCCGCGAGGAATGGCACCAGCGCGACATGGAAGGCTGGATTCCCGGCGTTTCCACGAAGAACGAACAGGAAGTGGAAGACTGCGAGAAGATGTTTTCGCTGGACGGTTTTTCCATCGGTGTAGACCTGGGCGGTGGCATCGAGTTCTGGAACACGCTTGGCGCTACGGCGAGCATCCTATACGAATACAATTTCGGCGGAGCCCAGCTGCTCACGATTGCTCCGGGTATAGCCTACAATCTCCAGGCGGTTTGGCCCTGGTCAAAAAAGCACCTCTCCGCCGCATGGGTCTCTATCGAAACTGGCTTCCAGCGCTTCTTCAACAGGTCCGTTGATTCCTGGGCTATGTCCGGTTACCTGGGCGCCGTTATCGGCTTTTAATTCTATATTTGGTTCGTCTAAAATTTTCTCAAAGGAAATACAATGGCTAAGAAAGAATCCAAGAAAAAGGTTGTCCTCGCTTACAGCGGTGGACTCGATACCAGCATCATCATCCCCTGGCTCAAGGAAAACTACGATTGCGAAGTGATCGCTTTCGCTGCCGACCTCGGTCAGAACGACTTCCCCGATGCCAAGGCCCTGGAACAGAAGGCTCTCGCTACTGGTGCCAGCAAGTGCTACGTTCTCGACCTCAAGAAGGAATTCCTCGAAGACTACGTTTGGCCGACCGTCCGTGCCGGTGCAAAGTACGAAAGCACCTACCTCCTGGGCACCTCTTTCGCTCGTCCGCTCATCGCGAAGTACCAGGTGAAGATTGCCGAAAAGGAAGGCGCATACGCTGTTTCTCACGGTGCTACCGGTAAGGGTAACGACCAGGTCCGTTTTGAACTGACCTACGCCGCCCTGAACCCGAAGCTCGAAATCATCGCCCCGTGGAAGGACCCGAAGTGGCACTTCCACAGCCGCGAAGACGCTATCGACTACGCTGCCGCCCACAAGATTCCGCTCAACGGCATCAGCAAGAAGAAGATTTACTCCGAAGACGGTAACCTGTGGCACCTCTCTCACGAAGGTGGCATCCTCGAGTTCCCGGACAAGGAACACAAGTATGACATGCTCAAGCACACCGCCACGTACGAGAAGGCCCCGAACAAGGCCGACCACGTGACCATCGGTTTCGAGAAGGGCAACCCGGTTTCCATCAACGGCAAGAAGATGGGCGCTGTGGAACTCCTCGAATTCCTGAACAAGATCGGTGGCAAGAACGCTTGCGGCCTCCTCGACATCGTCGAAAACCGCCTCGTCGGCCTCAAGAGCCGCGGCGTGTACGAAACTCCGGGTGGCACGCTCCTGTACAAGGCTCACGAATGCCTGCAGCAGCTCGTGCTCGACAAGGAAACCTTGTTCGAAGCCCAGAAGATGTCTATGACCTACGCGAACCTCGTGTACAATGGCCAGTGGTTCACTCCGCTCCGCCAGGCTATGGACGCCTTCTTCGCTGAAGTCAACAGCGTTGTGACCGGTGAAGTGACGCTCAAGCTCTACAAGGGTAACATCATTCCGGCCGGCATCAAGAGCCCCTACAGCCTCTACGACATGGGCCTCGGTGGATTCACCGACGTCGACATGTACGACCAGAAGGACGCAACGGGCTTCATCCGCTGCTTCGGCCTCCCGCTCAAGACCCGCGCCCTGTTGCTCGGCAACAAGACGAACGTGGACTTCGGCAAGGAAGTGAAGCTCCCCAAGAAGTAAGATGTCATCCTGGAGCGACCGAAGGTCGCGATAGGATCCAAAAAAATCCTCGGTTTAACCGAGGATTTTTTCATTCCATACCCGACACCAAATTATCAATCATCAAAATTCCATCAGGTAGCCCACCCGCCAGCTGAAGTCGGGCGCGTCGTGGTCCTTGAACCTGTAAGCGGGGAAGGATATCTGAGTGAACAGTCCGAACAAGTTAATGCGCAGGTCTGCAGTAATGTCGAGCAGTTCCTTGTAGTTGTATGGGTACAGGTACATCGCGTTATTTGCGTGGTTCACTGCGCGGTGCATCTCGTTGGGGGCTTCCGCAAATTCATACCCGCCGCCAATGCCCAAAAACATGTTGAATGGGAAATCGCGCAGGAACGTCCACCCGATGTTGCCGCGAATGCCGCACCAGAAGTCGTTTGCTCCCTTGTGGAACCCGAATCCGGCGACATGCAATGTGGCTGCCTTGTAGCGAACAGAGCCCTCGAGCATTACCGGAGTGAGCCTGCCTGCCGATACGCCCGCGCCAAAGTGCCAGGGGGTGGCGTCGCCGGCTTGCCCCGCGCTTGCGACACTCTGGTCCGCTGCACCCGCAGTTGCGGCGGTGCAAAGTACGAGCCCTGCAGTGGCGATAAACCTCAAAAAAGCCTTCAGCATGCGCTAAATTATAGAAAGTACCTTCCCAAAAAAATACAAATGTGCTATTTTTAAGGCGTCAAACCGGCCTTGCGGGAATACCACGGGCCATAACGAGGAAAAGATATGAAAATCAAATCGCTTCTTTTGGCTTGCGCTACTGCTTGCACTCTTGCCGCCCCTGCAATGGCGGAAGGCGGCATGTTCGAAGGCGCCCTTCCCGAAAACTGGACTGCCGATGTGGTCGCCGCTGTCAAGTGGAACTACTACAACTTCTCTAACTGGCAGCAGGACGGAACATCCAACTACACCTGGCTCATCACTTACGATGCCGACGTGCAGGGCAAGTGGAAGGTCGCCAACTGGCGTAACCTGGTGAACCTCGCCTTGGGCAAGACTTGGACTGACGGTCTCGGTCAGCGCAAGTCCGCCGACAAGATTTTCTGGGAATCCATGCTCGACTTCAACATGACCGAAGTCCTGAAGCCCTACATTGGCAACCGCTTCGAAACGCAGTTCCTTTCGGGCTACTCCTACAGTGAAGACGAAGAAGGCAACGAAATTAAGAAGGCCATCTCCTGCTTCATGGACCCGGCATACGAAACGCAGGTCGCCGGTCTTGCCTACGTCCCGAACGACATGTTCAGCCAGCGTATCGGTTTTGCTAACCGTATGACGATTTCTAACGGCTACGGCTTTGCTGATGACAAGGATACCGAAGACAAGGTTGAAAAGTTCAAGGACGAACCGGGTCTCGAATCCATCACGGAATTCAAGTACGCGTTATCTTCCATCGCTAGCTTCAAGACCCGCCTGTGGGCTTTCGTGAACTTCAAGGGTGTCGACGAAATCGACGGCAAGTGGGAAAACCTCCTCGCTGTGACGATCGTGCCGTACATCGAACTGCAGGTCGGCTACGATATGGCCTACGACAAGGATCTCGACGAAGACGCACAGTACAAGACGATGGTGCTCTTCGGCATCACTTGGCGCTGGTTTTAAGTAGTTAGGAGACCGCTCGTTCGACGTCTCGGGCGTAGAACCTCCGGTTTCTTACTCGCTCTCGCCTCCATCGCCGATTAATATCGGCGACTACGGCTCGCGAGAGACCGCTCGCGCTCTTTCAATTGCCCTCGGTTAAACCCGAGGGCTTTTTTTTGTAAATAAACTAATTTCATACGGACCAAAATGCCATAAAGCGTGAGTTTGGTCTATAAGCCCCGCGATAAACTTCTCGTTTCCCTCAACAAACTTCTCGCCACTTGCGACAAACTTCTCGCCCCCCGCATCCACCATCAATTATCAATCATCAATCATCCATCATCAATTATCAATCAACAACTCGTTCATCCACGCGTCGCGCTTCTTGCGCAGCTTCTCGAGCGACTTGTCGTCGGCCTCGCTTGCGTCGCGGGCGGCGATCAGGTCGCGGTACCCCTCGATAAGCGACTTCGCCTTCGCGCAGTGCGGAACCAGTTTTTCCAGTTCGGCCATAATCGCCTCGTCGGAATACAGCCGCGATACGCCCTCGAGGCAGCACTTCACGAACTTCTCCATGTCGCCATCGGCGCGCGCCTTTTCCGCCTCTGCAAATTCCAGCGGGCGGATGGCGTCCACCCAAGCGGATTCCGCAGCGTAAATCTCGTTGTCTTCGGCGATGGCGTTCTTGCCCCAGGCGTTTTTCATGTGCCTCTCGATAAACTTGAGGTAGGTTGCCGTATCGACATTGAACCCGCGGGCCTTCGCGAATTCGGCGAGGTTCTCGAGGTTTGTGCGTGTGGGGGTGTTGAGCAGGCATTCCTTGAGGACCGCCATCTGGTCGCGGTCGCTCAGGTTCCGGAAAGATTCCGCCTTGATAGAGTTTGCCTTGAGCCTCAGGTACACGACCCGGAGCAGGAGAATCATGATGATGATGACAAAAAGTAGCGACCAGTTCATGCCCGCAAATATAGAACAGTACCCTGCAAATTTGGAAAAACGGGGCGTTTGGACCTGGGGAGGTGGTCTAAACGCTATGTTTTAGGTCACAAAAATGCGAAAAATGCCCATATTTATGATATTTTTCAATTCCAGACGGGAATAAAAGCGCAATTTTGGTTTATATTTAGGTATGTATTGTTTACCTATTGTGCAAATAGGTGGAGATTGGATATTATGAAAAGAAAATTGGTAGCAGGATTGGCACTCTCCGCGGTGTCTTTTGGTTTGGTTAGCTTTACGCCGGTTCATGCCGACGTGGCTGGTGCCGCGAACCTCGACATTGTGGTGCGCGACTTCCCGGTGACGCATCCGGACTTCGAGAACTTTTCGGAAGAGTTCATCAGCACGGGTGACAATTACTATTGTACGAACCATGGCGCTACGGGCGGTACGTGTGGTGAACTGATTTTTAATACGAGCTTGTCGAAGGGCGCTATTGGTTACGATGCCGCCTGGTACACGACTTACGCTCCGTTCCATGCGACCTGCGGTAACGGTCGTTCCAAGGCGGGTGACTGGATTGGCCAGGACGGTAGGCCCCACCTGCCGAACACGATGCTCCCGTCGTACCTTCAGTTGACGACTACGGCCGATACGCTTAAGTACGGTGAATGCAACAACAAGACTGCTCGCGGCTATACCCAGCGCGGTTACGAAAAGTACGTTGACGGCATGGTCAGCGGTACGAAGTGTAACGGCAACGTCTGGTCGAACGCCGTGTACTACACTCCGGGCATGGTCCAGCCGTTCCTGAAGTTTGCTCCTGCGGCTGCCGGTGCCGAAATCGACATGCTTGATGGCGTGGAAATTTTGAAGGCAAAGGACGCCTGCGACAACTTCTTCTTTGAACACTGGTATTCCGACAACAACGAATTTGCCAAGCGTTCCAACACGGTGCTTACGCTCCCGCCCGCGAACGTGGCCGGTTCTTCCAAGAACATCTACGCGATGGACTACAACTACGGTAACGGTGGTTACTTCCCGCTCGATATCGTGGATACCAACTCCCAGACCCGTTTGGACATGGCGACCAAGGCTAACGGCGGATGCACCACGGACCAGTGCGACCAGTACGGTCCGCAGACGCTCTCCATTTTCTGCCCGCCGTACGACTACCAGTACGCCTCTACCCAGGCAGACATGATGGGTTCGAAGACCGCCGGCCTCTGTGCCACGTGGCTCATGGCGGGTGGCCCGCGTAGCCCGATTGCTGCCTTGACCGCTGCCAACAGCGATGCGGTGCTTGGCCCCCGTCACCTCCGCAACTACGGCTTTACCATGATGGGTTACGCCAAGTTCAAGTACAACTCCAAGAACCAGGTGAACGCCGCTGGCCTTCCGGACCCGGAAATCTTTGAGTTCACTGGTGACGACGACATGTGGATTTTCGTGGACGGCGTGCTCGTGGTGGACCTCGGTGGTACTCACCTTGCCGCTCCGGGCCGCGTGGACATTTCCGTGCTTGCCGCTAACGGCCACGGCTGCCATGCCGACCCTGTGCTTGCGGCGAGCGGCTACATGGATCCTCCTCTTATGAACCAGACTGCTGCTGGCCAGAACTGCTTCTTGAACCCGGACGGCTCTTGGGCCGACAATACCTGGCACCACCTGCACTTCTTCTATGCTGACCGTCAGTCCGATGGTTCCAACATGTACATGCGCACCTCCCTTGCCGAAATTGCTCCGACCAAGTACGGCCAGCCGACCGTTACCGGTGCCGAAGTTACGGTTACCGACGGTGTCGCTACGACGAGCCTTATCTTGAATACCGAACTTTCTGACGAAACGCTCGCCATGATGGTTGCCGGCGGCCAGAACGGGACTATTCCTGCACTCGTGGTTGTCCGCTGCACCAACTACAGCATCGAGGCTGCAACGTGCCTTGCTCACGATACACTTGGCATGTTTGTCGAAAGCGCTAACTTCACGATGGACAAGGGCGCCGATGGCGTTATCTATGACCTCCAGGGCAAGCTCAAGGACAAGGCCGGAAACGAATACTCTCTCCAGGCCGGTGACGAGATTGCTTTCAACTACCCGAACAACGACCCGCTGAGCGAAGCCAACAACTACTGGACGACCATGATGTACAACGGTACGTTCGCTATGTTCGGTACTCCGCTCTTTGTCTCGTCCAAGGCGGGCAAAACTGTGGAAACGTATCCGCCGGAGTGGGCTTCTGCAAAGTTGCTTGTGAACCCGACGACGGTTATCGAGATGAAGGATACTTCGCTCGTGCGTCCGGAATTCGACAACAAGGAACTTACCGACAAGGCCGGTGGCGATGACCTGCCGAAGAACTCTACGGCAGAACTCCTGATTACGCCGCTTCCGCCTGGATTCATCGACGGTGGCGACCAGAACGGCTGGCTCGAGGATCACTGGACCGAAATTACTGCGGCTCCGGTGGGTGCCGATGGCCATGCCAACGGTGGCGTGTCTAGCCCGGGTGCGGCTGTGGTGAGCGATAAGGGCGGTGCCGCTTCGGGCCGTTGCTACGCCGATGCGAACGGCACGGAAAGCTGCTCCAGCATTTCGTTCCGTACGTCTCAGCCGTTCCAGGTGAACGTGCGCGTGTTCGACCACCTTGGCCACTTCATTAGCCAGTACACCGAAGGCGTTACCGACCCTGCCCAGTTCAAGGCTATGGTGAGTGCGCAGACTGTGCCGAACGCGACGTCCAATACTTGTACCGACGGTACCGACTATGCCAATGTAACTGGTGTGGGCGAAATGATGGTGACCATCAAGATGTACCCGGTTTCCCAGCAGGGTCGTAAGATCGGTACGGGTCCGTACATCTACCAGGTGTCCATTATTAAGGAACACTATGTGTACTGCGCCTACATGGGCGGTGGCGGCTTCCAGTACGTGGATGCTCCGTACCAGCGTGCTTCGTTCACGACTACGCGCGGGTACCGCCGTACCGACAAGTAGTTTGTAGATTTTTGCGACAAGGCCCGGCTCTGCCGGGTTTTTTTGTTATTTGCGTATAGGCTGTTTGTAATATAGTTGGCTGCGGGCGTGCCGTACACGCTCACACTATCACTTCGTTCCGGTGTTCGCTTAGTTCGGCACGATCCTCCGCCAAAAAACAAGCGGAGGCTCCGGCAGGAACTGTTTATTGCCTTGTCGCAAACAGGGGATGATTTACCGGGAGGAAGCCCTAGTGACTGTTAGTCACTGACGGGCTTCCATTAAACTGCTGGATAAAAATTAAACTGCTTTTTTATGCTTGCGCTAAGATGTTGGCTGCGGGCGTGTCGTACACGCTCACACTATCACTTCGTTCCGGTGTTCGCTTAGTTCGGCACGATCCTCCGCCAAAAAACAAGCGGAGGCTCCGGCATTAAACAGTTTATTGCTTTGTCGCAAACAGGGGATGATTTACCGGGAGGAAGCCCTAGTGACTGTTAGTCACTGACGGGCTTCCATTAAACTGCGGGAATATGCGAGAGGCAAGCGTTTGTTGAAGTTCTTTGTTTATAGATACTTGGCTGCGGGCGTGTCGTACATGCTCACACTATCACTTCGTTCTGGTGTTCTGTGGCGATCCGTTCGCGCTAGATGTTGAATAAATACTATGGTTTGCGCTCACTCTCGCAACCACGCCCAGTTAAATAAACCTAAGCCGAGTGCAGCAGAAACAAGTTTACTTGTTTCTATTGTTGAGGCGCCGGTTTATGCGATGTAATCGCAATACTGGGCGCTTGTTGCTCACAAGCTTCGGCACGCTATTTTTCTGTAGTTGCGACTAGCGCAAATGCTTCTGCGTCGGTGATGCGCACTTGCAGTTTTGTTCCGGCGGGAATGTCGCCGGCGAGGGCTACCGGGCGGTAGGCCTCGTTCCGCGCGATGGAGGTGCCTGCGCGGTGCCCTGGTTTCTCTACCACCACGTTGCAGGTCTTGCCGACCCACAGGGCGTTGTTCTTGCGGGCGATTTTCTGGAACGCTTCTGCTAGGCGGGCGGAACGCTCGTGCTTGACGCTATCAGGAATGCTGAGGCCTGCATCTGCCTCCATTCGCGCGGCGGCCGTACCCGGCCGGGCGACAAAGCGGGTGATGTTGCATACCGTCGGGCGAGTTTCTTCGAGCAGTCGCAATGTTTCGCGAAAGTCGCTTTCCGTTTCGCCGGGATAGCCTACAATCAGGTCGGTACTGAGGGTGGCGAGCGGGAACCGTTTATTGAACTCGCTTGCGAGTCGCCGGAACTCGCTTGCAGTGTGCCTCCGGTTCATCGCCTTCAGGATTCTGTCGCTCCCGCTCTGTACGGGAACGTGCATGAACTTGTAGACGCGATTGTCCTGGAAGCATTCGAGCAGGGCGCCTGCGTAATCGCATACGTGTCGCGGGTTTCCCATGCCTAGGCGTATCTTGTAATTGCCGGAAACATGCACGAGAATGCTCTGCACGAGGGAGGCGAGATTCGTGCCGATATCGAACCCGTAGCAGGCGCAGTCCTGCCCGGTCAGCTGGATTTCGGTGCATCCGTCGGCCACAAGACGCTTGACCTGCTCGACGATTCCCTCGGGGGCATAGCTTTTGAGCCGCCCCTTCACGAGGTGCGTGCTGCAGAACGCGCAGGCGTCGAGGCAACCTTCCTCAATATTCACGATGCCTACGAGCGGCGATTCGCGCAGGGGTTGAGAGTGGATTCTGTCGCTGCGGCTTGTTTTTTCACGTCGGCGGAGGCGGAGATTTCCTCTAAACTCGTAAATACTACTTTATCTGTAACCTTGACCGCTTCTTCGCGGAAGTCCTTCGGGGCGCATCCCGTAATGAACAGCGGTGTGCCAGGGAACCTTTCGCTTGCGGTGCGGAGCAGTTTCAAAGCACCCGCGTTCCCCTTCACCGTGCAGACATTCAAGTATATGGCGTCCGGCGCATCTTGTGCCCTAGACACATTTTGCACCCTAGGCGCATCTTGTGCGGATGGCGCGCATCCTGCTGCATCCTGTAAATTGCGAACGCTTCCCGCTGCATCTTGCTCATCCGGCAGGCGGAACACGACCCGCGCGTTGTATCGTGCGGCTAGCGCCCGCGCAATCCTTTCCCCGTCCCCGAAGTTTGCGGCACACCCCTGGCTCAGTACAGCAAATACCGGATTCTCGGCGCTCATTTCTCGAAACGCTCCAGCGTGATTCCCGGGTAATAGTGCGTGAGTATGGTCGCGAAGTCCTGGCCTGCGGCGCTGCGGGCGCGCACGCCCATCTGGCACATTCCGACTCCGTGCCCGAACCCCTTGCCCTCGATTTTCCATTCCTGCTTGTGGTGCTTTACCCTGAAGAATGATGAGGGCAGTATTGTCCCGTTCTTCTTGAACAGCCAGCGCACCTTGTCGCCCGCGACCGTGAACTTTCCCTTGTCCGTAGTGACTTCGAGCGTGAGGATTCTTCCGCTTGCAAGCGTGTCCTTCACGCCAATCGCCTTCACGTGCTTGAACTCGGGCACCTTCGCGTTCGCTTCCTTGCCGTTTTTCTTGAATAGCGCGGGGAGTTCCTTTTCGCTAAAGTTGCGTTCCCACTTGCTGTAACTTGATTCGTTGCACCACGGCGTTCCATCGGGCCGCAGGTCGGGCTTGCTCTTGAGGTAGGGGAGGTCGGGCCGGCCCCATGTGGCGAGCGTCTCGCTCATGCCCCCGCAGGTGGAATGGTAGTACGCGATGATGAACTCGCCGTTGTATGTCATGACTATTCCGGCGGTGGCCTTCACGGCGCTGTCGGTAAGCGGGGTTGCGCTCGCGAGCCCCTTGTAAACCTGGTCCTTGGTATCGGCGTACACGTCGAACCCCATGGATTCGCGGCTGCCGAAGTGCTTGTAGGCGTACGTGCGTGCGGCAATCGCCTGCGATTCGAGTGCGCTGAACCTGCTGCTGTCGAGCTTGCCGATTTCGTAGGGCACCACGCCGCGCAGGTATTCTTCTACGTCGACGGTATTCACTGCGGTCAAGAGCCCGCCCTTTGCCGTGAGGGTAAAACTGCCCGGGTAGCACGAGGTGGCAAGTTCCTTTTGCGTGGGGGCGAGCGCAATGCATGCTCCGTCCGTATTGATTTGGTATTTGCTTTCGGGCTGCGGTTTCCCCGGCCCGGAGGCGATAACCTTGTTCCCCTCCGCGGTGAACTTGTATGTTGCGTCGTGCGACTTCCAGAGGAGTTCCTTCACTCCGGTGAATACGCCCACCTGCAGGGGGCGGTTCAGGTTCGCGGGAATCTTCTTCGCGACGATGCCTGCGGGTAAATTTACGCCCGCGCTGTGCGCGTCGGAAACGTTTGTCGCTTCGATGGGCGCGAAGTTTACGGGACCGACGTAATCCGATTGTTCCGGCGCATCTTTAGGCGTATCTTTAGCACCTTTAGGCGAGTCCTTAGACGCATCTTTTTCAGGGGCAGGTTTTGCGGCCGGTTCGGCAATCGGCTTGAATGCTTTTGTTGGTTCCGGTGCGGTCTTTGCTTCGGGCAGTTCCGGCAGGTCAAAATCGCCGGCGAAAACTATCGCCGGGAATGCGAGCAGGCAAAGCCAGAGGATTTTAAGACGCGCGTTGGACATTGCTTAAAACAGGATCCTTCGATTCCGCGACGCTGTCGCTGCACTCAGGATGACATTTTAGCCTACGGCGAAAATGTCACTTCTTCTTCAGCTTCGCTTGGGTTTCTTTCGCCATCTTGCGGAGCTTGGACTGGTTCATCGTGCGGTCGGCGGTAGAAATCTTGTCCACGAACAGGTCGCCGTTCAGGTGGTCTGTTTCGTGCTGGATGCAGCGGGCAAAGAGCCCTTCGCAGTCGTGGATTTCCTGCGGCTCGCCGTTGATGTCGAAGAATCGCACGCACACCTTGTCGGGGCGCGTCACGTTGCAGAAGATATCCGGCAGCGAGAGGCAGCCTTCCTCGTTGCAGGCGGGCTTCGCGTCTTCTTCCGGTTCCCACTCGGGGTTGAACATGATGTACGGGCGCGGTTCCTCTTCGTCGGGAATCGCCGTATCGATGACGACCAGGCGGATGTTCCTCCCGATCTGTGGAGCGGCGAGCCCGCAACCCGGCGCGTCGTACATGGTCTCGAGCATGTCCTGCGCGAGCTGGCGGAGTTCCGGCGTAATCTCGGTAATCGGTTCGCTCTTCTTGCGGAGCACCGGGTCGCCGTAAGTCTTGATAGGGAGAAGAGCCATTACTTCTTTTCGTCCTTCTTTTCTTCGGCCTTCACTTCGGGGTTGATTACGCGGAGGATAGCCTGCTTGTCAAAGTCGATGAACGTGGTGGAACCCGTGCGGACGGTGACGGTCGTGCCGGTTTCGTCGATGTTGGTGACGGTGCCGAGGATGCCGGCGGTGGTCATGACCCTGTCGCCCTTCTTGAGGGCCTTGCGCATTTCGTCCATCTTCTTCCTTTCCTTGCTCTGCGGGCGGATGAAGAACAGCCACATCACGCCGAAGATGAGCACCATCATCAGGATGGGGCTGCCAAGGAGACCGGGCTGCTGTTCAGCCTGTTCGGCGGCTTCCTGGGCGAATGCGGCGATGGAGGAGAGGGTCACGATGAGTGCGGAAAGTTTCATGTTTTGCCTTGTTTTAAGGTGATGGTTTATTACAGATGTAAATATAGAAAATGTGCCAGAAGGCGCGCAGCGCCTCTACACCAGCTTCTTATCCAGCAACGGGAAAATGCGGTTGAGTTCGAGCAGGTCGAGGATATGCTCGAAGTCGCCGGAGATGCTCTTGATGGTCTCGAGCGTGGTGGCCTCGCTATAGGCGGGCTCGGTCGAGAGCACGCCGCTTTGCAGTAGCGGTGCGAGCGTGCGCATGGTAAGGCTCCCGAACATGGTCTTCTTCGCCTGCGCGATAAACAGGGTGGCGCTGACGGTCGTGCACGCACTCCGGATGGGAATGCCGTTTTCGCGCACCGCCTTCACGAACGTGGTAAGCACGAACTGGTCGGTAATGGGGAGTATCTCGGGCGATACCTGCTTGTTGAGTGCGCGGAACTGGAGCGCATCGTAGAGCATGGGCACAATCTGCAGGTTCGAGACGCGCACGGTGTCGCCCTCGATGCGGAGCAGTTCGAGCCCTTCGAGAATCTGCAAGAGCTTTTCGGTATCGGAGTAGTCGACGTTGTCGAGAACGAGCATCTTCTGCTGCAGTGCCGCTAGCGTTATGTTGTCTGAACCCGATGTCTCGAGGTGGTTCTTGAACAGGAACAGGAGCGAGGGGAGCGCCTGCACAATCCGCATCTTCTTGCTGGTTTCTTCGGCGAGGTGGCAATGGCTTGCGAGGAACGTGAGCGTGGAGCGGAACCAGCCCGGCTTGTGCTCGAGTTCGCGCAACAGGTCCTTTTGCTCGATGAACAGCACCTCGCTGTTTTCGACGGCGCGGACGGTGAATTCCCTCGGGCTGCTTTCGAGAATGCTGAATTCCCCGATGAGGGAACCGGGCCCGAAGTTCTGGAAGCGGCTCCTGCGGAACTGCTTGGAAGTGCCCACCAGCATGCCCGACTTCACGATGACGAGGCTAGAGGCCTTGTCGCCTTCCAGGAACAGGTATTCGCCTTCTCTCACGAGCATCAGACGGCCCCCCGGAGGTTGGAATCGTAACGGATGGCGGTGAGGTAGTATTCCACCTTCGCCTGGTCAATATGGTACTTGCTCTCTTCGCCAGTGGCAAAGCACCCGAGGTCCTCGAGCGTTATCCACTGCGATACGTCGATGGCAAGTCCCTTGCGGTTGAGGTAGGCAATCCATTCCGGCGCTTCCATCTGCACGTGTTCGTCGAGCGTGGTGAGGTGCACCAGGATGCGTTTTTGTGCGAGGTTCAGCCGGAGCGGAGCCCAGAGTGCGCCATCGTCCTGTGCCTGCAGGTAGTCGGAATAAATCTGCATGAGCGTGGCGTTGTGGACCTGCACGTAGAGGTCTTCGCCATCTTTCGCGAGGCCGATGAAACTCCGGCGGAGCAACGCCTTGATATCGCCCTTGACCGTTGCCGCCGGAATGCGCGTGAGCCAGTTGAACTCGCGGATGAATTCCTCCAGCGGGTACTTGATGTTCGAATCCAGGTGGGCGCAGTATTCGGCGAGGCTCTTGAGTGTGTTCTCGACGGGCGTGCGCTTGGAATCGTGCTTGAACTCGCGGGTGCGGACGGAGAGGTTCTTGAGGATGGCGAGCAGCCAGACGGGGATGTTCTTGAGTTCGGACTCGAGGCATTCTTCCGAGAGAACTGTGATGACGGAATCCTCGGAGGCCTCGATGGTGTAGCGGAGCGGTTCGCGTTCGAAAAGCGCTGCGACGCCCACGATATCGCCCGGGTGCATCTTGAACTTGATGTCGCGGTTGCCCCCCGACTTGTCGACGGCAATGAGCTCGCCCTCGTCCAGGATTATGAGTTCCCGCGTGTCCGATTCGGGAGAATAAACAACAAAACCCGCCTTCACGCGGGAGCGCGTGGGCGGGATAACTTGTTGCCGGGAATTCCCGTACATCGGGAAACTACCCCAGAAGCCTGATTAGGCTTCGCGTTCTTCGATACGGGCAGCCTTGCCGCGGAGGTTGCGCATGTAGTAGATGCGAGACTGGCGGACCTTACCGGCGCGATCGAGAACGATGGAATCGATGCGGGGGCTGTTGATCGGGAAAATACGTTCAACGGCCACGGAGCCGGACATCTTGCGGACCGTGAGGGTCTTGGAAATGCCGGAGTTCTTCTGCTGGATGACAACACCCTTGAACGGCTGGATACGTTCCTTGGTGCCTTCAATGACCTTGACGTTGACAGTGACGGTATCGCCGGCACGGAAGGCAGGCACGTCGGACTTAACGTTTTCGCTGTGGATTGCTTCGATGTTCAGGGACATAATTGTGTACCTCTTTTTATTTGTCGCCAAATTTAGTATTTAATTTCAGTTTTTCAAAGATGTCGGGGCGTCTTTCTTGCGTTCTTTTTAAAGATTCTTGCCTCCGCCACTCAGAAATGTTCTTGTGATGGCCCGAAAGTAGCACTTCGGGCACCTTTTTTCCCTCAAATTCCTCCGGGCGGGTGTAGACCGGCCACCCCAGTACGCCCTGCGCGAAGGAGTCGGTATCGCCGCTCTCGCGGTTCCCGAGGGCGCCGTCGATGAGCCTCACGACCGCGTCGGTCACGAGCATTGCGGGCAGTTCGCCGCCGCTGACCACGAAATCGCCTATGGAAATCTCCATATCGACCTCGGTCTGGCGGATGCGGTCGTCGATGCCCTTGTAGTGCCCGCACACGAGAACCAGGTGGGATTCGTGCGAGAGTTCTTCCGCAATCTTGTGCGTAAAGGGCACGCCGTCTGCCGTGAGGTAGATGACCTTCCCGCCGTCCTGCTTCACTCCGGTACTGCGGATGGCGGCGGCGAGCGGTTCGGGCCGGAGCACCATGCCCGGTTCGCCCCCGTAGGGCACGTCGTCCACCTGGCCGTAGTCGTTTATCGCGAAGTCGCGCAGGTAGACCGTGTTGAATTCCAGCAGGCCCTTCGCCTGTGCGCGCCCCATGATGGATTGCTTCATCGGGGCGAACATCTCGGGGAATATGGTGATGCAGTCGATAACCATCATGCCTCCGCGGAATGGTCCTCGGGGCAGAGCGCCTTCAGGTAGGCCGCGTCGCACACGATGAACTCTCCGTCCTCGTCGATATCGAGCACGCAGTCGTCTATCCACGGGGCGAGGATGGACTTGCTGCTGAACTCGGACTTGAACGCGTCGTCGAACTTGATGTTGAAAGCGTTGACCGTCGGCAGTTCCTGGACCTCGAGCACTTCGCCAATGTCCTTGCCGTCTTCCGTATGGACGCGGAAGCCTTCCAGGTCGTCGATGTAGTACTCGCCCTCGGGTGCGGGCAACCTCTCCGATTCCGGAATCATCACGTCGCCGTTCACGAAATGCGTAAGCGACTCGGGCGTGTCGTAGCCCTCGAACTTCAATAGCCAGATGTCGTTCGCCTGCTTGGAATCCTCGATACGCAGGTCCAGTTCCTCGCCGTTCGTCTTCTTGAGGCGCACGTCCTTGAGGCTCTTGTGGCGCGTAATGTCGTGGGTGAGGGGCATCGCCTTGATGTAACCCTTCACGCCATGCGTGCGCATGAGCTGGCAGACGGTGATGTAGGTTTCGGAATCGGACATCGGTGAGTTGGAGTTGTGCGTTTCGGTGGATAAAAAAAGTCCCGTGCGCGGGGCACAGGACTCTTTAGAAAAGCATGATTATGCTTCGGCAGGAGCCTCGGCAGCAGCTTCAGCCGGGGCTTCGGCGGCAGCGGCAGCTTCAGCAGCGGCGGCTTCCTTGGCGGCCTTTTCGGCTTCGATCTTGGCGAGGGCCTTGGGGCCGAGCTTCACGGCCTTCTTCTTTTCCGGACGCGGATTGGCGGTCTTGCCTTCGATGGAACGGCCGGCCTTGATTTCGTGGAACAGGTCGAGGATGCCGACCTGCTTCAGGAGGTTGCGGACGGTGTCGGACGGCTGGGCGCCGACGGAGAGCCACTTGAGAATCTTTTCCTGGTCGAAGCGGATTTCGGCCTTCTTGAGGTTCGGGTTGTAGAAACCGACCTGTTCGATAAAGCTATCGTCGCGAGCCTTGCGGTTGTCGATGACGATGGCACGGTAGATGGGGTTGTGACGCTTGCCGAAGCGGGCGAGACGGATAACAGTTGCCATTTTAACCTCTTTTTGGGGGTCCCGTAATACGGGGTTATTGTTTTTGCCGAGGCAATATAGAAATAAAACTTTTGTGTGTAAAGGACGGAAATGTAAAAAATTCCGTTCTTTACATATAAACTAACGTCTAAAACTATAAAAATTGGCGAAATTTCTTCAAAATCGCCAAAAAAGTGCTTTTTTAAGCCTCGCCTTTTAATATAGCGCGGAGCTCGTTTGCCGCCTTCTCGAGGTCGTCGTTCACGATGGTATATTCGTATTTCCCCTGCGTTTTCGCGAATTCCATCTCCTTTTTCGCGTTGTGGAGGCGGGTCTGGATGACCTCTTCGCTGTCTGTTCCGCGGCCGCGGAGCCTGCGTTCGAGTTCTTCTTCGCTCGGGGGGAGGATGAGGATGCCCGTCGCCTCGGGGTAGACCTTGTCGAAGTTCACCTTGCCGAACACGTCGATGTCGAACAGGACTCGTTTGCCCTGCCTGAGCATGTCTTCCACGAAGAACTTGGGAGTACCGTAGTAGTTGCCGTGCACCAGGTTGTATTCCACCAGCGCATCGTCCTTGATCATCTGCTCGAATTCTTCCTTCGTCTTGAAGAAGTAGTGCACGCCGTCGACTTCGCCCTCGCGGGGCTTGCGCGTCGTTGCCGAGATGGAATACACGATGTCCGGGAATTCGCCGATGACCTTGTCCTTGAGGGTGGTCTTGCCTGCGCCGCTAGCGGCACTCATCACGAAAAGCTTGTTTTTCATGCCCCCAAATGTAGTAAAAGGCGGTGAAAATGCCAAAGTGGCGGTGAAACCCGCTTGCGTGAATCCTGGCTGAAATGTGATTTGCAACAAACGAGAAATCGGGAATGTGATTTTACTCAAGTAAATAGAGGCCTGGAGTGTGATTTAACGCAATTGGAAGGAATCGCCGCAAGGAAAAAAGTTTTTGGGTTATTATATTTGTTTGCAAATGGTGTAAGGGTGTAGGAGATGGTATGAAATCTTGTTTTCTTGTTGTTGCCTTGGCGTGCCTTGCAGGCATGGCCTTTGCCGACCCGACTGTATCTATCTTTGTGAAGGACGCCTCCGAGTTCCAGGCGATACAGGCCGACCTGCAGCAGTTGAAGGCGGGCATCGGGAGCGATAATCCCGAACTTGATTCCCTGATTACCCGTGCGAACCGCATCGCGAAAATGAACGACCGGTGTAGCATGGTTTCTATAAACGACGTGCTAGACGAGGAGTGCGGTCATTTTTATGCCGTGGAACTCCCCGAATTCGAATCGCGCTATATGGAAGTGACCGGCGAACTGCGCCTGGGCGTGGTGACCATGGCGAACGACCTGGAACAGCGCACGCAGCAGATTGACGCCTGTACCGACGCTTTTTCCCGCATTATCGCGAGCAAGGAGAACCTCCTGAAAATCGAGGGCGGCGTGGACCTGGAACCGCTCTCGCATGCGGGCGCTTTCGATGCATCTTACAACTTCAAGCTGCGCTACGACGAACGCCGCATGGACCAGCAGAAGCATTTTACCGAACTCTGGCTCTCGAAGTGCGGTGACATTGTGCTGCGCAAGTCGGGCGACGAGTTTGCGCCGCTCTTTGTGCAGGCGCTCGACCACATGAACGATTCGCTTTTGCATACGAAGACGAACCTGAAGGTGGTGCTCGATACGAGCGACCTCTCGCTCTACCTGGACCTGAACAGGCCGGTGGCGGGCGCGTACTACCTGAGCGGCGCCGAACTCTTCAACGTGACGCAGATTCCTTCGGGCAAGGAGAACGCGCACCTGCTGGTGGACATGAAGGACAAGTCGGTGAACTTCCCGAAGGGGCGCGACGGCGAGATGGCCACCTACAAGGGCCGCGTGGAGTTCGAGAAGGCGAGCAACGACCTCGTGGGCCGCTGGATTTGGGGGCGCGATTCTACGGCCATCAAGGCGATGCCCAAGATGAACACGAAGACGGTTGCATCCGAGGTGGTAACCGCCTCGGGAACGGTGTCCAATACCGCTCCGGTAGCGGAACCGGCCCCGCAGGCGGGCGACAATGTGGATAACGGCTTGCCCGAAGCAAAGAAGTCGAGCGGCGCACGCTGGGTGTTCCTCGGGATTTCGGCGGCGGCGCTCGTTGCGGGCACGACGCTTGCTGTGGTGTATAACAACAAGGCGAAAAGCGAAAGCGAAAAAATGCCGGCTTCGCGCGAAGAATTCAATAACCGCCACGACGACATCGGGAAGTACCAGAAGTATCGTACGGCAGGCATCGGCATAGCCATTGTGGGCGGAATCGGGCTAGGCATAAGCCTTGCGTTCTAGGGAGGAAATTATGTTTATAGACGAAAGACGAAAGACGAAAGACGAAAGATTGAGTAAGTCGCCGTTCTTTGCGCTTATCCTCGCGTTCCTCTTCGCTGCCTGTAGCAACTACCAGGAAGAGTTCGACAACAACTTCGGGGCGCTGGAATATGCGGACGACGAGGGCGAATCTTCTCCGTCGGGTGGCGATAATCCGTTGCCTTCGTCTTCGGATGGCAATAATCCGTCGTCATCTTCTGTCCCGACATCGAGTTCGGAAGAAGTATCCAGCAGCTCCGCGAAGTCGAGTAGTTCGTCCGAATCCTCGTCTTCTTCAATAGTTCCGATGTCCAGCTACACCCCGCCTCCAGGAAGTTACGGCAAAATTGATTACAAAGGGCAAAAGTATAGGACAGCCACAATCGGCAATCAGGAATGGATGGCGGAAAATATGAATGCCGTGGTGGATGGTAGTTCCTGTTATAGAGATTCCACCAAGTATTGTGATATGTACGGCCGCCTTTATTCGTGGGATGCTGCTATGAAAGTTTGCCCCGAAGGTTGGCGCTTGCCGGATACGACCGACTGGAGCATTTTGTTTGAGTCGGTGGGTGGAAAGGCAACTGCGGCTACACACCTCAAAGCAACGACGAGCTGGACTAAAAATGGCGATGGCAATGGAGATGATGCCTTTGGATTTTCTGCGTTTGCTGCAGGAGGCTCGGATACAGGATCTGACGTGAAGTATGCGGGCAAAGGGATTGATGCTGCTTTCTGGACGAGCGAAGTGAAAAACAGCTATGATGCGTGGGGCGTGGGAATGTATTGGGCAGACTCTCATCCAAAAATTGAAGTATACACCCTGGCGAGTAATCGTCGCTCAGTTCGCTGCATGAAGGATGCGAAACCATTGAGCAGCAGTTCGGCAACATCCTCCTCGTCTTCCGATTATAGTTCAAGTGGTGAATTTAAGGATCCTCGTCCTGACAATGGGGGCCCATCGCATATCTACCCGTATGTGAGGTATAACGGTCTTGTCTGGATGGACGAGGATTTGAGTTATCGAACAGATCAAATGGAAATGGGCAATTTCTCACATCCCCTGTATTCATGGAAATCCGCTCAAGAAGCCTGCCCGCCAGGTTGGCGCCTCCCGACAATAGATGAGTTTAATAACTCTAAGGGACTTGAAGAGAAGGTTGATTTGAGGAGCAAATTAGGTGGCTATTTCCTTATGACAGAGGGACATAAGACTGAAAATGAGGGAATGTACTGGACGCAATCATCTAAGGATGATACAGTGTATGCTCTTCAATTCAGTAATAACAGAGAATCTGGCGCGGTTGTCGGTGTAGATAAGAAGATTCTGGAAGAAAATTCAGCGTCTGCCTCTTTTGCAGTCCGTTGCGTGACAGAATCCCTTACAACAGAAAATCCGAGAAGTTCTTCTTCGTCAGTCTTTATCTCAAGAGAAACATACTTGCAGGATTCGGGACCCTATGCGACTGTTACGATAGGTGGCAAGAAATGGATGGCGCAAAACCTTAATTATTATGGTGGCGCGTTGCAAACACCTGAACATATTATGCGGTGCCGCAATAAAGCAATCGATCAAGCCCCTTGTGATAGCAACGGTGTCTACTATGACTACAGGAGTGCTTTTGATATTGCCTCCATGGACGCAGTCAACAAGGACGAACAGTATCAAGCTTGGACTTTGCCGGATTCGACAGAGGCTGCGGCATTGCTAGAGGCTGTCGGAAATGTGGGTCGACTCTGGTCTGTAGAAATGTATGGTACGAACGAATCCGGTTTTTACGCCCTTCCTTCGGGATATTTTAGTACATCGGACGGAACGAATTATGAACATCAAAACAAAGACAATGTAACGTGTTTTTGGCTGTGGTCAGGAAATAAAGACTCCGAAACAGCAAAGGCGCTCTGTTTCTATCCCAAAGGTAATGCCGGACACGATTACAGCATAGAGTCGCGACCCAAGACTCAATTGTTCCCCATTCGCCTTATATATTCGTCCTTGCGCGAATAAAAAAGGCTAATGCGCTTAAGGAACAGAAAAACCGGCCCTGCGTGGGTCGGTTTTTTGTATCAAAGTTGTTCGCCGTCTAAAAAATTACTTGTTCTTGTCCTCGATGTACAGCGGGCGCTGTTTGACTTCGTCGTAGATGCGGCCGATGTATTCGCCGAGGATTCCTATCGACATGAGCTGCACGCCTGCAAAGAACACGATGGCGGTCATGAGCGATGCCCAGCCCGGCACGGTCGTGGCGGGGGAGAGGAACTTCTCGAGGATGGACCACACGAGCACGCCGAGGCCGACGAGGGTCGCGAAGAATCCCATGTAGAAACTGACCTTGAGCGGTGCGGAACTGAATCCGGTAATGCCGTCGAAGGCGAGCCGCATCATCTTCTTGAGCGGGTACTTGGAGGTGCCCGCGGTGCGTTCTGCGCGGTCGTACTTGACGCCGATCTTCTTGAAGCCTACCCAGCACACGAGTCCGCGCAAAAAGCGGCTCCTTTCGGGGAGGTTCTTGAGCTGGTCCACCACGCAGCGGTCCATGAGGCGGTAGTCGCCGGTATCGGGCGGGATATCGATGCTCGTGAGCTTGCCGATAAGGCGGTAGAAGCAGAACGCGGTAAAGCGCTTGAAGATGGTTTCGCCCTTGCGCTTGTTCCTCTGCGCGTAAACGACCTGGTAGCCCTCGCGCCACTTGACCATCATCTCGTGGATGAGACTCGGCGGGTCTTGCAGGTCGCCGTCGATAATCACCACCGCATCGCCTGTGGCATGGTCGAGGCCCGCGCTGAAGGCGGCCTGGTGGCCAAAGTTACGGCTGAAGTTGATAATCTTGTTGTTCGGGTTGCCCGGAAGCAGGCCCTCGACGATTTCGCGGGTGCGGTCCTTGGAACCGTCGTTCACGAAAATGAGCTCGTGCTCGTATTCCTTGAGTTCCTCTTCCAGGACGCGGTAAGTTTCGGCAACAATTTCTTCTTCGTTAAATACGGGAATGATTACGGATAAGAGCATGGCTAAATAATAGAAATTATGGAATCAATACGGGGTGTACGAAGTCGACGTGGCTGCAGTCGATACTGCCCTTCGCGGTGGTCTTGAGCACCAGTTTCTGCACGCCTTCGGTGTTGGCGGTAAGCGTGTGGACTACGCCGCTCTGGAATACAGGGCTTGTGGCGAGCACTTGCCCGTCGCCGATGATTTGCACCGAGACTCCCTCGCTGCAGAGGCTTTCGTCGTCGAGCCCGAAAGACGTGCGGAACGCGCGATACTTGCCCTCGAGGCCGATTGTCGTTTCGGAGTTGGCGTGCGTGCCGAACCCGTTTTCGAACTTGCTACCGTTTATCGTCATCTCGTGGTTCTCGATGCTCTTGTTCCAGCGGAGGTTGCCCCAGTCCTGGCGATGCTCGGTTATTGAGCCTTGTTCGAGTGCGGAGGCCCCGCCGGCTGCGTTGAAGTAGTACTTGGAAATGTCGGCTAGTTTCGTGTTCTTCTGCGTGTCCGTGACGATATAGCGGATGGTGTTGTAGCCGGGCTGCAACTTGTCGTAACCCACCAGGACGTTGAATTCTCCGGGGGCGTAGGCGGTATCCTTTACCAGGAACCTGTCGAGCGTAATCCGGAGTGCCCAGTTCCGGGTTGCTTCTGCCTGTTCCTTGAGATTGTAATTCAGGAGCAGCGGGGCTTCGCTCGTATTTTCCACGGCGCTCTCGCCTGTAGTTACGGTGGCGCTGTCGTTTGCCGGTGCGGCTATGCCTTTCGCGGGTTCAGAAACCTGGATGATGTTCGTGGGGTTGTAGTGCTTGCGCCCGTTGAACTTCGCGATTTGCACCCAGTAGTTGTTGGTGATGAGGATGTTTTTCACGCCAACGAGGTCCATTTCGCGCTCGAACACGTCGCAGGTCGTGGCGATGCGGTGTTCTACCGCCTTCTTGTGGTAGGTCTGGCTGTCCCAGCAGTCGAGTCCGCGGATGTAGTAGACTTCGCCGTTGTACTTGTCAATGTACTTTTGCAGTTCGGCATCGCTCATCTGGCGCGCCTTGTCGTAGTGGATGGAGGATACTCCGTAACCCACGAAGTGCCAGGGCCTCCCGTAGATAAACAGGCGGTCCGCTTCGGGCTGTTCCTTGAGCCAGCCGAGAATTTCGTGCTCCTCGGTGGTCAGGTGGTTGCGGTTGTACATGATGTTCTTGTTGAAGTCTTCCTTGTAGTGGAACGTCCATGCGCTGAGGATGATGGCGACGATGACCATGCCCGCAAACGCAAGCGGCTTTGCCTCTTTCTTGCTTGCGGATGCTGCGAAATACTCGATGGCGTGCGCGATGGGGAGCGCTGCGACAAACGCCATGCTGGGCAGCATCACCAGGCTGTAGCGCTGGTTAATCTGGATGCTGAAGTCGCCCGAGACGTTCTCGAGAATCATGTAGGTCTGCACGTGGTAGAGCACGAGGAACACGAGCATCCACAGGTAGAACTTGCAGCCCTTTGCGGTGTCGTAGATGGCACGGAACAGCAGGTAGACTCCGCCGATGGCGAACAGGTAGTTGAAGTAGGTGAGGAACGGGTTCTCGAGTTCGCCGTTTTCCTTGAGAGGGCGGGTCATCTCGATCCAGTTGCGCTTGAGGTCTTCAAGGAAATGCCCGTGGGCTTCGAACTCGCCGCCCTGGAACCCGAATCCCTGGAAGTAGCTGATGGTGAGTAGTGCCGGTACCGAGAACAACGAGAGCGTCACGAAGAACGTGGGCGCCTTGAAATCCTTCTTGTCGAGGATTTTCGGGAAGGCGAAGAATATGAAGGAAAGCAGGCAGAATGCGGTTTCCTGGCGGGTCTGTGCGAAGAATGCCAGCGTGATGGCGAGGAGAGCCCAGTGCATTACGGTGTTGCGGTCGTAGGCCCACTTGAAAATAAACAGCGAGAGCGCGGAGAGGAATATGTAGAGCGGTTCCACCGACATGGCGCGGAACTGGAAGAGCACGGTGGGCTGCAGTGCCATGAGGAGGGCGGCGAGGAATGCGAGCAGGGGCTGTTTGGTCCAGGCGACAATCGCGAGGAACATTAGCAGGAACGCGAGCGGGAGCATCAGGAGTTCTGCGTTGAAAATCCAGTGCAGGTCGGTGCCGAACAGGGGCATGCCGAGGAAGTAGAGGAAGGCGAGCCCCTTCGTCTTGAAGCTATTGGACTTGGCGATGCAGTTGAGGTGCGAACCGTCGAATATGCCCTGGTTGCACGTGCCCGATTCGTGGTTGTGGTACATGTTCTGGGCGACCGACATGAACACGCTCTCGTCGCTCTGTACGCGGTGGCGGGCCTCTATCTGGGTGCCGGCGAATACCGCGATGCCGATGGCCGCCGCTATGGCGAGGATGCTGAACGGCTTTTGGGGGAGGATTCCCTTGAACCATTCGCGGAAATCTTTGTTCAGGAACGCGAACAGGATGATGGCGACCGCCATTTGGAACAGGAACAGCGGGAGGGGGAGGTTCAGGTCGAGCTGGCGGATGATTTCCTTGTGGCCTCCGCTGGGGCGACCGAGAAACCAGATGATGGCCGGGATGATGAGGGCGATAACCAGGCCGATAAGGCCTGCGGGGTGCAGTAAGTTCTTGAGTGTCAACAGAATAGAGTCTTTAATCTTCATTTTTGAAGCCGTAATGCGTGTTTTTTGTCTACCCGCAAAATATAACTTTTTATGTTATCGTGCTTTAACTGGGCTTTTCGACCTTGTGAAATTGCGCGAAAAAAACTAAATTTGGCGCGTAAATAATAACACCCTAAAGAGGTTTTACCGTGCAAGACTCCCTAGTTACAAAAGCAGCTGACAACGTCCGAATTCTCTCTGCCGCGATGGTGCAGAAGGCGAAGTCCGGGCATCCGGGTGGTGCGATGGGCGCCGCCGACGCCACGACGCTTTTGTTTGCGGAATTTTTGCGCTACGACCCGGACGATCCGGAATGGATGGGCCGCGACCGCTTCTTTATGGACCCGGGCCACATGAGCCCGCTCCTGTACTCCGAACTCGTGCTCACCGGCCGCCTCAACCTCGAAGACGTAAAGAACTTCCGCCAGCTCGGCAGCCGCACTCCCGGCCACCCCGAACTCGACGTGATGCTCGGCATCGAGAACTCCTCGGGCCCGCTCGGCATCGGCCACGGCATCGCACTTGGCGCCGCCATCGCCGAACGCTTCATGGTGGAACGCTTCGGCTCCATCCTCGAGCACAAGACGGTCTGCCTTGTTTCTGACGGCGGCCTCGAAGAAGAAATTGCCTACGGCGTGGGCCGCATCGCGGGCCACCTCAAGCTTTCGAACCTCATCTTCTTCTACGACGCGAACCAGGTGCAGCTCAGCTGCAAGACCGAAGACGTGATGAGCCACGACTTCGTCGGCCAGTACAAGGCATGGGGTTTCCGCGTTATCGAATGCGACGGTTCCAACATCGCCGAACTCCGCAAGGCTTTCAAGGCCGCTTGGGCCGAAAAGGAAAAGCCGACGCTCGTGTTCGGCCACACCACGATGGCGAAGGGTGCCGTCGCCGAAGATGGCAAGAGCTACGAAGGCGAAGTTTCTACGCACGGGCAGCCGCTCAACGCTGCCGGTGCTTCCACCACCGCTACGGTCAAGAACCTCGGCGGTAACCCGGACGACCCGTTCCAGGTGTTCGACGACGTGAAGGCTGCATTCGAAGCCCGCGCAAACGAACTCCGCAAGGTTGTCGCCGAATGGAAGAAGGCCAAGGCCGCCTGGGATGCTGCGAATGCCGAAAAGTCCGCGACCCTCAATGAATGGCTCTCCGGCAAGGCTCCGGTGCTCAACCTCTCGAACCTCCCCATCAAGGAAGGGGTCGCTACCCGCGTTACGAGCGGTACGGTGCTCGGCTACCTCGCCGAGAACTTCCACAACATCATCTGCAGTTCCGCCGACCTCTCCAACTCCGACAACACGCAGGCGTTCCTCAACAAGACGGGCATCTTCCGCGCTAACGATTTCAAGGGCGCGTTCGTGCAGGTGGGCGTTGCAGAACTTACGATGGGCGCCATCATGAACGGTATCGCCTTGCAGAAGGGCCTGTTCCCGATTTGTGCCACGTTCTTCGTGTTCAGCGACTTCATGAAGCCCGCTATTCGCATGGCCGCCCTCATGGGCCTGCCTGTCAAGTACGTGTTCACGCACGATAGCTTCCGCGTGGGCGAAGACGGCCCGACGCACCAGCCCATCGAACACGAGACGCAGATCCGCCTGCTCGAAGGCCTCACGAAGGAAAACGGCAAGGCCGAAATGCTCGTGCTCCGTCCGGCAGACGCATTCGAAACTCTCGCCGCCTGGGAAATGGCTTTCGAGAACAACGACAGCCCGACGGCGCTTATCCTTACCCGCCAGGTGGTGAACACGCTCCCCGGCGAAAACCGCTACGAAGCCGCGAAGGCCTGCCGCAAGGGCGCCTACATCGTGAGCGACAATACCGCTGCTGGCACCCACCCGGACCTCACTCTCGTCGCGAACGGTTCCGACGTGCTCCTGGAACACCAGGCCGCCGAACTCCTCCGTGCCGAAGGCAAGGCCGTGCGCGTTGTCTCCATGATTAGCCCGGCTCTCTTCCTCAAGCAGGATAAGGCATACCGCGACCAGGTGATTGTGCCCTGGACTCCGGTGTTTGCGCTTTCCAGCGGCCTCCCGGTTCTCTTCAACCGTGTGGTCGGCGGGTTCGGCAAGGCTTGCGGCCTGGAACGCTTCGGCGCATCCGCTCCGGCTGGCGTGCTCGAGAAGGAATTCGGCTACGTGCCCGAGGCAGTCGCTGCGAAGGCCAAGGAATACCTCGCCGAGTTTGCCCAGAACGTCGCCGACTTCAAGAAGGTGAACGGGTAATTTGTAGTCTCCGCACTGCAAATTTTTCACCCTTGCGTTATTAAGTGTCACCCCCGCCTCCGAGCGGGGGTCTCCTTTTTTTATATTATATATGGACTAATGAAGGAGGAACTTTATGCGTAGCGCGATAGGATCCATACGTCATACCGCAGCAGCGAAGTTGCAAGTGTATCTACTGACAGTACTTGCCCTGACATTTTTCCTCGCGGCATGTGGTGATGACGAGAGTAGTTTCGTGCGGCCGGAGGAGGAAGAATCCTCTTCTTCTGTCATCCCCGGCTCGTCCGGGAATCTATCTAGCAGTAGCATTGCGCCATCATCGTCATCCTCTAGCGTCACACCGCAGTCGAGCTCTAGCTCGACAAGTGTGTCTAGTAGTAGCAAAAATGGCGATCCCGGCACATCGGCCGGCATGACATCTAGCAGCGAGAAGTCCTCTTCGAGCGCTAAGTCAAGCTCCAGTGTTGCTTCAAGCAGCTCCGCGAAGTCCAGCAGCAGCTCTGTGAAATCTAGCAGCAGCGTTGTTCTTTCTTCTTCGACAATAGATTTGGGGAGCGAATATGATGATGTTGCAAAAACGCTTAAGGATTTGCGCGATAATCAGATATATAGAACAGCCACGATCGGGACGCAGACTTGGATGGCGGAGAATCTCAACTTCGAGACGAAAAAATCCTTTTGCTATGACGATGTCTCTCGCAACTGTGCCAAGTATGGTCGCCTTTACACCTGGGCTGCGGCCATGGATAGCGTGGGTACTTGGAGCATGAACGGCAAGGGGTGCGGTTACACTGTGATGTGTTCTCCGACATACCCTGTGCGCGGAGTTTGTCCCAAGGGTTGGCACCTGCCAACTAAAGAAGAATGGGATACATTGTTCACGGCAGTTGGCGGCTCCGATGTAGTGGCTAAAGAGCTCAAGTCAACGAATGGCTGGAGTGGTAATGGTAACGGCTTGGATACCTATGCATTCTCGGCGTTACCTGGAGGCTACAAGGTTGACGATAACTCTAGTTTGAATTACGAAGATGAGGGCGATTACGCGTATTTTTGGAGTTCTACGGAGAAAGCAAAAAACAACTACTCGGCGTACTACCTATACCTGCGTTATAATGACGATGCGTACATCTCCAATGGCTATAAGTGTCGTCTGAATTCTGTCCGATGTGTAAAGGACTAGGAGACTATGAAACACGCTTTCTACATGGCACTTGCCTTGGCATTTTTCTTTGCCGCCTGTAGCGATGACGGCGGAGACTTTGTTACGCCGGGGAATGGGAACGGCGGAAGCGAATACGATGCCGACGCGGGTACCCTGCACGACCTGCGCGATGGCCAGACTTACGCCACGGTCACTATCGGCGGGCGTGTATGGATGGCAGAGAACCTGAATTACGAAACGGAAACTAGCGTGGTTTTCCCTGAATACAACGGGAAGTCTCACGAAAAGTACGGGCGGCTGTACGCCTGGGAAGATGCGATTGACGCATGCCCCCGCGATTGGCGCCTGCCGGGCGAAGACGACTGGAACGACCTGGTTGCTGCCGTGGGCGATTCCGCAACCGCGGGTACGAAACTCAAGGCTGCTCGCGATTGGGACAAGGACAAGAAGGACTATGTCGTCGGTACGGATGACTACGGGTTTGCTGCCTTGCCTGCGGCCGTTTCGCATGTCAACACGAACGGCGTGCGTAGCTTCAGCAACAACGGCGCCTTCTTCTGGACCGCCACGGAGAAAAACGACGCGAGGGCGCTCATGTTCGTGATGCACTACGAAAAGGAATCCGTGGAATCGGGCGCATTCCCCAAGGATACATGGCTCAGTGTCCGCTGCATTAAGGACTAGCGGGCTGTAAAGAATAAAAAATTTGCAATTTTTCGCAAAATAACCTATATTCTAGCCATGATTTGCCCTTTTTGCAAGAACGACAACGACAAGGTGGTCGATAGCCGCGTGAGTGGAACCGCCATCCGCAGACGGCGTGAGTGCCTGGCTTGCGGTCGCAGGTTCACGACCCGCGAGTATATTGAACTCCAGCCGTTGACGGTCGTGAAGAGGAGCGGCGAAAAGCAGCCTTTCCAGCGCGAAAAACTGATTCGCGGCATTATGAACTCGTGCAAGAAGCGCCCGATTACGCCCGAGGACATCGAAGAACTCGCGACCCGCGTGGAAAACGCCCTGCCGGTGAACGACAATTCCGAGGTGGGCTACGATACCATCGGAAACCTCGTGATGCAGGAACTCAAGAAACTTGACGCGGTCGCCTACGTGCGTTTCGCCTCCATCTATCGCGAGTTCAAGGAAGTGGGCGAGTTCGTGGACCAGATCAAGTCAATGGACAAAACTTAGACGAAAGAACGCTCGCCATGCTCGCTACAGACGAAAGACGAAAGAAGTCTTCGAAAATTTTGGGCATGCGTTATAGATGATGAAGAATTTACTTAGGACTGCATTTGAAAAGCGTGCGTCGCTGTTCGAGGTGACGGACGCTTATCGCATTGTGAACGGAGCCGCCGACGGGTTCCCGGGGCTTACGCTCGACCGCTTCGGCGACCGCTTGCAGGTGCAGTTCTTCGGGCCGGAGATGCTCCCGCGCCGTCGCGAGTTCGTGGATGCGGTGGCCGCGATGTTCAACCCCGCGTGCATTGTGGTGAAGGAGAGGCTTTCCCGTTCGGGCAAGTCGCTTGAGAACGCGCCCATGGAGGTGGCGTTCGGGACCTGCGATGCGGCCGTAGGTACGGTGCGCGAGGGCAACGCGCGCTTCCATGTGGACTTGCTCGATACCGTCAATCCGGGGCTGTTCCTCGACATGAGGCACGTGCGCCTCGAGGTGGAAGATCGCTTCCGCGCGATGATTAATAACGCGCGATTCCTGAACCTCTTCAGCTATACGTGCAGTTTCTCGGTGCACGCGCGCCTCGGGGGTGCCGCAGTCGCCACGAACGCCGATATCAGCGGGAAGATTCTTGACAAGGGCCGCGAAAACTATGCGCTGAACGGGCTCGACTTGCGCCCCGGTGAATTTTTCCGCGGGAATGCGCTCGAATATGTGCGCTGGGCCGCAAAGAAGGGACTCAAGTTCGATGGTATCGTGCTCGACCCGCCGAGTTTCGCGCGCTTCAAGGGGTTCAACTTCAACGTGCGCGAACACTTGATGCTGCTCGTCTCGGAATGTGCGGCGCTCCTGAACGCGGGAGCCTTCATTATGGTGAGTTCCAACTACAGCGAGTTCGCACTTGATTCCTTTGCGCACGACGTGCTTGCCGCTGTCAGGTCGGTACACGAAAAAGCCCGCACTGCTTGGAAGCGCGGACAGGATATCGATTTTGCAGGTAGTGGCGCTACGAAGGATTCTTGCCTCGTCGCGACGCTCGTGGAAGTATGACGGTCTGTCACTCTGGAGCAGCGTAGCAGCGATAGAGTCTATGGATCCTATCGGCCTCAATGGGCCTCCAGGATGACGTTATTCGGCGTCGGTCGCGCCTTCTTCCGCAGAATTCTCTTCGGACTTCTTCTTCAGCCAGGGTGGTGTCTTTTTCGCCTTCGGTTTTGCTTCGGGTTCGGGTTCCGGCGGGTACAGGAGCCCGAAACGGATGCCCGCGGTGCTGATGCGGAAGGTTTCTACGCGCAGTTTTTCCAGGAGCGACTTGAGCCAGAAAAGCCCGCAGATAATCACGTCGCTCCTGCCGTTCTCGAGTCCCGGGAGCATCGCGCGCAGTTCCTTCGAGAGGTTCGATATGCGCGTGGTGACCGCGTCGAGGTCGGCGATGCTCATCTCGAGCCCTTCGATGGCCTTGTAGTCGAACTTCGGCTTGTCGAGGTAGACCATCGCGAGTGCGGTTCCCGTGCCGCCGATAAGGTAGACGGGTTTCTTGGTCATGCCCTTGAAGCTCACTTCCTTGAATGTCTCCTTCACGAACTTCTTGTATTCCGGTCCAGGAATCGGGCCCATCGCCTTGAACATCTTGAGTGCGCCGACGGGTATCGAGAACGTTGTCTCGCCGTTGCTGAGCTCGGTGGAACCGCCACCGATATCGATGGTGACGATGCCTTCGCCGTGCCATTCCTTCACGGAACGGTAGGTGAGCTTGCCTTCTTCTTCGCCGCTGATGATTCGCGGGCGCATCCAGAGCGCCTTTTCTGCCGCGTCGAGAACTTCGTCCGGGTTCGATGCCTTGCGCATCGCTTCGGTCATGACGGCCGCCTTGAGGTCGGCGCCGAGCGCGTGCAGGTCCATGCGGAACTTGGTCAGCACTCTCGAGAGTTCCTCGATGCGGGCCGGCGTGATGGCGCCATGTTCGTAAATGTCTTCACCCAGGCGGCAGATTTCCACTTTCTGGAGTTTTGGCACCAAATTTTGGCGCGGCTTAACTTCTGCTTCGGCTGTTTCGGCTGGTGAACTTGCGGGAGCGTCTTCGAATGCGGCGATCAGCAATATGCAGCTGTGGCTTCCGATATCTACGGTGGCCTGGAGTTTGTTATCCATTTTCTGCCTCGTTTTGGTCCTTCGACTCGGTGGCGTTTTGCTGACCGGCTTCGTCATGCCCGGCTACGTCATGCCCGGCATCCTCCGGCACCTTGTTGAACTTGTCCATGCCCGCCTTGATCTTTTCGGCGATGCTTGCCGGGTGCAGCAGGAATTCCTTCGCACTTGCGATGGCTTCTTCAATCACATATTCGGAATATCTGTCCTTCCAGCTTACCACGAGGTCGCCCGATTCGCTCCCGAGGGGTTTCTTTTCGCGGATTTCCTGACCCATTTTGAGGGCGAGGAGGAGCCCGAGTTCGAAACCGCGCGGGTTTTCCTTTGTTTCGAGCAGCGCTTCGACGCGCTTGACACGTTCATCTAGGGGAATTTTCTGGAGTTCTTCGAGGTCTTTTTCCGAAATCATGTTTTTAAAGATAGAAATTATCTTTAAAATGATTTTAAATGATGCCTTGGCCGACGCCTTCCATTTATAAGACTGTTTATACCCTGCATAAAATGAAGTTTCAAATTGATTGATGGCTTCGGGATGTTTATTTGTGTTTAAAACGTGCAAAAATGAAAAGGGCCCGCAGAGCGGGACCTTTCCAAAAGAGAGCTTTAAAGAAGAATAAAAATTACTTCTTGGCGGCCTTCTTAGCCGGAGCCTTCTTGGCAGCGACCTTCTTAGCCGGAGCCTTCTTGGCAACAGCCTTCTTAGCCGGAGCAGCCTTCTTGGCCGGAGCCTTCTTGGCAACAGCCTTCTTAGCCGGGGCAGCCTTCTTGGCCGGAGCCTTCTTGGCAGCAGCCTTCGGAGCAGCCTTCTTAGCAGCCGGCTTCTTGGCGGCAGCCTTCTTAGCCGGAGCAGCCTTCTTGGCAGGAGCCTTCTTAGCAACAGTTTTCTTTGTAGTAGCCATTGTATTCTTCCTTTTTTGAGGGTTAATTGTTTTGATGACATTAAAATAACTTTATTTTCACAAAAAGTCAACACCTTTTTAAAAATTTTTTCATTTTTTTTCAAAAAGATATTGACAAGATGGAAAAGTTGTCTTATAAGGGATAAAAATTACTTTGTATGTAAAATGACGCGAGCCCAATAACGACGCGGGTTACAGGCGATTGGCCTCTTTTTTGACCTGTGCGTTACGTGGTGATTGTAACTTGATGATACTCAAAGAATTACTTGTGATTTTCGTAACACTTGCAAAAAAAATCCCGCCATCGACGAGATTTTTTTTCTTTTCACCAAAAATTTTTCATTCGCGAGAGAAAATTTTTCATTCAATCAAGATTTTTTTGCGCGGCGGCATTTCTTTTTCATCGCGCCGTGAAAATATTCTGCTTGCGGTGCGTTACGCTTCGTTCTTCACGCTCTCCACGTATTTGCGGAAGCCTTCTACGCCCAGGGAATACATGTCGACGAACTTCGTCGCGAACGGAGGGAGCTTTTTCTGGTGCATTCCGAGCGCATCGTGCATCACGAGCACGTGTCCGTCGGTGAACTTGCCGCCGCCGATACCGATGGTGACGCTTTTCACTTCGCCGGTAATCTTCTTGCCGAGTTCTTCGGGGATGTGCTCGAGCACCGTCTCGAAGCATCCGAGGCTATCCACGAACTTGGCGGCGTCTTCGATGGCGCGGGCCTCTTCTTCGGTCTTGCCCTTCTGCTTGAAGTTCTCGGCGGTCTGCGGGAGCAGTCCGAGGTGTGCGCAGACGGGAATGTCCTTGCTGCTCAGGTATTCGATGACGCCTGCGGGGGTGCCCTCGAGCTTGACGCTTGCTGCACCTAAGTCCATGAAGCGCTTGGCGTTATCGTATGCGGTTTGTGGATCCTTGTCGCTTCTGTAGGGCATGTCGGCCACCACGTGTGTGTTGGGTGCGCCGCGGCAGACGGCGGCGACGAAGATGAGCATTTCGGTCATGCCGATTTCGCGGGTGCTCTTGTAGCCGAGCATGGTGTTCGCGAGGCTGTCGCCCACGAGAATCTGGTCGACTCCGGCGGCTTCTGCCATCTGGGCGAACGCGAAGTCGTAGGCGGTAATCATCGAAACTTTCTTGCCCGTGCCCTTCAAGGCGCGGATATTTTCCGCAGTAAGCATAGCATCTCCTATTTATGAACCGCGCTTATAAACCGCGCTTTCTGTGAACAGCGCTTTCTATAAACTGCGCTTTTCACAGCGTGTAAAAGATAGAAATTATGTTGGAACTTGGCGCGAGGTCGTCGCAGGTGGGAGTGAGCGCAAACCGGAGTAATTTAATTCAGGAATCTAGCGCGAGCGGTCGTATAACTTTCGTGTTTCATTCAGGAACTTGAGCGAGTTTATTTCGCGCATGAACCCGATGTGGCTGCGCAGGTAGGCGAGGAGAGCGTTCTCGACGTATTCCGGGTGCGCGATTGCCCTGCCGGTGCGCAGCGCCTCGAAACCGGCGAGCGTCTCGGGCCGAGCGCGGGGAGTTTCGACCCCGAGGCAGCTTTTGCAGACGAATGCGCCTGTTTCCGGATGGAAATCGGCCGGAACGCCTTCGATTTGGTGGTCGCAGCGGCTGCAGGAGCGCATGTCCAGGTGGTAGCCCCAGAGTTCGCTGATGTCCAGGAGCCAGCGGGCGAAAACACCCGACTTGTTTGCGGGCGGTTTAATATCGGCAGCAACGCCTGCTTCGGGCAGTTTAGATTCCGGCGAATTGCCCGCGGGCAGTTTAATATCGGGTTCGTCAAGTGTCGCGAGCGCCTCTTCCAGCAGGGCGAATTCCCCTTCCAGCGGGACACCCGCGGGTGCGTACCGCAGTACGATTTCGGCCATCACCTGCGCCTTCGCGAGGGCGAGCAGGTCTTCGCGAAGGTGCGCGTGCCAGTTGATGACGCTCGCTTCCTTCAGGAACTGCAGTTCCGTATTCGGGTTCTCGCGATACACTATCTCGCACAGGGCGAGCGGGTCGAGCGCCCCCCTGAACGGGCTATCCTTGCGCTTGCCTCCTTTCACGATGAAGGAGACTGTGCCGGTTTCTTCCGTAAGCGCCTTCACGATCCAGCTGGAATCGCTGTAGGGGAAGCGGTGCAGGACTATCGCGCGGGTTTTAATCATAGATGAAAGATCGCTTCTCCACAAGGTGGATAACAACAACTAAGGCAACAAGTTGCCAAGTTTTGTATAGCTGGTAGACGATAGACGAAAGAATTGTATTTGTTGATATACCAAGCAATTTTATGAAGAATTTTGGACAGGTATATCTATCGTCTTTCGTCTATAGGGCCGAAGGCCCGTTCTTTCGTCTATTTCGCTGGGAACGGAGGCCAGCCCATCTGCTGCCCGCCAACGACGTGCAGGTGGATGTGGAACACGGTCTGGCCGGCATCGGCCTTGCAGTTGAACACGAAACGGGCGCCGCCCTCTTCGAGGCCGAGGTCTTTGGCGATGAGCTGCGCACGGTAGAGCATCTTGCCCACCAGTTCGCAATCTTCCGGCTTCATGTCCATGATGGTCGCGATATGGCGCTTCGGCACCACAAGGAAGTGCACCGGAGCTTGCGGGGCGATGTCGTAGAAGGCGAAAACGTCATCGTCTTCGTAGATTTTCTTGGAAGGGATTTCACCCTTGATGATTTTGCAGAAAAGGCAGTTTTCACTCATAGTATTATAAATAGTAGTAAAAGTTTTAGGAAATGTCGGTTGGGGTGTCGCTGGGAGCGTCGGTGGGCGGGAAAAGGAGCGCGATTGTGTTCGCTGTGATGGTCCTGATGACTTTGATGTAACTGACCAAAAGAACGATGCAAACGATGAAGGTCACTATCTTCGCGGCAATGGTTCCTCCCAAATAGAAGTACAGGCAGAGTTGCATTAAAAATCCGAAAATAAGTATGGCGAAAAGCCCCCATTTCGGGATATCCTGGAATTCCAGCTTGTTCTTTTCGAGGGCCTCTCTTTGCAGTAAAAGCTGTTCGCGGAAAATACTAAAATGGGCTAGCGGAAATATAAAAGGTATCAGGGCGCTGATGAGTGTTCCCCATGGTGGAACAGGCTTGCTCCTAAAGCGGTTCAGTTCTTTTTCGATGCAGAGCAACCACCTGCAGAATTTATAAAGCGCAATCAGGAAGGGGAGCATGGCTAGTAGAAGGAGTTCCGGTGCGCCAAACATTAAAAAGATCAAGGCAAGCGTGAGCAGAGTGTCATTGAGAATTATATTGACAAGGAACAGTGTGCAACAGACCATGAACCAGAATATTGTCTTGCTGGCGCGCTTTTGGCAAATTATGCTGGCCTCCGCTCTGTCGTCGTCGCTGTTTTGTTCTTGGGTGCCGTAGTCTGGTTCGGTGCTGGCCGCAGTGTCGTCGGGTGCGTCGGTAGGCGGGGTGTCGGTTGGTGAGTCGGCTGTGGAGATGGCATCCGGCAGGGAATACAGTGCGCTCGTGTTCGCGGTGATGGTGCGTATAATCTTGATGTAACTTGCGAAAAGGAGAATGACGAACGCGATGAAGCATCCGATGGAGATGTGGCTGATGGCGGGGCTTTTGTTGCTCAGTATCAGGAAAAAGGAGGCGTAGGCGGCGATGCCGCCACCGAGTATGCCGGGGAGAACCCACTGCGGAGGGGTTTCGCTTTCGAGATTGTTCTTGTCGAGCGTCTCTTTTTGCTGCGAGAGCAGTTCCTTGAGTATGAAAAAGTGTATAAAAGGGAATAAGGGGAGAATCAACGCGCTGGAGACGTCTTCCCACGGGACAATCTTTGCTTCGGAGACCCGGTTCAGTTCTTTTTCTGCGTGGATTAGCCATCTGCTGCATTTATAAACGGCGATGCATAGCGAAACGATGGCGAAGATAGTCGGGATGATGAAGGGTAGATAAAAGGGGAATGCAATTGCCGCAACTAGCCATCTTGCGCAAAAATCCACGAACCCCCTTCGTAATTCAGGGTCAATGAAAAGGCTTGCAATCCATGCGATAGCAACGGAGGCGATAAGGCTTAGAAAGAAAAATTTCAGCCACCGCAGGGCTTTCCCTGCGCGCAAATCGCATTCCGTTTCGCACTTCTTGCAAATCATGTTGGCCTCTGCGGGTCAATGTAGAAATAAATTTGTATTTTACGCCCATTCACATCATTTATTAGGGAATTATTATGGAAAATGTTATAGAGCATTTGCCAAAGGATTGTGTGTTGCCGTTGCTTCGCGGGCGGATAGCAGATTTGTCCGCTGTCGAGGCGGCGCTTTCGAAAAGGCTTTCGCGGGCGCCGGCTGGCGTGCTGAATGTGTCGCCGCATCGTGGCGGGTTTCAGTATTTTCGCGCGACGGCGAAGACGGGGCGCAAGGGCGAGTATATTCCGGAAGAGAAAATGTCGCTTGCGGCGGCTATTGCCCAGCGCGATTACGACGCGAAAATCCTGGCCGAAATTCAGAGGCTGCGCTGGGTTTTGGAAAAATGCGTGGAGAAATACAATGTGTCGATTGCGGAAAACCTGTACGCGCAGTTGCATCCGGCGCGGCGCTCGCTGGTGACCCCGCTTGTGTATCCCGATGAAGATTTTGTGGAGCGCTGGAGTGCGGTGAAGTACGCCGGGCGTGATTTCGATGCGGACGGGCCTGTGCTGATGACGGCGCGGGGCGAGCGTGTGCGTTCGAAGTCCGAAATCATCATTGCGGATGCGTTGTTCCGCAGGGGGATTCCTTACCGCTATGAGTATCCGCACGAATTGCTTGCGGGGGCGGCGCGCGGGGTGGAGGATTCACACGCGGCTGGGGATCATGTCGGTGGTGCCCGTGCGGGTCGTCGCGGTGGTGGCGGAGTTCTCGCGGGTCGCCGCGGTGCTGGCGGTCGCGGTGATTTGCGGGCGCGAGGCTGTAAGCGCGTTGTCGTGTATCCGGATTTTACGTGCCTGAACGTGCGGACGCACCAGGAGTTCGTCTGGGAGCATTTCGGGATGATCGATGTGCCGGAGTATTGCCAGAACATGGCCTCCAAGATGGATATGTACTTGCAGAATGGTTTCTGTATGGGCAAGAACTTCGTGATGACCACGGAAACGCACGACCGCCCGCTCAATTCTATGATGGTGGAAAAAATGCTCGAGCAGCTGGTGTGACGTTTTGGGGGGGGGTGAAAGCTCGAGTGGAGGCCTGAAAATGCAAAAGTGGCGGTGAAATGAACAAAAAAATCGCGATTTCACCGCCAAAAACTAGTTTGTGTGTAGTAAAAACGGCGGGAGAAGGGGGCTTGGTGGCCTGCTCATGCTCCTGCTGGCGGTGAAAACCGGCAAAAATCCCGAAAATCACCGCCACAAACGGCCCGCACCGCGCATTTTTATCAAGAATGTTGCAGACAAATTATCAAAGTGGCGGTGAAATTGAAGAAAAATTCCTGATTTCACCGCCAAAACAATAAAATACATTGCCAAAAGTCAAAAATCCACCGCCGCGGGCGTCCCTTAAGCCGTAGACCCGCAGAATCGCCGCCGCGGACCCGTGGAACAACCGTCGCGACCCGCAGATCCGCGGGCTACTGCTTTATCGTCGGGGCCTGGCGCGCGACAGGAGCGAGCTGCCCGTGCTTGCGGAACAGGTGCTTCACGAGCGTGCCGAAGCCGCGGAACACGCGGTAACGTTCACGCGGGTTCTTGATGGCCATGATTCCCTGGCGGAAAATGTAGCTCGGGCGCAGGTAGAACTCGCGGCGGGCCTTGTCGCAGAAGTCAACGAGCGCCTGGCTGGTGAGTTCTCCGCGCTGGATGGTGGTGCGGTGGAACCCGTCCTTGTCGAGCCACTGGTTGTAATCCTTTGTCTGTAATGCGCCGCTCTCGAGGGCTTCCTTGTAGGCCTCGGTTCCGGGGTACGCCATGATGGGGTAGAACTGCGCCGTGTTGGGGTTCAACTTCTTGGCGTAGTCGAGCGTCATGCGGAGTGTTTCCGGAGTGTCGCCCGGGTTACCCACCATGAAGCAGCCGTGCACCAGCAGGCCTGCCTTGCGGGCGTTCTTCGTGAACTCGATTGCCTTGTCGGTGTTCTTCACGCCCTTGTGGATGTTCTCAAGAACCACGGGGGAGGCGCTTTCAAACCCAACGCACATCTCGCGGCCGCCCGCCTTCTTCATCAGCTTGAGCAAATCCAGCGGAACATCTGCGCGCGCGTTGCAGCTCCACGTAATCTTGAGGCCGCGTTCCAGAATCAGGTTGCAGATTTCGCGCACGTGCTCGTGGCTTGCGGTGAACGTGTCGTCTTCGAAGAAGACTTCGCCCAGATCTTCGAAATTGTCCTTGATGTACTGCAGTTCGTCCACCACGTCCTTGGGCGTGCGGCGGCGGAACTTGTGGCCGTTGAGCGTCTGCGGAATCACGCAGTAGCTGCAGCGGTTCGGGCAACCGCGCCCGCTCAAAATCACAATCAGCGGGTTGAGGTTCGCACCGTAGAAATACTTCTTGTAGCAGCTGTACAAATGCTTGCGGTAGACCTTCGAGACCCACGGGAGTTCGTCCAGGTTCTCGATCTTCGGGCCCTCGGGCTGGAAGTCGGTCGTGCCGTCTTCCTTGCGGAAGGCGAGGCCCGCAATCTGGTTTACGGGAACACCGTCGCCGCGCAGGCTCCTTGCGAGGTTCCGGCAGGTGTAGTCCGCCTCGCCGATAATCACGAAGTCGAGCGCGGGTTCCATCTCCAGGCTCTCGAGCGGTTCTGCCGTCGCATGCGTACCCATGATGGCGACCTTCACATTCGGGAGCGTATCCTTGATGGCATGCACCACCTTGAGGTCGTTCAAGATGCTCGGGGTGCTCGTGCTGCAAATGACAAGCGCCGGGTCAAACTTCTTGATGCCCTCGAGCGTCTTGGGCAAGTCCAGCTCCATCGCGGGGCTGTCAATCAGCTGAATCTCGTTGCCATCCGCCTCGGCAGTGCCGGCGGCGTAACTCAGGAACATGGGCCAGTAAAGAGTGCTCGATTTAGTCACGCAGGGGCTGCGCGACTCGCGACTGAACATCGGATGGAACGGAGGATTCAAAAAAGTAATACGCATAAGCAACTGCAAAATACATAATTCTCGACGATAAAACTACATTTATCGGTGATGAAAAAAGAAATTTTCGTGTTACTCCTGTGTTGCGGTTTTCTCAACGCCTTCGCTGTCCCTGCTAAGGCCCCGAAGAAGCCCGCGGCCAAGCCCGCATCGCAAGGCGGGGTGGAACTGGATACTGTCCGCACTACGCTTGATGACGGCTCGATCGCCCGCCTGTACACGGTGCAGAAGGGTACCGACATCCGCGAGGGGGTTGCCTACACGTACCACCCCAACGGCAACCTGGCGGTCGAGGCCCCGTACAAGAACGGCAAGCTCGATGGCGTGTTCAAGAGTTACTACGAAAGCGGCAAGGTCTGGCAGACCATCGGTTACAAGGAAGGAATCGAGGACGGGACCAGCACGGAATTTTACGAGAACGGAATCAAGAAATCCCGCGAGGTCTACAAGATGGGCGTGCTTGACGGCGCGAGCGAAGTGTGGAGCGAACGCGGACTGCTGGTGCGCACGCTGCCCTACGTGAACGGGCAAATCCACGGCATCGCAAAAATCTACGACGACCTCGGTGCCATCAAGGAAGAGATGACGTTCGAGAAAGGGCTCCGCAACGGGCCGTACCGCCGGTTTACCAAGGGCGTCAAGACGCTCGAGGCGATTTTCGAAAACAACCGCTGCGTCAAGAACTGCGACTTTTAACTAATGTGAAGTGTGAAATGAGTAGTTTCACGCTTTCTACTTTTTCGGCTTGAGCGCGCACCAGGTCATGTAGCCGATAAACAATACGCCGAGCCCAACGAGCCCGATGGAAAGTTCGTGGCTGTACGCCTGAATCAGGTCCTTCTGCCCGTGGGCGATGTACCCGAGGACTGCGAGGATGATATTCCAGAAGATGGCGCCGATGGCGGTGTAGAGCGAAAACGCCCAGAGCTTCATCTTGGAAAGCCCCGCCGGGATAGAAATCAACTGGCGGATTGCCGGGATGAGCCTGCCGACGAGCGTAGAGATTGCGCCATGCTCGAGGAAGAACCTCTCGGCGTTTGTTACTTTGCCCGAATCGAGAAGCAGAAAGTGCCCCAGGCGGCTGTCTGCGAATTTGTACACAATCGGGCGCCCGAGGAGCTTCGCGAGGAAGTAGTTGATGAATGCTCCCGCGAGTGCCCCGAGGGTAGCGAAGAGCACGATGAATACGATGTTCAGGCCCGATTCCGGCTGCATCGCCTTGTATGCGGCGGGCGGCACCACCAGTTCCGACGGGAAGGGGATGAACGAGGATTCCACCGCCATGAGGAGAGCGACGGTGCCGTAGTTCAGGTTCGCGTTGTACCAGTTGATGACTTGGTCGTAGATGCTGGTCTTCGGGGGGCCGTCGGCGGTCGCGCCTTCTTCGGAGGTCGCTTCCGGAACAACTTCGACCTGGGCTGCCGGACTTGCCTGCACCGTGCTGGAATCAACTTGTGCGAACGTCGCGAGGCTCATGCCTGCGACAAGGATTGCGAGTAGGGCGAATTTTTTCAAGGCCTATCTTCTCTTCTTGGACTTTGCTTTCTTCTTGCTTGCGGCCCTCTTGGCTTTGGCCTTAGCCTTCTTGCTCTTCGGCGTCGGCTTTACCTCTTCCTCTTCTTCTTCCTCTTCGGGTTCCTCGACCGCCGGTTCCTCTGCAGGAGGTTCGACGTATTCGGGGGCCTGGTATTCTATCTGGGAAGGAGCGCTGTTGTTTGCGCCCTTGAGTGCGGCCTTCGCTTCTTCGACGTACTTGCCGTTCGGGAAGCGCTTCAGGTAAATCTCGTAGTCCTTCATGCGGTTGCTGTTGCGGACAAGTTCAAAGATGCCTGCTTCGGCCTCGTCCCTGAAAGCCCCGTTCGGGTTGTCGTTCAGGTAGGAGAGGTATGCCTTGAAGGTGTTCTGTGCCTGGATCTCGCGGAACTTGTGGTATTCGCTGAGGGTGCGGATCTTGGCCTCGACTTCGCCGCGGCGCGGAGAATCGGGGTAGTACTGCAGGAACATCTCGAGCATTTCCGGGTCGTTAGACGCCATGACCTGGTCGAAACGGGAATCTTCCTGACGTACCTGGTATTCCTTCAGTTCAACCTTTCCGGAATCGAGAGAGGCGTAAAGTTTTTCCTTCGTGGCGAGGTCTGCCGGGTGGCAGAAGGCGAGGAAGCTTTCCAGCACGTCGGAGAACTGGGTCTTGGTGTAGGCGTCGCTCATGTCGGGCAGTTCGCCGTTCTCGTCGAGGAAGAACCGGTAGTCGCGCTCGATGGCCATGCAGTCCCAATCGCTGAGGGTGTCCTTGACTTCGCTGTTGTCGCGCAGCACCTGGTCGCGGTCGCGCAGGGTAAAGCGCATGCGGCGGTCGCGGCGGCTTTCACGCCCGAAGTCGAACGAAAGTTCGAGGCCCACGCGTACGGGCCACTTGTAAGAAACCTTGCTGAAGGTGATTCCCGAGAATCCGGAGGATGGGGTCGGGTTTTCCTTGTCGTACTTGTAGGGGTAGGTCGCCATCATGTCTTCGTAGGGCAAAAATTCCCTGCGCACGTTGATGCCGATTTTCATGTCCACGTCCTGGAAAATCTCGGTGATGCGGTATTCGAGAGCGCCAGAGACAAATGCCGTCGGGACCATCTCGGTGTGGTCCTTGGTGCTGGTGGAGTAGTTGTCCACGAAGGTAAAGAAGTGGAACCCGTAGCCGCCCAGCACGCGAAGGTCAAAGTCGCCGCCGAGGTTGAACGAGAAACCGCCCACCACGGACGGGGCGTATGCGCGGAACGAGAGCGTGCGGCCTTCGCCCGCTTCGGAAAGGTCGTGCTTTTCGTCTTCGACGCGCTTGCCGTCGTCGCCGACACCCCAGTAGGCGGGGTCGCTCGCAATTTCACGGAACTGGATGGAGTTGACTTCGGCACCGAGCCAGAAGGTAAACGGAATATCGGCCTTGAACAGCGGAGTAAAGAAGGGGTTGAACAGGAAGCCCACGCTCACGGGGATGGTGAGGAGTTCCTTGTCGATGGACTCTTTCAACAGTTGCGGTTCTTCGGATTCAAAGTGAATAAAGGCGGGTTCGGCCTGCAGGTACATCTGGGCTCGCCAATTGGAGCGCTCGAAATCAGCCGCATAGACCGCCACGGTCAAAAGCATGAATGAAATAAGTAGTTTACGCATCGCTCTAAATCTAGTTTTTTAAAAAGCAAAAACGGACGGCTGTCCGTTTAAAAAAGTGTTTTTTTGCCTTTTTTACGGCGAATTATGCGTTTTTTGCTAGAAGGTGAGGAAAAGCCCCAGGCCAAACACGGCTATACCCGCACCGATGAGGCTCCCGCCTATGATGCTGTAGCGGTCGCCCGTGTCCACGAGGTCCTTGTTCTTCTGCTTTTTGCTGTTGTAGTTCTCGCCTTTCGCGGCGCTCGGCATCTTGAGTTCGGCCTTGATGTCGTCGGCGTCGTCGTAGTTCTGCTGGGCGAGGTAAAAAAGGAGTGCACCCGCGAGTACCGGGGCGACGGAAGAACCCATCAGCACTTGCCCGATAAACGATTTGCGGCGCTGCTTCACCCATTCCTCCTGCTTCTTGATTTCTTCGAAGTCGGTGAGGTGCTCCATCGAGATGTCGAGATTGATTTCGGAGACGGGGGCAACGTAGAAACTCACGAGCGTATCGCGGTAGCCTTCCCGGCGGAGGCGCAGGTGGGTCATGCCCGGATTGGTGAGCGAGACAATCTTTGGAGTCGAGCCGATGGACTTGCTGTTGCGGGTAATTTCTTCCTGGCCCGGGAAAATCTCTGCGCCGACCGGGTTCGACACGATTTTTATTTCGGGAATCACCCGCTTCAGCTTGAGCGAGACCTTCACCGTATCGCCGGGGAGCGGGCGCACGAAGGTCTGTGCGCCCCACAGGTGCTTATCCACGTTCCAGTACGCGTTTATCTCAATCTTGCCCGTATCCGTAACGGCGAAGGTACAGGGAGACTTGCATATCGCATCCTTTTCGGGGCGCGAGATGGTGGCGGATTCCGGGTCGGTTTCCACGTGGATGTAGCTGCGCTTGCGCTTCGAGGGTATGGGGAACCCGGCCGCCTTCTTGACGAGGTTCACGAGGGCCCCATCCTTGACGGCATCCTGCAGGAGCGAGTCGAGCGAGAGCGTCACCTGCTCTTTCGAAATGGTGGGGAGTTCCTCCTCGTAAAGCACCCGCGTGATTTCCACGTTCGCGGAATCCGGGTGCGATGCTCTCGAAATCTTCCCGAAGTAGATATCCTTCACGCCGTATGTCTTCCAGTAATCCTGCACGCAGGCGCGGTCGTTGCATTGCGGGGTGGCGCTGAACCCGCGCATTCCGAACCGCGGGTCGAGTTCGCGCATTATCTCGAAGGTCACTGCCGTAAGGAGGCTCGCTTTGCCGGAATCTACGCCGTCGGTTTCGAACCCGGCGAATAGTTTGTCTGGAATGTAGTCGCCTGCGGCCGGCTCGGGGTTTGTGCCTGCGGGCCGTTCGCTACCCGTGTCGAGCCCGGCGGTGTCACCTTCGGGCGTATCGCCTGCGGTGTCGCCTGCGGCGGCCTCCTCATTTACAAATCCGGGGGCGTTCGGGTCTACCGGCTCGTATTCCTGCGCGGGATCTGCCTGGGCGGGTGCGCTTGGGGCCGCAAGGATGTTGTTCCCGAGGGAATCGAGAATGCTCTTGAACTGGCTCTTCGGGAACTTCAGCACGGTGAATTCGTTCTTGATATAGCCCCCGAGGCTCACGGTATCGTTTGCGATGCCGAGGAACTGCGCCTTCTGTTTTGTGCCCGAGACAAGTTCGACCATAACTTGCATGCCCTGCGGGTCTTCCGCAAATGCGTGCGATAAGAAACTTGCCGCTAGAAGGAGGAAAATCTTTTTCATGGTGCTGCTCATGGTTTACCCGCTAAAACGAAAGTATCAAGCCGAATCCGAGGAGTGCTACCCCCGCAATGAATGTCCCTACGGTGACTTTTTTTGCCGATTCCGCATCATCCCGGTATTCCCCGTAGCGCTCCAGGTTGCGCGCATATTCGTCGCCTTCCCGTATGACGCTCTTCTCGATAAGGTCTTTCTTGTCGTTCGCCTTGCCGATGTTGTATTCGGTCACGAGCGCCGCGATTCCGCTTGCGACAAGCGGGGCCGCCGATGCGATGGCGAGCTTGAAGCCTATGTTCCTGCGCGTACGGTGCGAAAGCGCCTTCTGCTGGCGTTCAAGATACACGTCGTCGTAACTGGGCGAAAGCGAAACGATGAGGTACGATGTATCCTTGTCAGAAACAGTCACGTTGATGGTCGTGTCCCTGTAGCCCGGCTTGAATATGGTCACGAGCACGTTGCCCTCGCCAGCGGGAACCTCGATGTAGCCGGGGAGGCTTATGTCCGGATTCGCGGCAAAGTTCTTGCGGGTGGAATTCACATAGGCATCTGCGTACGAGGGGTTCGTCGAGATGTGCAGATACCTGTGCGCCTCCTGTGCAAGGGCGAGGGAGGCGAGAGCGAGCGCGAATATCAGGGGAAACTTCGAAATCATCTTTCCCCCGAAAGTTCGGTGAATGGACCGTCTATATAGAGCGTGTCGAGGAATCCCTGCTTTGCCCTGGTTTCCCAGAACACCTTGGGGTTCATGTTGCGGGCGTTGTCCTCGACAGAAATCCGGATGGTACACCCGACAAAGCACCTGCTTCTGAACTTGATGAACGGCTCGTCGTAATTGAATTCGACGGAATCGGAATCTACGGAAACGTGGATGCGGTTGGGGTTAATTCCCGTGCCGTCATCGAGAACGTAGAAGGCAATGCTGTCGTTGAAGCCAATGGCGTTGCTGAGCGGGGCCACCTGCGGCTGCACATGGTCCTGCATGTGGATTGTATCCACGATGGTCAATGCGCCGGCGGACGTGTTCACGATAACGTCGTCGGACAGGAATTCCTTCCTGTTGCCGTCGTCGACATGGATGCGGATACCGGTCTGTGCCGCGACCTTCGTGGTGAAAGTCGTCGGGTTGGTCTTCGAATTGAGCTGGGCGAGCGTGTCGCCGGTACTGCTTGTTACAAGGAGCCTCGTGTGTATCGACATGTTGCGCAGATTGTCGTACACGACAGGGATGCTGATGACCGCAGAATCGGTATGCATGAACATCGTGGAGAAATAGAAGATGTCGGTGGAGTCGCGTTCCTCGAAGCCGTCATCGGTAGAAAGGATTGCCTTTACGCCCCAGTATATGGAAACGGACGTGTCGCGCTCGGGGTGGGCCATGATGTAGCTCGTGAGGGAATCGCCCAGGAACGTGCCGTTGAGAGTGGCGCCTTCGTTGCAGTCTACCTTGCCGATGGCGTTACGCCACACGTTTTCCCTGTCGTAAGCCGCGTGCACATAGCACGTGGATTTTTCCCAGGGGTCGGCGCCTGCAAGGGTCCAGCGGAGTTCCACGCTGCTGTTCGGGCCGGGATACACGCGGTTGAAACCGTTGATCGGGGCGATGATGTCGACAGAGACGGGGGTGTTCACGTAGATGTTCACCGTATCGCGTAGCGTGTCGTTCAGCAGGTCTACCGTCTCGAGTATTCCGCGCTTTAATCCGGGTGTCGAGAACTTGTGGCGCAGGGGCGAGATGTTGTAGTTCTCTCCGTCGATAATCCAGTTGTGGTTCAGGTAGAGTTCCTCGCCGGCATCCGTGGAAATAAACTGCCCGTCCAGGCTGTATGTCGCCCAGAATTTCACGGACTGGTTCGTGTCGAGATAGACGTTCGTTGCGGGCGAGCCGAAGTTGTAGGGTTGCCCAGCAAAGCGGTCGGGCAGCACAAAGATGTGCTGGTCGAGTGTAGGCTGGTCGCTGTCTTCGACCAGGTGCGAATCTCCGCAGGCAAAGAATGCGACCGCGGTTGCGAGCATGGAAATCACGGAGGCTAGGCGTTTCATGGCGAGCCTCCCGTAGAGTTGTTCCGGATGAGCGTCCAGCGCTTCCACTGCGTAATCCCGTTCGTGTAGCGGATCCCGCTCATGATTGTGTTTTCGCCCTCGTTGAATTCAATTTTCAGGAACGTCTGCGAGTAGAGCGGAACGTCGTTGGCGTACTGCGCGATTTTGCGGTTGCCGAAGTGGAAGTAGAACGTGTCGGGCTTGAATCCGTAGCGGTTGTTGTCCAGGATGTAGAGGCGGACGGAATCGCTCGTGATTAGGGTGGGGTTGGGGTTCGACCTGAACCAGGAATCGGCCCCCTCGATGACGTAGTTGCGCACGGTCTTGTTCTTGCTCGCGTCGATGGCGACAATATCGAGCAGGCGCCTGTTCCATGTGCGTGCGGACGAGGGGAGGATTACCGTGAACGTGTCGCCCGAAACCGCTGTCTCGGTAAGGAGAGTGGATTCCAGGAACGCGGAAACGGTCACCTGCGAGGAGGGCGTACCGAAATCCAGCACGAGGAACTTGAGCGTGTCGCTGTAGTCGAGCGTGTCGATTTTCGTGAATGCTGAGCCCGCGGCAAGCACGGCAATGTGCGGGCGCACGGTATCGCGCAGGGTAATCGTGTCCAGGTCAAGCACTTCGCCCGCCTGGAGCGTAACGTCGAACGTATCGCCGGCAAAGTTGGGATATTCGGGAATGGAAACCTCGATGCTGTATCTGCCCGCACTTAAGGGCGATACGGCGAATGGCCCCGTGGTAAGGTTGTTGCTCGGGAAGTCTTTCGTGAGGACAACCCGCTCGAAGGTGTCGCGTACGGTGACGTTCACACCGAAATCGAATTGACCCGAGCCGCTTGTCGCGGCACTCGTGGTGACCGCGCCCGTAAGGCCCGCCTCGCCGATGCCACCGCGGGTAAAGAAATCCCCGTGGATTTTTTCGCGCGAAGCAAACCCGAACTCGTTTATCGCCTGCACGCTCCACCGCAGGTGTTCGAGCGGCGGGAGGTCGCCCCAGTAGGTAAAGCCCTGCTCCGGAACTACGGTATCGACAATGCCCTCGATGGTAAAGTGGTAGTAGAGGGCCGCGATGGAATCCGGGTCGTAGGCATCCCACGCGAACGAGACCCCGCCCGATGTCGGGAGCCCCTGCGAGTGCCGCGCGGGGATGAACTTGTTCTCGTCGAGTACCGGGAGGTTCGAAATGAGCAGGGAGAGCGTGTCCGAGAGCGTGTCGCCCAGGTAGGTCTCGAGGAAGAACGCAATCTTGTGCAGGCCCGGTTCCTCGATGCTCTTGCGGAAACTGAAATCGTACGAGAGGGGTTCGCCGTCCATAGTCCAAAGGTAGCGCTTTATCTTGATGGACTTGGAGGGGAGAATGTTCGCGATGAAAATGAGCGTGTCGGCGGGAGTGAGCGTGTCGGACTTCGCCCGCGTGCTGCTGGAATCGAACGAAGACGCCATCTCGGCGGAAACCTCGATAAACGTGGACTGTTCCTCGTCGTAGAGGTAGTCCTCGCCGTTGCTGCATGCCGAGAACTGGCCCGCGAGTGCGAGCGCGAGCGTGAACGCGAAAATCGTACGGAGGGCGAGCATCATAGGCTGCCCCCGAGCGTGTCGAGCATGTAGAACCTGTAGACCGGGAGCGTATCCGCATCGCCGAAGGAATCCTTCACCATAATCTGGAACGTGTGCTCGCCTTCGCCGAATCCGGACTGCATAATCTCTTCGAGACGGCCTACGGGGTACTCCACACCGTCGATGACGAGCGTGTGCTCGAGCCTGTTCTCGTCGAAGGAATCGAAGTCGTAGGATTTCCACTTGAACAGGATGGACGTGTGCTTGTTGCCGTAGAGCGTTGCTCCGTTGGCGGGGATGGTGGTGGAATGGAGCGCGGGAGCCATGTTCACGCTGACCTTGAAATCCTTGCGGATGGTGTTCCCGACCCCGTCCGCGACCTCAAGCGCGTTCGGGATGTCGTGTATCTTGGGCGAACTCGGGATTGTGTACGTGAGGCTGTCGCCGATGACGGCTGTGGAATCCCCGATGCAGAAAAGCCAGCGGAACGTGAGGTTGTTCTTGAACTGCCTCGGATAGACGGAAGCCTTGATGACGGCCGAGTCGTTCGGGCGAATCTTGAGGAGCGTGGAATCCGGGGTGCCGTCCTGGAACAGGAACACGTCGACGCGTTCCACGTACTGGCTCTCGTTAGGCGCGTCGGGAATGTCGAGACAGCCGGAGAGCGCGAGCGCAACGACCACAAAAACCGCCCCGCACGCGATGCGGAAACCCTTGCGCATACCCGCGGGTGTCATCCGCAGGCTGTGAGTCTCTTTTTTCTCCACTGGGGGTAAATGTAATTAAAAGCGGACGAATGTTTTGTACAAATAACTATATTCCCACACATGAGCAAAGAAAATCTAGAGTACAAGAACTCGATGGAGCGCCTGGAGGCCATCCTTACGCGTATCGACAATTCCGAGATGGAGATTGACGAGCTGGCGGGGAGTGTCCAGGAGGCGACGGCCCTGCTGAAGAAGTGCCGCCAGATTCTCCTCGAGACGGAGAAGAATGTCCAGGAAGCCCTGGAAAGCCTGGACGGGGAGGCCGATGCCTAACCAGCAGGCGGCTCCCGCGGGTGTACCCGCCATCGAGGCGAGCGGGCTTACGGTCCGGTTCCCGGTGCGGGGTGGCGTGTTCGGAAAGGTGAAGGACTACTTCACCGCGGTCGATGGCGTCTCGTTCACGCTGGAACAGGGCAAGACCCTGAGCGTGGTGGGCGAATCGGGCTGCGGGAAGTCCACCCTCGTGAAGTCCCTGGTGGGGCTCGTGCCGCTTGCGTCGGGCAGCGTGAAAATTTTCGGGAGGGGCGTGCAGTGCGGGAAGATTGCTCCCGAGGGGGGCGAGAAGCCTGCGCGCGTGTGCGACGTGGTGCAGATGGTGTTCCAGGACCCGTTCAGCAGCCTGAACCCGCGACAGACGGTAGAGGAAATCCTGACAGCCCCGCTGGTGGCCCGCAAGGTTGCTTTCGAGAAGGCGCGGCAGCGTGCAGTCGAGTTGTTGGAACGCGTGTCCATTCCGCACGGCGCGATGGAGAAGTTCCCGCACGAGTTTTCGGGAGGCCAGCGGCAGAGGCTTTGCATTGCGCGTAGCCTGATGGTCGAACCGAAGGTCCTGCTTTGCGACGAGGTTACGAGCGCGTTGGACGTGTCGGTGCAGGCGCAGATTCTACACTTGCTCGACGACCTGAGGCGCGATCTCGGGCTGAGCATTCTTTTCATTAGCCACGACATGCAGGTGGTGCGCGCGATTTCCGATGACGTGCTTGTCATGTACTTCGGCAAGGTGGTGGAGCGCGGGCCCGCAGACTCCGTGCTTACGGACCCTCAGCACGAATACACGAAAAAACTACTTTCGTGTGTACCTACTATAAAAAGATAATCTTTTAATGTCCGCGCTTGCACTTGACGCCGATGGTCTTGACTAGGCGTTCCTGGTTGGTGTCGAACTTGTCGTAGGCGAATTCCTCGACGTAGACGGCCTTGCAGTCAAAGAATTTCTCGCTGTAGACGAGCTTCATGTTCGACGAGTAGTGGTCGATTGTCATGCGGAAGCTTTTCAGGTATTCGTTCTTGATGCAGGTCGTGACGAGGAAGTCCTCGAACTCGTCGAAAGAAATTTCCACGATGGTGTAGACGTCGCTCGTGTTTTCCTTGAGAAACTTGACCTTGCGGCAGCGTGCCGAAAGGTTGTTCGCGAGCTCGTTAAATTCCTCTGCCTTGTCGGGGAGAATGTTGTCAAATGTAATCTTTATAGCAAAAAGGTACGCCTTGGCTAGTTCGGGAAGATCTTGTCTGTCTTTCATAATGTACCTCGCAATCTGCTGTTAATTTAATCAAAAAACAGTGCGAAGTCAATAGGGCGTTTTTGCGAAACGGGCGATTTACACCTTCACGTGGAAGTAGTCGATTTCGGGGTGGCTGATGTAGAGGCCGCTCACGGAGGCCTGCGGGTACATGGCGCCGTTCTCGGTGAGGCTGATGCCCACGCTGCCAAAGTCGATGAGCTTCGCGACGTTGAAGATTTCCTTGATGTTCGGGAGCACGGGGTAGCCGACGGCCGGGCGGATTCCCTTCCAGCCCTTGGTGTGGGCGAGTTCCTGGCTCAGGTATTCGGCGCCCGCTTCGGCGAGGCGGTCGGCGACGGTCTGCATCAGGAGAACGTCGTAGTCGCTGCCGCCCTGTTCGGCCTTCAGCTTTTCGAGGCGTTTGACGAAGGCGTCGCTCACGGTGACGGCGAAGGCACCCACGATGTCGCGGAAAGCGTCCTTACCGGCGGGAGCGGCGAAGATGCTTGCGGTGTTCGCGTTTGCGGGTGCAACGTAGTCACAGAGGGCGAGGCAGGTACCTTCCGGGTTCTGCTGGCGTGCCGTGGCGACTTCGACAAAGTCGGAGTCGGTGCCGGTACGGCCCGTGTTGAACTTGATGGAATTTTCTGTACCGGCTGCAGGGTAGAACGCCTGCACGGCACGCAGCGCATACTCGGGCTTTGTGAGACTCTTGATGAGTGCTTCGGCGTCGGCCTTGAGTTTCTTTGCTTCTTCCTGGTCGGGCTTGATTTTCCAAGTGAAGAAGAAGTATTCCCAGCTGATAAGCGGGATGACTTTTTCAAGCGGAATCGGCGGGAGCTTGCTTTCGCCCATGAACGGAGGCTCCACGGGCTGGTACTTGCTCCAGTCGCAAAGGTAGCGGCGTTCGAGCGGAGTCTTCTCTGCTGCGGCCATGGCGCTTGCGGCTTCGGTCTGGATGCCGTTTTGCTTGTCGCGAATGCGCTGCTGTTCTTCGCGGTTTTCCTGAATGGTCTGCTCGCTGGTCGCGGGGTCCAAGAGCTTTTGCACGAGGCCCGGGTTACTGGCGGCGTCGCGCACGTGGAATACGGGGCCTTCGTAGCACGGGGCAATCTTTACGGCCGTGTGCGTGGGCGAGGTCGTTGCGCCGCCGACGATAATCGGGATGCGCTGGCCCGCAGCCTGCATGGCCTTTGCCACGGTGCACATTTCTTCGAGCGAGGGCGTAATCAGTCCGGAGAGGCTCAAGATGTCGGCCTTGTTCTCGATGACTGCCTTCACGATGACGTCTTCGGGAACCATCACGCCGAGGTCCACCATTTCGTAGCCGTTACAGGCCATAATCACGGAGACGATGTTCTTGCCGATATCGTGCACGTCGCCTTTGACGGTTGCGATGACGATTTTCCCGCGGCTCGATGCGTTGGCGTCCTTGCCTGCCTCGATGTAGGGCTGCAAGATTTCCACCGCCTTCTTCATGGTGCGTGCAGTCTTCACCACCTGCGGCAAGAACATCTTGCCTTCACCGAAGCGGCGACCGACTTCGTTCATGCCGTCCATAAGCGGGCCGGAGATGATTCCCACCGGGCTATCGCCGCGGTTGATGAGTTCCATCAGGTCGGGCTGGAGTGTTGTAGAAGTTCCCTTGAGGAGAGCTTCTTGCAAACGTTCTTCGGGCGTGGTTTTTGCCTGCGCGGAGTCGGATGCGTTGCCGGCATCGCTGGTCGCGGAACCCGCGCCTGTGCTCATGGCGAAAATCGCCTTCGGGTCGTACTTGGTGCCCGCTTCCTTGGCGGCAGCGGCGGCCGCGGTCATGCGGCTTGCAATTTCAATCAGCGCTTCGCTCGCATCCGGTTCCGTGTTCAACAGCACTTCGGTAATGGCCATGCGGAGTTCCAGCGGAATCGTCTTGTATTCGATAATCGCGCTCGGGTTCATGATGGCCATGCCCATGCCGTTCGGGATCGCGTAATGCAGGAAGGTCGTGTGCATCGCTTCGCGCAGGTAGTTGTTGCCGCGGAAGGCGAAGGAAAGATTCGAAAGACCGCCCGAGATGCGCACGCCGGGCAGGTTGTCCATAATCCAGCGGACCGCGCGGATAAAGTCTATGGCGTAGGCGTTGTGTTCTGCCATGCCGGTTGCGACCGTCAGCACGTTCGGGTCAAAGATGATGTCCGATGGCGCGAAATCCAGTTGCTTCACCAGGATGTCGTAGGCGCGGGCGGCAATATTCACGCGACGCTCGTAGTTGGTGGCCTGGCCTTCTTCGTCGAAGAGCATCACGATGACGGCGGCACCCAGGCGCTTGATGGTGAGCGCATGCTCGATAAACGCCTGTTCGCCCATCTTGAGGGAGATGGAGTTCACGATGCTCTTGCCCTGGATGCACTTGAGGCCCGCCTCGATGACTTCGAAACGGGAAGAATCCACCATGATGGGCACACGGCTCACGGCCGGGTCCGAGGCAATCAGGTTCAGGAAGGTCTGCATTTCGGCGGTGGCGTCGAGCAAGCCATCGTCCATGTTCACGTCGATCACGTCGGCACCGTCTTCCACTTGCTTGCGGGCAATGTCAAGAGCTTCGTCGTAATTCTTCTCGTTAATCAGTCGCAGGAACTTCTTGGAGCCAGCCACGTTGCAGCGTTCGCCCACCTTCACAAAATCTTCGGCATTGCAGCTGTCAGCACCGTCGCTGGGGCGCACCTGTTCCTTGAACAGCGGCTCCAAGCCGGCGAGGCGGAGTAACGGGCTCGTGGCATACTTGGGTGCGGGCTTGCGGCGTTCGTAATCGGCCGGCAGGGCATCGAGCATCTTGCGCATGGCGGCGATGTGTTCCGGTGTGGTTCCGCAGCAACCGCCAATCATGTTCACGAGTTTGTCGTCCAGGTAAACGCCCATGAGTCGCACCATGTCTTCGGGCGTGTCGTCGTAACCGCCGAACTGGTTCGGGAGACCCGCATTCGGGTGACAGCTAATGTAGCAGGGAGCGACCTTGCCCATGCGGCGCAGGTACGGCACCATACCGTCGGCACCGAGACCGCAGTTCAAACCAATAGAAAGCGGGTGCATGTGCATCACGCTCACGGCGAACGCTTCCACCGTCTGGCCCGAAAGCGTACGGCCCGAGGCGTCGCTCACTGTCATGGAGAACATTACCTCAACGGGCTTGAGGTCGGCGGCTTTCCCGGTGGCGGCAGCGCGCTTTTCCATGACTTTAGTAAATGCACTGGCAGCGGCCTTCGCGTTCAGCGTATCAAAAATCGTTTCAATCAGGATGGCGTCGACGCCTTCTTCCACCAGCACCTGAATCTGTTCCAAGTAGGCGTCTTCGAGTTCGTCAAAGGTAATGCTACGGCTGGCGGGGTCGTTCACGTCTTCGCTCATGGAGAGCATCTTGCTCGTGGGGCCCACGTCGCCCAGAATATACACCTGGCGGCCGTATTTTTCCATGGCCTCTGCCGCAGCCTGCTTCGCGATCTTCACGGCGGCGCGGTTCATCTCGGCAATGCGGTGTTCCTGGTGGTATTCGTGCTGGCTTACGCGTTGGCTCGAGAACGTATTCGTGGTCAGGCAGTCTACGCCCGCATCCACGTAGCGGCGCTGGATATCGAGGATGATTTCCGGCTTCTCGATGGAGAGCATGTCGTTGTTCGCGCCCTTGATGCCGTAAGTCTGGATAACGGAACCCATTCCGCCATCCAACAGCATCATCTTGCTTTCAAAAGCTTCGCGTAGCGTCATCTTCTTCCCTTATGCATTTATTCAATTTTATGCATAAATGTAGAAAAGACTGCCTGGATAGTCAATCTTTTTTATAAAAAATGGCGGCCTGAGGGTCGCCATAGCGTTCTTTTGAAAGGGTTACTACTTAAACACGGCGGTGTAGCTCGCGCCTTCTTCGTTCACGACGAATCTCGGGTTTGCGGTCTCGCCATCGCTCCATCCGGTAAATACGGAGCCGCTGACCGGGACTGCGGTGATGATCATCCCGATGCCCGCGAAGAACTTGCCCGCATAAGCCGGCGTGGGGGCGGGCCTGCCTTCCACGGCGATGTAGCCGTTTCCGGTGACGTTCAGGTTCATGGTCACCATGCTCGTCATACCGAATTCGAAGTAGTAGTCCTGCACAACGCTTGCGTCGCGCTCTTCGGACCATTCCTTGAGGCAACTGCCCGTCTTGCTGAAGCCCTTGCCGCAGGAGTTCTTGTAGTACATTTCGTCCTGCTTGAACTTTTTCAGGTCGCGGTTTATTTCGGCCGTGTCGATGGTCGCTGTCATCGCGTCAACCACGCGGGTCACGTTGGCCCCGTTCAGGTTGTTTTGCAGCATCATGGCGGACCTGTTCAGGAACACGCGCTGGAACTCCGGGTTCTTGATAAGTTGTATGTAAAGATTCGCGAAACAGCCTTCGTCCTTGCAGGGCTTGTTTCCGCCGCCCTTCTTTATCCACGGGAAAATGTCGGTGCTCTGGCTGAATTCGCCGCCGTTCACGCCCCACATCCAATCAAATCCGTGGTCGAGGTCGTACACCATGAATTTCCACGGTTGTTCGGGGCTCTTCCAGGCGCGCACGTTGTTGTTCGGCCAGTCGCCGTTGTGGATGTAGATTTCTGCCGCCATGTAGTCGGCGAAGTTGCCCACGTCCATGAGGGTCTTTACCATTTCGTAGTTCTTGTTGCCTTCGCCGCTGAAGTCGTTCTGCGCCACGAAACTCAGGAGAGTCTTGTATTCGTCGACAGATCCGTTGCTTGCGGTGACGTCGTGGCCGAGGTGCTTTACCATCGTGACCGAGTTCGCGTCGATTCCGTAGTTAGTTTCTACGTAATGCTTGTTGAAACGCTCGCGCATGTCGTGGATGCCGTAGTACTTTCCGTTGTAGAACACCACCACCTGGCGGCTACGCTGGTAGTCGACGCCACTCCCTTCGAGAATTGCGCCGCCCATTGCATCGCCGATGTAGTCGCTCACGAATCGGTTGCCGTTGTTGCGCAGGTTGAACCCGCGGAACTTGCTGTTGATGTCCTTGCGGGTCTCGAACAGCGGGTAGTCGATTTTCCCGTCCTGGTACTGCTCGCGCATCACAATTGCGACGGACTTCTTGTCCTTGAGCCTGCTGTAGCCGCCCATAATTGAAATGCCTGCGTCGACTTCCCATGCGGGTGCAGTGGACTTGCTACCGTCGGGGAAGTATTCCACGTGCACGGGGAATTCCTTTTCTTCGAAGAGACCCGCGGGTGCGCTTTTCGGAGTTTCGGCGTTGGTCTTGATGTAGCTTTCCTTGAAGAACGCGGAATCGACGCTGACCGCGACGACCGGCATGCGGGCCGTTTCGCCGATGAAGAACGTCTTGGTAATCACGTCGGTCGTGAGCGCTCCGGGCTGGAACGCGGCACAGCGGAAGACCGTGTTTTTTGAAATGGTAATCGGTGCAGTGAATTCGGGCGAGGCTTCGGTGGGCTTGGAGCCGTTCTGCGTGCAGCGGACGGTGGTGCCTTCCGGTACGGCGGGCGGGTCGAGCGTGATTTCGCTTGCGTAAAAGCCCGCGCTCTTGGTGCCGAAGTCAAACGTGGGGGCGAGTGTCGCGTATGCACCCGCATCGTCGTTGAGGGCTTCGGGAGTCGCGACGGCAAAATACTTGAGGCTTCCGTCCGAAACCTTGCCGTAGCTGATGCCGGCGGGGAGTGCGGGGTAGGTGAGGCTGTCGTGAATGGCGTTGTGGTTGTCGATGATGTAGAGCGTGCCGCCCTTCTTGTCGAGCTTCCAGTTGGTGTGCGTGCGGGCGTGCAGCACGTGGCCTTCGTCATCGACGCCGTCCACCATGCCCTCGATGGTGGAGATGTCCTTCTTGTCGAGGAATACGGTGCGGTATGCGCCCGCGGGGATGGTCTCGCCGCGGAACACCCATTTTTGCGGGTTCGTGAGGTTCTCGACCAGCGAGTAGCCTTTGAGGTTCACGTCCTTGTCGCCCGAGTTGAAAATTTCTACCCACGCGGGGTCATCGCCCTCGTGATCGAGCCACGAGAGGTTGAGCGAAGAAACTTCGGTAAGCCTGAGCGTCGGTGCTTCGGAGGTATGCAGTTCCTCTTTCGGGACGGGTATGGACTCGTCTTCGCCTTTGGGCGAGGAAGGGTCGTCAGAACATGCCTGGAATGAGAGGCTCAGCCCAAAGGCGAGCGTCGCGGGGAAAAACTTGCGAGAGATGGAATTGTCAAACATCTTGTACACCATACCGTATTTTGAGTATACAACCAAACCCGTAGTAAATTTAAAATCAAAAAAAGCAAAGGGATTAAACCTTCACTTTTTTTTACATCCGATGTGCGTTTTTATACGCTAAAATAGTGTGAAATGCCCGAAAATGGCCGCCGGCGGGCATTCTCGTGCCAGATTTACTTGCCTGCGCCGGCGATGGCCCCGAGGGCTTCTTCCATGTACTTGCCGAGGAGCTTCGAGATGGCCTCTGCCACAAGGCGGGGCTCGCGACTGCTCACGGATTGCCTTTCGTCAAAACGCTTCTCCCAGAGGGGGGCGTCGCTGTCGGGTTTCTGGAGCGTAAGCTTGAGGGAAAGGCGTGCGTACTGCGAGGAGCCTTCGTCGATTTCCTCAATGGCGTCGATGTGGCCCAGGAGTTCAAAATCGGGTTTGCCCGAGGCGCGGGTATCCACCGATGCGAAAAGCCCGCTCCTCACGATGTATTCTGCGGCGACCTGCGCCACCATCTGCTCGGGGCGAGATGCCCACAGGTCCAGGTCGTAGAACATGAAGTCGTAAGCGGATTCGCGGTAGACGATGTTGTTCCTCTGGTAGGCCTGGTCGATGGTGAACTTGCGCACCTGCAGGCGGCCGTTTACTTCACCTGCATTTGGCATGTCGATGTTTTCGACGGCGAGCGTGAAGTAGCGGGTGGGTTCGCTCGTGCTCCCGCCGAAGCATGCGGTAAGCGTCATGGCGGCAAGCGCGACAATTGCGACAAACAACACTTTCGCGGCTCTCGTCATTCCCGCGGCCTTCTTCGTCATTCCCGCGCAGGCGGGAATCTTAAAAACTTTATTCATATTCTACCTCTTATTTGCGGCGGGTCTTCGCGGGCTCGCGGATGAGCGCGGAGGGGTTGTTCTTGATTTTCTGGCTGAACTCTTCGAGGTTCTCGAGCACGGCGTTCAGTTCCACGATGGCTTCACCCACCTGGTCCTGGTTCTTGTAGACCATGCCGTCGAGCCGCTTCGAGAGCTGGCTGATGGATTCCATCGCCTTCGTCAAATTCTCGTTCATCGCCTTCGTGTCAAGCGCGTCGAGTTTCTGCTTCAGTATGTCGAGGTCTTCGCCCGCCTTTGCGGCAATCTTTGCTTCTTCGATTTCGCCCATCACGCGGTGCATCGATTCGGCGGACTTGGAAATGTTCTCGATGGGCTTCGCGAGCCCCTGCGTGATGCGCTTCAGGTTCTGCGTCACTTCCTCGAAATTCTTGATGGCCTTGCTCAGGTTCTCCGCATTTTCGGCCGAGAGCAGCGCGTTCACGTTCACGAGCACGGAATCCACGTGCGCGACAATATCGCCCGCCTGGCTCGTGATGTGGTCGAAGTGCGAGACTTCCGCCGGCACGAGCCCTCCTTCGGGCACATTCGGTTCCGAGAACGAGCCGCCCGAGAGCACCACCTGCTTTTCGCCGGTGAGGTTCATGCCCGCCGTCATGCCTGCGCGGGTACCAATCTTGATAGGCGTGCCGTGCGTCACCTTGAAGGCGACTACGACCTCGTTCAGGTTTTCTTCGTTGATGGTGATGCGCGTGACGCTACCGACATCGATACCGTTCAGCTTGACCTTCGCGTCTACAAAGAGCCCGTTCACCGAGGTGTCGAAGATGGTGTAGTAGTTGTCGTACTGTTCGCTCAGGTAGCGCTTGAGCACGTAGCCAAGGAATACGCAGATGAGTATTCCGCACAGCAGCATGAACGCGCCAAGTTTAATTCTTTCGGATCGGGTGGTTTCCATCGTTTCTCCGAATCAATCTATAAAATTAAAGTGGTAGAGTCCCTCGGAGTATTCTTCCTTGGGGCACTGCCGGTTGAAAAAGTGACGTAACGTGGGGTCGTCGGATTCCATGCCTTCTTGCAGCGTAGCGTCCTTGAGCACGTAGCCGTCCTTGAGGTACACAAAACGGTCGCAGATAATCTTGATGCTCTCGAGTTCGTGGCTCACGATGACCATCGATACCTTGAGCGTGTCGCGCAGTTCGAGCAAAAGTTCGTCGAGGGAGCGGGCCGTTACCGGGTCGAGGCCCGTGGAAGGTTCGTCGCAAAAGAGCAGTTCCGGCTTGAGCGCGATGGCGCGGGCGAGGGCTGCGCGCTTTTTCATGCCGCCCGAAATTTCGCCCGGGTACTTGTGGAAGGCGTGTAGCAGGTGCACCTTCTCCAGGCGGTCGGCAACAATCGCCTCCATCTGGCTCTTGGGCATGTAGGGCATGCTGCGTTTGAGCGGCAACATCGCATTCTCGGCGATGGTCAAGTCCGCAATGAGGGCCCCGCTCTGGAAGAGCACGCCCGTACGCATGCGGGTCTCGCTGTCGAGGCCTTCCTTTGCACCGAAGGTCTTGCCGAAGTAGGTGATAGTGCCCGCGTCGGACTTGATGAACTTCAGGATGTTGTTCAGGAGTGTTGACTTACCGCAGCCCGAACTCCCGAGCACCATGCGGATTTCACCGCGCTTCACCCCGAAGGAAATATCCTTCAGAATGGACTCACGCCCGTAACTTGCCTTCAGGTGGTCTACTTTCAGGATTTCTTCCATTGCTGCTCCCTAGTAGAATATGAAGGCGAAGAGGGTGTCGGCGAGCACGATGCAGCAAATTGCGGCGACCACGCTTGATGTGGTTGCCTTGCCCACGGCTTCTGCGCCGCCGTGCGCGTTCAGGCCCTTGTTGCAGGCGATGAGCGTGACGATCCAACCGAAGACGAGCGCCTTGATGCTGCTCTTTAAGAACGTGATGGGCGCAATGCCGTCGCGGATGCCCATCATGTAGTTGGAAAAAGAAATGTCGCAGAAGAAGTAGGCGATGAGGAACCCCGAGAAGCACCCGAAAATGGAGGCGCAGAACGAGAGAATGGGGGTCGCGATGCTCATGGCGATAAAGCGCGGCACCACCAGGTACTGCACCGGCGGGATAGCCATCGACTTGATTGCCTTGACTTCTTCGCACACGCTCATGTTCGCGATTTCGGCGGCGACGGCACTGCCGGAGCGGCCCGCGAGGATGATGGTCGTGAGGAGCGGGCCGATTTCTGCGAAGATGAGGAAGCCGAGACCCGAGGCGAGGTAGGAGCCGCCGCCCACCGCGTTCAGCATGATGGAACTCTGGAGCGCCATCGTAAGGCAGATGAGGGCGACCATCAGGAAGCATATTCCCATGGCTTCGCTCCCGAGCTTGAACATCTGCTTGGCGACACCGCCAAAATGGATCTTGCCCTTGTCGAACGGCCCGAAGATGGTCCAGTAGATGGACATGAACAGGAGCGTCAGAACTTCGAAGGTTTCCTTGATTACAGAAAAACCGATGCCGCCGAGCATCTCGAGAACGTTGTTCGTACCCTTCGCCGGCCTTGCGGGCGGTTCCATCTTGCGGAGTGCCGAAAGGTGCGCCTTGATGTCGGCGTTGAAGTGGGCGAGGGTAAGCGTGTTGCCCGTCTTTTCGGAAAGTTCGGCGAGTAGCGCGAAGAACGCGTCGCCACTATAGTCCATGCTTGCAAGGTTGCTCCCGTCAAGGCACAGCGCACCGCTACGGAGTTGCCTTTTGCAATTCCTCAGCAAGTCTTTGCTGTTCGCCGCCGTAAGCGTATCTGGCAAGAGAATAGTCGTCATGGTACAATTTCGGGCGAAATATAGAAAAATACACCCAAAAAAGCCCGCTTTTGACCATTAAGCGGATAGCGGGCATGTTTTGCCGACAAAGTGTTGCTGTCGCGGGCTAAAAGCGCTAGTCCTTCACGCAGCGGACAGGATTACTTGATCTTTTTTTGGGGGTATAATACCACGCGTTGTTGTTGAATATATCCAAATGTATGGCGTATGCGTCTGTCGAATAGTAAGATGTTGATGTCCATATTTCCGTTGAAAGGCGTGGAATGCATGCAACACCTACACGGATGTCCCAATATGTGCCAGAAGCAAGTGCGGAAAATCCGTAAGTGTCTTTTCCTCCATATCTTTTTTTGTCATCATAATTGACTTGAGTTTCCCAATCTGGGCTTCTGGATTTTAAATGTTCGCCTGCGATTGAGTCTCCACCCGCTGAGTTAATCAAGATTCTCCATTCTGTCGAGTCTGGCAGGTGCCAGCCACTTGGACAAATGCCTCGTACTGGATAAGTCGGAGTGCATCCGTTTCCTCCACAACCTTTGCCGTTAGTACTCCAAGTCCCAATGCTGTCCATGGCTGTACTCCATGGGTAAAAACGTCCGTATCTTTCGCAATAAATGGCTGAATCGTTATAACAGAAGCTGCTTGAATCATAATCCCATACTTTGCGCAGGTCTCGGTAGTTCAGGTTTTCTGCCATCCAGGTTTGGTCCCCAATTTTTACGGTCCTGTATGTCTGACCGTCTCGGTCATCAACCATCTCGCCGTACGAAATCTTGGGGTTAAATTGGTCTACGATGGTGTAAGGTTCCGTTGTACTGGAATAATTCCTTGCCATGCTCGACGAAGACTTTGCGCCATCAGGGCGCGCGATAAAATCGCTGTCGTCGTCACCGCAGGCGGCGAGGAATGCTGCGCATGCAAATGCGGTGTAGAGTGAGTGCTTCATTTTATTTCCCCCCTTTTAGTCCTTCACGCAGCGAACGGAGTTGGCATATGATTTGCGACTGCTTGTAAAATCCATTCCGGCGGAAGATTTTAGTTGATAGCCTGAAAATGCTGACGGTTCTGACATAGTGCCATTTTCCGGGTAAAACCAGAATGTCATGTTGTCTAAATCAGCGAATTGATGATTCCGGTTATGACCAGCTCCGATTAAGCTGTATCCGGTTAGATTATCCCCGCCAAAGGATATAGCTCGAATATTTTTTTCTTCCTTATTGGCCGTTAATACAATGACATACTCGTCATAGGTCATCACGTGCCAGCCTTCAGGGCAGATGCCCCGGTGATTTTCCTCGATAAGGTCTTCGCAAGCGTCAACATTGCAGCGACTCGGCAATTGCATCATCTCGGCCCACTGGTAAAGGCTGCCGTACTTGTCACAGTTGGTCGTGTCGTCATTGTAGCAGTAGCGTTCAATATTCTCATCGTCGCTCTGGTCTTCTGTTCCCGGCACATCGATGCCGATATTCAGGTTTTCGGCCATGACCGTTACCGAAACATCTTCGTCACCATCTTTTGCGTTAATCGTGAGATAGTAATACGACCTTCCGTTTCGTATGTCGGTAAATTTCTTGTACGCACCGGAGTTCAGGCTGTCTGCAAAAAGATCACTCTGATGGTCGTAAGGTGTATACTCGCTTGAACTCGACTTCGATGTGATGCTGGACGAAGATGCTGTTTGAGCAGTATCAATCTTGATGCAACGAATGTAACGCTTGTTGTATGGTTCAGTCTGGTAATCAGCTGCCTTGTCGAGATCGTCAGACATAGCTACATAATCAACTAATTTGACATATGTGGTAGTATTGGGATTGCTGGCCCAAAAAGATGCGTCGTTACCTATGAGATAGAATATTCCTTCTTCGAAACGTCCTCCCGGCAAGGCCGTGAACGATGCTTCGTCTGTCCCGTTGCCGTCATTTAGCCAATCAGATGCGGATTTGAGGGCTTTGCCGGCAACATCCTTGCCTCCAACCTTACCAAACAAAATACTCCAATCGATGGTTGAAGGAATTCTCCATCCATCTGGGCAGATTCCGTATGTCGGAGAAACTGGTCGGCACGACAATGCGTTATATCCGCAGCCCTTGCTGTTTGTACTGAATACGCCAACGCTGTCTAAGGCTGTTGCCCAGGTGTAGAGTAAACCGTACTTAGTGCAGAAGCTGGTGTCATCGTTATAACAGGAACTACTTCCTGTTCTGAAGTTCAGATTGTCCCTCATCCAAACCTGATTTCCGATTTTGACCGTTCTGTATGTTTGCCCATCGCGGGCGTCCTTAAAGCAGTTTTCGTCGGTACCTATATCGCAGTGAGAGAGCAATGGGGTTGTGTAGCTCGAACTCGACTTTGCGGAGCTGGACACGCTTGTCTCGCTGGAATTCGACTTTCCACTGGATGAAGACTCTGCGGAACTACTGGATTTCTCGCTGGGCGAAGATTCTGCAGAACTGCTGGACTTTGCGCTGCTCGAAGATGTTTTCTTGGAAGACGAGCTCGACTTGCCCGTATCGATGGTTTCGAACCAGTGGTCGCCATCGCATTCGTAGTCCGTTTCGAGGTCTCTTACGTAGACCTTTTCGCCCATGAGGTCGTCGTTGCACTCGAACTCCTTGAGCTCGTCCATGTCTGCCACTTCGCCGGGCAGCTCGGGGACTTTCGGGATGAACGAGTCGTCATCGCCGCAGGCAGTGAGGAGCGCAAAAGACAGGAGTACCGGGAATAGAAGTGCGTGGGGTTTCATTTAATTTCCTCCTTTAGAAGAAAAATATATTATTTCACCGCTGATTTTACTTTTTGCTCCTTAAATTCTATCTTTATGCCCATGTTCCGTCGTTTTGACAAACCTGGCAAGCCGCGCAGGCCGGGCCACAAGCGCCCTGCGTCTGCACGCCCCGCATATTCTGCGCCCGCCCGCGAGGTGCTAGAAGTCCGCATCGAGAAAATGGTGCAGGGCGGCGAGGGTATGGCGCGCCTGCCTGATGGCCGCGTGTGCTTTGTCGCGGGCGCGTTGCCGGGCGAACTCTGCAAGGTGGCGGTGACGTTCACGAAAAAGGATTTTTCCCGCGGGCATGTTGTGGAAGTGCTGGAAGGCGCAAATCCCGACCGCGTAGAGGCGCGCTGCCCGCTGTACGGCAAGTGCGGCGGGTGCAGCTTGCAGCACCTGGACAGCGAAAAGCAGGCGGAATACCTGGCGCAAGTCGAGCGCGAGAATTTCCGGCGCATTGCCCGCATAGAATTGCCCGAAAGCTTTACTGTGCACACGGGCCCCGCGTGGGGTTATCGCAACCGCGCACGGGTCGTCGTGGTTTGCGACCAGGCCGGCGACAAGCCGATTGTGCGTTTCGGATTTCGCAAGCAGGAAAGCAATAGTGTGGCGCTGTTCAAGAACTGCCCCGTATTGACGCCCGCATTGAACGAGTTCCTACAGGGGCGTGCCCGCGAGATTTTTGCGGGCGAGTTCCGCCCCGGCCGCGAGATGGAAGTGAACCTCTTCGATAACGGCGCGGGTGAAATCTCGTACTATTACGAGGGAATGCCTGCCCGCGAATTCTGCGAGAATGCGGTAAGCGTCTCCGAAATCTGCGGAAAGAAAATCGAGGCCGACGCGGGCGTGTTCTTCCAGAGCAATCTCGCACTGTTGCCCGCGCTGGTGAAGTCCGTGCGCGATGCCGTAGACGAGGGCCTAGCAAGCGGGGAGGCGAGCGACGAATGGCTTATCGACCTCTTTAGCGGGGTAGGGTTCTTCGCCGCGATGCTTATGGACAAGTTCAAGCGCGTGACGACCGTGGAACGCGAAGAAAAATGCCTGCAACACGCGGAAGTTAATTTGTCTGAAACGCGCGGCGCAATAAACGATAAACAGGCCGCAGCGATAGAAAATGTTTCCGCCCCGGCCGAGGAATGGCTCGCGAGCAACGTGGTAAACATCCCCGCGACGCTCATCGTGGACCCGCCGCGCACCGGCCTCCCGAAAGAAGCCCTCGACGCCATAGCGGATTCCTCAGTGAATCGCCTGATTTACGTGTCCTGCCACCCGGTGACGCTTGCCCGCGATACCGCCCTCCTTGCCGAAAAGGGCTTCAAAATCCGCCGTGCGGAGGCTTTTGCCTTCTACCCGCAGACTCCCCACCTCGAAATGATGCTCGTTCTGACCCGCTAGAAACCGCCTAAAACGGCCAAAAACGCCACATATTGTAAAAAACAACGCAACGAATATGGCAATTCGGGGGGATTTTGCTAATTTGTTAATCAGGTGTTTTTCCAGGAAGGCTTAAAATGATCAGACTTTCAAAACTCGCTATTTTCTTGGTGATTGCCATGGGGGCATTCTTCTCGTCCTGCTCCACCGAAGATCCGCACATCGTGTGTGGTCGTGAATGGAATCCGGCTTTGCAGCTGGTTGCCGATACTACCAGCGAATTTGAACTTATCAACCCGATGATCGTGCAGTTCCGCTACGGTACGGGCTTCGATTTCCCGACCATCAAGATAGCCTTCTACGAGGGTACTGCCGCTAACAAGGGCAAGGAAATCTGGAAGTACGAAACCAAGGTGAACGAGAAGGTGAGCGTTTATACGCTCCAGGGCCACTCCAAGCGCGGAGGGCTTATGACCGCAGCAGAAATGACTCGCCACCATGCTCCGGGCCAGATTGTTATCGAGGCTACTACGGGCGACCGCCTGCTAGCCGTGAAAGAAATCACGCTTATCAAGAACAAACAGTAATTGGAATTTTCGATGATTCGTAGTAAACTTCTGGCCGGCTTCGGCGGGCTCCTGTCTCTTTGTGTTATGCCTTTTTCCCTTGTCGGTTGCGGCGAATCTGAGGTTACGCTCAACTACAAGCTTGCACAGCCTGTGGACGTGGAAGTCTATACCGAAAGCTACTTCGCGACGATTGATCTGAAGGGCGAAGAGCAGATGGGCACGATTACTGCCGCCTATGTGGACCTGAACTACTCTACTGCGGGCGATACCACGAAGGTGCAGCGCCTGTACCGCGTGAACAATTCTCGCGGCTACCTCAAGAACTTTATGCCCTCCGAACTTGCATGGCGCGTGAAGGAGGTGAACCTTGCGGCCGTGGACCGCGAAGTGACGAGCATTACCGGCCTCGATGACGGTTACGACACGCTTCTCGCGCACATCCCGATGCCCGAACGCTGGCGCAAGCAGCTCCTGAACCCGGATTACAAGCCGCACCTGCGCCGCCTCGAAAAGCATCGCTGGGAAATGGACCACCTGCTCAAGGGGACTGTCCCTGTGAAGGCGAACATCACGCAGATGCTCAAGGACCAGGGCAGGCTCAATTTTGCGCTGATCCAGATTGATTCCGTGGTCACGAAGGGCTTTGAGAACCGCGACCACCGTCGTTGCCTGGATTACAAGATTTACCTGCACGAGACGGAAAGCTTCCCCTACTACATCTGGGAGCAGCACGTGAACAGCAAGATTGTGCCCGAAAAGTTCATGGCGTACACTGCCGGCCACAAGGCGGAATATGACACCGAGTACGAAATCATGATCGACCCCGAGACGGGCATCCCGTGCCAGGAACGTGAAGTGAAGGTGGGGACGCACTACATGGTGCACCCGGTCACGAAGGACACGGCCACCTTCAAAAGCAACATCACGCACGAACGCCTCTTCAACATCAAGCGCAACCAGACCGCGGAGTAGCCTATGATGACCCCCTTCCGCAAAGCCTGTGCCGTTTTTGCTGTCGCTTTTGCGGCGGTGCTTTCGGGCTGTACCTCGCACCCTTCGCCCCAGCAGACGATGGTCGACGACCGCTACATGATGTACAAGGAAACGTACAAGGCGTACAAGGAAGCTGAAGAACGTTACCTGAACCTGCTCTTCAATATCGAGCGTATGCCCGAGGAAGAGGAACTCTGGATAATGAAGCGCGAACAGATGCAAGAACTGCTGCAACTGCGCGAACTCATGCTGCAGGCGCGCGGCGAACTTGACGACGCGATGAAGGACTGGGAAAGTCACCTGATGGAGGTGCAGTCCGAGGTGAAGAAGGCGAAGGTCCAACAGTACAATCCGAATTTCAAGGGGCGCGATGCCCAGCGCACGAGCCCGGGGCAGTTGCTCCCGGGCGAGGTCCCGAACACGCGGAGATAGTTCCATGAACCTCTCGAAGTCCTACCAGGAACTCGCGAGGGCGAGCATCGGGCGCATCCTTGTGATGGATGGGCCGGCAAGGCCTGTTCTTGATGCGTGCGATTTGCGTGAAGAAGATTACCGCGGGGAAATGTTCGTGGACCACGCGGTGGACCTGCAGGGCAACGACGATATACTTTGCGTTACTGCGCCGCAGGTCGTGAAAAAGGCCCACCGTGCCTACCTGGAGGCGGGTGCCGACATTATCCGCACCAACACCGTGCGCGCAAACCCGATTGTGCAGGGAAAGTTCAGGCTCGAGAACATGGCGTACGACATTGCTCTTGCGGGGGCGCGCATCGCCTGCGAGTCGATTGCCGAATACAACGACGACATTCTTCAGTGCAAAACAGGCAAGCTGGGCCAGACGCTCGAACGCAAGTATGTCGCGGGCGTGATGGGACCTGCGGAAGATTCCGCGGATGTGGGCTTCCGTGAACTGGTCGATGCCTACAGCGAGGTTGTGCGTGGCCTTCTGGACGGGAATGCGGACATACTGCTGTTGGATTCGTTCCGTAATCTGTTGAACGTGAAGGCGGCCCTGCACGCCGTATTCAAGGTGTGTTCCGAACGCCAGGAACTTGTGCCCGTGATGGTTTCGGGCGAAATTGCCGAAGCGGGTGCAGGCACGCTGGCAGGCCTTACCGCAAGGGCGTTGCAGCATACCGTGAGCAGTTTCCCGGTATTCAGTATCGGGCTTTCGGCGGAAGAGAAAGCGTGTGACCTGCATGACCTCCTGAAAGAAATCGAGAATGCTCCCGTGCGCATGAGCGTGATGGTGAATGTTTCGCTCGAGGGCATGAAACCCCACGACAGCGATTCCGTGAAGGGCCGCGCAAAGGAACTCTGGCGCTATGCCGATTCGGGCCTCGTGAATATCGTGGGTGGCGGCAAGGAAACCACGCCCGAGTCACTCAAGTTCATGGTGAAGGCGCTCAAGGGTAGCCGCCCCCGCCGAATCCCTGCCCGCCGGTACAACATGCTGTTGAGCGGGCTTGCTCCCATGACGGTAGCAGGTGCGGGGAATTGCATTTGCGTGGGCAACGTGTTTAATCGGGAGGAATCTCCCGAGTTCGCGAAAATCTTTGGCGAAGGGAACCTTGCCGATGCCATTGCGCTCGGGCACAGGCAGGTTACCTACGGTGCTGAAATCCTGGACGTAAACCTGGATTCCTACGATACCGAGCCTCCGCAGATACAGGCGTTCATGGGCAAGATGCTCGATGACAAGTCGCTTGCGAAATGCCCGGTGATGATGGATTCACGCGGTTGGGACCTGCTTATCGCCGGAATCGAATGCATTTCGGGGAAGGGAATCGCGCGCAGTATAAGCCTCGCAGAAGGTGAAGAAATCTTCCTCACGAAGGCGCAGGAAATTCGCAAGCGCGGGTTTGCGCTGGTATGCTTTGCCGAAGACGAGAAGGGCGCTGCAGATACCTTCGCGCGCGAAACCGAAATTATCGAGCGCATGTACCGCCTGCTGGTGGGCAAACTCAATTTCCTTGCCGAAGATATCGTGTTCGAACCCTGCGTGGAACACGAGGGCAAACCACTGGAAGATGCGATGAACCTGCTGTTCAAGGTGTGCCGCTACGTGAAGGCGAACCTGCCGTACGCGCATATCCTGGGCGATGTCCAGAAGCTCGGGTTGCATGCAAGCGGGCTCGAGAAGGCGAGGCCCGGACTTACGTCCGTGTTCCTGCACTATGCAAAAAAGGCTGGGCTTGATTTTTACATCGCTAAGCCGGAGAAAATCCCCGCTTACGAGGAAATCCCTTACCGCATGTGTTGCCTGCTCGAAGACGTAGTGCTTTCGCGCGTACCCGATGCGAAGAAAAAACTCGCTGCCGCATTGAAGGCAATGTAGCTGTCATCCCCAGCTTTGACCGATGCACGATCGTCATCCCCGGCTCCGACCGGGGATCTTTACTGCCAGCTGTTGATAAATCCCATCCCGAGCGTAAACTTGATTCGCGTGGGCGCAATCGCGTCCGGTAAAAGCGGCACGTCGATTGTCGTGGGCTTCCAACTGCCTTCGCGGCCTTCATCGTCGCCGATGCGGCTGAGTGCTCGTGCGAACGTGAGCGTTATGTCGAGCGGGATGCTGTAGAAAATCTTGTTGCTCCACCTGAAGCTAAGGCCCGCAGAACGGTCCCAGAAATCGTGGTCCGTGAACTTGTCCGTATCGAACCACTTGCTGTTCCATGCGGCACCGATCTGCGCGAATGCGTCGATGTAGAATGCGCGCGTCTCGAAAATCCAGAAACCCTTACGCCAGTCGTCGTAGACGGGGAACAGGTAATGGACTTCCGCCATAGCGGTCTTGGTGCCTGCGCGCGTGTAGTTCTCTGAACTGCGCAGGTAGGGGTAACCTTCCAGGAACACGGCGCTGTAATAGTACGAGTCAAGCGTATCCACCTTGGCGCCGGTAGAATCCTTCGCGTCGGTATCCCAGTTGAAAATGCCTCCGAGCTTAGCACCTGCGGCGAGTCGCGCTCCGGTGAGTGGACTCTGAATGCTCCCGTAGAGGCTCAGGCCGAATTCGTGTATGTTGAAGTTCCTGTACTTGGGCTTGATTTTCCCGCTCTCGGTGACGACGAAACTTTCGGCGAACGTACCGGGGCGGTAGAGGTCGCTGTTGGAATACTGGTACGATATTACGGCTCCGTCGCCCTGCCCGCTGATTCCCGTTCCGTCTTCGCCTTCACTGTCGCCGTAGAGCCCGAATAGCGCCATCACGCTGAATCGCTTCTGGTATGTCCACGCGAAGTTGTCTTCGTACAGGTTGAAGTCTGCCCAGTCGTAACTTGCGGCGATTTGAAGCGTGTCGACACTCTTGAACGGGCTGTAACCCGCCATTGCGACAATCGACTGCATCGGGACGGCGTAGTTGCTGATGCCGAGGCTGTCTCCGTCATTGGCGCGCACATCCTCGTAACGCACGGTATCTTTGCTCGTGTAGCTCGCGTACGTGTACGAAATCCCGAAATCGATGGGCGTGCTCCTGTTCTCCCATGCGACGAAGAATTCTTTTTCTTGTTCCGGGTTGAGGCCGGAACCGTTGATGTAGTCGATGCCGTTCCCGATTTCGAGCATGAGGCCGATTTGCAGGGTGTTCTTCTTGAGCGGGTCGGCGATGATGGCGGCAAGCCCGATTTTTGCCTTGAGCTGGCCGTCGCCGAATACGGTGAGGTCGGGGGCGTTCTCGTAGAAGGCGAGCATGGGGATGAACAGCGGGACTGTCGGGATGGGCTTGTAGTCGCGTTCGGTGCCGGCGAATTCGCGGCTTTCGAGTTCGATATGCTTCTCGATGCGCGGGAGGGGCGAGCCCTTGAGCACGATTTCGCTCGGGGCGGGCCTCTGCGTGATTGTGTATGTCGTGTCGTAGAACCTGATGACGCTATCGCCCTTTGTAGGCATCGGAATCTTTGTACAGGTTGTATCACCCTGAATCCGTGCATAAGCAACTGAATCTATTATGTAGCTAGTAGAGTCTGTACATCTCCATATTGAATCGGTAACGATGTCTTCAGGCATCGTGTGAACAGGAAGTCTTATGCAGCTGCTGTCACTCTGGGATCTGAACGTGGCGATAGAGTCCCTTATGATTTTTTCAAGGGAATCGTTTACACACGCCCATCTAATGACGGTGTTTGCCGACATCCTCTCTTCGTCTTCCACGATGTTCATCGTCGTGTCGTTTACCATCGCGACGCTCGTGTACTGGAGCTTGTAAAGCGAGAACCCGTCCTTGTCGTACTGCGTGAAGTAGAGTGTGTCGCCTGCGAGTACCGGCGTGAATGCGCCGCCGACCACGTTCGTGAGCGGGCGTTCGTATCCGGTGTCGATGTTCTTCTCGATGAGGTTGAATATCCCGTTCCTGTTGCTCGCGAACACAATCTTGCTGTTGTCGATCCAGTTTACGTCGCGCTCGTCGTAGCCCTCGGTGCTCATGACCTTCATGTTCTTGCCGTCCGCGTCTATCACGGCGATACCGCGGTGCACGTCGTCGAAGAAACTGAACGCGATGCGACTCCCGTCGGGGCTGTACTTGGGGCTATAGATATTGTAGTACTTGAACTTCGCGTCGGGCACGTAGATGTCGATGTGGTCTTCTGCCGTGTATTCGCTGAAGTCCGCGGTGAAGGGAACCTTGCTCAGTACGAAGCGCGTGCTGAAGGGTTCACGCCGTACGAAGGCGACCTCGTTTCCCTTGGGGCTGAATGCCGGGTAGACCGCGTCCACGAGGTGGGTGAGGTTCAGCTTGTTCTTGTTCGTGTCGCTCACCGCGATGTCGAAGTGAGCGTGTCCGTCCTTGTCGCGGTTCTGGAATGTCACGTATGCGAGGATCGGGCCTTTGTCCGGAGCGTCGTACACGTCGATGCCCTTGTCGAACCAGGGCTTCTTGGCGCGGAAGCCGCTCTTCGCGTAGTCGTTGATATCGATGGTCGAGTCGCTTTCCTCTTCTTCGATGGAAATCTGCCCGATCTCGATACCGTCAATCTTTTCGTCGGCCTTTGCCGTAGAGTCCGTAGCGCTGCTGTCCGGTTCCAGCGGCATCTTGAAAACTGCGCCGTCGAACCACGGCCCGCCAAAGTTGGAAACGCCGTAGAGGTGCTTGCCCGCGACTACGGGGAAGTCCTGCCAGAAGGCTTCGGCGGTAATCTTCTTGCCTTCGACGAGGGGCCCGAGAGAATCCTTCTGCGCCTTGTACGCCTCGGTGATTTCCTTCTTCCAGGCTTCGTAGAGTTCCTTCTCGCCGATGCCGATGACCTTCTTGAGTGCGCCGTCGAGCGTCACGCGGTAGGGCTTCGAAAGTTCCGTCCAGATTTTCGGGACGGCATCTTCGCCGTAGTGCCTCGAGATGTAGAGCACGAGCGAGAACCCCTGCGTGTAGGGCCCGAGTTCGGCAAAAAGCGAGTTGTCCGAAAAGTCGTGCATGTATTCGAGCGGGAGCAGGGTGTCGTTCAGGGCCGCGACGCGCAACAGCATGTCGCGATGTGTGTCCCAGGCGTCAAAGCCCATGCGGGCGGACTCGAACTGCGCCGTACCTTCGGCGAACCAGAGCGGCTGCAGCGTGAAGGGGATGAACGTCGCGAAGTCGCTCGTGATGCGCTCGTTGTAGTAGTCGGTGTAGCTGAATTGTACACCGTAGATGCTCGGCTTGAACTTGCTCCCGTTCTCGATACTCACCAGGTGGCTGAATTCGTGCGTGATGACGTCGGCGAGCCAGCCGTGGCTGCTGCGGATCTTGAAATCCCAGTTGGTGAGCCACAGGTTTACCGCGTTCTCGCTCGGGACGGCGCTGCCGTTGCTGTAGAGTGCGTTGTTGAGCACCGCGTTCACGCGACCCGGCAAGTCCTTCTTGTAGCGGCCCACCACCGAATCGTAGACCGCCTCTGCGTATGCGGAGAGCGCGGAGGCGTGCTCGGTGTATTCCTGCGGGTAAATAAACTGGAAATGCTTCGTGTCAGCGGTCTTCCACTTGATGTCGCTCTGGTTGCCGTAGAAACCGGCCGCAAAGGCAGAACCCGCAAGCAGCAATGTGCCCGCAAGTGTAGCCGCAACCTTAGCGCGGATTTTTTTCGCGTCGAAGAGCATTGTCTTATAAATTTAGGAAATTCGTGCTTGAAAACCCATAAAAAAAGCAAAAAACGCCGTGCGGTTGCCCGCACAGCGCTTTTGTTAGGAGGAGAACTTTGAAAAAGAGTTATTCCAGGCCGTAGGCTTCCTTCATGCCCTCGATGAGCTTGGTGCCCTTCACGCCGTCGGTGGATTCGAACAGCGAGAACCCGCCGGTGTATCCCCAGTGCTGGAGAGGAATCTGGAGCGTGTCGCTGATTTCCCTCAGGGCGGTCATGTAGTTGAGCACAGACTGCTTGTCGGTCTTCACGTTGTAAGCGCCGAATTCGTTGATGATGACCGGCACGTTGTTCGCCACAGCCCATTCCTTGGCGGGGAGCACAATCTTCAGGATGGCTTCCTTGCTGCCGTTCTTGTAGTAATCTTTCACGGCATCCTTCACCCACTTGGCGGTGCTCTTGTTCACGCCGAAGTCGGCAGAGAATTCGGACCACTTTTCCTTGTCGTAGGGGAACATCAGGTTCTTGATGGTCTTGGTATCGGCCCAGCTTGCGCTCTGGTGCGTGAATACGAACGGGTCGTAGGTGTGCACGGCATAGACAACGTTGTCGTCATTGAGGGGCTTGCCCTTCTTGAGCAGGTCGATGGAGTACCACTGAGCATCGCCGAAGATGATGGTGTGCTTCTTGTCGACCGTGCGGATGGAGTCGATGTCTTCCTGAGCAGCCTTGCGCCAGTTGGCAGAGGTCGCCTTACCGTTGCTCATGTCGGGCTCGTTCAGGAGTTCGTAGAAGATGTCTTCGCGCTCGTTGCTTGCGTAGTGGGCAGCCACGTGCTTCCACACGTTCGCCATCATCTTCATGTAGCGCGGGTTCTTGGAACTGGTGGCGTTGTAGCTGTTGTCGTATTCATGGTAGTCAATCACGAACGACATGCCGTGCTTGCCGGTCCATTCCACGAAGGAGTCGAGTACGGCGAAGAGGTTTGCGTCGTCGAGCTTGAGCTCGATGGTGTTGGTGGTGTCGGCCACGAATTCATCGCGGTTGGTGGCGTACCTGTCGAGGTCGATGGGGAAGCGGAGCGACTTGATTCCGTTGTCGGCCATGAGCTTCACGTCATCCTCATTGAACTTGAATTCGCCCTTGAAGTAGGTCTTGTCCTCTTCGAGCCAGTTGGTGATGTTGATGCCCTTGTTGAGGTACTTCATCGCCTTTTCCTGGAGCGGGTTTGCGATGGCGATATCACCGATGGTCACCTCGGGAATTTCCGGATCCATGATTTGCATGTCGGCGGTGTCCTTCGCGACTTCGCTCGTGTCCTGGAAGTACACGTTGTCGATGAGCACGGAGTCCTTCACGCGGTTGCCCTTGGCCTGGAAACTGACTGCGGTGATGTGGGCCGGGTCGAATTCAACTTCTTCGCCCCAGCCGCCTTGTGCGAGGTCCTTGAAGCGGATAAAGACCTGCTTCCATGTGCGCGAGGCCTTCACGGTGGCGAGGTGCACGTCGTAGTCCTTCACGTCGGAGGTTTCCACGTGGATTTCGTGCTTGCCGCCCTTGTACCAGTAGCTGATGCCGCCGAAACTGGCCAGGTTGAGAGTGTCGGGAATCTGCACGCCCCAGCCAACGTACGGGTCGTAGGCGTATTCGCCCTTGTCGAGGTTGTAGTAGACGGCGAATGCGTATTCGGTGCCGTTGTCGGAACGCCTTGCCTTCGGGTAGCCCTCGTCGTTCAGCGGGGTCAGGATGACAGACGCGCCATCGTTGTCGTTGTCGTCGTAGGTGTACCAGAATGCCTTCGGGATGAGGCTCTCGTTGTCGCCGTCCTCGAAATCGTCAATGAGGAAGCCCTTGCCGGCCTCTTTCGGGATAGTGACTGCGGGAGTGATTTCGGCTGCCTCTTCGGGCACCGTGAATTCGGTTGGCGTCGTTGTCGTGTCGGTTGCAGGCGGCAGGGAGTCTGTCGGGGTTACGATGCTATCGCCCGGGTTGGCCGGATTGTCGGGGATGGAGTCGGTGGGGACGGTGCCCGGATCTTCGGGCGTATTGCCCGGGTTGGATGCGCTGTCGGAATCGCCGCAGGCGGAAAGCCCGATGGCGAGGATGCCTGCTGCGGTGATGGGGAGTAATTTCTTGAAAAGCATAGTATACCTCTTTTACTTTACGAGTCTAATATATGTAATTATGCTCCCCGGAGAATTTCTCAATGGGATAAAATGTGCTAAAGTGTATCAAGTGTTTTACGGTTTTTTGAGGAAAATCACATTAATTATGGAAAATTTGCGGGCAATCCACCCTCCATTTGGCGCAAAAAGCCCTCCATCGGGCGCAATTCTTAATATATTTTGCCCGTGGGCTTCTTTTCCGTCGCATATCACGATTCCTTGCGCTATTCCCGCCGCTCGGCAGGGGACCCGATCACATTGCACTGGGAAACCCGCATGCCGCCCGACAAGCGTTTTGCGGGGGCCAAGCGCTACTCTGTGTCTAAAAACCACACGAAGGCGCTGGACGGCGACCTCTTCTCGCTGGTGGGCGAGCCTTCCTCCATGCTCAACCGCGTGTTTTCGCAATTGAAAAACGACGTGTGTGCCGATGGCCTGCGTTCCATCGGGGTGTACGCGCTCTTGCAGGGCCAGAATATCCCCGACGGGCTCTATTATTTCGACCCCACGTCAGACGAACTGGTTGAATTGCCCGCTGGTGGCTCGGGCGCAGGTGCAAAGGCGAAGCGCGCGAACATCGAGACGCTCAAGGGCGCCTTCCCGCCGAACGAAATCATGCAGGCCGCGGGCATAACGCTGTTCTTCACGGGAATCCTCGACCGCATCGTGTGGCGCTACAAGGAGGCCGCCTACAGGGAGTTGCAGCTGGACGCGGGCAGTTACGCCGGGCTAGTTGCCATCCTCGCGCGCTCCCTCGGGGGCATCGCCATCCCGTTCAGCGCCTTTGTCGACGACGAGGTGGCCGTGGCTCTTTCGCTGTCCCCTTCGGAAGTCCCGCTCGCGGCGCTCTGCATTATGCCAAAGGCGCTCAAGAAGTACGAGACCGTATCTGAATTTGCTTATAGCAACCGCACCGAGATGCACCCGGTTTCGAGCGAGGGCGCGAACCGCTACATGGCGCGGTTCATGCTCCAGAACCGCGTGGAATGTATTACCGATCTCTCGCATTGCATGAAGGTGTGCCGCGTGGTCGCGAGCCCCTTCAAGGGCGAGGAATTCCCGCTGACCCCGCTCAAGTTCCCGAACGAATACTTTTTCCGCGAGTACGAGTTCCTCGGGCCCGGCGCGGTCAGCTTCCGCAATTTCAAGCCCTGGAAGGCATCCCTCGACGATTTCTCGACGGTGCTCCGCTGGATGGAAATCTGCAACCTGAATGCATTCGGCGCGGGCCTCCTGAAAATCTGGGTGCTCTCCTTTGACGTGCAGTTAGTTTATCCGGGACTCTACCGCTACCTTCCCGTAAAGAAGTCGCTCTTTTTACAGACAAACTTCAGCGACCGCAAAAAATTCGCCGGCGCGCACCTGTGCGACGATTCCGTAGAGAACGTCTCGTTTGCGGTTATCTTCACGGCGGACCTGAACGAGGCCTGCAACATGCTGGGCGAACGCGCCTACCGCTATCTGAACATGAACGCGGGCTATGTCGCAGAAATCCTGCGCGAATCTGCCCGCGGGCTCGGCAAGTTCGCGCGCCGCGAGCCGTTCTTCTGCGAGGCTGAACTCAAGAAGGCGCTCCGCATCCCCGAGAGCGAAAGCATCCTTTCCGAAGTACTCGTGGGGCGCTAGACTCCGCTTTTGACCGTTTTGCATTTCTTTTTCACAATATTTTCTGTTAAGAAAAGTTCACTAACACCACATTTAAATTATATTATTTGCGTAAAAACAGTGCTTTTAGGAGTGATTTGTGAAACTCTCGCGTAACATAATTGCCATGGGCGGTATGGCCCTGATCCTTCTCGGCTGCTCTTCAAAGGAAGTCGTGCAGCAGACTCCGCCGCCCCCTCCGCCACCGCAGGTGCCGGTATCCCACGAACTTGAACTGTTTACCTGCCCCGAGGGTAACCTCCGCGGGTCGGGCCTTGCGGGCGATTATGACCACGCTCTCGAGAACGCGGTGAACCAGATTGCCATCCAGATTCAGAGTTCGGTTACCTCCATCAGCAAGGCACAGGTCGGTTCTGATGTGAATGCCGAAGGCCAGGAGAGCGTGACATCTTCGTACGAGCGTACCTCGCAGGTTTCTGCTACCATAAGGAATCGCCAGGACGTGCGTGTGCTGGAGACTGTTGCCCGCGAAGGCGTTGTCGGTGTGGTGGCCTGCATGGCAAAAACCGATGCGGCTAAGCCCTACCGCGAGGATTATCAGAGTGCCCGCGATGCGCTGGTGTCTTCGATGGCAGTGCTCGAGATGACGAACCACCCGCTTGAGAAGTTCGCAAACTACGACAAGATGACTGCCGCCTATTCCCGTTACAGGGAATCTGCCCTGGTGCTGCAGTCCCTCGGGGCTGCCGACAACCAGGCGGAGATTGAGGAAAACTACAAGAAGGCCCAGGAAGGCTACAAGGAATTCAAGAGCCGCTACCACATCTATTTTGAAGGCGTGCTCGAGGCCGAGGAAGGCGCGAAGATTTTCCAGGAGCTTTCCAAGAAGGTGTTCTTGCAGACGGTGCTGGATTCCGCCTGCGAAATCGGGCTCGTGCTGAGCCTTGAACTTTCGGACCCGAAGTGCAAGGAAGGCGGACTTGGCGTTACCTGCACCGAGGTGGTGGCCCTGAACGGTAGTTCCTGCAAGGGCGAAACGTACTTTACCCTCGGGGCAACCCTCAAGGGCGTTGGCCGCTTTGACGAAGAAGAGGCCAAGCAGAAGCTGGTAAACAGCATCGAGAAGGGCGACCTGCTTGCCGACTGGTGGAAGGAACTGGAACGCTGGACCATAAAGTAAGCCCCGCTTTCCCCTCCAACAGCCCCTGTTTCCGGCCTTGCCGGTTGCCCGAAGGCGAAAAAATTTCTCTATTTGGTGCGTCTTGACGTTCGTGGACCCGATTTCGGCTTAAATGAGCAGAATTCGGGGCCGTATACGAACGCCGTTTATTATACGAGGTCTATTTGGCTAACCAGAAACTGGATACGCTTATCGCCGAGGCATGCAAGGCCGTAGGCGTCACGTTGGTGGAACAGGATATGTTCCGTGCGGGCAAGCGCAAGACGCTCCGCCTCTATATCGACAAGCCCGAAGGCGTCACGATAGACGACTGCTCAAGCGTGAGCCGTCACCTTTCCGATGCCCTCGACCTGGACCCGGAGATTATCGAGGGGGCGTACACGCTCGAAGTTTCGTCCCCCGGGTTGGACCGCCCCTTGAAGTCGGTCGCCGATTTTATCCGCAACATCGGTCGCTTTTTGCGGGTCACGCGCAGCACCGGTAAGCCCGTTACGGGCAAGCTCAAGGCTGCAGACGAAGAAAGTTTGACGCTCACCCTCAAGGGTAACGCGGGCGACGTGGTCGTTCCCCGCTCCGAGGTGCTGGTTGCGAAAGTAGATGTACAAATATAATAGGAAGGTCTAAAATGGCTAAAAAGAACGAACCCAAGGTTAATCTGGTTGAAGTGCTCAAGGAAGTGATGGACGCCAAGAACATGGACGACTCCGTCATCGAGGGCGCACTCAAGCAGGCCCTGATTTCTGCCGCACGCAAGTACCTGCACATCGACAAGAAGATTGAAGTGGATATCGACAAGGAAACGAACGAAATCCACGTGTTCCTCCGCGTCGAAGTGGTGGACGACTATCCGGACTACGACCCGAACATGACCGCCGAGGAAGTCGAGGAGATGGACGAAGGTTACATGCTCGTTGCCGAGGCGCAGGAATACAACGAGGACGCGCAGCCGGGTGACTTCCTCGAAATGGAAGTTCCGACCACCTCCTTCGGTCGCCAGGCCATCCAGACCGCCAAGCAGCTTTTGACCCAGCAGATCCGCGATGCCGAACGCATGAAGATCATGAATACCTACAAGGACCGCATCGGTTCCATGATCAGCGGCGAAGTGCTCCGCCTCGAAGGCCGCAACGTGATTGTTTCCCTGGGCAAGCAGACCGAAGCCATGATTCCGCCCCGCGAACAGATTGGCCACGAACGCCTCCAGCAGGGCCAGTCCGTGAAGGCCGTCATCGCCCGCGTGGAAGAATCCGCGAAGAACGGCGCGCAGGTCGTGCTTTCCCGCGCAAGCGGCGACTTCCTCAAGGAACTCTTCCGCCAGGAAGTTCCGGAGATTTACGAAGGCTCCGTCGAAATCAAGGGCGTTGCTCGCGAACCGGGTTACCGCGCCAAGATTGCCGTGTACTCCCGCGACGAGAAGATCGACCCGGTCGGCGCATGTGTGGGCATGAAGGGTGCCCGCGTGCAGACCATCGTGCGCGAACTTGGCAACGAACGCATCGATATCGTGCAGTGGAATCCGGATATCCAGACCTTCATCACCCGTGCGCTTTCTCCGGCGAACGTCGTGATGCTCAATGAAGTGCCGGGCACTTCCCGCGTGGTGGTGGTCATCAACGACGACAACCTCGCACAGGCAATTGGCAAGAACGGCCAGAACGTGAAGCTTGCCTCCCAGCTCGTGGAACGTGACCTCGACGTGTTCGGCGAGAAGGAATGGTCCGAGAAGGACGCCGATGCTAAGGCCCAGGTCTTGGCTCCGCGTGCTCACGAACTTCGCCACAGTGCTGTAAGCAAGGCAGAATCCCTCTTTGCTAATACAGAAAAACAGGGAGAGGAAGGCTAGTCTCTCTTAAAAAACGGGATCAATAAACAGGCTAATTAATGAGTATTGAAGAACAGATTAAACCGGTCGATTGGGCTAAGGAACACGGAGTCAAGAGTGACTTCGTCGTGAAACTGTTGCGCGACAACGGCGTCAAGGTGTTGACGCAGGTGTCGAAGGTGAACGCTTCGGAATTCGAAAAGATCGAAGCGGCCGTCGCCGATGAAAAGAAGAAGCAGGAAGCCCGCACCAAGAACCTGAAGAAGAACACATCTTCCGATGCGGAATCTTCTACCGAAAAGAAGAAGTCGACGACTACGTCGACGACGAAGGACGGCGTGAAGATTAGCCTCAAGAAGGCGACCACGACTAGGAAGGCGACGGCCAAGCCCGCTGCGCCGAAGGCTGCGGCAAAGCCTGCCGCTGCCGAAACGCCCGCTGCCGAAGCCCCGGCAAAGCCGGCCGCTCCCGCACCGGCAGCTCCGGCTGCCCCCGCGGTTCCCGCCGAGGCCCCGAAGGTCGAGCCCGCCAAGGCCGAAGCGCCTGCCGCTCCGAAGCCCGCTCCCGCTCCTGCGTCTGCCGCGCCTGAGGCTCCGAAGCCGCAGGCCCCGGCTGCCGAAAAACCCGCTGCTGCTCCCGAAAAGCCTGTTGCAGCTCCGGCTCCGGCACCCGCACCGGCAGCGCCGACGATGATGACGGCGAATACTGAACTCAAGCAGCCCCCGATGAAGGCCCAGGTCTTCAAGCCCGATGCAGCAATCCTCGCGCGTATCGCGAAGAGCCAGCAGCAACAGCAGGGCGGCCGCGGTCCGGGTGGCAACCGTCGCCCCGGCCCCGGTGGACGTGGCCCGAGCAATGCCCAGGGTTACACCGGCTCGTTCGGCCCGCGTAGCAGCGGCCCGGGCGATAACCGTAACGGTGGCCAGCGCAGGCCCGGTCAGGGTGGCGCAAGCAGTTCCCGCGGCGGCTACACCGGCCGTAACGGCGGGTTCTCCAGCGGTTCCATGCAGGAGGCGTTCAACGCGAGCGCATCCGGTATGGGCGCGCAGAATGCCGGCAAGGGCGGCAACGCTCAGGGCAAGGGCCAGAATGGCCGTCATGGCAACGACAAGAATCGCCGTGGCAACAGCCGTGACCGCCAGGAACAGCAGAAAGAACAGCAGCAGGAAATGGTACGCCAGAACGTTTCGCGCGTGATGGCCGACCTTTCCAAGAAGCCTGTCAAGAAAGTTTATCGCAAGGAACACAACGACAACGGTTCCGGCGAAGAGAAGAAGATTCTCAAGACCTCCGACTTCATTACCGTGGGCGAACTCGCCGGCCTTATGGACCAGATGCCTGCCCGCGTGATTGCGAAGTGCATGGAGATGGGCATGATGGTGACCATCAACGCTCGCCTCGATTTCGAGACCATCCAGATTCTTGCAGACGAGTTCGGCTACGAGGCCCAGCTCATGGAAGAATACGAAGAGGAAGCTCTCGGCGTGGAAGAGGAATCCCAGGAAAACCTGAAGCCGCGCCATCCGGTGGTGACCGTGATGGGCCACGTGGACCACGGTAAGACTTCTCTCCTCGACTGGATCCGCAAGACCCACGTGGTTTCTGGCGAATCGGGTGGCATTACTCAGCACATCGGTGCATACGAAGTAACGACGGCACAGGGCAAGGTGACCTTCCTCGATACTCCGGGTCACGAGGCGTTTAGCGCCATGCGTGCCCGCGGTTCTCAGGTGACCGACGTGATTGTGCTCGTCGTGGCTGCCGACTCCATGGTGATGCCCCAGACGGTAGAATGTATTGATCTTGCAAAGCGCGAGAAGGTCCCGATGGTTGTCGCCATCACGAAGATCGACCTTCCGACGGCGAACCCCGACAAGATCCGCGCCCAGCTCGCCGAACGCGGCGTGGAAGTGGAACAGTGGGGTGGTACCACGAGCTGTGTGGAAGTCTCTGCCCGTACGGGCCAGGGCATGGACCAGCTCCTGGAAACGCTCGCGCTCGAAGCCGAAGTTCAGGAACTCAAGGCGAACCCGGACGCTCACGCCCGTGGCGCCGTCGTGGAATCCAAGCTCGACGTGGGCAAGGGCTCCATGGCTACGATCCTTGTGCAGAACGGTACGCTCCATGTGGGTGACCCGTTCGTGTGTGGTATCTACGCCGGTCGCGTGCGCGCCATGTTCAACGAACGTGGCGAGCAGCTCAAGGCCGTGCCGCCTTCCAGCCCGTGCCAGGTGCTCGGTTTCGACGGTACGCCGCAGGCCGGTGACGACCTTATCGTGGTCGACGACGAAAAGACGGCACGTGAGATCGCGAGCAAGCGCCGCATGGCCGCTCGCGAACGCGACCTGCGCGCCCGCAAGACCGTTTCTCTTGAGAACTCCTTCAACGACAAGAAGGAAGGCAAGCTCTCCGAACTCAACCTCATCGTCAAGGCCGACGTGGGAGGTTCTGCCGAAGCTCTTGCCGCATCCCTCGAAAAGCTTACCAACAGGGAAGTGCGCGTCAACATCATCCGCAAGGGTGTGGGTACCATTACGGAATCCGATATTCTGCTTGCGACGACCGCATCTGCCATTATCGTCTCGTTCCACCTGATGCCCTCGCTCTCTATCCGCGAGATGGCGCAGAAGGAAGGCATCGAAATCCGCAACTACCGCGTGATTTACGACTGCATCGAGGATATCAAGAACGCCGTGGAAGGCCTCCTCAAGCCGATCATGCGCGAGGAACTTTCGGGCGAAGCCGAAATCCGCCAGGTGTTCAAGATTCCGAAGATCGGCCTCATCGCCGGCTGTATGGTTACCGACGGCGAAGTGGACCGCACCTCTCACGTTCGCGTGTACCGCAACGGCGTGGAACTCGGTACGACCGTGGTTCAGTCGCTCAAGCGCATGAAGGACGACGTCAAGTCTGTCGCTCGTGGTTTCGAGTGCGGTATCGGCCTCAAGGGCTACGACGATATCAAGGAAGGCGACAGCCTCATCTTCTTCAAGGAAGTCAAGGTTGCCCGTACGCTTGAAGACGTCGCCCGCGAAGAAGCCGAAGAGAAGGCCAAGAAGGCCGCCGAGGAAAAGGACGCCTAATGAGTCGCAGAACAGACAGACTGGGCGAACAGTTCCGCGAGGAAATCGGAAAGCTCTTGCAGAAGGGCTTGAAGGATCCTCGCGTGAGCAGCCTTGCGAGCATTACCCGCGTGACGATTACCGAGGACCTGAGCTATGCGAAGATTCTCGTGTCCGTCATGGGTACCGACAAGGAAAAGACCGATTCCCTGATAGGCCTCAACAATTCCGCGGGTTTTATCCGCGGCGTGCTGGGTAAGTCGCTCAAGATACGCAAGATTCCCGAACTGAAGTTCGTGCTGGACGAGAACCTGGAACATGCGATGCACATCGAGGAAATCCTCGCCGAGCTGAAGCAGAAAGGGGAACTCTAGTTGGCTCCTTCGGGATTCATCCTGCTGGACAAAGCTGCCGGCGAAACATCGTTCAAGGCCCTTTTCCCGTTGAAAAGGGTCTTTTGTACTAAGCGCGTGGGGCATGCCGGGACGCTCGACTTGCGGGCGTCGGGCTTGATTATCGCTGCCACCGGGCGTGCGACGCGCCTGTTGCCTTACGTGGAGGCGAAGGACAAGTGCTACACGTTCAGGCTCCATCTGGGCTACGAGACCGACACGCTCGAATGGGATGGCGATGTCGTGGAGCAGGGGCCTGCGTGTGCAGTGAACCGCACCGCCCTTGAAAGCGTTCTTCCGCAGTTCACGGGCGATATCGACCAGGTTCCGCCCCGCTATTGCGCGGTGAAGATTGACGGTCGTCGCGCGAGCGACTGGGCCGAACGCGGGAAGGATTTCGAGATGAAGCCGCGCCGCATCCACATCGAGTCGCTCAAGGTTGTGGGCGAGGGCGGCGTTACCGAAGGATGCTCCGGCAAGGAATTTGCGACGTTCGATATCGAGTGCGTTTGCAGCAAGGGAACCTACGTGCGTGCGCTCGGGCGCGACATTGCCCGTGCTCTCGGGACCTGCGGGTGCGTCTCGCAGATTCGTCGCCACCGCATCGGGAAGGTCTCTGTGGAATCTGCTGTGCGCGGGGAAGACCTGACGCGCGAACACCTCAAGTCCGTGGAGCAGGTGCTCGACTTTCCGGTCGTGAAACTCGATGCAGACCAGATGGCGGTTATCCGCAAGGGCAATTGGGTCCCGTGGCGCGAAGCCATTGAAGGTGTTGAAAAGCAGCAGGGCCGTGGCGACGATTGCGAAAGGCTCGTGTTTGCTGCCGATGCGAATGGCAATGTGCTGAGCGTGTGCCGCTATGAACCGGGACGTATTTGCCCGAAGATATATCTAGGGGAAGACGAATGAAACGTGCCGTGACGATGGGTAATTTTGACGGGTGCCACCTGGGGCACCAGGCGCTTTTCCGCACCCTGAAGGCCGTCGCCGAAGTGAACGGCTGGATTCCGACCGTCATCACCTTCGAACCCCATTCCAACTACGTGTTGCGTGGCCCCGGCGACCCGCTGCTCCTTACCACCACCGAAGAAAAGCGAGAGTTCATCGAGAGTCTCGGGCTCGACTTTCTGGTGCTGCCGTTTACGCCCGAAGTCGCTAGACTCCCGTTCGATGAATTTGTCCGTAAGGAACTCATCGAGAAGCGCGGCGTGTGCTCCATGTTCTTCGGGCACGACCACTGCTTTGGCGCGGGTGGCAAGGGCAACTATGAGACGATTACCGCCGCGTTCCCGGAACTCAGCACGCAGATGCTTTCCATAGTGCTGCACAAGGGCGAACGCGTGAGTTCTTCTGCCGTGCGCAACGCGCTATTGAACGGCGACGTTTCCCGCGCGCAGACATACCTCGGGCGACCCTACCGCCTCTCCGGAACCGTAGTCGTGGGCAAGCGCCTCGGGCATACCATCGGGTTCCCGACCGCGAACCTGCAGGTGGAACAGTACAAGTTCCTGCCGAAATCCGGCGTGTACGTGGCGTCCGCGAGGCTTGCGGATGGCCGCATTTGCCGCGCCGTGGTGAATATCGGCGTGCAGCCCTCTGCGCCCGGGCCTCACCAGATGGCTATTGAGGCCTACCTTCTCGACTTTAGCGAGGATATCTACGGGCAGCATCTGGTGCTCGACCTGATGGCCTACCTGCGCCCCGAACAGAAATTTGCCAGCATGGAAGACCTTGTGCGCCAAATCGGCATGGATGCCGACACTGCCAAGAATTACAACGGCAACCACTGGGCCGAATAGAAATCAGGCCTTTCTTAATGAATGTCGTCAGTTATATGAGGATTTCAAAGCATTTAATTCTTTCACTATGCTTGATTCTCTGTTCTTGTTTTACTCATCCAAAACAGAGTCAAAGCCCTCTTTGTTCGGATAGCGACGTCCCTGTTCCTTATCCTTGCCGGTTAGATAAAGATATTGCGAAAAAGATCTTTAATACATCTGGACGAAAAAATCATTGTGATAATTCAAACTATTGCAGTGTTGAAGAAGATTCCTTTGTTTATGTTGTGCGTAGTATTTCAGAGGATGCCTTTAGTTATTGTATAGAAAAATGGAATTCGAAGGCTGAAGTTGCAGAAATAGATTCTTTAAATTTTGTTCTTGTTGATTATGACTATTATTACAATGCAGAAATAGATGGCTTTCCTATATGGGAAAATGCGTGGATTGATGTGAATAATTCAGGTGCTTGCTACAATATAAAAGAAGGAATTCTATTCTAATGAATAAAAAGTTGCTTTTTTTATTGTTGCTTTCTTCTTTTTGTCTTGTTTTTGGACAAGGTGAAAAGAATAACAAAGAACTTGAATATAAAGTTGTAAATGGCGTGTATTGCCCTGACTATGTAGATGCCGATTCTGTTTTAAAGTATATCGAAAAATTTAAACGAGATGAGGGTGATTCGATCCATTATCGATTAGGTCTCGTTGACCGATATTACTGTCCTATAACAGACGGGAATCTCCAAGAAAATCCTAAAATTTGTGATTCTCTGTGTTATTTTGTGTACAAGTTGGTTCCGTTTCGCGAGAAATATAAGGAATGGTTTACGAAAAAATTCCCTGGAAATTGGATGATTGAAGAAACGCAAGTTTTTTGTGTGAATGGGACCAATATAGTACAAAGAGAAAATGAACCTAGCGGGGATTTACACTTTTTCTTCATCAAAGAAAAAGTGAAATCAAAATAGATTAAGTTTTAATAAGAGGGTCGCTCCGGCGGCCTTTTGCGTTATGTGCCTGTGCTGGAGGCTTGCTAGACGAGGGTGTTGTCGAGCCCGAAGACTTCGCCGAGCTGCTTGTCGTCCATGTCAGCGAGCCAGGTTTCGCCCGCGCTCACGGTCATGTTCGCGATGGACTTCTTGGTTTCCAAAAGCGCGTTGATTTTTTCTTCGAACGTTCCCTTGGTGATGAACCTGTGGACCTGCACGTTGCGTGTCTGCCCGATACGGAAGGCGCGGTCGGTGGCCTGCGCTTCGATGGCGGGGTTCCACCACAAGTCGTAATGGATGACCTGCGATGCGGCGGTGAGGTTGAGGCCCGTACCGCCCGCCTTGAGCGAGAGGATGAGCACCTTGCATTCGGGGTTCTTCTGGAAGTCCTCGATCATGGAGGTGCGCTGCGTCTGCGTGCATCCGCCGTGGTAGAAGTGCGTGTGGAGCCCGAGTTCCTCCGTAATGGTCTTTTCGAGCAGGAATCCCATTTCGGCGAACTGCGTGAAGATGAGCGTCTTTTCGCCCTGTTCCTGGATGGAGGTGAGCAGGTCGAGGAGCATCTGCATCTTGCCGGAGGAAAGTGCCGGCGCGCTTGTTGTTGGCGCGCTTGTGGCCGGCACATTTTCTGCTGGTGTCGCTTCGGCCGGCTCAGCGATCTTCTCCTGCGATGCGGCGGCTCCCTTCAGGAATGTCGCGGGGTGGTTGCAAATCTGCTTCAAGGCGAGAATCATCTGCAATATGATTCCCTTGCGCTTGAATAGCGCGTGCGCGTCGTTCGCCTTCTCGCTCAGCGCCTGTTCCATCTCGAGTTCCTGCATAAAGTGCTCGAGCGTCTTCTGGTACAGTGCGGCCTGCGGCTTGGTGAGTTCGGCGTATTCGTCCTGGATAATCTTGTCGGGCAAGTCGCTGATGATGCTCTTGTCGGTCTTGAGGCGGCGCAGCATGAAGGGTGCCGTAATCTTGCGGAACGTTTCCGCCATCTTCTCGTTGCCCATTTTCTGGATGGGCGTTTCGAACTTTTCGCGGAATTCGGCTGCGCTCGGGAAGAACCCGCGGTTCGCAAAGTCCATGATGGTCCAGAATTCCATGAGGCGGTTCTCGACGGGGGTGCCGCTCATCGCGATTTTCATGGGGGCGCGCATGCGGCGCAATAGCCTGCTCTGCTCGCTGTCGGCGTTCTTGATGTTCTGCGCTTCGTCGATGACGATGGCCTGCCACGGGCGTTCGTTCAGTTCTTCGAAGTCCTTGCGGAAGGTGGCATAGGTCGTGAGCAGCACATCGGCGTGGAATTTTTCGAGGTCGCGGCTCCCGCCGTGGTAGGCGAAGAACGTGAGGTCGGGTGCGAACTTCTTGATTTCGACCTGCCAGTTGCACAACAGGCCCGCGGGCATCACCACGAGAGCCTTCTTTTCGGCGAGTTTGCCTTCTTCGTGCATCTTGAGGAGGAACGCGATGACCTGGAGGGTCTTTCCGAGGCCCATGTCATCGGCGAGGATGCAGCCGAAACCGATTTCGAGGTTCTTGTACATCCACGAGTAGCCGCGCACCTGGTAGGGGCGCATGGTTGCGTTCAGGTGTTCGGGGAGGGCGACTTCGGTTTCGCTGCGCCAGGAATCGAACTGCTGCTTGAATTCGCCCGCCATGTCGACCGGGATGCCGTCGCATTCTCCGGTGAAGCACGCCTGCACGAGTTTCGCCTGCGTGATGACCGGGGCGTCGTCTGCATTTTCGCTGTCCGCGCTTTCATTACCTGCGGCGGAACCCGCGCCGTCTTTACCCGCGTTTTCGCTGTCTGCGGCGCCTTCCGTACCCGCATCTGGGCCTTTCGCACCTTTCGCGCGGCCTTCAATCTGTTCGCGGATGCGTTGCAGGTCCTCGGCGCTCACCTCCACATACTGCGACTTGTATTTTAATAGCCCATCCGCATTCTCGGCAAGTTCCAGGAATTCTTCCGCCGACACGTTCTCGTCGCCAATCGCCACTTCCCAGTCAAAATCGAGCAGGTCGTTCGCGGTAAACGCGCCGAAGCTCATGCTGCCCTGCAGGCGAATCTTGGGCTTGGGCTTGCCCACGTTCATCAGGTTCTTCGGGATTTCGGTCTTGATGCCGAAAATCTCGAGTTTCTTGAGGCAATCCTGTAAAAACTGGAGCAGTACGGCACCCTGCATCATGATGGGGGAGGCCGCACGGTTCTCGATGTAGGTGCCCATCGGCTTGAAGGAATCTGCGATGCCGTTCAGGATGTTTAAAATCGAGAGCAGACGCGCATCGTTCTCTTCGAATAAAGTAGAAAGGGGTGTGAGTTTGTCCGTATCGATGACGAAAACTTCGAGTGCGACCTGCTCGCCGCTCTCGTAGCACTTGAATAGCAGTTGCGTGCGGAAGTCGAGGCTCGAATAGACAGAGAACCACTTCTGGATGCCCGCCGGTACGGAGAGCATGTTGCCTGCGAGCCTGCCCGAGACGCACGTGAAGAAGAAGGAGAGCAGGTTCCCGTGGTTTGTCTTGAGCGCGGGCTTGTACGTGTGCGCGAACCGCAGCAGTTGCGAGATGAAAAGCGAGAGCACCTGTTCCGCGGGTTCCGCCATTTCCACGAATTCCTCCTCGCGGGCGGTAAACGCGAACTTTTGCGGGGCGGCCGCCTCGAGGTCCGCGACAATCCCGAGGATATCGGGCAGCATTTCGGCGGGGAGCCAGCGCACCTGCGCGACATCCTTGTGCGTCCAGAAAACCTGCGGGTAGATGGCGCCAGTGCGTACCAGGTGGAACGCCACCTTCAGTAGCAAGAACAGGTAGCATGCGGTGTAGTGGTGCCAGGCGAGGTTGCGGCCCCCGAGCCAGCTCACGGCTCCCATTACCTGGGGCACGCTGAGGCCCGTCTCGATGACGTTCCCGCCTTCGTTCAGGTGGTCGAAATGCCAGCGCCAGCCGTTCTTGTGGTAGATGCGCAGGGCCTCGTTCTCGGCGATAAACGTCTTGGAGTTGTTTACGCGGTAGTGCTCCAGAAACTGGTCGAAGTACTCGTAGTTTGCGAAAAACTTGCGGCAGCCTTCCAGCTCGTCGGTAAAGCTCTTGCGGAAGTTCCCGGCGGGGCAGAACTTGGGGTAGTTGGGCAGCATCGCGGGCAGTATGCGCGAGTAGTCCTTCCAGGAATCGAAATCGAATTGCGGAAGTATCTGCCGGGGCGTGCGGGTGACGGAACCCTGCGAGTTTGCAAACAAGCTGTCGCTGGAATCCTCGGCGAAGTCGAGCCGGTTGTCTATCGTCTGTTCGAAAATCTTGCTCTTGCCGCCCAGGGCGCGCACGATCTTCTGTTCCTGCGGGGCCTCGAGGTTCGCTTCCAGCGTGTGGTGCTCGCGGTAGGCCTCCAGGTCGAGCCCGTGCAGCTTGAACAGCAGGTTGGGGCTCGAATCGGCCTGCTCGGCAATCTTCACGAAGGTCGCCACGATGTACTTGCAGGGCACGGGGTCGCGGCAGTCGCAGCCCATCTTCACGTCGGCGATGCTGTCGAAAAGCGTGAGCCCGCTCTTTGCGAGCAGAAGTTCGAGCGGCGGGTTCATCGCCCCGTTCTTGAGCGCGAGCATCTCGGCGGGCTGCTGCATCAGCAGGTTCATGAACACGTCGGCCTTCTCGTCCTTGAACTTCGGGAATACGATGTAGTTGTTGTGGACGCCGCCGTTCGGGCCCTTCACTACGGAAATCACGCGGTTGTCGATGATGTCGATGCTCGTTACCTGTCCGTGTTCCACGAACTTTAGCCCCTGCTTCACGGCCTGCTCGTCGGCCGATTCCAGGAGCGTGTCGAGCCACTTGCGGCTCCACCAGGTATTTACGCGTGTTCCAAAATCCATCGCGCCAAATATAGTAAAATTGACTGCACATTTGGGCAAAGTTTGCAAAAATGTTGTGATGCGGCGAATGCTCTCCGTGGCGCTTTTTTAGGTATATTTACTGGTGGTTATGCGGTGTCGTGTGGTTGTTTGTTGCTTGTTGTTTTTCCTTGCGGGCCTTTCTCTTGCAGACGAGGAAACCCAGGGGGAACTCTACTACCGTGCATTGAAGGCGGAAGAGGCCGGCGATATCACGCGGGCTCTTGCTCTCTTTGATTCTGCCGTGACTGCGGGTGGCCCCTATACGGCGGAACTCCAGGAAATCATCGATGACTACAACGAGGCGCTCTTCTCCGATTCCTGGGAATTCCATTCGTCGGGCCGGGTGGGGTATGTCGGGCTGCTTTACAAGAGCCGCGGAATTTCCGGGAGCGAGTTCGGTAGCGAAATAGCTACTGCGGCGACGGCATCGCTGGAGTACGATTCTTGGAACTGGAGCCATTCCTTTGACCTTAGCGTGTCGGGAGGCTGGTTTGTAGACAAGGATGACTTGCGTTCGCTGGATACGAGCGCGTGGGAATCTTCGCTCGGGGTGGGGTATGGCCTTGTCGGCAAGTCCCTGGCCCTGGATGTCGGGGCGAACTTCAATGTTTCTGAAGTCGATGACTGGGTCCCCGAATTCTACGCCATGTTCGAGTTTCAGCCCGTGCATCTGGGGACGCACAAACTGGGCATCTCCCTTTGGGGGTACGAAAACCTCGATGGTCCCCTGTACGCGGCGGCCTATGTCTCGTGGCGTCGTTATGTGAAATACGGATGGAAGGCTTCCGTTTTCGCGGGTGCGCGTTTCGAGGCCGATTCCATCAGCACGCCGTATTGGCTCAAGTGGTTCGGCCCGTCGTTCAATCCGTCCCTTTCGTTCAGGTTCAAGACAGAGATATCGATAGATGCGAAGGCGAACTTGTTCTACGGGTATGTAGTGGACGGCCCGGATAAACAGTACGAAAAGGTTGAAAAACTCAGTGGTTCCTGGGCGGTTACTTTGTCCTGGAAACCCTGCGTGTTCGGAGTGTATGCGGGGGCGGAACAGTTCTATAGGCTGTTCTTTGCGATACCGAAAAAATACAAGTACTTTACGGAACCCAGGCGGACGTTCTTTACCGAATTCAAGGCGGGCGTCAGCTGGGAAATATAAAAGGACGCGATTTGGATCGCGTCCCTTAGGGTTTGCTTTCGGCAGGAATATTACGAGTGGCCCTTGACTCGGTTCGCCTTGCGGGCTTCCTTTTCGGCCCTCTTGGCTTCCTTGCGTTCGGCGCGGGCCGCTGCGCGTTCTTCCTTAAGAGCGTTCATTTCGGCCTTGTGGCTTGCAATTTCGGCTTTCTTCGCTTCCTTGCGTTCGGCACGGGCCGCGGCACGTTCTTCCTTCAGGGCCTTCATTTCGGCCTTGTGTTTTGCAATTTCTGCCTTCTTGGCATCCTTGCGTTCGAAGCGTTCCTTGGCGCGGTCAGCCCTGGGGTCAGCCTTGTCTGTAGAAACGACTTCCTCAGCAACGCTTTCGTCCGATGCCGGGACAACTTCGTCCTGAGCGAAGGACGTTGTTGCAAAGATACCCATGATAGACAGTGTCAGTATGGGAATCAGTTTGGTTTTCATCATACACCTCTTTGGTTGATTGGTTTTACGCTTTTTACTTTTCAGTTTTGTTTTTCAGTTTTGCTGTCGCAAAAAGCGTGCCAAACATTCTGTCAAGAAGGAAAATAGATAAACACGGGCTAAAAACGCAGTTTTTTTCAAAAAATGTCGAGTGACGTTCTGCAAAAAGCGGGAAGAAAAGTCCGGTTGGGCTATAACGCCCCGCTTATTTAAGTTTTCACTTGCGGTTGTCGGAACGTACCGTATTTCGGATGGTCATAGAGGCTACGGCGATTAGGTACAACAGGAAGAACCACAGGAGGGCGGTCTCTATGCTGTCACCGTAGTGCTGGTAGGGCGTGTCGCGGGTCTTGAGCTGCATCTTGCGCGAGACAACGCGGTCGGTAAAGATTTCGGTGTTCTTGTCGAAATGCCCGTACTGGTCGATGAATGCCGTGACGCCGCTGTTTGCAAGCCTTGCGGTGGGCATGCCGTTCTCGATGGCGCGGTAACGCACGAGGTTCAGGTGCTGGTAGGGGGCTGTGCTGCGGCCGAACCAGCCGTCGTTCGTGATGTTCACCATCAGGCGCGAGCCAGCGTTGATGGCTTCGCGTACGAGATCGCCGAAGATGGCGTCGTAGCAGATGAAGGGCGTCCACATGAACGGCTCGTACACGGGAGTCTCTTTGCCGGGCACGAAGTCGCCCTCGCCCAGGTCCACGTAGTTGAGGATGGGGAAGATGTCGTCGAAGGGAATGCGCTCGCTGAAGGGCACGAGGTGCTTCTTGATGTAGCGCTGGTAAGAATGGGAATCTTCGGGCGTGAACAGGAACGACGCGTTGTAGATGTCGTACTTGCGCGGGCTCCCGGGGCCGTTGCGCTTGAAATCGAGCGCTCCCGTGAGAACCGCTGCGTTGTGGCGCTCCGCGAGCCTGTGGAGTTGCCTGATGGTCGCGGGCTGCCTGCGGATGTGGTCAGGGACGGCAGTCTCGGCGAGGATGATGAGGTTTGTCCCTGCGATTACGCTGTCGTTTACCATGCCGAAGGTCTTTGCGGTAATGGAATCGAACCGCGCCTTGCTCCACTTTTCCCCCTGCTGGATGCTCGGCTGGACCATCGCCATCAGGGGCGTTTCGGGTGCTTCTGCGCCGTAGAAGGGCTGTGCCTCGGGCCTGCTGAGCACCACGTTCCCGTGAACCAGGAGGGCGGCGTATACCAGCGCGGGCACGGCCAGCGGGAGTTTCGCGAGAACGTCGCGCCTGTTGCGCGTCCACGGGCTTTCGATGGCCTTCGCGACCATCATGTTCGATGCGATGATGAGGGCAGTGTACCCGAAGATGCCGATGACGGAGAGCGCCTGCAGGGATTCGAGCGTGTTCCCGAAAACGTAACCGAGGTGGCTCCACGGGAAGGCGAAATCCCCGCGGGTGCGCGTCATCTCGAGACCCGCGTAGAATATGGGGTAGAGCGCGAGTAGCCAGGCGCGGCCACCGAACTTGATGTTCTTTGCGAGCGTGTAGATGAATGCGGCGAACACGCTGTACGCGCTGAAGAACGCGATGAGCAGGAACACGCCGAGGCAGATTAGGCCGGAGGGCGCGGAATCCACGTTCATCACGTTGTAAATCCAGTAGTAGTTCACCGTGTTGTAAATCATTCCCGACCAGAACGTCGCGAATATCGCGGTGTTCCTGTTGTAGCGGTCAAGCACCATGAACCAGGGCACGAGAAGCAGGAGGGCGGCGGGCCCGAGCGGGAGAGGCGGGAAGGCGAATGCGAAAAGCCCCCAGGCGATACCGCTCAGGAGAAGCGCCCTGCGGGAATCGAACTCGCGGATGCGGGCCACGTTCCAGCGGGCGAAAAGCACGAGCCAGAAGATAAACAGCGGGAGGGCGAGGGTCGCTATCTGGTACAGGCCAGCATGCCCCACTCCGGTAGAATCCCCGAGGGTGTAATCGAGGGCGAGGAATGCAAACTGCAATATGCCGTAGGTGTATATGTGGCGGCGGAAGTTCTTGCGGGCCTCGCGCGTGAACAGGAACCCGAGCGCGATGGCGAGCGGCGCGAAGTGCACGGGGTTCGAGTATAGCCCCGGTTCGTTGGGCCGGAGCGCGAACGCGACAAGTTCCGCTATAAAAAGGGCTGCGAAATAAATCCAGAAAACTTTCGGGAGCGAACCAAGTAAATTCTTAATTTTGTCCATCATATGTTTTTACAGTCCGCTCTTGTCCTTCGGGTTGAATATCAGCACGAATTCGCCCTTGGGCGGGTGCGCCTTGAAGTGTGCCGTAATCTCGGCCGGCGTGCCAATCAGGTGTTCCTCGAACTTCTTGGTGAGTTCGCGCATCAGCGCAATCTTGATTTCGCCGAAAACCTGGCCGATTTCCTCGACGAACTTGTCGATGTTGTGCGGGCTCGCATAAAAAATCTGCGTCGCCTCTTCATCCTTCAGCTTTTCGAGCAGGTGGATGCGCTGGGCGCTCTTCTTGGGCGAAAAGTACTGGAACGTGAAGTGGTCTGTGGGCATGCCGCTCGAAACAAGCGCGGTAATCATCGCGCAGGGGCCTGGAACCGCACGTACGTCGATACCTTCACGTACGCACTGCCGCACCAGATTGAATGCGGGGTCGGCGACGCCCGGCGTTCCCGCGTCGCTCACGAGCGCGATATCGCCCTCGTTTTTCAGAAACTCCACGTACTTCGGGGTCACCTTCTCCTTGTTGAAGTCGTGGTAGGCTTCCATCGGGGTACTTATCCCGTAGTTGTCGAACAGGATGCGCGTGTGTCGCGTGTCCTCGGCGAGCACGAGCGGGACTTCCTTGAGGATCCGCACGGCGCGGTAGGTGATGTCTTCCATGTTCCCGATGGGGGTTGCGACAATATAGAGAGTGTGCATGCTAAAAGTCCTGCGCGGAATTGAGGTCGGTGTTCCTTCCGAGTTGCGTTTCGTACCGGATGCGCTCCAGCAGCTTGCGGTGCATCTCCTGCGAGGCATCGTTCACGAGGTCGGCCCGGAACTTGCCGTACCAGAAGGCGTCCACGTGTTCGTTTTCTTCGAGTTCCGCCTTGAAGGTGAGGGAGCCGTTGCAAAAAATGCGCACGTCCATCCTGTAGGTCCACGTTTCTTTCACGGGGGCAATCGGCCAGAACGGCACGAATGCGAGACCCACGTTCCAGGCGCTTGGCTGTTCGTCCTGCGAGACGCTTGCATCGATGTGGGCTACCCCGCGGCAACTTTCCATCGGGTAGCTTAGCGTGTCTATTACCCGCGTGTAGGCGCGCTGCAAGTTCGTATCGAGGTAGAGCGTGTCCCCGCCGTATGCAATCGTGATGGGCTCGAAGAACGGGATAGTCTTCGGGTATTCCTGCAGGTCGTATTTCGTGAGGCTCATCGAGCACCCCGCAAGGAGGGCGCAACCTGCAAAGACCAGCGATTTTGCTACGGAAAAATTCATTACCCTAAATATAATTCTTTTGTTTGGCGATAAACTTCCCGCAACCCGCATATTCTAACAACTAATAACTAATAACTACGAACTTCCAATTACTATATTCATCTCGTGATGGAATCCTGTGCCTACTTCATATCCGATGCCCACCTGGGGGTAAACCCTCCGGGAGCGTTGCCCGACCGCGAGAAGATGCTCGTGGACTTCCTCGCCTCCATCAAGGGCAAGGCGTCGCACCTGGTTGTCGTGGGCGACCTGTTCGAGTTCTGGTACGAGTACAACGACTACGTGAACAAGAACCACATGGAACTCTTCTTCACGCTCCGTGAACTTGTCCAGGCGGGCTGCGAGGTGCACGTCTTGCGCGGGAACCACGACTTTGCCTACGGGGATTTTTTTCCGAAGGCGCTCGGGGTGCAGGTCCACAGGAGCCTGATCCTTGAAATTCAGGGCAAGCGCGTTTATTTCCATCACGGCGACGGCGTTCCCAAATCCGATTTCGGGTACCGGATTATGCGCCGGGTTCTCGACTTCCCGCTGAACCGTTTCCTTTTCAAGCAGGTTCACCCGGACTGGGGAATGGCGCTTGCGCGTTTTGTGGGCCGCAATAGCCGAAAAATAGGCGAATCCCGAAAGATCCGCCTCGAAGAATACCTGAGTTGGGGCAAGTCCGTCCTCAAGCGCAACAATTGCGACTTCTGCATCCACGGTCACCATCATCTCGCAGGCATGTGGGATGTCGAGGGTGGCGTGGTCGCCTCTCCCGGGGAGTGGATATGGAAACCCGCCTTCCTCCGTATGGAAAAAGGCGGGCTAATTCTTGAGAATCTCTAGAGCGAACTTTTATTCGCCGACCCCTTCGCCGTGCGATTCAGACGCCTTGATCATCTTCTTGCTCTTGTTTTCGCCCCAGAGCGCTCCGATGACGTCAGTCTGCGAGAATTCCTCCCAGAGCTGGTCGACCCAGCACCAGTGATGGATGGTGTCTCCGCGGTCCACCACGATGCCTTCCTTGCTTACCCAGTTTTTCTGGACGGAGAAGGTCATGGGGTCGGCCTTGTATTCTGTCCCGTATGCGTTCTTCACGACAGCCGCCTCGATGGTCCAGGACTTTCCGTCCGTCATCTTGTACAGGACTACGTTCATGACGAGCACGACAGCCACCGTAATCGCAAGGAATATCCACATCTTCTTCGTTGCAAAGAAGATGCCGATAAGCAATATGATTATGGCGAGGATGCCGAAGTTGTAGTGAACGGAATAGAATGCCTTGAGTACGTCTACCATAGGAGCCTACTTGGTTACTTAGCCTTTGCCTTCTTCTGTTCGGCGATGAGCGGTGCGACGCTGAAGGTCACGACCTTGCCCGCAATCTTGCATTCCGTACGGTAGCTCTTCGTGGGAAGGGCGATGCCGTGGGAAGAAAGCGTGCCCATGAACGAGGCGTTGGCGTGGCTTGCGATGGTACGGACGTTGATGAAGCCCTTCTTGCTGAAGGTGAGCTTGAACATCTTCTTGCTTGCGTCGTACTCGGCGACCATGGTGTCGTTCTTCGCGGTTTCGAGTGCCGTGCAGGAACGCTTGTCGAAAATGATGGTGCCGCGGCTGTCGATGGAGAGCATCGGGATGCCGACGGAGTTACGGCAGGGGAACAGTTCCCAGCTGCCCTTCTTCTTGGCGGGAGCGTTGCCGGAGAAAACAACCCTGTTGCCTTCCTTGACCATCGTGTAGGCACCGGGAACGACCTGGAAACCGGTGTTGTTCATGGCGCCCTTGAAGTAGAGCAGGTAGCCTGCGCCGTTGGGCATGAAGCGGAAGGAGGTCGTCTTGAGAGTCTTGGTCGGGGTCACGGCGATGCGCTTGCCCACGGTATCGATTTCGACGTCCGCGTACGGGTTCTTGTCGATCTTAAGGTCCTTGACGGCCTGGTTGGAAAAACGGATAAACCCTCGGATATCCATCTTGATTGTAATTTTGTTTTCCATAATATACACCTCTTGTGAATGATTAATTCGCTCCCTAACAAGTAAATTAATATAATTCGGGGCCCTTTGTCAAGTCCCTTTTTCAGACAAGGTTATTTGAAAAAAGATAGTTTTTGTGTAAATTACTGACAAATTTAGACAAAGGAAACTTGTTCAATGGGAGAGTATATGAAAGGCTGAATCCCGCATAAAATAAGGGATCGCGGGTGTTTACGGCTGTTCGCTTGTTGGGACAGACAACGTTTTACGAAGCGTTTTTTCGCCCCGCTTCAGGGTGTCTAGTTTGTCAAAATCCTTCAAAAATGCGTGATTTTTGACACGATGTTTTTCACGGTCAAAAACGAGTACCTTGCGGTTTTCCGTGATATAGGACAAGTCGGCCGGCATGGCCACTTTTGCACGTACCAAAAATTTGGGGTAAAGGTTCCCGTATTTTCCGTTTATGGCGTCTGCGATGCTCTTGACCGGGTCGATGAGAATGAGCGTCTGGCCCTTGCTGGTGTTCTTTGCGGCGAGAATCGCTCCCGTGCCGCGACCCGCGATAAATGCGGGGGCGCCGCCCCATTCGGTGGCGCATTCCCGGATGGCGTTAGCGTCGGGTTCGAAGGTTTCGCCCGAAGGCGTGCCCTTGTTGTTGCCCGAGCCCCTGTAGTTGAACGTGAGGAGCGTTGTTCCTTCCAGTGACTGGACTTCGGCGAGGAACTGGGCCGCATCTTCGTCGGCGTCGGGGTAGTAGAGGAGGGCTTTGTCGCCCCTGTTCCCGATGGCCCAGCCTTCGAGAACGGTGCCGTCTGCGGTAGTGCAGGTGATGCCCTTCGCGGTACTTGCGATGGCTTCGCGGGCCTCCTTGTGCGTGATGGCGCGCGGGAAGGCGTTCCTGCGTTCGGTCAGCGCGAGGTAGAACACCATACTCACATATATCACGAGTATGATGCCCGCGATGCGCAGTACCCGCGCGCCCAACCCTAAAGCCTTCTTCTTGAAATCCATGTACCCAAATTTAAAAATAAAAAGGCGCCTTCGGCGCAATAAACATAGAGCAGCTTCCCGTGAGCCGGAGGGGCCTCACCCGAAATGACGAACGAGCGGTTATCCGTGAGCCGAGAACGGCCGGTATTAACCGGCCGTGAAGGCGAGAGTGCGCGAGTTACCGGAGGTCTTGATACCCGAAACGTCGAGCGCACGGTATGAAAAAGGACCTTCGCTAGGAGTATTAGCGAAGGTCCGAGGGATGGGATTGGGTGTTCTCCAAATATACCCAAATTTTTGGCGAAAGGGTATAGGTAAAAAGCAAAAAGTGTTCTCTAAGTGTTCTTTTTTGCTCTTTTTGTCCGAAAAAGGTGAATTTTGCCACTTTTTGCAAAAAAGGGGGTGTTCCCAAGAAATAAATAAATTATCTTTGCTTTTAATGAACGTCTACGCCTATTACAACTATAGGAAGTACCTGCAGGACTACTATGAGTACCGTAAGTCCGTGCAGCGCTACTTCTCTTACAGGTCCTTCGCGAAGAAGGCCGGGTATTCCTCGTCGGGGCTCTACCTCGACTTGATCCGCGGCCGCAAGTCGCTGACCCCGCAGATGCTCCCGAAGTTCATCGCCGCACTCGGCCTGAACGAACGCGAGAGCCGCTACTTCACCCTGATGGTGGATTTCACCCACGCGACCACTCCCGCGTCCAAGCAGCAGATATTCGACCAGATGTCGGCGCTTCTGCCCCGCACGGTCAAGACGCTCACCAAGAACCAGCAGGAATACTACAGCAAGTGGTATTACGTGGCGGTTCGCGAATCCCTTTCGGTACTCAATATCAACGAAAAGAACATTCAGGAAGTTGCCCTGTTCCTGAACCCCAAGATTACGCTCCCGCAGGCGAAGCAGGCTATCCAGTTGCTGCTCGACCTCGGGCTTATCGACCTTGCCGAAGACGGCTTCTACCGCTCCGTGAACAAGACCATATCGAGCGGGCGCGAAATCGCCCCGATTTTCGGTCACCAGTTCCAGAAGCAGATGATTGACCTTGCGAAAAGCGCCCTGGACCACTACAGTACCGAGCGCAGAAATGTATCTTGTACCACGATGAGTGTCTCGGCCGAGGGGCTCGAGCGCATCATCAACAAGATTGACGTTTTCCGTAAGGAAGTTTTGGATATTGTGCGCTCCGATAGCGGTGAAACAATGGTGTGTGAGTTGAACGTTCAGTTTTTCCCTCTCAGCAAGGAGAAGGAATCCAAGTCTGTTAAGGACGGGGAGGACGCGAAATGAAATACGCTTTGACTTTGGCCGTCGCCTGTAGTGCCCTGTTTTTTGCTTGTTCCGATACAGAAAAACTCTCGGGTACCGCTACCGATACCGAGAACATGCTTACCGCCTCTGCCGTGATGGGTACCGTTACCCGTACCGATGGCGCGCGTGCGCCTGCAGCCGCCGTCCGCATGTCGAGAATCTATTCTTCGAAGGATAAGGCGGTCGTGCCTGAATTTATCGAGGTCAAGACCGATACGCTGGGCGTGTTCGCATTCGATTCCGCGATTGCCGATACGTTCCAGATTGCAGTTATCGACCAGGATGCCGAGGAAATCTCTTACCTGCCGCGCGTGGTTAGCGGTTCCAGGGACCTGGATACCATCAAGCTCGAGAAGGCGGCGTTCTTCGAGAGCGTGATGTACTACGCCGAACCGGACAGTCCTGCTGTGGCGGTCGGGTCGCACTTCACGGTGTACATGCCCGGCATGCCGTTCGCGCAGAGCGTGTTCGCGGGCGATTCGTTCAAGATGATGATTCCTGCCGGTACGTGGTGGTTCGGGTTCTGCCCGGGCGATCCGCAGATTGTGGCGAAGCTCCAGGACAAGGGTATTGCCGATAGCCTCATCTACCGAGTGTGGAGCATGGATTCCCTCGAGGCAAAGGCGGGCGATACACTCGATGTGGGGCCGTTTATCTGGAGCACGACCTCCGACGTGGACAGCCTCATGAAGCAGGTTCCCGAAGAGCCCGAAAACCTCAGCAGGATAATGGGTTCTGTCGCCTGCGGTGCGGGGCATCCCTGTGCCGGGGTCGAGGTCATGGCGATTACCGACATCTACGGGTTCGAGTTCGTGGGCGATTCTTCCGAGTTCGTGGCCCAGACTGTGACCGACAGTACGGGCCGTTGGTGGCTGCCTGTGCCCGACAGCGTCCCCTACGATAGTTTCCGCGTGGAATACAGGCTCGGCGATTCCGTGAAGACGAAGATGATGGGCCTGAGCCGCTATGCGAGGTATGCCGAAATCAAGGACCTGGATAACGACACGCTCAACCTGGGCAAGGCGAGCCTTACCCCGCAGTCCGGGCTGATCAGTACGATTGCCCTCGTGATTGACCCGCGCGATTCTACGCAGTCGAGCAACTGCATGGTGAACAGCGTGGTTGTGGGCGCGAAGGGTACGGCGCACTTTGTCCGTACGGTGACTTGTAACTCCTTGAGAATCAAGGATATACCTTCCGGCGAACAGGAGCTGCTCCTCTATTCTGGCGATACGAAGGTCGTTTCGACCCTGCAGGCGGCGGAAACCCCGCTCGATGAATACGTGGTGACTACCTTCGTGAACCTGCCCAAGGGCGACATGCTGGAATGGCAGGGAATGACCTACACCCCGCCGACTTTGCCGAAATCTGTAAAATAATTGGAATTACCCCTTGCACAACTGAAGAATTTTTTCTAAAGTTGTGCCCACACTGAGCTATGGTGTAATGGTAGCACAACAGATTCTGACTCTGTTTGTCTAGGTTCGAATCCTGGTAGCTCAACGAAAACTCTTTGTTCATACCCCTGAGCAGAGAGTTTTTTTTTATCTTGAAATTGCCTTATGGAATTTTTTGACTACTTCACGAACCTGTTTGGCGAACGCTGGCCGGTACTCCTTGAATCCCTGAAGGGGGAGGGGCGCGCGACGGAGTTGCGCTTTGGCGAGGGACTCGAACCGTATTATCTGGACGAAGCGTCCGTGTTTGCCGCCCGCGCCCTCGGGGTTCGCCCCGGCGATAGCGTGCTCGACATGTGCGCCGCTCCCGGGGGCAAGACGCTCGTGATTGCCTCTATGCTTGCGGGGGAAGGTTTTTTACAAAGTAACGACCGCTCTCCGGACAGGAGACTCCGCCTTTCGCACGTTATCGAGAATTCCCTGCCGGAGGATTGGCGGAAGGTCGTGACCGTCTCGGGTTACGATGGCGTGAAGTTCGGGCTCCACCGCAAGGAGAGTTTCGACAGGATCCTGCTCGATGCCCCCTGTTCTTCGGACAGGCACGTGCTCAATGCGCCGGAACATCTCAAGGTGTGGTCGGTAAAGCGGGTGAAGCGCCTTGCGGTGGAACAGGGAGGGCTCTTGGCATCCGCTATCGATGCCCTGAAACCCGGTGGAACGCTCGTGTATGGCACCTGCGCGCTTTCGCCTATGGAAAACGACGATGTGGTGAAGCGAATCCTGAAAAAAAGGCCCGCGATGCGCGTGGAACCGCTCGAAAACCTCCCCGAGGGGGCGGACCGCACCGAATGCGGGGTGCACATATTGCCCGACAGGTGCAACGGCTGCGGCCCCATATACTGCGCCCGCCTCGTGAAGAATCCGGTTGCCGACTAAACTCTGCCAACTGCATTCTGCCGACTGCCGATAGCATTCTGCCAACGAAAAATCTCCCATTTCCCGCTTTTTTATATATCTTTAGGGTATGCAGAAACGAATAAGCCTTTTCGTGTTTTTGGTCGTACTTTGTGCGACGTGTTTTTCCGTACCCTTTGCACAGGATGCCCCAGCGCCTGAGGCCGTTCCGGCCATTGCCCCGGCACCCGCGCCAGCACCCGCTGCTACTCCGGCGCCTGCTGCCGCCCCGGCCCCGAAGGCTGCTGCAGTGAACCCCGCCGATACGGCTACGACCCGCGAGGTGCCCGTCCGCTACTTCCTTGTGGGTGATTCCGTGGAACAGGAAGCCATCTTCGTGAAGATTGAGAAGGATACCGTCTACCTGCGTGCCCCGGACGATGCCGCCCAGAAGGTGCTGGAAGAAATCCGCGACGAGGAGGCGGTTGCGCTCCAGGAAAGTAACGGCCAGAAGGTCGAGGAAGAGGAAGAATTCGAGGATGACGATAAGCCTGAACCGCAGAAGCCCGCCGAGGTTATCATGACCGACGCGGTGAAGGATTCCCTTGCCGCGAAGACTGATTCCGCCGCCGTCGCCGATTCCATTGCCGCTGCCGAGGCTGCGAAGGCTGCCGAGATTGCCGCCGATGCCGAGGATGACCTCGAGGCGGCTCTTGAGAAAGAGGAAAAGCGCCTCAAGATGGAAGAGGTCGCGAAGGTCGAGGCCGAAATCCGCGAGCGTGAAATCCAGGATAGCCTTGCAAACGTGGTCGAGAACCCGTATATCAAGATTTTCAGGCTTGACCTCAAGCGCCTGTACAACCTTGAAGACAAGGTGATGATAGACCTTTCGCTCTCGAACTACGTGGTGCCCGTCGTGAAGGACGAGGAAGAGGAGATGGAACTGTACCCTCCCGGAAAGGCGAACCTGCTCGTTACTTCGAACCCGGAGGCGTGCTCGCTGTTCGTGAACGGGATTGCGCTTATGCAGGTTGCTCCCGACACCATCAAGAACATCAAGCCGGGCAAGTACACGATTTCCGTGATGAAGGTCCTGCGCGACGTGGAATGGTGGGGCACGGCTACCGTGAAGATCAACGCGGATAGCCTGAACAAGGTGGAAATTCCGGTGCGGCGCCCCTCTACGAGGATAACGCTCAGCACGAACCCGGAGGCGGTCGAAGTGTACGTGGGCGAGGAACCTACGATAAACCGCTTCCCCGACTACATGACCGACCTCATCGTGGATGACGTGAAACCGCAACCGCAGATGCAGCTGTTCTTCCGCAAGGTGGGCTACCGCGACACCTCCATTACCACTGAAATCAAGGCATTCATGCCGAACTTCATCAACGTGGAACTGCAGCCGATAGACGATATCGAGTATATCCAGGGGCAGAGGGAATTCAACCAGAAGCGCAGCGACCGCCGCGTGGGCAAGGTGCTCCTGTGGAGTTCCATTGCGCCTATCCTTGCGGGCGGGGTGCTCTGGTACCTTGCCGAACGCAACTGGAGCGACGCTGCCGACAAGAAGCACGAATACAACCGTTCCGTGTTCGACAGCGAGAAGGCCCAGCGGCTCATCAAGGACAACCACGACCTGAACAAGTCCGGCGACACGAAGGCGGCGGTAGGCATTGGCCTTGGCGTAATCGGTGCGGGTCTACTCGTGGCGGGTGTCGTGTTTGCCTTCTAGCGGGGGCCATGCAATGCGCGGATTGTTGCTGCTTGTCTCGCTTGTAGCGGTGCTTGCCGTGCAGGCCTTTGCGCATCCGCATGTTTTTGCCGATGTCAAGGTGAAGGTCCTCTACGATGCGACCGGCTTTGTTGGTGTCGAAAACCGTTGGTCCTATGACGAAATCTACAGTGCTGCAATGCTTTCGTCCGTCGACAAGAACGGCGACGGGAAAATCTCGGCGGATGAACAGCCCCCGCTGCAAACGGCAATCCTTGGCCCTATCGAGAAGAACAACTACTACAACTACGTACAGGCGGGTTCTGACTTCTTGAAGGCCCGGAAAATCAGGAACTTCAAGGCGAGCATGGTCAAGGGCAAGCTAGTGCTTGACTTTGTCGTCGATTTCTCGATGTCTGCAACTGCGGACTGGACTATGCTTGTCGTGGTGGTGGCCGACCCCACGAATTACATACAAATGACAAGCGACATGGAAAACGCGGACGTAGATGCCCCCAAGTCGCTGGAAGTGGAATACTTTGCCGACGCGCTGGATGGCCTGAGCCTGTTCAAGGCGTTCCGCTCCGAAATAGAGGGGCTTTATTTGAGATTTAAGAAGAAATAGACCGTAATTGCCTTGCCGTGTGCGTTTCTTCGGCAAAAAATGGTGTTTTGTCCGAAGGCTACGGTTTGTAGGCCTGCTTTCGGAATTGCGTTGCTATATTTTTGCAAGAAAAGGAGGAATGATGAACAGTTTTTATAAGGCGCTTTTTCCTGTTTCTTTTGCCTGTTGCACGCTGGCGTTCGTTGCCTGCGGCGACGAAGGCTCAGATTTTTTGCAGGCCCCGTACGGAAAGGCGGGCCCGGTCGTTCCCGATAGTTCTGATGATGTTTCCAGTTCTTCTGCGAGGTGGGCAAGTTCGTCTTCGCTGGCCTCGAGTTCTTCCGTACTGTCGAGCAGCTCGATTGCAAAATCCTACGTGAGCGATACGCTGTATAATTCCTTTACCGACAAGCGCGATGGCGAAGTTTACCGCGTGGTGAAAATTGGCGACCAGGTATGGATGGCTGAAAACTTGCGGTATAGGGACAAGGTGGCGACCCCGTCGCTTGAAGGGCACAGCTGGAGTATCGTTGATGACTGCGCTTCCAGCGGCTGCCTGTACGATTTTTCTGCCGTGATGGACAATCCCGAATGTGCAGATTCTTTTTGTATTGTAGAGAATCCGCATAGGGGAATTTGCCCCGAAGGTTTCCATGTGCCTACGGAGGGCGAATGGAAGGTCCTGCTCGCAGAAGCATCCGACCAGGGCGTTTCCCTCAACGATAGCGCGGGCTTTGCTTCCGCCCCCACGGGTGAGTTCGCCGGGTATGTTCGCTCGGATGAATGCGCGCGGTTCTGGACGGCGACGCAGTCGAATTCCGATGGCGCGTACGAGTATTATCGTTGTCGTGAGGAAACGACGTTCAGGGGCCAGTCGTATACGAAGTTCTTCGGGTATGCGCTCCGCTGCGTTGCCGATGCGGGCGAGGTGAAACTCGACAAGTTTGTCGAAGTCTCGGTCCCGAGCAGTTCGAGCGTTTCCTCGAGTTCGTCTGAGGAAAGTTCAAGTTCATCCGTGGAAAGTTCCTCTTCTGCGGAATCGTCGTCGAGCGAGGTTTCTTCGTCTTCACTTTCGTCTTCGTCGGAGGTCTCGTCTTCTTCCGTTTCATCGTCTTCGGCGTGGGACTCCTACAGTCACGGCGAAGATTGGAACAGCCTGGAACAGATTACCGATGAGCGCGACGGCAACAAGTACCGCGTTGTGCAGGTAAACGAGTTTATTATCTGGATGGCGGAAAACCTGCGCTACGCGGATTCAACAGCATCACCTGCGCTTGTAGGGAACACGGTGTGCATTGGCGCGAACGGGGAACGCTGCGAAGAAGGAAACCTTTACACCTACGCCGCTGCCGTGAACGACTTGGAATGTGCGACAAAAGTATGTTTTGAATCTGAAAAACAGGTGCGCGGAATTTGCCCGGAAGGGTGGCGCCTTCCGAAAAAGGCTGATTGGAACTGGCTCGGGTATGCACTTAACGATGGCTCTGTATCCTTCGATGCCGCCGGTATGCTCCCGACCGGGGAACGGAACGGCAATGGCATCGTGAAATACGATGGATATGCCCGTTTCTGGCTTGTTGAAGAGGACGCTGGCAGTTCTGCTTTTGAAGGGTATTACTATGCCGGAGATCACCTTCTTCAAAAACAATCCTACATGAAATCTTTCGGCTATGCCGTGCGCTGCGTAAAGGATGTGGAATAGCGCTTGTAAGAAAGCCCTTGCAGGCTCAAAATCGTTGAAATTCCTCACATACGCTTGGTAGGCGGCTCCTCGTTGCTTTATAATAATGTAAATTAAAGTATATGAGAAAAGCCGCCTTTGTTATTTCCCTGTTTTTTGCCTTTTTGCCCGCGCTAGCCCAGGACATAGTCCCGGATTCTGCGCAGGCCGAAACTAAAGCCACGGCGGTAGAGAATCCTGTGCCGGAGGCTGAACCGGCAGAATCTGCTCCGGTTCAGGAATCCCAGGTTGCAGAGGCTCCAGCTGCTGAAACTCCTGCCGTGGAACCCCCGGCGGCACCTGCTGCGGTAAAGGTTACGGAAACGGCCCCGGTTGTGACCGATTCTGCAAAGCCTGCGAAGAAGGCTGGTCTGCTGGATGCGCTTTTCCCGATAGAACCTGACGAGTCGATATCGAAGGGGCATTTCTATGCGGGCACGACGCTCTCGCTTATCCAGGCGAATACCGAGGACGATGCGTTGAATATTCTCATTGGTGATGTTTATGAGGCTTACGGCTACACGTTCACGGTGGAGGCTTTTGGCGGGTACTTTATCCGCGATGCCATGGCGCTCGGCGTGCGTGCCGGGTATTCGCGCACCTGGTTCGATATCGATTTCTCGCTCATGGAAGACCTTATGGACGTGAAGGAGCGCCGCAAGTACGTGAGCAACGGGTTCTTTGTGCAGCCGCTCCTGAAAAACTACCTGAAGGTCCTGGATTCCCGCATCTTCTATCTGTTCAACGAGACTTCTGTTTCGGTGGAGTATTCGTACGGCATTTCGCAGACGGATGACGGCGAGGACATGAAGAAGACCCGCAACAGGGGCTGGTCTATCAAGGCGGGTCTCAATCCGGGTATCTGCGTGATGGTGCTGGACCGGTTCGCGTTCGAAACCTCGGTGGGCTTGCTCGGCCTGAGTTCCAGCATTATCGATGTGGAAGAGAACGACGAGACGAGCAGCCGCTTTGTGTACAATATCGTGAATTTCACCATAAACCTCCTGGCGCTGGATTTCTCGCTGGTGACGTTCTTCTAGGGGTTTGCTATGCGGTTTGAGATTCACGGGAAAATGAAGTCGCTTATCGCGGGTACGCTGTGCTCGCTGGCGTTTGGCCTGTGGGCCTGTTCTGGCGAAACGGATACGCAGGTTGCCGCTCCTGACCTGTCCGAGCTTTTCGAAAATGTCGATGAAGCCGAAATCGATGTGGAATCGCGCTCGATTGTGCTCCCCGAGGGCACATCGTCCTTCAAGGTCGATAACATTGCGGCTCTTGGCGGCAACAAGTGCTACCTTGCGCTCGACGACGACCCGGTGGACCCCGAAATCGACTGGGATAACCCGGTAAGTACCGGAACGGAACTTGAAATTGGCGAAGAAGGCCTTAGGCTTGTCGTGCTTGACGATGCGAACCGCGTAGTTGCCGTCTGGACGGTGAGCTTGCCCGAGGTGGAATCTTCGTCATCTGTTGCTCCGGCCTCGAGCAGCGCCGAACCTAAGTCGTCAAGCGATGCTGAGAAGGCTTCTTCCAGCAGTGAAAAGGTGGAAAGTTCCTCGAGCGAGAAGCCCGCGGAAAGTTCTTCGTCTTCTGTTGCTCCTGCCTCGAGCAGCGAGATTGCTTCGAGTTCGTCGGAGGATGCATCTTCGTCCAGTGAGGTTTCCGAATCCAGTTCTTCCGCAGAATCATCGAGCAGTGAAGAACCCGAGTCCTCGAGCATCGAACGTGAGGAACCGCAACTGCCTGGCTCCGACTTTAGCGCCCGCAACGACTTCTGGGCCACCACGAGCGATGCGATGGCGACGAAGACATCTTCTGCCGCCATAAAGGTTTCTTCTGAGGCGAACCTTGAATTCGATGGCGGTATGGCGACGGTTACAACCCGCGAGGTGGAAGGTTCATTCTTATTTATTGATGGTAGCTGGAAGATGGCGGGTGGCTTCTACTTTGCTGGATCCTATGCGGGTGAAACTGCGCTGGATATCTACGAGCAGGGTTCTGACGGAGGTACTCCTTCAACGGACTGCTCCGACATTTCGAAGGATATGACCTTCGGCAAGCCGTTTACGGCACGCCCGACCGCATTTACGGTGAAGTATTCTTACAGCCATGTGGCGAACAAGTCTACGGACTACCCGCAAAAGAGCCTCGTGTACGTGATGCTCGTGGGCAAGAACGGCAAGGTGGTCGCGACCGGCGCCTTCTCGGACGAGGCCAGCGCGGAAATGAAATCCCGTACGGTTGAACTTTCTTACGGCAAGGACCCGTTCGGGCTGCTTTCGGGCGAATATCCCGTCGCCGAAGGCCTTTCGCTCGGGACGGGTGAAGAGGACGTAACCTCGATTCACGTGATGTTCGCTTCTTCGGCGTACGCGCATGTTGTGTGTGGCGGGACGGTGGGCAATTCGGGCAAGTACCGCGGCGGCGAAAATTCGGCGCTCGTGTTGGATGATTTTAAACTGATATACTAGGAGAAAGAAATGAAAATGTTTAAGAATGGACTTTCTCTGAAATGGCTTTTGGCGGCTTTCCTGTGCGCAGCCCTCTTCGGCTGTACTGCCGACTACGATACCTTCGGGCAGTCCGATTACCGCGTGTTCAATGAAATCGCCTTCGAGGAGGGCGAAAGTGGGGCGATGCTCTATGCGGACGAACACAAGATTGTCGTGAGTCTTGACGAGATTCCCGATAGCCTTGAAACCTGGGACTCCGCGACGATTTCCCTGCTCGATATAAGCTCCATGGCGACGCTCCATCTGGTCGATGGCAAGTTCAAGGAGTTCCCGAGCGATTCCGCCGCGCTGGATTCGCTGGCGCAGGAACTCTCGTACGCGAAGGACCGCCTGCACGAGGGCGACAAGGTGCGCATTCCTTCGAGCGGGACGGTTTACCTGATGCTCGTTTCCGAAAGCGGGATTCCTTCGCTGTGGCAGGTCGTGTTTGAAATCCCCGAGAAGAAGGTGAAGTCTTCCTCGTCGAATAAGGAGTCCGGCGATACGGATGCAAAGTCCAGTTCGTCTTCCGCGAAGGAAGGCTCCAGCAGTTCCAAGACAGGCGATTCTTCTTCGGGCAAGAGCGATGCGTCGAGCAGCAGCAAGGAACCTGCCGGCAGTTCCTCTTCTGCGAAAGAGGATAATTCTGCCAGCAGCGGCGACGGCAATTCTTCGGCGGGTGGCGATGAGCCGGAATCTTCTTCGTCGGTGGTGGTTCCTGCGAATGCCCCGAAACTCCTGAGGCTTATTGCCGGTGCGGGTGAAGTTGAGGCTGAAATCGACCAGGATGCCGGTACGGTATTCCTGAATATGAATTACGCGATTGATTTGGACTTGCGCGACCTCGAAATAAAGGGTCTGGAACTTTCGGACGGCGCTACGGCAAGCGTGAAGGTGGGCGAGTCCTACAACTTTGCGCGCGGATTGAAGGTGACGCTGGAAAATGATGGCGTCGAGCGTACCTACACCGTGAAGGCGGGCTATCAGTATCCGGGTAGCGAATTTAACGAATGGATCAAGGATGACTTTGGCAACAAGAATGATATTGCTGGTTGGGACAACGGCAATAACTCTGCCATTTCGTCGACCAAGACGCTTACCGTGAACGAGGATGAACAAGTTGTCAAGATGGAATCCATTGATGCGAAGATTCTCGGCATAGGAAAATTCGCTAGCGGTAACATGCTTGTCGCTTATTTCAACCCCAAGGGCGTGGGTACGTTAAACCTGACAAAGTACGATGACGGCAACGAACTTATCGATTTTGGAAGGCCGTTCTATGGAAGGCCCAAGTATGTGGAGTTTGACGTGAAGTATGAGGGTAAGGGCGATTCCTGTGACCTGTACGTGATTCTGGAACACCGTAGCCGCGCAAGCAACGAGGGCAAGAACCAGTACCGTACTTCCAGCGACGTGAATACGATGATTGCCTCGGCCTGGTACCGCGCGACGACGGTTGAGAGCGAGGACGATCCGGATGTGGTCTCCATTACCGATGCGGGGCGCAGCGGCTACAAGACTATTCGCCTTGCATTCAAGTATGGCGAACCTCACGACAATTCGCCAATCCATAATTCGAGCCTGTTTACCAAGAAACTTCTGAATTCTGCCGGCATCGACAATCATGTTGTCCCGACGGATTCTCCGGATGATTTCGACGTGACGCATATCCGCGTGGTGATGGCCTCCAGTGCGCTCGGGAACCTGTACAAGGGCTCTGTCGGGGCGACTCTCTGGGCCGACGAAATGCGCTTGATTTACTGAGTTTGCTAAATTTTGGGCAAAGTTGTATATAAAAAGGAGAACAAATGATTAAGCGCATTGCTGTTGTAGCACTGTTCCTTGCCATTTTTGCTGGAGCCCAGGGGAACAACTGGTCGAACTATGGCTCTGACCAGGCCGCTGCGTCCTCCGACGATCATGTTTCGACCCAGCCCGCTCAGCCCTCGCCTGAACCCACCCTCCCCAATACCCGCTGGTCTATTTCCATCCATCCCGTATCGTTGCTTGTCTTTACCGCTATATTCGGGGTGCCCTGGTTTAATGTGACGGTGGAGAACAACCTTTCCTCGAGGCTTTCGCTCTCTTCGCGCCCGGAACTGATGTGGGCGAGTTTTGCCGACGGAGATATTTTTGCTTACGGGCTCTACGAGGGGGTGCGGTTCTATTTCAATGAAGGCCACAAGGGTTTTTACGTGTCGCCGCAAATCGGTTACGAGAGCATTTCTGTTGACTATGATAGCGATTACTACAATCATCGCAGTTCTTCGTCCGGTGAGGCGTCCGCCTTCATTTTTGCCTGCTATCTGGGATTGAAGATCCAGAGCGGACACTTTGTCACGTTTACGGAAGTTGGATTTGGCTACACGATGATGTCTTCGAACGATATCGACGATGGCGATGCCGACAAGGTCGCGGAATCGGGCTTCGGTATAGACCTCAACTACGCGATAGGCTACGCTTTCTAGTCCGAATTTTCTATTTTAAGGGAAAAAATCGGAGTTTACTATGCCTGCAATTCACCTTACAGCAGAAAATTTTGACAAGGCCATTTCGTCTGGCCAGTTGGTGTTCGTTGATTTCTGGGCGACCTGGTGCCGCCCCTGCATGATGATGGGCCCCATTATCGATGAACTCGCCGACGAATACAACGGCAAGGCCATTATCGCGAAGATGGACGTGGACAGTGATGGCGCGAAGGATATTTGCGCCCGCTTCGGCATCACGAACATCCCGAACATGAAGCTGTTCAAGAACGGCGTGGAAGTCGGGAACGTGGTGGGTGCCGTGCCCAAGGCGACCGTCAAGGCCGTTATCGACCGTAATCTGTAACCTGGAGTCATCCTGAGCGTAGTGCGTAGCACGAAGTCGAAGGATCCAGCTGTGGATGACAAAACTGGATTCTTCACTATTGCATAGGGTGACCTGTCTATTATTATGCTTACTAAACGCTTAATCGTTTGCCTCGACGTCCGTAACCGCAAGGTCACGAAGGGCGTCAAGTTCAAGGGAAATATCGACATTGGCGACCCCGTGGAGATGGGCGCGCAGTACAGTGCCGACGGCGTGGACGAACTCGTGTTCTACGATATTACCGCGAGCGCCGAGAACCGCCCGTGCGACATGGAAATGATTCGCCAGATTGCGAAGCGCGTGTTTATCCCGTTTGCTGTGGGTGGCGGTATCCGTAACCTTGACGACATGCACGAGGCCCTGTTGGCCGGTGCCGAGAAGGTGAGCGTGAACAGCCTCGCCGTGCTGCACCCCGAAATCATTGCCGACGGCGCGAAGGCGTTCGGTCGCCAGTGCGTGGTGCTTGGCATGGACGCGAAGTTCGTGGGCGTTTCGGACAAGTTCAAGAGCGGTTACGAGGTGTATATCCGCGGTGGCCGCCAGGCGATGGGCATTGATGCCGTCGAGTGGGCGAAGAAGGCCGAAGACCTGGGCGTGGGCGAGATTTGCCTGAACGCCATCGATACCGACGGCGTGCGCAACGGGTACGAACTGAACATTACCGACCAGGTGGCGCGTGCCGTGCAGGTGCCGGTGATTGCTAGCGGTGGCGCGGGTACCCCGGCGCACATTGTGGACTTGTTCCGCAAGACTGCTGCAGATGCGGCGCTGGTCGCGTCGATGGTGCACTTTGGCGATTACACGGTTCCCGGAATCAAGAAGGAAATGCTTGCGGCTGGTATCCCTGTGCGCAAGAAGATGAACGGCGAGGTCTAGCGTGAATCCGTCAGTCGCTGTGAAGATTTTCGAGGCGGGCAGGAATGCCGGCGCCGACTTTGTGGAAATTTTCGAGGAAGAGACCCGCAGCTCGGTGCTCGGGATAAAGGACCGCCATATAGAGACCGCTACGGCGGGTACGGAATATGGTATCGGAATCCGCCTCCTGTACGGGACCGAGGTGCTGTATGGTTTCACGAGCGACGACAGCGAAGATGCCCTTGTGAAGCTGGTGCAGACGCTTGCCTTCGGGCGTATCGCGAAGGCGGGTGCATTGAATGCCCCGTTTGAACTGCGCCCCGAAAAGCGCGTGAGCGACTTCAATATGGCGGCGTTCAAGGACCCGCGCCTGCTGGGCCAGGCGGTCAAGCAGGATTTCTTGTTCCGCGCCGACAAGGCAGCGCGTAGCGTTTCGGACAAAGTTGCACAGGTCGGGTCTACGGTGACCGACGTGTGCTCGTCTATCACGATTATGAACAGCGAGGGTCTGAACCTTGTGCTGGACCGTTCCAGGGTTCGCGTGAACGTGACGGTTACTGCAAGCGATGGCTCCGAGAGGCTCACGACGCACGAGGCCCCCGGGGCGCTTGGCGGTTACGAACTGCTGGCAAACTACTCTCCCGAAAAAATCGCGACGGAGTGTGCCGAACGCGTTGTCCGCATGCTCGATGCGGGCTACATCGCAGGCGGCCAGATGCCCGTGGTGATGGGCAACGGGTTCGGTGGCGTGATATTCCACGAGGCGTGTGGGCACCCGCTCGAAACGGAATCCGTACGCAGGAACGCGAGCCCCTTCTGCGGCAAGATTGGCGAGGCGATTGGCCAGCCGTGCCTTACCGCAATAGACGACGGCACGATGGACGGCGTGTGGGGGAGCCTCAAGTACGATGACGAGGGAATGCCCACGCAGCGTACGACGCTTATTGAAAATGGCATATTGAAGACTTACATGAGCGACCGCGTGGGCGCCGCAGAAGTGGGCATTGCCCGCACGGGTTCGGCACGCCGCGAAAGCTACAAGTATGCGCCGGTGAGCCGCATGCGCAACACGTTTATCGCCCCCGGTAAAGATACGCTCGATTCCATGATCGCGAGCGTAGATAACGGGCTTTATGCAGCCCGCATGGCAGGCGGTTCCGTGAACCCCGCGACAGGCGAGTTCAACTTCGCTGTCGATGAAGGTTACGTTATCCGTAACGGCAGGATTTGCGAACCGGTGCGCGGCGCGACCCTCATCGGCAAGGGGCACGAGATTATGCCCCGCATCAGCATGGTCGGCAGCGACTTCGAGCAGGCCGCGGGCATTTGCGGAGCCTCTTCGGGCCACATTCCCGTGACTGTGGGCCAGCCGAGTATCAAGGTCGACCAGATTCTCGTCGGCGGTCGGTAATTTCAGAAAAATGGCGTGTGGCAAATAGCGCCGCCTGAAAAACTGCGCCGTTTGAAAACTGCGCCGCCTAGCGCAAGCCTGTATAAACCACAACGGCACCCCGCGAAGGGATGCCGTTGTTGGTGTATGGGATGTTTGGTTTCTGTGTTTAAAGTAGATTTATTCGGGCTCTATGGGGAGTAGGTCGGGCCAAATTCCATTGTAAAGGTTTACAACACCTACAACATGAAAATGCGCGAAATACGCGAAAAAAAGCGTTTTTTGAGTGGGTAGGGGCGCTGTTAAGGCGATTTAATTGTCGTTTGTTGCGAAAGGTTTACAATGCGGCCGGGGACGGGGGCGAAATCGCGTTCAAAAAAGACCGTTATTAAAATTCTGCGCGGCCTTCCCAGATCTCCACGATGACTTCGCACATGTCGTCCTTGTCGTCAGTGGATGTTGAACCCGTAATCATATAGATGTAGTTGTTTTTTTGGACACTGGCCAGGGTGCATGTCTTGCTATAAGGAAGGGAACGGCTGATGGTCCCATACTTCTTTTCGGAATTGTAGGTTGCCTTGCCTGCGGTGTAGTTGGGGCCGTGCCCGTCACCCGCATGGGCGTTTTTGCTTACTTGATCTTTCCAGTAATCCATGTCCCAGTTCAGGTAGTACATGACAAATTCTTCGTCACTTACGTCAAAGGGCTTGGTAAAGGTGGAGTCCTTGGCGAAAAAGTCCTTTCGTGCGCCGCGGATTGAGATTTTTTTGTCGTCTTTCAGGACGATGAAGGCGGAAAACTCCTGCTCGAGGGAAAATGCGCTGAAACGGATATCCCAGGCCCCGCCAAACTCGTATTTGAAGGGGAGCGGAACGGGGATGAAAACCGTCCTGCTGCTTACATAGGTGCGACCCATGTTGTTGAAGGTGTACTCCTTGACAGAGGGCTCGATTCGACTGGGTTTGAAGCAACTGCAAAGGAGGGCTGCTACAGCGAATAGGAGAAAAATTTTTTTCATGATGGTAATATAGTTTAATTTTTTACGTAAAAAACGGGAAACTAGAAAAGTTTTGATTGCTTTTTGCCCCCAAAAAAGGTATATTTAATTCTGCCAATAAAATGATAAACCGCGCGAGAAGCGCACCCCGTGTGGGGCGTCCATGTGGACAACATGCCTTTTGGTGTGATTATCATTGAAAGGGGACTGACAGTCCTTTTTAAGGGCCCCCAGTTGAGACAGAAATGTTTTGGAGTCGCGAATCTGAAGCATCGACAAAACAGCTGGGGGCGGTATAAATGGGATTGCCGTCAGGTTTTCTTTTGATGGTGCTGTTTTTATAGCAGTGGCGGCAGTTCCCTGGAACTGGCCGCCTATTTTTTTCCCGACTGGATTTGCCGGATTTTTAGTTCCTTCAAGCACAACTCTGAAATCTCCACAAAGCTCTATGCACTCTAAAAAAAGAGGGTGAGTTCTTCAACTCATCTTCTTTCTGGACATATCTTTATTTATGCGGAATTAAACACCAGGACGTCTTATTTTGAAAAAATGATGCTGAAAAATGCGACATTTTTTTGCTTTTTTACGGCGAAAATTGCCGTTTTTTGCGCTATTTGGGGCGTTTTTTGCCGAACGAGACCCTTGGCACGGGTTTTGCATTTAGAAAGCGGTAAATATAAAAAGAAGGTTTATTTATGTCCGATTTTAATAACGATGCAGAAAAGGTGTTGGCGAAGGCGCAAAGCTTGCGCGACCGTTGCTCGCATTCCTACCTGGGTGCGGCGCATTTGGCGGTGGGGCTTGTCGAAGGCCCCGATGCCACCTTGAAGAAACTTTATAAGTCGAAGGGCGCGAAGACGAATGAACTCCGCGGCAAGCTGGAGCCGTTCGTGCAGAAGATTCCGCGCATGGAGGGCGTAAACCCCGACGTGGAACCCGATAACGACTTGAACCGCATTTTGCGTGCCTCTGTGCAGGCGGCGCGTCAGGTGAACCGTATGGTGACCCCGGGCGATATGCTCGTGGCCTTGATGAAATTCTCGGGCGACCGCGGCCTTGCGAAGGTTTTTGAAGATGCGCTGGGCAGCGTGGAGGTCGTGGAAACTTGGCTGTCGGACCCGTTTGCGGGTGCCGCCAATGCCGAGGAACAGTCTCCGCTGAAACTCTACGGCCGTGAGCTTGTGGAAATGGCTGCCGACGGAAAACTCTCGCCGGTGATTGGCCGTGAAGAAGAGATCCGCCGCGTCATCTTGATTTTGAGCCGTAAGACGAAAAACAACCCGTGCCTGGTCGGTGAACCGGGCGTGGGTAAGACCGCTATTGTCGAAGGGCTTGCCGAGCGTATTTACCGCGGCGATGTGCCTGACGCTCTGAAGGGTAAGAAGTTGTTCGCGCTCGATTTGTCGGCCTTGATGGCGGGCGCAAAATACCGTGGAGATTTCGAGGAACGTTTGAAAGCCGTGCTGGACGCTCTTGAAGAAGACGGCAATACCTTGCTATTTATCGATGAAATCCACACTATCGTGGGTGCGGGCAAGACCGAAGGCTCCATGGACTTGGGCAACATGCTCAAGCCGAAACTCGCCCGTGGTGAGCTGCACTGCATCGGTGCGACGACCACGCAGGAATACCGCAAGTACATCGAGAAGGATTCCGCCTTGGAACGCCGTTTCCAGCCCGTGCAGGTTGACGAGCCGAGCGAAGAAGAATCGATTTCTATTCTCCGTGGCATCAAGGACGGTTTTGATGCGCACCACGGCGTGCGTCTGCACGATAACGCGCTCGTGGCGGCGGTGAAACTTTCGAACCGCTACATCAGTGACCGTTTCTTGCCGGACAAGGCGATTGACTTGATTGACGAGGCGGCTAGTTTGGTGAAGACGCAGATGGATACCGTGCCCGAAGCCTTGGATACCTTGCAGCGTAAGGAACTCCAGATGAAAATTGAGGAGCAGGCCTTGGCGAAGGAAACTGACGACACCAGTGTAAAGCGCCTGAAAGAGTTGCGTGAAGAACTCGCGACGACAGATGCTGCAGTCAAGTTGATGCAGGACCGCTGGCAGGAGAGGCGCGCGAAGAACGCCGAATTGCAGGGCCTTAAAAAGTCTTTGCAACAAGCGAAGGACGAGATGGAACAGGCCGAAGCCCGCTACGACTTGAATCGCGCCGCCGAACTCAAGTACAACAAGATTGTGAACCTGGAAAAGGAAATCGCCGCGAAGACGGAAGAAATCAAGAAGTCCGCAAGCGACAGTGACCTGAGCGAAGAGGTGACGGAAGAAACCATCGCGCTTGTAGTGAGCCGTTGGACGGGAATCCCTGTCACGAAGCTTTGCGAAGGCGAAAAGGCCAAGTTGTTGCACCTGGACGAACGCCTGCATGCCCGCGTGATTGGCCAGGACGAGGCCGTAGAAGCGGTTTCGGAGGCAATTCTCCGTAACCGTAGCGGTCTTAGCCGCGAGAATGCGCCGATTGGTAGCTTCTTGTTCCTGGGCCCCACAGGTGTGGGCAAGACGGAACTTGCGAAGGCGCTTGCCGTGGAACTGTTCGACGACGAGAACGCGCTGGTGCGTATCGACATGAGCGAATACATGGAAAAGCACAGCGTGAGCCGCTTGATCGGTGCGCCTCCGGGATACGTGGGCTACGAAGAAGGCGGCCAGCTGACCGAAGCCGTGCGTACGCATCCGTATTGCGTGATTCTGCTCGACGAAATCGAGAAGGCTCACCCCGACGTGTTCAACACGCTGTTGCAGGTGCTTGACGACGGTCGACTGACCGATGGCAAGGGCCGTACCGTGAACTTCAAGAACACCTTGATTCTCATGACGTCGAACCTGGGTGCCGCTCACTTCCAGAACCGCGCGGGTGATGCAAAGCCCGTGACCCTGAAGGAAATCGAGCCGGAACTCCGTAGCTTCTTCAGGCCGGAATTCCTGAACCGCCTGGACGAAGTGCTGGTGTTCCAGAGCTTGACGAAACCGCAGATCAGGGACATCGTAAGGCTCAAATTCAAGGGGCTCGCCGAACGCGCCGCCCGTCAGGATTTGCAGCTCACGCTGACCGACAAGGCGCTCGATGCCATTGCCGACGGTGCCTACCAGCCGGAATTCGGTGCCCGCCCGATCCAGCGTTACCTGGAAAGGAACGTGGAACGCCCGCTGAGCCACGCCATTCTCGCCGGTACCGTGAGTGCCGCAAAGCCCGTGGTCATTGACTACGACGGAGCCGCGTTTACGGTGAAATAGTAAATGATGTGAAATGTGAGGTGTGTAGTGACAAATGTGAAATTACACACTTCGCATTATCAATCTTCCATTATCAATTATCAATTTGTGGCTACAGCGCGCTTATCACGTAGAGTGCGATGGTTTGCACGTCGTTGTTTTTCTTCTGCATGATCCCGATGTCGAAATCGAGTCTGACCCGCGCGGGCCCGAGGCTCAGTTCCAATTTCGGGATGATGTCTATCATAAAATCGTCCGTCAAGTTCCCGATGCTCCCGGACATGTTGATTTCGATGTAGGTGCGGAAGAATGTCGTGAAATAGAGGGTGGGTGTCATGCCCGCTGCGAATTTTACGTAACCGTCTTCTCCGGTAACGCCTTGTAGCGCACCTGCACGCAGTTCGTAGAAGTTCGCGAAGTTTTTCGAGATAAACTGCTCGTTGCCGTAGGTCAGCACGACTGCTGTACTGTTGTTGCGGTTCAGGCCGAAGTTACCGTCGAGCTCTACGAAGTTGTTCGCATTTATTAGGTAGCGCCCGCCGACATCTAGCGAAACGATGACCTGGTCGAACTTGTCGATGCTCTGCACGTTTACCTTGCCGCCGATGTTCCATTCGCGCGAAAGCGCCATAGTGATGTTTGCCGGGAAGAGAATGTCCGAGCCGTAGTTGCTCACGGCGCCGACGCCGATTCCCCAGCGGGGCGAGGGGCGCGTGTCCGGGCCGAACGTGTAGCGGATGTCCCACATGCGATCGACTGCGAACGCATTTACGCATAGTGCGGCGACAAACAGGGCTACAAGGCGGTTCATACGCGATAAATTTAAAATAATCCTCTGGCGAAAAATGTAGATTTGTGCACGAAAAGAGGTTGATATGATAGAACCGCGTCCAGAACTTTCGAAATTGTCCGATTACGTTCCCGGAAAATCCATCGAGGAAATCCGCGAGCGCTTTGGCCTTGACAAGGTAGTGAAACTAGCGTCCAACGAAAACCCGCTCGGGGCTTCCCCGAAGGCGGTCGAGGCGTTTCACGGGATTGCGGACAGCCTGCACCTGTACCCGCGCGGCGATGCCCCGAAATTGATAGACTCCATCGCCAAGATGTACGGCGTGGAAACGAGCCAGATTGTGGTCGGGAACGGTTCCGACGAGATTATCGACATGGTGGGCAAGGCGTTTATCCGCCAGGGCGACAACTGCGTGGGCATTACGCCGACGTTCTCGGTGTACAAGTTTACCACGCTCTCGAACGGCGCCGACTTTATCGGTGTGGGCGAGGGCGAGGCGCGCACGTCGCTCGATGAACTGGCGAAGAAAATCGATGGGAAGACCCGCGTGGCGTTCATTTGCAACCCGAACAACCCGACGGGTGCGTACTACACCGAAGCGGAAATTCGTGCTTTCCTTGCAAAAGTCCCGCAGAATGTGCTCGTGTTCCTGGACGAGGCGTATGCCGAGTTCGCGACGGCACCGGACTACCCGAACATGGCGAAATTTGTTGGCGAGTACTCGAACCTGTTCGTGAACCGCACCTTCAGCAAGATTTACGGGCTGGCGGGGCTCCGCGTGGGCTATGCCTTCGGCAGTACCGAAGTTATCCGTGCCCTGTGGAAGGTAAAACCGCCGTTCGATGTGAACCAGGCTGCTCAGGTGGCGGCGATCGCCGCTCTGGGCGATAAGGAACACGTGCAGGCGACCCGCAAGATGAATGCCGAGGGCATTGCTGTGCTGACCCGCGAATTCAGTGCGCTCGGGCTCAAGGTGCTCCCGACTCAGGCGAACTTTATTTGCGTGAAAATCGGCCCCAAGGCCCGCGACCTGGTCGCGTTCCTGGAAAGCAACGGCATGATTGTCCGCGGGCTTACGAGCTTCGGTATGCCGGAATACATCCGCGTGACCGTAGGCAAGCCCGAAGAGAACGCGTTCCTGATGGAACTCGTGAAAAAATGGTGCGAGGCGTAATATGGCCCAGGAATTCAACGACCTGCTGCAAATCGCCCTCAAGGCGGCGGAAATGGCCCAGGAAAATATCCTGAAGTATTTCCAGTCCGGTATCGGCGTCGAGTGGAAAAAGGACAACACGCCGGTGACGGTTGCCGACAAGAGTACGGAAGAACTTTGCCGCAAGTTCTGGGCGAAGGAAACTCCGGGCTTCGGCGTGATTGGCGAGGAATTCGGAATCGAGAGCCCCGATGCGGAATACCAGTGGGTGATTGATCCGATTGACGGTACGAAGGCTTTTATTCACGGCGTCCCCCTGTTCGGCACGCTTATCGCACTCTACAAGAAGAACATTCCCGTATGCTCACTCATCCGCATTCCCGCGATGAATACCGCTGTCTGGGCGGTAAACGGCGGGGGGCCTTCCTGGACGGCCGCGCAGTTCGTGTATCGGGCGTGTCGCAGTTGAACGAGGCTCTCGTGCTTTCGGGTACGGTAAACACCATGGAAACTTCGGGCTATGGCGAAGGTTTCGCGAAGCTCCGGCGCGGGGCTCGGCTCCACCGCGGGTGGGGCGATTGCTACGGGTATTACCTTGTGGCGGCAGGGCGCGCCGAAGTGATGGTGGACCCGGTCGTTTCCCTCTGGGACATCGCGCCGTATCCGCTCCTTTTCAAGGAAGCGGGCGGAAAGTTCAGCACCATCGACGGAAAGACCGAGCTCTTTGATGCAGACGGCAAGCCCACGGCCCCGATTTACGAAGGGTTCTCGAGTGTCGCGACGAACGGCACCCTGCATAGTGTCGCGCTTGACTGCTTGAAATAAATGATGCGCCGCCAGGCGCCGCCGTGCGAGCCCCTCCCTAGTCTCACTTAAGCATTGTTTCTACGGTGACGGAATCTTCCGAGAACGTTACGGTAACGGTCCCGCTTTTCGCCGTATTGAGGTAAGGAATCCCAAGCGCGTCGAGCCGTTCAGTCACCTGCTTGTGCGGATGGCGGAACCTGTTCCTGCGCCCGCTCGAGATGATGGCAACCTGCGGGCCCACCGCCTTCAGGAATTCCTCGCTGCTCGAAGTCTTGCTCCCGTGGTGCCCCACCTTCAGCACGTCGCTCCTTAGGTAGGCGAGCGACCCCAGAATCGTCTTCTCGCCCGGGACGGTCAGGTCGCCCGTGACAATTGCGGAATGCCCTAGCCCACTCGCCCGTAACGTGATGCTTGCCTCGTTCAGGTCGCGGCATTCCCTTTCGCGGTCTTTTAGCCCCTTCGGGTGTATCGCCTGCAGTTGAAAGAAGTCGCTCCCGAAAAAAGATTCCTTCCAGGTAAATCCGCGTCTTATTTCGCGCAGGGGAACCTTGCGGTTTACCGCTTCCTCGACCATCTCGCGCCATTCTACGCCGTCTGCTGTGCGGGAACATTCGTTTGTCCATATCTCGTTCACCGGGAACATGCGAAGCAGGCTTGCGGCACCCCCGAAGTGATCTTTGTGCGGGTGCGTTATCACGAGCGCGTCGAGCCTCTGCACGCCGATGTGGTGCAGGAAGGGCACGATGATGTCCTTGCCGGAATCAGTGTAGTCGATATCGCCCGCATCGACGAGGATGTAGCGCCCGCCAGGGCTTTTCAGCAATATGCTGTCGCCTTGCCCTACATCGATGACGGTCATGCTCCAGGTAGGGCCCAGAATTTGCGTTATGCCCTGGACGCAGAACGTGATGGAAAAAATAAGCGTGCATATGATGCAGTACCCGCGGGCGACCAGGTTCTTGCGACACACGGGCAACGTGACGAACAGCAGGCCGAGCAGGAGCAGTATCCAGGCATTGAACGGCCCGACGGTTACCGATGCCTGCGCCGAATCGGAAAGTAGCCGCGTAAGCAAACTTGCAAGCCGGAGGAAGAATCCTGCCGCATAGCAGAATGTTTCGCGCATGAAGTCGATGGGCGAAAGAGCCGCGAATAGCCCTGCCTGCATTCCCCACGAAATCGGGGGAACCACGACGATGTTCCCGAGCCACGCCATCGGGGAGAGCGTCTTGAAGTGATGTATCAGGAACGGCGCCGTGGCAAGCGTTGCGCACAAAGTAACGTATGTAGGGGCGATGGCGAGAGATTCGAGCACGTTCCAGGTTTTGCTCCGCTTCAGGAATTCCGGGAGGTGGCGGAGCGGGTTGTAGCTGTTGCCTACGAGGATGCCCGCGGTTGCCGCTGCGGAAAGCTGGAAACCCGTATTCCAGAGTTCTGCGGGCGAATGCAGGAGAATGCACAGGAGGGCGACCCCCAGGCTGTTCAGTGTATTCGCGGGGCGTTGCAACAGCGTGCCCAGTTGCGGGACGGCGAACATCAGCACCGCGCGTATGACTGCGGGCGACCCGCCGGTGACCGGCACGTACACGCCGAGCAGGCAGATTGCGATGATGCTTGCCGCCTTGTGGGGGAGGCGCGTCGCCTTCAGGAACACCATGAGCATGCCCGCGAGCAGAACCACATGGAAGCCGCTAATCGCGAGGACATGCACGAGGCCCGAACGCTGGAAGTCGTTCCGGAGCGCCTCGGGAATGCCGCTCCTGTCGCCCGCGAGTAGCCCGAGCAGGAGCCCCGTCTCCGCAGGTTCCAAGTAGTCGTCGAACCGCGTCTTGAGCCAGCGGCGGAACCGGTGGAAATACCGCTCGAACGTCCAGCCTCCGCGCCAGGAATCCCAGTGGAGCATTTTCCCGTAGGCGGCGAACTTCTGGCTCGTGAGCCATTCCCGCGTGTTGAACCCGCCGGGAACCGTGGGGTCCATGACCGGGTACCACTTTGCCTCGTAGCAGATGCTGTCTCCCGGTTCCGGGAGTGCGGGCAAATCCCGCTTTTCGGTTATCCTCACGCGATACTCATTTACCGCAATGATAAACGCGGTCCCGTTCGCCCTCGGGAGCATCGCCTCGATTTTACCGCACGCCTTCGTGGGCAGGTCGTCCGGGAGGCTTGCCCCCCGCGGGCCCACGAGCAGGTCGTGGCACGTCACTCCGGCAACAAGCGCCCCCAGGATGCACCACTGCACGCTCCTCGGGAAAAATCTCGTGCATATTGCGATGGGGGCGAGCAGTGCCACCGCAAATTCCGGAGCGTCTAGGCTAGCGTATGTCGCCATCACGGTGAGTGCCGCGACGAGTGCCGGTTTCCCCGCAAGCGGGTCCATCAAATCGCGCATGTTCTGTAAAAGAACCGCTTTCCTGTTTTGTTTTTTTCTCATATTTTTATAGTTTTGTTCCAGGTTGAAGGTGCCTCTATCTATAAGACGCCCGAAATGCGAAAATGAGCCAAAACATGCGTGAAAAAATTCTTTACATGCTTTTAGCCCTCCTCGTGGCCGGTTTTTGGGGCTGTGCCGAAGAAGAAACGGGTGAACCCGTAATTCTTCCGCGGACGCTTTCTCCGTATGTGCTTTACCCCAACGACCTCGCGAACAACGATTCTGCCTCGGCCCATGTGGCGGAAGGCTTGCAACTGCTTGTGCACCCGAAGGTCTCGTACACCCTTTCTTTCGAGAAGGATCCGAATATCGAGGACGCGCCCGTGCTCCAGCTTTTCCGCCTAGGGGAGATGGTAAGTGAAGGCCGCGTTTCGACCAGCCACGTGCGCACGCTGGAACCGAAGCTCGAAGGCAGCCGCTATGTCTATGAATTCCTGTGCGAGGAACTTGACCGCAATACATGGGTGACCACGCTTGTGCTGGACGGCGAACTCTACAAGGGTACAACGCGCTGGGCTCGCCTTGCTGCAGAGGGCCCCTATTCCGATACGCTTTCGCTCAACCTGATTGTCGTGGGCAAGGTCGATTTCCTTGATTCGTTCATGAACGAGAACTTGTTTGCGGAACTCTTGCTCACAAATTTCAGGACGTATTACTCGTCTATCGTTATTGATACCTTGTATGTGCGATACGCGCATGAACATCCGACGCTCGGCTCGAAGTACCCGGCGAACGAGCCCTGGGTTGCAGGCAGGTCTTCCGACGACATGTTTGTAACCGAACTGGGAGGCTGGCCAGAGCCCAAGCTGAAGAACGCTCTTGATATTCTGCTGGTGCACCGCATCGAGGCGGACTGGGTGCTGGGATATTCGCTCCTGTATGGAAGCAACTTGCAGGGCGGCACGGGAAGTACCGTCGTCATTGGCGCGTACAACAAGACTCCCTCGGGCGAGGAGGGTGTGCCGTACACATCCATGATATCGACTGCGATTCACGAGACCGGGCATTTCTTCGGGTTGAGGCACACGACTGCGACCCTCGCAGATTTCGAGGTGGACATGGACTACTCGAACTACGAGGATGGCTTTACCGATACTCCGTATTGCAAGGACCTGCTTACCTCGGGACTTCTAAAGAGCCGTGGCGGTAAGCCCGTAAGCGACTTTGCCAGGTTGCCCACCTTGCGCGGGAGGTTTGCGACCGCGTTCGATATGAACTCTTGCCCGGATTCGCATAACATGATGTTCCCCGCAGTGAACGAGGATGGCGTGGACGGCTTTACGGAACAGCAGCTGGAACACATCCGCAAGAACTTGCGGGTCTACCCGCACTGAGGTTACGATGGCGACTAAGCGACAGTTTTGCGAGCCGGTGCAGTTGCTCGCGTTTGTTCTCCAGAAGGGTGCGGAATGGAACCCGGAAGTATTGTGCGCGCTGGAAAATACCTGGGGGCCGCTGCGCCACAAGGGAGCGCTTTTCGCCTTCGACAAGACTCCGTATTACGAGCCCGAGATGGGCGAGGGGCTCTACCGCGGTGTGGTTTCGTTCGAGAAGTGCATCCCGGCAGAGACGATTGCCCTGGAAAAGGCGCGCAGTAATGAGCTTGAACTCACGATGGCAAGTGCCGAGAATCCGGACATGCGTACCGTGAATATCGATATCGGCTACATGGACTTGGACAAGGTGGTACTTCCGAGTTACAAGCGCGGGCCGTTCAAGCTGTATGCGGGCGAGGGCGTGTGGCTAGACATGCTGCTCACGTACGCGAAGGGCTTTTTCCACCCGACGGCGTGGGCGTTCGAGGATTTCAAGCGGAACCCTTACCAGCACGACCTGCAGCTTATACGTGAGCGCTGGCGCAAGGCGCAGAAAGTGAAACTATAGCTTGTAGGCTTCTTTCTTCAGTTTCTTGAAGAAATCGAACTGCGCCTTGGTAGAATTCTGCATCGTGTACTTGAGCGTGCGCTCGTGGGCGACCTCGCGCATCTTGGCGTATTCTTCGGTTTTTTCCAGGAACATCGTGCGGCATTCTTCCATCGCGTTCAGCCATGCATTCTCGTCGATGGGCAAGATGCGCCCCGCGGCTTCGTCCATGACGATATCGTGCGGGCCACCGTAGTTGCTCACGATTGCGGGCGTCCCCGTAGACATCGCTTCTACCACGACGTTCCCGAAGGTGTCCGTCACGCTCGGGAACAGGAAAAAGTCCGAATCCGCATAGAGGCTCGCGAGCGTCTCGCCGCCCTGCTCGCCTGCAAAATGCACGCTGTTGTCGCCTGCGAAGAACTTCTTGATTTCTTCGAGGTACCAGCCGTAACCCACGTACATGAGTTCCACGTCGTTGTGCTGGGCGGCGAACTTCTTCCACACGCCGTTCAAGAACTCGAGATTCTTCTCTTTCGAGATACGTCCGATAAACGAGAAACGGACCTTGCGCGCGGTTCCGGTCTGAACCGCTTCGGTGGAGCCGTTGTACTTTTCCCACACGCCCTTCCCGCGCAGGTCGGGCGAGAACTTTTCGAGCGGGAGCCCGCGGGGCAGAATCTGCACCTGGTTCGCGGGGATTTTCAGCTGCGAGGTGAGAATGTCCGCGTAGTCCTTGCAGGGGCTAACCACGGGCTTTGTCATCCCGTAGAAAATCTTCATGAGCCACAGCACAAAGTGGAACATCCATTTTGCCTTCACGAGGGTCTTCGTGTAGGTAGGGACGTCGGTGCGGTAGTGGCTGAATACCTTGATGCCTGCAACCTTCGCGCAGAAGCATACGAGCCAGGCGCCGGGGCTCGGGGTCTCGAACTCGATGAGGTCGACGGGGTAGCGCTTCAACAGCCTGAGCACCGGGCCCACGCGCGGGATGGCAAGTTCGCTGTTCGCGTACCCGAGCTGTTCCATGCTGAATAGCCTCGGGAGCAGAATGCAGTAGCCGTTTTCCACCACGCCGCAGGGGCGCGTGTTGAACGCGTTGCCTGCAAGGAAGGCCTTCATGCCATGTGCACGCATGTACGGGATAACGTTCCTCAGGTTGTTCGCAATCCCGTTCGTTTCGTCCAGGTTGTCGGAATAGAACAGGATGCGCACGTCGTCTGCGGGTCTCTTGGCGCGTTCCTTTTTGAGGTAGCCGCGCAACTTCAGTAACTTCGGGATGTTCAGGAGTAGCGACCCGAAAACAATCGGCGGAATCATGCCGGTACGCAGGTTTCCGGGGGGCTGATGCCTGAAACTGAACATCTTCCTGAACGTACTCGTGACCGTGCGCCCGAAAATCGGCGGTCTCGTGTCCAGCGCGTCGGTAGCCTTAAGCTTTGTTGAACCTGACGCAGTCTTCATACTTCACTCCTTTGCCACCGAAAAGGTCTAGCGCCGATCCGATGGTGAGGTCAATCTTTCCGTTTGAAATTTGCTTGCAGTGTTCCAGGTCGGCAAGCGACTTGGCGCCGCCTGCGTACGTGCAGGGGATGGGGCTGTTTTCGGCGAGGAACACGATGAGTTCGTCGTCCATGCCCTGCTGCTTGCCTTCCACGTCGGCAGCGTGTATCAGGAACTCGTCGCAGTACCGGGCGAGGTCATTGAGCGTCTCGGCGGTAATCTCGATATCGATAAGCGTCTGCCAGCGGTTGATGGCGATTTTCCAGCGCGGGCAATCTTTCCCGTGCAAAACGGAGTCGCCTGTGCTTGCATTGGCGATGCGCTTGCAGCTCAGGTCGAGTACCAGGTGGTCGCGGCCCACCGTTTTCGATAAACGTTCCAGGCGCTCGCGGTCGAGCTTGCCTTCCGGGAAAATCCAGCTGGTGACAATCACGTGGCTTGCGCCCGCCCCGATGTATTCCATCGCGTTGTCGGCGGTGATTCCACCCCCGACCTGCAGGCCTCCCGGGTATGCCGCGAGGGCCGCCTTTGCGGCTTCCACGTTGCCCTTCCCGAGCATAATCACGTGTCCGCCCTTTATACCGTCCTTCTTGTAGAGTTCTGCAAACCAGGCGGGGGAACGGTCCGTCTCGAAATTCGTCTTGAGGCCGGCACCGCTATCGCTGAGCGAACTGCCGACAATCTGTTTTACCTTTCCGTCGTGCAGGTCTATGCAGGGGCGAAACTTCGTCATTAGTCCTTCGCTCCCGTTACGGTCCAGTCGAGTTTCTTGTTGTGGCTCGCATCGCTGCGCCCGCGGTAGAAAAGAATCTCTCCGCCCGCGGCTATCTTCATCGCCTTCTTCGCGAACCACCCGTCCACCTTGTCCAGGAGGCTTGCCTTCTGGTACGTCTTGTTCACGGGGAACGAAAGCTCGGGTGCTCCCTCCTTCCATGCGATGGTAAGCTTGTTCTTCGGGAACTTCTTGCCGCTGTAGGTTTCCTCGCCGTCCTTGACCTGCGTGGGTAACAGCAGTTTGGTGCCTTCACCCGCGTTGTAGAGCGCATAGCCGAACAACCCGCCTTTTTCGCTTATGGAGATTCTGCCCGCATAGTAGGGCGAGCGGGTATTGGTGCTGAAATTGATGGAACGGACCGCGAGGTCTGTCGCCTGCACGGTTTGCCAAATCTGGTCCATGTAGGCATAGCCCTTCACGCTAATCGTATCCTCGTTGTAGCCGATGCGGCCCGAAACGCGACCGTAAGGGATGTGCACGTACTGCGCAAACTTTGCGTCCCCGACTTTCCAGATGCCGTCGCCCAGCACCTTGCCCTGTTCGGCACTTTCGAACGTGAGGTCCATGAAAAACTTTCCGCCCTTGTCGGCGGTAAAGTACACACGGTGACCCTTGCCGGGCTTGCCTTCCATCGCGTATTCGCCCTTGATGTCGATGGTGTTCTTTTCCTTGATGGCCTTCAGGCGTTCGGGCGGGTACTGGCGACCCACGGCGTAACTTTTACCCTTGAAGTTCCAGAAGCTCATGTCGCAGCCAATCTTCTTGCCCGATGCCGGGACGTAAAGCGTGGAATAGTTCACGAATGCGCGCGTCCCGTTGTCGAACACGAACTGGTAACTCCATGTTTCGTTGAATTCCTTCGCGCTGTTCTGGTGCGGCATAAAATCGCTTGCCGTAAGGTTGCGCACGGCGCCAGAGGGGGGCGTCACATCGCCCGCGAAAGCGGCCTGGACCGCAAATGCGGAGAGGACTGCAAAAAATAACATGCCGAAGGAACGTCTCATATTCCTAAAAATAAAAAAATGAGGCGAAAAAAAGCGCCCCTTTATCGGGGCGCTTGGCGTAATATCGGGATAACGAGCGCTTTTACAGCGGCAGGTCCTTGCCCATGCCGAGCTTGAGTTCGGTGCGCCTGCGCACGACCATTTCGTTGAAGAGGTCGGTGAGGCTGTCCTCGATGCTGATCATGGGCTTCCAGCCGATTTCGTTTACCTTGGTGGGGTCGCCAATCAGTAACGGGATATCGTTCGTGCGTTCGTAGGCAGGGTCAAATCGGAAGTCTACGCTCACGTCTGCAATCTCGACGAGCATGTCGACGAGTTCGCGGAAGGTGTAAGATTTCCCGCTGCAGATGTTGTACACCTGCCCGGAGGGGGCCGTGTTGAGAATCTGTATCATGGCGCGGGCAACGTCGCGCACGTCCACCACGTCGCGGCTGATGTCGAGGCTACCCGAATACACTACGGGTTCGGCGTGGTAATACTTTATCTTTACCAGCTGGTAGGTAATGGAGGGGATTGCGAAACGCCTGCTGTGGTGCGGGCCCGTAAAATGGAAGGGGCGCACGGCGACGATGTGCATGTCGTTTGCGTTCCTGAACTGGTTCCCGAGAATTTCCATGCACGCCTTCGATGTCGCGTAGGGCGTGAGCGGGTTCGGCAGGTCTGTTTCCTTGTGGAGGTAGGTGAGGTGCTGTTCCGTGCGGCCGTAAATTTCGCTCGAACTGAGCAGCATGATTTTCGCCTTCGGGACCACCTGCCTTGCGGCTTCCAGGAGCGTCTGCGTGCCGAGCAGGTTGATGTTCAGGGTCTCGTAGGGCTTCTTGTAGCTGAGGCCCACGGAGGATTGGCTCGCAAGGTGGTAGATGTGCGTAGGCTCGACCTTCTGCATCATCTCCAGCACGTCCTTGAAGTTCAGCATGTCGCCAGTGAGGAACTCCACGCCGTCCACCTTCTGCCAGGGCTGCGGCTGTTCGTCGCTGAAACTGTAAAGCCCATGGCTTGTTCCGCTCAAGTTCGAGAGGATGTGGAAACCGAGTCCTCCCGTACCGCCTGTAACTAATATGCTCATATGCTATTCCTCACCTAATTGCATCCCATGCTTTCGTTACAATTTCTTTTTCGATGTTCGTCACTTTTTCGACCGCACCGATTCTGGTGGGCAGAATGTAGACGCGCGTGCCCTTTTCGGCCTTCTTGTCGACCGCCATCGCTTCCCAGGCCTTTTCCGTATCCACGTTGAACGTTTTCGGGAATCCGAGTGCGTCGAGGAGCGCGTTCTGGCGGGATTCTGCCGCGGCATCCATCATGCCGAGCATTACGGCGGCCCTTGCGGCGACGCGCATCCCGAGCGAAACCGCGATGCCGTGACTGAACATGTTGTAGCCGGTAAGTTTTTCGATGGCGTGCCCGAAGGTGTGCCCGTAGTTGAGAATGGCGCGCAGGCCCGATTCCTTCTCGTCGATGCCCACGACCTCTGCCTTGATCTGGCAACTGCGGAAAATCATGTGCTTGAGCGCATCGAAGTCGCGGTTCTTGATGGCGCTTACGTTGCCTTCCAGGTAGCGGAAGAATTCCTCGTCGTAGATGACGCCGTATTTGACGATTTCGGCAAGGCCCGCGAGGTATTCGGTATCGTTGAGCGTCGAAAGCACCGAGATGTCGCACACCACCGCGCGGGGCTGGTAGAACGCGCCTATCATGTTCTTGCCTTCGGGGTGGTTCACCGCCACCTTGCCGCCCACGGAACTGTCGACCATGCTGAGGAGGGTCGTGGGGAACTGGATGAACGGGATGCCGCGCTGGTAGGTGGCGGCCCCGAAGCCGGCCATGTCGCCGACCACGCCGCCGCTGAACTGCAACAGGCAACTCTTGCGGGTGTAGCCGCGGTGCAGCATGAACGTGAAAAGCTGGTTCAGGTTGTGGAGCGTCTTGTTGCGTTCGCCCGCCTGGAACTTGAATACGGGGCACCTGCCGGCCTGGCCGCGGAGCATGTTGAGCATGTTGCCCTGCGCCTTCGCGATGGTCGTGTCGGTGCATACCAGAAATTCGTGCGAGGGGGCGAGCTGAAGGCCTTCGAGCAGGCATGCAGTCTCGGGGACGATATCCTTCCCGATAAAGATGGGGTAGCGGCCCCCGCTGCTCGGGTAAACATCGAGCGCGTGGCTCTTCCAGAACTGCAACATGCGCAGGATCCGCTCGATGATGTGGGAATCGTTCACGTCGTTCGTGCTTTCCACGCTGAAATCCGCCTGCGCGTAGTTCTTTTCACGCTCCTTGAGCATCACCTTGATTTTCGCGAGGCGTTCCTCGTCGCTCAGGTTCGCGAGGAGCGGCCGCGTGTTCTTGCGGCCGATGCGTTCACTCAGTATTTCGGGCTTGGCCCACAGGCGGATGAGCGTTCCCGATTCGCGGATGACTTTCACGTTTTCGGGATTGTTGATGGCGCCGCCGCCGAGCGATACCACCTGGGGTGTCTCGTTGGCCGCGATTTCTGCAATCACGTCGCGTTCCATCTCGCGGAACTTCGCTTCGCCATCCTGTTCAAAAATCTCGCTGATGCTCTTGCCTGCGCGCTCGACGATAACCGCGTCGGTATCGACGAGCGGGCGGCCCAGGCGTTCGGAAAGGGTGCGGCCCGTGCGGCTCTTGCCGCTGGCCATGAATCCGGTGAGGAAAATATGCTCTTTCATGTTAGCCCTGCATCCCTTTGCGCATAATCGCAGTCAGTTCTTCGTTGGTGCGGCCCTCCGTCTCCTTCGGGAACCACTTGCGGAAACTTTCCAATCCCTGGTGTACGAGCATGCCTTCGCCCGTGACGACCTTGCAGCCCTTCGCCTCTGCTATCTGCAATAGCCTGGTGCGCGGCGGCGCGTACACGATGTCGCACACGACCTGCCCCTTGTGGAGGCATTCCGCGGGGAGCGGGCTTTCGCCTTCGTTCGGGGTCATGCCCACGGATGTCGCGTTGATGATGATGTCGAAATCGGCGGAGATGCTTTCGAAGTCGGCGAAGGTCGAAACCTTTACCCCGACTTCGACAAATACCGCATTCAGGCTGTCTGCGAGCGCCTGGCCCTTTTCTGCCGTGCGGCACACGATGGTGAGCGCGTTGCCCTGTTCCACGAGCGTGAACGCGATTGCCTTCGCCGCACCGCCGTTCCCGAGGAGCGCCACGCGCTTGTTGCTGACGTCTACGCCGTTTTCTTCGAGGTTGCGGATGCAGCCGTACGGGTCGGTCGTCGTCCCGCGGAGAGTGCCCCCGACAATTCCGTCTTTCCAGTAGAGCGTGTTCACGCTGCCGGTGAACTTGCTGATGTTGCTGAGTTCGTCTACAAGCCTAGGGCTTCCCTCGCAACCCACGAATTCGGTCTTGTACGGGATGGTGACGTTTGCCCCGCGGAACTTCATGGCCCTGAATCCGCGGATGGCGTCCGCGAATTTTTCCGGTTCCGGTGCATGGGGGAGGTAGCGTGCGTTGATTCCTAGCGCCTCGAAAAGGGCGTTGTGCATCGCGGGCGACTTGCTGTGCGCCACCGGATGCCCGAAGATACAGAGCGTCTCTGTTTTTCCGTCGATACGGTCCAATTTTACCTCTTTTGTCCGCCCACCTGGGGCTGAACTCTCAATAATCCTTACAAAAGATATATAATATTTAAGGCAAAAGAGGATTTACTATGAAAAAATTTGTTGCCTTATGTATTTGCGCGTTTACTCTGCTTGCCTGTGAATCGGATGAACCGCAGAAGGTCGCGGAAAAGGCCGCTCCGGAACAGGTCAAGGCCCAGCAAGCTGCAGCCCAGCCCCAGAACGATGCCGCAAGCGCGATGACGGACGCGCAAGTATTTGCTTACATCCTGGGCTCGGTCTACGGGTTGCCGTCGTACATGAATACGCCCCAGCGGGTCGGCGCGATGGTCGATCTCGATGCAATGATTCAGGGAATTGTCGATAACGAGAGGGCCCTGAAGGATTCGACCTGGAAACTCCAGCTTTCGGAGGAAGAGCGGAAGGATATCAACGAGCATTACGAGAAGGTGGCCGCGGAACGTAGGGCGGCGGGAGACAAGGCTCCGGAGATTGCCCTTGCGGGGCCGATTACGGGCCAGAAGGTTGTCATTGCCGATACCACGTCCATGATTGTCAAGTATTCCTACGCGCAGGGCGTGACAATCGACATGCTCTTTGACGGGATGAGGAAGAGTTTCAACGAGGATTTCGAGGCGAGATTCTTTGTCCAGGGCGTGCGCGAATTTGTTTACGAGGCGATGAACCCGTCGTTCAGGAAGGCCGTCTCGGACGAGAGGCTCAAGGCGGTCAATACGAAATACAGGAACCGCATGGAACAGATTCGCGAGGAACAGCGCCGTCAGTAACGATTTTGAACTATATTTCCCGTATAATTTCTAAAGGAGTAATATGAAAAGCATTAAGATGATTGCAGTGGCTGCAGCACTTGCGCTTGCTGGCCAGGCTTTTGCGGCAGATTGGTACGTGAGCCCGAGCGGCAAGAACAAGAACGAAGGTACGTCCCCGTCTGCGCCCCTCAAGAACATCTGGAAGGCTATTGAACTTGCTTCTGCCGGCGACGTGATTCACGTGGCCGCGGGCAACTACAACGGCCAGATGAAGAAGGGCTGGATTCTGCTCGACAAGCCGGTATCTCTCATCGGCGGCTATTCCGACGATTTCAAGACCCGCGACGTCATCAAGAACAAGACGATGTTCCAGCCCACCAACGAGATGAACTCCACCAAGGGCCAGGGCATTTTGCACATCAACTACAAGGGCGCGAACTCAAAGGTCGTGATTGACGGTTTCATTTTCGACCAGGGCGAAGCGAACAGCTACCACGCGGTAAACGGCAAGCCCGAAGGCGTTGCGACCGGCATGTGGCTTGAACCGCCCGCAAAGGGCAACACCACGAACCCCTCGCTGAACGTGTACAGCCTCTATGGCGAAAATTCCGAGGGTGACCTCACCATCCAGAACTGCGTGTTCGTGAACACCGGTAACATTGCCCTGCAGGTGAACCACTTCGCGGGCAACGTGAAGGTTTTGAACAACATATTCATCGCGAACCGCATTATCGGTGCGAATGTGCTTGCCAAGCAGAACAAGCTGGGCGCAGTCGATTACGAATTTGCGTACAACACGGTGATGTTCACCTGGACCCGCACCAAGGAATTCGGTGACATGGGCTTCGGCGTGCGTTCCAACACGAACTGCTTTAGCCGCATCCACAACAACCTGCTCGCACTCAACATGATGGCGGGTTTCGACAACACGAAGGGTGACCCGAAAACGAAGAAGGTCTGGCTCGACAAGAACGCGTTCATCTTGAACAAGAAGGGCGACGTGACCGTTACGGTGAGCCCGAGCATCCTCTGGCTCAATGTTGCCGACGACCAGTTCGAAGACCTCGAAGATGCCCCGAGCATCGAGAGCTTGAGCGGGAACATCTCCATCAGCGACCCGAGCATTTTCAAGGGTAAGATCAACCAGGCTTACCTTGAAGGCTTCCTGAATGCGACCTACACCGAACAGACCTCGTATAACGAGAACTCTCCGGCGAACCTGTTCCGCGCCGCGATGGGCATGAACAAGCAGGGCTCCATCTCTTCGAAGGTGTCCATGTTCATGAACAAGTACCCGATGGAAGAATCTCTCCTGCTGTTTGGCCTCATGGAAGGCTACGGCGCCCAGATGCCGAAATAGCCTGCGTCACATTCCTTCGTCACACCGAAGTCGCGGAGCGACAAGTGTGTCTATAGATGCCCTTGTCCCGCCTGCGGCGTGACTGCGACATGGCGTTTTTTTACTAAATTTTCCCCGTAATTTTTTAAAGGATGCCACAATGGATATTCCCGAATCTTCGAATTTTGTACAGGACATCATCGTCAACGACCTCAAGACGGGCAAGCGCACCAAGGTGCATACCCGTTTCCCGCCCGAACCCAACGGCTACATCCACATCGGGCACGCGAAGTCCATCTGCCTGAATTTCGGTACCGCCATCAAGTACAAGGACTTCGGCGGCATCACGAACCTGCGCTTTGACGACACGAACCCCTCCAAGGAAGACGTGGAATACGTGGACTCCATCCGCGAAGACGTGAAGTGGCTGGGTTTTGAATGGAAGGGCGGCGAATATTTCGCCAGCGACTACTACGACCAGATTTACGCCTTTGCCGAAAAGCTGATTGAAATGGGCAAGGCCTACGTGGAAGACCTGACCCGCGACGAAATGCAGGAATACCGCGGCAACGACGCCGGCAAGCCCAGCCGCCCGAGCCCCTACCGCGACCGCAGCATCGAAGAGAACATGAAGCTCTTCCGCGAGATGCGCGACGGCAAGTACGCTGACGGCGAGAAGTGCCTCCGTGCGAAGGTGGACCTCGCTAGCCCGAACATGAACATGCGCGACCCGGTCATCTACCGCATCAAGCACTGCACCCACCACCGCACTGGCGACAAGTGGTGCATCTATCCGATGTACGACTTTGCCCACCCGCTTAGCGACTGGATCGAGGGCATTACCCACTCCATTTGTACGCTGGAATTCGAGGCGCACCGCCCGCTGTACGACTGGTTCCTGATTGAGCTGGGCCTCGACAACCGCCCGCAGCAGATTGAATTTGCCCGCCTGAACCTGACCTACACCATGATGAGCAAGCGCAAGCTCCTTGAACTGGTGGAGACGAAGGCCGTGATGGGCTGGAACGACCCGCGCATGCCGACGGTCTGCGGTTACCGCCGCCGTGGCTTTACCCCGAGTTCCATCCGCGAGTTCTGTGACCGCATCGGCGTGTCGAAGGCCGACTCCATGGTGGACGTGAACCTGCTCTACTTCTGCATTCGCGAAGAACTGAACAAGACGGCGAACCGCGTGATGGCGGTTATCGACCCGGTGAAGCTCGTGATTGACAACTGGGAAGACGGCAAGGTGGAAATGATCAAGGTTGAAAACAACCCCAACGATCCCGCCGCCGGTACCCGCGAAGTCCCCTTCGGTAAGGAACTCTACATCGAGGCCGACGACTTCATGGAAGAACCGCCCAAGAAGTACTTCCGCCTCAAGCCGGATGGCGAAGTCCGCCTGAAGGGCGCCTACTTCGTGACCTGCAAGAGCGTCGAGAAGGATGCAAACGGCAAGGTGACGGTGATCCACTGCGAATACGACCCGCAGAGCCAGGGCGGCGAGACTCCCGATGGCCGCAAGGTCAAGGGCACCATCCACTGGGTTTCTGCGGCGCATGCCGTGGACGCCGAAGTGCGCCTCATCAACAACCTGTTTACGCTGGAAGACCCGGCACAGGTTCCCGAGGGCGAAGACTGGCACGACTACCTGAACCCGGAATCCATGGTGATTAAGCAGGCCAAGGTGGAACCGAGCCTCGCGAACGCCAAGCTTGAAGACCGCTTCCAGTTCATGCGCCAGGGCTACTTCTGCCTCGACAGCGAAGATTCCAAGCCGGGTCATCTTGTCTTTAATAGGACTGTCGATCTGAAGGATTCTTTCGCAAAAACCGTCGCGAAGTAATTCGTTGATTTTTTTTGCGATACCGCGTGTTAAAAACAAATTAAAGGTGGCCTTGTGCCGCCTTTTAATATATCTTTGGAAAAGATTGAATAGGAGGTTTCTCAATGAAGAGGCAAATGAATTTCAAGAAATGTGTGACGGGTGCTTTTGTTGCGCTGGCGATGGCGGCGTGTTCCGATGACGGCTCGTCGTCGCTCGATTACCCGGAACCGGAATCTAGCAGTTCCGTGGAAAGTTCTTCCGAAGAAGCTTCTAGCAGTTCTATCGAGGAATCGAGCAGTTCTGTGTCTAGCAGTTCTGTATCGAGTAGCTCGGTAGAAGAATCCAGCAGTTCGCAGAAACCCGAGAGTTCGAGCAGCGTGCAGGTGTTTATCGACGAACGCGACGGACAGGCTTACCGGTACGTGGTCATCGGGGAACAGACCTGGATGGCGCAGAACCTGAACTATACGGATACTGCCACGAAATATTCATATAATTATACCCCGGACATTGCCGACACTGATGTATGGCGCTACTATTGGGACATGGATGCGAAAGTATCGTGCCCCGCGGGTTGGCATCTTCCGAGATTTATGGATTTCAGCAAGCTGGTGACGACTGTTGGCGGCCCGGATTCCGCAGGCAAGTTGCTGCGGTCTGTCGACGCCTGGTACGATAGGCAGGGCGATACGGACATTTATGGTTTTGCCGCGACTCCCACGGGAATGAGATGTAGCGGAGGGTCCAATACGAAAGCCATATACATGTCGGCAGACTATGCCCAGTACGGTAGCCTGTATTCCTTTAACTTGGAAGCAGAAAAACCGGTGGAATGGAAAGACAATAGTGGTGGCTGCTATATGGCCGTAAGGTGCGTGAAGGATGACGATTTCTATAAGGTGATACCCGATTCTGCGGATGTCGCGCAACTGGAACCGTGCAAGACGCAAGAAGAGGACAACTGCGAATACGGGACACTCAAGGATAGTCGCGACAACCGTGAATACAAGACTGTCGTGATCGGTGATCAAACATGGATGGCGGAAAATCTGAGGCTTGATTATCCGGAAGGGGCAGGATGCATCAAGGATGACAAGGATTCCTGTGCCAAGTACGGATATGGATATACCTGGGCTGCGGCCATGGACTACCTGGGCAAGTTTTCCGATGATGCGGTCGGCTGTGGCAATGATTCATATTGCACAAGAGCGAGAGATGTTCGCGGAATTTGCCCGGAAGGCTGGCATTTGCCGGATTTGGCTGAATTCCAGACTATGCTCTACGCAGTCAATGAACGGCATTCCGGGAATAGCAACTTGAAGGCGTCTAACTTGTGGCAGAATGATTCTAGAACCGTTGAAAGTGCTTTCCGTGATAAATACGGATTTTCGCTGATGCCTGGCGGGATGGTTCTGCCACCCGTCTTCAATAATCAGCAAACAGGCAGTTCCACATGTCTTTGGGCTTCTTACGACGTTTCTCCGCGTTTTGCCTATTATTTGTATGTTGGCAGTGATTATGCGAGCATGAGTAAGAACGAGAAACTATTCGGTTGCTACGTTCGCTGCGTAAAGGATTAACTTTTTTATACTTACAGTATGAAATTCAAGACGCTTCTCATTCTTTGCATATCTGCCGCAGTTGCCTTTGCGGAAAACGACAACCCCTTGAAGCGCGCGATGGAGACATTGAACGTTTCCAAGATTCCCTATTCCGTGAAGGAACTCAAGAAACCTTTCCCGGAACCGGACCGCAGCAACTTGCTGAACATGCCCGCCTACCGCAAGTTTGTGGATGGGGGATACAAGGTGACCGCCTTCGAGTTCAAGGGTGACGTGAAGAAGGCTTTAGACAAGGCGGAGGACCTCTTTTCCAAGAAGGAATACGCGAAGGCCCGCGATGCTTACAAGCGCGTGCTGCTGCTTGACCCGAATGCGACCATCGTGATGGCCTACATCGCACAGACCTTCGGTATAGAGCAGAACTGGGACATGGCTGAGTCCTGGTACAAGAAGGCGATTGAGGCGAACTACATCGATTATCTTGCGCATTGGCTACTTGCCGACGTTTACCGCAACAAGGGCGACAGGAAAAGGGCCCTCGAGGAGATTTCTATCGCAAAGGTGCTGAACCGCAACAACCCGCGGCTCGAATCCCTGCGCCAGAAAATCTATGCGGCTAACGGGCTTGATTCAAGCCACTGGGCGTTCAACCCGCAGGCACGTGTCCTCCAGACACCCGATGGTTCCGTGGTGGTGGAGGCCGATACCCTCTGGATGTATTACGCGTTTATCGAGGCTGCGTGGAAGTTCGAACCCGAGTACAAGAAGCGTGCCGAGGCAAACAAGGACATGGGCGAGGCGATGATCAAGGAATGCCTTGCCGGCCTGTTGCCGAAAATTGATGAACGCAAGGCGAATTCAAAGACTCTTACCCGCCTGGACAAGGCCCTTTCGGCAGGGAAGATCAATTCCTTTATCATGTACGAAATTATTCTTCCGAATAAACCCTCGCTGGCGTACTACCTTGATAAAAAGCAGATAGAATCCCTCGGGGATTACGTCATCTGGTCAAATCAGAAATAACTGGCGGGATTCCTTAGTCTTTTACGCAACGGATGTAGTTTCCTCGATCCTTTAATTCGATTCCAACTTTCGCTATCTGGGTGTAGTGATGGAATTCTAACACATGCCCGTAATACACGCCATCTTCTGTGGGACTCCAGTAGTTGACGATTATCCCGTCAGAGATGAAAATCCCGGTTTCCTCTCGGTACCCGTCAGGAGTCGCGTTGAATCCATACAAGTTTGTTCCATTGGAACTATTTCCTTCGTTGTTGATGGCCCACCCTTCGGTGGATTTGAGGGCGGTTACGGCATTTTCTGTGCCGCCAACGGCTTCAATTAGCGTGTTGAATTCGCTATTATCGGGAAGGTGCCAACCGTCGGGGCATATGCCCTGTGCCGGATATTTGGGGGAGCACTTGTGCATCCAACCGCACCCGGTTTTTGCGGTGTCCATCGCGGCTGACCACAGGTAAATGCGCCCGAACTTTTCGCAGTTTTCGGGAACATTGTCAAAGCAGTAGTTCCCGTAACTTAGGGAGTCTATCTTGTAGTCGTAATTCAAGTTCTCGGCCATCCACATCTGACTCTTTATGCCTACGGTCTTGTAGGTTTTCCCATCCCTCTTGTCTGTAAGCGTACCGAAGTTCAGGTGCTCGAAATCGAATGCCCAGCCATCATCGGTACACTTGTAGTAGGAATACTGATTCTCGAGTAGAACGCTTTCGTTTTTCAGGTAACTCACGCACCCCTTGTTCCACTTGATTTCTTCCTTTGTTGCCTGGCGAAGCGTGTCCTTGTCAAATACGTACTTGCTCCCGGAAATCGGTCCCGTCAGTATTGCGCCATCCTTGCTATTTTTCGGTTTCCATTCCAGAGTATCTTTCTCGACATTTGTGGCGAGTCTCCATTTGGAGTCGCCCACGCAGGTAAAGCGTTCCTTGGACTTGGCTGTGTCGGCGTATGTCTTAGCGTAGAATCTAGAATCGCTGTTTGTAACTCTCTTTACGGTTCCTTTGGGAATGCTGTCGCTACCGCATGCGCCGAGCCCGTTTTCGAAGCTCCAGTACTGGCGAATGATTTTGGCGAATGTTGCGTTTGATTTCATAAGGGTTGTGTCGGTTGCGTCAAAATCTCGGGCCCAGTCGGCTATGGAGGCTAGTTTTTTTGCGTCGTTCCATTTTCCATCTTCGCGAATGTCCGTAGAAAAGTCGGTTAAAAGAATGCTTAAGTCGGATTCGTTTCGTTCTCCCTGCAACAATACAGATACGGCCAGCAATGCCGCATCGGCATCTGTTTTGCCGGTTACGTCAAGTTTTTCGGACTTGTCGAATTTTTCTGCATCGATATGGAAAGTCTTGAATATTTCGGATTGCGCAATTGCCTTGGCGGAATCGACACTCATCTTTTTCTGCGTAACAAGATATTGTATACGGTCGTACTCCAAATGTGTCAGGAGGTTTATGTTTGCGGTTCTATCTTTGGAAATGTCTACAAGACTCTTTAACTTTATCGTGGAAACAGTCCCCTTTCCCGTGATTTCGTTCTTGTATCGTCCATCGGCAAGGAGCATGGCGTATTGGCATTCCAAGTCGATATCTGAAAACTTGAAACGACCGTCATCGGATTCGATGGTTGTGATGTAATTCCCCTTTGTCTGTTTTAGTGTCTTGCCGTCGGTTAGTTCGTACAGGTAAACGGAAGAACCTTTTTGGAAGGGGCCCTTCTGCGCAAAGCCTGCCAGCGAATCGATAGATACGGGAATCTTGTCGGAACGCCCTACGTAGAACGTGATGGAATCCGAACCACAGATAATTCGGGCGTTGATTTCGTCAATCTTTGTGATGGAACAGCCTGCACCGTCCTTACCGTCTTTGCCGTCACGACCGTTGTACACGACGCCGACGGAATCCTCGCCACATAGGATTTTTAATCCGGTCTTGTTTTGCAGGGGTTCTGCCGTGCAACTTTTGCCATCCTTGCCGTCGGAGCCGTCTTTCCCATTCAGTAGAGTGGCGACGGAATCACCGTCACACAGGACCTTTACGCCCGATTCATCGGCGAGGGACTCCATTGAGCAACCTTCAAGTTCTTCGTCCTCTGGCGGAAAATATACATTTGGATCATCGGAGGTGGCGTTTCCGCAGGCGAAAAGCCCGAGCGAACTGATTGTGCCGAATGCGGCAAGGATTCTTTGTGAAGTCATATAGGCCCTGCATTCTGTTTTACGGTAATATACATTTAAAGAAAGCAGGTGTGTATATGTTTTCGTTCTTGAACCAGCTATGTATGGGGCAAATCACATAAAAAAGGGCATCCTTGCACCGAAGGTGCCCGCGCAAATAATCCGCGCAAACCACAAATCCTTGATTTGAATGGAGCGGATTATTAAGCGTCGTGAGGGTCTTAGGGAGGGCCGGATTCTGCGGGCAAGTTGCTGCGGTCTGTCGACGCCTGGTACGATAGGCAGGGCGATACGGACATTTATGGTTTTGCCGCGACTCCCACGGGAATGAGATGTAGCGGAGCGTCCAATACAAAAACCATATACATATCGAGAGAACGTGGAGAATAAGGTGGCCTTGCGCCGCCTTTTTTTTATTTGGTCGTTTCTGAGGGGAAATGAGAACATTTTTTAAAAAGTGAGAACATTCTTTATTAAATAATGGTAAAATTTTATTTAAAAACAATATATTTTATTGTAAAGATATTATATTTGTTTCTGAAATTTGAGAACATTGTAGATGATCTCAGGGATGGATGTTATGGTGAATTGGGTTGAAAGGGCCAGGATGCTGGCCGTGGCAGCCGTCTTGACGCTCGGAACGGCTCATGCCGAAAAGACGGTCGTTTTCTTTACGCCGTGGTCGAACACAAATGCGGTGCTGTTCGTGGGGGGTGATTCCGTAGCCACGATGACGCCTCTCGAAAATTACTGCGGCTGGTTCAAGGCTACAGTGGATGCGCCCGCCGAGGGCTTCGGGGTTTACTTCAAGCAGACTGTCGGCCTCAACTACGTGGGTGCCGAGGGCATGGTCGCCGAGGAACCTACGGAATCAAGCGAGATATTGCTGGATTCCGTTGCCGCCCTCTCCGATACGGTTTGGGTGCAGGGCTACAAGACCGACGTTCCCGCGCTGTTTTCCGGTTACCCCGGCGTGCTTGGCGACTGCCCGCTCAAGAAGATTCCCGTGACCGTCTACGACTGGCTGCACGGTACCGATGGCGATGGCGACGGAAGCGGAAAAAACGGTGACCCCGCAAACGGCGTCAGCGCGGACTTCGGTTCGGGCGGGTGCTCCGGCAAGGACAAGGCTGTTACGGGTATGGTCGAATACAGGCTCGGTGCGAACGGGGTTCCCGTGCGTGCGGACCCCTTCCCGGAAAAGTGCAAGATTACGGAGCATCTCGACAGCTGGTTCCTGCCCGAGGTTGTCGCCAAGGACAGTGCGGGCAACGAATACACGAACATGACCTGCCGCGACCTGTATGTATCTATGGATGACGAGGGTTTCTGGCTTGCGGAAGTTTCGAAGGACCAGATATCGAAAGGCAACGAGGCCAATTCGGACGGTATGTTCCTGCTGGACGATTTCGAGTTTCTCGACGATGCGGAGAAGGTTCCGAACCCTTACTACGACCAGCTGAAGGGAACGAAGATAGGGAAGCACAACTTCGGGTATGCCGCAAAGATACAGGCGACGTTCGAGTATGTCCCGGGCCAGTACTTCGACTTTTACGGCGACGACGATGTTTGGGTGTTTATCGACAATCGCCTTGCGGTGGATATCGGCGGGCAGCATGGCCAGGTGGCGGGTGCTGTAGATCTCGATACCATCGGGCAGAATACCGGCGACATGCTTGTTCCGGGAAAGACGTATGACTTCCATATCTTTTACGTGGAGCGCCATACTGGTTCGTCTAATTTCCGCATGCGCACTTCTATTGACCTGCAGGTCGAGGCGTCGCTGTTCCTGACTTCGGACAGGCGCGGCTCCGGAATGAGTTACGAGGTATGGCAGATCAACAAGAAGAGCAAGCTTTCCTGCAATTTCGACGCGAATTCTGCCGAGCGCGATACGACCGGTGGCGCGTCGACCTTCAAGCTTACCGGCGGTAACCTCGCGGGGCCCGAGATACTCGGGATCGGTACCCATTACGAGGGAATCAAGATTACGAGCGATTCCACGTTCTCGATAGATTCTGCAGCGATTGTTTCGAACTACGCGCTTGCTCCCGGGCACTACTTCCTGGAGGTTACCCTGAAGGCTGACCCGAGCCAGGTGACGAAGGTGGAAATTACCGTGCCGTCCTATTCCGTGCCGAGCGTCGCGTTCGCGAAGGAAGATTGGACTGTCCTCGGTACGCAGGTCTCTGGCGATACGGCGCAGATTGGCCCCTGGGCGTATGCGACTTACCAGGTGAATATCACGTTCTTCGAGGAATGGGCCGTCGTCAACAATTACAACCGCAAGATAAACCTATCGTTCTCGAATGCGGCGATAGATATCCTGGATGCGCCGGGCGGAAAGAAAATCAGCGCGGTGAACCTGGACGAGGATGGGCGTGCGACATTCTACGTGCATGCGAATGCTCCCGTATCTGGAGCCGTGCTCACGGCGAAGGGCGCCGCGGCGGGCGTTTCGGTATGGACCGACCTGAAGTTTGCCGAACCTCCCGCACCGCGTGTGGAGAAGGCTATTGCGATGGACCGGAACGGGGACGGGCGTGCCGACAGCCTGTACGTTCACTTTGAGCGCGCAGTCAATGGCAAGAGCCGTCTGGATTCTATCCAGCTGACTTTCGGAGAAACGTTCGTGGCGACATCGAACTTCAAGATTGTGAACGAGACCGATATCGTGCTTACTGCCGAAGACCTTGGCGCGGAATGTACCGGGAAGGTTTGCGGTTTTGGTAGTAGGCAGTTTACCGGAGATGCGTCGGGAATCTATTCTGGAAGCCTGAACAACTGGTTTACCTACGAAAATGAGGGCGAGGTCAGCAACTTCTTTATCGAGAACGAGCAGGTTGCCGACGGTGTCGGACCCATCGTGCTTTCTGCCTCGAAAAAGTTAAGCAAGGACGGGAGCAGGCTTATAGACATTACCTTCAGCGAGGCGATTTCTGAAGAGTCCCGGCACCTGTTTACTGAAATCTTTGAATACACCTGCATGCGCTCGGGAATAAACGAGAAGCCCGAAAGGCCTCTGCAGCAGGGCGGAACGGGAGCGCGCATGACGCTCATCTATACCTCGGGCGGGAACGGGGCTGTACTGCCGACGGATGGTGACCTGATCAGGTTTGCACCCAAGGGCGGTGCGCAGGACCTTGCCGGGAATGTACCGCACAGGGACAATCCGTGGGTTGCCATTACGGGCGACCAGGAACTCGGTGTAGAGAACCCGGGCGTAGTCTCGCTGGGAGAAGACCCCTATGGCGTTATCGGGAACGATACGGTTACGCAGGTGAAGCTTATTACGGATATAAGCCAGAGCGCCCAGCAGATAGCGGATTCGCTCGGCGTGCAGGGCTCGCTTGTCGATTTTGATATCGCGAAGATTATGGTAGAGCAGACGAAGGATGCCGTCGAGAAGTTCGATGCCTTCGTGAAGTCTCGCGTCGGGAGCGAAACTGATTACGACACGACGATTGTCGGCATCAGCGAGCAGGAAGCCTTGACGCAGTTGTTCAACGACATTCGCGTGAACTTGGTGGATACCTCGTACGGTTTTAGCGAGCAGGTAATCAACGGGGTTTTGGACGGTTCCATTACCGAGGACAACTACAGGTCCGTTGTCGGCGAGGGCGACCTGGAGCTCTTCGCGAAAATGGCGGAGGCGAATATCGAGGCAAGCCGCGATACGGTAATCACCATAGGGAACGTCCAGACCGTGACGCAGGCCGACCTCTTCGATGCCATCCGTAGCGGCAAGCTGGATGCGGAACTTGCGGAAGCGGGCGTTGCGCGTGAACTTATCGATGCCGTAAAGGCGGGCGAGGTAACCGAATTCAATCTCGAAGAGTACCGTAGCGGCGAAAGGACGATTGTATCTGACGATGCCGTGGAATTGCACTACCGCACGTTCTATTACAGTCAGTTCGGCGAGTACGTGGGCGGAACGTCCAATACGATAAGGTGCTCCGACAAGGGCGTGTACGGCGAAGAGGGCTGCCTCAAGAACAAGGGAAATATCTTCCTTGCATGGAACATGCGTTCCAATAGCGGCCGCCTAGTCGGGACTGGCGTCTACATCTCGCGCCTAGAAATAAAAATTGTCGTGAACGGTAAAAATACGCTTCACCAAGTTCACGACAATTTCTGGGGCGTGCGCCGCGGTAAAAACTTTAGCGGCTTAGCATCTTCCCGTTGAGCGTTGCAATCCAGTGCTTGTCCTGAGCGCTTTCCGGCACCTTCAGGGTCGTAACACCCTTCTTGATTCTGGTCTTGAACAGCGTGACGCCGTTCAGGTCGACTAGCGCGAAGGTTCCGCCCAGGTCTGTCATGATTTCAATCTTGTCGCCGTTCACGTTGAAGAAGTTTGTCGGCGAGAGCCTGCTGAAATCGTCCAGGGCAACGGGCGGGGGCTCGACCTTGGATACGGTATCCTTCGCCCAGTCGGGAACGTGGATTACGGGCTCGGTGACGATGGGCTGCGCAGGTTCGGTAAATCCGAGCTGCTGGTCCATCCATGCCATGCGTTCCTTCATCTTCTTGCGGAGGTGCTCGAACTCGCCGTCCCAGGTGTCGGCATTGTAGCCGCCCATGGGCATGTTCATGCCCCACATGCCTTGCTGACCACCGCCCTGGTTGCAGTATTTCATCGGCTGCGGGTCACTGTCACCCTGTCCACTGGATTGCCCGAGGTTCGGCCAACGCTTGAAGTTCCTGTCGGCGGCCTTCGTCAGGTACGTCTTCATGGAGTCGAGATACACGTCCATGGTCTTGGTGTGCCATACGCCACTGCGGAGTTCCGCCCAGCGCTTTTTCAGTTCGCTCTGGTAATGGCTGTCTTTCCACATGCCAAGCAGCCAGTTGGGGATCTTGAGCCCGCTCATGCCCGTTTTCATGGTACTTTCGATTTGCCAGCCGGTGGTGCCGGAACTTCCCATTCCGCCACCGCCCATGCCGCCACCGCCCCACATGTTCCAGTTGAAGCCGTTGTTGCCGCCGTTGTTGTTGCCGCCGTTTTCGGGCTGGCTTCCGTTGCTCATGGCGAGGTTAAAGTCCCAAGCTGGGCCAAGCGTCACCTTGCCGCCCTTGCTATCCTTGGGTTTGTGCAAGAAGAAGCTGCACCAGTAGGAGTCGGAGTTGTTGGTCACTTCTTCGTGCAGCACGTAGTCGAGCGCGGAAGTCATGTCCACATAGTTTTCGTACCCGCTACCGTTCTTGCCGTTCTTGAACAGGTTCTCGAGATCTTCCAGGTACTTTTTCAGGTAGGCCTGTTGCTGTTGCTGGAGGTTCTCCTTCTTGGGGTAGTGCATGATGACGTTCAGGCCGTCGGCGGTCTTGAAGCCTTCCTTGTTGATGTCTTCGTTGCCCATGCCGCCGGTATTGGTGCCGGTCTTGTCGAAAGCCCAGATGTAGCCGCCGGTCACGTCGTCGCCGCTGATGTCGGTTTCTTTGAGCTTGCTCACGTCTACGCGGTATTTGCCGCGTTTGATTTTTTCGATAAGCACGTACACGCCGCGGTACACGCCGTTGATGTAGAGGTCGAAATGCTTGGTACGGGGGCTGTAGTGGCCCGCCTGCCTAAACAGCCAGTGGGCGAGCGCGTTGCGCATCATGCTCTTGTCCACGTACGGGCCATGGAACACCCAGTCGTCGGCAGGGGGGAGCCCGAGCATGCTTACGTCTATGCCTTCGCCCTGGTTGTCGCGGACTTCCACGCTGTAGCCGGGCTTGGGGAACTTGGCCGAAGATTGACCGCGCACTTTGATGCCGATGTCGTAGTGCGTACCCTTGGCGCTGTCGGCTACGTTGTTCGTTGCCGCGTCCAGCACGCTCATCGTGGCGGGCATCTTGTCGTTCACAGTGTTGTCTAGGCATTCACCCTTGGTGTCGATGAACACGATGGGCAAATCGTATGTCTGCGCGAAAGCGCCAGCCAGGCCGAATCCGACAGCGAGAGAGAATTTTTTTAGGCTTGACATGTGACCTCCAACCAAACCTGTTCATTTGTCTAGACTAAAAGTATATGTAATATGTCGAATTTCTATGTTAATTGTCGTTTACGCGTTGTTTTTGCTTACAACTCGAAAAAAAGCGAAAAATGGCGATTTTTTTTGAAACCGAAGGGTTTTCCCGTTCATCAAATAGTTGTATATTGATAGGGAAGGAGGTTCCTATGTCTAGAAATGAGACGAAACGTTCCGAAATTTGGCTTGTTCTCTTGCTGGCGGCAGTTTTCTGCCTGCCGGGGGTTGGCCGCGCGCAGGGTTACTTCAGCGCTTCGGAACTGGACACGCTGGTGGCGAATATCGCACTTTACCCAGACCCGCTCCTGGTTCAGGTGCTGGCCGCATCTACTTACGGCGAACAGATTGCCCCCGCGAGCGAATGGGCGGAATCGCACAAGCACCTGAAGGGCGACGCGCTTTCGAACGCGATTGCTGCCGCAGAACTGCCTTACGATGTGAGTGTCCAGGCGCTTATCCCGTTCCCGCGCGTGCTCTCGATGATGAATAGGTATGCCGCATGGACCGACCAGCTTGGCGATGCAGTGTTTATCCAGAAGGAAGACGTTATGCAGGCGGTGCAGCGCTTGCGTAGGGCGGCAAACGAGCACGGGCACTTGCGGAATGACGACTACGTGAAGGTCACGACTGGCGACAACATCACGATTTTGCCGGTACGTACGGAATACGTCTACGTTCCCGTGTACAATCCGTATGTCGTTTATTACAATTATTACGACGGGTACGTGCGTGTAAGCTACGCTCCGGGAGTATGGCTCGGCACGCATTATGGGTACTGGGGATGGGGTTCCTGCTGGTTTGACTGGAATGCGCGCGCAATATACATGCGCGACCACCGCTGGCACGCGCCTAGGCGCGGGCCCAGGCACCCGCACCGCTATGCGCCTCCTCCTCGCCACAGGCATACCGTCGGGCCGGACCTGAATCGCCGTTCTTCGGCGGTGCCTGCCCCGCAGGCCTCAAGGCCTGCGGCAGCGGTGTCGCGCCATTCGGGGGCAACGCGCCCTGTGGACTTGAATTCCCGCGAGTCGCAGGTGTATCGCGAATCTTCGCGTAACGACGTTACCCGCAGGAACATGCAGGCGGCTCCGCCTCCACCGAGGGCGCAGAGCCCGCGGGACGACCGTTGGGACAACGGTCGGGGAAGCGATTACGACCCGATGGATATTGCGAACAATCGCAGGCAGTCTTCGGGCTCTTCGTCCGCACCGCCTCCGCCGCCCTCTACGCGCCGTGACGACCAGGAGCGCGATGACCGCGGGTCATCGCGTGGCGGCTTCGGCGGAGCAATCCGCCGGAGGTAGTGAGATTAGGGAAGGCTCCGCCCTCCCTAAGACCTACCTGGCGCTTAATAATCCGCTTCGTTCAGGCCAAGGGGTTGAGGTATGCGCGGATTATTTGCGCGGGCGCTCCTTCGGAGCGCGTGGATTTATGCGACTAGGGAGGGCGCCTATGGGGCTGGCCCTCCCTAAGACCTTCCCGGCACGCACGCAACTACATGATGCAGGTTGTGCCGCGCTGGTGACGTAGTTGCGAGCATGAGCGCACCTTAGGTGCGCGGGCTTCCGCATAGTGGCGCGTTCCTGCTTGCGATTTGCAGATATTCAAGTTCCTGCGGGTCGCGGATTTGCGCAATTTCTGCCGGGGTGTAGAAGTGCCCGAACGCGATGTTCTCCCTGCGGGCCTTTTCCCGGAAGGCGTCAAGCTTCGCGATTACCTCGGGCGAATTGTCCCTGAGGATAAAGTCTATAGTCCAGGGCGTTGCGAGCGCATCGAAACCTTCCACGAGGCACCTGCCCGAGATGAACGCCGAAACGAGGTTCTCGCCGAAGGCGTCCCGGAAGATTCCCGGCCACTGCGACTTTTCGATTTCGCTAACGCATAGCAACTTCTTCATGTTGTCGAAGAACCCGAACCTCCGGCCCTTTCTCCCGAAGGCGATGAGCAGGCCGAACACGACCGCGATGAAAATCCACCCGCGCACGGTCATGCCTTCTTCGGCGGGTGCTTCCTGCATGTCGATGTCGAATTTTTTCCCTGTGTTGTCGCTGATGGCGAAGGTAAGCCACCCGGCAAGTGAAAGTATGCCGTCGCCGTAGCGTTCCTGGCGGAAGTTCGGCACAAGGAATTCCTGCTCGGCCTTGCGTATCCTTGCCTCGTCAAGGATGCTGCTTGCGGTTCCCTTTGTCACGACAAACTTGCGTCTCTGCTTCTGGGCGACAAATATCAGGACTTCGCCTTCACTGCCGGCGTCCGTCTGCCATTTTTCCGCAATCTCCTCGGCGTATTTTGCAGCGACGCGCTCCCCGATGTCGTCCAGCAGCACGGCATCGATGCTGATTCCCGTCTCGTTCGCGACTTCGTCCGAGAGCCGGTCAAAAAAATTGAGCTGCTGCGCCGGGACTAGGCGGTTCTCGTCGTATATATGGCTGTTTTCGGGCCGCGAGGGGAGCGCCTGCGCGATTGCGCACAGTACGAGCGTTGCCGCGAGAATGTTTTTCAGGTTCGGGGTCACCTACTCGATATCCATCAGGATGAGTTTTCTCGTGAGGTTGATTTTCTTGGTCTGGCCCTTGCCCTTGAGCATACCGCGGATGGCGCTGTACACGCTCTGCGAATCCGGGAACTCGTTCCCGTCGGCGTAGATGATGGCGTCGATGGTCTTTGCGGTCATCACGTTCACGTTTACGCGCTTGAAAGCCTTCTTGAGCCCCGAGGCGATATCGTCGTGCAGGTCCTCGATTTCTTCCTCGTCGAATTCTCCCTTGATATTCATTATTATTTTGTACTGAATCCCCTGTTCTAAATCTTTCTGCCAGTATGCCTTGATTTTCTTTTCGAGCAGGGGCATGGCGCGCCTTGCTGCCTTGTGGAGGCATTCGGCGATAGCGGTCTGGTCGTTGCCGCCGCAGTCGTCATCCATGGCGGATTCACTCCCGAGGAGCCTTGCGGTGGAAGATTCGTAGGCGTTCAGGTCGACGGAGATGGCGCCGGGCTTCACGTTGCCGGAAAACTTGATGTACACGTCCGCACCGAGGGCGAGGCTCGCGAGGTAGGAGAGGTCTTCGTCCGTCTCGGCGATGTCGTTCTGCATCTGCACCACGGAGTTGAGGTTTGCGTCCCCCTCGAGCGACTTCACGTCGTAGAGTTTCTTGGTCAGGTATTCGTTTACCGCTTCCATCATGGCGCGCGCCATCGGGTTGTTCTGCACTACCTGCAGTTCCGAGATTCCCTTGCCGTTCTGGGCGGGGGTCACGAGGATGCTCGGGAGCGACGAATTGTCCGGGAGCTGCTTCGCCGGTTCGGGGGTTGCTGCGGTTTCGTCGGTTACTGATAAGGTCCCTGAGCTTGCCGAAGGGGCCGCGGTGTCGGTTGCGGGTTCAGTTTCGACTTCGGGTGCGCCGGCGCAGGCGGCGAGTATAATCGGGAAAGCTGCAGTGATTGCAAGGTGTCGCATGGGTGGCCTATCTATATTATTTTTTGCTGTTCTGTTCAAAAAATTACAATTTGCTTATTCCAAAATATAGTATCTGTAAAAAAATTAATTTTTTTTGAAAAAAGTTTTCTTTTTTGAATTTGCATATATACATTTGTGGTATGAGTAAAAAATGGATATGGTTGCCCGACTGGGCCTCGGATCTTTCCCTCTGGGAAGACGACCTGACAGATGCGGATGCTTCTGCCGACCATATCTTTGTGCCCTACGAAACTATGGCCGCTAACCTCGGCAACGTTTACGCCATCGACGGCATGCCGAAGGCGGAAACTGTTGTAGGCTGGGGGCTGGGCGCGCTCTTGCTCATGTGCGCGCAGTCCAAGCGCCCCAAGTCGCAGAAGTGGATTCTGCTTTCGCCGTTCGCCGACTTTTGCGACGAGGACGGCCCGTGGAATTCCGAGAACATTCTCTTCAAGGCGCGCGAGATGCACGGCTCGAAGAATGTCGCCCTGGATGCGTTCAAGGATCAGTTCGGCGAGGAGTTCAGCGACTGGCCCGACGAATGGCTCGATGCCGCACAGAAAATGGACCCGGACTGCCTTGCCGAAGGGCTCAGGTTCATGGTGCAGAACAGGATTGACCGCGTGATTGAAAACGGCGACGATATCCAGGTGCTCTATGGCCGCATGGACCAGGACGTGACGCCCGCGATGACATTGAAACTCAAGGAGTTCCTGCCGAAGGCGACGTTCAAGGAACGCCCCAAGTCCGGGCACTGGCCCCCGATGATGCTGTTCTAAAAATTACTGCTTTTTTGTTCCCGCCGGACAATGTTTCGGCGGGATTGTTTTATATTTTGCGCGCTATAGATTAAACGATATTTTGAGTCTTTTGGGAGTTTTTAATGGCACGTGTTGTCGATGCGAGTGTGTTGGATAGCGAGCTGAATCCGGAACAGGCGGCTGCCGCGAAGAAAATTGAAGGCCCTATGCTGATTTTGGCGGGTGCGGGTTCGGGAAAGACCCGTGCCATCACGTACAAGATTGCGCACCTGGTGTCGTACCACAACGTGGAATCCGACAGGATCTTGGCAGTGACGTTCACGAACAAGGCTGCCCGCGAGATGACCGCGCGTATCCAGAAGTTGCTCGATGCCCCGTTGCGCTTTTCGTGGATGGGGACATTCCATTCTGTGTGCCTGCGTCTGCTCAAGAAATGCCTCAACACGAGCCAGGCTCTCCAGGCTTTTGGTGGTACCTGGTACGACGGCAATTTTTCGATATACGATGACGACGATCAGAAACGCCTGCTGAAGCAGATATTGAAGGAAGATCTGGGCGACGACTGCGATGCCGCCGAAATCAAGCGCGTGCACGGGGCCATTTCGCGCTACAAGAATACGGTGCTCTACGAGTTTGGTTCCGCGGTCCTCCAGACGCCCGAGGTGGCGATGGCGCATGCGGAGTTTGCCGACGAAGAAAAGCGCGCGCGCTATTATGCCGAATACCAGAAGCGCCTGCGTGAATCGAACGCGATGGACTTTGATGACCTGCTGTTCAACACGGTCCTGATGCTGCAGAAGGTTCCGGGACTTGCCAACCAGTTAAAGAATCATTTCGATTTTGTCGTGGTCGACGAATACCAGGATACGAACGACGTGCAGTACGAACTGCTGAAGCTCCTGATAAACGAAAACAAGAACGTGACCGTGGTGGGCGACGACGACCAGAGTATTTACGGCTGGCGCGGCGCGAACATCAAGATTATCCGCAACTTCCACCGTGACTTCGCCCCGGTGACCATCGTGAAACTCGAACGCAACTACCGCTCCACGAGCAACATCGTGAAGGGCGCGGGTTCCGTAATCGCGCATAACGTCCGCCCTGTCGAAATGCAGAAGAACGTGTTCTCCAAGGAAGAGGCGGGCGACCCGATCCGCGTGCGACACATGATGGATGACCGCTCCGAGGCGCAGCAGATTGCAGAAAACATCAGCGCCGCGGGCATGAGTAACTTCTCGAAGACGGCGATTTTCTACCGCACCAACGCGCAGTCCCGCGTGATAGAGAAGGCGCTCAACGACATGCGCATTCCTTCGGTTATTTTCGGGGGCACGCGCTTCTGGGACCGCAAGGAAATCAAGGACATTCTCGCATACCTCAGGCTCCTTGCCAACGAGAAGGACGATGCCGCACACCTGCGCGTAATCAACACCCCGTCCCGCGCCATCGGGAAAACTACCGTAGAGTCGATTCTCGAACGCGTGCGCAGGGGCGAAGGAACCTTCTGGCAGATGCTCGTGGCGGAGGCTAACGGCGCAGGCCGTGGCGCCCCGAAACTCAAGGGCTTTGCCGACATGATTCTAAAATGGAAGGAACTGGTTAAGGCGGGCGAGACACCGCTCCCCATCCTTGCCGAAACGATTATTGCCGATACGGGCTACAAGGAGTTCTTGCGCAAGGACGACGAACTTACGGCGGACGAGCGCATCGCGAACATCGACGAAATGGTGAACGCCATCCGCGAATTCGACGAGGAACACCCGAATGCGACCCTCGACGCCTTCCTGCAGGATATATCGCTTTTGACCGATGCCGACAAGAAGGTAGATACCTCCAAGGGCGCGGTGACGCTCATGACTATCCACATGGCGAAGGGCCTGGAGTTCAATACGGTGCATATCGCGGGCTGTGATGAGGAAATTTTCCCGCTGGTCCGCGGTTCCTCGTTTGCGACGGATAAGGAAATGCGTGAACAGATGGAAGAGGAACGCCGACTGTTCTACGTGGGCTGCACCCGCGCCGAAAAGAAACTTTATCTGTACCATGCGGAGCGACGCTTTTTCCAGGGTACCATCCGCCCGTTCTTGCCGTCGAGATTCCTGAAGGAACTTGACCCGTCGGTGGTGGAGTTCACGCCCTGCATCGGTGGCATGTCGCAGGGGTTCTCCTCGGGTGCGCCTTACCCGCGCTCCGGACAGTTCCCGGGTGCAAGCCGTTTCCCGGGGGCTTCGCGCGGTTCTTCGTTTGGAGGCGGAATGTCGCGGGGCACGTTCTCCAAGCCGTCCGTACCCTCTTCTGTCCGCAAGAACGACCAGCGTATCGTCTACCGTAACCCCATCAAGGTAAACAACGTGCCCAAGCCCGCAGTACCGAGTGGCCCGCGTGTCGTATATGACGAGTTCAGCGAGAACCCGTTCCACCCGGGAGTGCGCGTGCGCCACGCGAAGTATGGCATCGGGACCATCGTCAAGTGCTACGGCACCGGCGATAACGCTCGCGTGGACGTGCGGTTCAACAGCGATGGAACCATAAGGACCATCGTCCTCAAGTACGCCGCCCTCCAGATTATCGGTTAGCGGTTGTCCCTGCGAAAATAATTTGCTATTTTACTGCCTGTAAGTAACGAGGTTATATGTTAGAGAATGATGAAGTACTGAAACTGGCGAAGCTTTCGCGCCTGAGCATCGCAGAAGAGGATATCCCTGCGGTGAAGGGGCATCTGGACAAGATGCTCGGCCATCTCGAGGCTCTGAAGGCTCTTGACCTTTCGAATGTCGAACCGATGACTGCGGTCGAAAACGGCGCCACGATTCTCCGCGAAGACGTCCCGGTGCAGGGCTTTACCCTTGACCAGGCTTTCGCGAACGCTCCCGCCGTGGAAAACGACCACTTCGCCATCCCGAAGGTCATCGGCGGCTAGTCGCACCTTTTTGCCCTAAGTGGCGTTATTAGAATTATGACGGATGTACACTGCATTGTACCCGCACGCATTGGGTCTTCTCGGTTTCCCGGGAAGCCTCTTTTTAAATTGTGCGGCAAGGAAATGATTGTAAGGACGCTGGAACGCGCGCTCCTTGCGGACTGTTTCGGGCGTATCGTATGCGCGACCGACAGCGAGCAGATTGCGGAGGTGGTATCTAACGCGGGTTTCGACTTCGTGATGACCGGCCCCGCGGCGACTGGCTCCGACCGCGTCGCCGAGGCCGCCCGCATGCTGGGCCTGGACCTTGTGGTGAACCTTCAGGGCGACGAGCCCCTTGTGGAACCTTCCGTGCTCGCCGATGTCGCGCAGGAACTTGCCTTGCACCCCGATTGCTGGGTGACCGTCGCCTGCCCGCTGAACCCTGCGGAATCGACTCTGGAAACCGTAGTCAAGGTCCGCGTGGAAGGTAACCTTGCCGTAGATTTTACCCGCAACGTGGCTCCGGCGGATGCTCCCCGCTGGTTCCAGCACCAGGGAATATACGCGTATTCCCGCGTGTCGCGGGACGAGTTCGCCTCCCTCCCGCAGAACGCCGTGGAGAAGGAACGCTCGCTGGAGCAGATGCGCATTCTGGGCAGGCGCCCGATACGCATTGTGCAGAGCCCCTACCCGTCGGTGTCGGTGGATGTCCCGTCTGACGCGGGCACGGTGGAGGCGCTGATAGAAAAAGAAATGATGAACCGCGGAAGCAGATAAATTAAAATTGGAGGGGTCCGATGAATGCTGCCGAAAAGAAAGTCGTGCGCATCGCAATATTCCTGTTTGCGGTGGGTACGCTGGTGAGGTTTGCCCCCTGGGGGCTGCCCGCCATCGAGAACGTGGACATTGCAGACCGTCAGAAGTATGCTCAAACGAGCAAAGTTTCGGCCGTGGCGCAGTCCAGGTTGGAATATGCGGGGGAGAGTGTCCCGGACATGCCCGCCGTGGCCGAGAGCGCCGGCGACCCGCAGGCGAAATCTCCCCCGAAAAGGGGCAAGAAAAAGAAGGCGGTCGTCCGCTTTCCCTTGCGTATCAACGATGCCACGGCAGATGAACTTTGCGCCCTGAAGGGGGTCGGCCCCAAGCTCGCCGACAAGATTATTGCCTTCCGGGAGGCGAACGGACCCTTCGGAGGGCCGTCCTCCCTGCAAAAAGTACCCGGAATCGGTAAAAAAAAGCTGGAGGGCATTCTCCCGTGGGTGATTTTTGATTAGTTTTAGGGTGTCAAAATCTTCATAAGTCGTTGAGTATATGAGTGATACGAAATTGTACCTAGGTATTGAGGTCGGTGATGTTTCCCTGAAAGTCGCCCTCTTGGACGCTGCCGAAAAGCGCGTCTTGAAGACTGCCGTGCTCCAGACGGAAACGAGCCCCATCGATGACATTTTCACTTTCGAGACCGTCCTCCAGGGCTGGATGGAAGAAAACGGTCTGGAAGATGTCGAGGCCATCTCGGTGACTGTCCCCGCCTTCAGGTCGATAGTCCGCCAGATCTGTGTGCCTGCCGAGGCCGTCGCGAACATCGACGACTACGTCCAGTGGTACCTGGGCCTCATTACCAACGGCGACAAGGATTCTTATATCCTCGACTACAAGGTCTTGAGCGGCGACGCCTCCGTGGGCGAGACCGTTCTGCTTATCGCGGTCCGGCGTGAATGGGCCGAGGCGCTCCGCAAGGGCTTCCGCAGCAAGAGCCTCGTGCCGAAGAGCATGGAAGTGGACGTGCTTTCGCTCATGAACCTCATGGACGTGGCCGACGGCATAAACCAGGTCGAGTGCGTCATCAAGGCCGACTACTTTGGCGTGACTATGCTCTGGCTCAGCAAGGACAACCTGCATGCGCTCCGCTGCGTGTCTACGCTTTCGCTCGTGAACGCCTCGATGGAAGAGGCTGCCGAGATTCTAGCCAACGGCATTTGTGAACAGATGAAGCTCGCGAAGGAACAGAACTCCGTGCCCGAAGTGAAGCAGGTGAATATCTGCGGCGAAATGGCCATGGAACCGCTGTTCGTCCAGAAACTCCGCGAAAAGCTTACGGACAGCTGCCAGCTCATTCTGATGGATTCGTTCTCCAACTTAAGGCTCCCGGTCGACGAGGCCGATTCTGCCGCGGTACTTAACTGCGCCGGCGCTATCGGGACTGCACTCAGCGTGATGGAGGGTGTATGATTCGCTTGAACTTGATGGAAGCCGCCGAACGCGCGGCCACCGTCGATATCGTTACCCCGGTCCGCGTGACCGACGTTTCGGCGCAGGTAAAGACCTCCAAGAAGAAAACCTTGGTCGGGCTGCTTGCCGCCTTGTTCGTGTTTGTTGCCTTCAGCTGCTTTATCAGCGTGTTCGGCGTTCCCAAGCCGTTGCAGGGTGTTCTGCCGGGCCCGTACCTCTCGCTTATTGGCGCCGAGGACCCGAGCCGTACCGCACTTACCCTGAGCAGCGGACAGCAGACCTCCGCCGGTGGTTCGCTCGCGGCACAGAACGCTGCAGCCGAGGAGGCCATCAAGCACAGGAATTCCCTGACCGTGAAGCAGGTCGTGGGCGAGGTCAAGCCGCAGGTGCTGTTCAACAACAAACGCGAAGACTACAGCTCGTTCCTCCCGATGGAAAAGATTTCGTTCCAGCGCGCCGCCATCAACCAGTTCTTTACGTTCCTCACGACGGCTACCCCGGACGATGTCGGGTTCTCGGACTGCGTGTTCCAGTCGCCCAACTACTTCTACGTGCGTGGCGTGTCGGTCAAGCCCACGTCGCAGCGTAGCTTCCTTGAACGTATCAAGCAGGTGAGTTCCGATTTCAGGACTCCGCCGCTGCCCGAAAACGCACCCGCGACCGACATTACTGCGTTTGGCCTGTTCAATGTGAACAACGTAAACAAGGCTGCCGTCTCGAAGTTCGTGAACGTGGGCGAGGTTGCCGACGAAGTCAAGGCCTTCAAGGCTCTCGCTGCTGCGAACAAAGTAACGCTTAACGGTTTCGACAAGCCTGCCGTTGAGGAATTCGGCGTGTACAAGCGCTTTACCTACCAGGTGACATCGAACTCCGATTTCCCGGAACTGCAGTCCCTGATGAGCGCCCTCGATGCATCCCCGATTCGCATCGGTGTCACGAAGGCCGAAATGAAGTTCGCCAAGCGCACAATCGCATCGGCATTCACGCTGGTGATGTTTGTCGCCCCGTAAGCATGTCTATCCGCATTACCGGAGGTGCTCTTCGCGGAAGGAACGTTCCTTCTCCGGAGGGCAACAAGACCAGGCCGACGGCTTCCCGCACGAGGGAAGCCCTCTTTAACATTCTGCAGGGAGTGGAGAACTTCCGCATGCTCGACCTGTTTGCGGGTTCGGGAATCATGGGCATCGAGGCGATAAGCCGCGGGGCCGCAAGCGTTGTAGCGGTAGAACTTGTGCATTCGCAGGCGAGGCTCGTGTACCAGGCGTACAAGGCGCTCGGCCTTTCCGAAAAAGTTACTTTGTTAGAAAAGAACGTCCTCACGCTCGAGAAGGAATCGCTCTGCGCAACGGAGGGCTTTGACCTTATCTATGCGGACCCTCCGTTCAAGGACAGGGAATACCCTGACCTGCGCAAGTACTGGGAATGGCTCAACCCGGGTGGTGTCGCCGTGTTCGAGGCCCCGAGCAAGAATCTCCCCGCATGGGTGAAAGAGGCCGCGGAAGCGGAAACGGTTCAGGTCCGTCGCTACGGCGAATCCTCGCTCGTGATATACCGCAATGTCATCCCCGCGTAGGCGGGGATCTACTCTTAATATCTGAAAAACTGGTTTGCAACTTCGCAAGGAATAGTGTATATTACTTGTGAGGAATCTTGCGATGATAAAGTTTCTGCTACTAGGACTAGGCGCTATTGCCTTTTTCTGCTCTGCTTGCAACGATGATGTGTCTTCGGCTGTGTCCGATGACTTGATCAGTAGTTCTGACGAGAGTATCATGAGCTCCTCGTCTTCTGGCGACGAGCCGGCTAGTTCTAGTTCCAGTTCTGCAAAATCCAGCAGCAGTGATGCTCCCAATCCCGTTACAGAGTCCAGTTCTGCGGAATCCAGCAGTAGCAAGGGTGACGTGTCGAGTTCTTCGGTAAAGTCTTCTTCTAGTGGGAAGAATGTTTACAGCCGTTTCTTATGGGATGGGACCACCGATACCGAAGGTAAAGTTGAAACGGGTTCTCCGGAAGAAACGTCTGGTTACTGGTTTAATTACAGCGATGACTATGAAGGTGGTAGTTCCAGGTTCACGTTTCCTTCGGATGTGGAACCGGACATATACGACAATTTCTTTGGCCCGCTTGTCGAGGCGTATGGCGGAATCAAGGCGAGTGTGACCCTGGATGAGGGCTATGACTACCCCTATGTGGGACTAGGCTTCAATGTATGGAGCGAGAATCAGGAAGGGGTCGATGTTTCGGAATGGGGAGGCTTGTGTATCAGTTATCAGTCTACGATTCCATTCTTTATTGAACTCGGTGTGGAAGACGAGGCTACATTGACTGAATACGTCAATTATCGTGCCTCGGTTTCTGTGTCAAATACTATAACTGCTGTTGACTTTTCCTGGGCGAAGTTCAGGAGAGACTGGGGCCCTGGCCCTTCTATAGAGGATGTCTTAAAAAAGGTCGCTGCAATCAAGCTGAAATTTAAGGGCGAGGCCGGAACTACGGGCGATATTCTCATTCAGAAACTAGGTTCACTCGGCGAGTGTAATTACTACGTCCTTTTGTAAAAGAAGGTAATCGCAAAATTTCTATATTTACGGCATGCAGAGAAATGTCGTATTCGCGGGGTCGTTCGACCCGTTTACCCTCGGGCACCTCGATATCGTGAGGCGTGCCTCCGAGTGCTTTGGCGATGTGTACGTGCTTGTGGCGAAGAACGTTTCCAAGAACTACATGTTTTCCGAATCGCAGCGTGTGGAGATGATCAAGAAGGCTGTCGAGGGAATCCCGAATGTGTACGTGGATGCGTTCGACGGGCTCACGACCGAATTCATGAAGGATGTCGGCGTGAGTTACCTGGTTCGCGGAATCCGCAACGCTGCCGACCTGGATTTCGAGCAGTCCTTTGCGTGGAACAACAAGATGCTCTACCCGGAATGCGAGACGGTTTTCCTTTCCAGCGCTCCCGAGCACCTGATGATTTCGAGCACGGTGGTGCGCGAACTTTTGAAGGCGGGACTCGCGAAGGACGAGGAAGGCCGCAAGCTGCTCGCGAAGTATGTACCTGAAAGTATTGTACCGATGTTGCTTGGGGATTTATGAGACCTTTCCAGTTTTTACCTAAAGTCCTGCGGACCCTGCTGATTGTGAATGCGGTAATTTTCCTGCTCGCCTATGTGGGCGGGAAAATCCTTGGCTTGCACCTGAACCTGCCTGGCCTCGGTTATGGAAACCTTGCCGAATACATTGCATACTTCGGCGCCTTCTGGCCGTTCGCTCCGGAGCAGGCGTGGCGATTTGTGACCTACATGTTCGTGCATGTGGACTTCTGGCATTTCCTTTTCAACATGCTCATGCTGTGGATGTTCGGCAGCGATATCGCCGACATGATGGGCTCCAAACACTTTACGGGAATGTATTTCTTCTGCGGGATTTTTGCTGCGGTGTTCAGCCTCGCGATGTACTGGCTCGGCATGACGAACGCACCGATTATCGGCGCCTCGGGCGCGTTGATGGGCATTTTCGTCGCCTACTACAAGTTCTTCCCGGACCGTATGCTTTTGATGTTCTTCTTTTTCCCGATGCGCATCAAGTATGCGATGTGGTTCATGGTCGCGGTAGATGTGTTCATGGCGCATTCGAGCGATGGCGTGGCTCACTTTGCCCACCTGGGCGGTGTCGTGGGCGGATTCCTTTACATGTACCTGTACGAACACGGGTTCGGCAATACGCTTGCGGGGGCGCGCCGCAGTATGGAAGAAAAAATCCGCAGCCGTCGCTTTAAGGTTCACGAGGGTGGCCGTAACGATGGCGAGGGTACCGTTTACCGCAATGGCCCTGCCCGCAGTGACGAGCCTATCGAGGGCGAGGTCTTTTACGTCGATGAGCAGAAGCGCATGGACGAAATCCTGAAGAAGGTCAATAGCGAGGGAATCAACTCGCTGACTGAATCCGAACGGCAGTTCCTGCTGCGCGCGGGCGAAAAGTTGCGCCGCCGCAGGGGTGGCTTTTAGTTCAGGGCAATTTTAGAGGAAATGTTATGAAGAAAGTTCTTGGTATGGGCGCTGCCCTCGTTGATATTCTCGCGAACGTGGATGACGCATGGATTGAATCTCAGGGCGTGCAGAAGGGCGGCATGAACATGGTGGACTGGCCGCAGATGGAAAAGTTCCTTGCGGCGCTCAAGAACCCGCTGCGCGTGCCGGGTGGCTCTACCTGCAATACGATGGTCGGGCTCTCGCGCCTGGGCGGCAAGGCTGCGTTTATCTCGAAGGTCGGCGATGACGAACTCGGGAAGATTTTCCGCGAGCACCTGGAACGTAACGGCGTGGAATCGAAACTCGGGATGAGCGATGCGGCTACGGGTTGCGTGTTCAGTGCGGTCACACCCGATGCCCAGCGCTCCATGTGGACGTACCTCGGGGCTTCTGACTTCCTTGTGAGCGAGGACTTTGTGCCTGCGCTCTACGACGGCGTGGGCCTGCTCTATGCGGAAGGCTACCGCGCGTTCAATGCGGACTGCTTCAAGAAGTCCTTCACGCTGGCGCGTAGCCTGGGTGTGGAAACCGCGCTTGACTTCAGTAGCTTTGGCGTGGTGGAAGCCTGCCGCAAGCTGTTCGATGAACTCTTTGCCGAAAAGATGATTGATATCATCATCGCGAACGAGGACGAGGCGTATGCGTATGCGGGCGTGAAGGAAGAGGCTGCACTTGATGTACTTGCACAGAAGGCGAAGGTCGCTGTGGTGAAGATTGGCAAGCGTGGCGCCCTCATTGCGAAGGACGGCAAGGTGACCCGCGTGCAGGCTGGCCCCGCGAAGGCCATCGATACGACTGGTGCCGGCGACCTGTGGGCATCGGGATTCCTGTACGGCTACATGAACGGCTGGGACATGGAACGCAGCGGCAACCTCGGGAGCGTAGTGAGCAACGAGGTGGTGCAGGTAATGGGTGCGCAGATTCCCGAAGACGGCTGGAAGCGCATTTTGGCTGCCCGTGGGTAGTATGCCTGCAGATTTGGTTGCCGGCGAGCCCTGCCCGCTAACGATTCGCGTGAAAACGATATATATTTAGGAGAAAAGGGAGGTTTTATGAAGAAGTTTTTCCTTGCTCTTGCGGCACTCGCGATGGTGCCCGCCCTCTATGCGGCGGATGATACGCCGTATCGGAACGTCTGCGATTCCCTTTCGCTTGGCGATCAGCCTGTGATTGAACTTGTGCCGGCCTATATTGAGGAATCGAACTGGTACGGCAATCCGCACACCTGGGCGAAGGATTCTTCTAACTCCACGCGGCATGAATCGTATAAGACGGTGACGGTCAGTGCAAAATCGTTCGCAAACAAGCTTCCGCTTTCGATAAGTGCGGAGTGTCGCGAAAGGCGAGGTACGGAGTTCAAGTTTGCGACATGGGATAATAGCAAGCAGTGGAAAGAGGATTCGGAAGATGGCATTGCTACATACATTTTCGATATTCACAACATGAAACTGGATGGGTACGATTCTACGAATACGTACAATTTGCTGGGTATGGCTCCCGCAAAGATTCCTGAAGACAATAGCTACAGTTCTGGTTACATGCTGGCTTCCAAGACGTTCGAATTCGCCTTTGAATGGTGGTTTGTCGGGCTTACCCACGAGTTCGTTTTCGATACGGTTATTGATGGTAAGACGTACGGAGCGACGGGCAGGTCCTATTCCTCTTCTATTGGCATGGATTCCTTGCATGTTTTCGAGGTTGCTCGTAACGCTATGGATTTTTCCCAGCCGACAAGGACTATACGCTCGGAATATGTCCGCGTCCAGGCTCTCAAGGTAGTGCTTGTCGATTCCCGCAAGCCGCTCTTGCCCGAATCTTCTTCGAGCAATCCGCCCGCGAGTTCCTCTTCCGAAGGCAAGTCTTCTTCGAGCGAGACACCTGTTGTTTCGTCGTCCAGCGGGACTCCGGGGCCGACCTCTTCCGAAGAGAAATCCTCGTCTAGCCACGGGATGGATGCATCCTCCTCGAGCGTCGGCACGTCCTCTTCTACGAAGCCCGAGACTTCGTCCTCTGCAGAACCGGGAACGTCTTCGTCTGGCGATGCACCCGCAAGTTCTTCTTCGGGAACCGAACCTGCGTCCAGTTCTTCCGAGGGTTCTACGCGTCTCGTGACCGCTCCCGCCCAGGGTGCAACTGCCCGCGTGGTGCAGGTCCGTACCCTCGACGGCTCCATCGTGAAGAATTCCGCTACGCTCGCTCCGGGTGTCTACTACATGAAATGTTCCGACGGCAAGTGGCACAAGACTGCCGTGTTGCCCAGGTAGGTTGTAACCGATGTTCGTGAAGTCTTTCGCTGTTCTACTTTTTGCAGTTGCGTTCGCGTTTGCCGCGCCGTCTAATGCAGGCAATGCGCCGTCTAATGCAGGCGATGCGCAAGTTGCGAATTCTCAAGCCGTGCCCGCACAGCCTGCGGGTGAATCGCCTGCCGCCGCCCCTGCAGAAATGGTCCCGGTAGACGTGATGCAAGAGGAACTCGCCCTGCGCGATAGCGTGATGCAGGTTCGCGATAGCCTCTGCGCCGTGGAGAAGGATTCGCTCCGCAAGTCTGTGGTGGTCGAGGAGGCCAAGTGCGCCAACTGGGAACAGAGCTACCAGACCATGAAGCAGAACAACGAGGTCTGCGCGAAGGCCCTCGGGATTGCTATCGAGGCGAGCGAGAAGGACAAGGACCGTGCCGACGAGGAACGCCGCAAGGCGGCCGTGATGAGCTCGTCTTCGTTTATGGGGGGCCTGCTTGTCGGGGCGCTCCTGTTCTGGTTGATTTTTGACTGACGGAGGCCGTATGAGACTTGGACTGTGTGCTGTTATGGGGGTGTTGCTGGGTGCGGGGCTGTGCCTCGCGAAGGGTGGCGATGCGCCTGCGGGCCAGTTCCAGTTGGGGGCTACGCTGCAGCCGCTCGCGTCAATTCCCATGAAGTCTGCGGAAATATCGGCGTACATGCCCGAAAAGAAGAAGTTGTTTGTCGTGGGTGGCGATAACCTGCTCGAAATAGTCGACCTTTCCGACGTGGCGAAGCCGAGGGTCGTAAGGACTGTTTCGCTGGGGGGCGATGCCTCGAGCGTGACTGTGAACGGGAACCTTTTCGCAGTGAGCCTGCTGAACGCACCTGAATGGAAAAAGGGCCATGTGCAGGTGATGCGCTATACCGACAGCCTCGAGGTTCTCGGGTTCTTCGAGGTCTGCCACCAGCCCGATATGCTCACGTTTACGCCCGATGGCTCGGCACTCCTGGTTGCCTGCGAGGGCTCTCCCGACATGAATTTCCACGAAGATCCCGAGGGCGGTGTCGCGATTGTAACCGCCCCGAAGAGCGGGCCGTGGTCACGCCTCGAGATTGCGGTTGCGGGCTTTGACGGGCTCGATACCGCGTCGCTGATGGCGCAGGGCGTCCGTAGGACCGGAGCACAGGGGTTCGTGAAGTCGCTCGAGCCCGAGTACATCACCGTTTCGCCGGATTCCAAGACGGCGTGGGTGAGCCTGCAAGAGAACAATGCTATAGCGGTTGTGGACATTGCCGCAAAGAAAATCACGAACGTGTACCCGCTCGGCTTTGTCGACCATTCCGTTCCCGGGTTCGGGCTCGACGCCAAGAAGAATTCGAAAGTTGAAATTGCGAACTACCCGCTGCGCGGACTGCGCCAACCCGACGGCATTTCTTCGTTTGTTGTAAACGGCAGGCCTTTTGTGGTTACGGCGAACGAGGGCGCTCCCGTGAACGATTACAAGGCCTGGACCGACGTGACGAGCCTCGTGATGCTTTCGCAGCAGGGGCGTTTGGACCCGAAGGTGTTTACTCCGGAGCTGGTCAGGGATTTGGGCGGGATTTCCGTGAGTAACCTGGAACATTGCGATGCCGTGCCCGATATGGCGCCCGGTGGCCGTTGCCCGTACGCATACACGTTCGGTTCCCGCAGCGTGAGCATCTTCGACGGTGCGACTGGCGCGCTTGTCTGGGATAGCGGCGATATGCTCGAACGCATGATTGCGAAGGTCGCTCCCGATTACTTTAACTGGAATGCGAAAAAGAACAAGGTCAAGATGGATTCCCGCAGCGAAGACAAGGGCTGCGAACCCGAAAATGTGACCGTGGGCGAGGTCGCGGGCAAGCGATACGCCTTCGTGGGGCTTGAACGCACGAGCGGTATTGCCGTATTCGACATTTCCGATTTCGGCAAGACAAGCAACCCCTCGCCAAGGCTTGTTGACTATTACCTTGACCCGAGCGACCGTGGCCCCGAAGGCGTGCTATTTATCCCTGCCGAAAAGAGCCCGAACGGCACAGCACTTCTCGTTGTCGGCTACGAATACAGCAAGACGCTGACCATATACCAGGTGAAATAACCGGCATTGTTATCCCTGGCTTTCATTGTCATCCCCGCTATACGATACTTGGCAACTTGTTGCCATAGTAGAGTTATCCCCTTTGAGGAGAAGGCGGTTAGTGGGCACTTGCAATTCATTGCTTATGTGCCCACAATCCTCGGAACGGGGAGGATCTGTATTTACTACATTTGTATGTAAATTGTAAGTTTGTATCCTAATGAGGAGCCGTCCTATGAAACGTTTAACCCGTTTTCTACCCGCGTCACACTCTTGCTTGACGTCATCCTCGCCCATTCGGCTTGCTCAGGGCAGGCTCCAGCGAGGATCTGAAAGTATTGTTCTTGCCCTTGCCGCTGCTCTTGCCTTTGGGCTCTCTGCCTGCGGTGACGACATCACTGAGCAGATAAACGCGAACGTTGGCGCAATCAAGTCCACCGACGACCTCCCGGCGTGTACTGAGGACATCGCGGGCCAGACGGCGTTCGTCAAGGAGACTCACGAGTTCCTGGGCTGCGACGGCAAGGAATGGGTGGCGCTTGGCGTGAACACGGTGAGCGTGGGCGACAACGTCTGTACCTCCACGAGCCTGAACGACGGCACGGGCTTCGAGATTTTCTGTAACGGGGAATCCATCGGCACGGTGCGTAACGGCAAGAACGGCGCCGACGGTAAAGACGGCGCGAAGGGTGACAAGGGCGATGACGGCGCAAAGGGCGAGAAGGGTGACGACGGCGCTCCGGGCACCAACGGAACCAATGGCAAGGACGGCGCTCCGGGCACCGATGGTACGAACGGCAAGGACGGCACGAGCTGTGCAATTACGGGATCGACAGCCACATCCGTTATAATCGCTTGCGGTACAGAATCCTTCACGATGGATTTGACAGGCTATGCGGATCAGCCCGAGGTATGCGACGCTAACGTGAGTGCCGAGGACTGCGCTACTCTGGATAGTGCTATTAGCCTAAGCGGCGTGAGCCAGAAGGGCCCGTTCGTTACCGGCACGGATATTACGGCATACGAACTGCAGAACGGACGCTCGCTCAAGCAGACCGGCAAGACGTTCGGCGGCAAGATTGAACGCGCCGACGGTACCTTCGATATCAAGACGGTAAAATTGAACAGCGCGTTTGCCTACATTGTGGCGGACGGCTTCTACCGCAACGAGGTGACGGGCGAGAACAGTTCCGCCGCCATCAAGCTGCGCGCGTTGACGAACCTGAAGGGACGCTCCTCCGCGAACATCAACCTGGTGACTCACCTTGAGTATGACCGCGTGCAGTATCTTGTCACGAGGAAGGATTCTTCTGTAACCAAGGCGAAGATGGCCGCCGAGAAGGAACTCTTCACTGCGTTCGGCATCAACAATTCGGGTTTCGAAGGCATGGCCGAAGACCTAAACGTGCTCAAGGAAGGCAAGGGCAATGCCGCCCTGCTCGCAATCTCCGTTCTCCTTCAGGGCGACCGCAATGAATCCGAACTGACTGCCCTCCTTGCATCACTGAGCGTGGACCTGGGCGACAACGGCCAGTGGGACAACGTGAAGCAGCGCGCGCAGATTGCGGACTGGGCGATGAAAACCGACCTGAATGGTGGCCTCCCCAAGATTCGCGCGAATGTGGAAGGCTGGAAACTTGCTGAGAGCGCAGCCCCCGCGTTCGAACAGCACGTGACGAACTTCTGGATGCAGGAACTCGGCGTGGACACGTGCTCATCCGACAACGAAGGCGCGCTCTTCGCCGTCAAAAACAAGAACTCCGCCTACTATGCCGCGAACGATTCCGCATACACCGACGGCGACAGCAGCCTGGTGCGTCTGATTTGCGCGGCTTCCGGCGACTCGTTCGCATGGCGTTTCGCGACCGACCTTGAGAAGGATGTCGCTGCGCTTTCTCCTGAATTGCCTAAAGATACGGCTGTCTACGGCAAGATCAATACCAACTACGTGTACGTAAAGGAAGGCAACTGGCGCCGAGGCACGGAACTGGATGCCTCCCTTGACGCCGCCTGTGTTGAGTCCAACAGGGGCATGACCGACAGCCTCATAGTAGAGCGCGAGCCTGTGTGGTACATTTGCGACAAAAACGATGGCGCGTCCGATTCCTTTGCTTGGCGCAAAGCGACAACTGCGGAGGCCGATACCGCTGGCTTTGGCGTTCCCGGCGATGGCAACCCGATTGTCAGACTTGGAAACGTGAACAAGTCGCACATCTATGTGTTTGAAGATGCTGACGGCGACGGTAATGGCAAGTGGCGCTACGGCACGGTCTTGGACCTTGACAGCTATTTGGGCCCTTGCACGTCGGATAAGGTTGACGGTGTTGTCAGATCTTCTAAAAATATGTGGTTCAAGTGTGTCAATGACGGGAACACGCTCGTAGAAGGCGAGCCTGTGCCTACGGAATGGCGCGAGGCGACCAACTACGAAAAGGATACTGTTGGCAAGGAAGGAGTCTTTGGTGATTATATACAAGGTAATGTTAATGAAAACCTGTACTATGTAAAAGACGAAAACGGCTGGAGGCCCGCAACGGACTTGGAAATGTCTGGACTAGGGGCATGTACGAGAAAGCAAGAAGACACCCTAGTCCATATTCCTGCCGGGTGGTACAAGTGTACGGGCGAAGTCAGTACTCGTGTAGATACCTTCACGGTTGCGTTTACCTGGCGTAAGGCTCAGGATATCGAAGTAGATACGAACGGGCTTGGACGTTCGCACGCCGTGGGCGATACTGCCTGGGGCCGGTTGCACAATAACGTGCTATATGTCTATGAAAAGGGGAAATGGGTTATCAGTTATAACAAGACGATGGACGCCCTTGTTGGCATGGGCTGTGTGGATGGCCTCAACAGTGCTGTTGCCTATGGTTCTAATGGCGTGAAATATACATGCTATATCCGCAGTGAATCCGAAAAGAATTGGGTGGACCCCTATGGCATTATGGTGGATACCATTGGCTGGGCGCAGTTGGCACCCGACGGAGGCTGGAAGAATGGTACCGTCCGTAATGGAAGGGCGAATACAGAGATTACGTACGTCTATCAGGATACCTGCTGGCGGTATGGTACGGCTTTGGATAGCATATTTGCAAAGCAATATGCTAGTCAAGGCGGTTCTGCGTGCATGAAAGATGGTGATACGACAAGTTTCACATATTCAGGCAATTATTATGTGTGTATGGACCAGGCAGTTGGCGATACAGCCCGCATGTGGGTGCAGGCTCCCGACGTTTATATCGATACCAAGGATTACCGTGAAAAGTGTAAGGAATTTGACACTAATTATTGGACCATGCAGGAGTTTAATAAGAGGGTAGCATAAGCTACTATATTCATTGCGCAACCCCAAAAAGGTAAAACAATGGCAAAAGTCAACTACAACTCCGAGACAAGGGAACAAGTCATCAAACTGGTCCTGAAAGGCGAAAAGTCCGCAAATCAGATAGCCAAGGAACTCGGAATAGGGCCAAATACGGTCGGTAGGTGGGTAAACGAGTACCGCAAGGAACACAACCTGCCGAGCTACCGCGAGGAACGGCGAATCCGCAAGGTGTCCGTCGAGGAACTCGCCGCCAAGAACAGGGAACTGGAGAAGCTCCTGAAGAAACGCGAAAAGGAACTCGCGGACGAGAAGGAGACGGTAGAGATCCTAAAAAAATCCCTGCACATCTTTATGCGACCACACGACTGAAATGCGAGGCGATACACGTGAACCGCAAGAAATACTCTGTCAGGAAGATGTGCAGAGCTCTAGGAATACCGCAGTGTTCCTACTACCAGTGGTCAAAACAGGAAACGGCAAGGGCCGAACGCAAGGCCCGTGAAGAACGGCTTGTCCAGAAGGTCCGCGACACCTTCGAAGAAAACCACCGCGTGTACGGTTGCCCGAAGATGCTGGCGGCACTCCAAGACAAGGGTGTCGAGGTAAAGGTGTGGAAACTGCGCCGCATCATGCGCGAGAACGGTCTCTATCCGGTCACGCTCAAGAAATGGAAACCCTACCGCAAGGGCAAATGTGACTCCATGTACAGCGAGAACCTGGTGCAGCGGAAGTTCGATCCCGACAGTCTGAACGCCGTCTGGGCCGGCGACATCACCTACGTCAAGACTACGCTTGGCTGGGTGTACCTTGCCGTGGTACTTGACCTATGCAACAAGGAGGCGGTGGGTTATGCCGTGAGCAAGAACATCGACACGGAACTTGTCAAGCGCGCGTTGTCCAATGCCATCATGCAACGCGGCCATCACGACGGACTAATCTTCCATTCCGACCGTGGCGTGCAGTACAGCAGCATGGGCTACCGCACGATGCTCTCGGAGAATGGGATAACGCCCTCGATGAGCGCCCCGGGCTGCCCCTACGACAACGCCTGCATGGAAAGCTTCTTCGCAAGCTTCAAGAAGGAGATGGCCTACAGGCGAGACTTCAAGGACATCGAAGACGTGCGGGAGGCCGTTTTCAGGTACATCGAGCTGTTCTACAACCGGAAACGGCTCCATAGTTCGCTCGGTTACATGACACCGGTGGAATATAGGCTGTCAAAACAGGCTGCCTAGACCACAAGGGTATACCACTTAACAAGAAAAAAGGATATATTTTAACTTAACCGGTAATGAATATGGTTGTTCATGAACCCACTATTAAAAAAACTACAAATCCACTTCTTCGGCTGGTATCTCCTATAGTCTTGTTAAGGATGGTGTTCGCTATTATAATGTGGGTGGAATGAAAAATGCGTGGTTTGGAGAGAAAGATGCGTGCCCTACTGGCTGGCATGTGCCGACAAAGGCCGAGTGGCAAACGTTGATTGACCATACTACTGCGGCTGCACTCAAATCAACAACCGGTTGGGATGGCGGTAGAAATGGCACGAATGAATCTGGCTTCTCGGCATACCCAGATGGCTATTATTATACTTATGGAACAAAAGGAATTCAAGGGAAGGGCACAAGTGCATACTTCTGGACATCCTCTACAAAGTATAGTGACGGTACAGGTGATGTTTATATTATGAGCATTAATTACTACCATGGAGTTGAATTTGTGGAAGAGGAAAACAGTTCTTATGATTATCGGCCCATCCGCTGTATCCTGGACAAATAGCACGGCGCGCTCCGTGCGCACCTAGGATATCTGAAAAACTGAAGCCTCCCTCGGGAGGCTTTTTTGCAAAAAAAGATCCCCGCTTTCGCGGGGATGACAACTAAGGTCGCGGGGATGACAACTAAGGTTGCGGGGATGACGGCTCGTTATCCCAGCAGTTCTTCCTTGCTGATGGCCTTGAAGTTTGTGGCCTTCAGGGCTTCGATAGCCTTGTCCACATCCTGGAAGCGCAGAATCATGATGTTGCTGCCGTTCAGTGTGGAGGGGTAGGCGTACATGTAGTCAATTTGCTGGCTACCGACCGCAGTGGAGAGCAGTTCGGCGAGGCCACCGATGGCGGCGTTCACGGGGCAGGCGACCACGTCGGTGATGGTGGCGCTGAGGCCTGCCTTGGCGAGCACGTCGACGGCTTTTTCCGGGTCACTCACGATAAGGCGGATGAGCCCGAACTCGCCGGAGTCGGCAAGCGTGAGCGAAAGGAGGTTCACGCCGGCGTCGGCAAGGGACTTGCACACCGCCTGGAGACGGCCCGGACGGTTTGACACGAATACAGAAACCTGAGGAATCTTCATTTTTATACTCCTATTTTAAAACTTTTAGTTAGGAATAAAGAGTGTGATGTGAAATGTGAGATGTTAAATGATTCATTTCTCATTCCACATTACACATTCCACATTGCGCCATCGGCGCTACATCTTCTTCCTGTTGTCGATGACTCTCTTGGCCTTGCCTTCGCTACGCGGCAGCGAATCGGGTTCGCACAGCGTGACGATGACGGAAATGCCGAGAATCTGTTCGATGGAGTGCTTGAACTTCTTGTTCAGCTGTTCCATGGCGCTCATGGAGTCGCTCACCATGTCGCGGGAGACTTCCACCTTCACTTCGAGCGTGTCCATGTTGTTCTTGGTGTCGAGCACGATCTGGTAGTGCGGCAGTGCCTTCTCTGCGCGGAGGAGTGCCGTCTCGATCTGGCTCGGGAACACGTTCACGCCACGCATGATGATCATGTCGTCGCTACGGCGGCCAATGCGGCGGATGCGGCGGATGGTGCGGCCGCACTTGCACTTGGTCTTCTCGATGGCGGTAATGTCGCGGGTGCGGTAGCGGATGATGGGCATGGCCTTCTTGCTGAGCGTAGAAAGCACGAGTTCGCCCTCTTCGCCGTCCGGGAGCGGTTCCAGCGTTTCGGGGTCGACGATTTCGGGGTAGAAGTGGTCTTCGAAAATGTGGATGCCGTCGCGGCACTCGCATTCGCAGCCCACGCCCGGGCCCACTATTTCGGAAAGGCCGTAGATGTCGTACGCCTTGATGCCGGTCTTTTCTTCGATGTAGTCGCGCATGCCGTCGCTCCACGGTTCTGCACCGAAGATGCCGCGCTTGACCTTCAGGTCGCGGATGTCGACACCCATCTTTTCGGCGACGTCGATGATGCGGACAAAGTAACTCGGGGTTCCGCCCACCGCAGTGACGCCGAAATCCTTCATGAGCATCACCTGGCGTTCGGTATTGCCGCCGCTGATGGGGATGACGGTCGCACCGAGGGCTTCGAAACCGCCGTGGATGCCGAGACCGCCGGTAAACAGGCCGTAGCCGAAGAAGTTCTGCACAATGTCGGTGCTGCGGAAGCCGCAGGCGAGGAGGCCGCGTTTGACGACCTGGGCCCACACGTCCATGTCTTCCTTGGTGTAGCCGACCACGATGGGCTTACCCGTGGTGCCCGAACTTGCGTGCAGGCGCACGACTTCGCTCAGGTCTACGGCGAACAGGCCATACGGGTAGGTGTCGCGCAAGTCCTTCTTCATGGTGAAGGGGAGCTTCGCTACGTCCTTGAGGTTCTTGATATCTTCGGGCTTTAATCCCTTCTCGTCCATGCGTTCACGGAAGAGCGGGACCTTCTCGTAGGCAAGTTTCACGGTGGCGCGCATACGCTGCAGCTGCAGGTCGCGCAATTTTTCTTCGGGCATAAAATCCAGCGCCATTTCGGGCAGGACCTTGTTTTCTTCGTCATTCCAGGCGGTTGAACGCATATAATCCTCAATAAAGAGTGGTTTAAATTTTTACGGAAAGTAATTTAGTCTTTTTATGGCTGAGAAAAAGAAAAATTTTTGAAAATGTTTTCTGTGACGCCGCTTTTCTTGCGCTTGGCACCGCTTTCTTTACATTACGTGAAAAGTTGACGAACAAAGTGCGTTTTTCGGCAAATCCGGTTGGGCAGAAAGTTTCAATTTTTGTATTTTTGTGCGGTATTTTAAGTTTTTTTGAATCTATAGGTAGGTTTATTCTGCGTACCCGTCTGTTTTTATTGATTCTGTGTATTGTTGGTCTTGTGCAGGCCCAGCTGTTGGACATGTCCCAGATGCCTGTGGACTATATGGCCGAAAACAAGGTGAGGAAGGTCAAGGTCGAAGGTAACGTGAACATGGACCAGCGTGCGGTGTTGAGTCGAATCGGCATCCGCGACGGCCAGACTTTTTCGCCCACGATCCTTTCTGACAAGGTCCAGGAGGCGGTGTCCGCCCTCTACAAGTCGGGCCTCTTCGACGATGTTTCTGCATGGGTCGACTACATCGACAACAGCACCGAGGTGGACCTCATATTCAAGATTAAGGAACTGCCCGCCCTCGATACGGCGGTGCTGGACGGTAACGACGAGATTTCCGAGGACGACTTGCGCCTCAAGATGCGCCTGATTCCGGGCCAGGTGTACAGCAAGAGCCAGCTGGAACGTGACCGCCAGGCGATGATCGACTACTACCATTCCGAAGGCTTTTTGCTTGCCGAGGTGGGCTACCGCGAGACTCCCGTAGACGACAACAAGAACATGGTGACCTTCATTATCCGCGAGGGCGAGAAGGTGAAGGTGCGCGATATCAAGATTACGGGTAACGACAACGTGCCCGCGATAGACATTACCGACCACATGCTCACGAAGGTGGACCAGTGGTACGGTGGTGGCGAGTTCAAGGAGACTGTATTTGAGGCCGACCGCGACACGGTGTTGAACGCCATCCGCCACTTTGGCTACCTGGATGCGGAACTGACCGAATACCGTGCCGAATACCTGCCGGATTCCAGCTGCCTGTTCTACCTGGGACGCATGGTGCCGGTGGGCGAACGTCTGCAGCCGCTCTACGACCAGTTGAACCGCGCGATGGGCGACCCGGCGACTGCCATGTACAAGATGGCGGGCAAGCCCACGATGCAGGTCTCGCACTTCTTCCGCGCCTCCAAGGAAATGTCGCACCACGGGTACGTGACCCGTCCGCTCCCCCAGGTCAAGGAAGAGGAAGACGCCCTCAAGCTCATCAACGACATTATCCGCTACGAGGATTCCCGCAAGGAATGGCTCAAGATTGTGGAAGGCCGCAAGTTCAACAACCCGAAAATCGATTCGCTCAAGAAAATCAAGAAACTCTCGGAATACGAGGAAAAGTTGCTCGTGCGCTACATGATAGAGGACATGTTCCCGCTGTTGAACAAGTACGACAACATCCACACTTCGAGCGATATTTGCATCCATATCGGCATGGTGGAAGGCCGCCGTTACTACATGGGCGACGTGCACTTCTCGGGGAACGAAGTCCTGAACGACAAGGTGCTCGGGTATGCGTTCCGCCTGGATAGCGGTGCGGTGTTCGACCAGTACCTCTACGATGCCTCCAGGAAGGCTCTGCTTGAAGTTTACCGCGAAGATGGCTACCTGTTTGCCCAGTTCGACGAGGAACGCACGTTCGTGAACGATTCCGTGGTGAATCTCACGTACCGCATGCGCGAAGGCCTGCCTGCGAGCATCCACAAGGTTTATATCCACGGCAACACGAAGACCAACGAGAAGGTTATCCGCCGCGAGGTGCGCCTGTACCCGGGCGATACGTACCGCCAGTCCCTGCTGGAACGCAGCTTCCGCGAAATCATGCAGCTCAACTACTTCGACATGGTCGTGCCCGATATCAAGATTTACGGCGAGCAGGAAGTGGACCTCGACTTCACCGTGCAGGAGAAGGAAGCGGGTACCGGCCAGTTCAGCCTGGGTGTATCGTACAGCGAGAGCGACGGCCTTGTGGGTACGGCGAGCATCTCTATCCCGAACTGCTGTATGGGTGACGGCCAGGCCGCAAGCCTGAGCGTGGAATACGGTGCCGACAAGAAGAGCGCCTCCATCAGCTTCCAGGAACCCTGGCTGCTCGACAAGCCGATTACGCTCGGTGCAAGCCTCAGCTACTCCTGGTGGAACATGGAAGATTACGGCGACCCGAACATTACCCGCTACGGCGGTTCCGTGTACCTGGGCAAGCGCCTCAAGTGGCCCGACGACTACTTCTACGGCCAGGTCGGCTACAGCTGGCTCATGAACAAGCAGGGCCCCAACATCGACGGCAGCTATGTGGTTTACACCGGTATCGAATCGGCCATCAACTTCCGACTGGTGCGCGACGACAAGAACTTGCCGCAGTTCCCGACGGAAGGTTCCCGCTACCAGCTTGATATCCAGGTGGCGGACGGCGCGCTGTTCAGTGATTTCGAATTTATCAAGACGGAACTCACCATCAAGTGGTGGTTCCCGCTGTTCCGCGACCGCCTCGCGATTGCGCTTACCAACGAGTACGGCGTTATGTTCGGCGACCAGCTGCAGTACCGCACGCTGTTCACGATGGGTGGCGTGATGGGCTACGAAGGCAACATGCGCGGTTACAGCTCGGGCTCCATTGGTTACCGCCGCCTGGGCCGCAGCTACCAGTACACGGGTGCAGAACTCCAGCTCGGCATTGTGCCGCAGGTGTTCTACCTGTTGCCGTTCTTCTTTGACGCGGGTAACGTGTTCGGTGAACGCTATGACCCCAAGACGAAGGTCGCAAAGCCGAGCAGGAACCCGCTCAGCGAATGGGACCCGACGAGCCTCAAGAAGGATATCGGTTTCGGGTTCCGCGTGGTGGTGCCGATGCTCGGTATTATCGGGTTTGACTTCGCCTGGCCGCTCGATGTGGGCGAAACCTACACGGGCCTGCAGCGCAGCAAGGTGGGCGACATGGAATTCAACTTTGTCATCGGTCAGGGATTCTAAGGAATCGGGAGGCTCTATGATTCGCAAGGTTCTAATCGCTTTGATGATGGTTTTCGCGTGCGCGAGTTTCGCCGAAGACGGCCTGCGCATCGCTCACGTGGATTCCAAGCTCATCTTCGACGGCTACAAGGGCACGAAGAAGGCGCAGGAAGAATACGACCGCCAGGTGGCCAAGTGGGAACAGCAGGCGAACCTCTTGCAGAAGGAACTTTCCGCCATCAAGGAAAAGCTCGACAAGCAGTTGCTGATGCTCAGCGACGAAAAGAAGCGCGAACTCGAGGCGGAATACAACAAGAAGGATATCGAGCTCAAGACGTTTATCGACCGCGTGTATGGCCGTAAGGGCGAACTTGTGACCCAGAACGAGAAGGTGAGCGCGCCCATTATCCAGCTTATCCGCAAGGCGGTGAACGAGATTGCCTTGCAGGAAGGCTACGATATGGTCGTGGACCGCGCGACGGGTGCGGTACTCTTCTGGAAGAAGGAAAACGACCTGACCAACAAGGTACTTGATTACCTGAACAGCCGTTAGTACAAAAAAAATTGCGGGTAAAATCCCCCTACACAAAACGTGTAAATTTTTCTAAATTTGGCGCCGTCTTTAAATCACGGAGTGCCAGATGACCAATATTCACGCCAAGGAATCGTTCAAGAACTTCCTACTGGGCGTAAAAGCGACCGTAACCCCTGAATCCGTCCGGGTACTCCGCCGGGGTTACACCAAGAAAAACTTCGTGAGCGACCTCATGTCGGGCCTTATCGTGGGAATCCTCGCGCTTCCGCTCGCCATCGCATTCGCCATCGCCTCGGGCGTGGGCCCCGAACAGGGCCTGTACACTGCGATTATAGCGGGTTTTACAATTTCCCTGCTGGGCGGTAGCCGTTTCCAGATTGGCGGCCCCACGGGTGCCTTCATCGTGATTGTCTACGGTATCGTAAGCCAGTACGGCTACGACGGTCTGGCTTCCGCGACGCTCCTCGCGGGTATCCTGCTCATTATCTTTGGCATCGCGAAGTTCGGTGCAATAATCAAGTTCATTCCGTACCCGGTAACCGTGGGCTTTACCGCGGGTATCGCCATCATCATCGCGCTCGGCCAGGTCCCGAACTTCTTCGGGCTCCGCTTCCTCGCGAAGGACCCGGCCGATGCCATCGGAAAAATCAAGCTGTATGCGACTTCGTTTGATACCGTGAACATGTATGCGGTAATTGTGGGTCTCGTGGCGCTTGCCGTTTGCATCCTGTGGCCGAAGATCACCACGAAGATTCCGGGCTCGCTTGTCGCGATTGTCGTCGCGACCGTGATGGTGAAAGTGCTTGGCTGGGATGACCCGCTTACGGGTCACGGCGTGGTGACCATCGGCATGAAGAACCATATCCCGACCGGGTTCCCGGTGCCGCACCTGCCCAACATAAGCATCGAGATGATGCAGAAGGTGTTCCAGCCGGCACTCACGATTGCGATTCTCGGTGCCATCGAATCCCTGCTGAGTGCGGTCGTTGCCGACGGTATGACCAGCACCAAGCACCGCTCCAATACCGAACTTTTTGGCCAGGGCGTGGCGAACATCCTTTCCCCGATTTTTGGCGGTATCCCCGCGACGGGCGCGATTGCCCGTACCGCGACAAACATCCGTAACGGCGCGGTGAGCCCGGTTTCGGGCCTGGTGCATGCGGTGGTGCTCTTGCTCATTATGCTCGTGCTCGGCAAGTATGCCGAAATGATCCCGATGGCGGCGCTTGCTGCAGTGCTTTTCCAGGTGGCGTTCAACATGTGCGGCTACCGGAGCTTCATCAAGATGTTCAAGGCCCCGAAGAGCGATATTATCGTGATGCTCGTGGCGTTCTCCCTTACGGTGATAATTGACCTCACTGTGGCGATCGAAGTGGGCGTGTTGCTTGCGGCAGTGCTGTTTATTAAGCGCATGAGCGATGTTTCTGAGATGGAGACGGTGACCGAGGCCCTCAAGGATGACGACGAGGAGGCCGCGCACAACGAGCTCAGCCGCCAGGTGCCGAAGGGCGTGGTGGTTTACGAGTTGGCCGGTTCGCTGTTCTTTGGCGCGGTCGACAAGTTCAAGGACACGATGGCCCGCATCTCGGACAAGCCGAAGATTCTTATTCTGCGCATGCGTAGCGTGTCGAGCATCGATGCCGCAGGCATCCAGATGATCGAGGACCTGCTTTCCCGTTGCAACCGCGAAGGGACGCAGCTCCTGCTCAGTGGCGTGCATGCCCAGCCCGTGGTGGCCTTGACGCGTGCCGGCGTGCTCAAGCAACTCGGTGAAGAAAATGCCCTCGGGAACATCGACGCGGCGTTGAACCGTGCGCGTGAACTGCTTGGCCTGCCTGTGGTGGATGCCTCGCACGAGGTTCCGCAGGCGCCCACCGTTTCTTGGGAAAAGAGCCTCGACAAGCCGTGGATGCCCGAGGAATCCAACGCCGCGATTGCCGAAGAGACGCCCGAAGTTATTGCCGAGAAGATGATGGACGAACCCATCAAGATTATCGAGAACGAGAAGAAGTAGCGAAAAATTGGGAACTTGGTTCCCGCTTGTCAAGGACCGTTCGCATTTCGCGTGACGCAAATCGCAGTGTGATTTTCATTACTTTGAAAATGGAATATTACATTCTATATTATGGAGCGTAAGGATAAGGGATGGATAAAATGATGACAACAATTCTCAAGGATCTCGCGTCTAGAACGTTCTTCGCGAACTTCATGGTTGCCTTCATGGGCGTAACCCTCTACCTTCTTAATACTCTCTCATAAAATTTCCAATCGACTCCTAAAAAAAGACCGCCTCTTGCGTGAGAGGTGGCCTTTTTTGTGCGAATTTCGGCGCGAGGCAAACTTTTTTTGCCGAAGTTTTCGCTTAGATTTCCTGTAAAAGGCGCTTTTTTGCGGGGCCTTCGGGCAGGGGCGCGAAGGTGTCGAACGCAAAGGCGTTCATGAGCATCTTGCGGGCCGCCTTTTCGGGGATTCCTCGGCTTACCAGGTAGAACATCTGCTCGGCGTCGAGTTCGCCCACGGTATTGCCGTGAGTGCATTCCACGTCGTCGTGGTAGATCTTGAGCACCGGCTTCACGGAAACGCTGCTGTTTTCGGAAAGCAGGATGGTGTTCACGAGCTGGCTCGAGAAAGCCTTGGTGCAGTCCGCGTTCACGATGACGCTCCCGTCGTAGCTGGCGGTTGCGTTGCCGTCGAGCAGGTTGCGCGAAAGCTGCGTGCTCGTGGTTTCGGGGGCGTTGTGGTAGATGTGGAGCCTATGGTGGCTCGACGATTCCCCGCCGAGGATATTCAGCGTGCGTGCGTCAAAGCTTGCCCCTGCTGCGTTCAGGAAGGCGTCGATGCTCACGCGGGTAATGCCGTTCCCGCGCTCGATGGCCGAAAAGCGCACGTTGCTGCCGGCTGCCTGCGTAATGCGGAAATGCCTGAAGGTGAGCGGCAGGTCGTTCGCGGGGTTCGCGAAGAAGATTTCCACGTCGGCGCCTTCGCCCACGTTCACGTCGAAGCGTTCGGCGCAAATCGGGTGCATCACCTTGTTGTCGAGAATCTCGATGCTCACCTTCGCGTTCTTGCCGATGTTCAGCACGGTATGCCCGAAGTCGTTGTTGCACTTGAGCATCGCCATCTCTTCGGAACCGTCGGCGATGTTCTGGACCATCGTGCGGGCGTTCTGCGCCACCGGGAGGAGCGCCGCGAAGTCGTTTTCGGCAGAAAAGTCGTCACTGCAGGTGCACGCGTCGGGGAATTCGGGCGCGGGAATCTTTGCCACAGGGAAGAACGTCCACAGTTCGTTGTTCCTGCGGGGCATTCCCAGTTGCTTTATGCGGGTAATGGCGTCCATCGTTATTCCTCGATCCAGTCGTAGCCCTGTTCTTCGAGCTTGAGGGCGAGTTCCGGCCCGCCGCTCAGGATGATTTTGCCGTGGCGCAGCACGTGCACGTAGGTGGGCTTCACGTAGTCCAGAAGCCTCTGGTAGTGCGTCACCAGGATAACCGCCTTCTCGGGGCTCATGATGTGGTTGATCCCGTTTGCCACGATGCGGAGCGCGTCGATGTCCAGGCCGGAGTCCGTCTCGTCGAGGAAACTCACCTTCGGGTCGAGAATCGCCATCTGCAGGATTTCGTTGCGTTTCTTTTCGCCGCCGCTCATGCCGTCGTTCACGCCGCGTTCGCGGTAGCGTGCGTCCATTTCGAGCAACTGCATTTTTTCTTCGCAAAGTTTCTTGAATTCTTCGTCGCCCATTTCAGGGAGCCCGAGGTACGCGCGCTTGCTGTTGAGCGCCATCTTCAGGAATTCCACGTTGTTCACGCCCGGGATTTCTGTCGGGTACTGCGTGCTGATGAACAGCCCGGAGTTCGCGCGTTCGCTGATATCCATCTCGAGCAGGTTCTTTCCGTCGAGTTCTACGCTGCCCTCGTCCAGGCGGTAGGCGGGGTGGCCCATGATGACCTTCGAGAGCGTGCTCTTTCCCGAGCCGTTCGGGCCCATGATGGCGTGGACTTCGCCCGGTTTCACCTCGAGGTTGATTCCCTTGAGGATCTGTGTACCGTCTTCGATGCTTGCTTTGAGATTCTTGATTGATAACATAGGACTATCCTTGCGTGGCGGCTAGAATATGTAATAGCGGTTGTTTACTTTTTATAAGCTGGTCGGCGAGTGCGTCGAGCGAAAGCTTGCCCTGCTTGTAGAGGCTGTAGAGTTTTTCCATGTTCTGCATGAACTTGTTCAGGTCGAGCCTTTTCTGCACGCCTTCGGGCGTGTCGAGCGCAATACCCTTGCGGAACCGGTCGCAGAGCCGCAGGTTCAAGACCATGAGGCTTTCGTAGAATTCGTAGATTTCTTTCGGGCTGGTCCACGTTTCTTCGGGCAGGTTTTCCATGAACTGCTTGAGCAGCGGGGAAAGTTGCTCGTAGAGCGTCTGGGGCGAAAAGTAACCTGTTTCGGTGTAGCCCGCGATGACCGTGTTCACGAACTCGTCGATGATGCTCGATTCGAATATCTGTATGCCGCTTGCGGCGAGTTCCACGTCAAAGTATTCACAGGCGCGGTCCAAAAGCGTGGGGTTGCGGACAAGCAGGTTTGCAAAGCGCACCTCGAGCGGAGAGAGGAGTTCCCACGGGACGCGTTCGGGTTCGGCAGACTGTTGCGGCACTTCTCCGTATTCCGCGTATTCCGCGATATCTTGCGGGGCTTGGGGTGCGGCTGCCTTGGGTTTCTTTTGCGGGCGGATTCCCTGGATGCCTTCCAGCGTGGGCTTCGTGTTGAAACGCTCGGCGATGAGTTCCACGTACTGGTTCTGGAGTTCCTTGTCCTGGATGCTTTTGACGACGGATTTCACGTAGGTGATGAACTTCGCGCGGTCCTCGATGCCCTGGAGGTCGCTGTTGTGCGAAAGGTACGAAAGCCAGTCCTCTGCGCCTTTTAACTGCTCGCGGAAAGCCTCTGCGCCTTGCTCGTTAACGAAGTTGTCCGGGTCGATCTTTGTGCCGTCGGGGCGGGAGAGCGCGAAGATTCGCGGAACGATTCCTTTCGGGAGCACAATTTCTATGGTGCGGTGGGTTGCCTTGCGCCCCGCCTCATCGCCGTCGAACACGAGGTATGCGGTTTTCGCGTAGCGGGCGAGGATATTCGCGTGAAATTCGGTGAGGGCGGTACCCGATGCCGCGACCACGTTCTGCACGCCGCCCTGATAGAGGCTGATGAGGTCGAAGTAGCCTTCCACGATGATGACCGCATTCTCCTTTGCGATGGCAGTGCGGCTGTGGTTGAGCCCGAAGAGAATTTCGCTCTTGTTGTAGAGGGGCGTTTCCGGGCTGTTCATGTACTTCGGGCGTTCGAAGCCTTCCTGCTTGGGCGCGAGGTCGCGGCCCCCGAATGCGACGACTGTCCCCGACTGGTTCTGGATGGCAATCATCAGACGGTCGCGGAACTTGTCGTCGATTCCGCCGTTCTTCTTTTCGACGGCGAGGCCCGCCCTGAGGCAGTCCTTGGGCGAAAAGCCGTTCTTTGCCGCATAGGCGATGAGACCTTCGCGCTTGTCGGGGGCGTAGCCGATGTGGAACTGCTTGCGCGTCTGTTCCGAAATATTGCGCTTTGCGAGATATTTGAGGGCTTTCTCGCTCAGCGAAAGCTGCTGCTCGAACCAGTTGCAGGCAAGTTCGTTCAGCTTGCGGATCATGCCCTTTTCTTCTTGCACTTCCGCGTTTTCTTTTGATGCGAACTTGGGAAGGCTGAACCCTACGAAGTTCGCGACCCATTCGACGGCGCCATTGAAGTCGATTTTCTCGTGTTCCTGCACGAACTTAAAGACGTCGCCGCCGGCCCCGCAGGCAAAGCACTTGTAGATGCCGAGCGTCGGGTTTACCGTCATGGATGGGGAGTGGTCGTCGTGGAAGGGGCATACGCCCACGAAGCGGTTTGTGCCGGAGCGTTTCAGCGGCAAGAACTGCTGAATCACAAGCGAAATGTCCGCCTGCGATTTGAGCTGCTGAATGACGTCATCCGGGTAAAAGGGCATGCGCCAAAGATAGCAATTTTTATTGTTGGAGATTAATTATGTTGGCTTCGGGCACGCCCCGCACGCTCGCACAATCACTTCGTTCCAGTGCTCTCTTAGCGGGGTGTGCTCCTCCGCCAAAAAGTAGCGGTTGCTCCGGTAGAAAATAGTTTATTGCTATGGCGCATGTAGGGAATGAGCGGCGGGAGGAAATCCTCGTGACTGTTAGTCACTTCGGATTTCCTTTAAACTGCAGGGGAAAGATTAAACTGTTTTTATTCAGGTAATGTTTGCTGCGAGGGGCGCTTCGCACGCTCACACGATCAGAAAAATGTGAAAAAATGTGAAAGTGGCGGTGAAATGGAGTAAAAAGTGTCGATTTCACCGCCAGAAATTAACTTGTGTGTATTGAAATGTATCTTTTTCTTGTCGCGGAGGGTGTTGACGGCGGTGAAATGGGGTAAAAAATGTGAATTTCACCGCCAATGATCGCGGAAGAACTTCATTTTATGCCGAATATTTACAAATAAACTAACAAAATGGCGGTGAAAATAGCAAAAAAGTTCCGATTTCACCGCCACTTCGGCATTTTGAACGTAAAAGGATATCTTATATTTTATGCAGATAATGGAAAAAGGAGGAAATATGACGAATTTGTGGTGTCATCCTGGATTGCGGTCATCCTCGCCCATTCGGCATGCTCAGGGCAGGCTCCGGCGAGGATCCATACATCTTGTACTTTCGCTTATCTTGGCGGCACTCTTTGTCGCCTGTAGCGACAAAGATAGCGATGTTACGACCTCGCCTTCGGACGATTCTTCATCGAGCGTGTGCAATGACTGCGAAGATGGTTCCTCGTCCAGCGTTACACCGCAGTCGAGCCGTTCCTCAATGGTCCCTGAGCCTGTCGAAGGGTACAGTAGCAGTACTATATCCAGCAGCAGTTCGGTCACTTTGGCAACGCCCTGTAAAACAGAGACAGAAGACAACTGCGAATACGGCGAATTAACTGACGACCGCGATGGCAAAAAATACAAGACGGTAAAGATTGGTGACCAGTGGTGGATGGCGGAGAACTTGAACTACGAAACTGGAAGTAGCGATTGCTTCAGTTATGGAGATCCCAATTGCGTCAAGTACGGGCGCCTTTATGCTTGGGGTGATGCAATGGATAGTGCAGGGACATGGAGCACGAACGGCAAGGGTTGTGGCCGTTTTGGGAAGGATTGCTCGCCGATTTATCCCGTGCGCGGGATATGCCCTAACGGTTGGCACCTGCCGGACACAACGGAATGGGCGACCTTACTTGCCGCGGTTGGCGGTAGAGAAATCGCTGGTAAAAAACTCAAGTCCATGTCTGGTTGGTATGATTACAAAGGTGAAAAAGGCGGCGGCACGGATGATTTCGGGTTCTCGGCGCTCCCTGCAGGCCTTTTGGGTGACGATGGGTATTACGACGAAGGCGAAGACGCGTATTTCTGGAGTTCTGTACAGCGCAGGAGCATTGATGCGTATGAAGTGTTCTTGTGCAATCAATGGGACAAGGCGGAAATGTCCAAGTTTACCGGCAGTAAGGACTATCCTGTTTCGGTCCGTTGCGTCAAGGACGATGTTCCTGGGCAAACTGCGCAATTCAGCAGCAGTTCGGCGAAATCTTCTTCCAGCGTCACACCGCTGTCGAGCGATAGCGAGACAAGTGTGTCTAGCAGCAGTTCGGTCACTTTGGCGACTCCATGCAAAACCGATAGCACGGACACTTGCGAATACGGCGAGTTGGTGGATGACCGCAATGGTCAGATTTACAAGACAGTGAAAATTGATGACCAGTGGTGGATGGCGGAGAACCTCAACTTCAAAGCGGACTCTAGTTTCTGCTACAATGATTCTGCCGAGTATTGTGAAAAGTACGGCCGTCTTTACATGTGGGGTGCTGCGTCATCCGCTTGCCCTAGTGGTTGGCACCTGCCGGACACAACGGAATGGAAAACTTTGATCAATGCTGTCGGTGGACAATCGACCGCTGGCAATGTGCTCAAGTCTATGTCCGGAAGGAATAGTAGTGACAACGGTACGGATGATTTCGGGTTCTCGGCGCTCCCTACTGGTTATAGGAATGAAGATGGGGATTACTTCGACGAGGGTAGCGACCCGGACTTCTGGAGTTCTACGGAGAACGGTAACAGCTACGCGTACCACATGGACTTGGGATCCGGCGACTATGCGTACTTGGGCTGCATCTATAAGGTCGATGGGTTCTCGGTGCGTTGCGTCAAGGATTAGGAGAAATTATGAAGAATTTGTGGTGTCATCCTGAACGTCGTCATCTAGGACTGTTGTCATCCTCGCCCGTTCGGCATGCTCAGGGCAGGCTCCGGCGAGGATCCATACATCTTGTATTTGCGCTTTTCTTGGCATTTTTCTTTGTCGCGTGTGGTGACGACGATAGCAGTTTCGCGACGCGTCCTTCGGACGGGTCGTCGTCGAGCGTGTGCGAGGATTGCGATGACGGGTCTTCGTCGAGCGCCAAGTCCAGCAGCAGTTCTGCGGAGTCTTCGAGTTCAGTCACTTTGGCGACTCCGTGCAAAACCGATAGCACGGATACTTGCGAATACGGTGAACTGGTGGACGACCGCGATGGTCAGACTTACAAGACTGTGAAAATTGGTGACAAGTGGTGGATGGCTGAAAACCTGAATTACGAAGTGGATTCTAGTTTCTGCTATAACGATTCTGCCGAGTATTGTGAAAAGTTCGGGCGCCTTTACAGGTGGGCTGCGACGGTAGGCAAGTCGGAGAGTGAATGTGGCTATGGCTATACATGCTCTCTGCCATCAGGAGACCTCCAGGGTGTATGCCCTAGTGGCTGGCACCTGCCGAGCAGGGCTGAATGGGAAACTTTGATTAACGCTGTAGGTGGAAAATCAACCGCTGGCATAAAACTCAAGTCCTCATCTGGGTGGAATAGCAGTGGCAATGGCACGGATGCCTTTGGGTTCACGGCGCTTCCTGCTGGCGACAGGAACGTCAGAGGGGAATTTAGCCTTGAGGGCCGCGACGCGTTCTTCTGGAGTTCTACGGAGAACGATTGTAGTTACGCTGACTGCATGCTCTTGCGCTTCGGCTACGACGATGGCGGCATGCGCTTGCGCTACGATGATGCGCTCCTGGATGACTTCAGTAAGTATTTCGTGTTCTCAGTTCGTTGTCTCAAAGATTAACAAGCCGAGTGAAGCGGTCGCCAAGTTTACTTGAGCGACCATTTCCGAGGCGCAGTATCTGCGCTACGCAGTAGCGCCAAGACTAAACCACGGCCTTGCTTTTCCAGCGGCCGCTGCGCCAGCGCCAGATGTTCGCGAACGAGCGGTAGAATTCATCGCTCGCCATGCCGAGCCAGAGGCCGGGGAGGCCTAGCCCCACGACAAACGCGAGGATAAGCGAAGTCGCAAGCCCGAGCGTCCACATCATGCCGCTCCCGACAATAGCGGGGAACTTGGAATCGCCCGCGGCACGCAGCGACGTGGTGAGGATGAAGTTCACCGCCTTGAACGGCTGTACGGCCACGTCGCACCAGAGGCAGATCTTGCCGAGCCTGAGAACTTCGGGATTGTCAGTGTAGAGCCGTAGCAGGTGCTCGCCCAAGAGTGCGACGATTATCGAGAGCAGAAGCCCGCTCGTGATGCCCACGGCAAGCGTCTGGTAAACGCGGCGGTTCGCCTTCACAAAGTCGTGTGCGCCCACGAGGTGCGCTACGAGAATCTGGTTTCCGCTGCCGAGGCCGACCCCGAGAATCACGGAAAGGGCCGCGAAGTTACCCGCGAACACGCGGGCGGTCATCGCGGTGGTGCCCACGTACACGACCATCGCGGTGATGAATACCTGGAAAAGCTGGAAACTGATGGGTTCCGCGGCGGCGGGGAGGCCGATGCGGATCCAGTCGGGGAGGAGTATGCGGGAGCGCTTCCAGTCGCGGGCCCTGCTCTGGTGCTTTACCTTGAACTTGAGCACCAACCACAGGATGCCCGAAGATATCAGCCACGAGAGCGCTGTCGCGAGGGCCACGCCGTAAACGCCCATCTTGGGAAGCCCGAAGAGCCCTTCCAGGAACACGACGTTCAGGGCGGCGTTGCTTGCGATGGTGAGCGTGTTGCCCACGAGGTTCCATACGGTAAGGCCGTGCGTGGCGATGAGGGCGGTGAGGATTGTCTGCAGTGCGCGGAAAGCAAACCCGAATGAGACGACGCTCAGGAACATCGTCGCGTATTTCGCGGGTTCCTCGGTGAGGCCCATCCATTGCGGGATATGCCCCGAAAGCGGGAAGATGACGAGCGTGAGGGCCACCCCGAGCAAGATGCTCCCGAAGAGGACCATCGTCTGCGTGCTGTTTGCGTGGCTGTTCTGCTTGGCGCCGATGTACTGCGAGACGATGCTCGCGCCGGACTGCGCGAAGGCGTGGAGTGCGGTAAAGAGTGCCCCGAGAATCGGGAGCATGGCGCCGACGCCGGCGGCTGCGGTTTCGGAAGTGCGCGAAAGGAACCAGCTGTCCATCATGGGCTGGATCATGCCCACGGCGAACGTAAGGATAAGCGGCCAGGAGAGGCTTATCAGGGAGCGGTCTTTGACGTCTTTTTGGGGTCCGCGCATGGCACAATTTTAGAAATAGCCACCCCCGCGAAAAGACAACCGATATAATAATATGGTTCCCGGTGTATACAGAATCTGGACCGTTTTTTTTATTACATTGAAAAAATGAGGATAAAATGAGCTTTTTTCAATCCCTTATCTTGATACTGAACTTTATTCTTCTCTTTGCTGCCTGCGCTTTCGCTGCCCCGCAGACAGGTTCCTTCACGGACCCCCGCGACGGTAAGACGTACAAGACGGTCTCCATCGGCAAACAGACCTGGATGGCGGAGAATTTGGATTACGAATACAACGAGGGTTCTGCGAAAAGTCATTGCAATAGTAGCGAGTCCAGAAATTGTGACAAGTACGCCCGTTTATACACATGGGATGCGGCAATGAACGTTTGCCCCGAAGGCTGGCATTTGCCCGATACCGTGGAATGGAATGCTTTGCTGAAATTTGTTGGAAACGGGCTTGAATGTACGAAAGAATGCTATGTGCCGGATGGTTGTAATGTTTTTTGTGAAAATGTTGGAAAAAAGCTCAAGTCCACCGTCGACTGGAAAGATCGTGGGGGAGAAAGACTTTGGGATGAAAGTGGCAACGGTACGGATGCCTTCGGCTTTGCCGCGTTGCCGGCCGCAACGGAATTATACACGGGATTATACACACGTTTCTGGAGCTCCGTCGAACGCGCACCACTCTTCAATCTCAACAACCACGACTATGCGTATTGCCTATTGCTGAGCACCGACTATGATGGTGCACTCTTGGCCAACTACGTTAAGAGTCTCAAGTGCTCTGTCCGTTGTATTAAGGACTAAAAGGGCTCTGGCAAACCTGAAGTCCTGGCTCGTTGGATATAAAAATCCTTCGTGACTAACCCAAGTTTTTCCCCAGCGCAATCCTTGCTTCGCGGCGGACAAGCGCCTGCTCGTAGCGGCGGCGGGCTTCGTCGGAATCGGGTTCCACGGGGGCAGTGGCGGTGGGCCTGCCGTTGTCGTCGATGGCGACGAACGTGAAGTAGGCGTGCGCGACCGGGAGTTCGGCTCCGTTCTCGGGGTCGGTTTCGGTTATCTTGAGCCCGATTTCCATGGAGGTGTTGAACACGCGGTTCATGCTCGCGTGGATATTGAGGATGGTGCCGACCGCCGTCGGGCGGAAGAACCGCACGCCGTCGATGGAGACGGTGTTCACCTTGCGGCCCGCATGCCTGAAGGCGACGATGCAGGCGGCTTCGTCCATGAGGCTCATCAGGTAGCCCCCGAAGGCGTTGTTCAGCGCGTTCGTGTCGACGGGGTGCACGATGGCGTGCGATTCCAGCGCGGACTCCGAGACCTTGCGGGGAGTCTTGTCGTTGGCGATTCCGGGTATCAGGCCAGTGTTTCTCATAGGACGGACCTCAGTTTGTTTATGATAAAATCTACATCGGTAAACGCGCAGACGGGGAGGCTTACTGCCTTCCGGCTCGCCATGATGGAGTTCTTGTTTTCGCTGCCCTGTGCGAGCCCCCTGAAACAGGGCTGTTCGTGCAGCGGCTGCGGGTAGTGGATGCAGTGCGGGATTCCCGCTTTGTCCAGTTTCTTGATAAGAGCTTCGCGGTCATCGGCCAGCACGGTGTACTGCGCGTAGGTGCTCGTGCATCCGTGCTCGATGTATTGCGGCACGATTTTTGCACCGGCGCTTGCGCCCGAAATGCCCGCACCTGCGGAAGTGCGAAGACCCGCATTGTATTCCGCGAAAAACTCGTCGTACTTGCGGGCGTTCTCGCGGCGCACCTTCAGTTCTTCTTCGAGGTGGCGGAGCTTGACCCGCAAGATGGCTGCCTGCAGGGCATCGAGCCTGCTGTTCATGCCCACGGTCTCGTGAAGGTAGCGTTCCCTGCTCCCGTGGTTCGCGAACATTCTCACCTTCTCAGCGAGCTCTACATCCGAAGTGAACAGCGCTCCGCCGTCCCCGTAGCAGCCCAGCGGCTTGCTCGGGTAGAAACTCGTGATGGAAATGGTGGCGAGGGTGCAGGCGCGGCTCGTTATGATATCCGAATATGGCGGCACTCCGATGTCGTACTTCGCCCCGAATGCCTGTGCTGCATCTTCTAAAAGCCAGAGGTCGTTCGCGACGGCGATTTCCCATAGCTCGTTGAAATCCGCAACTTGCCCGAACAGGTCCACGCCGATAATCCCGCGTGTCTTGGGGCCAATCAGCGCTTTTACGCTTTCCGGGTCGATCAGGAGCGTTTCGGGGTCGATGTCCGCGAAACGCGGTGTGCCGCCCAAAAAAGCGACGCATTCCGCCGGCGCAATGAACGTGAAGTCGGGTACGATGACCTCGTCCCCTGGTTTAATCCCGAGGGCCATGAGCGCGATGGTGAGGGCGTCGGTGCCGCTTGCGCACGCGATGGCCCTGGTTTCAGGCTCCGGGCGGTCTTTCCCGGCGACAACCCCACCTTTTCCAGCAAAAGAGCCTTGCTTTCCGGCGTCCGAATTCCCAGAATTGCAAAAATCCGCAAGTTCCCTTTCGAGGGCCGCCACCTCGGGCCCGCCAATGTAGCATCCGCTGTCCAAAACGGCGCGTTCTGCGGTCTCGAGTTCTTCTCGATAGGCCTCTCTTTGCGCTGTCAGGTTCACGAATGGCATCATAATGGCTAAAATTTAGCAAATTCGCCCAATTTGGGGGCTTGACAAATTCCCATTCTTTACTATCTTTGTCCCTACAAAAAATTTTAAGTAGGTTTTACCCGGAGATATAAGGTGCCTCAACATCAATCTTGCAAAAAGCGTTTGCGTCAGGCCGAAAAGGCCAATGCCATGAACCGTGCTGCCCGCGCAGAAATTCGCGCAAGCCTCAAGGTCATCCGTACTGCTACCTCTAAGGATGCCGCCCTTGCCGAAATGCCGAAGCTTTTCCGTCTGTTGGACGTTGCTGCCAACAAGAGCCGCGCTGGCTTCAATGCGAACCGTGCCGCCAACTACAAGGCCAAGGTCGCAAAGCTCGTTAACGGCTTCGCCTAATCGTTAGGCAAACGGCTTAGTCCGGTTTAATACCGGTGCATACCCCTGCACCGGTGTTTTGTGTTTTTTGAGATGTGCATAAATATGTGATGAACTTCTCAAAAGTGGCGAAAATTCCGAAAAAACGCCCTTTTTGACAATATCGCTAAATCATTGATTGATAATTTACTAGATTACGGACAAGTATCAAGGATTAGAAATGTCTTCAATCAATTTTGCAACACGCGAAATCAGTTGTAAGGTGGTGTATTACGGACCGGGTCTTAGTGGCAAGACCACGAACTTGCAGGTAATCCACCAGAAGATGCCTTCGGACAAGCGCACGGACATGGTGTCGCTCGCTACGGAAGGTGACCGCACGCTGTTTTTTGACTTCCTTCCGCTGAATCTTGGTGATATTAAAGGCTTCAAGACCCGTTTCCAGTTATACACGGTCCCTGGCCAGGTTTATTACAACAGTACGCGTAAGCTCGTGCTCCGCGGTGTAGACGGTATCGTGTTTGTCGCTGACTCGCAGCGCTCCCGCCAGGCCGAAAACCTCGAGAGCCTCCAGAACTTGCGGCAGAACCTGCAGGACTACGGCATGGACCTCGACGATATGCCGTTCGTGCTCCAGTACAACAAGCGCGATATGGAGAACGTGTTCACCCTCGAAGAGATGAACGCGGAACTCAACCTGCGCAACGTGCCGTTCTTCCCGGCTACGGCCCACAACGGCAAGGGCGTGGTTACGACCCTTAAGACTATCGCGATGCTCGTGATTGAAAAGTTCAACGTGAAGCAAGGGTTCCTCCGCAAGGCGGCCGAAAGCGTGAACAACACGGGCGTGCACGACGTGAACCTCACCAAGGAAGGCGTTTCCGTATCGCAGGCGGCACCGGCCCAGCCCGCCGCTCCCGCCGCTCCCGCGGCAGCGACCCCGTTCAAGATGCCCTCGTTCGCAGCCAAGCCCCCTGTCGGCGCAATGCCGTCTAGCGGTGGCAGTCCGTTCCAGAAACCGGTGTCGTCCCCGTTTGGCAGGCCCCGTGCCGTGCCGCAACCCCCGCGCATGCCGACGTTCGGCCGCGTAGTGGACAAGGGCAATGCGGAGGTGTCGGACGACGAAATCGAACTGCGCCCGTACGTGCCGAAAAAGAAGTAGTTTACGACTATCGTAGCAGGTTTGAATGAGTGATTTTACGATTTATTCTGATGACGTAGGTAAGGTTCGCAGGCTCATGCTCGCTTACCAGGCGAGCGTCAAGGCTGACTATATCGTACTCTGCCATCGTGACGGTTCCATTATCGCCGAAGTTGGCTCTCTCGGTATCGATGCGACTCCGCTTGCCGTGCTTAGCACCGCGTCATTCGACTCTGCAAAGCAGGTCGGACTTATGCTTGGCGGCGAAACGTTCCAGTCCGTATCCTATTCGGGCGAAAACCGCTCCATCTACATTTCCCCGGTCGACGAGGCGCTACTGCTGGTGCAGGTCTTCCCGGGCTCCAGGCTCCCGAACCGCATCGACGACTTCAACCGCCTGTTGGTCGAAAAACTTGTGGATGCCGTTCCCGCGTTCACGCAGAACACGAGTAAACTCAGGTAGGAGCCCTTCCCGTGGCAGGCCTTCCGCCACTTCGCAACTTGAGAAAGACGACCGTCGTCGTGGCGCTTGTCTTTTTTGCTTTTTTCGTTCACCGGTTCGTCAACTTCTGGATGGAGGACTCCTCGTACCAGAATTTCTACGGAGCGGAACTTTCCCCTGCGCAGAGCGTCGTGTGCCGTGACGTGGTGCGCGGCACTCCCTTCGGCGTGGATAGCGTCTTCGAGGAAAACACGCGCCTGTATTTCTACTCCACGATCTCGAACGCCGTGAGCTATTCCGGCGATACGCTCCTGCATATCTGGTTCTGGGGCACGGATACCATCCAGAAGGTGCCCTGCATCCTGAAAACAGAGGAACTCCGCAAGGGTATGGATCCACGCGGACAGTCGCAGTCGACCCTTAGCGTGTGCCATACCGAAATCGCCCCCAAGCTGCTCAAGCCCGGAGAGTGGAGCGTTGACCTGGTTGCCGGGCGTAGGCTTTTATCTAGCAAGCAATTCCGGATAGAATCCGATAGGTAGCCTTATGTGGCGAATGCTTCTTGTGGGCGCCTTTGTGGCGGTAGAGGCCTTCGCTCTCGATATTGATTCTCTCCCGGTGTGGAACCCCGAGATTCTCGTGCGAGGCGTTGAGCCTGTTGCGCAGGATTCGGCGGGTACGCAGTCACACCTGGAGACGCACGGAATCAAGACCATGCAGGTGACGGTGGGCGACGGCGATACGCAGGTCGACCAGATGCTCAAGCTTTCCATAATGGGCTATGTGGGCGATAGCGTGTATATCGACGCATTGCTCAGCGACGTGGACCGCAAGGCGGGCGACCAGACCACGGCGACACTGCAGGAAGTGGACCAGGTGTATTTCCGCGCCACTTCGAGGCACTGGATGCTACACCTGGGCGACCTTACCTGGACTGACTTTGACCTGGGGCTCATGTCGATAGAACGGAGTACACTGGGGGCAATGGTTGGGTTTAAGACAAATTTGTCTGAAGTGCGGGCGGCGGCAGGTACGGGCGAGGCAAACCGCATTGTGCGCACGTTCAACGGAGTGAGCGGCCAGCGCGAAGGATATGCACTTAGCGCGTTCGGTGAATACATCTCGGTGGTTCCCGGTTCCGAGACCGTATGGCTGAATGGCGAAAAGTTGCAGAGGGGTACCGATTACGAGGTGAACTATGCGGGTGGCCTCCTGAATTTCAAGGGACTCCGCATGCCCGGTATCGAAGATGAAATCCGCGTGGAGTACGATGCTTACGATGAAGACCAAATCGAGAACCTGTATGCGGCTACGGGTAAGTTCCGGCACCCGAATCTGTATTTGGACGTATCGGGTTTCCGCCTGGAAAATGACGTGAGCCGCTTAAAGAAGGGCGTATGGACCGACGAAGACTATGCGCAGCTGAAACATGACGACGGAAGCGATTTTGTGCGTGACGATTCGCTCGGGAGCCTATCCCGACCGTCGAAGGTAGATGCGGCTGCAGCAAGATTGCGATTCCAGGGGAGGCACCGCTATTTTATTGACCTTGAACTGGCCATGTCGCGGCGTGATTCCAATACGGTTTCGGAAAACATCGGTGGGCCCGAGGGCCGCGCCTTCCGCTGGTTCTTGACAACGGATTCTTCTGCGGCGATGAAACGCTTCCCGGTGGCTTTTTCCGTGTATGGCAATTATGTTGAGAATGGCTTTGATGTTACGGGATTCAAGGGGAGCGATGACGACTGGAGTTCGTACAAGCTAAAGGACGAGTGGGACCTGGACAGTTCCTTGCTTTCCCGCGGGAATTACAGACACGATGAATTCGCGATGCGTGTCCGCTTGGGGCCGGAATGGTCGGGTAACTTGTCGTGGGGCTACCGCCAGGGCGATGACATGAACTGGAATTCCTCGCGCATAAAGGGAACGCTGGTACACAAGCAGGAAAACCGCGTAGGGGAAATTTCCCTCGTGCATGTGCAGAGCGAGACGGAGGCGGAACGCCGGCGTTTCCAGGGCATGTTCTCCGAGAAGTGGATTCGCGGCCTGGTGCAGCCCCTTGTCGGGGCGGATATCCGCTATACCGAACGTGATAGCGCATCGCTTGACGATGCTGAACTTTCGCTACGGGGCAATGTGGGTACCGTGCTTGCCGCAAGTTCCTGGAATGTGCGCGAGGTTGTCGAAGTATGGAAAATAAGCCACGGCGGTGATTCCTACTTTGAGCCCGGAGAAGAAACTTTCGACGACTGGGTCGATTCCCTGAGGCAGATAAGGTGGACGCAGTCGGCGGAAATGCACTTCAAGGATTTTGACCTTTCGCACTTTTTGCAGTACGAGCACCGCGACCTGGAGGCTTCGGGCGAGGAACACGCCTGGGCGGGCGATTTGAACGCCAGATTCGGTAACGAACGTACCGCGATTCACGGGAATGTATCGTACAAGCTGGGTTTTACCGAGGAACAGACCTACACGGCGATTTACAAGGCGGTGGCGAAGGGCACGGGCGATGTGCGGTACGACAGTTTGACGGGCGCGTTTATCGAGGGCGTGGATAACGGCGACTTCGTGTACGAGGGCATGGGCCGTAACGATTCCATCGGGGCGGTGCTTGCTTCGAACGCGAGTTTTAACGCGAGTCTCGAGTGGTCTCCCGGTCGTGCGTTCGGCATTGATTACGGAATCCTTCGCGATATAAAGCTTGGCGGTACGCTTAGTTTGGTTACCGAGGATACGTCGGGCAAGATAATCTACTTCCCGATGGTATTGCCGTCTACGCTCAGTGATTTTTCTTCGGGTTCCATACAGTGGACGGGCAATGTGGAATGGGCGCACCCTTCGGGAGCGACGCTCGCGTACAAGCCTTCTGCTGCGTTTGACAAGAAGCTTTCGTTTATCGAATACTACGAGTCGGTTTTCCATCACGAAATTGTGGGCGGATTCAGGATAAACGATAACCATTACGTGGGGGTGGAAGCGTTTACGGAAAACGTGGAACTGCAGGCGTTGCAGGACTTGGAATGGAATATCAAGAGTGTCGCCGGCCGTTACCGTTTCAGTTTCTTGGATGGATTCAGTATTGAACCCGGTGGCCGCTACCGTTACGGCTCCGGTGAAGAAATTGCTGGCAATGAATTTGACGCGTATCTCTGGGAGGCGAGCCTGCGGTTCGGCTATACGAGAACCAAGTTGTTCGACGGATATGCGCGTTTTTCGACGGTGCGGGTAGAAACCGACGATAATATCCCGTACCAGATGATGTCGGGCTACAGCGCAGGCATGACGAACCGCCTTGAGGCTTCGGCGCAGCTGTCGGTGAACCAGAACATTTCTTTTGGACTGCATTATGTTTTGCGCTTCGGTGATGCGGAAGAGAATATTTTCCAGAAACTTTCGATGGAAGCGAGGGCGATGTTTTGATGAGGTGGATGTTGTACATATTACTCTTGGCGGCCTTCGCATTTGCGAAGGGCGAGGGCGCGTGTACCGTCGACAGCATTGCATGGAAGGGCGAACATACCGCTTTTGACGAGACACTGATGAAGGGCGCCCTCGGGCAGCCTTGTGACGCGTGGAAGGCTGCCGCCGCCAAGCTTACGCGCTACTACGAGGACCAGGGATTTATCGCGGCTCGCGTGCGGGGCGAATTGCGCGAAAGGAATGTGCTGGAAATTGAAATCCAGCGGGGTGCGGGTTATGTGTGGGCGCCGCCCGAGAATCTCGATTCCAGCGGGACAAAACGCGAGGTGTTCGCGAAACTTTCCGGCATCGAGGCGGGAGAGGCCGTGTCCCTCACGGACCTGGAACGCAGCGAACGCAGGCTTTCGCGCATCGGGTACTACAACCGCACGGCTCCTACGCGCCTCTTCCGCGACCCCGCAAGAAACAGGATTGTACCCGTGTTCAGTATGCGGAAGGCGAACGTGTCGGAAGCGGAAGGCGTGCTGACCTATTCCAGCGAAGACAACGTGTGGGAAGGCAAGCTGGATGTGAACCTGTACAACATCGCCGGAACGGCGCGCGACCTGCAGTTGGAAGGCTTTACGGGCGAAAATACGCGGCACCTTTCGGGCAGCTACAAGGAGCCCTGGATTCTGGGGACCGCTTGGAATGTAGTGGTGCGCGGGAACTTTGACGAAGAGACGCTTGATGCACCCGCAGACGGCATGAACGGCGGTACAGCCGATGCTGGCGACATTGCCGATGTCGCCGACACGTCCGGTGCCACGCAGGAAACGGTTGAGAGGGTTATCGTGGGCGAGGCGGGCATCACACGGGATATCGGGTTTGATTTCAGCATCGGCGTGTTCTTCGGTATAAGCGAAGACGACAAGCACACTTCTTTTGAGATGTCTTACGTGTCGCTCGACAGGTTTGTCTTGCCCCGCAGTGGTTGGCGAATGGATGCTTCTGCCACATGGAAGATGGCCCGGCCCGATTCGCTCGACAACTACCTCGCGGCGAAGGCGAACGTGATGGCGTATTACCCGCTGTACGGCAACTTCATCGCGCGCTTTGCCGGCATGGCGGGCGGAATTTTCCCGAGTGGGGCGACGCTCCGGCGCACCGACCTGTTTGCGCTTGGCGGCCCGGGCGATTTCAAGGGAATGCAGTACCGCATGCTCCGCAGTCGCGCCTACGGGCTTTCGGAATTTGCTCTCCTGTGGCAGGACGGTTATGACCTGAGCATCGAGGCGTTCTACCAGCCGGGACTGTACCGCAGGCTCGCTCCTGGCCACGGCTGGGCGCGCGAGCAGGGTTACGGCATCGGGTTTACGCAGTACCGCAACAACTGGAGCGTGAACCTGTATTATGCGCTCCGCAACGGCTGCGATTACCTCGACGGTATCATCGGCTTCGGCGTCAAGACGCTGTTCTAGATGAAATTCGTGCTCGCGACACATTCTTTCGTCATGCTCGCGAAGGCGAGCATCTTTTACACAGGCGTCTTACTTGCGACGCTTTCTATCGTCTATCGTCTAAACCGGCGTCTTGCTCTTTTCACCCGCAATTTCTCTCACCAGCTTCGGCACGAGGTAGCCGGGCAGGCGCTTGCGGATTTCTTCAATAAGCGCACGTGCGTTCTCGTCGCTCACTTCAAAATGCGCGACGCCGTTTGCATGGTCCAGCTGGTGCAGGTAGTAGGGGAGCACGCCCTGCGTGAACAGCTTGCGGCTCAGTTTCTCGAGAGTCTCGGCGCTGTCATTTATTCCCTTCAAAAGCACACTCTGGTTTAAAAGCGTCCAGCCGGAGTACTTCAGCTGCCCGAAAACCATCTGCGATTCCTCGTCGAGTTCGTCCGGATGGTCCACGTGTGCCACGAGCACGCAGTCAAAGCGCGCGGGCAGTTCGCGTAGCAGTTCGAAGTGCTGCATCGCCACATCGGGCCGCATTATGGGGAGCCGCGTGTGGATGCGCAGTATGGTAACCGAGCCGTGCATGGCAATCGCCTCCACCAGGTCGCGGAATTCTCCGGGGCCCAACATGAGCGGGTCGCCTCCTGAGAGGATGACTTCCCATATGTCGCTGTGCGTGTCGAGCCAGTCGCTCACCTGCCGTGCCACATCGGGTATGTTCTGGAAGGGGTAGTTCTTGCGGAAACAGAACCGGCAACGCGCACCGCAGGTGGCGGTCGAGACAATCAACGCCCTCCGGTCGTATTTCTGGATGACGCAGTCCGCCTTGCCCGCGGGCAGGTCGCCTACCGGGTCGTCCACGAATCCGGCGACATTTTCACGCTCGGCAATATGCGGCAAGATTTCGCGTAAAAGTGCTTCGGGCTCAGTGGCCTTCCTGATTAGGTCGGCATAGTGCCTCGAACATACGAAGGGAAACTTGGGGCTTAAGTCTAGTTTGCCGTGCGGGGCCGCATTTGCGACGGCTGCCGCGCATTCCGGGCCCAGATATTCCAAAAAATCGTTAATTTGCGTGAAAACTTTTGTGGCGTCGTCCATTATATTGCTAAATTTAGCATCAAAATCAACAAGAGGATAATATGGGTACTGTAAGCACCAACGAATTCCGCAAGAAGTTAAAAATCATGGTTGATGGTCAGCCGTACGAAATCATCGAGAACCAGTTCGTGAAGCCGGGCAAGGGCCAGGCCTTCAACCGCGTTCGCATCAAGAACCTGGTGACTGGCCGTACTCTCGAACGTACTTGGAAGAGCGGCGACACTGTCGAAGAAGCCGACGTGACCTACACCGAAATGACCTACCTCTACAACGACGGTTCTACCTGGTACTTCCTAGACAATACCACTCAGGAAACTATGGAAATCGCCAAGGAAGCCCTCAACGGCTGCGAAGTGTGGCTGCTTGACGGCGCTACCGTCGAAGTCACGTGGTGGAAGGACCCGAAGAGCGGTTCTACGCTTCCCATCGAAGTCATCCCGCCGACCTTCGTCGACCTGATGATTGTGGAAGCTCCTCCGGCAGTGCAGGGCAACACCAGCGGTAACGTGATGCGCGAAGCCATCCTCGAAACCGGCGCCAAGGTGATGATTCCGCTGTTCATCGAGAACAACACCAAGATCCGCGTGGACACCCGCGACGGTTCTTACCTCGAACGCGCGAAGTAATAGGGCTGTCGTCCATCGTTTTGTCGCCCCCGACTCGTTCGGGGGTCTTTTTTTTATTGCTAGAATGCTTGAAAATGCAAAAGTGGCGGTGAAATGGAAGAAAAATTGCTGTTTTCACCGCCGAAAATTATTTTGTATGTATAAAAATGGAGCGATAGACGCTGATTGATGCCTCTGTTGGCGGTGAAATTGGGTGAAAATAACGAAAAACACCGCCACATGTTGCCTTTGTTGACCAAAAACGAGAGAAATAGTGTAGATAAACTAACAAAATGGCGGTGAAAATGATAAAAAAAACTCGATTTCACCGCCAGAAAGGAAAAAATTCTATTATTTGGCGGACCATAATTTGGAGGAAATATGCTTAGAGTGTCATTGCGAGGGAACATAGTGACCGTGGCAATCTCTTGCCTGCTTTTTGTTCTTGTTGCCTGCGGTGACGACGACAGCGATTTTGCGGCTCGTCCTTCGGACGGGTCTTCGTTGAGCAGTAGCTCGGCGAAGTCATCGGGTTCTGTATATGGAAGTGGGCCGTGCAAAGTTGAAACTGACGAAAACTGCTTTAAGGATGACCGCGACGGTCAGACCTACAAGACTGTAAAGATCGGCGACCAGGTATGGATGGCGGAGAACCTGAACTTTGAAACGGATAAAAGTTTCTGCTACAACGATTCTGTCGAATATTGCGAGAAATTCGGTCGCCTCTACACGTGGGCTGCGGCCATGGACAGCGTTGGTACATGGAGCGCGAACGGCAAGGGCTGCGGCGAAGGCGTGACTTGTAACGTCGCTTCGATGGGCTCAGCGACCTTGGTTCGCGGCGTTTGTCCCGAAGGCTGGCATCTGCCTGACACAACAGAATGGAGCACCCTGTTCACGGCGGTGGGCGGTTCATCGGTCGCCGGAACAAAACTCAAGTCCACATCTGGGTGGTATAATAGTGGGAACGGCACGGATGCCTTCTCGTTTTCGGCGTTGCCTGCTGGCAACAGGAACAGCAATGGGAATTACAGCCACGAGGGCGACAACGCGTTCTTCTGGAGTTCTACGGAGTTCAATAGCAACCGCGCGTACCACATGAACTTGTACTACGGCTACGACGGTGCGCTCCTGGACTACAGCAACGAGGGCAACGGGTATTCAGTTCGTTGCCTCCAGGACTAAAATCTCCCCATTGACAATCTGTCTATGGAATAAGGGCGCTTCGGGCGCCTTTTTCGCGTTTTAGAGGGTAGATTTAGAATGTTGTTTGAAAGGAGTATGTATGGGAATGTTTAAACAACTCACTCGGTTTACGTCCGTGGCGTGCTTTGCCGCGGGCTTCGCTGCGTTCGGTTCCGCGCCTGCAGGCGCTGCTCCGGACCCGAATTTCCACATTTATATCGCGTATGGCCAGTCCAACATGGGCGGCACTGCCGATGCCCAGAGCGCCGATAAGGCCGAAAACCCGCGTTTCAAGATTTTCGCCTCGCAAAAGTGCAGTGGCAAGGGCCGCAACACCATCGGCGAGGTCTATCCGGCGGTGCCATCGCTCTTCAACTGCGGCAACACGATCTCCATTGCCGACTGGTTCGGGCGCACGATGGCCGACAGCATGCCCGACGTGACTATCGGGATTATCCCGGTCGCGGTGGGCGGCGCGAGCATCAAGCTCTTCGACCAGGACCAGTACGCAACGTACCTCTCGACTGCCGAAAGCTGGCTCCAGAATTACGCGAAGGAATACGCGAGCGACGGCAACGTGACGAAGACGATTATCGATATCGCGAAGAAGGCGCAACAGGTGGGCGTCATCAAGGGTTTCATCTTCCATCAGGGCGAAACGGACGGCGGCTATCCGGACTGGCCGAAAATCGTGAAGAAGACCCGCGACGATATCCTCAAGGCGCTCGACATGAGTTCCGATACGGTGCCGTTCGTGGCGGGCGAACTTCTGCGTTCGGGCTGCTGCTATTCCGACCGCGTGTCGAAACTCCCGAACACGATGGACAATACCTACTACGCTTCTTCCGAAGGCCTTGACGGCAACGGCGTGGACCGCTACCACTTCGGTCACGATGCCTATGTGACATTTGGCAAGCGCTATGCGGCGCAGATGCTCAAGGCGGTCAACCGCGCTCCGGTGGTTCCCGAACCGCAAAAGCCTTTCAAGGGTAAGTCGTTTGAAATTCCGGGCAAGATCGAAGCCGAAGACTTCGACATTCCGGGCGTCGGCTCGGGCAACGACTCCTTCAAGGAAAACGATTCCGAAGACCACGGCGGCAGCAATTACCGCGAAGGTACGGGCGTCGACATTTACAAGAAGGCGACGGGCTACATCGTGGGCTACAACCAGGAAGGCGAATGGCTCGAATATAGCGTGAACGTGAAGGAAGCGGGCGAATATTCCTTCTACGCGTCGGTCGCATCCGCAAACGAGACTTCAGGCTTCCAGATGTCGCTTGACGGCAAGAACATCACGGAAGTAATCTCTGTCCCGAAAAACGAAGGCGAGGACAACTACGACGACTACAACAAGGTGCGGGCGACAGTGAACCTCCCTGCGGGCGAACACATATTGCGCTTCACGGTGACAGGTTCCTGGATGGACGTGGATTACTTTGTGTTCGGAGAAGACGAAATTGTATGTTTTGCAAACTGTACGGACTTTGTAAAGCCCGCGCTATCGCATGCGTCCGGAACCGAAAGCTACCGCATCTTCGACATGAACGGCAACTATTTGGGAAAGGTGCGAGCCTCTGGATTGCAGGAACTCCGCGCCAGCGCGAAAACCCTCGTGAAAACCGGCGGCACGTTCATCGCAAAATCCCGCGCAGGCTCCACGACGATTCGAGTGATGAAGTAATAGATCCTGCTCCTTCGAACCTAACTCAACTAAGTCAACAAGTTGGCTAGTTTCGTATATCGACGCGATGCGTAGCGGCATCTTGCTCAGGATGACACGGCCGTTCTGAACACCCGGGCGACTTCATCCGGGTTGTCGCTTTTTAGCCAGGTGAGCGTCTCGGTGCCGCGGTAACTCCACGCGAAGATGTTGTCGATACCTGCGGCGCGACTCTCGGAAACTGCGATGGCGAGGTCGTTCTCGCGGCCCGCCTCGATTTGGTAAGCCTTCACCCACATCTGTACGGCCTTCCCGTAGCGGGCCGCGACATCCGTGAGCTTCTTGGCGGTTTCAGCATATTTCTCGCGCACCCATTCCTCGCTTGCGCCGCGTTCCCAGTACGGGTCGCTGGCCACCTCGTCGACGCTTTCGAGCCTCGCGACGCGGCCCCAGTCGTCGAGCCCCGCGGGGAACCACGGCGGGAGCATGCAAACGCAGTTACGCTTGCCTCGGGCATGCACGTCCTCGGTCATTTCCTTCAGAAAATCAATCAGGCTGTCCTCGCGGAATTTCTTCACATCGTCGGTGAGTTCTGCGGGCATCTCATACCCGAAACGCGCCTTGAACAGCGCCCGGCACTTTTCACACCTGCAGCTCCAGTTCTGTAGCCCACCTTTCTCGAAATAGAAGTGCGGCTCGTCCCAGAAAATCGTGTCGAGCTTCGTCGCGCATACGGTTTCAATCCACTTGTGCATGTAGGCGCGGAATTCCGGATGGTTCGGGCAGGCTGCTACCTTGGGCTTGCCGTCGAGCGCCACCTGGCACAAGTCGTGGTTACGTGCGGTGAGTTCCGAATACGCCTCGCCGCCAAACACGCGGCCCACGCCCCACGGGTTCACGTAGACCTTGAGGCCCATTCCGGCGCTCCCGTCCACGATATCCTTCATCGTGCCGTAGTAATACTGCTGGTCTTCCTCGCTCCACGTGTGGAGTACCGCGTTGTAGCCTGCCGCTTTGATGTCGGCCATGTCGGCCAAAACATGCTTGGGCGCGCGCACGCCAAAGTAGCTTACACCTTTAATCATGTGTAGAATTTAGTATTTAAAAATAAAGTGTGAAATAATTCATTTCACACTTCACACGTCACATTAATCATTCGCCCACTGCGGCGTGGGGGTCTTGCGGAGCACCTGCTCGAGGGTCTCGCGCCATTCGTCCTCGTCGAGCGGCCTGCGTACCCAGTAGAGGCTGCTGTCATCGCTCTTCTGGATGGGCATGGAATCCGGGACAATCTCCACAATCCACGATTCGGGGATGCTGCTGTGGAGCGTCTTGCTGAACGCGATGTTCACGTCAGTGGGGCGGTCGGCATGGTCGAAGATGATGAGGGACGGGGATTCGCCGACGATGAGCGCTGTTTCGAGGATTCCGGTGGCTTCTTCCACGGAATTGCAGGTGTACATCGTGCAGTCTTCCGCCATGTCGTTCTCGAGCAGCCAGCGGAGAGTCCACTGGCTCATCTTGTCGAGACTGCCGGGGGCGGACGGCGATATGAAGAAGATGTGTCCCATGGCCTAAAAGATAGGTATTTATTGCGGATTGTGGATAGATTTTTAGGGGTATTTTCAAAATTTATTTTTTACCCCACGAATATTGCCAACTTATCCACCGTTTGTCGCCAAGATGTTTTTTGCGCGGTTCCAAGACTTATTTAAATTTGCGGTATGTCTGTTGATTTGGGTGAGTTCAAGTTTATCGATTCCGTGCTAAAAAAGTCGCTCCCGATGGGTGAAATTGCACCCGAAAAGCGGGGGTGGCTCCCCGTGGGCGATGACTGCGCCATGTTCGACGGCTGGCTCGTGACGAAGGACCTTTCCGTGGAAGGGACGCATTTCCGCATGGACTGGTCGAGCACTGAGCAGGCGGTGGAGAAGCATATCGTTTCTAACGTGTCGGACATTTCTTCGATGGGGGGCGTGCCCAGGTTTGCCGTTTGCGGGCTCTGCGTGAACAGGGGCTGGAACGATGAGGTGCGTACCCGCGTGGGCAAGGCCCTTGCCGAAGGTTTCGCTAGGCGTGGAATAGCGCTGATTGGCGGTGATACGGTTGCGGGTGAATGCGGTATGTTCAGTACAACGTTGTTAGGAACATGTGCGGGTGGAAAGCCTCTGGTGCGCTCGGGCGCCAAACCGGGTGATGGCGTGTATGTCGCAGGCACCCTCGGCAAGTCGGGCGCGGGGCTCTGGTTACTGCTGAACCACCCGGAAGCGCGCGATGAGTTCCCGACGCTGGTAAATTATCACCTCGCTCCCGTAATAGACGAATGCTGCGGGGCACGCCTTGTGGAACTTGGCGTCTCGGGTGCCTGCATGGACATAAGCGACGGGCTTTCCTCGGAACTGAACCACCTGGCAGGAGCGTCGCACGTGGGTATCGAGATTGACTGCGAAAAGTTGCCGGTAGACCCCGAAGTCTTGCGAATGGCAGAGCGCTATGGCCTTGACCCTCTTGATTTTGCGTTAAATGGTGGCGAAGAGTACGAACTCCTGTTCACCGAATCTTTCAAAAATGATATATTTCTTGAAAAAGGGGCCCTCCCGGGCGGAGCCTACAGGATTGGGACTGTCGTAGAAGGTACGGAAGTCCGCATGCGGGGCTTGGACGGGAAGGTTTCGATTGTTAAAGCACAGGCTTGGTCACATTTATGATTAGTAACGTGAAAATGAACCTCGGTGAGTTGTTGCTCCGTCAGCGCGTGCTCGACGAAGACCAGCTGGCTCACGCTACATCCGAACACAAGCGTACCGGCATTCCCCTCGCGCGAATCCTTGTGCGCTTGGGCATGGTGTCGGAAGATACGCTCACGAGCATCCTTGGCGTGCAGATGCAGTCCACGACCAAGATGCGTATCGGCGAGATGCTCCTTGCGCAGGGCTACATCAAGCCCGAACAGCTGGAGAAGGCTCTCGAAACGCAGAAGACTACGGGCAAGCGCCTGGGACGCACGCTCGTGGAACTGGGCTACATGCCCGAAGAGAGGCTTGTCGAGATTCTCTCGAGGCAGTTCGAAGTCCCGTACGTGAAGCTCGAGAACTTCAATATCGACCCGGACGCCTACACGTACCTGCCCGAGGACATGTGCAAGCAGTACAAGATTGTACCGCTGTTCGTTTCGAAGAACGATGACGACCGCAAGGCAGTCCGCGAGGCCTTGACGCTTGCGATGACCGACCCCACGAACATGCGCGTCATCCAGATTGTGAAGTTCAAGGTCAAGATGGAAGTGGATGTCGTGATGGCATCCGAAGTCGACGTGCAGAAGACCATTGAACGAGTGTTTGCGGGGCACGGCCCGCAAGAGGAATCGCTTGCCGAACTTATCAGCGAAAGCAAGGATGGCGAAGAACTTGAGACCGTGGAACGCGGTCAGGGCGGCAACGACGAACCGGAACTGACCGACGAGGAAGGCCGCGCGGTCGTGAAGATTGTGACGACGCTTATCCACGAAGCGATTGCGCGCCACGCATCCGATATTCACCTGGAACCGCAGGAAACCTTCCTCAAGCTGCGTTACCGCATTGACGGTGACCTGCAGGTGATGGCCCCGATTCCGGCGCGACTGATGCCGCAGATTCTTTCGCGTATCAAGCTCCTTTCCAAGATGGACATTGCAGAAAAGCGCCGCCCGTTGGACGGACGCTTTACCGTGCGCTACAAGGGCTCGGAAGTTGACCTTCGTGTGAGCTCGTTCCCGATTTCGCTGCGTAAGCGCGGTGTTTGCGAAAAGATTGTTATGCGTATCTTGGACCCGAACTCGGGTCAGTTCCCGCTGAAGGACATGGGCTTTGACCCGCGCGTGTTCAAGCAGTTTATCGATGCGATTAACGCTCCTAACGGCATTGTGCTCGTGACCGGCCCGACGGGTTCCGGTAAGTCTACTACGCTTTACGCTTCCATTCGCGAGATTCTTGATTCCACGATTAACATTTCTACCATGGAAGACCCGGTGGAATTGAATATCGATGGCGTTAACCAAGGACAAATTAACAACGCCGCGGGCTTTACCTTCGCGGCGGGCATTCGCGCCCTGCTCCGTCAGGACCCGGATGTTATCATGATCGGTGAAATGCGTGACCAGGAGACATCGTCCATGGCTATCGAAGCTGCATTGACGGGTCACTTGGTCTTCAGTACGTTGCATACAAACGATGCTGCCGGTTCGTTCCCGCGCTTGCTGGAAATGGGCCTGGAACCGTTCCTTGTTTCTACTGCCATCAAGGGCATCTTGGCCCAGCGTCTTGTGCGCCGCATCTGTAAGTACTGCAAGGAGCCGGTGGAAATTTCCGACTCCCTGCGCGAAGAACTGCACCTGTCTCCCGATATGCAGTTCTATCACGGCAAGGGCTGCGACAAGTGCGATGGTTCGGGCTACAAGGGCCGTTGCGGTATCTACGAGTTCCTCGTGCCGAACGAATCCGTGCGTAACCTGGTTATCAAGCGCGCCTCCGGTGACGAAATCAAGCGTTGCGCCATGAAGGAATGCGACATGATTACGCTGCGTATGGACGGTATCAACAAGGCGTTGCAGGGCCTTACCACGCTCGAACAGGCCGTGGGCGCATCTGCACCGGATGATTGATAAATAATTCTGTTGAAGTACAGGGCACCGTAAGGTGCCCACGCAAATAATCCGCAGGACCATAATCTAGTGACAAGAATGTCGCGGATTATTAAGTGTCGGGAGGGTCTTAGGGAGGGCTGATGCCCTCCCTTGTCTTTTTTTCTATATTTGCCGCCCAATATGGTCGATGCAATATTGAACAGGTTCTACAGGCCGTCAAAATTCAAGAAGAACGGCGACGTGAAGGATGTGCTCGTCGTGGCGCTCCCGATGCTTCTGTCAATGTCTTTCGATACCATCATGACGTTTATCGACCGCCTGTTTCTTTCGAAGCTCGGCCCCGCCGAGATGAATGCCGCGCTCGGTGCTGGCGCTGTACAGCTTGCTCTCACGACGTTCTTTACCGGCGCCATCAGCTACACGACCGCGATGGTGGCGCAGCGACTGGGGGCAAGGCGGCATGGGGATTGCGCAAAGGTCTTTATGCAGGCGCTGTATGTTTCGCTTGTGAGCGTGCCGATTTTGTACCTGACGATTCCCTTGGGCCATTTCGTTTTCGGTCTCGAAAATTTGCCTACGGACCAGCTGGAATACCAGAAGACATATTTCAACATCCTGATGTTCGGCGGGGTCATAAACCTGGTAAGGAACGCGGCTCCCTGCTTCTTTAGCGGCATCGGCGAGACCAAGATTGTGATGAAGGCTGCCTTCGTGGGCATGATCGTGAACGTTGCCTGCAACTTTGTGCTGATATACGGCCTAGGGCCAATCCCCGCGCTGGGTGTCGCGGGTGCCGCGTACGGGACGCTCATCGGGAACCTGGTATCGACTGTCATCTTGTTCGTGAAGTTCTTCGGGCGCGATTGTGACGCTCGGTTCGGTTCCCGCAAGTCGTTTGCGTTTAGTGCACCGCTTACCCGCGAGTTGTTGAAGAAGGGAATCCCCTCGGGCGTCGAGATGTTCCTGAACATGGCCGCCTTCCAGATGCTTATCCTCATGTTCCATGCCCTCGGGTCCGAGGCGGCGACGGCATCTTCGGTGATGTTCAACTGGGACATGGTGGCGTACGTGCCCCTGATGGGATTGGAAATTGCGTCTACTAGCCTTGTGGGGCGTTACGTGGGGGCAAGGGATGGCGCTGCCGCAAGCCGCTCCACTTATTCGGGGCTTAAGCTTGGGTGGGGCTACTCGCTTATCATGGGGATTTTCTTCGTGTTCTTGCCGGGCGTATTGACGGATATCTTCAAGCCCGATGTGGCCGAGGCGACTGCGGAAGCGATTGCGGTTTTCGATGCGGCGCGGCCCATGAGCATATTCATGCTGCGGATTGCGACTGTCTACATATTCGTGGAAGTGCTGCTTGTGGTGTATGCGGGGGCGTTGCGCGGCGCGGGCGATACGGTGTGGGTGATGTTCACTTGCGCCATAATGAACTGGTGTGTTGCGGGTGCATTGTACGTTGTCGCATACGTGTTCCACCTGCCGGCGCATTACGCATGGATTGCCGTCGTTGCCGTGTACGGGACTGCACCGATAATTTTCTGGATGCGGTGGAAAAGCGGCAAGTGGCGCAGGCACGTGCTGGAAAAGGGCAACTAGCCATCCAGTTCTTTTTCGATAATTTCCATGTTCTCCTCGGAGTATTCCAGCTGCCGGGAGAGAATCTTGATAGCGTTGATTTTTACGCGCTGTGCGGTCTGTTTTTCGTGCGCGGCGCTGTTTAATTCTGCGATGCCGTTTATTTCTGATGCTTTGTTTGTTTCGGATGCCGGGATGTCCGCAAGTTCGCGGGTAAAGAACCGAACTGCGTTCCAGAAGAACAGGGCGAAGTTGCGCTTGCCATCTTCGCGCCCCTCAAAGAGGCATTTGGCGTAGTGACGGTACACGAGGTAGGCGAGGAGGCGTGCACTTTCTGTTTCCGAGAAGTAGCCCTCGTCCTGGAGCCCTGCGGCGTTTTCAACACCCACAATATTTTTAACACCCGAGGCTGTTTTAGACTGCGCGGCATCTTGAATTGCGCCCGCTGCATCTACGCGCGCCTTGATGCGGGCGAGCGCTTCGTCCCATGCAGGGCCAAAACTTTCCGTCTTGGCGAGCAATTCATATAGTCCGCGGGCATCGTTCAGCGGGGCGGATGGCTTGTCGCCCGTGTACCCGAAGGCGTCGTATAGCCGGTTGCCAAAAGGCTTGTCGAAATCGGCAAGAGTCCTGAAAATGTATTCCCGCTCGTACAGCACCTCGTTGCATATCTCGCTGTCATCTTCGCTCAGTTCGTCTTCGGGCTCGTCGCATTCCTCGTTCACGAATGCAAGCGGGCCGTTACCCGCAAGCAGCAGGCGCGTTGCCTCTTCGCAGCAGAGGCCGAGCCCCCGCTCCATAACGTTGCCGTAGACCTCCACGAATCGCGGGTGCTCGCGACAGATGTCGCACAACGCGCCCTCTCCCAGGTTCGTGTAGATTTCACAGAGGTTCACGCCGGTAAGGAACGGGCAGCGGTCGTGGGGGAGCAGCTTGAAATGCCCGTCCTCGATGTTCGCACGCAACTTCTCGCCAAACGTCCCTGCTACTTTGTTGTAAACCTCCTGCGAGTTCCTGTCCACATCGATTTCCCAGCCGACGCAGCATGTGTCGGTACACTGCGAGGCGATGCACTTGAAAGTGTCGTAGAAATCAGGCTTCCGCAGAATCATCTTGAGAGTTCCTGGCGAAGAGGGTAAAAAAATAGCGGGGCTCGGGGCCTCGCTATGGATTGTTGCGTTAGGCGTTCTTTACGCACCGGATGGAAACTGCGTCGGACCGGTATACTCCCTCGATGTCGATGGAGTTGTTCGTGATGCTCAGGCGGAAGGCGTTCGCCTTGCCGTATTCGTCCTTGCTCCAGAAGCGTGCTCGCCTGCCGAAGTGGTGGTACGTGCCGTTGTTGAAGCGGTAGCCTGCCGGCAGGGCGAAGAACCCGAAGGTATCCTTGCCCGGTTTTTGCCAAGAGCATGCGCTGCGGAACTCGCTGCCGTCCGATTTGGGGTCGATATTGGCAAGGAGTTGTTCCCATTCCTGGTTGCTCGGGATGTGCCAACCTTCCGGTGCGATTCCCTGGAAGTCCTTGTCCTTGATTTTGCTGTGCAGTTCGCTGTCGTTGCCCGTAGATTCCTCGGTGTATTTCGCCGGAATATCGAGCGCGGTTGTCCATGTGTAGAGGCGGCCGAACTGCTTCACGTTGGATTCCTCGTCGTTCGGGGCGAATGTTCCCTCGGTCTTGAAACGCAGGTTCTCTGCCATCCAGGTCTGGCCGCCAATCTTTATGGTGCGGTAGGTCTCGCCATCGCGGGCATCGGTGAAGGTGCCGTACTTGAACGCCTTCGTGTTTTTCTCGACGCACTTTTCGTACGGAATCTTGTTCTGGGCCTCGGGGGCTTCCTGTTTTGCGGCCCTGCTGACCCTGATGCCTAGACGGTAAGCCGAGATAGCGACAATGACTATGGCGAGGACTACAAAAACGACAAACGATGTATTCATATGGACTCCTGGTGCAAGTTGTATGTAAATATAACCTTTTTTTATTGCATGTTGATCATCGGGATGACTTTATCGTTCCCGTTTACCTGCGGGAGCTTGCCGTCCCATTTCTCAATCCACTTGAGCATCAGGTATTCCTTGCCGTTCTGCTTCTTGAGGGCTTCCATCTGGAGCGCGATGACGGCGGAGTCCGCCTTGGCCTTCGCGACGCGCTGCTCGTTCTGGTAGTCCATCTTGATCTTGATGTTCTTTTCCTTGAGGGCTTCCTGCTCCTGTACCTGCTTGGCCTCGATGGCCTCGTTGAATGCGCGACTGAACTGGAATTCGGTGATGGTGAAGCCGTCGATCACGATATGTGCGCCCGCGGAATCGAGTTTTGCCTTGAGTGCCGATTCCATGCGGCTGCGGATTTCTTCGCGCTTCTGGAGCATTTCTTCGGGAACGTACTGCGGCGTGATGCCCGTGATGGTTTCCTTGATCTTGGGCTGGAGCACGGTAGATACGTAGCGTGTGCCGTACTTGGAGTAAATCTTGTCGACGTTCAGCGGGTCAACGTGGTAGTTCACGTTCGTGCCTACGTAGACGGTTTGCAGGTCCTTCGAACCGGATTCAATTTTGACGGTTTCGAGCTGCGTGCTGACCGGGATGCGGACGACTTCCTTGGTAATAACGTTGTAGAAGTTGAGGCCGGGCTCGAACGTCTCGCTGTACTTGCCGAACTGGAGAACGACGCCGCGTTCCGTTTCGTCAATCTGTGCGCAGCCGAAAAAGACGAGGGCTGTTGCCATAGTGAGGAAAATCTTTTTCATTATCAAAATCCTTTTGAGTGTAACTCTTTTGAATTTCTCTGCATAATATAATTCTTTGTGCAAAAATGTGGGTGGATTTTTTTGAAATCGGGGTGAATGCGGGCTTGAAATCGGCGGATTGCCGAAAATGCACGCTGGAATCGCGCTGGATACGCACTAAATGCTCGCAAAGATGCGGTTTTTGTCTGTATTTTGTTAACTTATTTGTAGTAAAAAGCCGCGAATCTTACTTGAATTCGTCGACGTTTATCCCGTAGGCGCGCACGTTGTCAATCCAGATTTCCGAGCCATTGTAGGCGAAAATCGTGAAGTGCGTTATCTTGTCGCGGGCCGCTTCCCATCCGTGGTAATCGCGCTGGACATAGTCGAAATCCTTGGGCTTGAGCGTGATGCGTTCCCAACTGCTGCTCAACTTGCCCTTGTGCGATGCCTTGTAGTTCAGGCTGTCGATAAGGTTCTCGAGAATAATCTCGTAGTCGCCATCCCCACGGAGCCATACGACCAGCGAATCCATGCGGCCCCAGTCGTGCGTGTGTTGTGCAACGCGGGTCCCGAACACGATGTAGTCTGGATAGTCGGCAGTGTACTCGATATGTGCTACCGTTCCCGGACGCCCCTTGGTATCGGCCTGCAAGAAACTTGCGGGGGTGAGGGTCTTGACCGTCACCGAGTCAGAAAGCGTGTCGACCGTATGCAACTGCACGTACCAGTCGTACTTCTTGAGCGGGGAGGGCAGGTCGTTTACGATAGCCTTGCTGTCGAAGTTGAAAAATTCCACGGAATTGAGGGCGTACTTGAGCGAGTCGCTAACGGATTTCCAGACATCCACCTGTTCCTGAGGCTTGGCATACGGGTCGCCCCATTCCAGAGTCCATGTGGCAGATGTATCCTTCTGGGTTTCGAGCCGCACGAAAATAGCCGCGCTCTGGCGAGTGGAATCCCAGAAGTCAACCTGCATCGGCACTTCGTTGCCGTCCTTGTCTAGCAGGTGCACGTCGCTCCCGTCGCCCTTCGCGCTTGCAAAGTCGAAATTGCTGGAATCGAGCCTGAGGGTCATCACGGAGGGTATGCTCACCGGCTTCATCCAGCTGGAAATGATTCCGCTTGCCTTCACGGACATGGACTGCTTGTTGATTGTTTCGCCCGGGGCGAGGATATGCCCCAGGTCGAGGGTGTCCTTCGCCGGAACCTCGACGGAGGTTTCCGCAATCGTGTCTTGCGTCTGCACGTTCCAGGAGACAATCGAGAGCTTGCCCGTGGGGAGGCCTTCAATGAGGAAGTTCCCGAGCGTGTCGGTCTTGACGACCCTGCCGACACCCGGCACATGCACCCAGGCGTGCGGAGCATTTTCAGGAACGGAAACGGCTCCCATTACGGCGCCCCTTGCGGTAAGTTTCGCACTCTTGACGGCGAATTCCTTGTTTTCCTTGCTCAGCGTGTACTGGAACGCAATGGCGGAATCGCCTTTTTCAATCTCTATGGTGAACGAGCCTTCGAGGTGGTCCTTGATAAGGATGCTCCCGGCGGAGTCTGTTTCGCCCATGTAGGTATAGGCGCTGTCGGGGACGGGGGTCCCGGCCGTATCGGCGACAAAACTGTTGGGGAGAACCCTGTATGCAGCCCTGGCGGCATCGTTCAGGCGAATAGTAACCGTACCGTCACCGCGTGCGATGGCGTTTTCCGTTTCGGTGGTGCTGCCGGCGGTACCGGAATTGGTGCACGCACAGAACAACGCGAACGGAGCAAGTACAAGTGTTTTATACAAGGCGTTCATGGTTACTATTTCTTCTTGTTGAATGCGACCGGGAATAATGCAAGGTTCATCTGCAGGACGCGTGTCGGCTTACCGCACTTGTCTACCCGTACCTGCACTTCCTTCCGGAATTCCTGGATCATATTCTTGATATCTTCAAATCCCTTTTGGTCAACTGCCATTGTAAGTGTAGAAATATCTCTGTCCGCAGGGGGTATCGCGTTCAAGGAACGGGCGCCGATTTGCATCACATTTGCCTGGAATTTCCGGATGGCCTGGGCGCGTTCCTCGCCCGAAATGTTGATATGGGCGTCGGCAAGCTTCACGAGCCCGTTTCCGAGCGGCTGGATGAAACCCAGTTCGTTTAGGAGGTCTATGCTTTCCTGTACGCTCTCGACGCCGATGTTGGGCTCGAGAGTCTCGGCGATTTCCTGGGCGTTGATTCTGCCCTGGTTTACTTCGATAAGGGCGCGAATGACGGGGGTCCACCAGTCGCTGAGGTACTTCTGTTCCTTCTCTTGCAGGTAGTGCTTCTTCACGTCGCGCAGCAGGCTTGCCTTCGCGAGGATTTCTTCGCGGGTCTTTTCGGACTTGGTGCGGGTGGCGGCGAGCAGCAGGTCAAAGTACTGCGCGGCGCGGCCCGTGAGGCCGAGGAGCTTCTTGATGGCGGGGACGCAACGGACGGGCAGGTTCCGCTTCTTTTCCACGACGCAGAACACATGGCTTGCGTTCAAGCCAATGGCAAGCCCGAGCACGCTATAGGAGTACTTGCTGTTACTCTTCTTCTTTTCGAGGTAGAAGTCCCGAATGGCGTCGCGGTAGTCTGTATAATCGTATATAGTTGGCATTGTTCTTGCCCCGTATTTGTAAAAAAATATATAATTTGATATGAGCGGATTCCCAGTTATGAAGAATTATATCGTTACCTTTTTGTCAATACTTGTTGCGGCTTTTGCGGTAAAGGTCTTTTTGGTCAAAAAGGGCGAAAAAGAGGCTTTCGACAGGCACGAGGCGCTTGTGACGGAGGTCACAGGATGTCTGGAAATGGCGGACTGGAACTGTGCCGAAAAGGGCGTTCGCGCCCTGCTTGCCGAGACTCCGGATGACAGGAACCTGCAGCTGCACCTGGCGGGCATCCTTTACGAGCAGGAGCGTTACGAGGATTGCCGTGCGTATGTGGAAAGCCTCGGGTACACAAGCGAAGATCTCAAGTTCTTGCACGAAAAGTCAGGGGCGCTCCTGAAGGAAATGGCCGAACTCGGAATTGAACGATCCATGCATTTTCGCGTGGAGTTCGAGGGGAATCTCTCGAAGATCGACGTGATGGAGGCTCTCGCGGTGCTCGAGGTCGCCTACGATTCGCTTTGCCACCTGTTTGACTTTAGGCCCGAAAACAAGATGCACCTGGTGCTGTACAGGTCGAGCGAGTATCAGGGAATGGGCCCGCGACCCGAGTGGGTGGGGGCGATATTCGACGGGAAACTCCGCATTCCCGTGGGAATGATGCAGTACCGCGAGCTCTACAGGCCGGTACTTTTCCACGAACTCACGCACGCCTTTATTCGGGCGATGACGCGCAGCCACGTGCCTTTCTGGGTAAACGAGGGCATTGCGCAGGTAGTCGATGCCTCGCGAACCGCGCTCCCGAGGCCGGAAGGGGCGGCGCCGACACTCGATGCGCTGACGGCGCCCTTCGTGAAGGAAAGCCGGAGCGACAATGCGGAACGGCTGTACTGGTATTCGCAGCGCATGGTGGAACGCCTGCTTGCACGCAATGCGAGTTTCGTGTATTTCAGGGACTTTATCCAGAGCATGCACAAGATGGGCGACGAAGAGGCTCTCCAGAAGTTTTACGGGGTAACGGCTGCGCAGTTGCTCGACGAGGTAAGGTGATGGCGAAAAAACGTATTGTGGTACTTGCCACGGGCGGCACGATTGCCGGCGTGGGCGAGGCGGGCAAGGATTCGGGCTACGTGTCGGGCCAGATTTCGGGCGAGGCGCTGGTGGCCTCGGTTCCGGAACTTGCGGAATATGCCGACGTGGTTGCCGAGCAGGTCTGTAACGTGAATTCCGACGATATTACAGACAAAATATGGATTGCGCTTTCCCGGCGCATTGCTGAACTGCAGGAAGATGACACCGTAGACGGGATTGTCGTTACCCACGGGACAGACACGATGGACGAGACCGCGTACTTCGTGAGCCTTACTGTGAGGTGCGAGAAGGCGGTAATCTTTACGGGCTCGATGAAGCCCGCGACGGCGAAGAACCCGGACGGGCCCTCGAACCTGCTCGGGGCGGTGCGCGTGGCGGTGGGTTTCGCCGTCGATGACGACAAGCCCGCGAACAAGGTGTGGGTCTATTTTGCGGGGGAACTCTTCGATGCGCGTGGCGTGCAGAAGTGCAGCGCGAGCGCGCTGAACGCCATGGGGGTGGATGCTCCGGGATTTGGCGCAGTCCTGAACGCCCCTGCCGAAAGGAACTTCTTTGACATCTCTTGTCAGGAATGCCTCCCGCAGGTGAATATCGTGTACTTTAACGTAGATGCGAACCCGAAGGTGCTCAAGTATGCCGCATGCGTTTCCGACGGGCTCGTGGTTGCGGGTGCGGGCTCGGGCGAGTTCAGCCTCTCCTGGGCAGAAGCCCTCAGGGAGATTGATATTCCTGTCGTGATTGCGAGCCGCACGCATCATGGGGTAGTGACGCTCAACGAACGTCTTGCTCCCGGATGCATCTGCGCAGGGACGCTCCCGCCGCAGAAGGCGGCGGTGCTCTTGCGGCTGGCCCTCACGGTGACGCACAAGAATGCGGTCATCCAGAAGTTCTTTGTTTGAGAAATTTCTTTGTCATCCCCGCGAAGGCGGGCGGACAGCACTTAACAACTTGTTGTTTAGTGCGCGTGGCCACCAAGGTGGGGATCTCCTTGCCAATCCCGCGACTTCTTCTTGACGGTTCATGCGACTTTTTTATAGATTGCAGAGCGTGAAAACCCTTCTTGAAATATCCCTGATTTTTGTTGCCGCATGGCTTGTTTCCTGTGCAGGCCTGCGCGATGATGCCCGCGGGGGCTCTGCGGGCGGGGATTCCGGCATGCGCGACGCTCCGTGCGAGGAATGCGGGGCCCGCGGCGAAATTGAACTCAAGATAAGCGATGAGAAATCTTACCGGGAATGGAACCGCGAGGCGTATTCCCGCTTGGATTCCTCTGCGGTGGTGGGCGTGCTCCCGACGCTCAGGGTGAAGGCGCTTCAACCCGAAAAGTGCCGCATGTGCCATAGCTTCAGCGCGGATGCCCTCGATTTTGACCTCGCGCGCGTCGAGGATTCCCTGTTCATGAAGGCTTTCCCGAAAATGCGCCGTGAACTGCTTTTGCCCGGCATGCGACTCCCCGAAGCGGATTCCCTTTACATAGATACGCTGTCGGTCAAGTTCCTGAAGAGCGAGTTTGTCGAGGGGAAGGCGCTTTCGAATTTGGAACCGTGGGTTTCCCGTGACGGGGTGGAACAGACGCTGACCCGCGAACTGCCCGCCGCATTCAAGAACTTGCTGAACGATGTCGCCGCCCGGTACGAACTGCGCTACATCACGATGCCCGTACGTCTCGATGTGGAAATGCTCCCTGACCTGGGCAAGAGCGGCGGATTCACCTGGAAGATTCTCTGGTGCATGTGGGATGCCCGCTATGGTGAACTTGTATTCCTCGTGTATTCTGAATTTACCGCCGAAACGACAAGCCGTGTCGCTCCCGAAAAGGAATGGGCGTCCCCGTTTGCTTCGCGCCTTTGGAAAATGTTCAGCACCGACGTGAACAAACTGGAAAACCACTAATCTAGTTACTGGTTCCTAGTCATTGGCTATTAGATTAAGATATGGCGCCTTCGGCGCGATTATAAGAAACGATTGACCATTGACTAATGACTAATTACTAATTTTAGAAATATGAATACTCCCTTCTACGTCTTTATGAAACTCCTGCCGAAGAACGCCGCGAGCCGTGCCTTCGGTATTGTCACGCGCCTCCGCATTCCCTTTGTGTCGAAGGCCCTGCGCAACGTTTTTGCCAACTACTACAAGCTGGATATGTCCGAAGCCGAGTATCCACTGAGCCATTACCGCAACCTCGGTGAACTTTTTATCCGCAGGCTCAAGCCCGGTGCGCGCCCGATTGCCGATAGCGAGATTGTCTCTCCGGTCGATGGCGTGCTATCGCAGACAGGAGTGTTCGACGAGAACCAGAAACTGATCCAGGCGAAGGGCAAGTACTACACGCTCAAGGACCTGCTCCGTGACGATGCAATGGCGAAACGTTTCGAGGGCGGTGCCTTCGCGACGATCTACCTCGCTCCGTTCAACTACCACCGCATCCATAGCCCCGTGAAGGGTGAACTCGTGGATGCCGCCTACTGCCCGGGCACGCTCTGGCCGGTGAATGTGGGGAGTGTCGAACGCGTGGAAGGGCTCTTCTGCATTAACGAGCGTCTTACGAGCCGTATCCGCCTTGAGGACGGTTCCGAGATTCTCGTGGTGAAGGTGGGGGCCACGAACGTGGGCCGCATCGGTGTCGTTTATAGCGATGAACTGCTTGTGAATGCGGGCAGGCTTCCCAGGGATTGCAAGCGCTTTGACTGGGTCCCGAGCACGAAGGTTACCTTCGAGAAGGGCGGTGAACTGGGCCGTTTCGAGATGGGCAGTACCGTGATTCTCGTTGTCGACAAGAAGATCCATGAACGTCACCCGGAACTGTTTACTTCGCGGCTTGGCCAGGCGGTCAAGGTGGGCGAGGCCCTTTAGCGATATTGCGGTGGGGTAGATGGTTTCGGTAAAGCGATTCATGCAGGATGAACCTGCGTTGGTCGATGCGATCCGCAAGTTTATCTGCGGTTTTTCGCACTTGCCTGACCCGGTTGTCGCTGTAGCCTCGCGCGCCCAAAGCAAGACGGCGCAAGTCGCCTGGGTGCTATTCGGGACGGCGATTTACCAGGACAGGGACATTCCCGAAATCATGAGGCTGCTTTCCGCCTTCTACGAAGCCTTCCCGGAAGAAAAACTCTGGACTCTCCCGGTACCTGCGGCGGGTGCGATAAACGATGTGGTCGAACACACGTTCGAAAGCAGGGACTGGAGCATGTTCGAGCATGTCGCGGGAATCTTCTGGAGCGTGGGCCTGTTTGTGCGGCACCATCCGGACCTGGTTGCCTGGGCGCGCGAACGCTCTCCCGAAGAAATGTGGCGCGACCTCGGTGAAATTTACTTCATGGGGAAGGCGGCCGTCCGCCCGAAGGCCTGTGCCGCGATTTACCGCATCGTGTCGGCAGAACCGCTCGGGCTTGGCGTGCAGTGTCGCATGCCGGAAGGCAGCGCGAGGAAGGCCTTGCATGGGCTCCCCCCGCTTCCCTTGACGATGGGTGCCCGCCGGTTCCTTGCCATGTTCAGCCCCGCCCGCGAAGAAGGGTTTGCCGACCTCGCTCCTGCACAGAAACAGAAGCTCATGGATGTGTACGGCAAGGCGCTTTGCCCCGAGGTCCCGTACACGGTGGCACATTCCCTGCAGTTTTTCCTGGAGGCGGGGGCAGATGATTTTGTCTGTCGCGAGCGCACCAAGCGCTGTGCCAAGTGCCCGCTCTATGAATATTGCGATTATGCCACCCGACGTTCAAGGTAATCAATGCTAAATTTTAGGAGTATGCCGGAACGTTTTTGCCATATTGCGGGGGTTGCCCGCATAGCCGCCACGCTCGCCTTGAGTGCGGTAACGTTCGGGCTGCTCGGGTGCGAAAAGGAACCCGAACCGCCTGTGGACCATACGGCAATTCTCTACAAGGGCGTGCGCCCGATTGAGGTCCGCGAGAACGAAACTCCGGCGGGCGAACATATCGCGGCACTGCAGAAGCGTATTGATATGCGCTACCCCATGATGGTGGGCGATACGCTCGACGTGACGATTCTCGAATTCAAGAGTGACGTGTACGCGATGGACTACTACATCAACAGCGGGCGCTTCCAGGGTATAACCCCGATTCTCCGCGGGGAGCATCTTGAACAAAGTATCCGTTCCGATGCCCGCATATTCATCTTCACGCACGACAGTTTCCGCAGGTACGAACGCATAGACCTGGAAAACTACGTGCGCGGTTTCCCGGGCTATCACGGGGGGTTCCCGCAAGAATTCCTGAGTTTGCCATTCGAGCACCGCGATGCGAACCGCACGTCTATCCAAACGCAGAATTTTCTCGGGCTCAAGTCGTTTTTCCCCGTGCTGGTGCAAAGTTACCGCGATGCGAACCTGCAGTGGAGCGTGGCCCGCAGTTGGGAGCAGGTGGAAGACGATGTCTACCGCCAGTGGGCAGCCCAGTTGAAGCCGGTTACGCCGCAGGGAATCGCACGGGATGTCGAGGTCTCGTACTTTAACGTGGGTGAGGGCGTAAACGGGATGGCGACGCACCTGCCGGGCGGTCGAGTGGTGGTTGTTTGGGGGTACCTCAGCTGGTTCGACCTGGAACGCCGCTTTTTTACCGCAAGCGACCGCGTTTACGAGGCCCGCTATTGATTAGACGAAAGAACGCCGCTGCGCGGCTATAGACTAAAGACGAAAGAAACGAAAAATGGTGTTTTTTTCAATAAAATCTATCGTCTTTCGTCTTTCGTCTATCGTCTTTAAACTATATTAAAATCATGGCTATCGAAAAACTTGCAGAAACTCTTTTGGAAAAGCTCCGTTTCATCACGCAGGCGGAGACTGTTATCGGAAAACCTATCCAGGCCGGTGAATCTACGGTCGTGCCTGTGAGCCGCGTGTCTGTCGGCTTCGGCTTTGGCGGCCACCAGTCCAAGGGTGACACCTCCGCTTCCGGTGGTGGCGCCTCGGTCGAACCGGTAGCGTTCCTCGTCATCAAGGGCGACGACGTGCGCATCATGCCCATCAGCAAGGATAGCTCGCTAGTGTCGAAGGTCATGGACATCGTCCCCGACGTGGTGAACAAGTTCAGCAAGAAGACTGACGCAGAATAGCGCTTTGTCATGCCCGCCCTATCGGCTTGCTCAGAACAAGCTCTGTCGGGCGTCTTTTATATAAAAAAGCCTCGGCGCATGGCCGAGGCTTAAATCTTATTTGATCTTTCGACTCCGCTTTTGCGGCTTTTGTCACTTCAGTTCCTTCAGCGCAGCCTCATTCTTAGCAATGATATCCTGCTGCGTTGCGAGCTTGGTGCGCTCGGCGTTCACCACGGCTTCGGGAGCTCCGCTGACGAACTTCTGGTTAGAAAGCTTTTTCTCAATCGAAGCGGCGAATGCCTTGGCCTTTTCAATCTCTTTTTCCAGGCGAGCGATTTCTGCAGCCGGGTCGAGGATGCCTTCCAGTGGGATGTAGAGTTCGCCACCGGGAACCACGGCGCTGGCGCTGAACTTCGGCTTGGCGGCCTTCACGGCAACGCTCAAGTCGGCAAGTCCCGAAAGTTCGGTGATGATTGCCATGCAGTCCTTCACGCTTGCTTCCGTTGCGGCGTCATCGACGCTCACCACGGCGTTCAGCTTGGTAGCGGGGCTCACGTTGTAGCGACCACGCACGCCACGCACGCTTTCCACCACGGCAAATGCCTGGTCGAATGCTGCTTCGATCGACCCGTCGATGAGCGATTCGTCGGCCTTGGGCCATGCGCGGCTGATGACCATTTCACTGCCCTGGAACAGGATGCTGTTGAGCTCTTCGGTAATGAACGGCATCACCGGGTGGAGCAAGTCAAGCACGTTCTTCAGCACGTAGCTGAGGATGGCCATGGCGTTCTTCTTTTCGGCGGTGAGCGTTTCGCTGTTGATCACGGCCTTCTTGATTTCAAGATAGCTGGAGCAGACGTCGTCCCACACGAAGCGGTACAGGAACCCGGCGAGCTCTCTTTATTTGGGCGTTCCCCGCACTACCCGTGCAGGTCGGGCTATATTTTAGCGGTAATCGTCATCGCTCCGCTCGCCGCTCACCTGCTAAAACGGCGCCACAGCGCCGCCCCAAGGGGTCACTATCCCTAACGCAAAAGTTACTTCTTAAACAAGTCCGAATGAGTTCCCATGCGGACCATTTCCAGGATTAGTTCGTTTTCTTGAATGCGGTAGATGACTACATAACGCTCAAAAACGGCGTGTCAACATTTCTCAAGGTAACAATCACCTTGAAATCGCCCGTTTGTATGGCTTTAAGGGGGCTTTTTGAAACTTTGCTTGCTAGAAAGAGATTCCTTTTTATGTAATCTAAGTGTATATTTACAGTAAGATTTAACTAAGGAGTTATTATGAGAAGGAATATCTTTTCAACTATTTTTGGTATATCTTCATTTTTGATTGCTGCCTGTTCTTCTGATTCCGGCAGCGGAGCCGATTCAATAAATTCGCTCAATCCAACAAATCCATCAACATCCACATGTTCTTTGGCGAATGCTTATTTGCCTGAATATTCATTAATTTCTTACACAGATGCCTTTGGTGGAGGTTGTCAGGCAAATGCAACAATGTCTGTTGAACAGGCAACCGAATATTCAAATTTACTTGTTGCAAATGGCTTTGAACAAGCAACAGTGTCGGTAGATTTATATAATTATAAAAAAAATGTCAACATAGACTCTACTGTATTAGTGACTTTATCATATTCACAAGGTTCTTTGATTGCTTCCGTGCAAGAAACTGGATTTGTAGTTTTTTTAATAGTGGGTTCATGAACAACCATATTCATTACCGGTTAAGTTAAAATATATCCTTTTTTCTTGTTAAGTGGTATACCCTTGTGGTCTAGGCAGCCTGTTTTGACAGCCTATATTCCACCGGTGTCATGTAACCGAGCGAACTATGGAGCCGTTTCCGGTTGTAGAACAGCTCGATGTACCTGAAAACGGCCTCCCGCACGTCTTCGATGTCCTTGAAGTCTCGCCTGTAGGCCATCTCCTTCTTGAAGCTTGCGAAGAAGCTTTCCATGCAGGCGTTGTCGTAGGGGCAGCCCGGGGCGCTCATCGAGGGCGTTATCCCATTCTCCGAGAGCATCGTGCGGTAGCCCATGCTGCTGTACTGCACGCCACGGTCGGAATGGAAGATTAGTCCGTCGTGATGGCCGCGTTGCATGATGGCATTGGACAACGCGCGCTTGACAAGTTCCGTGTCGATGTTCTTGCTCACGGCATAACCCACCGCCTCCTTGTTGCATAGGTCAAGTACCACGGCAAGGTACACCCAGCCAAGCGTAGTCTTGACGTAGGTGATGTCGCCGGCCCAGACGGCGTTCAGACTGTCGGGATCGAACTTCCGCTGCACCAGGTTCTCGCTGTACATGGAGTCACATTTGCCCTTGCGGTAGGGTTTCCATTTCTTGAGCGTGACCGGATAGAGACCGTTCTCGCGCATGATGCGGCGCAGTTTCCACACCTTTACCTCGTCACCCTTGTCATGGAGTGCCGCCTGCATCTTCGGGCAACCGTACACGCGGTGGTTTTCTTCGAAGGTGTCGCGGACCTTCTGGACAAGCCGTTCTTCGCGGGCCTTCTTCTCGGCACGTTTTTCCTGCTGGCGCGACCACTGGTAGTAGGAACACTGCGGTATTCCTAGGGCTCTGCACATCTTCCTGACTGAGTATTTCTTGCGGTTCACGTGTATCGCCTCGCATTTCAGTCGTGTGGTCGCATAAAGATGTGCAGGGATTTTTTTAGGATCTCTACCGTCTCCTTCTCGTCCGCAAGCTCCTTTTCACGCTTCTTCAGGAGTTTTTCCAGTTCCCTGTTCTTGGCGGCGAGTTCCTCGACGGACACCTTGCGGATTCGCCGTTCCTCGCGGTAGCTCGGCAGGTTGTGTTCCTTGCGGTACTCGTTTACCCACCGACCGACTGTATTGGGCCCGATTCCGAGTTCCTTGGCTATTTGGTTTGCTGACTTTTCGCCTTTCAGGACCAGCTTGATGACCTGTTCCCTTGTCTCGGAGCTATAGTTGATTTTTGCCATTGTTTTACCTTTTGGGGGTTGCGCAATGAATATAGTAGCTTATGCTACCCTCTTATTAAACTCCTGCATGGTCCAAACGGCTCGTGAGTACATGTATGAAGACCGCTCTGTTGTTGTGGAAAATTTCATATATCCTGATTTATGTATTGATAGTTGGAAACCGGAAAAAAGTGGAAATACATTCGTTTATTGCAGTTGTAATGAAATCGATCCATCGAGAATAACCGATTTTGGATGGAAATCTTACGAAGATCGTGACTTCCCAAAGCGTTATTACTATTATCAATACAACGAGAATTATTATTCGTTATATAGAACAGTAGATGCACTTTGTTATGTTAAACGACTCAGCAGTCTTTATGATGTCCCCCCTGAAGTGCGAGAATCATTCTAATTAATGGTAAATAGATTAAAAAAAAGGTTATATATGTCCAAATCCATCCTCTTCTGGCCAGATGTTTATAAAGAACAAGGGCATTGGCTCCCAACATTAAAATGGGCGCATATTCTGCAGCCAATCCTGCCACATTCGATTGACTCTGATTGAATTAAAAAGAGGTGCCCGCGTGGGGCACCTCTTTAAAATGGATTGCCACAGCTCCTTGCGGAGCCTCGCAATGACGTGAGTTAGCGCAGTTCCTTCAACGCCGCCTCGTTTTTCGCAATGATGTCTTGCTGCGTTGCAAGCTTTGTCCTTTCAGCATTTACCACCGCTTCCGGAGCTCCGTTGACAAATTTTTCATTTGACAACTTACGCTCAATAGAAGCCGCGAAAGCTTTTGCCTTTTCAATTTCTTTTTCAAGGCGGGTAATCTCCGCAGTTGGATCGAGAATGCCTTCAAGAGGAATGAAAAGTTCTCCGTTGGGTATCACCGCCGAAGCACTGAATTTAGGCTTGGGTGCTTTTACAGCGACATCGAATTTTTCCAGACCACTCAATTCTGTAATGATAGCCTTGCTGTCGTTGTATGCTGTAACCACATCATATTCTTTACCGTCAAACGCAGGGGCTTCATCGATAGAAATAATAGCCGACAATTTGGTTGACGGACTTACATTGTAGCGTCCCCTGACACCACGAACGGCTTCGACAACAGCAAAGGCTCTGTCGAATGATTTTTCGATGTCCAAGTTGATAAGGCTTTTGTCGGCCTTGGGCCAAGGACGACTAATAACCATCTCATCTTCAGGGAACAGAATACTGTTGAGTTCTTCGGTGATGAACGGCATTACTGGGTGCAATAAATCTATGACGTTCTTAAGTACATGACTTAAAATAGTCATAGCATTCTTTTTTTCATCTGTAAGCTGTTCAGAATTAATGACGGATTTTTTTATTTCCAGATAATTAGAACATACATCGTCCCAAACGAAGCGATAAAGGAAACCTGCTAGTTCTGCGAAGTGGTATTCTTCGAGCATGCGGGTGGCGTCCTTGATGGTCGTGTTTAGACGACTGAGGATCCAATAATCTTCAATTTTCAACAAATTAGCGTCATACCACGGGGACTTGGGATTGACTTTGATCTTGGCCTGTTCGAGCTGCGGGTAAAGGAAGCGGCAGGCGTTCCACAGCTTGTTGCTGAAGTTACGGCCGATTTCGAACTTTTCGCTGGTGTTGATTTCGCGGCCATCCGGCTGCTTTTCCTTCTTCACCGGCAGGCGCACGTCCTGGTTGTCGGTGCAGAGGCTTGCCATCACAAAACGCAGAGCGTCGGTACCGTACTTCTCTTCGATATCCATCGGGTCCACGCCGTTGCCCTTGGACTTGCTCATGGTCTGGCCATTGCCGTCCAAAATCTTCGGGTGGATGTACACCGTGTGGAACGGGACCGTGCCCATATTCTCTTGGCTAAAGAGCACCATGCGGGCGACCCACAGCGTAATGATGTCGCGGCTTGTCACGAGCACGCTGGTGGGGTAGTAGCGCTTGAGCGTGTCGGTGTTTTCCGGCCAGCCCATGGTAGAATGCGGCCACAAGCCACTGGAGAACCACGTGTCGAGCACGTCTTCTTCCTGCTTGAGTTCGTGACCCGGAACGGCGTCTTCCTTGAGGTCTTCTTCCTGGCTGCACACGAGGTAGCCGCCGTTTTCGGCCTTGTAAAAGTAGATGTCGTCGCGGCCGGCAAATGCGGCCTTCAATTCGTCTTCGCTAGCGTCCGTGTGCCAGATAGGAATGCGGTGGCCCCACCAGAGCTGACGGCTGATGCACCAGTCGCGCTTTTCGGCGAGCCAGTCCAGATACTTGTTGGCGTAGCGTTCCGGGATAATCTTGATTTCGCCCGACTTCACAGCGTTCATCGCGTTTTCGGCGAGCATGTCCATCTTCACGAACCACTGGTCGCTGAGGTACGGCTCGATCACTGTCTTGGAACGGTCGGAGTGGCCCACGTCCATTTCGTGGTCTTCCACCTTGATGAGGAGTCCGAGTTCTTCGAGACCTGCCACCACGGCGTCGCGTGCGGCCTGGCCCTTGAGACCCTGGAACTTGCCGGCGTTCTCGTTCAGGCTGCCGTCATCGTTCATGATGTTGATCATCGGGAGCTTGTGACGCAGGCCCGTCGCATAGTCGTTCGGGTCGTGTGCGGGCGTCACCTTCACGGAACCCGTACCGAAGTCCTTGTCCACCAAGATGGCGTCGGCAATCACCGGGATTTCGCGGTCAACGAACGGCACCTTCAGCATCTTGCCGATGAACTGCGCGTAGCGTTCGTCGTTCGGGTGCACGGCGAGGGCCGTATCGCCCATGATGGTTTCCGGACGGGTCGTCGAAACGGGGATAAATCCCGAACCGTCGGCCAGGGGGTACTTGAACGTCCAGAAGTGGCCCTTCACGGTCTCGTAGTAGATTTCGTCGTCGGCGACGGCGGTCTGGAGCTTGGTATCCCAGTTCACCAGGCGCTTGCCGCGGTAGATGAGGCCCTTCTTGAACAGGTTGAAGAAGGCGTGACGCACGGCCTTGGCGCAGACCGGGTCGAGCGTGAAGCGCTGGCGGCTCCAGTCGCAGCTGACGCCGAGGCTCTTGAGCTGGCGGGTGATGCGGGCTTCGTATTCGTCCTTCCATTTCCAGATGCGTTCCACCAGGGCGTCGCGGCCAATGTCGTGGCGGGTCTTGTGTTCGTCCTGGAAAAGGCGCTTTTCGACGACTGCCTGCGTGGCGATACCGGCGTGGTCCGTACCCGGAATCCACAGCGTGTCGCGGCCCGTCTTACGGCGGTAGCGTACCAAAATGTCCTGGAGCGTATCGTTGAGCGCGTGTCCCAGATGGAGCGCGCCGGTAACGTTCGGGGGCGGAATCACGACCGAGAACGGTTCGCCCTTTCCGCTGGGTGCAAAACTGTTATTCTCAGCCCAGGTCTTATGCCATCGGGCTTCCACATCTTTAGAATTGTAACGAGTTTCCATAGTGGGCACAAATTTAGAAAAAGGCGAGTGCCGCGGCAAAAGTGTGCAAGGCGAGAAAGCGCAAAAAACTTGTTTTTGCATTTTCGAGCCGTAGCCACGGACGTCGCAGACGTCAAAGCAATTCATTGCTTTGACATGGCCGAGCCGTACTAAATGCGCCCCAAAGGGGCGCCAAGATAGAAAAAGTGGTTAGTGATGCGGTAAAAGATATCCGACTCTTTTTTTGTGCAAAGAACTAGCGCTTTGTAACGGGGTAATACGCCCCGTGTGCGGCTTTGCTCGGGACGTTGCGGCCCTTCAAGTCGGTTTTGGCGCGGGCTTTGCCGAGGCTGCTTGTGGCTTTGCCTTTATCGGGTCTTAAACTGCGCGCGCCCGCAATGCCGGTGGTTCCGTTTTCGTCTAGTAGGCCTGCGATGACTTCGGCGCTGGCGCTGAGGTTTGCCTTGTAGGGAATGGTCGCGTCTTTCAAAAGCTTGTCGCCGGTGATGGTGGGCTCGGGCGTTTCGCTATCGCCGATTGTGAGGCCCGCGACGGTGAAGGTCGCTTCTTCACCGGGGAGGATGCCCTTGAGCGATTTCTCGCTGCGAACGCCGTTCACGGTCACGTAGGCGTTGTGGTACAGCGGTGCAATGCCGATGTTTTTTACGCGGACGGCGGCAGAAATCTTGTTGACCGCATAGCCCGTGATTTCGAACTTGTAGCCCGCATAGGAACTGGCCTCGTACACGCGCTCCTTGGTGGCGTAACTGCCTTCGGGTGCATCGTTGCCGATTACATACGTCATGTGGTACTTGGCGGCGGCATCTTCCCAGGTGACGCCGTAGAGACCGGCGGGGTTCAGGAATTCGTGCTGGTCTTTTTCGGTGTAGTAACTGACTTCGCCGCCTCCGGGAGCCGTTTTCCAGCGGTCCGTACCCAGGTCGCGCCAGTTACGCTCGTTGTCGCCGTTGCCCTGCGAAATGTCGTGTTCCTTGTGCATGAACGAGTCGTCGAATAACCCGAAATTGAGCCCGAGCAAGGTCTTGTTGCCTGCGACGGGCGTGTAGTTGTTGTCTGCCGCATCGATGGAGATGCTCCACGGGGTCTCTTTGAACAAACTATCAAGATGCGTCAGGAATTCGGCTTGGTAATCCTTGGTGGCGAAGTTGACTCCGAAATTGAGCTTGGTGCCGTAGATATGGTATTCGCCCCAGTGCCCGAAACCCGCCTGCACGAATGCGATACGCGGGTCGTTGTCGTATTTCGCGGCAAAGTCGGTGTAGAACTGCTTGTAGAACCACAGGAGTTCCTTGTTGCTCCAGTCGGCATAATAGGTGGGGCCGTCGCCGCCCGGGTCTTCGGAATACGTCTCGGTGTATGACTTGTTCGCCTTGATGTAGTTGGGGACTGCGGTGGCGCCCTTCACCTTCTCGGTGCAGCCCGATGCGTTCGTGATGGTCGCGCTCGGGTACTCGATGCGGAAACGCACGATGGCCTGGTGCCCGCGGCTCGCGATATCGTCGAGCATCTTTTCGAAACTGCTCCAGTCGTAGTCAATCTTGTCGTCGGTCTTGCCCTTCACCACGGCGCAGGGGAGGCAGTACGAGAATTCGAGCGAAATGGATTTTTGCAAATCCTTCTGGTCTTTTGCCTGGTCGGGCCAGAACACGATGCCTTTCATGGGCTCGAGAGTCTCGATTTCTTTGTTGAGGGCGACGGAACGGTCCGCCGCGAATGACATTGCGGCAAGCAATCCTGTTGCCAATGCCGCAGTTGTGATAACGGGGGCGGCGCCCGCGAGATATTTTTTCACCATATAATCCACACACCTTTCGGGAAAAGACCCGATGTTATTAATCTAATACAGAATTTGCGTAAAGTCAAGTAAAAAAACGGGTCTTTTACGGTTCGAAAACACGGATAAACTTCGGCTTGCCCTTCACGCTCTTCCCGAGGGCGTCCACCTGCTTGCCTGTAACGCCCTGCGCCCGGGGCTGTGAGCTAGTGCGGACCTTGCGGGCGTATGGAATTGCGTCGGTTGAACCGTCGCGCAAAACTACCGCGATGCTGTCGAGAATCGGGTTCCCGGTGCCTTCGATGTAGTCGTGCGAGACTTCCCACACCATGATGCCCGCGTAGCCGTTATCCTTGACCCAGCGGCTCTTGACGGCAGAGGAATGCGGGTCTTCGAAGGTCACGTATCCGGTACTTGAAACACCGTAAGGTGACACGGAGACGCTGTCAAAGAAGAATTCCCATTCGGTGTTCGCGACAATATCCTTGTACGGGACTTGCTTGGCGGTTCCCTTGGTAAAATCGGTGCCGGGGCCTGTCGCTCCCTTGAATTCAAACCCGAACGAGGGAATACCGAATACCATCTTTTCGGTGGGGACTCCACGTTTTTTCCAGTAGTCGCGGGTCTGTTCCCACGACCAGGTGGTGTAACCATCGTGCGGGTAGAGCGGCGAATCGAACATGGCTTTTTCGTCCCAGTCGCCGGTGATGTCGTAGGTCATGAACCCGAACCAGTCCAGGTTTTTCACGAGGACTTCGGGCGTGAAGTATTTCCCGTAATATTGTGAGCAGGGGAGTGCTGCCGAGAGGGTCTTGCCTTGGGGCAGTGCTGCGCGGAGTTCCGTGAGCAGCTTGTTGTAGGCGATGGTGTCGGCGTCGGGCACGGGATTGTATTCCCATTCCCAGTCCATGTCGAGGCCGTCCAGGTTGTGGTCGGCAACGAACTTCACGAGGTTCGCGATAAACTTTTGACGGAGCGCGTCGTCCGATGCGACGGGCACGAAGTTTTCACTCTGTCCGCCACCGCCGAGCGAGACGATGACCTTTGTCCCTGCGGCATGCCCGAGTGTAACCATCTCGTCGAGGGCGCTCGGGTCGTCTGCGGCATCGCCACGCAAACTTCCGTCGGTATCCGGAGTGATAAAGCTCCACAGCACGTGAGTCAGCTTTTCGTACGGCACCTTGTCTACGGTGTAGGCGGGCTTGTGCCACTTTCCCCAGTCGGGGTAATAGCCGATGAACAGCGGTTCTGCGTTTGCCACGCATGCGCCCGCGATTGTCAAAAAGAGGAGAGTTGCTACTTTCATGGCTTTAATATATCCTTTTTTGGGGCGAATAGTCCCGTGAGGCGTAAAAAGGGGTGAAATGTTCCGTTTTTGCGGCCGGCGAAAGGCTTGTAAACCGCGTTTTTTCTTGAAAAACGACATTTTTGCGGGTATAATTAGGGTATGCATATCAGGAGTTTTTCTTTCTGGTGCATGGCTTGTTTGGGATTGGCATGCGTGGTGGCATGCTCCGACGATTCCGGGACTGACCCGGTTTCTCCAGATTCGGGTGCCGAAGGCCTTTCTAGCAGCGGTTTCGTCATCGGTGATGATGGCCTGCCGGTTATTGCGAGTTCTTCGTCGATAGGCGGAATTCCGCAGCAGGGTGGCGCAAGTTCCGGTGTGGTTGTCGCGTCTTCTTCCTCAAAAAAAACTGAAGGTTCTCACGATGGCCCTCTACCTGGCGAAGACCAGCAGATGGTCGCTGTCGATACGGCGGTTCCCTTTGTCGGAAACTTCCCGGTGGTCTTTTCGGAGGTGTCCCCCTCGAACGCGAACTTCAAGGACAACGACGGCAACGATCCCGGCTGGCTCGAACTCTACAATACGAGTGACGCTCCGGTGAGCCTCAAGGGTATTGCCCTGAGTAACGACATCAAGTTCCCGCGTCGCTGGGTGTTCGGCGATGCGACGATACCCGCGAAGGGCCACATGGTGGTGTTCCTTTCGGGCAAGAACTATGCGGACTATATCCCGCCTTCTGATTCCGTGAACATGATGGGTACGGATTGCAGTTCCGAATCCTCTACGGGCGGGTTCGGCGCGTTCCCCGGCATGGGCGACTTTGGCGGCGGCATGGGCGGTGGCATCGGTGGCGGTGCTGGCGTAGGTGGTGCCGGAGCCGGTGCTGGTGCGGCGACCTCGAATGCAGAAAACTTGCCGGGCAAGTCTTCCCTGTGTTACAGCGAGGGTGGTGCAAGTGAACTTGGCGCAGTCGTGAAGGTTTCCCCGAACAAGGGCTCCTATACGCGCGTGGTGATGAAGTCCTGCGCGAAGCCCGGCAATGCCGACCAGCTCGTGGTCCGAGGGTTCATTACCAAGAACCACAAGATCCGATTGAACTTCAAGGAGGGCGATGCCCTCAGTGCGTGGACCGGCAAGAACCTTCGCGGCACGGGCGATTCCTCGGCGGTGTATTACGTAAGGCTTGCGGACAATGCGGGCGACATCAAGCGCAATAACGTGACTGCCACGACGTTTGCTACCGAGACGGAAGGTAGCGAATCTACGACGCTCAAGATTACGTCTTACATCGCGCGTAAGCGCGGGCACGAACCGCACACGACGTTCAAGGCAGAGGACCAGGGTGGTGTGCTGTACCTGGTGAGCGAAACGGGCGTGCTGGATTCCGTGCGCTATTCCGCCGTGCCGACAGGTGCGTCGTGGTCGCGCGACAATGCGGGTAAGTGGGGCTTTGCGGCTCCGTCCCCGTACGGTAACGCGGTGGGCGAGGTGTTTGCCGCTCAGGCCGAATCTGGCGAGGTGAACATTCCTCCTTCCGGATTCTATTCCTCGGCGATTTCCGTGACGTTTGCGGCGGGCACGCGCTGCGAGCAGGGCGGTGCCGAAGCTACTGCGAATTCCCCCGTGGTGCAGTCCCTGAATGTTTCTGGCACGACGGTGCTGCGTTGCCGTACCTACGTCGACGGCAGCTACCCGAGCGAAGAGATTGTCCGCACGTATGTTTTTGGGCAGATGCCGTCCATTGCCACGATGTTCGTGACGACTGACCCGCTTTCGATGTTCAGCGCGGATTCGGGCTTGTATGTGAAGGGCAACGGAGCGAGCGGCATGGACCCGCAATACGGCGCGAATTTCTGGAGCAACCGCGAACTCCCCGTGTATGTGGAACTCTTTGAACCCGGCTCGCCGAAGGCACCCGCGTTCGGCGTGATGGGCGACTACAAGATTTCGGGCCAGTACAGCCGCGCGAAGGAGAAAAAGTCCTTCTCCGTGACGCTCCGCGAGGAGTATGGAAGCAAGCGTCTCAAGTACCCGCTGTTCCCGGATAATCCGGAACTCAAAAAATTCAAGGCATTCTCGCTCAGGAATTTTGGCAACAACAGCGGCGACGACTATGTGCGTGACCGCCTGGGAACCTCGATGACGGAAGGGCTCGGCGTAGATTACCAGCGTGGGCGCTACGTGGTGGTGTACTATAACGGCAAGTACTACGGCTTGCACGACCTGCGTGAACGCAACAACGAATACTATTACGAAACCAAGTACGGGCTCGACCCGAACGACATTGACCTCGTTGACGCCAGTAACGAGGCGGGTGCGGGCTCGGCGACGGATTACAAGAATATGCTGAGCTGGCTACAGAGCAACGAACTTTCAAGCGATGCGAACTACAACAAAATTGCCGAGCAGGTCGACGTGGAAAACTACATGAACTACATGCAGGCGGAAATGTTCCTGAATAATGGAGACTGGCCGCACAATAACCTGAAAAAATGGCGCGTGGCAAGCCAGAAGACAAAATGGAAATGGTTCCTGTACGATGTGGACTTCGGTTTTGGTGTAGGCTACAATACGCAGAACGGTAACGTGTTCAACTACGTGACTAACCCGAACGGCACCAACGGAATGGGTGGCATGATGATGCCGGGCATGGGTCAGCAGGGTGGCCAGCAGAGCGGCTCGATTTCGGACCATACGATTCTCATGATTCGCTTGCTCGGAAACGAGAACTTCAAGAAGGCCTTCATCAACCGTTTCTGCGTGCTTCTGTCTATGAACTTTGCTGCCGACAGGCTCCTGGCGCAAATCGATGAATTGCAGTCGCAGGTCCAGGCCGAAATTTCGGGCGACGCCTCGTTCTGGAATTACGATGCTTCGTCAATGTCTAGCAATCTGGAGAAGATAAAGAGTTTCGCTCAGAGCCGCCAGCAGACGATTATGAGCGAGATGAAGCAGTACTTTAGCCTAGGCGAAACTGCACAAACAACGTTGTCTGTGCAAGGTTCTGGCCAAATTCTGGTACACAACCTGCCGCTCGATAAGGCTAGCATGACGGTGAACTTCTTCAGGGATGTTCCCGTGACAGTGACGGCGGTCCCGAAATCGGGTGCAGTGTTTGCCGGCTGGAGCGACGGCAATACGAATGCGACACGCACGTTCAATCCGGGCGAGGTCACCACCCTTACGGCAAGTTTCAAGTAAAGACTCCAAACCAACCCCAAGACGGTTGCCCGCAAGGGGAACCGTTTTTTTTAGGGAGTAATAGTCGTGCGAGCCCCTCCCTTGTCTTATGCACACCGAAGGTGTGCGCACGTTCGTATTCACCCATTGAATTTTTTAACAAGAAGTTAGGGCGAATTCGACGTGTTGGGAGGGTCTTAGGGAGTAACAGTCGTGCGAGCCCCTCCCTTGTCTTTTCTAAATAACTTTTTCGGGCCAGGGGTGCTTCGGGTAACGCCCGCGCAGTTCCTTGCGCACTTCGGCGTAGGTGTTCTGCCAGAATCCGGTCAGGTCCCACGTCTTCTGGATGGTACGGAAGTTCGGTGCCAGGATGTCGTAGCGCACTTTCAGTTTGCCGTCTGCAATTTTGTGCTCGCCGCGCAACTGCATGAAGTCCTCGATGCGGGCGGAAATTTCGACCAGGACGCCCTCGGCACTTTCTACCGCCTGCCCGCCGAGCATCTCGTCGGTGGCAACCTCCTGGTAACTGTAACGCGCCCGCTTGCCGTTCGGGAGTATGAAATGGTCGGGGAATGTCTTCCCGAGCCAGGCGAGCATCGACTTGCCGAAGTAATCTTCGACGATGTTCCTGTAACGGTCTTCGTTGATGTCGCGGAGCAGGAATTTCCCGTCGGCAAACTCGTCGAAGATGATTTCCATGTCCTCGTCGTTGAATTCCGGCAGCCCGTATTCCGGGTATAGCTTTGCGGCGAGCCGCATCTTGGTAAGGAGTGTTTGCACGGATTCGGTGAGGTAGCGCCCGCTCCAGTTTTCCTTCTCGATTTTTTCCTTCCAGGCGGCGACGGTAAGCTTCTTGAGTTCTTCGAGAACCTTCGGAGGTGCCTCTTGCGTGAGGATTTCCTTACGCGATAGTTCCGTAGTGCTCCCGTCCGCATTTGCGGCTTCGCTAACTTCGACCCCGATGAAACGCTCCTGCCCGCTGCGCCACAGCAGTTCGTAGCGGGCCTGCGCGCTTTTGCCGGCAAGCATTTCTTGCGCGATAGGGGCAAAGAGGTTCACCTTCAGTTCCGACTTGGTGGTGCCGGTGCGCAGCATGCTGAGCGCGAGAATCGCGTAGGGCGGTTCGCTGACCTGCAAACGGATAACGTTCTGGTTTGCAAGTTTATATGCATTGCCGCTCGGGGTGGCGAGCCTGTCCGGGAATGCCTTGAGGAGTTGCTTGCAGAGAAATGCGCTTTGGATACCCTTGTCTCGCTGGCGCTCGACTGCGGTATGACGATTAGGGTCGTCAGACTGTTGCGAAGTCGCCCCCTCGTCACCCCGAAGCCGCGAAGCGGCAAGTGTGTCCCGGTATTCCCGCAACTGCCGGAGTGTAAAGCTCACTTCCCGCGGGGCGGTGACGGTCTTTGATAGCGTGTCGGCGGCGAGCGTCAATACATCCTGCGGGTACTTCGTTTTTTGCAGGTACTCCGTGCCGGAGTGAATCCACGCGAGCGCTGCGAGAAGCAGGTCGGGGAGGTCCTGCGGGCCGTTTGCCGTAGCGAGAAGCAGCGCGAGTGGGATGCTAGAAACCGGAGTGCGTATGGCCTTGAGGCCAAGTTCCGTAATGGCGCCGCCATTGAGCATTCCGAATCCCTCAAGTAATTTGGTGGCGGCCTGCTCGCGTTCTTCCGGAATCGCCGTGGGCAGTTTAATCCTGTGTTCTGGCTTGTCACCCTGGAGGGAGTCCGCAGGACGACCGATAGGGTCCATGGATTCAAGTGCCGCCTTCTGCAGCAACAGTTCCGAGGGCTCGATCTGCGTGACTTCGGGAATGATTCCGCGCGGCATGCGCTTTTCGCTTTCTTCGCTCCAGAGGCGAATGGCGCAGCCGTTCTGCGTACGGCCGCTGCGGCCGCTACGCTGGATTGCGTTCTGCATCGAGATGGGGAGCGTGCGGAGAACGCTCACCTTTTCGCTGTCGTCGTAGATGCTTACGCGCTCGATGCCGCTATCCACTACGCCTGTAACGTTCGGGACGGTAATGGATGTCTCGGCAATGTTCGTCGTGAATATGACACGCGGGCGTTCCGTGACCTCGAAAATGCGGTCCTGCGTTTCGCGGTCCTGCCCGCCGTACAGTTCCAGGAATTCGGCGCAGTTTTGCCCGAGCGCTTCGGCGGCGGCGCTGTGGCAGCGGGTGATCTCGGCCTTGCCCGGTAAAAATACCAGCGTGGTCTGCCAGATGTTGTTGCGGTAGAGCGTCTTTAGCGCCCGCACCACTTCGGCGTCAAGGCCCACGCCCGAGACGAGCGAGTTCCCTGTGGCGGGAGTCTGGTTGATAATCTGTACGGGGTATAGCGGGTGGCCGAGCGTTAGGCACTTGACGCCGAGAACCGCTTCGAGTTCGGAGCGGTTCAGCGCCGCCGACATCACCGCAATACGAGGCCGTTCGGTATTCCTAAAATACGCGAACAGCAAATCCATGTCGGCCTTGCGCTCGTGGTATTCGTCGAACACAATCCATTCCGCATTGCACTTGCCGTGTAAAAGTTCCTGCAGAAAGTTTCCGTACGTCTGGAAAAGGATTCGCGTGCCTGCGCTCTTGCAACTGTCCTGCCGGAACTGGTAACCGATGGTCTTGCCACAGGGCTCGTTGTGCAACTTTGCGGAGAACTGCGCAAGCGAAAGTGCCGCAATCCTGCGCGGTTGCAGAACCACTACGCGTCCCTTGCAGTGCTTGCTTAAAAAGTAGGGGATAAACAGCGACTTGCCCGATCCGGTGGGCGCCTCTATCAACAAGTTGCGCGACTCCGCAAGAGCCGCTTCAAGCTTGCCTTCTTCTTCGGCTAATGCTAAATCGTAATACGTCATGAGGCGGGGCTTTTGCTAGACGAGAGAGTGAAAGAAAATCTTTCGTCTTTCGTCTACCAGCGCAGCGGTCTCTTGTCTAATTACGACCTCGGGTACTTCAGCTTTTCGCCGGTGGCCACGTCCATGTAGGGCGGCTTGCCTTCGCGGAACTTCTGGTTGATGACCAGGTTCTCGATACGGCGGCGCAGGCCCTGTTCCGTCTTGCAGAAGAAGTACACGACCTTGTTGGTGCCCGGCACGAGGAACATGGCGAGCTTGTACTTCTGCTTCACCGCACGGCGGAAGAACATCATGTCTTCCTTCTTGGGCATCACGAGGTTGCTGCCTTCCTTCGTTTCGCAAATCATGTCGGCATCGGCGAGGAGGGCCTTGGACTTCTGCTTGAGAGCGGCAAAGTTCGGGTCGGTGTTGCGCTTGATGGTTTCAAGGTTGAACGCGCCACCGCCTTCCTTGAGTGCCTTGCGGAGCCCGCGGAACGCGAATACGGCGAGGACGACAACGGTAACGGCGATGAGCCACGGCCAGTAGTTGGCAAGAAAATCTAGCATAGGGAACCTCAACAGTCTATTTTTCGCCTGCAAATATAAAAAATTTCGCAGGAGCCCTTGTGCACTGGCAGCCCGTACCTGTCCGGTGGGTACCGAGTTTTTTCTATTTTATAGGTGGTGACAAATTATGTAAAGACATCGGCCCTCGCGCTTCTGCTGGCTTCGCTTGGCCTTGCCGCCCAGGGAACCTGTACCGACGGTACCGTTGTCCAGTCTATCCGGCTGGATGGCCTCAAGCACACGAACCCCCGCGTGGTGGAGCGCGAACTCGTGAACCGCGTGGGGGAGCCGTTCTCTGCCGAAAAGTTCGAGGCTGAAAAGCTCCGCCTGCAGGACCTCGACCTGTTCACCGAGATTTCCGTTTCTTGCGAAAAGGCCGGTGAGCCTGCCGAACCGGGTCTTGTAAAACTCACATATTCCTTCAAGGAAATCTTCCGCTGGATTCCGGCACCCGCGGGCAAGAAGACCGACCGTGACGGTCTGATGCTCGGAGCCGCGCTTGCGAACATCAATGTGGCGGGCGAAGATATTCGGCTTGAGGTGCAGTACCGCACGACGGTGGACCCGTTCTTCGACAAGAACGAGGCCGCCTTCTATGCGAGTTCCCCCTACCTGTTCGGGCTTCCGCTCGGGTGGAACTTCGAGTTTCTCTTGACCGACAGCTACGACAACATCCGCGATTTCCAGGAAAAAAGCATCTTGCTCGACCTGGATTTGGAATACAAGTTCTTGCCGCACCTGTCGCTGCTGGGGACTGCCGCCTACCGTCGGTTGAGGGACTTTGCGAATCTTCCTGAATTGGGGCTTGGCTTTGCTTTCGATTATCGTGACAGCAAGCTCGACACGCGCGATGGCGTGTATTTCGAATATATGCTTACGCACGTGGGCGCGGGTGAAGAATATGTTGCGTGCGGCGCCAATATCGAATCCGACGAACCGGTCGAAACGGAATCGCGTTTTTGCAACACGGATAATGGCGAAAATTACTGGGAACTCCTGACCGATGCGCGCGCCTACAAGACCTTCGGGCGCTTTGTAACAGGTGCGACGGCGCTTGTGCGTTACCGCCCGGGAGACGTGAAATTTTACGACTATTACTACCATGGCGGAGCCAATACGTTTCGCGGGCACGAGGCCGATTCGGGCTCTCTCGGGACCCACGAGGCTCTGCTCACGCTCGAGGAACGCTTTGTACTGCTGGAGCGCCGGGCCGCAAGCGTGATGGGTGTGAACTTCTTCTACGGCGTGCAACTTGTGGCGGGCTTCGACGGGAGCCTGCTCTGGGACAAGGGCCGCCCCGGCTGGGATAACTACGAGGGTGCCGTCTATGGCGGAGTGCATCTCGTGATTCCGGCGCTTGACCGCATTCGCTTCGAGGTAGGGTACAGCCCCGACAGGGGTGAACCGGTGTTTTACTTCGGGCTGTTCGACAAGGTGACTTCATCACGTTGGCGTAGTAGGTAATGAGACCGCTCGCTCGTTGTATCGGGCGTTGAAACCGCTAAATTGCAAAAGTGGCGGTGAAATTGCAAAAAATATCTTGATTTCACCGCCAAAAATTACTTTGTATGTAGTAAAAGTGCGGAATTGTTGCGTTGAAATGCTTTCTTTGGCGGTGAAATTGGAGAAAATATGGAGAAATCACCGCCACATCGCTCAGAAATTCTCCTCACTGAACCAAATTACTACACACAACATAACAAAGTGGCGGTGAAAAAACTGAAAAAATCCTGATTTCACCGCCAGATAGCCCGAAAGCCGCAGTTCGTCCGCATTAATTTGACCAAAAATCACGCGTAGCTCGCAAAAAAAGAAACGACCCGCAGTGCGGGCCGTTTAATACAAAGTTTTTTAGACCAGATTACTTTTTCTTGCCTTTAGACTTTGCGGTCTTCTTATTACCCTTCGGCGGATGAGCCGCAATCTTCTTCACGCTCTTTGCAGTCTTCTCTTCGGCTTCGTAAACGGCCTGTGCCTGACGGAGAGCGTCGGTCGGGTCGATTTCGATTGCTTCGGAGGCTTCGTCCACGAGTTCGGCGAATTCGTCGTACCAGTCAGCGAAGATTTCGACTTCGAGGTGGTCGACACCCGGAACCGTGAGGCGTGCGCCGCAGGCTTCGCCGATGCGGTCGAGGAACTTCGCCATCTGCGGCTTGAGGAGCGTGAGGTCGAGACCATCGAGGTCTTCGGGTTCAAAGTAGACGGCGTCGACATCGCTGTCGTCGTCCTTGACCTTCTTCTTGCCCTTCTTGCACTTGCAGTCTTCGCCGCAGCACTCGCATTCCACGTTCTCGTTGCCGTAGAGCGCCATGTACTCGTCATCGTCCATGCCGCTGTCGTAGTAGAACTCATCGTCTTCGAGGTAGAGTTCTTCCACGAAGATTCCCTTTGCGCCGAGCGTCTTGGCCGCGGCAATGAATTCCTTGAGGTCGCCACCGAAGTAGCGGGTAGATTCAGCTTCCTCGTTCAGGGTCTGGACGGGAATGGGGGAGAGTTTCTGCTTCTTGATGTAGTCGCAGATTTCGTCAATAATGGATTTCTTGGCCATAGGATTCTCCTTAGTTAAAATAGACGATAGACGAAAGACGATAGACGAAAGAATTCCATTTTTTTTCAGAGAAATCTTTCGTCTTTAGTCTGTAGCCGCGCAGCGGCGTTCTTTCGCCTAAATATGGTACTTCTTCAGGCTTTCGGCCTTTTCGTTGATGAGCTTCATGATGCGGGCCACGGCTTCGTCACCGCGGGCAGTATCCTTCACGCTCGTCATCGGCTGGAAGAGCGGGCTGTTGAACATGGTTCCCAGAGGAATCGGGTTCTTGCGGCAGAAGGTCGCTTCCACGTAGTCGCGGGCGGCGTCCTGCAGGTCGTCGCACTTCTGGAACTCGCCGGCCTGGAAAGCCTTGTACAGGTCTACGAAAATCTTTGCCGCTTCGGGGATGTTCGCCGTTGCGCTCACGAGGCCCGTGCCGCCCATCTCGAGCATGTCGATGAAGAATCCGTCTTCGCCGCTCAGAACGGCAAAGTCGTTGTTCTTCGTTTCGTTAATCACGCGCTTCGTGTCTTCGTGGAACTTTTCGCCAATGCGGAAATCGACCGCCTGCTTGAGTCCGATGATGTTCTTGTCTTCGGAAAGGGCGATGAGGGTGTCGGGGTGGACGTAGCTTGCGGTACGGCCCGGCACATTGTAGATGATAATCTTCGCGCCCGTTTCGGAGCTGAGCGTCTTGAAGTGCTTCTCGATGCCTTCCTGCGAGGGGTTGTTGTAGTAACCCGTGACGCAGAGGACCGGGACTTCCGCAATCTTCAACACTTCTTCGATCATCTCGACGGATTCGCGGGTGCAGTTGCTGCCGGCACCTGCAATCACGGGCACACGGCCGTCCACGTAGTCCAGCGTGAACTTGATGATGTCGAGGTGCTGCTTGTGGGTGACCGTCGCACTCTGGCCCGTGGTACCCACAGGGAGAATGCCGGAAACGCCGGAAGCGATAAGGTCGTCAATCATATGCTCCATCTTCTTGTAGTCGACGGAGTTGCGGAGACACTTGGGATCGTCGTTCATCAGCGGGGTGAACAACGCGGGGAAAACACCAGTAAGTTGAGAAGCTTTTGTAATCTGCATAGTGCTGTAAATATATAAAAGTAGGCAGTAGGCGGTAGGCAGTAGGCGGTAAATTGTTGTGGTTATTTCAGAAATTTAGTGCTAATGCTCCGCCGTAGGTTTTGTTTATCGGGTCTATAATCGGGGCTATGCGGATGCTTACGGTGGAGGTGGTTGCATGTTTTTTCCTTTGAATATCATATTCCGTATAATTGTTTTTTCGTATCGCGGCCGCAATCTCAAATCCACCATAAACAAGGAACGAAGTGGCTCCAATGCCGCATATTATCATTGTTGTGATGAACCATGGATGTGATGTGGAAATTTTTTGGTCGTTGTTGTTTGAAAATTGCTCTAAGGCGTAAAAAAACATTGCGAATGTGGACGCTCCGGCTAATCCTGTAGAAACCCATGCTGTAATCCAAGTTATGTTAGCCGCTTTCTTGTCAAAATTGTACTTGTCCAGATTGTTCTGGTACAGTTGTTTATAGTAGGCGGCAGAATCGACTTCCTGTTTTACTGGGGGCTCGTTATGGGCAAAACAGAATGTTGAGAGGAAAATCAGGGAAAAGAATACTTTGTATAAAAAATGATTCATGTTCGTAATTTAACAAAATCTGTAATATGATTTTGTGGGGGCGTTGCGGGGGGTGTCCCCGCTCGTGGGGGTAGGTGGCAACGCAGTGCCGCCGAGGGGGAGACTTCCCCCCTTAAATCCCCAAAACACTCGTCCCGCACCTCTTTTTCTATCGTCAATCGTCTATCGTCTATCGTCTTTTTTTCTAAATTTTCCGCGTTAAAACTAAAAAGGAACCGTTATGGAAAACATTACGCAGATTTGGAAGAAGATTCAGTCCCCCGAATTCAACCCGGCTACCGACATGGGCCTGGTCGAACAGGTCAAGCAGGTTGCCCTGACTTCCCAGGAGAGCGCCAAGGTAAGCTTTGGTACCTCTGGCTGGCGTGGCGAAATCGGTTCCGAATTTACGCTCCGCAACCTCCAGGTGGTGGGTGCAGCCATCGTGCGTCTCTATAAGGAAGCTACTCCCGAACTCTTTGCTGCCCTCGGCGTGAAGGACTTTGCCGAACTCCAGAAGCGCGGTGTGGTCGTGGGTCACGACAACCGCCTGCTCGGTCACGAATTCTGCGAGGCTGTTGCAGACCAGTTCGCGAAGGCCGGCGTGAAGGTTTACTACGGTGGCGAAATGCCGACTCCGGAATTCAGCGCCGCAATCGAGATGCTCGGTGCCGCCTGCTCCATCAATATGACCCCGAGCCACAACCCGAGCCACTACAACGGCATCAAGTTCAACCCGGCCGATGGCGGTCCTGCCGGTCCGGAAATCACGAACGTCATTACCAAGCTCAGCAACGAAATGATGGCCACCTGGAAGTTTGAACCGGTAGGCAAGGTTGACTGGGAAATCATCGACTCCCTCAAGATTTACAAGGAATTCCTTGTCAAGCAGGGAACCATCAAGTTCGACCGCATCAAGGAATTCATCAAGAAGGGCCGCCTGACCCTCGTGTGCGACCACGTGCACGGCTCTACCCGCCGCCGCCCGGCCGCGCTGCTCGATAATCCGGAATGCCTCATCACGCTCCGCAACGAGGATGACTCCCTGTTCGGCGGCATCGCCCCGGAACCGTCCAGCAAGAACCTCGAGAAGGTCCGCAAGGTCTTGGACGAAAGCAAGAGCGAATTCCGCCTGGGTGCAATCTTTGACCCGGATGGCGACCGCATCCGCTTCTATGACGGTACGCGCGAAATCGACATGAACCAGTTCGGTGCCATCGCGTTCCACTACATGGCGACCTGGCGCAAGGAACAGGGCTGCGTGGCCAAGTCCGTCGCGACCTCCAACTTCGTGAACATCATCGCCGAAAAGCTCGGCGTGCCCGTGATGGAAACTCCGGTGGGCTTCAAGAACTTCCGCCCGTGGCTCAGCCGGGGTGCGAAGCAGAAGGCACTCGTTGCCTTCGAAGAATCCGACGGTATCTCGGGCCTCAACAACACGCTCGAGAAGGACGCCCAGTTCGGCCTCCTCATCGCTCTTGAAATCATGGCCGTTACCGGCAAGAACCTCAGCGAATACCTCGATGCCCTTTACGAAGAGTACGGCCGCTTCTACCCGACCCGTTCGGGCTTCGAAGTGGACAAGTCCCTCGTGGGTGCCCCGCTCAAGGCCAAGGTCGACGCTATCGCAACGATCGCGAAGCCGGGTGCGAAGGTCATGGTCGGCAAGAACGAAAAGACCGTGAAGCAGCTCCTCACGCTCGACGGCGTGAAGATCATCTTCGAAGACGACTCCTGGATGCTCGTGCGTCCGTCGGGTACCGAACCGAAGGTGCGCATTTACACCGAATGCCGCAACCCGGATGAAAAGGACCCGATGTTCGAGGCTGCCAAGGCTCTGTTCTTCAAGAATTAACTTTTGGATTGGGGAAAAGGATAGGTTCTATGAAAAAGATAATCATGATGCTCGTGCTAGCGCTGGTCATGGCCGGCTATGCACAGGAAGGTTCGATTAAACCGAAGTTCCAGGCGTTCTCCGGAGCGCTCCTGAAACTGAAGGATACCGATAAGCCCGGTACACTCAAGTTCTCCCTGAAGGTGGACGTTGCTCCGTGGGCATTCCAGGCGATTGGCGAAGTCCGTTCCCCGACAGGCGATGCGGAATCCATCCGCGAGGCGCTCTTCGAGGGCGACCTTTATGCGGTGCTTGCCTACATCGACAATTCCCCGGTGGAAGTGAACGGCGAGGAATACCAGGTGGGCCTTTTCGACATCATGCTTTACTATGATGACGAACCTACCACGATTCGCAATCTCAAGTTCAAGCTGTTGCCGCCGGTCGATGACGACTGGTCCAAGTCGGGCCTGAACGATGCGCTCTCTTCGGGTTCGCTCCTCGGTAATATCTGGGGCGGCAAGTACGAGAAGGCCATCACGAAGGCTTCTGCCGACCCGATGGACAAGGGCAAACTCAAGGCTCTGAAGCGCAAGAAGAGCGCGGCATCGGAGGAATCTGAAGTGTCTGTTTCTGACAGCAAGAAGCAGCGCATGAAGAACATGGCTGACGAAGAAGATCAGCCGAAGAAGAAAAAGAAGAAAAAGGCATCTAGAGGCGATGAATGCGACGATCCGAGCTTGACTCCCAAGGAGAAGAAGCGCTGCCTCATGATGAAAAAGAAAAAGTAAGTTTCACAACCTAGTATATTAGAGGTAATCTATGTCCGGTCACTCCAAATGGGCCACCACCAAACGCAAGAAAGCCAAGACTGACGTCGCTCGCGCGAAGGCTTGGAACAAGCTTATCAAGGAAATCTCCATTGCTGCAAAGCTCGGCGGCGGAAACCCTGACGCCAACCCCCGTCTCCGCGCGGCGATCCTCAAGTCCAAGAGCCAGAGCTTGCCGACTAAGAACATTGAGAGCGCCATCGCCAAGGGCACGGGTGCGAACTCCGGTACCGAAATGACGGAACCGCTGTACGAAGGACGCGGCCCGGGTGGCATCGCCATCATGGTGCAGTGCCTGACCGACAACAAGGTCCGTACCGTTGCCGAAATCCGCAACATCTTCAACAAGAACAACGGTTCCATGGGTGAATCCGGCTCCGTGTCCTGGGCATTCACCTACAAGGGCGTGATTGTCGTCGATGCCGAGAAGTACCCCGAAGAACAGGTCATGGACCTCGTGATTGAAGCGGGTGCCGAAGACATGAGCACCGAAGACGGCGTGCACGAAATCTCCACGAGCCCCGAAGCCTTCGACGCTGTTTCCAAGGCTCTCGAAGCCGCGAACATCGAGATGATGAGCGCCGAAATCACCTACGTTGCCAACGACCCGGTGAAGCTCGGTCACGACGATGCCGTGAAGCTCCTGAAGCTCATCGACAAGTTCGAAGACCACGACGATGTCCAGGACGTTTACCACAACGCCGAAATCGACGAAGCCGACATGGACGCTGCTGAGTAATCTCGTGTGTCATTCTGGAGGGCCGAAGGCCCGATAGAATCCATGAAACTTTAAAAGCCGGGTGCTGTATGCATCCGGTTTTTACATTTTGTCCACATTTTTTTTGAATAAATTATTACCGAGCCGAAAAAAAAGAATATTTTTATGGGAAAAGGAGGAAGTATGAATATTCGTAGATTTATTCGTTTGAGCTGTCTGTCCGTTATGGGATTTTTCTGGGCCAGCTGCGGTAGCGACTCGGATTCTTCAACCGGGGCGACGGGAGTCAATCCCGGTATCGAGCCGGAAAGTTCGTCCGATGCACTAGGGACAGTTTCTTCTGATTCCGAACAAACCTCAAGTTCTTCTTCGGAGGAACAGGTGCCGGAATCTTCTTCCGGGCCTGACCTGGCGCAGAGTTCTTCGTCTGACGGGGTGAACTCTTCAAGTGCCGAACAGCTTAAATTGGCGCGGGACCCTTCCATAACCTGTACTAAGTCCTTTTCTTTCGAGGAACAGTGCCCCGGATCTACAGAACCGTACTATTCTTGTATGGATTTGCAGGAGTTCCTGAAAAAGGATACCACGGTTTCGGAAAAGATTTTGAACAAGTGGGAAGAAAAACTGTTTTCGTGCGGCGCCGTTCAGGAGCCGGTGACAGTTTACGGTGTCGTGTCACGTGTCTGCCCCCATTATCAGGTCACGTACCTAAAATGTTCCGATGGCAAGACGTACAAGCCGTATGCGGATGAAGATGGAATCGCCTATATTACAAAAGAGGAATACTACGAGACGCACAGTTCCAGCTCTGTGGCGGAAAGTTCTTCTAGCTCCGTGCCTGAAGACTTGGTCACGAACTGCCCGCAGGACTCCTTTGCCCTGTTTGTAGATATTCTTGCCGATGTGCAGAAGGGACTGTACGAAGAGATAGTGAAGGAACTTGATAAAAACGATACCCTGCCCGAAGCGAAAAGGGCGTTCCTGGATAGCATCATCAATCGAGAAGAGAAGACCCTGAGAGGGAATCTGTACCCCTATCAAAGGGGGCAGTATTATGGTTTGGAATACGTGAGCCTGAAGTACGATTCCGAATGCTGGTTTAACGGATACATCGCGAAGACCAAGACCTGTGCGGACGGAACGCCCGAGATGACCGAACTCTATCGGGAAAAGTACGAAGATATCTTTTGGGAATGTCTAAATCTAATCGAAAAACAACTTGACGAAATAACGGAATAGCAAAGCCGGGTTATTTTGGGGGAGGCTTATCGCCCGAGCGTCTCGCGGTAGCTGTGCACGGCATCCTTGTAGGTGCTTACGGCCTTCGCGATGCGTGCGGCGATATCTTGCTGGCCGGCTTTGCTCATCATGTAGGCCTCGTCCTCGAGGTTGCTGATGAACCCGATTTCGAATAGCACTGCGGGCATCAGCGCTCCCACGAGCACCATGAATCCGGCACCGCCTACGCCGCCGGCCTGGCGCTTGATTTTGCCGCCGTCAAAAGCCTTGAGCATTTCTTCGGTGAACATATAGCTGTTCTGCTTGTACTTTTCGAGGCGCGCTTCCAGCTTGAACCATTCGATGGGGGAGAGTTCCTCTTTCGCGTTCTTTTCGCCGTAGAGGGTCGCCACCTTGTTTTCGCGGCGGGCAATCGCCTTGTCTTCTTCACTTTCGGGGGCGCGCAGTACGTACACGTGGTAGCCCTTGATTTGCTTCTTGCGTTCGGGGGTCGCATCGATGGCGTTGCAGTGCAGGCTAATGAACAGGTCGCCGTCCCACTGGTTTGCAAGGTTCGCGCGTTGCCCGAGCTCGATGAACACGTCCTTGTCGCGGGTCATCTTCACGTTGAATCCCGCCTTCTCGAGATCCTTCTTCAGGAGTTTTCCGACGGCGAGCACGATGTCCTTTTCTTGCGCGTTCTTGCCGAGCGCTCCGGAGTCCTTGCCGCCGTGGCCGGGATCAATCACGATGGTCTTGACTTCGCGGGTGCCCGCGGTCTCGTTCTTCGGCTTGGTTGCGGTAACCGCCTTTTGGTCTGCCTTTGCGGGCGCTGCTGCGGGCTTGGCCTTCGCGGGTTCGGTTTTTGCTGCGGGTTCAGCCTTTGCTGCGGGCTCAGCCTTTGCCGCGGGTTCAGCCTTCGCGGCAGTTGCCTCGCTCTTGGGCGGGAACAGCTTGCTCACGTCTTCTTCTGCAATCCACAGGTGGCCATCTTCGAGAACAGGGCTTGCCGCTAGGTCTATGGTACTGCCGTTCACCGAGGCGTAGGGGATGCCGACAGCAAATTTCGCGGTATCTTTTTGGGTAACGAGAATGAACGATTTCTGGACGGGGAACCAGTGAAACGAGGCGCCAATCTTTTGGGATACGGATTCGGCGTCGACCGCGGTGACATCGGCGAAGGACAGTGCCCAGCCGACCATCAGCAACAGGGCGAAAACTAGCGGTGTGCCTTTGCGGCTCGGTCCATTTCCAGCTTCGCTTCGCGGTTGATTATATCCTGTCGCTTGTCGCGTTGATCCTTGCCTCTGCATATTCCAATTTCGAGTTTTGCCCGTCTGTTCTTAAAGTATAGTTTCAGCGGGACGATGGTGCAACCCTTCAGTTCCTTCGCCTTGCGCATTTTCTGTATTTCGTGCGCGTGGGCGAGCAGCTTGCGCTTGCGGGCGGGAAAGTGGTTGAACCTGTTCGCGAAAAGGTATTCGTCGATGCGGGCGCCAATGAGCCAGATTTCGTCCTTTTTGTCGTCGACATCGACCCAGGCTTCACCGATGGTACACTTGCCGTCACGGATGGACTTGACCTCGGAGCCGATGAGCATGATGCCCACCTCGAACGTCTCGTCCACAAAATAGAGGTGCGACGCCTTGCGGTTTGCGATGACCGGTGTACCCTGTTGTTCCTTCTTGGCCATGCGCTAAGCCTTCTTGCTCCAGCCGCTCTTCTTGCCGCTGGCCTTGCTGCTTTCGAGGGACTTCGATTCCCAGCCGACCTTCTTCTTCTGCATGTGCGGGACAGCCTCGTCGAGAGCCTGCACGAGTTCTTTGCAGCCGTCGCCCGTCATGGCAGAGGTCACGATGACCTTCTGGCGGTGCTTCTTGAATTCCTTGATGGCATTCTCGATTCCGAGGTCGTCCTTGTTGAGTGCGATTACGAACGGCTTTTCGGCGAGCTTCGGGTGGAATGCCTTGAGTTCGCTCTTGAGCACGGTAAACTGCTCGTAGGCGTTCTCGGCAAAACCGTCAATCACGAACAGGAGTGTGTGCGTGCGCTCGATGTGCTTGAGGAACTGGTGCCCGAGGCCCTTGCCCTCGCTGGCGCCTTCCAGCAGGCCGGGAATGTCGGCGACCACGAAACTGTGGCCGTTCGTCTGCACGATGCCGAGAACCGGTTCGAGGGTGGTAAACGGATAGTCGCCGACTTTCGGGCGTCCGCTCGAAATCTTGTTCACGAGGCTCGACTTGCCCGCGTTCGGGAACCCGACCAGGCCCATGTCTGCCATGAGTTTCAGTTCCAGGAAGAGTTCGCGCCTTTCGCCCTTTTCGCCGGGCGTGCACTTGCGGGGCGCCTGCACCTTCGGAGTCGCAAAATGCTGGTTGCCCATCCCGCCCTTGCCGCCGCGCGCCGCAATCCACTTCTGGCCCGGCTGCGTGAGGTCGGCGAGGATGCGCCCGTCGGAATCCTTCACGATGGTGCCGCGCGGGACATCGACGATGAGGTCTTCGGCGCTACGCCCGGTGCAGCGCTTCGCTCCACCCGGCTGGCCGCTCTCCGCCTTGTACACGCGTGCGTTGCCCATGTCGAGGAGCGTGGAGTACTGCTCGTTCACCTGCAGGATCACGTGACCGCCGCGACCGCCGTCGCCGCCATCCGGGCCTCCGAGGGGTACGAACTTTTCGCGGTGGAAACTGCAGATGCCGTCACCGCCCTTGCCGGAGCGAACTTCAATAGATTTTTCGTCTAGGAACATTAAAGGCTAATCCCTTCGTCAAGCCCGAGGGCGATATTCATGTTCTGGATGGCGGCGCCGCTGGCGCCCTTGCCCAGGTTGTCGATAATCGTCGTCACCTGCATCACGTTCTCGTTGCCGAACACCTGGATGCGGGCGTTGTTCGTGTCGTTACAGACGGTGGCGTCAAGGCGGCCGTTGAACAGCACGGGGGCTGCTTCATAGGGCATCACCTTCACAAAGCGGGAACCTTCGTAATGCTTGGCGAGGATTTCGGTGAGGCCTTCGGGGCCGACCTTCTTGGTGAGTTCGTTCGCGAAGATGGCGACCGTGACCGCCATGCCCTTGTAGTAGGGGCCGAGCACCGGGTTGAAGAACGGCGTGTTTTCGAGTTCGCAGTACTTCTTCATTTCGGGGAGGTGCTTGTGGGCGAGCGCGAGCGCGTACGGGGCGGGCGCCATGATGGCCTTCGATTCGCCGGCTGCGTGCGACAGGGCTGCGGTTTCTTCGTATTCGGCGATGAGCTTCTTGCCGCCGCCGGAATAACCGGTGATGCTGTAGGCGGCGAGGTTCGCGCTCTTCGGGAGGATTCCTGCGGCAACCAGCGGGTGCACTCCCAGGATAAAGCCCGAGGCGTGGCAGCCGGGGTTCGCGATGCGCTTGGCCTTCGCGATGGCTTCGCGCTGGGCGGGGCTGAGTTCCGGCATCCCGTAGGTCCACGCGGGGTTCACGCGGTGCGCTGTGGAGGCGTCAATCACGCGGGTGTTCGGATTTTCGCAGAGGGCAGCACTTTCGACGGCCGCAGCATCGGGCAGGCACAGGAACGTCACGTCGGACTCGTTGATGAGCCTCTTGCGCTCGTTAATGTCCTTGCGGAGTTCGGGGGCAATGCGCAACACTTCGATGTCGTTACGCTTTGCAAGTCTCTCATAAATCTGCAGGCCTGTGGTCCCTGCTTCGCCATCTACGAATATCTTAAACATGGTTTCTCTTTCGTCTTTCGTCTAAAGGCTCGAAGAGCCGTTCTTTCGTCTATTTACCGGCGCCGCAGCACTTCTTGTACTTCTTGCCAGATCCGCACGGGCACGGGTCGTTACGGCCGACATCCGGGCCTTCCTTGTGCACGGTTTCCTGCTTCACGGCACGGCCGTCGTAGAAGAACCATGCGCCACCCACCTTGTGGAACTCGCCGAGTTCGTGGTGGTTGCGGGTCACGTTGCCCTGCTTGAAGCGGGCGTTGAATTCGACCCAGCCGATGTTCTTTTCTTCTTCGGTCTTGGTCTGCTTGATTTCGATGCCGAGCCATTCGGATTCACGGCTCCAGGCCTCTACGCTCGGTTCGTCAAAGTCGCCGCGCTGGGTGGGCTCGAGGGAATCCTTCAGCCATGCGATTTCGTGCTTGGCGTATGCGGTGTAGCGGGAACGCATCAGGGCTTCGGGGCTCTGGGCGAGAGCTGTACCCTTGATAATGGGTTCGCAGCATTCGCCGTATTCTTTACCAGATCCGCAGGGGCATAAATCTTTAGTCATAATTCAATCCTTGTGTCTTCGTTGAAGCGGCTTGGCCGCGTAGAAAATTTGATGAAAAAATAGAAAAATTTGAAAGAGAATACACTCTGTTTAGTTGCGCTTGTATACAAAAAAGACGAGAGATATTTTCTCTCGTCTGTATGCTTGTAGAGCCGTTCTAGATTACAGGCACTTCTTGAGCAGCCAGATTTCTTCCTTGCCCTCGCGTTCGGGGAGGCTGTTTACCGGCTTGATGCGTTCGACAACGTCGAAAACGCCGCCGAGACGTGCCATGAGCTCGCCTTCGCTCGTCGGGTGCGGGGGGCCCTGCAGGGTCTTGCCGTTCATGAGCGGGTAGAGGAACAGGATAAGGACACCGTCATCCTTCATCATGCGGTAGCACACTTCGAAGAATTCGTCGCGGCGGCCCGGATGGATTGCGGAGAACGTGCCGTAGTCGTACACGATGTCGAACTGCTGGCCGCCACGGTTCGCATCCTTCGGCGAAAGCGTGAACAGGTCGAGGTCGAGCGAACGCAGGTTCTTGTGGGCGCGGCTCAGGTGGTCGAGTTCATCCACCGCGGTGGCGGCGAAATCGACGGCGAGGACGTCGTGGCCACGCTTGGCCCAGGCTTCTGCATCGTAGCCGAAACCTGCGCCGGGAATCAGCACGGAGCCGGTGGCGGGGCAGGAGGGGTGCTTGAAAAATTCGAGCAGGGCAGGAGTCGCCTTCTTGAAATTCCAGTAATCCTTGCCGTTGGCATAGAGATTGTCCCAGAATTCCGGGAGGTTCTGCGTTAACATTATTTACCTTCCTTTTTGTACGCAAGTTGCCCGCAGGCGGCCAGGATGTCCCGACCCCGCGGGTTGCGGATCGTTATTTGAATTTCGGCAGCACGTACTGCGGCAAGGAAATCCTCCACCTCCTCGGGTGTCGGCGCGTGCAGCGTCGGGTCGTCCCCGTCGTTCAGCACGATGGCGTTCACCTTCACGCGGCGGGGCGCGCAGATGCGGATAAGTTCCTTCGCGGCCTTTGGGGTGCAGGTGATTCCCTGTATCAGTACGAATTCGAATGTCACATAATTATCGGTTCTTCTGATGTATTCGTCAACCGCCTCGAGCAACTTTTCGATGGGCCACACCTTGTTGACCGGCATTACCGACGAACGGTACTCGTTGTTCGTGCTGTTGAGGCTTACGGCGAGGCAGCAGGGCGTGTTCCTGTCCACGAGTTCCTTGATCTTGGGAACAACGCCCGAGGTGCTCACGGTCATGCGCTTGGCGCCCATGTTGAACAGGCTCTGGTTATGCAGCGTGCAACACACGCGGTGGACCTGTTCCAGGTTGTTGAGCGGTTCGCCCATGCCCATGAAGATGATGTTTGTCACCTGGGCTATCTTGCCGTCTGCATCGAGGATGCCGTTGTCCTTCAGGTACCAGTTCACGTGGAGGATTTCCTCGAGAATTTCGCCCGCCTCGAGGTTCCTGGTGAAGCCCATCTTTGCGGTGCGGCAGAAGGCGCAGTTCTGGGCGCAGCCGATCTGCGTGGAAACGCATACGGAAAAGCGCCCGTTCGCGGGAATCATGACCGTCTCGATGTGGTGGCCGTCGTGGGTCTCGAAGAGCCACTTGACCGTTCCGTCAGTAGAGACCAGGTGCTGGTCTTCCTTGAGGGCGAGCATGGAGAACTGTCCGGCGAGTTTGTCGCGGAGTGCTGGGGGCACGTTCACCATCTCGTCGAAGCTGCGGACCTGCTGGCAGAAGAGCCATTTCTGGATCTGGTCGGCACGGTACTGCTTCTCGTTCACGTCCCTGAGCCAAGCCTTGAGCTCGTCCGTGGTCAGTGACTTTATGTTGTGCGGCCATTCCATAGTTCCGCGTAAAGATAGAAAAAAAACAGTTTTTTGTTAAGGGTCAAAATGGCCGAAATCCCTTTAAAATAAAGGAATAGGGCCCACTTTGACGAGTGAACCCTGCCTGATACGGTACGTTTTTCTACATCAAAAAAACAGCAAATATGCCTAGAACATCTTGCGTGTCTTTTTCTGTGTTGTCGTCGGCGATGTTTCCCTGGCGCCCTTGTTGCTGAACAGCGTCGCGTCGTCGGCGGACTTGGTTTTTACCTTGTAGTGGTCGCCATCGCAGACTTCGTCGGGGTAGTTGTTCGTGGTGTAGAGGCAGTAAGTCTTTTCGGAGCAGAACTCGCCTGCTAGTTTGCCTGTAATGTTGCAGACGCCCTTGCCGATAACGCCAGGAGGTACGGGGAACGATTTTTGCGGGAGTCCCTTGTGAATCTTGCTCATCACCGCAAGCCATGCGGGGAGCGCGTAGTTGCCGCCGGTCTTGCCCACGCCCATGGAGACTGCCTGGTCAAAGCCGACCCACACGCCCATGGTGTAGTGCTTGGTAAAGCCGATGTACCAGGCGTCGGTGTAGTCGTTTGTGGTTCCGGTCTTGCCGCCGCTCGGGTGGTTGAACCCGCTGGCCGAAATCTTGTAGCCCGTACCGCGGATGTTCACGTCCTTGAGGATATCCACCATCAGGTATGCGGAAGAGGGTTTCATCACCACGCTTTCGACCTTCGAGTTCTTCTCGATAATCTCGCCGTTTTTGTCTTCGATGGATTCGATCATGTAGGGCTCGATTCGCGTACCGAGGTTCGGGAACACCGTGTAGGCCGATGTCATTTCGAGAAGCGTCGCGCCCACGGAACCGAGGGCGAGGCTCGGGACTGCGACGAGCGGTGCCTTGCGGATGCCGAACGCGCGGGCGTAGTTCACCACGTTGCTCAGGCCGTACTTCGATGCGGTAAGGACTGCGGGGATGTTCTTCGAGCGGTAGAGCGCCTTGCGGAGCGTCATCATGCCCTCGAAGTTCTTTTCGGAGTTGTGCGGGCGCCACATGCCGGTCGCCGCGGTCTCGTCGGTCATGGTAATGGGGGCGTCGTTCACCGAGTCGCAGGGGCTGGCGCCGTTATCCATTGCGGTGGAATAGACAATGGGCTTGAAGCTCGAACCCGGCTGGCGGAGCGACTGCACGGCGCGGTTGAAGCGGGATTCGTTGAAGTCGCTGCCACCGACCATCGCGCGGATTGCGCCCGTCTCGTTCTCGATGATGACCATCGCCATTTCGGCATCGTGGTAGCGGACTTCGGGCGGGTAGCGCCACTTCTTGATGTTCGAGGAGGTGTCCTTGCTCAGGTATTCCTTCTTGAACAGGGTGTAGACGCTGTCGAAGTGGGCGAACACGCTGTCCGGTTCCATGCTGTACTTGTCGGCGAGCTTCAGGTTCTTGATGGCCTTCTTCTTGAACTCGGTGCGGTACTTGGCGACGAGCGCCTTCGCTACGCTGTCGGCCACTTCCTGGATTTCGGGATCGATGGTGCTGTAGATGGAGACGCCGTCGGCATAGAGCGAGTTCTGCCCGTACTTCTTTTCCATGTACTTGCGGATTTCTTCGTAGTAGTAGAGACCCGAACCCTTCTCGGGTTCCTTTTCGGCGAGCACGATGGGGGTCGCTACGTACTTGTGGTAGTCTTCCTTGCTGATGTAGCCCGCGTCGTACATCGCATAAAGGACGGTGTTGCGGCGCTCGAGCGATGCCTTGGGGTGGCGGTCGGGGCGGTACGATTCGGGTGCCTTGAGCATACCGGCGAGGACTGCGTATTCCGGAATGGAGAGACTGTCGAGCGCATGCCCGAAGTAGTATTTGCCTGCCGCCTGGAAACCGTAGTTGCCGCCGCCCAGGTAGACCTCGTTCATGTAGAATTCGAGAATTTCTTGCTTGGTGTAGGTCTGTTCGATGCGGATGGCAGTCATCGCCTCCTTGATTTTACGGGCGATGGAACGTTCCGGCGTGAGGAACAGGAGCTTGGTCAACTGCTGGGTGAGGGTGGATGCGCCGCGGAGCTGCTTGCCGCTGAGGGCGCTCTCGATGATTGCCGACGGAATGGCCCACACGTTCATGCCCCAATGGTTGTAGAAGGCGCGGTCCTCGGTCGCCATGACGGCGTGGATTGCGTTTTCGGGGATGGAGTCGAAACTGACCCATTCGCGGCGTTCCACGAAGTATTTGTGTGCAATCTTCCCGTTCATGTCGTAGATGTTTGTCACGAGTTTCGGGTTGATCTGCTCGAGCTGCGACAGGGAGGGGAGTTCCGGCAGGTAGTGGTTGTAGACTACGATGACAGTGACGAACCCGGCAATCACCGGGAGGCATAGGATTGCAAGGGCAATGACGAATTTCTTGTTCGTGAACAGTTTCTTGAGGTAAGAAAGGCAGAACTTGAGTATGGGCTTGACTTTTTCCATCGTAGATTCAAAAAAAGAAGAATTTATGAAACAAATTTAGAAAAATCCCTTGACAATTCAACCGATAATGCTATATTTGGGGTCACTCAAGCGGATGTAGCCCAACTGGATAGAGCGTTTGGCTACGAACCAAAAGGCTCCAGGTTCGAGTCCTGGCACCCGCAGAAAAAGGCCCCTCTCGGTAAGAGAGGGGTCTTTTGTTTATACCCGCGACGGACGAGAAGCGGGAGCCTTTGCGAGCAGGTCGCGCCCGGGCGGAAGCCGGGCGTGAACGCGAGAGCGAGTGAGTAACCGGAGGTTCTGCACTAGGAACGACGAACGAGCGGTCGTGAGCAACAAAAAAACACACCGCAGGAGCGGTGTGCTTTTCAAACTTGCGTCTGAGATTGCTACTACCTGGAGTAGTATTCCACGACGAGCTGTTCTTCGAGCTTGACCGGGATCTGTTCGCGGAGCGGGAGCTTCACGAGCTTACCTTCGATCTTGTTCGTGTCGACTTCCAGATATTCCGGAGCGGCCGGAGCGTTAGCAGCGGCTTCCTTGATCTGGACGTGTTCCTTAGACTGCTCGCGGATAGCAATCACGTCGCCGGCCTTGATGAGGCGGGCCGGAGAGAAGCTGCGGACGCCGTTCACAGTGAAGTGACCGTGGGTCACGTACTGGCGGGCGGCGAAAATCGTGCGAGCAAAACCCATGCGGTAGACGAGAGCGTCAAGACGGGTTTCGAGAAGAATCATCAGGTTATCACCAGCAGAACCTTCACGACGGTTAGCTTCCTTGTATGCCTTGGCGAGCTGAGCTTCGGAGATGTTGTAGGTGAAACGGAGACGCTGCTTTTCGACCAACTGCTGCTTGTACACAGAAGCGGACTTCTTGCGGTTCTGGCCATGCTGGCCGGGAGCGAAGTTGCGGCGGTCGAGCGCCTTCTGAGTCTTCTGAGAAACGGCAATGCCCAGGGAACGGGCGACCTTGCCTTTGGGTCCACGGAAGGAGGACATATTATACCTCTTTGAGGAAGCTCTTTGGTTAAACTTGCAAATTGGCAGAGCTTGGCGCGACTTGCAAGTGAGGGCAAATATAGCAAATCCGTTGCCGGATTCAAGGTTTTGGGGCGATTCGGGCGCGTTTTTGCCCCGAAATTGCCCAAAATTTACCCAAAATTCGCCTTTTTAGCGGACGTTTACGGTCAGGGTGTCCCTCATGAGGGGGTCAGCCATGCTCTGGGCGATGAGTCGGGCATCCTTGTCGGCCGCATCGTTCTGCGCAATCAGGTAGAACGAGGAAATCTCCTGTTCGCTCTTGCAGTTTTCCAGCTGGCTGATGTAGGAGGCCGTCCCGAGGGTAGTGAGGTCCTCGCAGGGCACGTACCACTTGACGTTGTAGCTCGTCTTGTAGGGGACGGTCTGGAACGCGAAGTCGGCGAGTTTCACGGTGTCGCCCGCCTTGACGCGCATGGAGGTGTAGGTGTTCTCTTTCTCCTCGTTGTAGAACTTGAGGGAATCGAGCGAACCCGGCCTCTGGATGAACGTCCTCAGGGTGAGGTTCGAATCGGTGAGGGCCTTGGAATTGAGCTGCAGGTAGCGCAGGTACACGGGGCCGTCGCTCTTTGCCTTGAAACTGTGCTCGAGGCTGTTTATGGTGCCGACAGAATCCCCATCGGCGTTGAGCAGGGCGTAGTACGCTCTCGGCGTGCCCTTGCATTCGCCGTACTTACAGTAGCCTTCCATTTCGTGGTAAACGATGAGCGAGTCGCCTTTCTTGAGGTCGGCGAGCCACACGTAGTGGTCCTGGCGCAGGTAGTACTTGGTGGAGTCGTTCGCGGGGCGTACAATCGTGAGCGTATCGCCGGGGTAGACGATGGAGTCGGGTTTCGCGAGGTATTCGCCCTGGTTCAGCCTGCGGAAGCGGGTGGCCGCCTCGAACGTGGCAAACGGGCCGGAGAGGAAACTCACCACGTTGCTCGGCGTAAGCTTGAGCGTCCACTGCGAGGAATCGTTGGTCACGAGCAGCGTATCGAGCGAGTCGGCGGCGGGGGAGTATGTCTTGCCGTCCTTGTCGGTGAGTTCGTACTTGTTGATGCCTTCTCCCTGCACCGAGAGGTTCACGCTAAAGCCGGTCTCGACGTTGAACGCAATCTCGATGTTCTTCGGGGCGCTGCCGATAACGAGAATCCCGCGGACGGTATCGCGCAGGTCGATATCCACGTGCGAGGAATCGCCCGTGTAGTTGTAGTAGGCGGTATCCACGTCGACCTTGACGCGCAGGTGCGCCGTCGTGTCGAACTTTGCCTTCAGGTCGAGGTAATAGAAGTCGTCGCTGAACAGTACGAACTGGTTCTGGAGCATGTCGGCGCCCGAGCCCGGCAACATGTAGTCACTGTAGAGGGAATCCTTCTTGCTTTCGTTCCATACGGGCTTGAGCGTCTTGGCCTTTTCGCCCTTCTCGCTCCTGATGCGGATCGTGTCACCTTCCATGCCGCTCGTTGCGGCGAGTACGCTTACGCGGGTTCCCTTCGGAAAGTTCCCGAGGAACAGCGATACGGTGGAATTCGCGCTATCCACACACACGACGTCGTCGTGGCAGACCTTCTTTACGTAGGAGGAATCCTTTGAACCTTCCTTGGTCGTATCCCTCTTGACCTTGACGGTATCCCAGTCGGCCATTTCCATGTAGAAGTTGAGCGTATCGCCGGCAGCAATCGTGTCGAGGTATTCGATGTCGAGTCGTTCGCTGATGGAGGAACTGGAATTGAACGAATCTTCGGCGTAGCTGCCGTTATCGTCGGTAATGGACGACGAGTTCGTGTGCGTGGATTCGCTGCAGGCGAAAAGGAGCGCAAGCGGTACGAGAGCGAGGATTGTCGTTTTCATAGTCATAGTGGCGCGGTCCTAGTTGAGGATAAAGAACTTTTGTTCGGCGGTGAAGGCTTCGCCGATAATCTTGAGGGTGTACTTGCCGGTGGGGAACGCCTTCGCCTTGAACTTGAAGTTGGTCTTCTTTTCGCCGGCGAGTTCACGTGCAGCGACGGTAAGCATGCGCTTGCCCGATTCGTTCAGGATTTCAATCTGCACGAACTGCGGGTAGCCCACGGTGAGGTCAAAGTTGCATTCCAGGTTCACGATGTCGATGTTCACCTTCGTGAGGGTGTAACCGCCATCCATCGCCTCGCCACCTACGGAGCGGGAATTGTCGTAGTAGCCCACGTAGAGCACGGGAGCCATGTTCTTGCCCGCGTTCCTCGACTTGATGAACGTTTCTCCGGGTTCCACGGCGGTAAGGATAAGCGTGTAGAGTCCCGATGCGTGCTTCCTCTTGAAGAATTCCGTAAGGGCGGGCGTACGCAGGAACGCGCCGAGGGGGCCTTCGGGTTAATCGTAATAATGCCGATAAAGTCCGCGTACTTGGTGTCGATGCCGCCACCGGAGTTCTTGCGGATGTTGAACTGCCCGCCCGCCTGCTGGAGGTTCGCGGGCGCGTTTTCCCAGGTGAGTTCGTCGCTCTTCCAGTCGATACCCAGCTTGTCTTCGCCGAAGTTCATCTCCTTGCTCGTTTCCTTGAGGCCGAAGATGTTCAGTTGTACGGGCTTCTTGATGGAATCTGCGTCGAATTCCAGCTTGAGGGCCGCATCGAACAGCGGGCCCGGGAGCGCGGACAGGTCGTACTTGAGGTAAATTTTTCCGGCATCGTTCTGGTCGTTCGCCACGCGCAGGTGTTCGTCGGTGCTGTGCGGCGTGTAGTTGTCGAACTGCGAAATCCATGCATCGGCGCCGCGCCCGCTCGGGATATTATCGCCAGAATGGTCGAGCGTCGTGTATCGCTTGTCGAACACGTAGACCTTGCCAGTATCTGTCCTGTCCTGGTAGCCGTCATTGGCGTTGAACAGCAAGTTGTATCGCCCGCTGGCGGTGAACGTCACGTCGGTCTCGTACTCGGTGGAGTCCGAGAAGGATACCTTTCCGGGGCCCGCGCCCTTGCGCCATGCCACGGGCACGCGGCACAGGCCGTCGCCGCGACCGTCGTCTTCCACGTTTCCTTGCAGGTGGAGCTTGCCCGGCTGCACCAGGATGTGCTCCTTGTCCATCGAAGGTTTCGGCGGCTCATTCTGGCCCTGCTTGGGAGCATATCCCGTGTAGAGCGCCATCATCACGCCGCCCGTCTCGTTGTGGGGCAGGTCTGTGTTCTTGAGCGCGTAGACCTTGGAGCCCTGGCGGGATTCCTCTACGATTTTCGAGTAGGGGTTCCCGCGGGTAAGCGTTTCCTTGAGGCCTGCAATGGACATGCTCGAGTTGTCGTTGATGAACATCGGGCTGTTCTTCGCCTTGTCGCTTGCGATGACGTTGACGCCCAGGAGTTCTGCAAAGCCCTTATTGAAGTTGTGAAGGACCGTGTTGCCGTCCCGGGCGGTAAGGCCCAGAATCCAGATGCTTCCGCCGTTGTTTGAAATCTTCGGGCCCTTCGTGTCACCGACCATGGTAACCTGTCGGCCCCACAGACGCTGGAAATTCGTGCGAATCGTGCCGACAGAAACGTCTTCCAGGAAGATGTCGCCCGTGGCGAAGTCGTCGGATTCGTAGGATTTCACGTACATATTCTTGAGCACCACGGTTCGCTTGGAGCGGTTGGTAATGCCGCTTGCGAACGTGGAGAACCTCTCGATGGTGATATCGACGAATGCGCCGTCTTCGATGATGAACTTGCCCTTGCCGTCGATTTTGCCTTCGGTACCGATAAGCCTGTGGATGCGGTTGCGCAGGTAGATGTCGCGGTTGATGGTCCAGCGGCCTCCCGGCGGGAAGAATATCGTTTCGGCACCGTCGTCAATGGCGTCCTGGATTGCCTTGGAATCGTCGGAACCGTCGTTTGCCTTGCCGCCGTATTCGCCGGTGATGGATGTCCAGTACATGGACTTCTGTTCGGCCTTGTTGGGTGTCTCGGTGACGGCGAGTTTCATGGCCTGCTTGGGACTGTGGCAGAGCTGGTGGTTTTCTTGCGTGGAAAACTCGACAATCTCAGTGTTGCTGAAGGATTCGTTGTAGGCCTTCTTGGTACTTTTGATTTTGGATTTGAACTTGCTTACGACGACCGCGCGTGCAAAGAGCTCGCCTTCGTTCACGATGGCGGTAATTCCTTTTGCCGATTTCTTGCCGGGGTCGTATTCGAGGGTGCCGTCCACGAATACCATGGAGGCGTCGGGCCCGTGGCTGTAGACCGCCGTGGTCGAACCCTTGAAACGTAGTCCGCGGATGGCGAGCATCTGGTTGTCATTGTCGAGACCGAATTTTTTCTGGCCACCGAGCGTCACGTGCTCAAACGTCATGCTGTTCGATTTGCCCGCGGTATAGACACCTACGTCAAACCCGTCCACTTCTACGTTCTTGAGGAGCAGGGGCCCGATATTTTCGGTAAAACCGAGGTCTATGCCGATAACGCCTGCGCTGTCGCCCGATGCGACTTTCACGTTGTTGATGGTGCCCTGCACCGAGGCGTTGAAGCGGATACCGATGGCGCCCGGGTTCTTTTTGCCTGTGCGGAGGGTAAGGTCGCGGATGGAGTTGCGCTGGCGTGCGTTGGGGCCGTCGCCCGTGTAAATCACTGCCTGCGGAAAGTCGGGGTTCTCGAATCCGGGAACGTCGTCCTGGAGCGAGATGATGGTGCCGCCCATGCTTTCGCCCTGGAGGATAGTGCGGCGGTAGTCCTTTTCGGGCTTGTCGGCGGTGGGCCAGGTAAGTGCGGATGAAATCTTGTAGATGCCATGGGGCAGGTAGATGATGAAGTCGCCGTCGGGATGGTCGCTCAAAGCCTTCTGGATGGCCTCGGTATCGTCGGTCTTGCCGTCGCCCTTCGCGTTATACGGTTCTTCCTTCACATTGACAACGTCTGAACCCATCGGGAATTCCATCTGGGCGTACGCAGAAAGTGCGAGACAGCACAAAAAACTCAAAAAAAAGCGATAAGAATACATTGAGACCTCGTTCTGGGGTACCATACACCCTTAAATTACCTTTTTTTGATGGGGTGTGGACGCATGGTCACCAAAATGACATGAATATATAGGCTTTTGGGCCTGATTTGAGCCTAAAAAAGGAGCCAGGCAGTGCAGAGCATTGCCTGGCCTTGGGGTTGGTTTGGAGTATTACAAGTATAGTAATTTTGGGGTGGCTAGCGAAGGCTTTTACTCAAAAAAAGCTTCGCCAGTTTTGCGGGTGTGATTTAAATCACTTTCGCTACTTGTAGTAGTACTTGAGACCGTTGGGGAAGTCCACCGTCTGCATGCCGCTGGTATTTACCTGCGCTACGGAGGTCACGGAGCCGCCGTAGAGGATCATGCTGCCCGAACCTTTCGGGGAGAATGCCGCGCTTGCGCTACCGTAGGCTGTACCTGCGGTGTACGATGTGGCTGTGCAGTTCGGGTATTCTTCGGTCTGGCTACCGAACCCGAGGAACACACCGCCCGTAATGGTGAACCCGTTGTCGGTATCGATGAGGCCGCCTGCCATATTGGTGGAACAAGATCCGGAGCTGCCGCTCTGGCCGGGCCTGCTGCCGCCACCCATGCCGCCGCTGCTTGCAGGAATTTCTACGATGACTACACCACCGCTCTGCTTTGCCGTGCCGTTCGCGTCGAGCACGTCGATGTCGTTGCCCGAGGCGCTTATGTAGTGGTAGCCACCGGTGATGACGATGTAGCCCTTGCTGCTGCTCTGCATGCCGCCACCGCCGAAGCCGCCCCACTGGGAACCGCTGGAGGTGCCCGGGTCGGCAGAACCGCCTGCCGCATTCCAGCCGTCGTCAGTGCCGTATGTCGCGGTGATGCCGCCTTCTGCAAAGATGTAGAAGGCTTCCATGCCTTCGCCCGATTTCACGACGTTCACGGTAGAACCGGCCAGGTGGAGCGCGGAATCGGCGTGGATGCCGTCGTCGCCTGCGGTGACCGAGATGGTTCCGCCGTTCATTTGCACGTTCTGCTCGCTGTGAATGCCATCATTGGAGGCGTTGACCTTCACGGTTCCTGCATCAAAGATGATGTTGTTGAATGCCTGGATGCCGTCATCGCCTGCGGTGATGTCAATCGTGCCTCCGGTGATGCTTACGATGCCCTTGCCCTCGACGATAACCGTGTCGTTGCCGTTCACTGCGTATTCGTCACTCTTGATGCCGTCGCCACTAGTCGCCTTGACGGTAATGGTGCCTTTTTCGATGTCAACAAGTCCCTTGCCCTTCATGCCGTGGTTCTTCGCGGTCACGTTTACGGTGGTTTCGCCGCGGAAGCGCAGGTCGTTGCTCGTGTGGATGCCGTTGTTGTAGTTGCCCTTCACGGTCAGCGAACCTTCGCCCTTGATGGTAAGGTCGTCCTTCGCGTAGATGCAGGCGCCGGTCGTATCCACTTTCGTCTCGCCGTCCGCGTTCACGTAGGTGAACGACTTGGTTCGGGAGCTGCCGTCAGAAAGCGTGTTTTCGGTTCCGCTCTTCGCGACGACGAACGCCTTGCTTGCCATCTGCACGTAGATGACGGCATCGGCATTGTTGGTCAGCGTGAGCCCGCGCAGGTTCAGGTATACGCCGCTGTCGCTCTTGGGAGAGTATACGCGGATTTGTGCATCGTTACCCGTGTAGGAACCGCTGAAGTCGTAGTCGCCCGCGCAGGTGATGAGAACCTCGCCGCCGTTCACCTCGACGCAGTTGTTGTTGTTTGCTACGCTTGCACCGCTAGCGGCGTAGGTAATCACGGGTGTGTTCCCGTTGGAGGGCTCGACAACCGGGACAACGCTTGCACTGCTCGTTTCGGTGCCTGCCGAAGACGTGGGCTTGTACGGGTTGTCGCCTGTGGTACTGCTGGAACTGGCCTTCTCTGCCGGAGTTTCGGACGAAGACGACACGACGATTTCTGTCAGGAACTGCTTGTTGCAATCGCTGTCGAAGAAGAACGTTGCTCCGTCGGTGTCGCGGTAGTACGAAACATCCGCAAGCTTGTAAAGGAAGGTTGCCGTGCCTGCATCGCATGTGGCCGATGCGGAAGACGGAATGACGGGTACGTCTTCGGGAGGCAGCGGCGTTGTGCCCGGATCCTGTGGAACATCCATTGCCGCGGAACTTGCGGGAGCCTCTTCTACAGGCGTGCCGATAGTGCCGTCCGGGTTAATCCAGAAGGCGAGACTGCCGTTTGCGTCGAGGCACATGATGGTCGCGCCGTCGGCGGCGTAGAAGCCGGTGTATCCGTCTGCGTTGCAGATGTTTGCAGTAGCTTCTGCCGAATCTGTTCCGGAATCGCCTGTTGCGGGAGACTGAACGCTGGAACTGTCGTCGGAGCAGCCTGCGAGGAGCCCGAACGCAATCAGGCTAGAAATTGTGAGTCCTTTTTTAATATTTGTTTTCATGATAAACATCCCTTTTTCCAAACAACCCGGGATGGGCTTGTCTTCTTGAAAAGTTACCTTGTTGCAACTCGATTTTGGGATATTTTTTTGCAAATTTTTTTGAAATACGAAAAAGTTATCGGGGGCTTTTGTTCCGTTCGGAACGAATCGGGTCAAAAAAGACCTGTTGCGTTTTTGACAACATTCTGCGTACAGTTTAAAAAAAACTAAATTGCGGTTATGATTCTTGTAAAATCACGCACATACGCCTTTACGGCTCTTGTAGCCACGACGTTACTTTCTACGCAAGCGGTTGCGGGTTCGCCCGTAATCGGTACGGAACACTCCCGTAACCTGCGCACGCTCGAGATGGCGCCGATGCTTTTGGAATACCACCGGCAGACTGTCGGGGAGGGCAGGCAGTTCTTTGCCTACCCGCAGCGCGATACCTCGTTTATCCGGCACTTTGCCGAAACGGAAGGCAAGGCGCTCCTGTATTACGACAACATGCGGGGCGGCGCCATATCGGGGCACGGAATCGATATGACGTGCCACGACGGTGATACGGCGTGCGTGCGCGTAAAGAACGAACTCCAGACGAAACTCCCGTCGATTGCGATTGCGACAAGCGTCGTAGGCGGTATTGACTACCGCGGGGGAGAAACTCTCGGCGATACCATCTGGCCGGGAATCGATGGAGGTGTCTACCTGCGCGGCTACGCGGATTCTCTAGAATTCGTGCTCGATGCGCGCATCTATGACGAAGGGCATTCTGCCTCGTACCCGAAATCGTGGGACCGCGAGTTCCTGGAATTCCAGAAAGAAGAAAACAATTCCGGCATGGAGTACACGAGTTACGCTCGCTACCGTACGCACTTCGCGTTCAATTACGACTGGATTCGCGTGGACCTTGCCCGCGACGTGCTGCACTGGGGCCCGGGCTATTACAACAACCTGACGTTGAACCAGTTCGCGCTCCCGTACAATATGCTTTCTGTGGATTTGCAGCTTGGACCTCTCCATGTATTCAGTTTTTACGGCGACCTGCGTATTTATGGCAGCATGAGCGACAAGAACAAGGATGAAACCCGCAATATATTCGGTCATCGCTATGAACTTGCTGTCGGGAACGCCACGTTTGGCATCAGCGAACTTACGATTCTTTACGATAACCTGAAACCCTGGCTCTTTGTGCCGACTGTACCGCTCTTTATGGAGAAAGGCAACTATTCCGAGAGCAGTAACAACGGTGCCTTGGCGATGGACTTTAACTACAGGCTCTTTAATACCGTGCGCCTTTACACGGAATTCTTCCTGGACGACATGGAATCCCCGATTAGCCTCGTGAAAAACGACAACATCGAGGCGAAGTGGGCTTGGATGGCCGGTTTGCAGGCGGGCCATGACTTCTATCTCAAGGGGCACAGGATTGAGGCCGGTACGATTGCCGAATACGCCCGTGTGGAACCTTATGTTTACTCGCACTTTATAAAGAACACCGCCCAGATGGCGCATCTCGGTTACCCGCTCGGGAACCAGGGTGGCCCCAATAGCCAGACCATCGACTGGACCGTGTACGGGCGGCTCGACAAGCATATATTTGCATCGGTTCGCAATACCTGGTTCTGGAAGGGGACGGATTACGGGAGTGCCGTGAACGATACGACCCCGCACCACAACCACATGAAGATTCACAAGAAGTTCCTCGACGGCGCGAAGATGCAGTACTCAATCACGCCCGCGATAAGCTATGAGGGGCAATACGTGAGCTTCATGGGCGAGATTACCTTCATTGACGACCGCAAGGTTTACCTGCGTGCCGGATTCAAGTGGTAGTACGGATGAAAAAGCCTGAATTGTTGGCGCCTGCGGGCGATTTGACCCGCATGAAGTATGCCTATGCATACGGCGCGGATGCCGTGTATGCGGGGCAGCCCGCGTTTTCTCTCCGTGCCCGCGAGAACGGGTTCAAGAACCTGGACGACCTCGCCGAAGGCATTGCGTATGCGCGAAAACTCGGGAAGAAGTTTTACCTCACGAGCAACGTGATTCCCCGTAACGTGAAGGTGGAATCGTTCCAGAAGGCTCTGCTTGCGGCTATAGAACTGGGGCCCGATGCCCTCATTGTTGCTGACCCCGGTTTTGTGGGCTGGCTCCGGAAGGAACGCCCCGATGTGGAGATACACCTCTCGGTGCAGGCGAATACCACGAACTACCTGGCCGCAAAGTTCTGGCACGACTTGGGGGTGCGCCGCATCATATTGAGCCGCGAACTTCGTTTGTCTGAAATTTTAGAGATAAAGGAAAAGTTGCCGGACCTTGAACTGGAAGTGTTCGTTCACGGGGCGGTGTGCATGGCCATGTCGGGCCGTTGCATGCTCAGCAACTGGGTGACCCACCGCGATGCGAATCAGGGCGCCTGCGACAACAGCTGCCGCATGCCTTACCGCCTGTATGCCAACTCCGGCCCGCAGGTCGAGGATTACCGCGAGCACGAGGGCGAGTTCAGCTTGCAACGCACGGACCGCCCGGAACTCCCTCCGGTAGCGCTCGACGAGGATACCTGGGGAACCTACTTCATGAGCAGTCGCGACCTGTGTGCGCTGGATGTTATCCCGGAACTGGTGAAGGGCGGGCTCGATTCCTTCAAGATAGAGGGACGTACGCGCTCGGTCTATTACCTCTCGCAGGTGGTACGCGCCTACCGCATGGCAATCGATGCCGTTCACGGGGCGCTGGAAGGTGGTGCCGAGGTTTCACCGGAACTTGTGCCACAGGAATCCCGCAGGGCGATAAAGTTCGTGGATGGCCGCGGGTTCATGCCCGGCTTTTTGCGTGGACCGCTCCCGCAGAATTACGAGTCTACCCATGTGGCTGCCGAAGGCGGGTGCGTTGCTGCCCAGGTGCTCGATTACGACCCCGCGACAAACTCCTGCCGCGTGAACGTGAAGAACCCCTTCTGCATGGACGATACGCTCGAACTGATGACCCCATCGGGCATGTGCCGCTGCGAGGTGGATAGCCTGCTCGATTTCAGGGGCGCTGCCGCCGACCGGTTGAACCCGGGTACGGAAGGGCGTGTTTTTTTACAGGGAAATGTGCTAAAGGACACAGAAAAGGCTGTTTTTGGGTTCTTTGTAAAGAATATCACAGCGCGGGAATCGCTGAAAACGTAAATTATAAGTATGGCAGTCGACGAAGCGACAAAGAAACAGGACGAACTAGAACTTTACCAGATTGACGATAAGGCAATCGTGCCTTTTTTCAAGGATCATCTGGAAGACCTGAAGAAGTTTGTCGATGCCCACAAGGGGCAGGGGCTTTCGCTCCTGGAACTCTTGAAGCAGTTTATTCGCACGTACCGCCTCCCTTTCAACATGCAGCGCTACATGGAAGTCCAGAGGACTTTTATCCAGCAGACGCTGCGAAGCCAGCTCGAAAACCGCCAGGCGGCGGTAAGCAACTGGATTCAGGAACACGCGGGAAGGCATCGCGACCGCATGATTCAGCTGCAGTGCCTGTACCTTGAACGCGTGAAGGGCTCGCTCCTCCCGCAGGTGCAGGAACTTTTGGAACGCCGTATCGAATCCTTGAAGGCCAAGGAATCGGGCCACGGTGAAGATTCTAACAAGACATAAGGTAACCGGGAGAACCTATGACCCGTAATTTTTTGCGTAGGAACGGCGCTTTAGCGGGCGTTGTGTTTGCATCTTTTTCGCTTGCCCTGTTTGCCTGTGCTTCGGGTGATACCCCGAAACCCGAGACAGAATCGACGGAAATGAGTGCGGGTGCACCCGGTGTGACGGCTTTGCCGGCAGATTCGACTGTACCTTCGACGATGTTTGAGATGCGGGTGGTCGACGAGGACCGGCAATGGCGAATTGTCGGCAAGCCCACGATGGCCGCCCTTGATTTTGCCGCCTACTTTGCGAACCCGATTCGCCTTGCGGGCAAGGACGAAAAGCCTGAGAACTATAAGGGAAAGATGGCCGGCGTAAAGTTGCCGGACTATCCGTTCCCGATGCTTGACTCGATACAGGAACATGAACCTTCTGCCGTGAACGGGCGTATGCCGGTGGCGTGGGAACCTTTGTCCAAGTTGCTCTATACGCAGACGGGGAGTGATTCCCTTGCGCAGGTCATTGGCGCAGTGGAGGCGGTCAAGTGGGATGAACCCGAGGTGTTCAGGGCTTTCCAGACGGTGACCCGCCTGTGGGGCGTGCCCATGAGTGACGGCTCTGTCGAGTGGTGGGCCGAAGTGATGCCTGCGCAGTGGACCGGACGTACGGCTTTTTACGGGAAACTGAAACTAGCTTCACGTGGCGAAACTGCCGAGGTGCTGAACTTTTACCTCACGGCGGAGATGAATGCGGAAGATGCCCAGAACTGGGCGCGTACGCTGTCTTCGTACTGGTACCCGACGCTCAATACCGATTTGGAACCGCATTCTGCGGGCGTCCCGTGGGAGGCGAAGGCCGACTGCAGGCCCTTTGCCGTAATGCGCGGGAACCCGATGGGGAAACCCATGTGGATTGCCTTTGACGTGCCTGCCTTCCGCCTTACGGACGAGGCTCTGCGTGCCCAGCAGGTGGCCGATTCGCTTGCCGCCGCGGGCGAAGTTGTGCCGGTAAACCGCGTGCTTGACACGACCTCGGATGCGCGCCTGCAGACGCTTGCCTCGCTGGAAGGCTCTTGCCCCGCGAACGCGGAAACCGCGAAGTTCCGCTCGGCGCTCGAGAATACGCTTGCGAAACTCCCGAAGGAACAGAACGCCTGGGCGACTGCGGGAGCATCGCCCGCAGAGACCTTCCTCTGGTTCCGCCGCAATGCGAACTACCTGCTTGCAGACAAGATAACCGGGCAGGATAGCCTGCACAACCCGCTCCCGCGCCTGCTGGAACTTAAACACTACCTGGATTCCATCGGGGTGCAGTTGCTCGTGGTTCCCGTTCCCGTGAAGGAAGAGATTTACGCCGAGCGCCTTGTGGCGGGGACGCCTGCTGACCTCTGCGTGAACCCCGCGGGTCGCGAGTTTACCCGCGAGATGCTTGCCGCAGGGCTTGACGTGCTTGACATTTACCCGGCGCTCATGGCGGCCAAGGCGGGCGACGAGCCCCCGCACTTTAGCTACCAGCGCTACGACACGCACTGGTCGCTCCCCGGTATGCTTGCCGCCATGGAACAGCTTGCCGCTCGTGTGACGCAGTACAGCTGGTACGGCGATGCCGGAGCGAAGCCGGGTTCGCTCAACATGCAAGAGACGACTACCTTGCGCGAGGGCGACCTGGTGGCGCACCTGCCCGATGCCGAGAAGGCGAAGTACCCTGCAGACACATTGCCTGCAATGAAGATTTTCAAGGGCGCCGAACCCTACAAGGGCGGCAAGAATGCGCCGATTCTCCTGATGGGGGATTCCTTTACGGGCGTGTTCGAGTCCGTGGACCAGAAGAGCGGCGGGCCGGGTTCCCTGCTGGCCTATGCGACGGGGCTCGACGTGCAGGTGCTTACCAGCTGGGGCGGAGGCCCGGGCGTTTACCACCGCATGATGAAGATGAAGAAGGATATGCAGAGCAAGAGGCTTGTCGTCTACATGATGACCGCGCGCGATTTCTGGCAGTCCCCGATGGAATGGGACGCGCTAAGGTAAGATGCTTGCACGCCTCTCGTCGATATTCTCCCGTTTTTTCTGGCCTCTGCTAGTCGTGCTGCTGGCGGTTTCGCTCACGCTTGTGCTGTGGACGGGCCGCCCTGAAAACGTGCGCTATACCGAGATGGCGTGCACGTTCGAGAACCGAGCACCCGCGTGTATTGACAGTGTTCGCGACTGGCACGAGGGTCTTGCTTTTTATGACAGTAGTTTGTCTGTAACAGGCGATACGCTTGCATCGCTGAAGGCACTCCTGTGGGAATTCTGGAACATTGAATTTGCGGGGGCGGGCGAGGCGTCCATCGTCCAGGATGCGGTACTCCCGCTGCGGGTACTTGAAACGCGGAAGTCGGGCTGCATGGGGCTTTCGTGGCTAGCGATGATGGTCGCCGAAGCCCGCGGAATTCCGCTTGAGGTAATTCTCCTGCCGGGGCACGTTTATTTGCGCTACGGCAAGGATGACGGCCGCGCGCAGGCAGAATCTGCGTCAAAAACGGTGAACCTGGAACCCAATCGGCGCGGCTATACCTACACGGATGAGGAATACCGCGAGAAGTACAAGGCGGGTCGATGGACCGGCCTTGAATTCAAACCGCTTACGCCTGCGCAGTTTACGGGCCTAGCCGCATTCGACATGGGAAATTTGTATCTAGAAACGGAACCGACCCGCGCGCTGCGCTGGTACCGGCTGGCTGGAGACCTTTTCCCCGAGTATCCGGGAATCTCCGAGAACCAGAAAATAGCGAAGAGCCGCCTTCCCGACAAGTTCTAATGGGCTCACGCCTTTAAAAAATCTATTTTAGGGATATGCGACCCGTGTCTAACATTGAGGCCATTTTTGGTGTACGGAGTGCGTTTGCCCTGGCGAGCGCTTTCCTGTGTTGCATCATGGGTGCGTGTTCGAATTCGGAAATGCCCTCCGACCCGGCAGATTCCACATCGGTCGAAATAGCCTCTGATACTCTCGAAGGCATGCTCCGTGTAAGGGCTGCTGGCGCATCGGTAATTTTGGGCTCGGATGAAAGTTCCCGCCCGATCGACCGTCCTGTTTCCATTGCAGAATTCTCTTATGACTATTCGATGGGTCGTCATGAAGTGACTTGTGGTGAATTTAACGCGCTGATGAAAGAAGCGGCAGGTCTCGAACTGGCCTGCGAAAACGGTGACATTCCTGCGACCGACATTACTTTCTACGATGCTGTACTTTTTGCCAACGCCCGCAGCAAGGCCGAAGGTCTCGATACCGCCTATACTTACGCCTCGGCCAGCTTTGATGCGGGGAATCATTGCACGAATCTGGAGGGCTTTGCGTTCCACACGGAAATAGATGCATATAGACTCCCGACCGAAGCCGAATGGGTGCTTGCCGCGCGCCAGGGCTGGAATGCCGAGGATGGCTGGACTGCCGAAAATTCGGGTTATAGCCTGCATGCCGTATGCGGGAAGGTTGCAAAAGACGGTTTTTGTGACATGGCTGGGAACGCGATGGAGTGGGTGAATGACTGGCTTGGCAATTACAATTCGTCGAGGTACAGGAATCTCGTTGGCGCATCGGACGGGGGAACGCTTGGACAGCGCGTCGTTAAGGGAGGCAGCTACCGCAATGCTGCGTCCTCGATTGCGCTATACACCCGTGGCGATGTCTATACGGTGACGTCTTCTACCCGTGCCGATTATGTTGGGTTCCGCCTGGCGTTCGGAGCAATTCCCGAACCCGCCTGGATCGGACGCGATGGCTATGCGGCCGAAAGCCGAGTTGTTCCGCTGGCGAATTCCACGAGAATCAGGGTGCTTACGGGAACATACCGGAGCAAACTTGTTTTCCGCAACGACGTTACGGGTTCCCTTTCATATGTGGACTATTCTACGGGAGGCCAGTCCGTTGTCGAATTGCAGGATACCTACGGCGCGTACCATCCGGACATATCTCCCGATGGAAGGTTTGTCGCATATTGCACGGGGCTTGAGGGCGTTTCCGGAAAGTCTTCTGTGTATGTGCGTTCTCTTGGCGGCTCTGGCTTGGGCCCTGTGCAACTTCGTGTTGAATCTGCAGCCATACCGCGCTGGCGCGTACTCGGGAATGGCGATACGGTGATTGTCTACGTGAGCGATGCGGGCAACAACAAGGACGGAGCAACCTTCCGGGCGGCCTCTACCTGGCAGGTGCCTTTCAAGGGTGGCAAGTTTGGCGAACCCGAGAAACTTTTTGACGGCGCGTATCATGGTGGCATAAGCGATGACGGGACTCTCGCGGTGAGCGGCGCAAGGCTCCTGCGTGCGCGAATCGCTTCTCACGGTTCGACGGTGTTCGGGGATGCCCGCGATACGGTGTGGTACAATGGCGAGCAGGCCTGCAATGCATCGCTTGCCAAGGATAGCAGCAAGCGCACGTTATTCCTGGATTTCGCAAGCAAGACGGGCCATGAATTTGTGGGCGAGGATTACGGGGTGCACGAGCGTATGCTGGTGCTTGATTCTACCGGCAACCTGGTGCAGTCTGTTGCCGCCCCTGCGGGCTATTCGTTTGACCATAGCGAATGGGCGGGTAGCGGGAATGTCGCGCTTGCCGTTGCAACACTTGCAAACAATGACGGTGCGCACAAAAAGATTGCGGTCGTGAATCTCGCGGATTCTTCCATCGTGGAACTAGCCGAGGGCGATGAACTCTGGCACCCCGCCTTGTGGGCGAAACAAGGGGTTTCTCCTTCTGAAGATGCACTCCTGGACCCGGACAGCGCGGGCGCATATCTTGTGCCGGGGCTCGACGCCTCGCATGAGGCGCTCCGCGTGAAGATGGAACTCTTCTGGAACAACGTGGAGAGGCTCGAATACATCTTTGTGGGCAGTTCGCGCGTCGAGGACGGGCTGATTCCGGATTCGCTTACTGCGGGGTTTGCGCTCAACATGGGCCACCCGATGAACTCGATGGACGCCTCGTTCTACGTGGCGCGCAACTACGCGCTCAATCACGCGAGGAATTTGAAGGCGGTCGTGTTCTCGCTGGACTTTGACCTGTGGCAGATTGCGGGCGAATATACGGATGAACTCGTTTCCGGGGCTCCCGGCTACGCCTACGACAGGAATCACGACTTCTGGAAATCCGGCGTGCCGGAATCGCTCGTGGATTTCGTGAACGAGTCGTACCCTGCAAGCGAGGAAAACAGGAATGTATTCTATGCGAGCCGCGGCTATCACTACAACAGTGCGGCCTCCTGGGGAGAACCTCTTGTAGAAATCGATTCCGCCTGGCTCTCCTCGAAACCCGAAATTGTCGGGTGGCAAATGGAGCGCCTGCGAACGTTTGTTGCGGCAGCAAGCGAGAAGGGCGTTGCCGTGGTGGGTATTGTTTTCCCGCAGAACCCCCGGTATAGTGAAACGGGTTCGTTCGGGCGCTATGGCCTGTTGCGGGGCGAAGCCCGTGCCCTGCTGGATTCCGTGCGTGCGGTTGCAGGGGAATACCCGAATTTTTACGTGATGGACGAAAACAGGATGGGGGCGCATGACTACACCGACGGTATGGCGCTCAATACGGACCATCTTGCCTTTGATGGCGCAGTTCAGATGACGCATCGCCTGGATTCACTGCTAAAGACGTTGGGGAAGGAGTAACGGTTGAAAAGAAATAAGTTGCTTGTGTTGTGGATGCTGTGTTTGGTTTTGCCAAGCCTGCTTTCTCTGGTGGCGTGTTCCAATGCGGATTCCGTGTCGGATGATTCTGCGGATACAAAGAAGTTCGGCTCGATGGAATTTGTCGTTTTCGCGGATAAGGACAAGATGGTGACTCTCGGTTCCGATGACGAGAAGGCCAAAACCAGCGAGAAGCCTTCGATGGACGTGGTGCTCGATTACAGGTTCTATATCGGCAAGAACGAGGTGACCTGCGAGGATTTCAGGAGTGTATTGAAGGACTATGACGCCTATGCTAATCTGCCGGATTGCGAAAGCGACTCGTTGCCGGTAGTGAACGTGAGCTATTTCGATGCAGTCCTGTTCGCGAACGAGATGTCGAAAAGGCTAGGTTACGATACCGCCTATACCTATGCGGTTGCATCTTTTGGAGAGGACGGCTGTTCGGGATTGTCTGACCTGAAGTTCGACCCGACGGTTGATGCGTTCAGGCTTCCTACGGAAGCGGAATGGGTGTATGCTGCAGGGATTGGATGGAATACCGAAAATGCATGGACGTCGCGCAATGCGGGCAATACCCTTCACGCCGTCTGCTCCCTCCCCGAAAGTGCTGCGGGCCTCTGCGATATGGCGGGGAACGCGATGGAGTGGGTAAACGACTGGCTAGGGAATTTCAAGGACACGCTGGTGGCAAACTATGTGGGGGCTACCGATGGCGGTCCCTTGGGGGAACGGGTGCTGAAGGGTGGCTCGTACAGGCAGGAACCCTCGACGGTCGGGCTTGTCACGCGCGGGGATGTCTATACGACTACATCCGCATCGAGGACGAACTATGTCGGGTTCAGGCTCGCCTTCGGGAATATCCCGGCTGCCACGTGGTTTGAAGGGACGGAGAAACCTCCGGTGGGTGGAGGTTTCTCGTCGCTCGTGATGGCGAATACGGTGCGCTCGCTTACGAGAACGTTCAAGACAAAGTTCGCGTTCCGTAACGACGTTACGGGGAATCTCGCGTATATCGACTATTCTGTCGCGGGTTACCTGGTTCACGAAATCGCGGACACCATGCAGGTTTACCACCCCGACATATCGCCCGATGGCATGCGTGTTGCATTCTGCACGGGCCTTGAGGGTGTTTCCGGAAAGTCCGCCTTGTACGTGCGCGACCTCGACGATTCGGGAACGGGGCTTGTGAAGCTCGATGTTGAATCGGCAGCAATTCCGCGCTGGCGTGTTCTCGAGAACGGCGATACGGTAATCGTGTACGTGAACGATGCGGGCAACAACAAGGATGAAACTGCGTTCCGTGCGAAGTCTACCTGGCAGGTGAAGTTTTCGGGAGGCATGTTCGGCGAACCGCAAAAACTTTTTGACGGCGCGTATCATGGAGGCATAAGCGACGACGGCCGGCTTGCTGTTACGGGTGCAAGGCTCCTGCGTGCGCGCATTGCGAAGGCGGGTGCAAACACATACACCGACGCCCGCGATACGGTGTGGTACAATGGCGAGCAGGCGTGCAATGCGAGCCTCTCGAAGGACGGTTCGAAACGTACGGCGTTCCTCGATTTTGCATCGGCGACAGGCCGCGAATTTGTTGGTGAGTCGTATGCGGTCCACGAGCGCCTGCTGGTGATGGACAGCACGGGTGCACTTGTCGCGAGTATTGCCGCTCCTTCGGGCTATTCGTTCGACCATACGGAATGGGCCATCGGGCGAACTTCCTCGACGCCGAACCTGCTCGTGGCGACGCTCGTGAATACCAATGGCGCACACGAGAAGGTCGCGCTGGTCGACCTTTCCAGCGGGAAAGTTACCGAGATATTGAAGGGCGAAGAAATCTGGCACCCGTGCGTGTGGGTGAAGTCTACCAGCGTTATTGATGAAGATGCGGGCCTTTCTCCGGACAGTGCGGGCGTGTATTACGTGGCGCAGGGCTCTGCCGCGGCAGCGAGCATACGCGTCGCGATGGAAAACCTCTGGAAGTTCCGTGACTCGGCTGACCTCGTGATTCTCGGTTCCTCGCGCCCGCAGGCCGGTCTCGATCCCGGCCAGATAAAGAATGCCTTCGCGGTGAACCTTTCCAACGTGCCGAACTCGCTTTTCGTTTCGGACTACCTGTTCGAAAACTACGTGCTGCTCCACATGAAGAAGGTGAAGTACCTGGTGATTTCGCTCGATATTGATATGTGGTTCAAGACGTACGACAACGACTACGACAACTTCTTCTATAAGGAATACAGGAACTACCCCGGATACGTGTACGACGAGAATCACGATTACTGGAGTGACGGGTACCCGGAAGGGTTGCTCGAGATGACGGAAAATGCTCCGGAACCTTACAACAAGCAGTATATGCCGACTCGCGGGTATCATGTTGTCGAATGCGAGGACTGGGCGGAACCCACTACCGATTACGATGTGAACTGGTGCTCGCTGAACCCTGCCTTGCTGAACGCCAACATGCTGCGTCTGGTGGAGATAATCAGGAGCGCGCGGGAGAAGAACGTGACTGTAATAGGAATCGTGTTCCCGCAGAATCCGGAATACAGGTCGACGGAAGCGTACGGAAGGTACGGCTTGACCCACGCGGAGGCGCAGAACATTGTGGATGCCCTGGCCGCGTACCAGGAAGAGTACCCCAACTTTATCCTTATGGATGAGCACAAGATGGGGAACCATGACTACGGCCCCGATATGGCGTTCAACATGGACCATCTTTGCAAGAAGGGGGCTAGCCAGCTGACTGCACGACTGGATTCTCTCCTGGGAACGCTTGAATGATTCTTTTGCTCCTGCTTGCGGTACTGTTTGCCATTTTTCCGCTTACGGATACGGATATATGGTGGCACATGGCGTGCGCGCGGGAGTGGGTAACCGCGTGGACGCCGGTGCGTGGCCCTGTGGTGAACGTGCACGAATACTTTCAGCAGGTGGTTTATGCCGTGTACTGCGCCGGAGGTGCCCCGCTGCTTGTCGCCTTCAAGGCTTTGCTGTGGGGTGGCGTTTTTGCGCTGTTCCTGGTGCCCGCGGTCGGGCGGCGGGGAAGGAATGCCCGCGTATTCGGTAACCCGCTCGCGGTTGCAGCCTCGGCGGTGTTGCTCTTTGTATTCCGTTACCAGATGGAGATGCGCCCGGTCGTATTTACGCTGCTGTTCCTTGGGGTTTACTGGAATGCTGTGCCGTGGCTGCTTGCGCGGCTTGATGCGGGCGAAAAAGCGATACCTGGTGATAGACGTGCCGCGGAATGCGCAAGGACATGCCTTGTCGCAATCGCCTTGCTCGTATTGCAATGGCTCTGGTGCAGGTTCCAAGGGCTGTACATATTGGGCCCGCTCTTTGCGCTCCTGTGCCTTGCAGATGCGTTGTACAGGAACCGGCCTGCGCGCTTGCCCGCACGGAGGTTTGCGTCTGTTGTTTTGCCTGCCGCATTTTTCGCCCTCCTGTTTGCGATGCCCTTCTTGCACGCAGATGGCCTGCGGCTTTTCCTCTATCCGTTCGGGCTTCTCGACCGACTGCTAGGCCTCACTCCTTCTGCCGCAATCTTTGCGAGCGAGATCGCCGAGAACCGTAGCCCGCTTACCCTTCTCCTTGCCCGCGAAAACGTGCTTGCAAGTGCCTTGATGGTCGTGCTCGCTGTTTTCGGGGCGGTATATGCCGTCATGAGGCTGGTCCGTAGCCGCGAAAAGCTTGTGCTTTGGACAACGTTGTTTGTAACGGCGGTGCTTGCGCTTGTGGCCGAAAGAAACTTTGTGCTGCTGTTGCCGTTACTTGTTGCGATGGCATGTTCCTTGCAATTGGGGCTGATGAACCGGTCCCGCGCATACATTGTCTCTGTCGTCATCATAGCCTGCCTGCTCGGCTTCTGGGCTAAGTCGCTCACTTCGTACGATAAACACATGGTCGCCTACCAGCGCGTTCCCGTGAATGCGGCCGCCTGGATGGCGCAACACCCGCATAGTGGCCGCCTTTTCAACGATGACCGTGCGGGCGGTTACCTGGCCTTCGTGAATCCGCGCGACTCCATATATATGGATGGTCGGTTTATCCTGAAATCTGCCGAGTTTTTCGCGCGCTACCTGAGCTATGCCCGCGAGCCCGAAACGTTCCTGCGCGACGCGGACTCGCTGGGGGTCGACCGGGCCGTGTTTCCGCTGCGTTTTTATGCCCGCTGGGGCGCACTTTTGGGCGTTCTCCGGGACTCCCCGGAATGGGACGCCTGCCATGTGGATGACTTCTATATCGTTTTCTGCAAAAAATAATATTTTAAACTCACATAACGACAACAATATCAACGAGTTACGAAAATTTGTATCTTGAAAATTGCCGAAATTTGACAAAAAATGGCGATTTTTGGCAAAATGGTGCTAATTTGTTCATTATTTTCTTTGTCAAGGGATAGTTCAAAATTTTTCTGTTGATATGTTGTGCTTTGGGTAGGGATGATAGTTTGATTCCTGCGTGATTAAACACCCCAAAAATGGGGATTGAAGCGGTAATAAATTTTTTTTGAGGGCAAAATGCCTTTTTTGGGCATTTTTCGGGGGGCTTATAAAAACCTTACGAAAGTGGAATTTTTCGGCAGGGGCCGTTATCTATTTTTTTTGACCCAACCCAATAGTTGCCTCTCTCGTTTTTACTGGTTTATTGTGGAAAATACTGTTACCTTATTGAATTTATCAGCGTCGCCCTGGCAGTCCGTGCTCGACTACGTGCGTTCCCAGTGCAACGATTTCGGCATGGCCATACTCGATACCGTGAGTTACGAAGGTATGGAAGAAGGAATCGTCTGCCTGTCTGTTCCTGACAAGTTCCGTGAAACCTGGCTCGATAGCCACTATGGTTCCCTTTTGCGCAAGGCGTTTGCAAGCGTCATGGGTAGCGCGTTTGTCGATTACCGCGTGATCCTCCGTGCTGTGTCCGCACCTGTTCCCGAGATGAAGTTTACGCCGGCAAAGCCTGTGGTAAAGCGCCCGGCGGCACCTGCGCGCCCGCGCAAGAACCGCGCACTCGGATCGCCGATGTACGCGCGCTATACGTTCGATAACTTTGTCGTGGGCTCGTGCAATTCTACGGCATACAAGGCATGCCTCGCCGCGGCCGAGAACCCGGGCGACAAGGGCATGAACCCGCTGCTGGTTTTCGGTGCATCGGGCCTCGGCAAGACCCACCTCTTGCAGGCGGTGGCGGCGAAGCTCGTGCAGGATAGGCCCGAGTTCCGTGTCGTCTATCGCCAGGCGTACGATTTTCTGCGCGATACGGTTTCGGTGTTCGAGGCGGCGAAGGCGAAGAACTGGGAACTCCGCGACAAACTCGCCGAAAGGTTCCAGCAACTTTATTCGGAATGTGACGTGCTCGTCATTGACGATATTCAGCTGCTCAAGAAGAGCGTCTACTGCCAGGAATTCCTCGCGAAGACGATAAACAAGATGCGTAACGAGGGCAAGCTGGTGCTGCTCTCGAGCGACCGCAAGCCCGCATCGTTCAAGCGACTTGCCGAAGGTGCGCGCCCGTCGAACGATTCCGACGTGGCCGAGCTGACCTCCGCCCTGCTGAACCATCTCGAGAACTGCGTGGCGGTGGGCGTCGACCAGCCCGACCTGAACACGCGCATGGGAGTCATCCGCCAGAAGTCGGAACGCCTCCCGTTTGCTAGCGAAGACCGCGAAGAGATTTGCAGGTTCCTTTCCATTCCGCCGCGTGCGAACTTCCGCCTTATCGAAGGGACGCTGAACTGGCTCGATGCGATGCACAGCCTGAACGGCGTGGAACTGAGCCTGTATTGTGTAAAGCAGTTGCTTGTATCTCCGCAGAATGACGGTGCGACACTCACGCTGAAGAACATCAGCGAAACGGTCGCCGCTTCGTTCAATGTCGACATGGTGGTGCTCTCGTCGAAGCGCCAGGACAGGGGAGCCTCCATCCCGCGCAAGGTGGCCATGTTCCTCTGTCGCGAACTCACGAGCGAAACCGAAATCGAAGTGGGGAAGATTTTTAATCGCGATTATTCCACGGTAATCGCCGCCATAAGGTCCCTTGTATCCATGATGGAATCCGACGCCGCTTTGGCGCGAAGGGTACAGGACCTCCGTTACATGCTGGAAACCTGATGAAGGTCCTTGTAACGGGAGGTGCAGGCGTCGTAGGGAAGGCGCTCTGCCGGGAACTTCAGGCACGCGGAGTGTGTGTGCGTGTCCTGACTCTCCCGGGCGATACCGGCGTGGATTTGCTCCCGGAAGGCGTAGAAGTTGTTTATGGCGATGTCGCCGACTATGCCTCCATCCGGCCCGCGTTCGATGGGGTGGACTGCGTTTTCCACCTGGCGGCGATACTCCTTTCGAGGGATGCATCCGCGTTCGAACGCATCAACGCGGGCGGAACGCGCAACGTGGTCTCTGCCTGCCAGGATGCAGGCGTGCATCGCCTGCTTTATGTCTCCAGCATTTCGGTGACCTACCCGGTGCTCACTCCCTACGGGGCAAGCAAGCTTGCGGGGGAATCTGCGGTAAGGGAATCCGGGCTCGACTGGACCATCGTGCGGCCGACCCTCGTGATTGGCGACGGCGGGGGCGTGGAATTCAGGATGTATGCGGACTTTGTCTGCAGGTTCCCGGTCTACCCGCTCCCGGGGGGCGGTACGGCGCGCAAGAAACCTGTCCGGAGTGTCGACCTTGTGAAGGGAATCGCCGCCGCGGGCCTTGCTCCCGAGGCTATCGGGAATACGTATGCGCTTGCGGGCCCGGAGGTCTTGACGATGGCCGGGATGGCGGCGCGCATCTTGCGAACTGCGGGGAAACGCCACCTGATGGTTCCGCTGCCCTGGTGGATTGCGAAAAGGCTTGCGGTACTCCGGAACTGGATTGGCGGGCGGCGCGTTTCTGCCGAGCAGGCGCTGGCCGGATTCCTCTATGATGCAGTTCCTGACATCGAAAACGCGCGAAAAGACCTCGATTATAACCCGGAAAAGGCTCTCTAGCCCTGTTTTTTTGCTTTTTTTTGCATTTTTGCCCTAAAAGAAAGTATATTCCCTGTAAAAGAGGATATGATATGAAGCATTCTTTCCTGTTGGCGGGTGTTGCCGCCGCGTCGTTAGCGTTGTTCGCCTGTGGCGACAGTTCTCCGTCCGATACCGAAGACGATATTCTTTCTTCCCCGGGCGAAAAGACCGAATCTTCTTCGTCGGTCACTGAAGACGAGTCTTCCTCGTCTGTCTCGAAGGATATTCCCAAGGGGGCACGCGCTGCTACCCTCGATGACCTCGAGAAGAACATGGCCCTCAAGGGCCTGTTCGGGCGCGACATCTACCTTGCGACGGGTGAGAAGCACGGCCTGTTCTCTCTCTGGATTCCCGATACGGCATGGCTTGCCGCCCCGTCCGATTTCGATGACGGCGTGCTGAAATTCAGCCAGGGTGCCATTACGTCTATCAAGGTCGAAGCCGATGCGATTAAGTCCATGGAAAAGCTTGTGGAGAAGGATTCCGACCACTCCATGAGATTTATCGTGAACGAGGAAGACCAGCTGCAGTATTCCCTGGATGGCGGGGAATACAAGGATGTTGGCGAGACTTCCGTCAAGAAGAATTCCTCGGTTGTCTGGAACGGCGACAGCCTTGCATCGAAGGAACTCTTTTGCAAGACCGGCGAGAATACTTTTACGGGTTATAGCTTCTATAAGGGCCGCTATGTGGCTACCGATGTTGTCCGAAATGCCGAACAAACGAACGATTCTCTTGTATCCTGGTCTGCCGGCTATTACGACATCCACCGCGGCAAGCTCCTGATGCGCCCGCTATTCTATAGCAGTGCCGTATATGCGCTGGTGTCGGCTTCCGTAAGTTCGGATTATAAGACGTTGACTATATCAGCGGAAGATGTCTCGTGCACGTTGAGCGAATTGAAGTATAACGAAGTTCCTGCGGCCGATCTCGAGGGCGAATGGGAGTCTGACGAAGGCGGCCTCGCCTGGTCCCTTGACATGCGCACCGACCGCACCTTCGAGGTGAAGGCCTTCAAGGGCAACGAGAACAAGGCGCTCAAGCAGGGAACGTGGGATGTCTACGGTAACCAGTTGCTGATGAAGGTGACCGGCTGCCTGGGCGGCAAGTGCACTCCGGCCGTGATGGGCTCCGTCTCGAAATGGATGGCCGGCTCGTTCTTCAACTACGGCAATTCGGACCCGGACGATCCGCCGATTCCCGAGGACTGGATTGCTCCGGAGTACGAATAGTGAAGAGGCTGAACGCCATTGAGCGATATTGACGTTGCCGGTCTTGTTGCTTGCTACCTACTCCTACTACCCGACAGGGAGCGTGAAGACTGTAAACATGGGCAATTCGCTCACGATTTCTTATACCTACCATATCAGCGGGGCCTTAAAGACTGCAAAAGTTGAAACCGCAAATGGAGGTGAACTGTATTCTGAGATGCTTCATTACGAGGATTGCGGTGACAACGAATGTGAACTGCAGTATAACGGCAATATCAGCTATATGGTACAGAGAATTGCCCACAACAACCGCGATTTCGTGCAAATTCGCGACGTGGCGTATTATTACGACCAACTGAACCGTCTTACAAAGACGGATGACTTGAGCCAGGATTATTTTGACGACTTTTTTGAATACGATGCGCAGGGTCGAATTACTGCGCAGCGCCGTGCCCATAGGGCCGATAGCGCACAAGGTGGCGAATATGCTTACTATGACAGTACGAACAGACTGAAATCCGTAGCGGAAGGCATGGGTGGTACGGGCGACGGTCGTGATATGAGTGTGGGTGACAACTTCGTTTATGACTGTGATGGAAATCTCGTCGAGGACAGGTCCAAGGGACTGATAATTTCCTATGATTGGAGAGGTATGCCCGTAGAATTCCTACAGCAGGAACCTTCCGGAGGTTCCAGCCATGCAACCCGCCTCGTGATGATGTACGACGGGTCGGGCAGACGCATCTCCAAGACTCTCCTTACGAGGGCGAGCGACTCGCAGGGCTGGGACACGACCCTCGTGACGCACTACACGGGCATAGGCACGGAGATACGCGAATACAAGCCAAGGAACTTCGTGCGGTATACGGACTCTGCGGGGGTGGAACACTGTGTTTCCGCGAACCCGGACTATGGCGGCAACGCTTCTACCGCATGCCCCCTGCCCGACACGGTGAAGGCAGTCATCCCGCTGCCGCATGGACTCGGGCGCTACGCCCTGCAGGATGTGGGCCAAGTAGACGAGAACGGCGCCCCGCAGGCGTTCGAGTGGTACCTGAAGAACCACCTGGGCTCAACGATGCTCGTGTACGGGACCGGATTCCCCGACCCGCTGGGTATCTCGCCCGATGGCGAACTGCGTGCCGCCTACGACTACCGCAGTTTCGGGGAACAGCTTGACCTGCTCGTGTTCACGCGGAAGGTGACCGAGAATTTCACGGGCAAGGAACGGGATGACGAGACGCAACTGGACTACTTCGGTGCCCGTTATTTGGACCCCATGCTGGGAATGTGGATTTCTGTAGACCCAGCAAGGCAATTTGCGAGCCCGTATCTGTATGCAGGGAATGGCATGAATCCGGTGAATATTATTGATCCGGAAGGGGATTGGGGCTTAGATATTAATGTGGGTTGTAAAGGAGCCGCAATTGCTGGTGGGTTAATTAATCTTACTGTGAGATATGATTCTGAAAACCCTGCCAGAAACAAAGTTTTACTTACTGTAGGCTATGGTGTTGGTCTTGATCTTGGATTGCCCATAAAAAAACTTCCAAGATTTAGGGTGCTTAAAGCCGTGAAAAAGGCAGAACGTGTTTCTGGAGGCTCTAGTGGTGATGCTAAAGATGATGAAACGGGATGGCATTCACAGATAGATGTTAGTTTGGGGATGATTCCTTTACAAGGATCTTTTAAAGATGGTTCTACAATTCCTTCTTCAGTCGGAATAGGTATTGGAGGAGGTTATTATGATACTTATACCATTGATCTTGGCAAATTTTTTTCTGACAAAACTGAAAGTAAACGTAATGAAGCATTAGAGGACCAAGCAGATCTCAATAACACGGATTCAGACTCTAAATAAAAAATATGACGAAATCTATCATCTTTACATTTATTGCATCCCTAGAATCTCTTTCCATTATACTTGTCTTAATTTTCAAATATAATGGCTTATTTATGCCATTTTTGGGATTTTCATTTTTATTCTGGATATGGTCACGAATAATGCGATCTAGTTTAAATGCTTATTTGTTCGCCTCCTTGTTTATTCCAATTCCATGGTTAATTTTGTGGGTAATCCCTCAAATAATTCAATCTACCGGAACAATTTGGGATAGCGCTTTAGTTTTGATATTATGCCCATGTATGGGCTTGGCAGCATGGTTTGAGGTTTTCTTGAACAGAATTATTCATGGAAAACCAATGATAATATCATGGCCTTTTTCGCATAATAAAGATGATAATTAAAAAATTCTAAAGAGGTCGTTTTTTTTTCGACAGGAAAAAACCGACCACTTTATACCGGCTTTTCTCAAAAAAATAATTTGTTACTTGATATTCTAAAAACATCAGACAAGAGGTGCTTCCGCAAATAATAGGCGCCTGAAAATTTCCTATAATTAAAGAAGTATGCCCGTAGAATTCCTACAGCAGGAACCTTCCGGAGGTTCCAGCCATGCAACCCGCCTCGTGATGATGTACGACGGGTCGGGCAGACGCATCTCCAAGACTCTCCTTACGAGGGCGAGCGACTCGCAGGGCTGGGACACGACCCTCGTGACGCACTACACGGGCATAGGCACGGAGATACGCGAATACAAGCCAAGGAACTTCGTGCGGTATACGGACTCTGCGGGGGTGGAACACTGTGTTTCCGCGAACCCGGACTATGGCGGCAACGCTTCTACCGCATGCCCCCTGCCCGACACGGTGAAGGCAGTCATCCCGCTGCCGCATGGACTCGGGCGCTACGCCCTGCAGGATGTGGGCCAAGTCAACGAGAACGGCGCCCCGCAGGCGTTCGAGTGGTACCTGAAGAACCACCTGGGCTCCACGATGGTCGTGTACGGGACTGGATTCCCCGACCCGCTGGGCATCTCGCCCGAGGGCGAACTGCGTGCCGCCTACGACTACCGCAGTTTCGGCGAACAGATAGAACTCACGTCACCGTCAACGGGCAAGGTGACCGAGAATTTCACCGGCAAGGAGAAGGATGACGAGACTCAGCTGGATTACTTCGGTGCACGTTATCTAGACCCGATGCTCGGAATGTGGACTTCAGTTGATCCAGCAAGGCAGTACCAGAATCCGTATCTTTATGCCGGAAATAATCCGATTATGCGAATTGATCCAGATGGGAACCAGGATGATTTAGGAAGTCAGGTTCTTGGCATCTTTTTGCGTGACTTAGAATACAATACTGGCGAAGCATTAAAACAAACAGCAGAAGAGCTTTCTGGAGAGCTTTGGCGTCTTTCTAAAGATATGGCCGCCGTTGGAGCAACCTTTGATTCAGATCCGGAAAGTCGTTTGTTCCTCACTCTTCTTTATGGCGGGATGAGTCTAGCAGAAGGTATCTACACAAAAGACCCTGTGGAAGTTACTATAGGTATTATTGGAATTACAGCCAATGCAAAAACACTTGAAGGACGCATTGGTGTAAATTTGGCTTTAGATTTATTATCTCTTGAAGCGAGGCATTTAATATCTACATATATGAAAGATGATGGCCCTACAATGATGTTACCGACTTCTGGCCCAGCTCCTGCAGATAGAACAAACACATCTATTCCTTATTTTGAGGAGTAAATAGAATTATGATAAATTTCTTTTGTTTTTTTATAACACTATTCTGTATTTGCTATTCCATAAAAAATAAAAGCATCGGATATCGTAGTGTTAAAGTAAATTGGGAAGAAAGTCCTATAGTTTTTATATTATTTCTTATTATGTATGTTGTATTTTTGATATTTTTATTTATTTGGATGCTACAAGACATGAATATCATTTATAGCACTTATCCAGTTAAATAAAAACTTTTAGAGGTCGCCACGGCGGCCTTTTTCCAGAACTAATACAAAAAGCCGAAAAGCCAGAGCGGAATTTTGTTGCCCAGGGCATACTCGATATCGTCCGAAGCGATAAACGCGTTCGTGACTCCGGCAATCTGTTTCCCGTCCTTGCTTTGCCCGCCCACCTCGACAGTCCATTTGCGATCGATGCGGAAGTCTCCGCGGTTTGCGTATTCCAGCGTATGCTGGTACGAGAGTTGGTTGGCGAAGAATGTCTCGCGTTCCGTCCCGATTTCGACTTGCATAAGCGACAGCGCATGCAGCAGGTTGCAGTTTTCCATATAAATCTTGTCGGGCTTCTGCATCCGCTTGATGTTCTGTGTATCGCTATACAGCAGGTTAATCAACTTCGCCCTGCCGAGGTGAGAAAGGTAATTCACGATGGTGTTGCGGTTTAGTTCCGCCGTCTGCGCCATCTTGCTGATGTCGACGGCGAATGGAGCCCCGGAACTCACGACCGCAAGCAGGCTGCGGAGTTTCCGCACGTTTGCGATATCGACGCCACTCAGTTGCGGTAACTCGATTTCCAGAATCAGGTTCACCACTTTTTGAACCTGCGTCAGGTAGTCGATGTTCTTTTCCAGGAAAAAGGGGTAGTAGCCCTCCTTTAGGTAGGGCTTGAAGTACTTGAGCGGTTTGCAGGCGCTGACAACTGCTGTGGATGCGTCTAGCGGATGTTGCAGGATGTCTTCTAACGGAATAGCCGGCAGCGAGATACCCTCCTTGAAAAGCAGGTATTCGCGGAACGACAGCCCCTGCATGTCGTAACTCACGCAGCGGCGCGAAAGGTCCGCCTCGGCGTTCAGGATGTTCAGGAGAGAAGAACCCGTGAACACGACTTTCAGGTCGGGAAAACCGTCGTAGATGTTCTTGATTTCACGGCTCCAGCCATCGTACTTGTGGACCTCGTCCAGGCACAGGCATTTCCCGCCCCGCTTGTAGAATTCATCCGCCAAATCGAGAAGCGTGTGACGGGCAAAGTAGATGTGGTCCAGGCTTGCGTAAAGGCATGCATCGGGCGCGGTTCCGTATTCGCTCTTGATATGCTGCAGGAGCAGGGTGGTCTTGCCGACACCGCGTGCCCCGCGTATGGCAATCAGACGCGATTCCCAGTTGATTTTCGACATCAGGCTTCGCTGGTTGGGCATGTCGAGCCGGGAAAGCATACGTAAATGTTGGGCTTGCAATTGTTCCATAAGCCGGACCTCTGATTGCTGTTTTTGTTTAAATATACGTTATTTTGCTTAATGAAACGAGCGTTTTTGTGCAAAATTTGCTTATTTAGTTAAGCAAATGTCAAAAAGAGCCTGAAAACGTCGTTTTCGTTGCAAAAAACTGGTCTAGCGAGACGGGCCTGAAACGGATAAACTTAAAATTTCCTATGATTGGATTGAGTATATAAGAGGCTTGCCATGAAGGTTTATATAGCGCAGATGAACGTTGTTCCGGGAAAGCCGGAAGAAAATTTCAAGACGATGAAGGCCGCTGTCGCGCGCGCCAAGAAGGCGGGTGCGGAAATGGTCGTGTTCCCGGATTGTGCCGTTTCCGGGAATTACGAGGGGCTCGGCTCGAGGAATACGGAATGGTCGTTCCAGAAGGCTTGCTGCGATGCGGAAAATGCCCTGCAGAAACTCTCGAAGGGTATCGAGATTCTGGTGGGTTGCAGCGAGGAGTTCGACGTGTGCATGTACAACCACTACGTGAACGGCAATATGGACGGCTGGGAGCATGATTTCGAGGTGTATTCCGGCCTGCAGCAGTTTACGCTGGAAAAGGAAAGCGAGGTGGACGCCGTCTGTGGAGTGTTCGCGAAGGACAACAGGAAGCCCGTAATCTACGTGAACGCGGTGGGAACCGAAAATTCCGGCAAGAACATCTACGCGCTTGACGGTGCAAGCCGTGTCTACGATGCAAACGGGAAGGTCGCTTTCCGCATGGAGCAGTTCAAGGCGGGCGAGGCGCTCGTCGAAATCAGGAACGGCAAGGTGAAGGCTTTGCCGCTGAACGGCAAGCCCGCGCCGAAGTCCGCGAAGCCTGCCGAAAGGATTGCCCAAATTCACGATGCGCTCGTGTACATGATCCGCGAGAACCTCGCGCGGTTCCATATCGCCCGCATGGTCATCGGTGCGAGCGGCGGTATCGATAGCGCCGTGTCTGCGGTTCTGTATGCGGAAGCGATCGGGCCCGAGAACGTGTACCTCGTGAACATGCCGACCCGCTTCAATTCCGACACGACGAAGAATGCGGCCCGCGACCTTGCGAAGAACCTGAAGACGCCCTACATGGTGGCCCCGATTTCGGACATGCTGAATGCGGTCTGCGATAGTCTCGGCAAGTGCGAGTTTGTCCGTAGCGACAAGAAGATTAAGGTGGAAGGCCTCAACTACGAGAACCTGCAGGCGCGTACGCGTTCGGCTTCGGTGCTTCTGACCGTTGCCTCCGTGCTTGGCGCCGGTGTCACCTGCAACGGTAACAAGAGCGAGGCCACTGCCGGCTACTGCACGCTTTACGGCGACAGCTGCGGCGTGATGTGTGCGCTCGGTGACCTGTGGAAGACGCAGGTGTACGAACTGGCCCGATACATCAACCGCAAGAAGGAAATTATCCCGAAGGCCTCCATCGATATCCCGGCGAGTGCTGAACTCAGCGAGGCGATGAACGTGGACGAGGGCAAGGGCGACCCGATCAAGTACCCATATCACGACAGGCTGTTCGCCTACTGGGTGGACCAGAACCATGGTCTCGAGGATACGGAGAAACTGCTCGAGAAGGGAACTCTCTGCAGGGAAATCGGGGCGGACCCGAAGTACTTCAAGAAGCTTTTCAAGACGAAGGCCGATGCGCTCGAAGACATGCGCGCATGGCACAGGCGCTTCCGTGGCATAGCTGTGGCAAAACGCATCCAGTTCCCGCCCATCCTTTCGCTGAGCGGGATGGCTTTTGGCGGCGAGTACCGCGAGAGCCAGGGCGTGTAGGCCCGGAATTTCTGGAAGGTTAACGTTAGACAGGCAGGTAAGTTATGGTGAAGCGCTTGTTGGATGCTCTCGATTCTGTGCTGCTTGGCAAGCACGAAAGTGTTGAAATGCTCGTGATGGCGCTCCTGGCCGACGGTCACGTGCTTATCGAGGATGTTCCCGGTACCGGGAAGACGACGCTTGCGAAGGCGCTCGCCGTGGCCATAGGGGCGGACTTTGCCCGCATCCAGTTTACGCCTGACCTGCTGCCGGCCGACGTTACGGGGGGCGCCGTGTACAGGGCGAATACCGGAGATTTTGAAATCCGCAAGGGTCCCGTGTTCACGCAGGTGCTGTTGGCCGACGAGATTAACCGCGCATCGCCCCGCACGCAGAGTGCGCTCTTGGAAGCGATGGAAGAACGCCAGGTGAGTTTGGAGGGCGAAACCCACAGGCTGCCCGAACTCTTCTTTGTGCTTGCGACGGAAAACCCGGTGGAGTTCCACGGGGTTTTCCCGCTGCCCGAGGCGCAGATGGACCGCTTTATGGTGCGGCTCTCCATCGGGTACCCGACTCTCGAAACCGAAATGCAGATACTGCACGGGCACCGCGAAGGCACGCCGCTTTCGCGTCTGGAACCGGTTACGAACGTGCAGGAGATTCTTGTGGCTCGCGAGAATGTGCGCAAGGTGCATATCGACGAGGCGCTCGAACGCTATGCGGTACAGCTCGTGCAGGCGACCCGCAGTGACGCTGGCGTGCGACTTGCCGCAAGCCCCCGCGCCGGCCTCAACCTGGTGAAAATGGCGCGGGCTTCGGCCTATGTCGCGGGGCGCGACTTCGTGAATCCGGACGACATCCAGAAAGTTTTCTACCCGGTCATGGAACACCGCGTGTTCCCGAAGAATGCGGGCGAGGGGGCGAGTCGCCGGATTCTTGAAGCCATCGTGCGCGAAGTGAAAATCCCGAAATAGAACCGCGGGGAACTATGCGCCGATTCTTGAGCTGGTTCCTGGGTGCGATACCCCGTGCGCCCAAGCGTGCGGGCCTCCTGATGCGCCTCTACTACGTGTGGGGGGAGTATTTCACGTACCCGGGCCGCGCTTGCGCCGCCCTGTTCCTCTTCTCGATTTTCGCGGGTGCATTCGCCGGCTTCTGGGCTGCCTGGGTGTTCTCGGGTTTCGTTTTCCTCTTCTTCCTCTCGCTGGTCCCGTCGCTCTTCCTCACGGCGAAAAAGACAAAGGTCTCGGGTACAATCTCCCGCGTCGAGCACGCTACCGAGGGCGAAAACGCCTACGTCTCGGTGCACCTCCAGGCAGGAACCGCAATAGATTGCGTGTGGGCGTCGTGCTCCCGCATGGACCCGTCGCTCGCTGGCGAGAACTCTCCGGAAATCCGCGGGCTACCCGCGGGCGGTACTGGCGAACTGCGGGCCTGCATCCGCACCAGGTTCCGGGGCGCCTACCGCATTCCGAAGGTTTCGCTCACCTTTCCCGAAATCAAGGGCATGCTCTGCTATCCGTTCAAGGTGGGCGAGGCTGAACTGCTTGTTTACCCTCGCCCGAAGAAGCTTGTCGCCTTCCCGTTTTTGACGGCGGGCCAGAGCGGGCTCGCCTTCGTGCCGCTATTGATGAGCAACTTTATGCGCGGGCTCGATTTTGCGGGCGTGCGCGAATACCGCGAGGGCGATTCCCTGCGCGACCTGTACTACAGGGCGTTCGCCCGTTACGGGAGACCGTTCACCAAGGAGTTCGAGGGCGAACGCGGTGCGGGTGTGGTGCTCGTACTCGATACGCGGGCGCGGAATCTGCGTGAAAAGTCCCTGCTGGAACCGATGATCCGGCTTGCGGCAGGCATCGGGATGTGGCTTTTGGACCGCGGCATTCTCGGGCGTCTCTTCGTATGCGATGACGAGTTTTCGCTTGCAGGGGCCGACGGCGCGAACGTATTGCTCGAAACGCTTGCGCGCATACCCCGCGCGGAAATTTATACCCGCGATAAACATGCGCGCGATAAACATGCACGCGAAAAAAATGCCCGCGACCCGAAAAAAACTTCCCGCGAGCCGGAACTCTGGTCGCCCGCGGCGCGCCCGATGGGGCCCGTGCTCCGCGTGGGGCTGTTTGCGGCAGTCGACCCGCTTGTGAACAAGCAGGTCGTGGTTTGCGACAAGCCGGCTGAATCGCGCGACGACACCTTGTTTGTGCCCGCAGAAAACCTGGATGCGGGGGAGGTCTCCCTATGAGAAGGTTCTCCCTCCGCGAAAAGGCGAAGACATTCCTCCTTTGCGCAGCTTCGCTGAACCTGGGCTTATCTTCCGACTTGTCCTGGCTTGGCATTATCTTTGTCGCAGCTTTTATCGTTCTCCTTTTCCGCTACGATGCGTCGCACGTTCCCGTTTACCGCAAGTCAATCGCCTACGGGTTAATTGTTCCCTTCGCCATCTGGTGGGTGCTTAGCCCCGAGATGGAATACGGGATGTCTCCCTGGCTCGTGTTCATCCCCGCTTACTACCTGCTTTCGCTCGCGTACCTGCAAAAACGCAGTCTCGGGAATGGCGGTTATGATGTTTTCGTGCTGTTCAACGGTGTTGCCGTTTTGCTGCTCAGTTGTTTTCAGGCATCGCGCTATGGAGTCTTGCTTAATGTCTTTGCGTTGTTGCTCCTGCTGCATGCCTATGCTCGTCCTGGAGTCAAGTGGTGGAAGCATGCGCTGTTCCTGCTGCTGTTCTTGGGGCTCTCGGCAATATCTTTCGGGGGGCTCAAGTACTGGCAATCGCATGGGCATAACCGTGCCGAAAGGATGGCCGACTATTACGCCAAGCGCCACCTGATGGGCTTTGATCCTGTGGTAAAGCTCGGATCGTTTGAATCTAACTTTGCGGGCAAGTACAATCGCGAGGTTGTCCTGCGCGTATGGGACACTCTCGCTCCGACATACATGCGCGCCGCCGTGTACGAAAAATACGTGGGCGGCATCTGGAAACTCCCGGCACACCGTGACCGCATGCTTTATTCTGCCCGCTACAAGGTGGATTACGCCGTGTTCGAGACTCGCGATTCCGTGTCGTCAGCCGATAGCACGTACCCGGTGTGGGTACAGTCTACGCTCGATAATTTCGGGTTTATTTTCGCCCCCTACAATGCCGTTGCGGTTGCTGTGAAGAATGCGGATTCCGTGGAGTATTTCAAGTCGAATGTGTTCAAGCAGGGCGAAACCCGGCGGGGAGACTGGTTCTACTATATGCCGCTGCCGAGCGGCCCCACGGGGCCGTACGTCATGGGTACGTACGCTAGCGATACGCCGGACAGTTCCTACTTGCAGGTCTTTGCGCCCCTCGCAGGCTTCCTTGATACGGTTGCGATGGAAATTGGACTCGATACGATTCCTGACAAGCCGGCTATAATGAGGGCTTCTAGATACTCTCGCGCAATAAGCGATTACTTCTTGCGCCATTTTGCTTATTCCCTGCGTGTTGACGAATCTAAGGTGGCCGACAAACTGGGTGCGAAACCTGACCCGTTGCGCGTCTTCTGGGCGACCCGTTCCGGTTATTGCGAGTATTATGCGACGTTGTCTGTGCTCCTGTTGCGCCGTGCAGGTATCAAGGCGCGTTACGTGACGGGTTTTGCCCGCCCGGAAATCGAGCCGGGACGCCCGTATGCCATATTCCGCCGCAACTCGTCGCATGCGTGGGTAGAAATGCGCAGCATGGGTTTCTGGACAACGTTTGACCCGACGCCTCCGCTGTTCGTGGTAAAGGTGGAGCGCCCCTCCTGGTTTGCGATGAAGTTAGAATCACTCCGCGCGCGTTCAGCCCGCATATTCCATGTGCTGCGTGACGGGGAATGGAGGCTTGCGCTGAATTCCTGGCAAGATGCCGTGCAGAACATCTTCTCGGGGACTGCCCTCTACGTTGTTCTCGGGTGCATCGCGCTTGCGGTTGTTTTGTTCAGGTTTGTGCGGGCGCTACGCCGTCGCAGGTCGAATGCGGTTTTGGCACAGTCCGTGCAGCACTGGGTCAAGGGTCTCGAGGCTGCGGAAAAATCACTTGCAAGAATCGGGCTTGTACGCGAGCCCGGAGAAACGGTCGGTGCGTTCCTTGCCCGCTGCGAAAGCGAAATGCCTGCGGGCGAAAAGGATTCTCGCGTATCCCGAAGGATGCAGGCACGCCTGCAGTCTGCGATTCAGTTCCTTCGGGAGTACGAGGAGCAGCGCTGGAGAATATGAGATTAGGGAGGGACTCGCACGGCGGCCCCTCCCTAAGACCCACCCGGCACGCTCAAACACGCCATGCATGAGTTAAACAACGTGTCTGCGTGTTAGAGCATGCGCACCTTCGGTGCGATGGACTAGGGCGGGGCTCGCACGGCGGCCCCTTCGGTGCAAAAAAGAAAAGTCCCGCTTGCGGCGGGGCTTCTCGTGTAATATCCGGTACCAGACTACTGCATCACGCGGACGAAGTTCTCGGTAGAGTTCGCCTTCGTGAGTGCGTCCGTCATGTCGTTCTCGTGGAACACAACCTTGTTCAAGTTGAGGTTGGTTACGCTGAGGGTCGGTGTAAGCGTGTAGGATTGTCCCGTAATCAGGCAATCGGAACGCCCAATCTTGATCTTGAGGCTTGCGCCGAGGATTTCCCAACTGCCGTAGGTCTTGGTTCCGCCACATCCGCTTGATGCCATTTCAGAAACATTGCTCGTGGTGAACGTGAATTCAAACTTGCCGTCGTCGGTAATGACGAGCGTGCTCGGTGCTGTCCCGTAATTGTGCCATACCTGGGAGCCGTCCATGGTTTCGATGCCGTTCAGGTTCCAGGTGCCTACGAGGCAGTCCTCGTTCAGGCCCGCGGCGCAGAGTTCTTCAAGGGTCGGTTCGCTTTCGTCTTCGCTACAGGCAGAAAGGAAGCAGAGGCTCGCTGCGGCGATGGCGGTCAGGAAAATTTTCTTCATAGTATTCCTCCGGGAATGTTTTTTAGGAATATATATAAATTTTGGGGCAAAAAGGGGCTGGTGTTGCTCTTTTATACAACGGAATTTGCTGTTTTGGGCGTCAAGTGGCCCCGATTTGTATTTATTTTAACTCCTGTAGGCTTGGGTTATGGGCCTATGTTGTTTATGGAGTAAAAAATGAATCTTAAGACTTTGGCGCTCGCAGCGTGCGCCGCTACGGCTGTATACGCTGCTCCGGACCCGAATTTCCACATCTATCTCGCGTTTGGCCAGTCCAACATGGAAGGTCAGGGCGATGTCGGGCAGCAGGACAAGACTGTCGATGAGCGTTTCCAGGTTCTCTGGGCCGCCAATAACGGTTCCTGCTCGGGCAAGACCAAGGGCAAATGGTCTACTGCCGTGCCTCCGCTGGCGCACTGTCAGGGAGCGAAACTCGGCCCCACGGACTACTTCGGCCGTACCATGGTCGAAAAAACGGATTCCCAGATCAAGGTGGGTGTCATCGTGGTGGCTGTTGCAGGATGCAGTATCGACCTGTTTGACAAGAACAACTACGCAAATTATGCGAGGTCGCAGCAGAGCTGGATGACCCAGCGCATCAACGAATACGGAGGCAATCCCTATGGCCGCCTGATCGAGATGGGCAAGATAGCGCAGGAAGTCGGCGTCATCAAGGGCATCATCTTCCACCAGGGCGAAACGGATGCCGGTAACGGCCAGTGGCCCTCCAAGGTCAAGAGCGTCTACGACAACATCGTCAAGGATCTGGGGCTCGGTAACGATATCCCGTTCCTCGCGGGTGAGGTCTTGCGCAGCGGTAGCAGTGCCGGAGCGAACAACAACATCGCGAAACTCCCGCAGCAGTCCAAGAACTTCTACGTGGTCTCTTCCGAAGGCTTCAACCAGGCTCTGGGCGATGGTCAGAACGTGCACTTTACCGCACAGGAATACCGCGACTTCGGTAAGCGCTATGCCGAAAAGATGATTGAGGTCCTGGGCGACAAGGTCAAGCCTGTCGGGACTGCAGCCGAGTCAAGCAGTAGTGAAGCTGTCGTTGAGAGCTCCTCGAGCGAGGCTGTAGTGGAATCGTCCAGCTCTAGCCGCCATCACGGCTGGCCGTCGTACTCCTCTTCTTATATCGGTACGATCGATCCTACAGCAATCAATGTGCCGCAGGCCCAGTCCCGCTTTATCGGCAAGGCTGTCGTGAATGCGGGCAAGGTAACAATCCCGGTCGCGATGGAAAAGAGTCCGATTGTCGCTAAGGTGTTCAGCATGCAGGGCAAGGCCGTCCTCGACTTCAGTGACAGTTTTGCAGGCGGTTCGCTCGGGTTCGATACCGCAAGGCTCCCGCAGGGCAGCTACATGCTCTCCGTGCAGGTCGGTTCTGAACGCTCCGTGCAGAAGGTTCAGATAAAGTAATTAGAATACTGGAACGCGAACTCTAATCGCAAACAAGGAAAAGCCGGTTATGAGGCAACCTTGGGTTTGGCTTGGAATGGAGTGATAGGGTAGTGTTCGAGTAGGTCCCGGGGCGTAAGCCTCGGGGCTTTTTATTTGTCGATTCCGGTTACAGTCAGCACTTTGCCCGCTACCTTGAATTTCACGTTCATTCCGGCGAACGCAATCCCGTAGATGCGTTCGGGGTCATCGTGGTAGTGGGGCCGCGGGTCCTGTTCCAGAACCTGGATGAGCGCATCCCGCTTGTCTCCGGGAATGTGCCCGAGAATTTCCGGTGCGATTTCTACCTGCAGGTTGTCGTAGCGCCTGCTTTCTGCAAAGCCGCCCGATGCGTTCGGGATAGAGTCCGCGTAGGGCAGGTAGGGTTTGATGTCTACGATGGGGGTGCCGTCCATAAGGTCGGCGCCGCTCACGACAATCTCGGGACCGTCGTTTCCCTCAAGGCGGATTTCCTCAATCTTCACGCAGCTCATCGCAATCGGGTTCGGCCTGAAGCTACTGCGGGTGGCGAACACCCCGAGCCGCGTATTCCCGCCGAGGCGCGGCGGGCGCACTGTCGGCTTCCAGGTTTCGCGCACGTTCTCCGAGAATATCCAGAGGAGCCACAGGTGGCTAAATCCTTCCAGCCCGCGGAGTGCGTCCGCATTCCTGAATTCGGGCTCGAACCGTATAACAGAATGCAGGGCGGGTGCAAGCCCGCTCTGCCTGGGTATCCCGAATTTTTCGGGAAAGTCGCTCTTGATGCGTGCGATTATCTTGAGGTTCAGGCTGTCCATGCCCGGAATGGCCTACGACTGCACCGTACCTTCGTCAAGCCCCATGACCGGCACGTACTTGACGGAACCGTCGGCGTGGATAATCACGGCGACGCCCGCGAGGAAGTTGAGCCAGCTCTTGTCTTCGTGGTGCTTCATTTCCAGGAGCCTGCTCGTTGCGAAAATCGTGAGCGGGTAGAGCATCTGGTCGTGCGAGACCACGACACTTATGCGGCTTTGTGCGGCGACCTGGGCGATGATGATCTCGTTCATGAACTGGGTGCCGCGTTCCATGAGGTCGTAGAATCCTTCGTCGTAGTTTACGGTCGGGTCAGGGTATTCGTTGTACGCCCAGCGAGAAACGACGTCGTAGCTGCTCGAAACAGTCGCGTTGTATTCCTCAATCTTTGCGTGATCCTTCTCGAACCAGCCTCCGTTCAGGTCCTTGAGGGCCATGTGCGAGAATGTTGTCTGCCCGCGACCCTGGGCTATTGCCATGCAGGTCTGCTGCGTGCGCGGGATTTCGGAATGCCAGTATTTCACGTCTTCGGTGCTTGCAATCTGCTTGCCGACAGAAATAGCCTGTTCGTAACCGAGTCCGGTAAGGACTCCGTCCACGTCGGTGCTGGCCGTGCGGTGGGCGTGGCGCAGGATGAACACTGCCTTGTCGGTGGGCTGGAGCGATGCGAAGATCTTCTTGATGCCGACGAAGTTCGTGTAGGCGGCTGCGTTCGGGTCGAACGGGGAGGTGTCGCTGTCGTCGAGGATGTTGCCCGCAAATTCACCGTTGCAGGTGACCTTTACGCCCGAACCGAAGGTTACGGGTTCGGTGACGCAGCCCATGTCCGGAAGCGCGACCGCTTCGGTCGAGAACGCGACTGCGTCTATGGTTCCGCTCGAAGTCGGGGTGGGACCGACCGGGTCAGTGCTGGAAGAAGAAAGCGGAATGCCGTCGGAAGACGTGCCGGGGAGAGTTCCCTCTGGCCCTGCCGAAGACGTGGGGTCGGTACCGTCGGAGGAACCCGGCTGTTCGATGCCGGAACTCGGGGTCGTGTTGTCGGGACCGCTGGAACTGTCGTCACCGCAGGCGGTAAGAGCCAGGGCGGCAAACAGGGAAATGGGGAGTACTGCTAACTTTTTCATAATTCTATATCTAACTTATTCCACCCTGATTTACAAGTAAAAATTTGGCAAAAGGTGCCCCAAAACGCCCTTTTGTGGCAATTTTCACTTCTTTTCGCCCGAATACGATGCGTCGGCGCGCTCGTTGCGGCGCTTGAGTTCCTGGTTCAGCGGCCAGTAGATGCATGCGAACAGGGCATACCCGCACAGGAGCACAATCCAGTGGTTCAGGTGGAGGAGCGTCTCGAGGTAGCGCATCTCGATAAACATGATCGGGCCTGCGATGAGGAACAGCGGGAGTTGCCTGCACTGGTCACCCAGAGAATAGCGGCTCTCGTAACTCACGATGGAGTTCATCATCGGAAAACTCGTGCAGAAACCGCCCATGAGGTGCTTGATGACCATGAGGCCCGAGACGACGCCCGCGATTGCCGGGGCCTTGATGTACACGGGGAGCGGGGTCTTGTACCGCACGCCGGATTTGTACTTCTGCTTTTGGAAGAAGATTATGCCTACGATGAAGTCAAATGCGCACACCCCGAGGAACATGGCCTCGGTATCGGGGACGATAGGCATGAGGAAGGTGCCGAGGGCGACAAAGAAGGCGAGTCCGAGCGCGATGGAGGGAATAATCGGGATTTTGACCTTGTAGTGGAGGATTCGCACGATATGCACGTAGAGAAAGCACATGAACCCCGAAATGGCGTTTGCGGCCCCCATCGGGAGCCCGACGGCTATGTAGGCGAACCCGCAGGGGATGGGGATGGTGGCGGCTACGGCCTTGAGTTGCGGGTCCTTGGTGTAGGCGCTGAAAACGCCCAATGCGGTCACCATGAACACGAGCAGCCAGTCGTAGAACGCGAAATGGAGGTTGAGGCTTTCCAACATGGAGGGAAAATTTAAAAAAATTAGTCCTTTTCGGCTCTTTTGGGTATAGATTTCTTTATAAGGTCGTCGGATGCCGGCCAGGTCTAGTAAAAAAGAGGTCTCTATGCTTACTATTCCATGCTATTGGTATTTGGTCCCGGTTGCAGCGTTGATTGCGCTCGCCATGGCGTTTTTCTTCTACCGTTTCATGAAGCGGCAACCCGACGGCACCCGCAAGATGAAGGCGATTGCGCATTTCGTGCGCGTAGGGGCGTTTGCCTATCTCAGGCGGCAATACAAGACGGTCTCCATCGTATTTGCCGTGCTTTTCGTGATATTCGTGGTGCTTGCCATCATGGGCATCCAGAACCCGTTCGTGCCGGTAGCCTTCCTGACCGGCGGCTTCTTCAGTGGGCTTTGCGGATTTTTGGGCATGAAGACCGCGACATACGCGAGTTCCAGGACGGCGAACGGCGCCATCAGCAGCCTGAACCGCGGGCTTGTCATCGCTTTCCGGAGCGGTGCTGTGATGGGGCTCGTGGTGGTGGGTTTCGGCCTGCTCGATATTTCGGCCTGGTTCTTTGCGCTCAACTACATCTACGACCACAACGTGTGGAATTTCGGTGCCGGTGTGGCCACAAAGCTCTCGCTCGGGGTCTGGAGCGCCGATATGGTGAATAACGCCGAATGGGCGCACGCGAAGATGGTGGAAATCACCACGACCATGCTTACCTTCGGGATGGGCGCTTCCCTGCAGGCGCTGTTCGCCCGCGTGGGTGGCGGTATCTACACGAAGGCGGCCGATGTCGGTGCCGACCTTGTGGGCAAGGTCGAGGCGGGCATCCCCGAGGATGACCCGCGCAACCCGGCGACCATTGCGGATAACGTCGGTGACAACGTGGGGGATGTCGCCGGGATGGGCGCCGACCTCTATGAATCTTACTGCGGGTCCATACTTTCGACGGCTGCCCTCGGGGCGGCCCTCCCGATGGGCGGTATGAAGCTCGTAATCGCCCCGATGGTGGTGGCGGCAATCGGGATACTCCTTTCGCTCGTGGGTATATTTGCAGTCCGCACGAAGGAAACCGCCGACACGAAGTCGCTGTTGCGTTCGCTCCTTACGGGAACGCTCGGCTCCTCGGTGCTTATCCTCGTGGCGCTCCTTGTGCTCGTGAAACTCGACTTCATCTCGATGGGAATCTTCGGCTCCGTGCTTTCGGGCCTTGCCGCGGGAATCCTTATCGGGCAGTTTACCGAGTACTACACTTCCGATGCGTACAAGCCCACGCGCGGCATTGCGGGCCAGGCGAAACTCGGGGCCGCGACTACGATTATCGACGGCATTTCCGTGGGCATGTTCTCCACGGGGCTCCCGGTGGTGACGATTGTGGTGGGTATCATCTTCTCGTTCGGCTGCTCCGGCGGATTTGACAACATGGCGATGGGCCTTTACGGCGTGGGCTTTGCCGCGGTGGGCATGCTCAGCACGCTCGGCATCACGCTTGCGACCGATGCCTTCGGGCCGATTGCTGACAACGCGGGCGGTAACGCCGAGATGGCGGGCCTCGACCCCGAAGTGCGCGCCCGTACCGACGAACTCGATATGCTCGGGAACACTACCGCCGCGACGGGCAAGGGATTCGCGATTGGCTCTGCCGCCCTTACCGCGATGGCGTTGCTCGCTTCTTACGTAGAAGAAGTGAAGATTTGGCTCGGGCACCTCGCGACCTCTGCGGAGGGCGTGTGGAAGGTGGGCTCCGTCGCGTTTGCGAACGGCGCGAGCGACCTTGCGAATGCGCTTTCGGGAGTCGCTGGCGTCAAGTTCCTGGATGGCGGCACGCGTGCGATTGCCGAGAACGGCGACCTGCTCGGTATGGTCGCGAACAAGGTAAATTACGCGGACTTCATGCAGATATACAACCTGAACCTGATGAACCCCATGCTGCTCGGCGGACTGTTTATCGGCGCGATGATGACGTTCGTGTTCTGTGCGCTCACCATCAAGGCGGTGGGGCGTGCTGCAAGTGCTATGGTGGAGGAGGTACGCCGCCAGTTTCGCGAGATTCCGGGAATCATGGAGGGCACCGCCGAGCCGAACTACGCGCGCTGCGTGGATATCTCGACGACGGGTGCCCAGCACGAGATGATTGTGCCCTCCATCCTTGCGGTGGTCGTGCCCGTGCTGGTGGGGCTGTTCATGGGTGTAGCGGGCGTGTTCGGGCTGTTGGCCGGCGGGCTTGCAAGCGGGTTTGCGCTTGCCACCATGCTCAACAACTCGGGTGGCGCCTGGGATAACGCGAAAAAGTTTGTCGAGAAGGGCAACTACGGCGGCAAGGGCTCCGATACGCACAAGGCAGCCGTGGTGGGCGATACCGTGGGCGACCCGTTCAAGGATACCGCCGGCCCCTCGCTCAACATCCTCATCAAGCTCATGACTATGGTGAGCGTCGTGTTTGCCGGCGTCATCGTCCGCTTTGGAGATATGTTCTTCTAGTGGACTCTCCGTCCGTTACGTCCAGGACTAATTCTATATTTGCCTGCGATGAAAATCCTGTTCACAGACCTTGACGGCACGCTATTGACCGACGGCAAGCGCATTTCGGAAACCGATATGCGCTCTATCCGCGCGATGATCGATGCGGGCCACAAGTTCGTGATGACTACGGGCCGGCCGCTCACGAGCGTCAAACAGTTGGCAGAACAGTACGGGTTCCTGGAACCGGGATTTTTCCTCGTGAGTTTCAACGGCGGGCTCATCTACGATTGCGGCGAAAAGAAGCCGATTCTCACGCGGTACATTCCCGTCGATGAGGTCAAGGCCATCATGGATGCTGCTCACGCCCGCGGGATGCACGCGCACACCTACTCGGGCGACCTGGTTGTTTCGGAATACGAGACGGAACAGCTCAAGACGTATTGCCGCCTGATGAAGATGGATTACGTTGTTGTAAATGACATTCGCGAGTATTACGGCAAGTTTGTGAATGTCGTCGTAAAGCCCCCCATCAAGGTGAACATCATTACGCCCTTCGAACATTCGGGCCTCGTGGATTTCCGTACCGAGATGCGCAAGACTACTGAGGGCAAGCTTTTCGACGTGTTCAGCAAGCCCGAAATGCTCGAATTTTCGCACATGCAGAGCAACAAGGGAGCTGCGGTACGCTTTATGGCCGACTTCTACAAGGTGCCGGTTGCCGATACGATTGCGGTGGGCGACGAAGAGAACGATTGCCCCATGATCGAGGCGGCAGGTACAGGTGTCGCGATGGCGAACGCCTCGCAGGTGGCGAAGGACATTGCCGACTACGTGACGGTAAACGATAACAACCATTCGGGAATCACCGAGGTTATCGAGAAGTTCGTGCTGGGCTAGGGATAGATTTTCTATATTCTCCCCAGAGGTTTTACTATGAAATTCTTTGTGACAGGTGTGGGTGGCCAGCTGGGCCACGACGTGATGAATGAACTTGCGAAGCGCGGACATACGGGTGTGGGCTCGGATATGGCTCCGGCCTATAGCGGCGTTGCCGATGGCAGTGCCGTGACGACGATGCCCTACGTGCAGCTCGACATTACGGATGCCGCCGCTGTCGAAAAGGCAATTTCTGAAGTGAACCCGGATGCGGTGATTCATTGTGCGGCATGGACTGCGGTCGATATGGCCGAAGACGATGCGAACGTGGCGAAAGTCCGTGCGGTAAATGCCGGCGGTACGCAGAACATCGCAAATGCCTGCAAGAAACTCGGCTGCAAGATGACCTACATCAGCACGGACTACGTTTTTGACGGCCAGGGAACGGAACCCTGGAAGCCCGACTGCAAGGATTACAAGCCCCTGAACGTTTACGGCCAGACAAAGCTCGAAGGTGAACTCGCCGTGAGCGGAACCTTGGAGAAGTACTTTATTGTGCGTATCGCCTGGGTGTTCGGCCTCAACGGCAAGAACTTCATCAAGACGATGCTCAACGTGGGCAAGACTCACGACACGGTGCGCGTGGTGAACGACCAGATTGGCACGCCTACCTACACGCTCGACCTTTCTCGCTTGCTCATCGACATGAACGAAACCGAGAAGTACGGCTATTACCATGCGACAAACGAGGGCGGGTTCATCAGCTGGTATGACTTTACCTGCGAAATCTACAGGCAGGCTGGGCTTGCGACGAAGGTCGTTCCGGTGACTACAGCCGAATACGGCCTCAGCAAGGCTGCGCGCCCGTTCAACAGCAGGCTTGACAAGAGCAAACTTGTGGAAGCCGGATTCAAGCCGCTCCCCACATGGCAGGATGCCCTGGCCCGTTACTTGAAGGAAATTGAAGCGTAGGTTTGTTGTGTCATTCTGAGCGAAACGCCGCAGGCGTGAAGTCGAAGAATCTAGTGAGGAATTGTAAAATGGATAAGGAAACTTACCGCGAAGTGATGCCGGGAGAACTCCCGTGTGAAGTGCCGGAATGTGACGGAGTGATGGTCGTCGACCCGGACAACAGCTACAAGCTCACCTGCGACAAGTGCGGACACATTAAGGAATGACGCTAAAAATCACCTATCCTGAACTTCCTGTTGTTGAACATCGGGAAGAGTTTTTCGAGATGCTCGAGAAGCATCAGGTGGTGATTGTTAAAGCGGACACTGGTTCCGGCAAGTCGACGCAGTTGCCGAAGTTTTTGCTAGAGTGGTTTGCGAAGTGTCATCCTGAGCGGAGCGAAGCGGAGTCGAAGGATCTAGGGCATTTTAAAATAGGTGTGACGGAGCCCCGCCGGCTGGCGGCGATTTCCATTGCGGACCGCCTGCGTGAAGAACTCAAGGACGAAACGCTCGTCTCTACGAAAATACGATTCTGGGAGCAGGGCCAGAGTGACGCCCCCATCAAGGTGATGACGGACGGCATCTTGTTGCAGGAATTCCGCCGCGACAGGCTTTTTAGGCAGTATTCGGCCATCGTGATTGACGAGGCGCATGAACGCTCGCTGAACATCGACATTCTGCTCGGCATTTTCAAGACGGTTTTGCAGGCCCGACCGGAATTCAAGCTGATTGTGGCCTCCGCGACGCTCGATGCCAAGCTCTTCGAGGAATTTTACGACAACAGCTGCGTGATGGAAGCCGAGGGAAGAACGTTCCCCGTTGATGTGGAGTATTATTTCGGCGACGGTTCGACAGGCTCACCGACCTTAAGTAAGGTCACTGAGCGTAGCCGAAGTGAGCTTGCCGAAGGGCCGAGAAACCGCGACACCAGCGGCAAGGGCGATTCGGGCTTGCTCGACGAGGCGCGTGATGCGATTCTCGATTTGGAAACGCGCCACCGCGACCACCTGCTCTGTTTTTTACCGACGGAACGCGACATCCAGGATTTGGCGGGCGAACTTGCTCACGAACTAGATTCTGCGACGTTCGATATTCTCCCGCTGTACGGGCGCATGAGCCCTGATGAACAGCGTCGCATTTTCAAGCATACGGAAAAGACCCGCGTGGTGCTCGCGACAAACATCGCGGAGACTTCGCTCACGATTCCGGGAATCGCCTACGTGGTGGATACGGGTACGGCCCGCATTTCGCGGTACAACGCGCAGTCGCGTATCCAGGGATTGCCTGTCGAGGACATCTCGAAAGCGTCTGCGCGGCAACGTACAGGGCGTGCGGGGCGCGTAAAGCCCGGCGTTTGCATCCGCCTCTATTCTCCCGAGGATTTCGAGAAGCGAGACGAGTTTACGGAGCCGGAAATCCGGCGGAGTAATCTCGCGAACGTTGTCCTGCAGTTGCGCAGCCTCGGGCTGGAACTCGAAAATTTCCCGTTCCTGCAGTCGCCACCGCATTCGGCGTTCCGTGGCGCGTACAAGACGCTTTTTGAACTCGGCGCGCTTACCGCCGATAATTCCAGCGGGCATGTAACCAAGCTCGGCCGCGAGATGACGCGCCTCCCGATGGACGTGGCACTCTCGGCGGTGCTCCTGCGGGCGCGCGATGCCGGCGTATTGCAGCCCGCATTGATTGTTTGCTCGGCGCTTTCCATCCAGGATCCGCGCGTGGTGCCGAGCGAGGAGCCCGAACGCACCCGCATCCGCCAACTGCACCGCAAGTTTGCTGGCCACAAGAGCGATTTCCTCACGTTCATCTGCATGTGGAACGCCTTCTGTAGCGAATGGGATGGCAAGACCTGGAATAAGCTGCGCAAGTTCTGCGACAAGAACAGCCTTCACTTTTTGCGGTGCCGCGAATGGATCGATCTGTATGAACAGTTCGGGCGCATCCTCGACGTGAAATTCGAGAATCGCGTGTGCCCGCTGGACAGCTTCCATCGCGACAACCTACACATCGCTTTGCTTTCGGGATTCCTGGGCGGCATTGCCCTGCGTGATATTGAGAACGGTTGCTACCGCCTGGTGAGCGGGCGCGAGACGCACGTGTTCCCGGGCAGTGACCTTTACGGCAAAAGCGTGGAATGGCTTTTTAGCGCCGAAGTGCGCGAGACGAGCCGCATATTCCTCAACAAGGCTGCCGAAATAAAGCCTGAATGGATTATGCAGGTGGCGGAACCTTTCTGCACGCGTCGCTGGTTTGCGCCCACGTGGAACCAGGAACGCGGTTTTGTAGAAGCGGTGGAAGAGGTGTGCTTCCGCGGGCTCGTGATTAGCCGCGGTCACCGCGTGGATTTCGCCCGCGTGAACCCCGAGGAATGCGCTGAGATTTTCTGGCGCGAGGCCGTGGTGCTCGGCCAGATGGCACGCCCGTTCGCCTTCATGACGCACAATGAGCGTGTGGTCGATGACTTGCATGCGCTGGAAGCCCGCAAGCGCCAGTTCGGGCTAGCCCCGAGCGAAGATGCTTTGGTTGATTACTACACGCGCATCGCGCATGAAGTCAATTCCATCAAGACATTGAAGGACTACATCCGCGAGCACACGGACCAGTTCCTGAAATTCGATACGAAGTATTGGTTGGACCAGAGCGAAACGGGCGTAAGCTACACGGATTCGGGATTCAGCAACCGCGCTTTCGATACACTAGCGAAGGGCGACAAGAAGAAAAACGCCGCCAAGGCACCGGAGCCCACTCTCGGCGGCTCCCTCGAACAGTTCCGCATCGAAGGGCTCGACGGTTCCAGCCGTATGGTGGTGGGCGAGATGGTCTTCGATGCGATGCGCGACTGCGACGGTATCACGCTGGACTTGCCTTACGACATGCTCCCGCAGGTGACGCCCGCGACACTCGCGCTTTCAATTCACCAGTGGCGCGAATGGATGGCAGAATCTATCATCCGCGCGATGCCCAAGGCCGCTAAAAAGCTACTGGAAGGCAGGCGCACGTTTATCGATGACGCCTTCTGCGACAAGCTCAAGGCGAACCCGCACAAGGCCCCGTTGTTGCTCCTGTACGAAACGCTTGCGAACCTGAAGGAACTGCGCGATGGCACCGGCGGAACCGTTGCCGATATCCCGACGGTCACGCCCGAAAAGGAAAACCACCTGCGCTTGCACATGAAGGTGTTCAAGCCCGGTTTCCCGGAAAAGTTTGCCGTCGAACTCAATCCCGAGTGGGGGAGTTTCCGGCTCTTTGCCGCGGTCCGCCCCGTTCTCGTAACGTTCGGTATCGATTTTGCCCTCGGTGACATGCGCTTTGGCTGGCGCCTAGGCGAATCAGCTCTCATGACCCCGGCAGAATCCGCCTTCTGGCAGGCGTTCCGCAAACGCGTGGTGGTTCGGCATGGTTCGGCAATGCTCACCAACCGACCTCACCAACCTGGCAAGGTCACTGAGCCAGCCGAAGTGACCGATGCTTCCTCCTCGCTCATTGTCGACCGCCTGAACATGCTTGAGTCGGGCGGCCTCTATTCCGACGGGTTCAAGACCGCGCTCAAGTCGTGGGTGTTGAAATCGCTCACTGCGGATAAACTAGATGCAAACCGTTGCGTGCGTTTTTCGGGCCTTGAATATTCCCGCGGCAAGAAAATTCGCGACTTCAGGAACCTTGCCGCAACTACCCGCAATGAAGATGAGGTTGTCCGCCTTGCACTCGTGCGAGCCACGTATGAATCCGCCCTTCTCGGGGCCGAATCCTTTGTCAAGTTCTGGGATGTTCTTCGGGAATTTTCGGTTGCGATGCGCCAGGGAGGCGACCACGCACGCGATTCCATTGCCGCACTCATGGCAAGGAACAAGTCCATCACGCACATTGTCACTCTTTATTCCCCTGACCGGAATAATACTTTGTTTGAAAGGCTCAACGTGCTCGGCGGCGCACTTGAAGCCTGCGATTCAAAAACACTTGATGCCCGCGATTCATCCCCAACCGGAGAAAAAATAGACCTCTCCGTCAAGGACCTCCGCGAAAAGTTCCGTCCCTTCCTCAAGGCTCGCTTCATGAAGGACCACGAACTCAAAAATGCACGTGAAATCCTTTCGAAGATGGAACGTATGCAGCAGGACGATCCGGAATATCCGGAACTCTACCTGCAGGCTTGCGCGATGCTCGAGGACTTCGAAATCCTCAAGTTCAAGCGCAAGGGCGACGATAGCGAGGATTCCATCGAGGAAGATAGCCTCGCCAGGCTCAAGAGCCGCTTTGGACGGATAAAGTAAGCCCCGCGCGCCAAACTAGGGCGGCTCGGCTATGCCAACGCAATACTTGCGTTGTCGCAGCTCTCGCCTTTTTTCTACATTTTCCCCCGTATGTTTACGGGAATTATTCAATCTACCGGCGAAATCGTCTCGATAGAGTCTCGAGGCGATGCGCTTTCGATGCGCCTCAGGTCGCCGGGATTTTTCAAGAATTGCAAACTGGGCGATAGCGTCGCTAACGACGGTGTGTGCCTTTCCATTGAATCTTGTACCGATGATGAAGCGGTTTTTTGCCTGATGCACCAGACGGTCGAAAATACCGCCTTCAAGCAGGCTGCAGTCGGTAAACTGGTCAATCTGGAACTTCCGTGCCGTGCCGACAGCTTTATGGGCGGGCACTTCGTGATGGGCCATGTGGACTGCGTTACCGAGGTCATCCAGGTGGTTCCGCGCGAAACGGGCGTGGAAGTCGACCTGAAGATGCCTGCGGATCTCAAGCGTTACATTATCCGCCGCGGTTCCATCTCCCTGAACGGCATCAGCCTTACGGTCGCCGAGAAGTTCGAGGATTCCATCCGCGTGTGCATCATACCGGAAACCCTTGCCCGCACGAACCTGCGTAACTGGGTTGCCGGGACCATTGTGAACGTGGAAGTCGACATGCTCGGCAAGTACATTGAAAATTATCTGAAGGAACGTGACCTTGCTTAATACGATTGAAGAGGCCATTGAAGATTTTAAGAACGGCAAGTTCTTGATTGTGGTCGACGACGAAGACCGCGAGAACGAGGGCGATTTCGTCATCGCCGCCGAAAAGATTACGCCCGAGAAGGTGAACTTCATGCTCCACGAGGGCCGTGGCGTGCTTTGCTGCCCGCTGCCTATCCAGCGCTGCCATGAACTGAATTTGACCCGCCAGACTGCGGAAAATACCTCGATTCTGGGTACGCCGTTCACCATCATGGTGGACAAGATTGAAGGCTGCACCACGGGTGTTTCTGCCCACGACCGTGCTGCGACGATTCTTGCCCTTTCGGACCCTGCTTCCAAGCCGAGCGATTTTGGCCGTCCGGGGCATATTTCGCCCCTCTACGCGCAGGAAGAAGGCGTGCTTCGCCGTGCAGGCCATACCGAAGCAGCCGTTGACCTCGCGAAGCTTGCCGGACTAAGGCCCGCCGCCGCCCTCATCGAAATCATGAACGAGGATGGCACGATGGCTCGCATGCCGCAGCTTCAGGAAGTGGCGAAGAAGTTCGGCTTCAAGATTATCTCCATCCGCGACCTCATCGACTACCGCCTCAAGAACGAGAAGCTGGTGCAGCGCGTGGCCGCCCCGCATGTGAGTACCAAGTACGGCGACTTTACCGCATACGCCTACAAGAGCAAGACCGACGGCGTGGAACACGTGGCGTGGGTCGCGGGTAACCCCGACTTCAGCAAGCCGGTTTACGTGCGCGTGCACAGCGAATGCCTTACGGGCGATATTTTCGGTAGCCTCCGCTGCGATTGCGGCGAACAGCTCGCCGCCGCCATGAAGTTCATCGGCGAGCACGGCGGCGTGTTCCTGTACATGCGCGGGCAGGAGGGTAGGGGTATTGGCCTCTGCAACAAGTTGCGTGCCTACGAACTGCAGGAAAAGGGCATGGACACGGTCGAGGCGAATCTGCACCTCGGGTTCAAGTCGGACCTCCGCCAGTACGGCACTGGCGCGCAGATCCTTGCCGACCTCGGCGTGAAGGAAATGCGCCTGCTCACCAACAACCCGAGCAAGATTTCGGGCATTACCGCCTACGGGCTCAAGATTGTGGAGCGCGTTCCCATAGAAATCAAGCCGAACAAGGAAAACCTGTTCTACCTGCTCACCAAGCAGAAGAAGATGGGCCACCAGCTGCATATCGATGGCGCGGTGCCCGAAGAGAATTTGAAAGAGGAAAAATAAGATGGCTAAAGAAATCAAGAATTCCCTGAATGGCTCTGGCCTCAAGATTGCAATCGCGGTCGCCCGCTTCAACGAGGTGGTGACCGACAAGCTCCTGGAAGGGGCGCTCCGCCAGCTCGAACTGCTGGGTGTTGCCGACAAGGACATGACTGTCGTGCGCGTTCCGGGCGCATTCGAACTCCCGGGCGTTTGCCGCAGGCTCGCCGATTCCAAGAAGTACAGTGCAGTGATGGCCATCGGTGCAGTAATCCGCGGCGAGACGAGCCACTACGACGTGGTGGTGAACGCCTCTACCGGCGGTGTCGCAAGCATCGCTGCCGAAGGCAAGCTCCCCGTGATTCTCGGAATCCTCACGACCGATACCGTTGACCAGGCGATGAACCGCGCTGGCCTCAAGGCGGGTAACCTCGGTGCAAACTGGGCATCCACCGCCGTCGAAATGGCGAATTTGTATAAGGTCATTTAATCATGCCGAAAATATCTTACAGACCCGCGCGCGTTTTTGCCATGCAGCTCCTGTATGCCATGGAAATTACGGGCCAGACTCCGGGGGAGGCGCTTCCGGGTATTCTTGAATCCCAGCCTCTTGCCGACGAACAGAAAAAGTACGGCATGAACCTTGTCGACCTGGTGCAGGCACACAGGGATGAACTTGACGAAGATATCAAGTCGGCATCGGCCCACTGGGAAATTGACCGTATGGCGAAACTCGACCGCATTGTGTCGCGCATCGCGATGGTCGAACTCCTGTACGTTCCCGATATCCCCATCAAGGTGGCTATTTCCGAAGCGGTGCAAATCGCGACCAAGTACAGCACGGATGGCTCGGGTGCCTTTGTGAACGGACTCCTTACCGGGTTCATGCAGAAACACAATATTGTCGCAACCACGCCGACTCAAAAATCTAAAGCGAATAAGGGAGTATAGTTCATGCTCAAGGAAAAATGGATGAAACACATATTTGCAGGTATTTCCTGCCTCGTCGCTCTTGTCGTGTATGCGCTGACCATGGCGCCCACGGTGAGCTTCTGGGACTGTGGCGAGTTTGTTGCCTGCGCTAACACCCTCGGCATCCCGCACCCTCCTGGAACGCCTTTCTTCGTGTTCTTCGCCCGTGCGGTAATCGTGCTGCTCCCGTTTGTCGAAGAAATCGCGAAGCGCGTGAACTACATCTCGGTGTTCAGTTCTGCGGCAACGGTCTATGTGACGGCCCTCTTTGCCTGGGAACTCCTTGCCGCCGTTCTCGATTCCGTGAAGACCAGCGTTGCGCGGAATGGTGAAACCATCATTGATAGGCTTGCAGACAAGATTAGCGGCAATGTCCGCACGATCGTTCTCGGCACAGCCGCTCTCGTGGCCGGTTTCCTCCTCACGTTCTCCGACACCTTCTGGTTCAACGCGGTCGAAGCCGAAGTCTACGGCGTCGCTATGTTCATTTTGATGCTCATCTCGTACCTGGGACTTGTGTGGTACAAGAAGCGCGACGAAGAGGGCAGCGACAAGATTCTGATTTTCATCTGCTACATCGCCTTCCTCGGCGTGGGCGCGCACCTCTACACGATGCTCACGGTTCCTGCCGTGTTCGTGCTCCTGCTCGTTGCCCAGCCCAAGAAAATCCCGGAACGTCTGCCCATCTGGATTACGGGAACGCTCCTCTGCTCCGTGATATACATGGTCTCGGCTTTCATCGAGATTTCTTTTATTTGCCTTGTCTTGCTTGCCATACTTGCATTTGCAAAGCCGTTCTCTGCGAACGTGAACCACGCCGTGCGACTCTCCCTCGCATTTGCGTTCTTTGCCCTGATTGGCTACAGCACGCACCTCTACATTCCTATCCGTTCGGAACTGAACCCGATTATCGACGAGAACAATCCCGAAATCAACATCCGTGACGAGCAGGGCAACCTGCAGCTCGGTAACCTGTTCAAGAGCCAGAACTGGGAAGCGTTCAACAACTTCGTGGAGCGCAAGCAGTACGGTTCCGAAAGCATGCTTACCCGCGCGTTCTACCGCCGTTCCCAGGTGGCACACCAGGTGCTCTCGTTCCCGAACATGAGCTACGGCGGTTACCAGATGGCGCAGTACCTGCCCTACAAGGTGGGTGGCGTGAACTACGCGAACGGTGTCTATACCTTCGACAAGTCCGAAAACGTGCCCCTCAAGCGCTTCGGCTATGATTTCCCGACGCAGATGACGATGATGGGCGATAACTTTATCAAGCAGTTCTTCGTATTCCTCATCTTTAACGGCCTCCTGGTCCTTGTCTGCGTGTTCATCTACAAGCGCAACAAGCATCTGGGCATATTTACGTCGGTGCTTTACGGGCTCTGCTCGCTCGGGCTTCTGTTCTACATCAACTTTGCCGACGGTACCCGCATGGAAGGCCGCGAGCACGATTACTGGGTGTCCGTCATGACCCGTAACGTGGGCGACCTGAATTCCATGGGCGCACAGATTGGCTCCGTGCCCGATCCGAACGACTTGATTGACCTCCGCCAGAATATCGAACGTGCCAAACTGCGCGTAGAAACTATGCGCCAGCGCGGTGCTTCTGCGGGCGACATTGCAAAGGTCGAGAAGGAAATTGACGTTTACGAGCATTCTCCAGCGTGGGTGAACTGGAAGAAAACCGAGAGCGGCTTTGCCCAGCGCGGTCTCCGTGCCCCGTTCCCGGAACCAGTCCACATGGAAGTGCGCGAACGTGACTATTTCTACACGCCTGCCTTCATCTTCATGAGCCTGATTTTTGGCGTGGGTGCAGGCATTCTCGTGTTTACCTGCGCGACAAGTTCCGCGGCTGCGTTTACGATGCCTCTTGCCGCAATTCTCGTGCTTGTTTCCTTTGCAGTCCCGTGCGCCTCCAACTACAAGGAACATGACCGTTCCGGCCTGTGGGTGCCTTGGGATTACGCTTACAACTTGCTGAATAGCTGCCGCCCGAACGCGATTCTCTTCACGAACGGCGACAACGATACCTTCCCGCTGTGGTTTGCACAGGAAGTGGCGGGCATCCGCAAGGACGTGCGCGTGGTGAACCTCTCGCTGGGCAATACTGACTGGTATATCAAGCAGATGCTCGATAACGAGCCGGTCCTGAAGCTCAGCTACACGCACAAGACCATCGATAGCGACATGGTGCTCGACAACAGTTCGTACAACAACCCGAACCATGCGACTTCTACCTGGGTCAAGAACGCCCAGCGCCTGATGCCGAAACTCAAGGAACGCATCGACCAGATGGAAGGCCAGCAGCTTTCTGCTGCCGATTCCGCGAAGCTCCTGCAGTTCAAGGTGCATTACCAGGTGTGGGATGCCTTTACCGAATGGGCCGCACGTACCCGCAGTTCGACGATGCTTACCCAGCACAAGCTCGTGATTGACCTTGCCCTCCAGAACATGGACAAGCCCATCGAGATTTCGACGACGGTCGGTACCTCCAACTTCATGGGCCTCGAGAAGTACATGGTGCAGGAAGGCCTCGTCTATAACCTGGTGAAGGGCGACCTTGAACCGAAGCGCAACGCGTTTGACGCGAAGTATGCAGCAGATCTCATCGATACCGTGTTTAAGTTCCGCGGTCTCGGCGATGGCACGGCATACATCAACGACGAAACGAACCGCCTGCTTTCGAGCTACGTTTCCCTGTACCTGCAGATTTCGTTCGACGCCCGCGAAAAGATTGCGGCGCTCCGTGCGAGCCGTCCGTTTACCGCCGAAAAGAAGGCCCAGGCGGATAGCCTTACCAGTGCTGCAATCAAGTACCTGGAACTCGGCCAGAAGCAGTTTAGCGACGAATGGCGCTGCTACTGGGCCGCTGCGTTTGTCTACGATATCGTGGGCGAAAAGCAGAAGGCGATGGATGTCCTTGAACTCGGGCTCAAGAACGTTCCTGAATACGACGAAGGTGGCCGTGCCCGCCTGATGATGAGCAAGGAACAGATCAAGAATAGCCCCGAAAAGCCGATGGTGGTCGAGGAGCCTGCCGCAGATACGGCACAGCCCGATTCCGCCAGCGCAGATTCCAATCCGGTGGTAGCCGCCGCCAACTAGCGTAGAGGTCGTGATGGATTTAAGCATGGTCATTCCGGTCAAGGAAGAAAGCGAAAACCTTCCGGAACTCATGAAAGAGATTGTCGCCGCGATGGAACCCACGGGTTTTACCTACGAGGTCATCGCCATCGACGACGGCAGCCGCGACAACACGTGGGAAGTCCTCGAAGGGCTCTCGAAGGAATACCCCTTCCTGAAGGGGTTCCGCTTCCAGTTCAACTGCGGCAAGGCCGACGCTCTCGCCTTCGGTTTCTCGAAGGCGACGGGTCGCTACGTGGCGACCCTCGATGGCGACCTGCAGGATGACCCGCTCGAGATTCCCAAGATGATAAAGATTCTCGAGGAAGGTTACGACCTGGTTTCGGGCTGGAAGGTGCGCAGGCTCGATCCCTGGCACAAGACGCTCCCCTCCAAGCTGTTCAACCTGACCGTATCGATTGTCTGTGGCAAGCGCCTGCACGATTTCAACTGCGGCATCAAGGCTTATCGCAGTTCCGTGGTGCGCTATATTGAACTCTATGGCGATTACCACAGGTTTATCCCCGTGATGGCCAAGTGGCAGGGCTTCCGCATTACCGAGATGCCCGTCGCGCACCGCGCCCGCATTCATGGCGTGTCCAAGTACGGCATTTCGCGCCTCGTTTCCGGGTTCCTCGACCTGGTTTCGCTCATGTTCATGCGCAGTTTCTCGAACAAGCCGTTGCATTTCTTTGGCCTGATTGGCCTTGTCTTTATGCTTCTCGGGCTTGGCGTTTGTGGCTATTTCGGTTACGAATGGCTCCAGACGGGTGCGATGCACGTGCGTCCGCTCCTGCTTGCGGGCGGTTTCTCGCTCGTGATGAGCGTGCAGTTCTTTTCGCTCGGGCTTCTGGGCGAGATGCTGAACGGCAACCGGCGCAGAACGTACCCTGTGGCGGAAAATTTTGGAGTCAAAGATTTGTAGATTGTCGTTAGGAGTTGTATAGATTATGGAATTCCCGAAGAGTCTGGTTATTGTTCCCACGTATAACGAGAAGGAAAACATCCTCCTCATCATTTCGGCGATTCTCGAGCAGAACGCATGCCTCGAGGTGCTTGTCGTAGATGACGGCAGCCCCGACGGTACCGGCGACATGGTCGACGAACTCACGAAGGCTAACCCGCGCGTGCACCTGATCCGCCGCAAGGGCAAGATGGGCCTCGGCTCTGCCTACGTGACCGGTTTCAAGTGGGCGCTCGAGCGCGATTATGAACGCGTGTTCGAGATGGATGCAGACTTTAGCCATGCCCCGACAGACCTCGTGCGCTTCTTGGAAGCCGCTGAGGATGCCGACCTGGTTCTCGGGAGTCGTTACCAGAATCATCGCATCAGCGTGGTGAACTGGGATTTGCGCCGTCTGATTCTTAGTTACGGTGCGAACGTCTATACCCGCATGGTGACGCGCCTCCCGGTGAGTGATGCCACCGGCGGTTTCAAGTGCTTCCGTCGCGAGGCCCTGCAGGCGTTGAACCTCGACAAGATGAAGAGCGACGGATACTGCTTCCAGATAGAGACTACCTTCAAGATTTGGAAGAAGGGCATGCGCGTGAAGGAAATCCCCATCGTGTTTACTGACCGCACCCGCGGAACCTCCAAGATGAGCGGCGGAATCATCTCCGAAGCATTCTTCCTGGTTCTCAAGCTTCGTCTTGGACTCGCATAGCGCTCATGTATTCCTGTTCCATTATCATCGTTGCCTATAATTCCTGCGATTTCATTCCCGCGTGCTTGAAGTCCGTTCGCGATGCGTGCGAGGGAATCGATGCGCAGGTTATTGTGCTTGATAATGGCTCGGTCGAGCCGATTCTGCCCGAAATCAGGCAGTTCTTCCCCGAAGTGGAATGGATTGATTCCAAGGAAAACCTTGGCTTTGGAAAGGGCTGTAACCTCGCCGAAAAGCGTGCGACCAAGCCGTACCTGTTCTTTATCAATCCCGATACGGTCGTCTCGCGTGATTCCTTTACCAAGGTGCTCGACTTCATGGAAGAACACCCTGAATCGGGTACTGTCGGCTGCCGCATTCTAAACGAGGATGGTTCGCTCCAGTGGGCTTGCCGCCGTTCGTTCCCGACGATTGTCTCCGCTGTTTCCAAGACGATTGGCCTTGCCGCCCTCTTCCCGAAGAACAAGACTCTTGCAAGCTACAACATGACGTACGCCGACCCGGACGAAGTGACCGAGGTCGATGCCATCAGTGGTTCGTTCTTCTGCATGCGCCGCGACCTGTACGAAAAGCTGGGCGGTTTCGACGAAGACTTCTTCATGTACGGCGAGGACTTGGACCTGTGTTTCAGGGCGAAGGTTGCCGGCTGCAAGAACTACTACACGCCTTCGACGAATATTCTGCATTTCAAGGGCCAGAGTTGCCGTACCCGCCGCTGGGATTCCTACCTGGATTTCTACAAGGCGATGCTCATCTTTGTGAAAAAGCACAAGGACCTTTACTTTGTCCCGAATTTCCTCGTGTCGTTCGGTATCATGTTTGCGGCCTTCGTGGGCATGTTCTCGCGCCTTATCCCGAAGTTCTGGAAGATGTTCCTCGATTTGGGCGTGATTGCCTTGTGGGCGTTTACGTTCCTGAACTATGAGAGTGTCGTTTCGGATATATGCTTCCAAGATAGTTGCCTTGAAAGTGGGTGTGCTGGGACTAGCACGATTATAAAACATCCCATTATGGATTTAGCACAGTTCGAAGACTGGTGGCTTGTCGGCTTGGTCGCCATTATCAATATGGTATTCCTTATTTTCCGTGGTGAATACACAGAATCCAGCCTCAAGGGCGAAAAATTCTTGCGCTACCTTGTGCCTCTGAACCTGTTTGCTGTGGGCGGATATTCTGCGTTCCGCTATTTTACCCAAACTCCAATTATCGATGACGCTTCAACTTATTTGCCTTACGAATCTCATTGGATTACCTTGGTGGTTTGCTCCAGCCTCTTTATCCCGCTCGCTCTCCTTGCCTGGCGCCGTATCGCATTTTGGATAAACTATTTCTACCGCATCTTTGCCAAAAAACGCCACCGCTCCATCTTGCTCGGCGGTCGCGAAGATTCCCTGAACAACTGGTTCGATAGCTACAACGTGATTCCCGGCATCGAGATTCTCGGTTGCGTGAGCGGGGAGCCCGAAAAGCTCTCCGAAGAGAACCGCAAGCACCTGCTCGGCCCTCTTTCCGACATGGAAAGCATCTGCAACCGCACGGGCTGCCGCGAGCTCCTGGTCGTGTCCAATTTCTCGGGTTATCGCGAGGATTTTGACATAAATTGGCTCGATAAGCTCGGCCTGAGGGTATATTTGCTCATCGGAAACGGCAAAAACGGCAATTTTGCCCTCGTAGACCTCAAATATCTGCACTAAAAGCCCTCTCCGGTTATCCTTTTCTTGAAAATAGAGTTATTTTTATATCAACTATAAGTTGTTGATTATAAAGGCTTTATGTTCGATTATAAACTTTTGGATATTCTTTGCTGCCCCGAGACCCGGGGTAAACTCCGTATGGCAGACGATGCCCTCTTGGCGACCCTCAATCAGGCCAGTGCCGCGGGCACCCTGAAGAATGCCGCGGGCGAGAAAATTTCTGAGACTTTGACCGAGGCTCTCGTGAACGAGGCGGGCTCCCGTGCCTATATCGTTCGCGAAGGCATACCTGTCCTTTTGGCAGATGAAGCGATTTTGCTTCCCTTGGAGGGATAAATGGCTGTTACTCTGGATTCCCTGAAAAAGACCGTTGGCAAGAAAAAAGTCAAGTCCATGGCGTTTGCCTGGCTTGCCGACTACGAGAACCAGGCGGGCGATTCAACGACCGCTCTTGCCCGTGTCGATGCCGGCTTGCAGCTTTACCCGGGCGACATTCCCGGTATGCTGGTCCGCACCAAGCTGTTGTTCCAGTTGGGCGACTTCGAGGAGTGCGTCAAGGAATGTGAGCGGATTCTCCAGAAGGAGCCGTTCTGCCTTTCTGCCCAGAAGCGCATGGGCGAGGCCTACGAGAAACTTGAAAACATAGACGAACGTAACCGTTGCTACCGCCGTGTTCACGATATGGACCCGATCGATACGTTCTGGAAAGAAGAATACGAAGCCGTTCCTGATGCGGCGGTCGATGCTGCCGCCGTTGCCGGTGCTGTCGCTGCGGGCGAGGCTGCCGCGGATAGTGAATTTGCAATGCCCGACATGGGCGAGTTTACGATGGATACCGCTGCCGAATCTGCCGAACCGGCGGTGGAGGCCTCTGCTGATGCAACTGCAGGCGAAGAACCTGCCGCGAAGGAAGAGGATTCCCTGTTCTCCAAGTCGCTCGACATGGATATCGAGTCTCCTGCGACGGAAGCTGCCGAAGAACCGGAACAGCCGAAGGCCAGCGCGTCCCCGTTCTCTGCTTCTGATGACGAAGATCCGTTTGCGGCCCTGAGTTCGCTCGGTAACGATGATTCCCTTGCGGACGAATCCTCGATTGATTCTCTCCAGCAGTCGCTTGAATCGGCGCTGGGCGATGCCGCGACCGATATTACACTGGACCAGGACATCCCGGAAGCCGAAGAGATTTCGGGCAACGACGTGGGTTCTGCGTTTGCCGACCTGTTCGGTGAAGAAGACGACATGGATTCGTTTGGCGAAACAACCGAATCGAAGCCCGCTTCGCCTTTTGCCCAGATGGACCTGCCCACGAGCCTCGACGACGAACCAGCCGCTCCCGAGGATTCTGCGAAGAACGTGTTTGGCGAGGAAGCCGTTGAAGATAAGCCGCAGAGCATTGACGATGCGTTTGGCGATATCTTTGGTGAAGACGAACTGCCCGAGGAACTGCCGAGCAATACTGCAGCCCCGAAGGCAGAACCTGCCGAAGAACAGAAGCCTGAGGAAGAATCGTTCTCTGGTGGTATGTTCGAGAAGTCTGCCGCGGCCGATATGGGCCTGGGTGCAGAAGAAGATGACCTTAAGCTCGAGGAGCCCGAACCGGAACCCGCGAAGGAAGCGGACAAGCCGCAGAGTCTGGACAGCGCTTTTGCCGATATCTTCGGCGAAGACGAACTGCCCGAGGAATTGCCGCCGGCACAGCCTGCTGGTGAATCCGATGTTTCCGCCGACCTTGAACTCCCGGCTGATAGTTCGACAGGCGCACTAACCGAAGATGCGGATCTGGAACTGCCCTCGCTCGATGATTCTACAAGCGCTTTGACCGACGAATTGGAAATGCCGTCGGAAGAGAAACCCGCTGACGACAAGCCTGCAGAATCGCTCGATACCTTCGATATCGCGAACTGGAGCCCGGATGCAAAGCCTGCGGATGATGCAAGTCTCGAACTGCCTGCCGAAGAAGAAACTCCTGCGGAAGAGCCTACATTAGAACTGCCCGCCGCAGATGAGGCTCCGGCAGAAGAGGTTGCAGACCTTGAACTGCCCGCTGAAGAGCCGGCGGTAGAGCCCTCGCTTGAAATGCCCGCGGAAGAGTCTGCGCTTGAAATGCCTGCCGAGGAAACTCCGGCAGAACCTGCTGTTGAAGAAGCCCCTGCTGAAGAATTTGCGCTGGATATTCCTGCAGAAGAGCCTTCGCTTGAACTGCCCGCGGAGGAAACTCCGGCAGAAGAGGCCGCAGACCTTGAACTGCCCGCTGAAGAACCCGCACAGGAAAAGCCTGCAGATGAATCTGCTGATGTCGGCTTCAGTGTGGACAAGGCCTTCGATGCGCTGTTCGCCGATGACGACGAACTCCCGGAAGAAAAGCCTGCCGAAACCGCGAGTGCCGAATCGGAAGTTTTGGACAACGTAACTGAGACAACTGAGCCTGTCGAAGATGCTGCCGAATCTGATTCCGATAGGGCGGAGCTCGACAAGGAAATGGATTCCGCATTCTCGTCTCTGTTTGCCGAAGATGACGACCTGCCTGTGGAAGAATCGAAGCCGGAAGCCGCTGCCGCTCCGGAAGCGACCCAGGAAGATACGGGCGCCGCGCTCGAGGAAGCCCCTCTTGCCGATGCAGCTCTCGAATCCGATTTGGACAAGTCTTTCAGCAGCCTGTTTGGCGAAGACGATGCGCTTGATGAAGCGGACCTGAAGCCTGCAGAAGCGCCTGCTGCAGATGCTACTGCAGAACCTGCTGCTGCGGAAGAACTGCCCGAAGTATCAGCAACGCAAGGCAATGCCGGTATCGAAAGCAGTCTTGAATCGGAATTCTCCGGTGCGTTCAAGCAACTCTTCAATACCGACGATGATTCCCTCGACGAGAAGGCCGACCTTCCGAGTAACAAGGGCGTAGACTTCCTTATGTCGGGAGATTCCGATGATGAAGTTTCTGCGGGCCTCGTTGCAGACCCGACGGCTCCGCTTGATAAGCAGTCTTCGGATTTGGACGATGGCATGAAAACGCCGACGCTTGGCGAGATTTATTTTGAACAGGGTCACTATGACAGGGCGCTTGAAATTTATAAGGAACTTGCCGAAAAAGACCCCGAAAACGAGGCTATAGCCAACCGCCTGGCCGAAGTCCAGAAGGCCTACGATTCCAAGTTCGGAGGCGAACAGAATGGCTGATTTGAGAATCGAGCAGTTGCTCCGTGCGATGGTCGAGAACAAGGCTTCTGACTTGCACATCCGTACGGGCGTTCCTCCGATTTACCGTATTAACGGTGCACTGACAAAGTTGTTCGAAACGCGTGTGGATGCCGGCATGATGGATTCCTTCATGGACGATATCATGAACCGCGACCAGAAAAACCGTTTCGAGACTAACAAGGAATGCGACTTTGCCGTGGGCGCCCGCGACATGGGCCGTTTCCGTGTGAACGTTTTCCGCCAGCGCGGCACGATTGCCATGGTGATTCGTCATATCAAGGCGAAGATTCCTGCATTCGAGGAACTTCACCTGCCCGAAGTTATCCGTGACCTTGCGCTTACTCGCCGTGGCCTTGTGCTTGTGACGGGTACGACGGGTTCGGGTAAGTCGACGACGCTTGCTTCCATGCTGGATTACATCAACCAGACGGAATCGGTGAACATCATTACCGTCGAAGACCCGATTGAATACCTTTACCGCGATAACAAGTCCATCATTTCGCAGCGCGAGATTGGCGTGGATACGCTTTCGTACGCGAATGCCCTGCGCGCCGCCCTCCGTCAGGACCCGGACGTGCTGCTGGTGGGCGAAGTCCGTGACCTCGAGACGATGCAGATTGCGCTGACTGCGGCCGATACGGGCCACATGGTGTTTGCGACCATCCATACGACGAATGCGACCGAAACGATTCAGCGTGTGCTTTCGATGTACCCGCCGCACCAGCACGACGAAATCCGTATTCTCCTTTCTGAAGTGCTTGCGGGTATTATTTCGCTGCGCTTGTTGCCGACTGCCGATGGCAAGGGCCGCGTGCCCGCCGCCGAGGTGCTCGTGAATACTGCTGCCATCAAGGAATACATCCGCGACAAGGACAAGCTTTCGCTGGTGGAACACGCCATTGCCGAAGGCCACATGCAGTATCATAGCCAGACGTTCGACCAGGCCTTGCTTGAACTCTACAGGACGGAGCAGATTTCGCTCGAGACGGCAATGAATGCCGCCACGAACAAGGATGACTTCGATCTCAAGATTCGCGGTATTTCTGGTACGTCCGACCGCGGCTGGATGTAGTTGTCAGCCCCGCAATACGTTATTGAAAAGGCCTTCGAAGTATGTTTGCTTCGAGGGCCATTTTACTCGCTCACACAATCACTTCGTTCCAGTGTTCGCTTAGTAAAACGTCTCTCTACGCAAAAAAAAAGAAAAGAGTGTATCTAAAAAGGAATGTATGTTGCAGGGAAAATGTCGTTTGTCTGCACTGCGAAGCCCTTGTGATTGTTAATCCCTGCGGGCTTCGCGAAAGTCGGGTGATTAATTAAACGGCTATAGATGCTAGAAATGTTTGCTTCAAGAGCCGTTTTGTTCGCTCTCACAATCACTTCGTTCCAGTGTTCGCTTAACGAAACGGCTCTCTACGCAAAAAAGAAAAGAGTGTATCTAAAAAGGAATGTATGTTGCAGGGAAGATGTTGTTTGTCTGCACTGCGAAGCCCTTGTGATTGTTAATCCCTGCGGGCTTCGCGAAAGTCGGGTAATTAATTAAACGGCTATAGATGCTGGAAATGTTTGCTTCAAGAGCCGTTTTATTTCAATGCGGACATTTTTCGTATACGAAGGGGTTGTGGTCGCCCTGCACTTTGAAGATGCGGCGGTCGCGTTCGCATTCCTTTTCGGTAACGGGGTACATCTTGTCCCAGGCTTCGAATAGTTTGCGGTCTTGCTTCGATAGCTTTACGCCGTACGTCTTTTCCATGTAGAAACTTGCGCGTGCGATGATTCCGCGGGCCTCTTCGCGGGGCTGCGCCTTCTTTTCCTTGAAATCTACGATGGTCTTGCAGCCGCCGTACATCGGTTCTGGATTGTTTGTCCACTGGCTGTACATAAAGTTGTTGCGGTCGCCGTTCACCTCGCCGATGGCGGGGTAGAGGTTGTGCATGTCGCCTTCCATCAGCTTGAACGTCGTGTCGTTTGCGCTGCAGTTCTTGCGTCCGCCGTCTTTCCAGCAGGGCAGAAAGTGCCCCATGTTGTGCGCGGTTACCATGTGTTCCCACTCGATGCGCTCGGCTCGCTTGTAGCTTTTGCGGTTCGGGTTTTCGCGCGGCTTGAAGTCGCAACTGCTGAAGTCGACGTTCTTCTTGTCGTCGTATTTGCAGCCGCAGTAGAGAGTCTCCTGCAGTTCGCCGTAATAGACGCGCCGCATTTGTTTGCTTGCATCGCGGTAGTTGTAATGCCGGGGTGCGGCAGTCGGGTCTACGCGCGCAAATACAATAGACGAAAGCACCGCCAGAACCAGGATAGGGCCTAATAATTTCATAATAAAAACCGTAGTGTGATATCTTGAATATAGATTATTATTGCTTGCAATCAATAGAAAAGACTAAACCCGCCCCCCGGTAACCAATGACCAGCAACTAATAACTAATGACCAACAACTAATGACCAACAACTAATGACCAATAACTATATTTGGCGCATGCAATCTGCAGGCATGGAATATCTGGAATCGCGCCTGATGTTCGGGATGGTTCCTGGGCTCGAATCGACGCGTGCGCTATGCGACGCTCTCGGCAATCCCGAAAAAAAGTTCAGGTCGATTCACGTGGTCGGTACGAACGGGAAGGGCTCCACCAGTTATTACCTCGCGGGCGTATTGCAGGCGCACGGGCTCAAGACGGGCCTGTACGTGAGCCCGCACCTGGTAAGCCTGCGGGAGCGTATCCGGATAGACGACGTTCCCATTCCGGCAGAAGATTTGGACCGGTTGCTTTTAAAAGTGAAGGCCGCCGCAGATTCCGTGTCGGCGGGGCGCGTGGCCGCGGGTGCATCTCCGGTCGAACCCACGTTTTTTGAAGTCCTGACGCTGGTCGCCTTCCTCTACTATGCGGAGCAGAAGATTGATGTCGCTGTTCTCGAGGCGGGTATGGGCGGCAGGCTCGATAGCACCGCTGTTGCGGGTGGCGAGATTGCGGTCGTGACGAGCATCGGGCTCGAGCACACCGAGGTTTTGGGGCCTACGGAATCGGCGATTCTCCGCGAGAAGATGGGGGTGCTGGGCGTGCCGGGCGAAGGCCGGGGCGACACGCGCGAAGTCGCACGCGGGAAGACGTTTATCGTTGGCGGAATTTCTGGTGCCTTGCTCGAGGAAGCGCGCGAATATGCGGCTGCGCTTGGGTGCAAGTGCGTTGTGCCCGAAATTCGTGGCGACATCGTGCTCCCGAATCTCGGGCGCCATTACGTCGAGAATGCAAGTTTATCGCTGGCGGCTGCCGCGCAGTTTATATCGGATTCTGCGCAGGCTATAAACGGTGCGCAGTTTATAGATGGCGCAATAAACTATGACGACGCCCTCGCGCTCAAGACTCTCGCGACCCGCTCGTGGGCTGGCCGCATGCAACTGCTTGCAGGCCCGGACGGCAGGACCCGCGTTATATTGGACGGAGCCCACAACTCGCACGCGGTTCGCCGCCTGGTGGAAGCCTTGCGCACGTATTACCCGGGGAAAAAGTTCCACTGCCTGTTTGGCGCCCTCAAGGATAAGGATGTGGGGGAGATGCTCAAGCTTATGGCGCCTCACGTTGCCTGCTGGCATATTACAAAGACGCCGTACCCGCGCTTCCGTGAACTTGCTGACCTGCGTGGCGAAATGCAGGCGCTTGGCCTGCCTGTTGCAAGCGAGGGCGAACTTTCCCGCGAATACCTTGATGAGGTGCGGGCCGCTAGCGACGCGGATAAACAAAACGAAGCCCCGCTCCTGATAACGGGTAGTCTTTACATGATTGGCGCGAGCATCCAGTTGCTCCGCGATGAATTTACGGAACTCGCATTCTTCCGCGGACTCGAACCCACGACAAACGAACACCGCTGACCGGCGCGAGTCCGGCGCAGTTCTTACACGAATACACTGCTATTACACAAATACGCAGTCTATGTGTACGTCTTATTGTACTACGGATTCTACCGTCCCGTCACGGAACTTTGTCCGTAAGGTGTCTCCGGACTTCAGTTGTGCCGCGTTGCGGATAAACTTGCCGCTGGAATCGAGAGTGAGCGTGTAGCCCTTCGCGAGTGCCGTCTCGGGGTCTGCGCTCTTGACGCGCAGTTCCGTCAGCTTGAACTGCGATTGGGCGAGGTCGAGAATCTTGCGCGTACCTTGCCGCAGGCCTTCAACGTTGCGGTCGAGCCTTGCGGTCTCTTCGCGGAGCATGAACCGCGTATCCCTTTCGAGCGAAGTGAACATCCTCACGATTTTTGTCTTTTCGCCCTGGATGCGCAGGGTTACGTCTTGTTGCAGGCGCGCTGCCGCAGAACTTAGCCGCTGGCGGTTTTCGGTAAGCATGTCGCGTGCAGAACTTGCGATGCTCCGCGCGGTTTCTACAAGGTCGGTCCAGCTTTCCTGTGCACGTTCCACAAGGCGCTTGGCGCAATCGGTCGGGGTGATGCACGATAGGTACGCCACCTCGTCGAGCAGGCTCTTGTCTATTTCGTGCCCGATGCCCGTGAATACCGGAATAGGGTAGTTTGCCACGGCACGGCAGAGCGCTTCGCTGTCGAAGTAGTTCAGGTCCGTCTTTGCGCCGCCCCCGCGCACGATGCAAACTACGTCGATTTCTTCGTCCTTGCGGAGCGCATCGAGTGCGGCAATCACGCTAGATTCCGTGTCGTTCCCCTGCATCTTCGCGTACGCTGTCACGACCGTGAATTTGAACGGCGATGCCGATAGCCTCGTGCTAAAGTCCTTGTAGGCCGCAGTGCTTTCGCCGGTAATGAGCCCCACGCGTAACGGCATTTGTGCAAGTTCGGTCTGCTTGTTCTTTTCGAGCAGCCCTTCGCTGGCGAGTCGCTTCAATATGGCCATGCGCGTGAGAGCGAGTTCACCAAGCGTGTAGACCGGGTCGATGTCGAGTATCTTCGCCTGCAGCTTGCCGCTCGGGATATAGACGTCGGCCTTTATCTGGAAACAGACCTTGAGCTGTTCCCTGATGGTGAACGGTGTTGCAGAGTTTTCCGTTTTTGCGCGGAGTATTGCGTACTGCCCTGCGAAGCAGGTGAGGTCGACCGTCGCGATAGGCTTCACGTTGCCTTCTTCGAAATCCGCGATGCTGATGTAGACGACCTTGCCCTTGTCCGTGAGGCGGGTAATGACCCCGTGCACCCAGACCGCCGGTGTATCGGCGAGTTTGTTCTTGATGGAGGTCATGTACTGCATGACAGAGAATGTGCGCACGTGCTGTTCCATTGTGGGTGAAGAATAGTAAATTTTTGAGCGCAGGAAAATCCTGTAAATAAATTGAAACGCCGGTTTGCCGTTTTTTATTGCAAACGAAAAAAAGAATTTATTTGTCTGGCAAGGCGTCCTTTGCTATATTATTTTTTGATTGGTTTTGATAAAGGAGCATTTATGAAAATGAAATTTTTTGTAGCAGGCCTTGCCGTGGCATCGCTTGCTGTACTTTCTGGCTGCGCCGGTGGTGCCGCCCAGGCGAACCGCTCGGTAACTATGGCCTGCGAAGCCAAGACCATCGCTGAAGAGGCGAGTGCCGATTCTCTCCAGATGCTTTCGGCAAATACGAAACTTGATTCCGCGAAGGCCCTCGAAGCCGCGGGTAAGAACGAGGAGGCTGTTGCCCTTGCAGACCAGAGCGCCCTCGAGTACAGGCTTGCGATTGCGACTGCCGAACGCGATGCCGCCAAGAAGGAAGACGAACGCGTCGAGGCGGAACTCCGCAGCGAGGTGGAACGGAAGCTCATCTACCAGAGCATTCTTGACCAGGAAACCAAGAAGGCGGAGGCGAAGTAATGAAGACTAGGAATTTGTTTGTTATCTCTGCGCTTGCCGCATCTGTTTGCTTTGCTGCCGATGGTTCGACAAGCTCACCAACCGGTGGCTCGGAAGCAACCGAGATTGACAAGGTCCCTGAGCCAGTCGAAGGGGCCGCCGAGCAGACCGTTGCCGAAAAGTGCCTTGCCGCTGTGGAAAATGCGGGCAAGGCAATCCCGTCGAACGCCGTTACGGCGAAGTTTACCTACGGCGAGGCGCTTGCCAACGCGGGTGAACTTTCTTACGCCCTCGAGAAGGACCCGGAATCCGCGACGGTCCAGACGCTTACGGCGAATTGCGACACTTACGTGAAGCTGATTGCCGCGCAGGCCGAAACGCAGGCTCTCCGCAACCGTACTGCCGAAAACTGGGAAAAGCGCGCCGCGACTGCCCGCTCCATCGAGGCTATCCAGGAACAGATCAACCAGGCCCGTAGCGGCAAGGTGAACGACCTCGAGGCCGAAAAGGCCAAGTTGCAGGACCAGGGCGCGCGCCTCCAGGCCGAAATGCAGCAGAACCAGGAAAAGTTCCAGGCCGAGGCCGCCGCACAGCAGGCCGCCCTCAAGGCGGCGGGCAAGCGCGAGGCCGACCTGCAGAAACAGCAGGCCGATTTGCAGAAGCAGCTCGAGGCCGAGAAGAAGGCCCTTGCCGAAGAACGCGCGAAGGCCGAGGCTCGCCAGGCCGAAGCCATGAACAAGCTGAACGAACTGCAGTCCAAGCTCATCCAGGTGACGAAGGACGCCCGCGGCATTATCCTTTCCATGTCTGACATCCTGTTCGACGTGAACAAGGCTTCCCTCAAGGCCGACCTCAAGACGAGCCTCGCGAAGGTTGCGGGAATCCTCTCCGTGTACCAGCAGTTTAATGTCTCCATCGAGGGCAACACCGATAACACGGGTTCTGCGGAACACAACATGAAACTCTCGCAGCAGCGTGCCGACAACGTGAAGAACTTCCTCGTGGAACAGGGCATTGACGCTGGCCGCCTTACCGCCAAGGGGCTCGGGATGACCATGCCCATTGCCGACAACAAGACGAAGGAAGGTCGCCAGAAGAACCGCCGCGTGGACCTCGTCATTCAGGATAAGGCCCTGCAGAATGCTGCACCTGCGGCTGAACCCGCTGCTCCTGCTGAAGGTGCCGCTCCGGAGGCTAAGTAACCGATGGCAAAGACAGTGACCGCCATGGAGGCGAGGCAGAACTTCGGCAACCTGCTGAACCAGGTCTCGCTCTCGCAAGAAGAAATCGTGATTGAACGTGCGGGCAAGCCGCTCGCGCGTCTCGTGAACGTTTCTTCTGCGCGCTCCGGCGGTGAACTGGACTTTCGTGATATCGGCAAGCTCCCGAACAGCATCTGGGAGGAACGCTAGGCCGTCCAGAAATGGGGGGAACGAAAAAAGCGAAATTGCCCGAAATTGGGGATTAAAACGTTAATTTTCGGCGTTTTAATCCCCATTTTTGTATACAAAGTAATGGATTTTGAGCGCCGCGGACCCGTCAGGGTGGGTGAAATCTCTTTTTATGGGGATTAAAATGAGATTTTATGGCGGTTTCATCCCCAATGAACATAAATATTGCCGTTTTTATTACAGATAAATTAAAATTTTGGGGATTGAACGGGCGAAAATCAGGCTGTTTAATCCCCAATTTTGCGTTTTTTCCCTTTTTGACCCCCGATTTGCGCCCTTTCCGCCCCTATTTTTCGTCATTTGCCCCAGTTCAACTGTTGCGGGCGTCTTGAAACGGGCCCTTGCCAATCTACCTGAAACTTTGTATATTCTATAGCATGAGAAAGATCCTTAACCTTCGACTTCTACTTAGCATCGCGCACGGAGCGAGGTTTTAGGCTATTTCGTTTTGAATAGGAATTAACTTAAAGGGCCCGCTTCCGTGACGAAGCGGGTTCTTTTTTATGGCAAAATGCTATTTTTGAACACGAAAAAGAACTTTGCGGCGCATGGAAGCCGGCAAGGAGATGAAAAATGAGCAATGTAAGTGCCGATATGGCGAACAGACAACCTTTCTTTTACGATGTCACCCTGCGGGACGGCAACCAGGCGCTCCCGAAGCCCTGGAACAATGCCCAGAAAAAGGACGTATACCTGCAGCTCTTGAAGCTCGGCGTGCAGGGTGCCGAAGTCGGCTTCCCGGCTTCGAGCGAGATGGATTTTGAATCGTGCAAGGAACTGGCGCAGCTCACCGCGAAGATGGCCGAGGAAGGCGACGAGGTGGCAAAGCGCGTGGTTGTCTCGGGCCTGGCCCGTTGCGTGGAAAGTGATATTCAGCGCTGCTGGGAGGCTGTTCAGTTTGCGCCGCACCCGCGCATCCATACCTTCCTTGCGACAAGCCCGCTCTCGATGGAGCACGTGCTGCACCTGACCCCCGAACAGGTCAAGGAGAAGGCGGTTCATTGCGTGAAGTTTGCGAAGTCGCTCGTGGGTGACAAGGGCGACGTGGAGTTCAGCGCCGAGCACTTCGGCGACTGCCTCGAGAACATGGATTTTGTGATTGACGTGCTGAAGGCTGTGGTCGAAGCGGGTGCGACGACCATCAACCTGCCGAACACCGTGGAACGCTACCGCCCGCTGCTGTACGTGAACCAGATCAAGCAGGTGTACGAGGCGCTCCCGAAGGACATCACGATTTCGGTGCATTGCCACAACGACCTGGGCATGGCGACGGCCGCGACGGTCGAAAGCTTCTTCGTGGGTGCGACCCAGCTGGAAGTCGCTCTGAACGGCCTGGGCGAACGCTGCGGCAACACGAATTTCTACGAGGTTGCGGTCGCGCTGCACAACTCCGGCGTCGAGACCGGCCTGCACATGGAACGCATCTACGAGACGGCAATTCTCATCTCGCAGTGGTCCGGCATCAACATCTACAGCCGCGCCCCGCTGATCGGCGCCGAGGCAATTGTGCACCGTAGCGGCATCCACCAGGATGGCGCCTCCAAGACGAAGGACATGAAGAAGGGCGCCTACCGCCCGATCGACTACTCCATCATCGGCCGCCACCAGAACGACGCCCTGAGCTTCACGAGCCAGAGCGGCCGTACCGCCGTGTACGAGATTATCACGAAGTTCGGCTACAAGCTCTCGCTGGCCGAAGCTGCCGAACTGCAGCCGATCCTGAAGGCCTACAGCGAAAAGGAAGGCGAACTCAGCGCCGAGCGCGTGCTCGACGTGTTCCGCGAGCAGCGCGTGAACGTGAACGGCCGCCTGGTGTTCAACAACATCGAGGTTATCCCCGATGAGAACCGCTTCATTTTCCACTTCAAGAAGGATGGCGAACCGCTGGTGAGGTCCATTACTGCAGAAGGCCCAATTGAGGCCGCCCTCATGCTCATGCGTGAAATCGGCATGCCGGTGGAACTCGTCAAATACCGCCAGCTCGTCGTTCCCGAGAAGGACAAATTGTGGGCTGGCCGCGGGCTTAGCCGCATGCTCCTGAAGGCGGGCGATGTCGAGGTCGAAGGCCGCGGCGTCAGTAGCGATACGCTCAAGGCCAACATGCGCGCCCTCTTCGGCGGCGTGAACCTCCTGTATAAGAAGTAATTCGGAGGCCCCATGCTCGAACAACTCAAGCGCCCTTTCAAGAGACACTACGAAAAGTACCGCGGTAAGCTGGATGGCTTTGTCGGACCGGTCAAGGAATCGGCGTCTAAGTTGTTCGCGATGCTCCCGAAGATGGAAGCCTTTGCGGGTTCCGAGGAATTGGGCCAGGAATCCGACGGCTCCACCTCGGGCGGCAAGCCCGGCCTGTTAGCCAAACTCAAGGATTTTAAGAAATCCATCAAGGGCCTCTCCGACTTCCAGAAGCTCATCCTGTTGACCATCGCGGTCGTGCTCCCTGCGGGTATTCTCATCGCGGTGGCGCTCGCAAGCATGCTGAAACGCAAGAAGTAGTTTTTTTGTTGTAAAGAGGAGGAAAAATGGTGAAATCAATTTTAAGGTTGTCTCCGTGGAAGTTGCTGGCCTTGGTCGGTGCTTTTGCCTGCACAATGCTTGTCTCTTGCGGAGACGATGGAAGCGATGTCTTCCTGACGCGCTCTGACACGGAGTCTTCGGATGTTTCGTCATCTTCCGCCCAATCATCCTCGTCTTCGGACAGGTATTCTTCGAGTGTGAGGTCTTCTTCGTCGGTCACACCGCAGTCGAGCTCAAGCGAGACAAGGGTGTCTAGTAGCAGTTCCGAAATTTCTTCTAGTTCGTATAGCAGTAGTATAAGCGTGGCTTATGTGGAACCTTGTAGAGGCGAGGGCTTTGACGATTGCGAATATGGAACTTTGATTGATGACCGTGATGGACAATCCTACAAGACCGTGAAAATTGGTGATGTGTGGTGGATGGCCGAGAATCTGAATTTTGCCTATTTGTGGCCGACCGCTAATTTGGATTCCTCCAGTTTCTGTTATGAAAATGATTTTTCGAATTGTGAGGAATATGGTCGCTTGTATATGTGGAGTGCCGCGATGGACAGTGCTGCTGTTTATAGCGATGACGGCATAGGATGCGGGTATATTCACGGTTGCAATCCCGCTGAGAGGGTGCAGGGTGTTTGCCCTCAGGGTTGGCATGTGCCTACACGGACGGAATTTAATGTTCTTTATGAATCCGTAGGCGGTAAGGATGCTAAGCGAAAATTGATGACTGTCGATGAATGGAGCAGTTGCGGTACTGGGTGTACTGATGCTTACGGATTCTCTGTTCGACCTGCAGGTCTCTTTAATGACAGCCTCACATACTACATATACTTGGGCGATAATGCGCTGTTTTGGAGTTCTACTCCGGTACAAAATGGAAATTCAACCTCTACTGCCTTTTATTTGTACCTTAATTTCTACGCGGGATTTAATTACTACGACGATGATGGCGCTAATCGCGCGTACTCCGTTCGTTGCATAAAGGATGAGGATTGATGCTCTCATCCCGACTCCCTAAAGACCTTTCTCCGTCGCCGTTCTTTGCCAAACTGGAACGTGCGAAGGCCTCCGCGAAACCGTTTATCGATATGACGGTAAGCAGCCCCGTAAGGGCGGGATTGCCGATTGACTTGGATGCAGCGGTGGAGGAGACGCGCAAGGATTTCGGTTGCTGGAATCCCGATGCAGCGGGGTGGAAGTCTGCGCACGAGGCGGTGGTAGAATATTACCGCGAACGTGGCGGTAACTTTACGGCGGGGCAAATCCTTTTGACCGCGAGCACCAGCGAAGCTTACTCCGTACTGTTCAAGACATTCTGCGACCCGGGCGACGTAATCCTCACGCCTATGCCCGGCTACCCGCTGCTCGATACGCTTGCGCAGTTGGAACACCTGGAATGTGCGCCGTACTTTTTAAAATTGCAACGGGAGCGGTTCGACAAGCTCACCGACCTTAAGAAGGTCACTGAGCGGCGCTCTGCGCCAGCCGAAGTGAACTCATTCCGCTTTGTTTTGGATTCTGACAGCCTGCTGGCAGCTCCTGAGAAAGCGAAAATCCTGCTGCTCGTTTCGCCGCACAACCCGACGGGGCACTGCGTTTCCCGCGAAGAATGGAATGCGGCGGTTCGTTTTTGCGAAGAGAACGACATGATTCTCGTGGTGGACGAAGTCTTCGGCGATTACGGTTTTTCGCTGGAGGTCCGCCGCAGTTGGGAATACCTGATGGGCGGCAAGCCTGAGCCTGCGAACTTCTTCGATGCGGGCGGAAACGACCTGGCCTATTTGCCCGAAGATGGTCCGAAGTGCCCGATTTTCTGGCTGAATGGCTTAAGCAAGGCCGTGGGTTCCCCGCAGCTCAAATTAGGCTGGATGGCTTTCTATGCCCCGCGCGAGCAGTTCGAACCTATCCGAGCCGCTCTCGAATTCGTGGAAGACGCCTACCTGAGCGTGTCCGCACCCGCACAGGCTCTCGGCACCGCGCTATTGCCCGCGGCCGCCGCCTACGAATCGCGCGTCAAGGAACGCCTTTTGCAGAACTGGCAGACCCTCCGCGAAGCTTTCCCCTCCAAGTACTGCCCCGAGGTTCTCGGCGGCTGGTACGCGGTAGTGCGCCTGGGCGAAGACGACGAGGAACTCACGCTCCGTTTACTCCGCGAAAAGCACGTGTTGGTGCAGCCCGGGTTCTTCTTCGATTTCGACGAGGACGGCTGGGTGGTGGTCTCGCTCCTGCAGGAACCGGCGCTGTTTAAGGACGCTGTTGCGAGGATGCGCTCGCTTGCGGATTCCTAGCACCTGAAAATTTGTATATTACACGCGGATAAAAATTAGGTTCTAACGTGGAAAAGAAAAAGATTTTGCTTATCAACTGGCGCGATATCAAGAACCCGGAAGCGGGCGGCGCCGAACTGTACTTTCACGAGATTTTCAAGCGCATCAACGCCCGCAACTACGAGGTGACGGTTCTTTCGCATAGCGTGAAGGGCCTGCCCGACGAAGAAGTTGTCGACGGCATGCGCACCATCCGTACGGGCAACAAGTTCCTGTTCAACTACACGGCGCACCGCTATGCCCGCAAGCACCAGCACGAATACGACCTCATCGTGGAAGACCTGAACAAGATTCCGTTCTTCACGCCTTGCAACACGAAGGTAAAGCGCCTCCACATGGTGATGCACTTTTTCCGCAAGTCGATTTTCCGCGAGGCGTTCTTCCCGATGGCGCTTTACGTGTACCTGATGGAACGTGCGGTGGCGCTCTTCTACAAGGGCGAGAACTTCCTTGCGATTTCGCAGAGCACCGCCGACGAGATTGCCGACATGGGCATCAAGGCCAAGTGGATCGAGGTGGTGGAGCCGGGCATCGATACGGAGTACTTCCACCCGACCGAGAAGAAGGCCGACCCTCCGGTGATTTCTTACGTGGGTCGCCTCATGAAGTACAAGAACGCGCAGTTTGTCATCAATGCCATGCCGCGCCTCCGCGAACTGGTGCCGGGTATCGTGCTCGAAGTCGCCGGTGGTGGGGACTATCGCGCCGAACTCGAAAAACTGGTCGATAAACTCGGCGTGCGCGATTCCGTGAAGTTCCTCGGGCGCGTTTCCGAAGACGAAAAGCGCGACCTCCTGAGCCGCTCCTCCTTGTTCATCAACCCCTCCTTCAAGGAAGGCTGGGGCATCAACAACATTGAGGCGAACCTCTGCGGCACGATTTCGATGAGCAACAACGTTGCTGGCCTCAAGGATTCCGTGGTGGATGGCGTGACCGGCCTCCTGTACGAGAACGACGATCCCGAGGGGTTCTGCGAGAAGGCTGCGGCCGTTTTGCACGACAAGGACCGCCTCTCCGAGCTCGAACGGAACGCCCGCGAGCGCGCCCTGACTATGAGTTGGGATGCCATGGCCGAAAAAATGGAAAAAGTTATCGAAAAAGCGCTGAATTAGCGTTTTTTGACACAAATTTTTTTTAAATTTCCGCCCGTGATTGCCCCCTGCGGTTTATCGCTGCGGCGAAAACCGCCCTGCTCCAGATTCCTGAGCCGGACTAGATCCGCTGGATAGGAGCCTTCCTGGCCGTCAAGCTTCCATAGAAGCGCTATTAAGATGGCCCTAAACAACACACACTCGCAATCACCCCTACGGCGGGTCTTTTCCAGCCTTCCGTTGTGGCTTAACCCTTACTTATGAGGTGCCCAGATGGAAAACTACATCGCAATTGCTCTGTCGCTCGTCGCAGTGATTTTGAGCATCGTTATCCTGTCTAAGGTTAACAAGATTCTCGACAATCTCCATACTCCGATTGTTAAAAAGCTCACCCCGGACATGAACTTGAAGCCGAATTCCCGCCGCCCCGTCGGTGCCCAGGAAATGGCTCAGCGCGGTGACCGTAACAACAATAAGGATCATGGCAAGGATCGTCAGAATAACAAGGACGCTCGTGGTGACAAGCAGGCCCAGCCTGCCCAGAACCGTGACCGCAACGAACAGCGCCCCGACCGTGGCCCGCGCCGTGACCGCCGTGAAGGCCGTCCCGACCGTCCGCGCCGCGAATTCAATAAGCCGGCTGCCGAAGCTACTGCTCCTGCCGCCGCCGAACAGGCCCCCGCAGTCGAAGCCGCTGCCCCTGCAGCTGCCGAAGCCCGCCGCCCGCTCGCTCCGCGTATCCCGGTTGAAACTCCGGCTGCCCCCGCAGTCGAAGCCGCTCCGGTTGCCGCTCCCGCCGCTGCTGAAGTTGCCCCGGTCGAAACGACTTTCGACCCGAGCAAGGTCCGCTATGGCCGCCGCAACGTGATCAAGAAGGCTCCCGAACTCGCTGACGAAGCCTAGTCTCGCGGAAAATTGCGAACTTAAAAATCCCTCGGCTTTGCCGGGGGATTTTTAGTTTATGTGTACTCGCGCATCTCGCTGCGGGTTAGAATTTCTCTCCGTACTGGTCGTCGTAGCCGTCTTCGTACCCGTCGTCGTATTCGTCCTGGTCGGGGAACCCGGATTCCAGTTCCGAAAAACTAGGCGCCTCGATATCGACGACTTCGACTTCGAATGTGAGGTCCTTGCCCGCGAAGGGGTGGTTCCCGTCAACGAGCACGGAGTCGCGGTAGATTTCCTTGACCGTGTATATGCCGTCGCTCTCGTCGCTGTCGAGGTTCAGGTCTTCGACGAACTCGTCCGCCGTTTCGGGCAACTGGAATTCGCGGATGTCGTTGTCCATGAACATCTCGAGTTCCATCCCGAGCCAGAGTTCGCCCACGTCCTGCAGTTCTGCCTTGGGGACTTTAAGGATAAGGTCCTTGCGGTACGGGCCGTAACCGAGGTTCGCCGGGATGTCGACGCTGAATCTCTCGCCGAGCTTGCGCCCCGCGAGTGCCGTCTCGAGCCCCGGGATTATGTTGTTGTAGCCGTGGATATAGACAAACGGGTGTGTCGCGGGAATTTCTTCCAGTATGCGTCCGCCCTTTTCGAGCAGCACGTAGGCGATGCTTACCTTGGTCTTGTCTTCGATTACTTCCATACGCGCGCAAATATATTAAATTTTCCGCATGCTTTACGGTATTTGTTCTGATATTCATTCCAATGCGACGGCGTTCGAGGCCGTGCTCCAGTCCATGAATGACAACGGCGTTGAAAGGCGAGTCTGCCTGGGCGACCTTGTGGGCTACGGCGCAGACCCCGACGAGTGCGTGAAACTTGCCCGCGACAATATGGACCTTTGCCTCATCGGTAACCACGACAGCGTGGCCATCAAGTACGAGTCGAGCGTAGGGTTCAACCCGTATGCGAAGCAGGCCATCGAATGGACGCAGTCGCACATGTGCAAGGAATCAATCGAGTACCTTAAGGCGCTCCCTTACATCAAGGAAGAAAACGATATTACCTTCGTGCATGCATCCCCGCTTTCCCCTGCGGACTGGGTGTATGTGACCGACCTCGAAGAGGCTCTCGACGCCTTTGACCATTTTCACGGAACGTACTGCTTTATCGGGCATACGCACAGCCCGGTGATTGTGGCGAGCCGCCCGATGGCTATCCCCAAGATTCTGGACGAGTACGAGTACACCATCGCGAATACCGAACGCCTGCTGGTGAACGTGGGCAGCGTGGGCCAGCCGCGTGACCGCGATTGCCGTGCCAGCTGGTGCCTGCTCGATACCGACACGAAGTGTGTGCGCATTATACGCGTGGAATACGACGTGTTCCAGACGCAGGAACGCATGCGCAAGGCGGGCATGCCCGAGTTCCTCATCGAACGCCTGAGCGTAGGGAGATAGACGAAAGACCGCTGCGCTGGTAGACGATAGACGAAAGATTTTAGGTATGAGTACTCCATATAAAAAAATATATGATGTTATAGAGGTGTTTCTCTTTCGTCTTTCGTCTAACAAGTTTTCCTATCGTCTATCGTCTTTCGTCTTTCGTCTAGTATGAAATGGGTTCTCGCAGTTTTTGGTAAGGCCGGCTCGCCGTTTATTGCGGACGAGGTGGAAAAGTATGTGAAGCGCCTGCGTGGTGGCATGTTCCCGCTCGAGGTCGTGGAACTCAAGGAATCCAAACTCGATGACCGCGTACAGTCGCTTGCCCAGGAAGCGGCCCTCTTCGAGAAGAAGTTCCCCAAGTCGGAATACCGTCGCGTTATTTTGTCTGAAGAGGGCAAACTCATGGATACGGTAAAGCTCTCCGATACGTTGCGCGACCGTTTCCCGGGGAATATTGTGTTCCTTATTGGCTCTGCCTACGGTATCGACGAGAACCTGAAAAAGACCGCGGACTTGCTCTTGTCGCTTTCGCCTCTCACGTTCACGCACGACCATGCCCGCGTGATTATGGCGGAGCAACTATACCGCGTGCAGATGGTGATGCAGAACCACCCGTACCATCATAGGTAGTAATGCAGTCCGCCCGACCCAGCCCAATGCCAGTGGGAATCGATATCGGAGCCGACGGCCCCTAGAGATATCGCGAAATTCTTGTTTATATGGTATCCTAGCGTAAAGTAGTTCGAGGTGATTGAAGGCATATGGACGCTTGTGTCTTCGGCATCCAGACCGGGAGAGTAGTTGCCTATGCTGTAGCTTGGGTAGAAATTTCCGATAAAGGCACCTGCATATAGCTCCACGAACAGGCTTGTCTCGAAATCGTCCTTGTCATGAAGCGTCTGCAGGTTGTTTCAGGGAGTCTTTTGACGGAATTTTGGCAGAACCCATTCATATACATGCACAATGAAGATTATCGTAGCCCTTTCGAGCAGAATAAAATTATATTTTTCCCAAAAAAAGGACTTTGTCCATAATGAGGTCTAGGGAGGATTTCATGAAAAATACACTTAAATATTTGTTGGGGGTGCTTCTCCTATTTTCTGTTTGCGCATGGAGTAGAGCATCTGACATCCTCATCGTCGTTGACGACGAAATGATAAAAGACAACGAAATCAGGAATGCCTTAAACACCTATACAGATGACATTTGGAATACTTATCAAGTAAACGCCTCTATTGTATCTTTCAAATCCCAGAAGAACGGCGGGAAGGCCACCGACCTAAAAGAAATACTCGTAAGCAAGAAGGATTCCATCATGGGAGCCGTTTTTGTTGGAGACATTCCGCGGGCTCAATTTGAATTCTACCAGAAAACAGAATACGGATTCCGATACCAACGTTGGGTAACGGACTTTTACTTCATGGATCTTGACGGTATTTGGAAAGACACTGCTGCCGGAGGCCCCGAAGCCCATGGCGGGAAGTTGTTCGATACCACCACGACAACATTAAACTTCAATGCATTCGACGGTTCTCCGATACCAGGGAAAGTACCGGTGGATAGTTTTTCAATTGCGTATTCCGGATACATCAAATCTCCAGTCAGCGCACTTTGTTCCCTGCAACTTACCACGGACAACGACAGACGCCTTTGGATAAACGATTCCCTGCTCGTTGACGCATGGTTCAACAACTGGGACATTCCATATTACAGCGCTTTTCAATTCAAGAAAGACAGTCTCTACAAATTCAAACTAAACTATGCAGAGGAATATGGCGCCGCTTATCTTACACTAAAATGGAAATGCGGGAATAATGCCTCCTATGAACCAATCCCTGATTCCGTTTGGCGTCAAAATGACAAGAGCACACGCGGTCTCAACCAAACCTATTACGGAAATATTTTCATGAAAGATTCGCTCCCCGAAGAAGACATAAAGCACCTTTGGATTTCTGGAAAATCCAATGGAGTTTTTGACGGGCACTATTCCAAAAGTGGCGCGGTTTCTGATTCCTTTGAAATATGGGTTTCTCGAATTGACCCCAACACGGCTGGTTTCTACGGTAACCCAAAAACACTTTTATTGAGATATTTCAAGAAAATCCACAGCTACTATCTCGGTTTGTTCAAGAAACGTACGCGTAGTGCCATGTTCCTAACTGAGGAAGGAGGCTTAAACAATCCTCTAGACCAGAAATTCGTTGATGGTTTGAGTCTTCTTTATTCCCCAGACTCCCTTGATAAGTCTATCGCTGACGGGCAGGAATATCTAGACAACATAAAATCAGATAAGTATGATTGGGCCCTTTACGGTGGGCACGGAGGCCAGACTGGCCTTGGAAACGGGCTGGATATAACACAAGTGGAAAGAAACATGTGCGTGTCACCGAGATTTTTCCACTTTGCTTGCTGTGGTCCACTTACCTGCTATGATTTCTACGGCAACGCCAATAGCGCCTCTGTTGGAAGCGAGCATATCTTTAACACGATTAACGGCGGTTTTGTAAGTATCGGTTCATCCAAAACCAGCGGAAGCGACCAAATGGATGGTTTCATGTACTACGCCTTTGAACACAAATTCATTGGCGAATCGTTCCGGGAATGGGTAAACGAAAGGGTGAAAAGGAACCAGTACAGTCACAAGGAAGACCTTTACGATTGGTTCTATGGAGAATCGATTATCGGAGACCCGATGCAAAAACTGGCAGTGCCACAACAAACAACGACTCGCATCCATAAAGTCAAAGCACGACAGATACCACAAAAAAATGGCAAGCTTTACGACCTTTTGGGAAGAACCAAAGGCTATTCCAACATCAAGTAATCAACACTTGTTTCGAATCGGTTGATCTTGCTATGGAATCCTCCAGTTCAGATTTGCCCGCTCTACGCCATTTCCCCGAAAATGGCAATCTGACCGCCGCAGCGAGTTCGTAGCGGAAACGTATTTTTTGCCTATTTGTACAATAAGATTTGCTCGCCGACTTATCCCGTTCGTGGCATTTGTCCCGAGGGTTGGCACCTGCCCAGCAAAACTGAATTCGAGACCTTGTTCTCGGCGTTGCCGACCGTCACACACCCGCTGTCACCCTGGAGCCGAAGGCGATAGGGTCCATGGCAATGCACCCGCATGGCGCCGCACCCGCAGTCGGGAACCCTCGTCACACCGCCGCCACGTAGTGGCAAGTGTGTCCATTGGCATGACGATGCGGGATAAACTAGTGCGTCCCGTGCCGAGAAATGTCAACTTAATTGCTATTTTGTAAAAAAAACAGGAGGAAACCCGTATGCGAAACAGATTGTCCTTGGCGTTCCTTTTTTCCGGGGCCCTGCTCGTGGCCTGCAGCGACGACGACTCTTTTATCCAGCGCCCGTCCGGTGGCTTGCCTGCCGAGGTGGCCGACAAGGCAGAGCTGGAAACCTACGAGTGCAGCATGGACGTCATCGGCGAGAAGGTCTATGTGGTCGACCTCGGGGAGAACTATGAATGTGACGGAGATGAGTGGTTCCGGTCCTACGACCAGCCGAAGTCGAGCAGTTCAGCGAAGTCTTCCTCCAGCGTCACGCCGAAGTCGAGCGGTGCTACAGGCGAGGCGTCTCCCTGTAGCGAATTGCCAGGGGGTGATTGCAATTACGGTACCCTGACCGATACCCGCGACGGCCAGACCTACAAGACGGTGACCATCGGCGACCAAGTGTGGATGGCGGAGAACCTGAATTACGAGACGGAGAACAGCTACTGTTATGATGACGATCCCTCCAACTGTGCCAAGTACGGTCGCCTGTACACCTGGGCGGCAGCCATGGACAGCGTCGGCACATGGACCACAAATGGCAAGGGTTGCGGCTATGGTTCGGAATGCTCACCAACCGGTACTATACGCGGCATTTGCCCCGAGGGCTGGCACCTACCGGACACCACGGAATGGAACACGCTGATCACGTCGGTGGGCGGAGTGCAGGATGAAGATTACGCTTATAAGTGGCATGGAGCTGGTACGGCCCTTAAATCCACCGGTGGCTGGTATAATGACCGCAACGGCACGGATGCTTTCGGGTTCTCGGCGTTGCCTGCCGGCTACAGGGACTACGATGGGAATTACTACGGCGAGGGCCACTACGCGGACTTCTGGAGTTCTACGGAGGGCAATAGCAGCAGCGCGTACAGCATGTACTTGAACTACGACTACGACATCGCGGGCCTGTACGGCAGCTATAAGTACTACGGGCGTTCTGTTCGTTGTCTCAAGGACTAGGGCGGAGCCGGGCCGAAAATTTTTTTAACGAATCCACTTCTTTTCCATTTTGTAACAGTCAAAATGGGAAAACAGCCCTTTGTAGCTTGTAATCCTGTTATCCTGCTTTTGTTTGTCTTTGTCCGGTTGCATAATGGCCCGCCTGAAGTTTCCCACAAAGCGTCGCCTGGGGTAGGTGCGGTAGGGGAGGAGGTATGCTCCCAGGAAGGGGAAGCCGTTGGTAACCGGTTGCAGGTAGATTTTCTTAGGGTGCAAGGTAAGCTTTAGTTCTCTCTTGATGAAGTGGTCCAGCGGGTTCAGGTAGATGTTCCCGAAGAGTTGGCTGGTCAAATTCCCGATGGGCAGCCCGCAATTGGGCGGTGCCCCATGGAGAGTCTTGTTAAGCGTTCCCTTGCCTATGCGGCTGCTATAGCTGTCGTAAATGAACTGGCGTTCGAATATGGGGTTGATCCAGTTGTAGAATTTTGGGTTAGCAAAACTTTCCGAATCCGTCAGCCCATCGAAACCTGCAAATTCACCTCGGAAATGCTGTTTTTAGGCTATTTTGGCCATTTTCGGTTTCCGCAGCATAACCGTAGCAGGTTCGCAAACATACAGCCAAGCTTGACAGAGTCCGCCAAGAAACCGCAGCCGGAACGCAGTTGGTTCGCAATGACACCGCAGCCTTGTAAAAAAATACGGAATGACTTGACATAGCCAAAAAAAAACACTTGCTTTTTTGTGCAGTTTTATTTATATTTGTAGTGAACAAAGGTGCAACTAAACAAAAAGGCAAGTATGGATGTCCGCGAAAAACTGAATATTCTCTCCGCTGCCGCCAAGTACGATGTCTCGTGCACGTCGAGCGGCTCTAGGCGTTCTGCGCCCCCGAGGGGGCTGGGCGATGCTTGCCCGGCGGGTATTTGCCACACGTGGTCTTCCGATGGCCGTTGCATTTCGCTACTGAAGGTCCTGCTTTCGAATGCCTGCAAGTACGACTGCGCCTACTGCGCGAACCGCCGGAGCAACGATATCCCGCGGGCGACGTTCACCCCGAAGGAAGTCATAGACCTCACGCTGGAATTCTACCGCCGTAACTATATCGAGGGGCTCTTCCTGAGTTCTGCGGTGGTGGGCTCGCCCGACTATACGATGGAACTGCTGGTGAAGGTCGCGAAGGAACTGCGTACCGTGCACCGTTTCGGGGGCTACATCCACCTGAAGAGCATTCCGGGCGCCTCCGAGAAGTTGCTTCATGAGGCTGGCCTCTATGCAGACCGCACGAGCGTGAACATCGAGGTGCCTTCGGAGAGGTCGCTCACTTACCTCGCTCCCGACAAGAACTACGCTTCGGTGTACGCTCCCATGAACTACTTTGCCGAACGCAAGATCGAGTACGGCGGCGCGCGGGGGAGGTACACCCCGAACTTTTTGCCTGCGGGGCAGAGCACGCAGATGATTGTGGGCGCCTCGGGCGAAACGGATTTCCAGATTCTCACGCTTTCGGCGGGCTTTTACCGCCAGCAACGCCTGAAACGCGTGTATTTTTCGGGCTACGTTCCCGTAAATGCCGACAAGCGCCTGCCCGCGATTACCACCAAGCCGCCGCTCCTGCGCGAGCACCGGCTTTACCAGGCCGACTGGCTCATGCGTTTTTACAACTTCGAGTACAACGAGATTCTTGACGAGCAGAACCCGAACCTGGACCTGAATCTGGACCCGAAGGCGGGCTGGGCGCTACGGCACCTGGAACTGTTCCCGATAGATATCCAGACTGCCGATTACGAGATGCTGTTGCGGGTTCCCGGAATCGGCGTGAAGTCTGCCCGGCTGATTGTTTCGGGACGGCGGTACTGCAAGATACGGCTCGAGAACCTGAAGAAGATGGGCGTGGTTTTGAAACGCGCGAAGTACTTCATCTACCATCCCGATATTCCCGCGTCGCTCCGGCGGCTTTACCCTGAGATGATTCGCCCGCTGTTGCTCCCGCGTCCGAAATCCGGCCAGCTCGACCTGTTCGACAGCAATCCGATTGCGCTGCCTTCGCCGACACCCGTGATGCCAGCGATAGCGCCGGCGCCAGCGATGCCGACAATTGCGCCGACGCCTTCGATAAACTTCCCGCAGCCCGCGGCACTCTCCGCGTAGTCGCCCGCGACAAACACTGCCTACTGCCAACTAAGTTCTGCCAACTAAAAACATCCCGCATCCCGAAATATACATTACACATCCTGCATCATCAATTATCAATCATCAATTGTTTTTATGACTCTCTCCATTTCATACGATTCATCATTTGACGGTTTCCTTTCCGCCATATTCGAAATTTATTCCCAGCGGCTCGATGTCGAAAACTTCGTCCCGGATCGTGATACCGATGCCCCCGTTGATTTGTTCCAGCAGAATTTTCGCGTGGAGACGAACGAGGATTCCGCGATGCGCCTGCGCCGCGCCATAGTGAACAACGCAAGCGAAGAAGTGCTTACCCTGCTAGAAACTGCGTTCCTCTCGGAAGAGCGCGGGATAGAAATGAAAATCTTTGCCTACCTCCGCAAACTGTTTTCGGGCGATGACCCGAACTACGGCAAGAACCCCGCATCGCTAGAGATGCTCCCGCTGTACAAGATTGCGGGTTCCGTGCGCCATGAGGCGGGCAATATGCTCGGGATGGTCCGCTTTTCGAAAGGGCCAGGCAATTTCTACATATCAAAGATAGAACCGAAGTACGATATCCTCCTCATGATGGAACCGCATTTCCGTAACAGGTTCGCGTTCGAGAAGTGGATTATATATGATTCCAAGCGCAAGTATGCCCTGTTGCACGACAAGGTGGGGGAGAGCAAAGTGGTGACGCTTCCCGACGAGGAATCGTTCGTGAAGGCTATCCAGTCCGATGGCTTTACTCAGCTGTGGCAGGATTACTACAAGTCCATCGCCATCAAGGAGCGCGAAAACCCGAAACTGCTCCGGCGTTGCCTACCCGTGCGCTACTGGAAGAACCTGCCCGAACGTCAGGCAGCCCGCACCCCCGCGCTCTAATCCCCAATAAAAAAGAGCCCGCCATCGGCGAGCTCTTTGAAATTTATGCAATTAATAACTAATTGATTCTGCCGACGAGGTTGCCGGAGAGCATCCAGTCCTTCGTGCTGCCGTAGCTGTGGAAGCCGGCAGAGAGGCTGAAGCGGTCGGTGAAGGCCTTCTCGACGTAGACTGCACCGAGAACGTCCTTCACGTGCTTGGCTGCGAAGCCCTGGTATTCCTTGTGCTCGTCGCGGTCACCCACGTATTCGGCTTCGAGGATGATTCGGTCGATAACCGGGAGCGAAATCGAGACACCGCCCGTGATGGGCATGACCATGTCGTCATCGGCACTCAGGTTCATGAGAGCCACTTCGCCGAAGATGTTGAACAGGTTCGTGACCACGGGGACGTTTGCCTTGAGGGACACATTGTGCTTGATTTCGGCGTCGGAGTCGTAGACAACGTCGAAGATGTTGCTGCGGTAGCCGAGCTGAATCTTCATGTTGTTGAGGGCTTCGAGGTTGTGGAAGTTGAACACGGCGCGGAGGTCACCCTTGTTGAGGTTGACGGACTTGCTGATGAGAGAAATATTCAGATCCATCGTCTCGGACGGGGTGAAGCCGAACTGCAGCTGGTTTTCGGAAGCCTGCGTAGACATGAAGCCGGTCAGGTAACCGTCGATGTAGCCACCGAAGTAGTCACCGTTCTTGTCGGTGTTGTCCCAGCGACCGACCTTGAAGTTGAACATGTCGGTTTCCTGGAATGCCCAGGCTTCGTCGAGGCTGAAGTAGTCGTCAGTGCCCTTTTCGGTACCTTCGCGGAGGGCTTCCTTCTTGGCCTTCTTGTCGAGGGATTCGTCGGACATGCGGAGATCGCCGGGGTAGAACGCTACGGCAATCTTGCCCTTGAAGTCTTCGCCTTCGGCGAGCACGGCAAAGTTGGCTTCGCCGTTCCAGGTTTCAAGGTTGTCGCTCATTTCGTCGTCTTCGGTGGTCCAGAAGACCTTGCCGGCTTCCAATTCGAAGTCAGCATTGATATCGAACGCGATCTTCGGGGTCTCGAGCACGGCGTTCTGGATCATTTTCTTCCTCTTGTGGCGTTTTTTCTTCTTGGCGGGCTTCTGCTCGTCGGCGGCTGCGACCTTTTCTTCGGCAGCCGCGGGTTCGGCGAAGCCTGCGTCTGCGGCCGGAGCTTCTTCAGCCGGAGCGGCGGTTGCTGAGCCTGTCGAAGCGTCAGCGGCGGCCTGTTCGGCAGGTGCTGCTTCGGCTACCGGGGCTGCTTCAGCGGGAGCGGCTTCTGCAGCGGGTGCTTCAGCGGCTGCTGCGGGGGCAGCGGCTTCAGCGGCAGGTGCTGCTTCGGCCGGTGCAGCCTGTTCAGCGGCAGGGGCTGCTGCGGGGGCTGCCTTGTCGGCTGTAGCCTTGTCCAGTTCCTTTTGTGCAACGTCTGCCTTTGCGGCAGTTGCTGCTGCATCAGGGGCGGCAAATACGGCCGCTGCCATAATGCAAGAAGCGAGGATCATCTTTTTCATCTCGGAATTCTCCTTTGGTAATTAATATGTCAAAAGTTTAGCAATTTAACGAACAAATGGGAGAATTCCCCCCAAAAATGGGATAAATTACTTCAACTTTTTGAAAAAAAGTTAATTTTTCGTGCCATGAGGATTAATTTGAAAAGACTTTTCTGCTTTATTGCCGTTTTGTTCGTAACGTTCGCGCTCGCACAAGAAACCCTTCCCGTTTACAAGAAAGTAAAAAACGATGTGGACGAGTCCGCTCCCGTAGGCCAGCTTTCCAAGTCGGACTGGATAAAGGAACTGCCCATCCCCAAGGACAAGGTGCAGAAGGTTAGCTGGGTCAAGGAGACCGTCGAGGTGACCGACAGGAAGGGTCGCCCGGTAAAGGACAAGAAGGGCCGCGTCAAGACGAAGACCAAGAAGAAGAAGGTGGTGACCTGGGTTGAACAGGATCCGAAGGAACCGCCGACATACGTGCCTATTGACTGTAAAATGGGCACAGTGTGGGTGCGCCGTGCGGAACTGGCCCGATTCCAGCAGGAAGCGCTCGACCTGAGCGGCGAGTATGCCTCTGCGACGGGTAGCGTTTATCTGAAAAAGTCGCCGAACAACCCCAAGCGGTTCGATGTGACCATCCAGAACGGGCCCGAGGGCAACCGCGCCGAAATCGAGATGGGCAACCTGGAAATTCGCGAATCCAACGGCAACGCGCGTCTGGCTTACCAGGAAGATGGCTGTACGGTAGATATCGCGGTGACGGGCCGCAAGGTGAAGGTCGCTCAGCGCGGCTGCAACGAGTACAATGCTGGCCAGTACAAGCTTGAGGGCGACTACGGAACCTACAAGGGCAACACGCGCAAGGTCGCGAGTTTCAACATGCCCGAGGTGCAGCTCAAGTTCAAGGAGTTCTTCTGGTGTGGTAGCGGTTTTGACAGCTGCGAAGAGATGAAGGACGAAAACGGCCCGGTGTTCATTACCTGGAGCAAGGGCGGCAAGGGCTTTATCGAACGCAAGGCGGGCGAGACCGTGCATACCTACCGCCCGTTCGAACACGTGATCCCGCACAAGCGCGAATTCTACAAGGGCGAAAAGCCCATAGCCATCAAGACCAAGCGTACCGACATGAGCGGCGAGTGGATGATCTGGTACTACTACCCGAAGGCAGAACGCTTCAAGATGGTGCGTGCCGGCATGCGCTACGATATCGCCTACATGGAAATTTACGAGTGATAAGGGATATCGGACAGAGCCGCGTTCTTTTTCTGGATTCCGGCCCGCTGGTCCGGCTATTGCAGATGCACCCGGATTTTTATCCGGCGGTATCGGGCGTGCTCGACATGGTGTACGAGAAGAACGTGCAGGTTCTTGTTTCTCCTGTTACCTTGTTTGAAATTAGCCAGAAAGCGTTCGGTGCAAATGAGGGTGTGCTTGCCCGCCAGTATCGCGAGTTCTTTGAGCATTCGAGGAACGTGAAGGTGTGCCCCGTGGATTCCGAGATCTCCGTGAAGGCGGCGGAACTTTTTGCCGCGGCCTCCCGCACGAATCACAAAATTACTGAGGCAGAGTCGCTTCGCCTTGCAACGGCGTTTGTGAACGGTGCCGACTGCATTCTCACGGAATGCGCGAACTTCCGCACCCTCACGGATGCGCTTGTTGTTACGCTGGACGAAGTGTAGGCTGGTCTAGGCTACTTGCTATTCTTCTTGGCCTCTTCGTACTCCTTTTTCTTCTGCTCGTATTCCTGCTTCTGTCGCTCATACTCCTGCTTCTGCCGCTCGTAATCGGCGATGATGGCCTTCATTTTTTCGGCGTAGGGCAGGTAGTAGGGGAGTTCGTCGATGACTTCCAACTGACCCTTCTTGTTGAATCCGAGCATGTAGGTGTTGTTCACTATGAAGAGCGGTTCCACCATCTTGAACGGGCTGAACCACACGATGGTCGCCATTTCTTCGGTGCTTATGGCTCGTATGGAAATTTCGCCAACGGCATTTGCTTCTTCGCTGCCCTCGGGTGCCGTGTAGAAGGCGGGGTGGCGGATTTCCTTACGGACTCCCTCCCAGGCGTGCCTTGCGGACTTGTCGGTCTTGGGGATTGCGTACTTGAACTTGAACTTTTCCGGGCCCGCCTCGACGGTGTAGGTGTTCTTGCGCTTGTTGAAGTTCTCGTTCTGGCCGGTGCTAGAAATCTTTTCCCAGGTTCCCGGCATCAGGAACAGGTAGTCAGCGATGGGGAGATTGCCCTCTTCGACGGAAAGGTCTTCTTTTAGTTTGTTGTAAGTCGCGATAACCAGCGAGTCGCTTGCACGCACGTACTGCATGTTGTCGGGGAGCTTTTGGTACTTGATTTCTTCGGGGCGGTTGTTCTGCGCTTCGCCGGTGTATTCGCCGCCGGGGATTTCCTTGTGGTCCGAAAGTTCTCTCGGCATGGAGGCGCAACCGACAAACAGGCTCGTGGCCCCGATGATGGCAAGAATCTTTAAAGTTTTCATGGCCGAACTCCTGGAAAAAAATGGGCTGCTTTTTAAAATAATCTTTTTTTTACGAAGAGGGTAACGTAATGTCAGTATTCTTCTTGTTTCCTGCATCCCGGCCCCGTTTTTTTCCGCATATCAAGTTCTAAGTTCTAAGTTTTAAGTTCTAAAATACTATCTTTTTCCCGTAAAATTACGGAGTTTTTATGCCTAACTATTGTCCTGTTATCGGTCTTGAAATCCATTGCCAGCTCGCAACTAAAACCAAGATGTTCTGCGGCTGCGAAATCGAAGTGAATACGACCCCGAACAAGCACGTTTGCCCTGTTTGCCTCGGTATGCCGGGTGTCATGCCCGTGCCGAACAAGAAGGCGGTGGAATACGCGATTCGCCTGGGCCTCGCGCTCAACTGTGAAATCGACCTGAACGCGATGTGGACCCGCAAGAACTACTTCTACCCGGACCTGCCGAAGGGCTACCAGATTACCCAGACGGGCGGACTTCCGGTGTACGACCACCCGATTTGCAAGAACGGCTGGCTCGAAATCGTGAAGGAAGACGGCACCAAGAAGCGCGTGGGCATTACCCGTATCCACATGGAAGAAGACGCCGGTAAGCTCATCCACGACATGAGCCCGACCGATTCCCACTTCGACGCGAACCGCTGCGGCACCCCGCTTTGCGAAATCGTGACCGAACCGGATATCCGTAGCCCCGAAGAAGCCGTGCTCGTTCTCAAGAAGATTAAGCAGACGCTTGAATACACCCGTGTTTCCAACGCCAACATGGAAAACGGCAACATGCGCTGCGATGGTAACATTTCCCTGCGTGCCAGTGAAGACGCTCCGTTCGGTATCCGCGCCGAAATCAAGAATCTGAACAGCTTCACGAACTTGGAAAAGGCTCTCTACTGCGAAATGAACCTGCAGGCCTCGACCCTCGATGCAGGCAAGGAAGTGGAACAGTGCACCAAGCGTTACGACCCCAATGCGGACAAGACCATCGTGATTCGCTCCAAGGAAGACGCCCACGACTATAAGTACTTCCCGGAACCGGACATGGTCCGCCTCGTGACCGACCCTGCCTTCGTGGAAGAAATCCGCCGCACGCTTCCGGAACTGCCGGATGCCCGCCGCAAGCGCTTCATGGACGACTTCGGTGTTTCCGAATACGACGCCATGGTGCTCACCGAAGACCGCGACGTGAGCGAATGGTACGACACCGCCGCGAAGAACTGCAAGAACGGCAAGGTGCTCGCCAACTGGGTGATTACCGAACTTTTGGCCAAGGTGAAGGAACTGGAAGGCGGCCTCAGCGCCCTCAAGATTAAGCCCGAAGACCTCTGCAAGCTCGTGAACCTGATTGCTGACAACACCATCAACGGTAAGATTGCAAAGACGGTCTTCGCCGAGATGTTCGAAAGCGGCAAGGACCCCGAAGCCATCGTTAAGGAAAAGGGGCTTGTGCAGGTGACCGACACCGGTGCCATCGAAGAAGTCGTTAAACAGGTCTGTGCCGAAAATGCTGCCCAGTTCGCCGAATTCAAGGCGGGCAAGGTTGCGCTGAAGGGCTTCCTCGTGGGTATGACCATGCGCAAATCCGGCGGCAAGGCTAACCCGGGCCTCGTGAACCAGATTCTCGACAAGCTCGCGAAGGAAGGCTAGTTGGTTTATTGTAGAAGGTGTCATCCTGAGCGGAGTGCGTAGCACGAAGTCGAAGGATCCAGGAATGAATAATGAAGAAAGAAGGATTAAAAGTGAATGTGAATAAGACATTCTTCATTCTTTTGTTGTTCTTTCTCGTCCTCGCGATTCCCGCGGCTGCCGCTGAAGTCACGAACAAGTGCGATAGCCTGCGCGTGAGTACGCTGAACATGACCGAGGAGCAGATTGCTGAAATTTGCGGCATTGATTCCACGAAACTCGCCGAGGGACCGACCCTCCAGGAACTCAACGAAGAAGACCCGAAGTACATCAAGCGCGATTACGACCACAAGCAGCAGGTTGTCGTGGGGAGCGTCATTATGCTCTGCGTTGCCGTCGCCATGGTCCTGATGAACAATTATAACCCGAAAAGGTAGATTCTTATGAAATACACAGACGAAGCAAAACAGAATTTCAAGGCCCTTTCCAACAACCCCTATCCCGGACGCGGAATTATCCTCGGCGAAAGTGCCGACGGCAAGTCCTACGTGCAGGTTTACTGGATTATGGGCCGTAGCGTCAACAGCCGTAACCGCATTTTCGAAATGGAATCCAAGACCGGCTTCATGAAGACGAAGGCCTTCGACGAATCCAAGCTCTCGGACCCGCACCTGATTATCTACTACCCGGCACGCCACACTTCCGACGTCCAGATTATCACGAACGGCGACCAGACCGACACGATTTACGATGCTATCAAGCTCGGCGGCACCTTCGAAAGTGCCCTCCGCACGCGCCAGTACGAAGACGACGCCCCGAACTTCACGCCGCGTATTTCCGGCATCCACTACAAGAACGCAAGCCCCGCCGTGTACAAGCTCTCCATCCTCAAGAGCAGGGGGAACAGTGAAGATGCCGGTTGCGAACGCATGACGTTCGAATACGAGAAGGCTCTGCCGGGTCTTGGCCACTTCATCAGCACCTACGAAACCGATGGATGCCCGATTCCTAGCTTCAACGGCTTCCCGAAGCTGATGCCGATTTTTGACAACGCCGAAGACACGCTCAAGAAGTACTGGGCCGCCCTGAACAAGGACAACAAGGTTTCCCTGATGGTCAAGTGGATCGACAAGAAGACCTTCAAGGCGAAAACGCTTATCGTGAATAAGAACAAGTAAAAGAATGCTCGCAGATCCCCGCCTGCGCGGGGATGACGGCGGGATTTATTCCAGTTCCAGCTCGTTTTGAATGGCGCCTTCCATGCACAGGAGGCGCCTTTTTAAATCGGTGCCGAGGGCGTAACCGCCAATCTGCCCGCGGCTCGTGACCACGCGGTGGCAGGGGATTATGACCTGCAGGGGATTGCTGTGGAGCGCATTCCCGACGGCACGGACTGCGTTCGGGTGCCCGATAATTTCGGCAACCTGCTTGTAGGTCCATGTTTTGCCGTAGGGAATGTCCATGATGGCTTCGAGGACGTTCATCTGGAACTTGGTGCCGGACAACTTAATCGGGATGGAAAATTTTTTGAGTTTGCCCGAAAGGTACTGGTTGAGTTCGCGTACAACGTTGTTGTAAACCCTTGCTGTGGCGCGCGGGAGAGCTTCGTCGCTGTCGGGTTTTGCGTATGCGCAGGCCTTGACCGTGCTTGGCACAATCGATTCATCAGCGCCGGTAAACCGGAGCCCGCACAGAAGGTTCCCTTCGAACTTGAAGGTCCACTCGCCCCACATATTGCGGTGCTTGATGGTCAGTATGTCTACTTCCGGTTTTTTCATACTAGAAATATACACTTTTTACGGGGAGAAAGAAAAAAATCTATATTTTGTACCTGTTGGGGTATGTGGGATAAAGGAGAAATCATGAAAAAGTTCCTGTTGCTGCCGGGTCATGGCTCGCTTTTTGTTGCGGGCACGCTATTTGCTCTCTTTTTGGTCGCCTGTGGCGACGATGACGACTTTTCTCCGGTCGCGAAGGACCGCGGTTACGACTATGCGTACACGACGGCGAAGGGCTTGTCGGAAACCCCGTGCAACGAGATGCGCGAGGGCCGAGAAGCCGTTATCGGGCGAGACAAGGACCGTTACGAGTGCCGCTTTGACCGCGCCGATTCCGTCTACATCTGGGTGGGCGAGTTCGATACGCTAACTGCGGAAGGTCGCGAGTTCCACCAAGCGGAATCGTCTAGCAGTTTGCTGTACAGTTCCTCAAGTTTTGATTTTGATATCACTTGGTCTTATGATAAGGACGATTTCAAACTGGCGTCCATCCCCTTTACCATGACTTCTAAGGACGAATTGTTTAACCCGGAAATCGAATACGGAACAATGACGGACGAACGCGATGGCCAGGTCTATAGAACCGTTGTCATTGGAAACAGAGTCTGGATGGCCGAGAACCTCAATTTTGCTGGCAACGACGATTATCCGCTAGTGCTCGAACGTTCGGCTTGCATTAATTTCGATGATGATAACTGCGCCCTGCTGGGCCGCTTGTATTCACGTGAAGCAACTATGGACAACATCGCCTGCAAACTTGGATCTTCCTGCGATATCGGGGATACCTTGGTTCGCGGTGTATGTCCCAAGGGATGGCATATTCCATCTAGCGACGAGGCTACGGCTCTAGTAGACGCATTTGGCGATAAATTTGAAGAAGTCCGGTCTGCAAAAACCTGGTCCTTTTATAACGAAGGGGGTAATACCACGGGCTTTTCGATGCCGGCAACGGGGGGGCTCAATTTCTATAATAAAGATTTTGATAATCTTGGAAGGACTGGAATCGTTTGGGCATATATAAAAGGACCGTATTTGAGTTACCTAGTTTTCCGCGGAGAGTCGGGTAATGATATTATTATACATTCTGGTTTTTCATACAATCTTTTTGCTTCTGTCCGCTGTGTATCGGATGACACGCTGAATGTAGTCTCTTTGTCATCAAGTGTCCGTAGTTCTTCGAGCATTTCATCTTCGAGCAGCGGAGTCAGCTCCAGCTCGTCTAGTTCTTCTTCCTTCAGCATTTTCCCCACCAGCAGTTCATCGGAAAGATACTCCAAGATGGATGTCGAGCCTTACCTGAAAGAAAAGGGCGAACAGTTTAACCCGGACATCGAATATGGTACAATGAGGGACTCGCGCGACGGCCAAGTATACAAAACAGTCGTCGTTAACGGACAGACCTGGATGGCGGAGAACTTGAACTATGCACGTCACAAGGGGGGGAATCCTTCTGCTTCAATATGGACACGGCGTATTGTGAGTTGTATGGCCGCCTATATGCCCGAGATGTGGCAATGGATACCTCCGTGTGTTATTATAAATTCCCATGCGAACTGGGAAGCAAGCCTGTCCAGGGCGTGTGCCCGTCCGGATGGCATATCCCATCCTATAATGAAGCGCTGTCGCTGAAGAATTTTGTGGAAGGAAAATCCAGCGCACTAAGGTCCGCTAAGGGCTGGAAGCCGACAGTCCCGCCAGGAACAGATATCTACGGGCTATCCTTTGTTGGAACGGGGGCTCTTTGGCCGAATAATGGCACCAGCTTCAAGAGTATGGGTACCGCTGGATTTATTTGGGTTTACGAGCCTTCGACAAACAGTTCCTACCTTTCTCTCAATGGGGAAAGTGTATCCGTCAGCGGCTTTACCACCTTCCCGGTACACCTTCCCGTCCGCTGCATAGCAGACAAGGCTCCTGCATCTTCTAGTTCCGCGAAAAGTTCGTCTTCGAGCGTGTCTTCGTCTAGCGTGAAATCATCGAGTAGCGTGAGTTCGTCGTCGTTCAGTTCGTCAAGTGTGTCTTCGAGCAGTGCGAAATCTTCTAGCAGTATGAGTTCGTCAACAGTCTCGTCGAGCAGCGAAAGTTCCTCGAGCGAAGAATCTTCGAGTTCGTTTGATAAGACCGTGCTTTTCAATTCGGCGGAAAGCTATGGTGAAATGACGGACTCGCGCGATGGACAGACGTACAGGACGTTGAATATAGCGGGGCACACCTGGATGGCGGAAAACCTGAACTTTGCGGATTCTTCGAAACTCCCCATCCTGGAGGGGAACAACCGCTGCTATGGCGATGACCCGAGCGAATGTGTAGCCTTCGGGCGCCTGTACAGCAGAGAGGCTGCGCTGAATGACAGTCGGTGCACATGTTATAACGGAACGTGCCCCTCGATGTCTGGCAATGTTCAGGGCATCTGCCCCAGCGGGTGGCATATCCCTTCGAAAAGCGAGGCGGAACAACTGGCGAACTTGAACGGGAATCAGGCTAGTAGTCTGAATTCGTCTTATGGGTGGGCTACGGACCGTAGAGGCAACAATTCTACGGGCATGTCCTTTGTAGGAACCGGTGTGTATCAACGCCAAACCGGCTCTGTCGGATTTAAGGGAAAGGGAAACTATACCAATCTGTGGGTTTACGACGCGTCGACCCCGAATGAAAATTGGTATCTGATGGATGTAGGAAAAAGCGCATCGGGAAACGGGACCATAGCGGTCATGGATGATGCCGAGTATGACCCGTTTTTCCCTATCCGCTGCGTGAAGAACTAATGGAGTTTAATAGGTGTATATGAAACGTTTTTCTAATTGTAAAATAGCCGGCCTTGTCGCTCTTGCCTTTGGCCTCGCATTTCTTGTGGGGTGTGGTGACGATGATGATTTTTCTCCGGTCTCTGGAAAACAGGGGGCTGATGACGTTGAATCCTCGGATAGTGTTAAATCATCCAGTAGCGTAAAATCTTCGGATAGTGACGGTTCCTCGTCGAGCGAAAATTCCCGCTCCAGCAGTTCGCGTGTCAGTTCTTCTAGCAGCAATAACCCGCCCGACGACCCTGCTTCCGCAATTGAAATTAACATCACGACGAAAGACGATATATTTAATCCGGAAATCGATTATGGCGAAATGACGGACCCGCGCGACGGTAAAAAGTACAAGACCATAGAATTCAATGGACAGGTCTGGATGGCAGAGAACCTGAATTATGCAGATTCTACAAAGAGTACTGTGATAAAAGGGAATACCCATTGCTACGATAACGATGAACGGAATTGTGAACTGCTTGGTAGATTCTACAACCGTACTGCGGCGATGAATAATGATGCATGTATTCCAGGTAAAGTCTGCAATCTGGGTGATGAACCTGTTCAGGGAATCTGTCCTGACGGCTGGCATATCCCTTCTTGGAAAGAGATGTATTATTTTGACTGGGCAGTGGACGACCGTCTTGACTATGTAAGGTCTGCGAACGGCTGGGGAGACGGGGTAAAGATAATTGCTCCCGGGCTCGATGTTTATGGACTGTCTTTCGTTGGCATGGGGGAATATGTTAATGGTAGGTCCACTTCTAAGGGCCTTTACTCGGCAACGTGGGCTGTTTCTGAAAGTGTGTATTCCTATCTCTTGATTAAAGTTGTAGAACAGAGAATGTACGTTGATGATATTAGTCTTGAAAAAATGACTGATAACTTCTTCGGAGTCCGCTGCATAAAGGACTAATAGCGAGCTTAATTGCGCAAAAAAAAGACCTGCCGCGGGTCAGGCCTTTTTCATAATGTCATCCTGGAGGGCGAAGCCCGATAGGATCCACTAAACTACTTGTTCAGCTTTTGACGCCTTTGGCGTCCGCTGCTGCGTTCGGTCATACCGTCAAGTAAACTTGACGGTGCGACACTCACTTTGCAAGCTTTTCGGTCGCGGCGGCGACACTGAGCAGGTCCGTTTCCTGGAACGGCTTGCCAATCCACTGCAGGCCGACGGGGAGACCGCCTGCCATGCCGCAGGGCACGCTCACGCCCGGGAGACCGGCGAGGTTCAGGCTCACGGTGTAGATGTCGCTCAGGTAAACCGCCATCGGGTCGGACTCGTTCATGCCGCACTTGAGCGGGAGGCCCGGCATCGTGGGACTTGCAATCACGTCGCAACTTTCGAACGCCTTGCTGAAGTCGTCCGTGATGAGGCGGCGCACCTTCTGGGCCTGCACGTAGTAGGCGTCGTAGAAGCCTGCGCTAAGCACGTAGCTGCCGAGGAGAATACGGCGCTGGACTTCCTTGCCGAAACCTTCGCTGCGGGACTTGGCATACAGGTCGAACAGCTTGCGGGCTTCCTTACTGCGGTAGCCGTAGCGCACGCCGTCGTAGCGGCTGAGGTTGCTGCTCGCTTCGGCGGTTGCGATGATGTAGTAGCTCGATACCGCGAAACCGATGTGCGGGAGGCTCACTTCCTTGAGCGTAGCGCCTTCGGCTTCCATCTTCTTGAGCATTGTCTCGATAGCGGCCTTGCATTCCGGGTCGAGACCTTCGGCGAAGTATTCCTTCGGGACGCCAATGACCTTGCCCTTCACGCCTGCGTCGAGCTTCGCGCCGAAGTCCTCGGGTTCGCGGGTGCTCGTGGTGTTGTCGTGCGGGTCGATGCCGCAGATGGCGTTAAGGAGAGTGGCGCAGTCGGCGACGGTAGTGCCGAAGGGTCCAATCTGGTCCAGGGAGCTTGCATAGGCCAGCAGGCCATAGCGGGACACGCGGCCGTAGGTGGGCTTTAAGCCCACGACGCCTGTGCAGGCGGCGGGCTGACGGATAGAACCACCGGTGTCGGAGCCGAGCGCACAGGCGACCGTGCCACTGGCCACGGCTACGGCCGAACCGCCACTGGAACCGCCCGGCACGCGGGATTCGTCGAGAGGGTTCTTTACCGGCCCGTAGTACGAGGTCTCGCTGCTCGAGCCCATCGCGAATTCGTCCATGTTCGTCTTGCCGACGATAACCGCACCTGCCGCTTCGAGCTTTTCGATGGCGGTAGCGGTGTAGGGGGCGACGAAGTTGTCGAGAATCTTGGAGGCTGCCGTAGTGCGCGTACCTTCGAGGCACATATTGTCCTTCACGGCAACGGGGATGCCGTCCAGCGCGCCGAGACTCTTGCCTTCGGCACGGCGCTTGTCCGATTCCGCGGCCTTCGCGAGGGCGCGCTCGTTCAGCACGCTGATATATGCATTCAAATTCTTGGTAGCTTCAATTTTTGCGAGAGAGTCCTGCGCGAGAGCAACTGCCGAAGTCTCGCCGCTGGCGAGCTTGGCGCTCAAATTCTTGATGGTATCCATTACCTATTTCCTCCGGACCATTTCATGATGTATATCGAGATGGCCATGCCGATGATGCTGACGACGTTAAACTTGAAACTGATTCCCAGGGCGAGCTTGATCATGTAGAGGTCGAGAACCGCAGGGCTCGCGTTATCTCCGTTAAACCCGAACGAGGGCGAGAAGGACTTCACGAAGAAGTTGTGCACGATGTTGTCGTAACCGCCCGCGTTCATGAGTTCGCCGAGTTCCCCGAAGAGGAGCCCGAGGCATTCACCGAGCACTCCGCCGATGATGAGGCCGAGCACGATAAAGAGGATGAGTCGTCCGAAGGTGTTTCTGTTAGTCATATGGCTAAATATAGTAAGAAATCGTTTGTTTGAACCGGATAATACTCCTTGAACTATGCCCGGAAGGAACACTTTATTTATATTTGTAATGGAGAAAATGATGTATATGAAAAAATTAGAATACAGCGCCCCCCTCAAAAAATTCAGTCTGATTGCCTCGTTTATGCTTGTCGTGGCCATTTTTGTGGCATGCGGTGACGACGAGTCCTTTGCAGTGAGGCCGGGAGAGGATGAAAAATCCTGCAGCAGCACCGAAGAGTCGTCTTCGTCCAGCGTGTCTAGCAGTTCGTTGGCCAAGTCTAGCAGTTCGTTGGCCAAGTCGAGCAGTTCGTCTGCCGTATCCAGCAGCAGTAACGTCACGCCGCGGTCGAGCTCTAGCGAGACAAGTGTGTCCAGCAGTAGTTCTGCCCGTTCCTCCAGTTCTTCGCAGATAGTTCCCTGCAAGACAGAGACGGAGGACAACTGCGTGTATGGGACCCTGGTCGACGATCGCGACGGCCAGACGTACAAGACGGTAACGATCGGCTCGCAAACCTGGATGGCCGAAAATCTGAACTATGCGGCGCGGTACAGTACCTGTTACAAAAACGATGCCGCCAACTGTTCCAAGTACGGCAGGTATTACACGTGGGACGTTGCCATCGATAGCGCGGCTCTCCGGAATGCAATCGACAGGATCTGTGGCAATGGATATATTTGCGAATTCAAGCAACCCATACGGGGCGTGTGCCCCAGCGGCTGGCACTTGCCGAGCAAGGCGGAGTGGGTCGTTCTGTTCTACTCGGGCGTCGGAGGTGCGCGGGTAGAGGGCTCCATAACGACGGCGGGAATGTACCTCAAGGCCACTTCGGGGTGGGACTGGAGTGCCATTTTTGAGGATGACGGTAATGGTTATGATTCTTTCGGATTTGCTGCACTCCCTGCCGGTTACAAATCAGCAGATTTCTTTAGCGAGGGCAAGGAAGCATATTTCTGGACATCGACGGATGAACGGAGCGAACAGGCCACTGCCATAAGGCTGGATCAAGGGTCCACGACATTTACGGCATCCTTGACGAAGTACGAGGGAGCCTCTGTTCGCTGTGTGATGGATGACCCCGATACGCCGGCAATTTCTGGCAGTGTCGTGGAATCGTCAAGTTCGGAACCGGTGCCGCCTCCCTGCAATGTAGAAACGGATGACAGCTGCTTTGTGGATGCCCGCGATGGCCAAACTTACAGGATGGTTTACATCGCACGCCGTATTTGGATGGCGCAGAACCTCAACTACAAGACTCCGAAAAGTTATTGCTATAAGGATGACTCGACCAATTGCGCCAGGTATGGTCGCCTTTACACCTGGAGCGCTGCCGTCGATAGCGTGGGTGTCTGGAGTGACGCTTGCAAGGGGTGCGGTAATTCAGTCCGCAAGAGCCCGGATGGCCAGGCTCGAGGTGTTTGCCCTGAAGGTTGGCACTTGCCTTCGCATAATGACTGGTCGGCCTTGTTGGCGGCAGACAGCACGACTACGAAATTGAAATCGACTAGCGGTTGGTCCGGTAGTTACGAAAGCGTCGACAATGGCTTTTCTGCACTGCCTGCAGGCCAGGGGGAAAGTTCAGGACTTTATACGGGCTTGGGCTATAGAACATATTTCTGGTCGACCAGTGAAGACTTTACCGATAGGGCGGAAGGTATGGCCCTTTATTCTAGCGAACGCGAGGCCGAACATGTATCCCTCTATAAAGCGAGGGCTTATTCGGTCCGCTGCATATTGGATTAGGCAACAGTCCTGTCGGCCGATGCTTACTTGATGCTCCAGTCGATGGGTTCTAGACCCTTGCTGACGAGGTATGCATTTGCCTTGCTAAAATGCTTGCAACCGAAGAAACCGCGGTAGGCCGAAAGCGGGCTCGGGTGTGGCGCGGTGAGAATCAGGTGGCCACGGTTCGGGGCCACGAGTGCCTGCTTTTTGATGGCGAAACTGCCCCAGAGCAAGAACACGAGATTCTCGCGCACTTGGGAGAGGCGCTGGATGACGGTGTCGGTGAACTGCTGCCAGCCGATTCCGGCGTGGCTTGCCGCCATGTGGGCGCGGACCGTGAGCGATGCGTTCAGGAGAAGGATTCCCTGGTGCGCCCAGCTTTCGAGGTTTCCGTGCGGGGGCGGCGTGATGCCGAGGTCATCGTGAAGTTCCTGGAAAATGTTCACGAGTGACGGGGGAGGCTCGATACCCATGGGCACCGAGAAGCACAGCCCGTGCGCCTGGCCCGGATTGTGGTAGGGGTCCTGCCCGATGATGACCGCTTTTACTTTATCTACAGGGCAGTAGTCGAGTGCCGCGAAAATCTTGGAGCCGGGCGGATAGACCACGTGATGCTCCGCCTTCTCTTGCAAAAGTTTGTTTTTAATTTGTTTGAAATACGGCTGCTCGAATTGGTCGGCGAGCAGGTTCAGCCAGGATTGTTCAAGTTTTACGCTCATATAGTCATTAGTTGTTGGTCAATAGTCATTAGTTATGATAAAAAAGTGTCATCCTGAGTGGAGAACGAAGCCCAAAGTCGAAGAATCTAGGTTTGATTTTTCGTTTTTGTTGTTAGTATAGCAACCTTTTCGCCTTTGGCACGGGTGTAGAACAGGATTGCGGAATTCTTGCCCTTGGGCTTGAGTCGCTTGGTTTCGGCATCGGGGTCGAGTTTTACGCCGCGCAGCTTGAGCGTGATTTTCCCGATGTCGTGTTCCTTGAGCATGCTGCGGACGGCGCCTGTCGCGATTTCGGTATGCGCGAGCACTTCGTAGCAGGAAAATCCCGGTGCAGGGAGCGGCTTGTCGCTCGAAACATACGCGATGCCTTCCGAAATCAGGTGAGCATTCGGGTCGTGGGCGAGGGCAGCCGCATTGAAGAGGTGGCTCCGGATAAGTACCGGCGCGGGTTCTGCGATGTACTTGCCGATTTCCCCGAGGGGCAGGTCGCTCCGGCTCGTCGCCGTGCGGTAGGTGCGGTCCTTGCCTTCGAGGCTGTCGTTCCGGTCGAGTTTTTCCTGCAGGTCGTCGTCGAGGGTCTCGAGCGAGCGGTCGCGCCTGCGGGTCCATTCTGCAAGCGTTTCGCCTGCCTTCCCGACAATGACCGCGCGGACGGTGTCCGGGTGTTTTGCGAGTTCCCCGAAGAGCACGAGGCATTCGCGGCAGTCGCTGTGCCCGCCCAGGTAGAGGATTTCGGTTCCGTCCGGGATTTCGGCGGGCGGGTAGCCGGGCGGGAGTTTCGCCATGCCGCCCCTGTAGTGCCTGCTGATTTCCACGACTTCCTCGAGCGTGGGCGTGAGGTTCTTCAGGTCGCGCTGGTTCTCGCCTTCAATGGCGCGGCGTGCCGGGTCGATGGTGAAGTAGTCCGCTTTCGTCATGCCCGCGGAGGCGGGCATCTTTGCGCCGTTCTCGCGAGCGACTTCGCGGACATCTTTGTTGAGTGTCTCCGCGGCCTTCCCGAACGCCTGCATATTGTGGCTATACATCGCGAGGCGGTTTTCGTCCAGGTCGACTCCCGTCACTTTCAGGCCCGCAGGCAGGTAAAAACTGTCTCCGCCCATGCCGCAGCACAGGTCGTGAACTTCCGCGCCTGCGCCAGTTGCATTTTCGGTTGCGTCGTTCCCGCGCGGCCAAAGGTTCGCCTTCCAGCGCCCGATATCCTGTGCGGTGCTCTGTTCTAGCGCGAGTTTGTCGCACAGGAGGAACATCCCGCGGGCGGTCTCGTTATTTGTGGAATTGCGGGCAGCGCCGACTTTTGCAATGTGTTCAGCGGCACAGAACTTCTCGCGGAACTTGGGCACGAGCGCCATGTAGTCCATGATAGCCGCGCGTTCCTCGTTGCTGTAGCCTGCCTTCTGGAGCGCGGTCGAAACTTGCAAGGCGTCCCACTTGCGCGTAAGGGCCTCTTCGATAAAGCCCTGTACAGTGTCAGATGCGAGCAAATTCCACGGTTGCATATTGTAAATTTAAATTATTTGCACGATTTTATGGGCTCCGGCGCACCGCTTGCCAAACTTTTAGTTTAAATTTAAGGCATGGGATACAAACAGGGTTGTTTTAGAGTACGGCACTTGTGCCGTTTTGGGTGTGTCGCGGCGATGGCTGCGGCTGGGGTTCTTTTCGTTGCATGCGGCGGCGATTCCGGCAGCGGTGCCGGTTACGACTACGAAATCGTGGGGGATTCCTCCGCGGGCATGTCCTTGCCCGATTTGGGTGGCTCCTCCGATGTCGCGGCAATCTCGTCATCCTCGGATGTCTCGCGGTCTTCCGAATTCCCGCAGTCTTCCGACAATCCCCCCGCAGGTTCGTCCGCAGGGCCGCTCTCTTCTTCTGTACCGCTCCCGCCCTTTGCTTCATCTTCGTCTTATTTGTGGGATTCGTATTTCAGTTCCAGCTCGATCCGTATCCCTCCGCGTTCTTCTTCGGGCATGGAACCCCCGCGCTCCTCGGCGCATGAACCTCCGCCTTCGTCCTCGTCTAAAATTCCGCAGTCCTCCGCTTCCGAACCGCCGCTCAGTTTCGGTTTCTACACCGGCGCCGACATCTCGACCGTGCAGGAATACGAACGCTTCGGCGCGAAGTTCTTCGACGTTGACGGAACTGAGAAGGACATTTTCACGCTCCTCAAGGGCCACGGCTTCAACGCCATCCGTTTAAAGACTTTTGTAAGCCCGAAGGCGCAGTACGGCTATGCCGCTGCGGGTTGCGACCACGATGCAGAAGCCTATGCCGACAAGGACCACATCGTTGCCTACGCGCAAAAGATCAAGGCTGCGGGCATGGCATTTCTGCTTGACATCCACTACAGCGACAACTGGGCCGATCCCGGTAAGCAGATTATTCCGGAGCGCTGGCGCAAGGTGAACAGCTCCGACGCCCTTGCCGATTCCGTGTATGCCTACACGCTCGACCTGATGAATGCGCTCAAGCAGGTGGGGGCGGTTCCCGAGATGGTGCAGATTGGCAACGAGACCACGCCGGGCATCCTCGTTCACGTGCCGAACAGCAGTACAAACTGCTGGGGCGACAATGTGGACAAGGCCTCCGCTGCGATTGCCGGCGACATGAGCACCTCGAGCGGCAAGGCGAACGCGGCGAAGTACTTCAAGGCGGGCATCAAGGCCGTCAAGGAAGTTTCGCCGAATACCAAGACTGTGCTGCATATTGAACGCATACGCCAGGCGAATACCGTCACCTGGTGGATGACGGAAATATTCAAGAACCAGAAGGTCCCCGCCGACGTGATGGGATTCTCCGCCTACACGGCGTATGGCGACAAGGCTCCCGATGACTGGAAATCGCTCTTCCAGACGGTCACTTCAAGCTATCCGAATCTTGAATTCATCGTCGCGGAATACAACGGCGGCGATGCGGAGAACCACTACAATTTCGACGGCTCGCGCAAGCGCACGACCGAGATGGTGAAGGGTCTTGACCGCTGGATAGGCACGTTCTTCTGGGAACCGACACTCAGCGGTGCTTGGGGCCCCGCGCTCTTCGACTGGAAGGGTAGCAACTTGCAGGCGAACAGCAAGGCCTTCGAAGAATTCCCTATGCGGTAGTTCTTTTTACACCTAAGATGGCACAAAGATGGTGCGTCGTTCCGTGAAATTACGTGTTTTTCTACTTTTTTTTGCTCGGATTAACTTATTTGTGATTATATTAAGGATATGAAGTGTTTGTATTCCTTTTTATTGCTGTTGTCGTTGGCTGGCTTCGGCTTTGCCGCGGTAGGCGACACGCGGACTATCACCTATTACCTGAACGGGGGCGTGAATGACCCCGCGAATCCGGATAGCTATGTCGTCATAAAAGCAGATTCTAGCGAATGCACGATTACGCTCCAGGAGCCGACCCGCGAAGGATCCCGGTTTCTGGGCTGGTTTAAAGAAGCTCCCACCGGTGTTTTTTACGACGCTCCCCAAAAAAGTATATCCCGTTGCAGTGGAGACAAATACACGTTGATAGCGCTTTGGGCCCCTGCAGTCAAGGAACCCCAGTTAAGTGCTGACAGCTGTTACCAAATCACCTCCAAGGAGGAACTTTACGCCATCCCCAAACTTTCCACCTTTGCTTGCATAGAACTCCAGAACGATATCGTGGTCAATGAAAATCTGCTGGATGCGGAAGGGAACCCGGACTCCACCCGCAATGACATCATGTACTGGCAGCCTTTTGCATTTGGCGGAATATTTGAGGGCAACGGCCACACCATTTCGGGGCTTTATACAAAAAAACAGTATGAAGCCGGGTTTTTCTCTAAGCTTTATGAAGGCGCCGGCAAGCCCCCCGTCGTAAGGAACTTGGGTATTAAGGATTCCTATTTTGAAGGTACCCCTTATGCAGGAGGTATTGTCGGCTATATAAAACAGTCGGCGCTTCTTGTCAATGTTTTTAGCGAGGCGACGGTTGTCGCGCGCGGTAGCGCCGGCGGCATTGCCGGTGCAATTATAAGCGAGGAAGACTGGTCGTGCCTTTGTGCTCCGCCTCCCTTGGCAAAGCCTGCCCTAGCAAAGCCCGAATGGCCCACGATGAACCCGAGCAACGTGACTCAGATTATCAACGCCTACAATGCGGGCCGCGTTTCCGGTGCATCTCGCCCATATGATGGAACCGGAGGCATTGTCGGTCAAGCGCAGGATTTAACCCTCGAGAACGTATTCAACATCGGAACCGTTTCTGACAGTGGCGATGCCATTTTTGGTTATCATAATCTTGAATGGTGTTACTATGACAGTTCCCGCCACCATGTTGAAATCAAGAACTCCTACTATGCCGGCGATGGGGCAGCCCAATACGGTGGATCAAAGGCGACTGCGGACGAATTCAGGGACGGGACCGTTCTAGGGAAATTGCAGGAGGGCACCTATGGTGCCGCATGGGAACAAAGCGTGGGCGTAGATCCATACCCGGTTTTAAGTTCCAATGTGAGGTATTACCTTGACTACAAATTGAACGGTGGCGTGAACAGCGACAAAAACCCGGAGTACTACACAATCGATTCCGCCGTTATTCTGTCAAGTCCCACAAAGGAGGGCGATACCTTTGAAGGATGGTTTGCCGACAGCCTGTATAAGGAACGGATTGACACCATCAAGGCCGGTACCAAAAAATACTATACCCTTTACGCCAGGTGGGAGAGCGAATATCTTGTGACCTATGTTGCCAATGGCGGCATGGAGCCCGAAATCAATCCCTCGCGCTGGTCCTCGGATTCCGCGGCCTATACATTAAAGGGGCTTGAAAAAGTAGGCTACACTTTTGACGGCTGGTATGCCGATTCCACGTTCAAAACGCTTGTGAAAGAGCTTGCGAAGGAACGCCACGACGATATCACGTTATATGCAAAGTGGATAACGAACAACTATAAGATCACGTACCACTTGAACGGTGGCGAGAATGACCCCGTTAATCCGGCAACATTCAATTTCGACACCGACATCACCTTAAAAGAACCGACCCGTAAAGGCTTTATTTTTGTAGGTTGGTTTGACAAACTCACTTATTCCAGCGAAATCAAGAGTTTCGGGAAAACATCCTACTACAGCCGCGATTTCGACCTTTATGCGCACTGGTATCCCGAACCCAAGAAGCCCGCCAAAAACGAAAACGGCTGCTACATCCTCTCGGATCGCAATGAACTGTACTGGTTTGCATTGTATACGAGCAACAAGCTTGATAGCGTCAAGGTTACGGAAACCCATCCCTGCGCCTGGCAGAAAAACGACATTGTCGTCAACGAGGCCCTCGTGGACGGCGACAGCAACTGGGTGGACGGAATTGTACTGTGGCACCCCATTGGCGTACTGAGCAGGGGCGACACCACTCCTGTTTATCAATCCAACGGCCACAGCATTTCGGGACTGTTTGTCAACGATTATTACAGCCAGTCCGTATGGGAAGAATTTTTCTGGCATCCGGATGATGCGGGCACCTTCCCGAATTTCGTGAACAGTTGCGTAAACACAAACAATGGTACCATCTGGTCGAGTGGTATAAGGCAATCGCTTCGCGAAGTTTCCAAGACGCTTTCGTTCGGCGTCAATGCCGCGGGTCGCCTGCTGCAAGTCTATGGCGCCCATGCGGGCTCAAAGGTAAACGTGTTCGATATGCAGGGCCGGGTAATTGCCCGCGGACAAGTGGATGCCGGCGGAAACCTCGCGCTTGAAATACGCCGTGCAGGCAATTATCTGGTTCAAGTGGGCCGCCAGGCGCACAGGGTCAATGTGAAATAGTACCCTCGCCGCAGCGGGTTAAAGAATTCCTGTTTCCCCCTGTACACAGAAAAAAGCCGAATTTGTGCGCAATTTCGGCAAAATTCTTGTATTTTTAAGCAAAAAAACAAGAAAAAGGATGGAACATGGAAAATTTCAATTTCTACAGCCCCACGGAATTTGTATTCGGTAAGGACCGCGAAAATGAATGCGGTGCGCTCGTCAAGAAGTATGGCGGCACGAAGGTGCTTATCCACTACGGTGGCGGTTCCGCCGTGCGTTCGGGGCTCATCGACCGCGTGAAGGCGAGCCTGGATGCGGCTGGTATCCCGCATGTGGAACTTGGCGGCGTGAAGCCGAACCCGCACGATTCGCTCGTGTACAAGGGCATCGAGATTGTCCGCCAGAACGGCATAGACTTTATCCTTGCGGTGGGCGGCGGCTCTACGATTGACAGCTCCAAGGCCATTGCGATGGGTGCTGTTTACGATGGCGATTTCTGGGACTTTTACGAGGGCAAGGCCTCGGCGGCGGCAGCGCTCCCGATTGGCGTGGTGCAGACGATTGCGGCTGCCGGTTCCGAGGGCAGCGGCGACTCCGTGGTGACCAAGGAAGATGGCATGCTCAAGCGCGGCGCGAGCAGCGAGCACATTCGTCCGAAATTCGCGGTGCAGAATCCGGCGCTCCTTTGCACGTTGCCTGCCTACCAGACGGCCTGTGGAATTACCGACATCATGGCCCACGTTTTTGAACGCTACTTCACGAACACGCTGGAAGTGGAAATTACCGACCGCCTGTGCGAAGCGGTTCTCCTTACGATGGTGAAGGAGGGCCCGCGCGCCATTGCCGACCCCGCCAACTACCAGGTGCGAGCAAACATCATGTGGGCGGGGACGGTAGCCCACAACGGCGTCGTGGGCTGCGGGCGCAGTCAGGACTGGAACAGCCACGCCATCGAGCATGAACTTTCGGCGCTTTACGACTGCGCCCATGGCGCGGGCCTTGCAGTCATCATGCCCGCTTGGATGGAATACGTGGTGGACCACAACGTGATGCGCTTTGCCCAGATGGCGACGCGCGTGTTCGGCTGCGAGATGAATTTCGAGAACCCGAAGGCCACCGCCCTCGAGGGCATCAAGGCCTTCCGCCGTTTCCTGCATTCCATCGGCATGCCCATCAACTTTGCAGAACTCGGCGCGAAGGAAGAGGACATCCCGAAGCTGGTCGAAAAGCTCAATCCGGGCGACGGCTGGGGTTTTGTTCCGCTCAAGGCGAAGGACGTGACCGCGATTTACACCATTGCCGCCCACGCCTCTCTTGATTGACCCGCATTCTTCAACGTCATCCCCGCGACCTGTGGTGAGCGAAGTCGAACCAAGGCGGGGATCTTTTATGGTCTAGCATATGAACGCTCTTTTCATCGGCGGTACGGGAACCATCAGCATGGCCATCACGCGCCTTGCTGCATCCCAGGGCTGGAAACTCTACCTGCTCAATCGCGGGAACCGCCCCGCAGAAGACATTCCCGAAGGTGTTGAACTCATCAACGCCGACATCTACGATGAATCTGCCGTTGCCGAAAAACTCAAGGGCATGCAGTTCGATGTGGTCTGCGATTTCATCGTGTTCCACCCGAGTGCGCTTGAACGCGATTACCGTCTGTTTAAGGGTAAAACCAAGCAGTTCATGTACATCAGTTCCGCGAGCGCCTACCAGAAGCCGCTTTCGGACTACCGCATTACCGAGGGCACGCCTCTTGCGAACCCGTACTGGGAATACTCCCGCAACAAGATTGCGGGGGAGGAATTCCTGATGCGTAAGTACCGCGAGGAAGGTTTCCCCATCACGATCGTGCGCCCGAGCCACACCTACGACGAGCGCAGCATTCCGCTGGGCGTCCACGGCAAGAACGGCAGCTGGCAGGTCGCGAAACGCATGCTCGAGGGCAAGCCCGTCATTATTCACGGTGACGGCACGAGCCTCTGGACCATGACTTTCAACACCGACTTTGCCCGCGGTTTTGTGGGCTTGATGGGGAACGTTCACGCCATCGGTGAATCGTTCCAGATTACAAGCGACGAGACGCTCACCTGGAACCAGATTTACAAGGCCGTTGCCGACGCTCTCGGCGTGGAACTCAAACCGTACTACGTGTCATCGCAGTTCCTTGCGGATGTGAGCGACTACGACCTGCTCGGGAGCCTCATCGGCGACAAGGCGAATTCCGTGGTGTTCGACAATTCCAAACTCAAGCGCGCCGTACCGAATTTCCGTACTGAGGTCCGCTTTGACGAGGGAATCCGCCGTACCATCGCAAATGTGCTCGCACATCTGGAATTCCAGAAAGAGGATCCCGAATTTGATGCCTGGTGCGACAAGGTTGTCGAGACGCTTGAAAATGCGAAAAAATCTATGGGATAGCATATAGTAACGATAATTTCTAGGGTGGCGGCGACAATCCGCCTCTTTTTACATATATTTCTTAAAAACGTAAAGGGCAGGTTTCTATGGGATTCTACTTCCGCGGACTCGCGTTCAAACAGACCATGATGATTCTTATAGTCGTCACGGTTGTCGTCGGCACGATTTTCGGCATCATGACGTCGAAGATGAACGGAAAACTCGAACAGATGACGATAGATAATGGCGAGCAGACTAGCGAAGCGAGTGTAACCTATATCAACTCGATTTTCGATGCCGCCAAGACAATCGGCGAGGAAATTGCCGCGAGGCTGGGCTCGCAAGAAATGACGCGCGAAGAACTCGACAACTACCTTCTGCGCTCCTTGGATGTCGCGAGGAATTCTGTCCCCCAGATTATTGCGGTGGTCACGGCGTGGGAACCCGGCAAGGGCCCTGAAACCAAGAAGGGCGACTACATGAAGCTGGCCTATTTCGTCAATAACGAGAGCAAGCTTGTCGCCGGTGCCAACTACGATGTTCATGAATGGTACAAGAGCACGAGGGATACCAAGACTGCCCGCTGGCAGGAACCGTTTATCGGTGAATTTGTCCCGGAGCCGATCGCTGTATATACGGTTCCCATATTCCGCAAGGATAAGGCGGGCGAGGATGTTTTGGTCGGTGTCCTTGCCATTGATATCTCGATTGATTTCCTCAAGGGAACGGTTTCCTCGATTCCGGTATCCAATTCGGGTTTTGCCATGATTCTTTCGTCGAAGAATGTCCCGGTTGCCTACCCGAAGGCTGTTGCCGGGGAGAGAACCGCAGACGAAATGAAGGTCAGGGAACTTGTCGGTGGCGATCTTGCAGATTTCGATAGGAGCATCAAGAAGGCAAAAGGCCTTATTCTAGGCAATGTCGCGGGGATGGATGCCGCCATTTACTACACCACGATGAAGTCGAACGACTGGACGTTCCTGGTTGCCTGGCCTGTACAGCAGTGGTACGAGGATCGTCAGGCGTTGTTTAAGCTTTTCATTGGGCTTGCTGTTGCGGGCTATGCCATACTGCTTTTCTTTATGCTGCTCATCTCGTTCAGGGTGACCAAGCCGCTCAAGGATCTCGCGTTGGCGGCGAAGCGGCTCGGCAAGGGCGATTTCAATGTAGAGATTCCCAAGATTTCTGGGCACGACGAGGTGTCCGAATTCGCGGGTGCGTTCAAGAACATGCTTGATTCGCTCAAGAACTACGTCGAGGCGGAGAAGGACGTGAAGCGCATCGAGCGCGAACTTGACCTGGCGCGCAATATTCAGTTGTCGATGCTCCCGGGCGAAGAACGCGAAGAGAATTCCGATGACGACCGCCACGAGCTTTCGCAGTTCCTGCAGCCGGCGAAGGAAGTTGGCGGTGACTTCTATGACTACTTCAAGATAGATAACGACCACCTTTGCGTTGTGGTGGGCGACGTGTCCGGCAAGGGCGTGCCAGCTTCGCTGTTCATGATGGTTTCCCGAATCATGCTCCGCATTATGGCGAAGAACCTGAAGGATGTGCAAAAGACGTTCAGTGCCGCAAACTTCGCGCTTGCAAGGCGCAACAGGCTGAACATGTTCGTGACCGTCTGGATGGGCATTATTGACCTGCGCACGGGCCGCATCGAGTTTGCGTCTGCCGGGCATAACCCGCCGGTTGTCCGCCACAGCGACGGTTCTGTTGAGTTTGTCCCGAGCAAGTCCGGGCTTGTCATGGCTGCCATGGAACATACGGTTTACGAGGCGCAGACCTTTGAACTCAAGTCGGGCGACACCTTGTTCATGTACACTGATGGCGTGACCGAGGCGACAAACAACAATGATGAACTTTTTGGTGACCAGCGCCTGTTGAGTTCCGTGAAGAAGGGTGGCGATTTGGGAACCTCCAAGATTTGCGGATTTGTCAAGAAGGAAATCGATACCTTTGTGCAGGGCGCCCCGCAGTTCGACGATATCACGATGCTTGCCGTGAAGTTTGTCGGTAACGACGAGCCCGTGTGGGAACGCTACGAGAAGACCGTTAACGTTGGTGACGGAAAGCGCGGCGAACTCAAGTCGTTCGTGGAAGGAATCCTCACGCCGATGGATGGCGAGAAGAAGATGCAGATGCGCGATGCCTGGCAGCGTTACGAGAAGATTGTGGACGTGATTCCCGAGAACCAGGAAGTGCTTACCACGTTCGTCGAGGGTATCCTTGCCCCGATGGACCCGTCCATGAAGTCGCAGATGCAGATTAACATCGCGATTGACGAAATCTACAGCAATATCGTGAAGTTCTCGGGCGCGACGGAAGTGACCCTGATTGTCGAAATCCGCAAGGCGACGCTCGAGGCAAGGCTCACGTTTATCGATAACGGTTCGCCCTTCGATCCGCTCAAGCAGGCGGATCCCGACGTGTCGCTTTCCGCGGAAGACCGCGAGATTGGCGGCCTCGGGATTTTCATTGTCAAGAAGACGATGGATAGCGTATGCTACCGCAGGAACGGCGACCACAACGAACTTGCGATTACCAAGACGCTTTAATTTCTGCTGAGTTCCACCACGTAGTCGGCGGCGTTCACGAAATCCTGTGCGTGCTCGATGGCAATGACGGTATGGCCCGCTTCGGTGAGGCCATGGATAAGGTTGAGCAGGTGCTGGATATCCTTTTGATGGAGTCCGCGTGCGGGTTCGTCGAAAAGGAACAGCGTGTTTGGGGCTTTTGCACGTGCAAGCGCAATGGAAAGGCGCAAGCGGGCGCGTTCCCCTCCGGAAAGGTGCGTCGTGGTCTGCCCGAGTTTCAGGTAGTCGAGCCCGGTATCCACGAGTGGCTTTAATTTATCTGCAAAAGGCTTCAGGTTCGTGAATAGCCTGTAGGCGTCGCCGACTTCCAGGTCGAGGATGTCGGCTATAGAAAGCGACTTGAAGCGAACCTCGAGAATTTCGTCCTTGAAACGCCTGCCGAGGCATACGGGGCACTGCGATTCCTCGTAGCCAGCGGGGTCGAGAATTACACCTTCTCCCTTGCAGTTTTCGCAGCGGCCGCCGGGGGCGTGCGTCGCGAACTTGCTTGCGGTGTAGCCGCGCACCTTGCTTTCGGGGAGTTTCGCGAACAGGTCGCGCAGAATCGTGTTCAGGTTGATTGCCGAGGCGACGGTGCTGCGGCGGTTCCCGTGGAAGTCGCCCGTAGAAAGTACGGAGAGCGCCTGTATGCCGAGGTTGTCGAATTCGCCCCGGCTGGCGCGCGGGACCAGGTTCCTGAAGAACAGCGTGGACTTGCCGCTACCGCTTTGGCCCGTGATGACGCTGAACTTTTGTACCGGGAAGTGCGCGGTGACTGGCTTCATATCGAACATCGCGAATTTCTCGATATCGATGCTCGCGGCTTTTTCGACCGGATTCCTTTTTTTGCGCTTGTCACTTTCGTCTATCGTCTTTCGTCTATCGTCTTTCGTCTTTCGTCTTTCGTCTAAACCTTTAATCCACGCTCCCGTAGGCGACTGCGGGTTCTCCAGCACATCTTTCGCCTTCCCTTGCAGCAGAATTTCGCCGCCTTTTTCTCCGGCGCCGGGCCCCATTTCTATTATCCAGTCGGCGCGTCTGATGAGGGCGGGGTTGTGGTCTATAAGCACGAGCGTGTTCCCGCGGGATTGCACCTTCTTGAGGACTTTCCAGAGGGCGTCGACATCGCTCTGGTGCAATCCGCTTGCGGGCTCGTCGAGGACAATCAGCAGGTTGTTCAGGTGCCCGGTGCTGAGGCTCGAAAGCCGAAGTCTCTGGACTTCGCCACCCGAGAGGGTGGCCCCTGCACGCCCTGCCGTAAGGTAACCAATCCCGAGGTCAACCACCGCCTGTATGCGGTCGGTAAGCGTGCGGAACGCGGGCATCTGTTTTGCGGTGAGTCGCGTGTCGAGCAGGGCGTGCAGTCGGCTTTCGAGTTCCGCGAAAGGCGTGCTTAAAATGTCCTGCCAGGTAGTGGCTTCAATGCTGGCGTTCAATATACTCTTGTTCAGCCGGAGCCCGTGACATTTCGGGCATTCCTCGCCGCCTTCGGTGGCCCGCGCAATCCCTGGGCCTGCATCTGCGGATTTGCTTTCGATGCTCCCGGTGCCGTTGCATTCGGGGCAGGCGCTCGTGCGGCTATAGGGCGAAAAGTCTTCGGGCAAAAGCGGTCTCATGAGCCCAGCCCCGTGGTCAGGGCATCTGGGTTGCGTGCTGTAGACCCTGCGCTCCCCGCCATTATCGAGCGTGAGTTCCCCGTGCGTGAGCTTCAGGACCCCGTCGACGGCCTCGGCTATACGGGTGCGCGTGTTCTCGCGGACAATCACGCGGTCCACCACGATGAAGAATTCTTCAGGGGCAATTCTGCGTTCGGATTCGGTCAGGTCTGCAAGCGAATAGCTTACTCCGTCGGCCAGTGCACGGGTGAACCCCTGCGCCAGGAACACCGCCGATAGCTTGTCAAGCGTTGTCTTTCGCGACTTGCCGCGCAGTTCTTTCCCGTCGTTGCTGTCTCCGCCTTGCGCAGGACTCTCTTTTTCGATTCGCGCGAGGAACTGCAACTTGCTCCCCTGGGGCAAGCCCGCGATTTCGCGGATAATGCCTTCGCGGCTCATGCTTTCCATGGGCTTCCCGCAAATAGGGCAGGCGGGCTTTGCGTATGCCGCAAACAGGGCGCGCAACGTGGAATCGCATTCCGAGATGCTCAGCGCGTAAGCCTTTGCGGGCGTCTCTCCGTGGCTTGGCCCTACGGCAAGGCTCGCGGGTAGCCCTTCGGCACTGTCTAGCGGGATTATCCGCCTCCCGCCGAGCAATTCCGCCGCAAACGGGGAGAGCGTCTCCAGGTAGCGCCGCTTGGATTCCCCGTGCAGGGTATCAAGTACGAGGGTCGACTTCCCGCACCCCGAGGGGCCGCAAACGACGGTGATGCTCCCCAGCGGGAACTGGGCGTCCACGTTCTTCAGGTTGTGCAGCCTGCACCCGCGTATGGATATGAAACTTGAATCAGCCACGAGTTACATTATCCATCATCAATTATCAATTATTCACGTATGGTGAATCTCAGTTCCCCGAACGGCGTGCAGAAGTCCATGTTCTCGAGGTTGTTCTCCTCGATGCCAGCGAACATGCGGTAACCGCCACCGATAGACACCTCGAGCATCTTGGTGATGCGGTAGTTGAAGTGTGCCGCCATGTCGGCCACGAAGAAGTAGTCCTCGGATTCGAAGCCCTCGTCGCCGTTCTCGAGCGAGTTCACGGCGCCGCCACCGACCCTGATGGGCACGGAAACAGACATCTGTTCATTGAAGCGGAGCGGGAAGAGTTCCACGAACGCGCCGAACGAGTTGTAGTTCACGAGCTGCTTCTGGGGCACGTTGTAGTTGCGCACGTCGCTGATGGTAGTTACGTACCACATGCCGGCCGAGAGCAACTTGCCGAAGTCAAGGCCTATGCGGAGTGCCATGAAGATAGTCCCGTCGTCGGTGATCATGGAGTTTCCGCCGCCGATGCCGATGAGGGCCTTGATGCCTCTTTCGGACTTTTCCTCGGTGGGGGCGTTCGAATCGCCCATGCCCGCCAGTTCGGCAAAGCTTGTTCCCGAGAGCGAAAGCACCAGCGCAAGCGCGAAGGCGAATTTCGCCGTGAATCTACTTCTTTTCTTCGTTCCGTTGAGCATTGTGGATGTCCTCCAGGGTTGCGTTCCAGTTCCATTTCTTTTCGGACGATTCCGGCCAGTAGCAGATGGTCCACACGAGGCTGTTGCCGCACAGGATGATCGACCACACGCCAAAGAGCAGGAACAGGAACAGCGGGATAAAGGCGAGCGAGCCGTAGAAGATGGACATGCGGGTGACCATCGCGGTCTGGATGAGCATGAGGATCTTCACGTAGATATTGATGCAAATCCATGCGATGATGGTCGTCATGAGCGAGTAGCCGAACAGCTTGCGCTTGCGGTAGGGGGGCGCCTTGCCGGTTTCGCGCTGCCGCAGGCTCCTTGCGGGCAGGGCGTAGAGCATCAGGAATATGAGGAGCATCGCCGCGGTGTGGAACGCGATGTACCAGAACGCCGTGATGAGAATCTTGAGCAGCTGGGGCGAAAAGTGGAAACCGTCCACGATAATCATGGTGAGCACGTCCTGCACGTGGTTCACGAATCCCGCGAACATCCCGATAAAGCCTGCGAATATAAGCAGGAAGGGGGTGTAGACCTGGATTTGCCGGATGACGGTGCGCGAGGTCTTGACCTCCCACACCACGTTGAAGTTCGTCTCGAGGCTCCCGAAGGCGAGGATGAACGTCACGAAGAGACCGAGGGCGCCGATAAACCCGAGCTTTCCGATGGGGATATGTTCCGCGTTCTCGACGATGTTCTGGACCTGCTCGGTGGGCCAGTCCAGGTTGAGCATGTCGAGCAATATCGGCAGGTAGTCCGACACGAACCCGCCAAATCCGACGGCGAGGGTAATGGAGGTGAGCAATATGAGCAGGGGGACGACAGCCACCAGGGTGGTGTAGGTGAGGCTTGCCGCGCGGGTCATTCCGTGGTAGTACAGGAACGACTTCCCGGTCACGACCATGACCTTTACAAAGGAGGGGGAACGCTCTGCAATAGAGTCGAAAAGCCTCTCCCAAGAAAAATTCTTCCACCAATCCGGCATGCCCCCAATTATAGAAAATGAAAGGGCTGGTGCGGAAAATCGGCAAAAAACGGCTCCTTTGTCCACGTTTTTACACAAAAATGTAGACTTTTTAAACTGCGTGTAATCTAAAAATGTGTTAAAAATTGAAAATTTTATAAAATTATGTAGACTTTTAAAAATTTTTAATATATATTTAACGGTGGTGCCGTGTGCCCTTTTGGGGTGTATGGGTGTATATTTATAAAAGACAACGCAAGAAATGGAGTTGTTATGGGTATTGGAACGAAAACTTCTGTGATGTTGGCCGGGGTGCTTGCTTTTGGGCTCTCCGTTCCCTCCTTCGCGGCTCAGCGCCAGATGGAAAATCTTTCGCGTGGCCTTGCGGTCACGAACACGGGCAAGGGAATGCTCGTGAGCTGGCGCCTCTTGGGTACAGATGACCCCGCGACGGAATTCAACCTCTACCGCGATGGCGAGAAGGTGGCCTCTATCGGGAAGACCGGTGGCACGAACTACCTGGACGCCGCCGGCAAGACTACTTCCATGTACACGGTTGCCGCTGTGGTGAACGGCAAGGAAGGTGCCAAGCAGGCTGTTTCCGTAGTGCTCGACAAGACGGTCTCCAACAGCGGGAAGGGCTTCCCGTACAAGACCATCAAGCTGGAAGTCCCTGCGGCGCAGACGATGCCCGATGGCGAAAAGTGCACCTACGTTCCGAACGACATGAGCGCTGCCGATCTCGACGGTGACGGCGAATACGAACTTATCTTGAAGTGGGACCCGAGCAACGCCCACGACAACTCCCAGACGGGTTACACGGGCACGGTGTTCATCGATGCCTACAAGCTCGACGGCACGCGCCTTTGGCGTATTGACCTCGGCAAGAACATCCGCGCGGGAGCTCACTACACGCAGTTCCAGGTCTTTGACTACGATGGCGACGGCAAGGCCGAAATGATTGTGAAGACCGCCGACGGCACGATTGACGGTACTGGCAAGGCGATTGGCGACAAGTCGAAGGATTACCGCAGTTCGGGCGGAACGATTCTTGATGGTCCCGAATACTTGACGGTGTTCCGCGGTGTTGACGGTGCGGCGATTTCGACTGTTACGTACGAACCGAGCCGCAATATCTTGAGCCATGCTTCGCCCCAGGCTAAGGGCAAGTGGGGCGACAATTACGGCAACCGCTGCGAACGCTACCTGGCGGCGACGGGCTACCTGGATGGCGTGCATCCGAGCGCTATTTTCGCTCGCGGCTATTATAGCTCTGCCTACGTGGCTGCCTACGATTTCGATGGAAAGGACTTGAAGCTGCGTTGGCTCCACAAGTCCGAAGACCCGGACAAGGGGCTTTACGGCGAAGGAAACCACAGCCTCCAGGCGGCTGACCTCGATGGCGACGGTTACGATGAAGTGTTCTTCGGTGCTGCGGCCCTGAACCACGACGGCACGCTGCGTTACCGCACGGGACTTGGCCATGGCGATGCGCACCATATCGGTGACCTTGATCCGGACCGTCCGGGCCTTGAATCCTGGGACGTGCACGAACATACGGACGCCAAGTATACCGATGAACTTCGTGCAAACGATGGAACGATTATTTGGGGGACGGCTCAGCCGAATCCTGGCGTAGACAACGGCCGTGGCATGGCTGCCGATGTGGATTCGACCCATCGCGGTTACGAGATGTGGTCTGCGAAGGGCGGTGGAATGTTTACCGTAAAGCACGAAAAAATCGGTACGCCTTCTGTTTCCCAGAACTTCCGCATCTACTTTGACGGCGACCTGCAGGATGAACTTCTGGATGGCGCCTACGTGACCAAATTCAATTCTAAGGATATCAAGTCCGAAGTCTATTTTGACGGGCCTGCCGCTCTCGGTGCTACGGGTTGCAACGGCTCCAAGAATACGCCGAGCCTCGTGGCCGATCTCTTCGGCGACTGGCGCGAAGAACTGGTGGTGCGTAGCGAAAAGGACCCGACCACGATATACATTGTCTCGACTCCGGTGACGTCTCCGTACCGCCTCTACACGCTGATGCACGATGCTACCTACCGCACTGCTGTCGCTTCTGAAAATACGGCCTACAACCAGCCGCCTCATCCGGGATACTTCTTGCCCGATATGGCGAAGTCGCTCAAGCAGCCGAGCATCTTCGTGGTGGGTGAGGACCCGGCACCTGCCGACACGACTCCGGTGGTGAACAACGGAAAGTCCGAACTGGATGCCTCTACCCCGAAGGATGGCAAAGGCTGGACGGAAACGACCAACGAGGGCTTCCTCAAGAACGGCTATTATAACTTTGACAATGCGCTTTCGAGCTACGGTACCTGGGAAATCTTCTCGAAGACCGAGGCGAAGACTACGCTTACGGTGCGCTTCACGAACGGTGGGAGTACCTCCCGCAATATGGCGGTTACCGTGAACGGCGCTTCTGCCGGCACGATTAGCTTCCCCTCGACGGATGCCTCCTGGACGACGTATTCCGAGGCGAAGATTGACGTGAAAATTGCCGCTGGCGTGAACACGATTACGTTTACCTCGATGACGAGTGATGGCGGCCCGAACTTTGACATGTTCACCTTCGGCATTGATGGCGTGGAACTTTACGACGGTACGCAGAAACTTGACGATTCTACGACGACCGCATCGATTGTTCCGTTCAAGGGCGGTGTTTCCTTCAACCCCTCGACGGGCGTGCTCTTTACCCCGAAGGCTGGCTTTGCCGAGGTCTACCTGTACGACATGTCGGGCAATATGCGTCTGGCAGTGACGACAAGTGTTTCCGCTGGCGCGAACGGTATCTCGTTGAATAGCGAACTGCTCCCGAAGGGCATGTACGTGGTGAAGGTGAAACTCGACGGCAAGCTTGTCGCCGCAACGAGGATGGTGAAGTAATGGGTGCTTTCTCTAAATTCTGGCAGGGTGCCGTGATTGCCTCGATGCTTGCTGCTCCCGTGGCGCTTGCGAAGGTGACCATCTACATGTGTGGCGACTCCACCATGCAGGACTGGAACGAGGGCTACTATCCCAAGCAGGGTCAGGGTCAGGATTTCCATTACTGGTTCGACCCGACCAAGGCGGCGGTAGTGAACCGTGGTCAGGGTGGCATGTCGCTCGGTGGCGGTGGTAAGGCCAAGGATGGCAGCACTGCTGTCGGTTATTACGATATGTTCTTCAAGAAGGGCTGTTCTGCCGGTAACTGCATTGCCGAAAAGCTTCAGGCGGGCGATTACGTCGTAATCCAGTTCGGAATCAATGACGTGAACTACAGTACCGAGGATTTCTTCGCTTCCAACATGAAGAAGATGGTGAGCGATGTCCGCGCGAAGGGGGCATACCCGATTATCATGAGCCCGATTCGCCGCCTGTATTACGATTCCCCGACGCAGATTCATAACAGCTACCGCGGTTATCCGGCGCTCAACAAGAGCCTCGCCGAAGAACTCAACGTGCCGTTTATCGACATGAGCGAGATGGTCGCGAACTACATGATTTCGGTGGGCGAGCAGTATGCGGCTCAGTTCATCTTCAACTATGCGACCAAGGCTGAATACAGCAATCTTGGCAGTGACCAGACGGACCAGGTGCACTTGCAGATGAACGGTGCGAACGCCTTCGGGCGTATCATTACCGAACAGATGCGTGCGCATACGGACCCGATTGTGAAAAAGCTCGGCGACTACATGGCGCCCATGTACCAGGTGGATGTCAAGGTGAGCCCCGAAGGTGCTGCCGATGCGACGTCCCTCGGTGCGTATTACCCGCAGGGAATGACCGTGATGCTCAAGACCATGCCGAAGAGCGGCAAGAAGTTCCTCGGCTGGTACGACGGCAACGGCAACAAGGTGGGTGCCCCGAGCCGCTCCAATGTGAAGTCTCCCTACATCCATACGTTCGTGATGGGCTCTGCCGCAACGCAATATACTGCGGTTTATGAGGGCGGTACGGCGCAGAAGTATACCGGTGACGGCAAGGCGTTGACGGCATTCCCGACGACGACTCCGAAGAGCCTTGCCGATGTGACGTTCGTTCCGTTTACTCCGATTGAAGGTACCGAGCAGATTGATGTCGAGGTCGACAAGAACATCAAGAAGTTCTTCGATGCCTATAGCCCCGATACGGGCGTCGGCTACAAGGAAAACAACTGGACCGGCTTTATGGGCGATGGCTTCTTCAATCTTGAAAACTCGCAGACGTCTTTCGCTTCTTACAAGGTCAAGTTCCCGGCGGCGGGCTACGTGACGCTTGCCGTGCGCTACGCCAATGGCGGAAGTTCTGACCGCATGTTCAATGCCTATCTGGACCACGACTACCTCGTGAGTGCACCGCCTACGGGTGCCTGGGACAAGTGGGATACGGCCTACGTGGTGATGGATGCCCCGCAGGGTGAAACGGAACTCAAGATTATGTCGCTTACGAGTGACGGCGCGCCGAACATTGATGCCTTCGGTTTCAGCCTTGCAGGCGTGTGCCGCGTGAGCGAGGGTTGCCCCGAAGTTCAGGATTCAACTAAGGATACGACTGATACGTCGACGACAGCTCTGCGCGGCGTGGCCGCAAAAGCGGGAGTACAACTCCGTGGCAGCGTGCTCTCTCTGGTGCGTGATGCCGACGTGAGCGTATTTGACATGCGTGGCCGCCTGGTAATGCGCAAGACCGCTTCTGCGGGTGAAATGAACTTGTCCGAAACTGTGCGCACGGCGGGTCTTTACCGCGTCGTTGTCCGCTCGGGTAGTGAAAAGTTTAACGCAAACTGGGTCAAGGTGAGGTAGATATGAAGGGAGTGTTTAAATTCCTCATCGCCGCTGCCGTGTTTGCGGGTGTCGCCGTGAGCGATTCTACGAGCTTTAAGGTCCACGTGATTGGCGACTCCACGGTTTGCAACTACAAGGACAATGCCTACCCGCAAACGGGTTGGGGGCAGATTCTGGGGAGTTTCTTTGACGGTTCCCGCGTCCAGGTAGTGAACTACGCTATCGGCGGTCGCAGTTCCAAAACGTTCGTGCAGGAAGGCCGCCTGGACGAAGTGAAGAAGAATCTCCAGAAGGGCGATGTCATGATGGTTCAGTTCGGGCATAACGACCGCTATTTTGGAAGCAAACCTCGTGAGGTCCCCTTTGATTCGCTTGGCTACTGGCTACAGCAGTATGCCGATGTGGCTAAAGGTGCGGGCGTTACCCTGGTATATGTGACCCCGATGAACATGAACATGGGGGCGAATGGCCGCAATATCTTTACTGAATACAACGTTGTCGGCAAGATGGAAGAACTCGCCAAGAAAAACGGCGCTGTCTATGTGAACCTGAATGCCAAATCCTACAACGCCTACAGCAAGAGCTGGGACCCGGCGTATGTTTCCCGCTACCAGTTCAAGATGTTCCTAAAGGGAGAATACCCGAATTACCCGGATGGTGTCACCAACGACGGAACGACGCACTTCCAGGAATCGGGTTCCATTGCACATTGCCAGTGGATTGCCGAGGAACTTGAAAGTGCCCTGAAAAATGAATCGTACATCTCTGCCGACAACAAGGCGAATTTGACACAGCTCGTGTCTGCCCTCAAGCCGCGCTACGCATTTACGGTCAAGGCGAATATTTCGAACAGCAAGGGCCTCATTACGCATAACCAGCAACTCCCTGGCGACGTTCCGCTTACTTTGCATGTGAGCCCCGGCAGCTTTGGCAAGAAGTTCGTTGGCTGGTACGATGACGACTGCAATAAGCTTTCTGCCGATTCGAACTACTACGGGAAAAAGACCCTCTACCGCGCTGCGACCTATACGGCTGTCTTTGACGGAGGGCCCGCTTGCCAGCCGACTTCGCACGGCGAAGAAAATTCTGGCGATAGCCCGACCTCTTCCAGCTCCGCTGGGCCTGAATCGTCGAGTTCGTTTGACCCGAAAATTTGTTTTGACGGTGTTGCCGACGAAGCCTGGCCTTCTCCGATTGACATGGCTAACCCCGAAGTGGGTGATGGCTGGACCGAGGCGAACCACGAAGGCTATACGGGCCAGGGATTCTTCAATTTTGACAACTCCGCCTACAGTACGGCAACTTACAATGTGACATCGGACCAGTCCGCGTCGAACGCCCGCGTAATGATTCGCTACTCGTTCGTAGGTAATTCTGATCGAGACATGAAGGTGACTGTTGATAACGGTGAGTACGACGTGACGTTCAAGTCGACCGGAAGCTGGGACAAGTGGGATACCGCCTATGTCGAGGACGTGTGGGTGGATGCTCTTGACTTTAAGGTGAAACTGGCTTCTGCCTCGGCAGACGGCGGACCGAATATCGACATGATTGCCTTCGACATCAAGGGCGTATATCGCACCGGATGCAGCCCCGCGAAGGTGAAAAATGATAGTCCTGCGGACTCTTCGACGACCCGCATTGTGCCGGTACGTGCCGTGACCATGCAGCCTGCCGTGAAGAATACTTACAACGCCCTCGGGCGTGTGGTTCCCGGCGAAAAAACGCATTCCAGGCTCCCGAAGGGTCGTTACTTCGAACGCTGATATTGGGTGGGCCGGTGCAATCTTTGCGCCTGCTCACACTTTTATAGATTGTTGACTTTTTTATGCTGTGAAGTGTGGACTTTTTGCTATATTTAGGGTGAAATGATTAATCTTTTTGAGTATCTGAACTATCGCGAATTTTTGCGCGACGCTTACGAGGAACGCCATGCGGGTGATTGGCGCTTTAGCCACCGCTATATTGCAGAGCGTGCCGGTTTCGACGCGTCGATGTTCAACAAGATTTTGCAGGGCAAGCGCAACCTGACTGCCCGGCTTGTTTCTGTTTTTGCCGATATTTTCTGTAACGACGAACGCGAAAAGGCGTATTTTGCCGACATGGTCGCCTTCAACCAGGCGAAGACCCACACCGAAAGCAGGCAGTATCTTGAAAAGCTTGTCGCCACCAAGGAATGCAAGGTCGAGAACGTGGCGAAAGACCAGTTCGAATACTTCGACAACTGGTACCACGCGGTTGTCCGCGAACTTGTGACTTTCTACCCGTACGTGGGCGACGATGCCGCCCTTGGGCTCATGGTGCGCCCGCCGATTACGGGTTCGCAGGTGCGTTCCTCCATTGCGCTTCTCGAACGCCTCTCGATGATCAAGAAGAATCCCGAGACGGGTTTCTACGAGCAGACGCAGGGCCTGATTTCGAGCGGTTCGGAATCTTACAGCACGGCGGTGAATTCGTATATCCAGCAGAACCTGAACGTGGCGCAAGATGCGATGGACCGCTTTGACCGCGGCGAACGCAACCTTTCGACGCTCGCCTTTGCGTGCAACGAGGATACCTACAAGGAATTGGTCGAGATGGTTCGCCGCTTCCGCAGGGAAATCCTTGCGAAGGTGGCGCAGTGCGAAAAGCCCAATCGCGTGTTCCAGCTGGGGATGCAGCTGTTCCCGCTTTCGGACCCGTATCCGCCGCCGCAGCGCCGAGGGCGCAAGCGCCGCATACGCGGGCTCGAGATGAACGAGGGTGTGGAGCCTTCTGCGGAAAAATCTGGGGAGGGTGAACAATGAGTAAGGTGTGTGGAATGAAATGGTGCATGCCCGTTGCGGCGGCTGCGCTGCTCGCCTTTACGGCGTGCAGCAACGACGGCAAGGTTGCCGGCGGTACCGAGGCGGAATCGACAATCGCCCTGCAGGTGCAACTTGCAGACGGGTCGCCTGCGGGTCATTCGCGCGTGCGCATGCTCCCGAACGATTACCTGAGCGATGGCGCCTCTGGTGCGGCATGGGTGGAATCGGACGAGGCTGGCTTTGTGGAAATTGTGGCCGAACCGGGAAAGTATGCGCTGGAAGTCCGCAACGTGCGCGATTCCAGGGCCTCGGGTGCTGTCATGAATCTCACGCTCGATACGAACGTGGCTCGGTCGGAAACAGTCAAGCTGGGTGAACTTTCGACAATCGAGGGGTACGTTTTCCTCGGGGAAGAATCTCCCGTGATTCGCGTGATGGGGCTTGACCGTTACGTGGTTCCCGATAGTACCGGGCATTTCGTGATCGACTCGCTCCCGGTGGGGGCATTCGATGTGCATGTGACCGATGCTGCCGAAAAGAATTCGGCTACGCTCAGTTTTGTGCCGGGCGATACTTTGTATGTAGATTGCACGGATCCCGAATCCGAAATAAAGGTGTTCAAGAATCGTGAACCGGTAGCGAGCAAGTATCCCGAGAAGGACTGGAGCGAACACGATGCGCTGCTAGCCCAGATGGAGGGCTATGCTGTCGGTACTCTGGGTGCTGCGGGCATTACCGATACCCTGGGCAACATCTCTAGGGCGGAAGGCGAAATCTGCATCGTCACCACGACGGAAGATTACCTGATTGTCGAGGACACGACGGAGGTGGATTCTGCGGGCAATGCGAAAACTTCGGCCGTAATCGCTCCGGGTTCTCTCCGTGACTGTGCCTATCGCGAAGGCCCCACGTGGATTCTTTTCGAGAAGAGCGGTACGTATAACTTGCAGTCTCCGCTCCGCCTCAAGAACGACAAGACCTTTGATGGCCGCGGGCGCGACGTGCGCTTTGCTGGCATGGGAATCCTTACCGAAACATCGAGCAACCTGATTTTCGAAAACATCACGTTTACGGCTCCCGCGATAACCGTGCTCGATACCAGCTCGCGCAGGGCGCTCTCGATTCACAACCGTTCGCATCACGTGTGGGTGGACCACTGCACCTTCGAGGAATACCCGCTTGTGGAACTCGACGTGAAACGCGGCTCGCACAACGTGACCATATCCTGGTCGCGCTTCGAAAATGCGCAGACGGGAGTGCTCTTTGGACTTTCGGGCGATATCATCAAGGATACCGCGCAGAGCCTGACAGTGCATCACAGCTACTTTGCGGGCCTGAGCCGAGATGGCGTTCTATCGCATGGCGGTGTGCTCCATGCCTACAGCAACTTCTTCGATGGTGTCGAGTTGTCTGGTGTGGTCTGTTCTGATTCTGCACGCTGCCTTGTCGAATCCAACGTTTTCAATAACGAGATGGCCGTGACGCTTTACCGCTGGTATAACGAGGACGACTCTCCGGTAGATTCGACGGTCGGCTTTGTCGCGATGAAGGATAACCTGTTCACGGCGGGTGGCAAGTCCGTTGATGGCGATGCTCTCGGCTACAAGCCCGATTACGAGTACAGCGTCGATTTCGCCGATGCGGATAATGCATGGATTATCCGGACCGATAGCGGAGCCCAATAATTTATTATTATTGCGGGTAGAACGCTTTAATAAGGATATTCCATGAAAGTTCTATCCGCTATTCTAGCCCTGGGGCTTGCTGTTTCTGCTTCGTATGGTGCGGAACGTTACAAGGACCGCATGTTCGATGTCAATGTGGAAAGCGACGTCGTTTATGCGACGGACGTGAACCACCTGAGTTTGCTTAGCCCGCTTTCTACGGCGATGACTGCGCTTATGGGGCAGGGGCGCAGCGTTTACCTGTACGAAAGTGAGACGGACATGGCGCCTATCGACCTGCACATGGATATCTATACCCCCAAGGGCGATACCGAAAAGAAGCGCGCCGCGGTGCTCGTGATGCACGGGGGCGCGTTTGCCGCCGGTTCCAAGGACGATATGGAACAGCAGTCGGTGACGTACTGCGATTCGCTTGCCGCTCGCGGGTTTGTCGCCATTGCGGTGCAGTACCGCCTGGGCATTACGGCTACGCTCGAAGAAAAGGTGCTCACCATCGATAGTCTGAACTTCTCGCGTACCGTTTATCGTGGAATCCAGGATGTACGTGCGGCAGTCCGCTACGTGCGTTCCAAGGCTTCTGACTTGGGGATTGACAAGGACCGCATTTACCTGCTGGGCAACAGCGCGGGAGCGATTCTTGCCCTCGAGAACATCTACATGGACAAGCCTTCCGAGGTTCCTGCCGTTGCACACGACGCTCCGGACCTGGGCGAACTAGACAATTACGGCGTGCAGGGTGAAAGTTCGCAGGCGAATGCGGCTGTTGCCTTGTGGGGTGGCGTTCACGACCCCTCCATTATCGGAGAAACTGCATCTCCGGTCCTTCTCGTTCATGGGACTGCCGACAGCACCGTGCTGTTCAAGACGGGCCGGCCTCTCGGGAATCTCGCGAATACGCTGGGCGTGAATATGATGATGCTCAAGCTTGCGGGAATCAACTCCATAAGCATCAATACGCCCACGCTTTACGGGAGTTTTGTTGTGGATTCCGTGCTCAAGGCGAAGGACGTGGAACACGAGACGTATTTTGTCGACGACATGCCGCATGAGTTCTATGACGAGGACGGCTACGGCGTGAAGGTACGCGAGAAGGTTTTCTCTTTCCTTTACGGCCTGACCCAGAAGCCTGCCTCTACGAAGGTTCTTGCTGTTGCTACGGCCCGCCCGTCGCAGGTGCGCATGGGCGAGGGCAACATGAACTTTACCGTTGCGTCGGGCTCGAACCTGCCGTATGCCGTTATGGACCTGCGTGGCCGTACTGTCATGAACGGTCGCGTGTCGCAGGGTGAGGTTGTCGGCTTTGAAACCCTTGAACGTGGTGTGTACGTGCTCCGCGTGAAGGGCGAACGCCCGCTACGCTTTGGTCTTGCGAAGTAGTTGTGTAAAAAAGCCCGCTCTGGGGCAAATATTTGACATTTTCTGTTGCCGGTACGATTATTTATTGTATATTTATGAAGGATAAATTGTAAGGAGATCTTATGAACAAGCTTGCTAAGTTTTCCCTGATGGCTGCCCTTGCCGCAGCCCCTGTCATGGCCGACGAAGATTTCGGCGGTATTGGCGTTACCATCTACCAGGTCCCGGCTGGTGTCTACGTTGCCGAAGTGATTCCCGGTGGCCCTGCTGCCGATACCAAGATTGCTACCGGTGACGTGATTGTCGCTGTCGATGGCGTTTCCCTGAAGGGCCAGAACATCGAGTTCTCCAAGGGCCAGATTCGCGGCCAGGTGAACAAACCGGTCGAACTCACCTACGTGAGCAACGGCGATACGGCTTCCGTGGTGGTGCGTCGTGCTTCCATGCTCGTGAAGGATTTTGACGAGGAATCCGTGAGCGCCTGGTACGGCGACAAGAAGGAATTCAACGGCGCCGAACTCGAGACGTTTGCAAGCGGTACCGAAGCCAACAAGAAGTTGCTTGCCGTCCTCAGCCGCGGTACCGTGGTGGCGGGCGATGCGAAGGGCGTTTCTGCAAAGCACCTGAACGGCGTGTTCGTGCAGAAGGAAGATGAATTTGGCCCGAAGGCTGCGCCCAACAAGAAGGCGAAGTCCAACGGCGCTTCGCTCAAGTCCTTTAACCGCAACACCATCGCGTTTACGCTCAAGACCGAAGGTACGACTGTCGTGAAGGTTTCTGGCCCGAACGGCGAAGAAGTCGCTTCCGTGCGCGTGGATAACGCTCCGGCTGGCTTCAACTCCGTGTCTTGGAATGGGGATAACCTCCCGAGCGGCCGCTACATGGTGAGCATTGAGCAGTCCTTCGGCGTGTCTGGCAAGTTCGCCGTGTTGAAGTAGCCTTTAATTAAAGGTCGCTTGTTGTTCCCCCGGTTCGCGCCGGGGGTTCTTTTTTTTGAACAAGTTAATTGAGGGCTCGGGCCTTTCGCAATAAACGTCTCGCGGCCATATTTTTCTAACAACTAACGACCAACAACCAATAACTAATGACCAAAGACCAATAACTAATTCCTATATTTGCCGCAACGTGATTTTGTCTAGAACCCATAGTCTGCTGTGGGCCGTTTTGCTGTTTTTGCTAGCGGCCTTCATTGCTCCTGCCGCATTCGGCCAGGACATGACGCGCTTTGAACTTGAGGAACGCGAGCAGCCGGTCGAGGACACCACCGAGGTGGACTGGATGAACGACACGACGGGGACGGACACGATTGAGTACCGCGCGGTAGACCTCATTTACGATGTAGAGAAGGAAACGTTCAACCTGAACAACAACGCGCAGCTCAAGTACCGCACGGCGACACTCGATGCCGATACCATCTGGTTCGACCAGAAGAATTCCGTGCTTGCGGCGGCGGGCGAGCCCGTGCTCCGCGAAACCAAGAACCCTTCGCTTTCGGGCATGCGACTCAAGTACAACATGAACAGCCGCATCGGCGAAATCTACTACGCGACTACCTACCAGGATAACCAGCAGCTGAACGGCATGGAGGTGCGCAGGCTCCCGGATTCTCGCATCCAGATTGCGCGTGGCGACTTTAGTACCTGTAACGATTCTACGCACCAGCATTTCTACTTCTACGGTCGCCGCATGGTGGTCAAGCCCAAGGAGACAATTACGGCACGGCCTGTGGTGCTGAACATCGCCGACGTGCCGGTGGCGGTGCTCCCGATGATCGTCGCTCCCTTGAAGAGCGGGCGCAAGTCGGGCCTGCTCACTCCCAAGTTCGGTGGCGACCAGGTGCAGGGCTACTACCTGAGTAACCTCGGTTTCTACTATGCGCCGAACGACTACTGGGATGCGACACTTTCGGGCGATATTGTTGAAGGCGAGGAGGCTCGCTTCGAGAAGTCGACTATCACGGGCCAGGTGCGTTACAAGAAGCGCTATGTGCTCGACGGTAACGTGTCGTACAAGGCGTATCTCCGGGAATTCAACTTCGACAACAGCGGCTACGACATCAACTTCTCGCACAACCAGAACCTGACGCCCGATGGCAAGCACACCTTGACGGGTACCGGTTCGTTCGTGAGTGACCAGAGCGTACGCCGCGAGGCGCTTGATGCCGAGACAATCCTCAACCAGCAGGCGAACGCGTACCTCACGTATTCGGGAAGGTTCGGTACCAACAAGAGCCTTACGGTGAAGGCGAGCCAGACCAACAACCTGCAGACGGGTTACGTGGAACGCCAGTTGCCCGACGTGCAGTTCCGCATGAACGGACCGCTGTTCAATTTCGATAGCGGTGACGACGGCGTTGCCATCGACGACAACTCGTTCTGGAAATACCTCGAAAAGCTCAACTACAGCTTTACGAACCGCTTCAACTACCACACGCGCGAGGGCCGCGACACCACGCTCGATGTAGATACGCTTGCGAAGTACGTGGGTTATTCCGGCACCTACTCTTTGGATTACTCGGGCTCACTGTTCAACGTGATTAACCTTACCCCGCGGGCCACCTGGAGCGGGTACTGGACCGGACAGTCGTGGATAAACCCGGAGGATTCGAGCAAGTACTGGAAGCGCCGTACAAGCCTCGACCCGGAGCACGATAGTTACGGAGAGTTTGCGTACAACCACAACTACAGCCTTACCGCCGATACCAAACTGTACGGCATCTGGGTGCCTGAAATTGGGCGCTTTACGGGCGTGAGGCATATCCTTTCGCCGAGCGTGTCGTACACGTACGCGCCCGAAATCGATACGGCGAAGTACTTTGCCCCGCACCCGTTACTTGGCCAGTCGCCTTTCCAGAAGAAACAGCAGACCGTAGGTCTTTCGCTCGGCAATGACTTCGATATCAAGTACCTGAAGGTGGTGGGCCACAAGCCCGATACCACGAAGGGCGATACGGCGAAGGCGGTCGAGGACCAGTACGGCAACCGTCGACTGCTTACTACGCGCCATAGCGTTTCGTACAACTTTGCGGCAGATTCCCTGAATTTTTCGGACATCAATTCTACGTTCGGCCTGCAGATTCTGCCCGACTACATGTTTACCGTGACTACGCGCCACAGCCTGTACCACAAGTATTCGGACGACCCGAACAAGGTAAGGTTCCCGGAACTCACGTACTGGGGCTATGAACTGAGCCGCAGCTTTAACTGGAGTGGAACGTTCAACGTGGGCCTGCCTTCGCAGATGAACAAGTACGAGATGAAGAAGTGGTCGCTCGGGCTCAACTACCGCTATTCGTTCTCGAGTACGCGAGTAGGGAAGGACCTGTTCCAGGATAACGTGAGCCACTCGACTTCGATTTCGGCAAGTTTCCAGCCGACGGTAAACTGGGAAGTTTCTTACAGCACGCAGTACGATTACAACGAGGGCAAGTTCGTGACGCACCGGTTTACGTTCAACAGGGTGTTGCACTGCTGGCAACTCGACTTTACGTGGACTCCCACGGGCCCCGCTGCAGGCTGGAGCTTCTCGATTTACGTGAGGGACTTGCCCGATATCAAGCTTAACGCAGGTAGCACGGATACGAACTGATAAATGTGTGATGTGAAATGTGGAGTGTTCAATGAGTGATATTGTTACAAATAAAGTAATTTTGGCGAGCGGTTCGCCGAGGCGCCGTGAAATCCTCACCCAGATTGGGGTGAATTTCGAGGTGGTTGTCTCGAACGAGGAGGAACGCCCCAGGAGCGCAGACCCGCTCGATTTCCCTGGCGAGAATGCCGCCGCGAAGGCGCTCGCCGTTTCGAAAATGAGGCCCGGAGAGTATGTGCTCGGGTACGATACGCTAGTTTTTTTGGACGGGAAGCCCCTCGGGAAGCCGAAAACCTCCGAAGAAGCCCTTGAAATGCTACAAAAATTGAACGGAAAATCTCACAAAGTTATTACCGGAGTCGCACTTGCAAAAGATTCGCAAGTCGTTGATACTCAACGAGAAGAAACAGAGGTGGTTTTCCGGGAGAACACATTACAAGAGCTGAAAGATTATGTAAATTCTAAGGACCCGATGGATAAAGCGGGGGCATACGGAATCCAGACCCGCGGAGCCCGCCTTATCAAATCGATTTCAGGTTGCTATTACAACGTCGTGGGCTTGCCCGTGGCCCTGACGCTCGAAATGCTTGCAAGGCAGAAGGTAGATGTATGAGTATGAACCCTATTGAAGACAAGCGCCCCGACGAACGCCTTGGGGCATACCTTACCCGCGTGCGCGAGGCCAAGGGAATGTCCATAGAGGAACTCGCCACTGTGACGAAACTCACAGTAAAAAACATAACCTTGATTGAAAGTGGCGATTGGAAGGCCTTCCCGGTGGAAGCCTACGTCCGTGGCTACCTCAATTCCCTTTGCGAAAAGCTTGGGCTTGAATCCAAGAGGATTCTCGACTTTTACTACATGGAATCGGGCAAGAAGTTCTCGAGCCTGCTTTCTCCGGTACCCGAGAAACCCGTGAAGGTTTCCCCGATGACCGATGAGGAAAAGAAACCGCGTAGCAAGGCAGTGCCTATTGTTATCGTCTTGCTCGTACTGGCATTTGTGGTCGGCTCTCATTTCTTGAATGAAATGGGCGAGAGCGAGGCAGCTGCGCAGGCCCCGCAAACGGCTTCTGTCGAAGCGAACGAACCGCCTGCTCCGGTTGAAGATATCACCGAGATGCCCGAAGGTGCCGAAGCTGTTGCTCCTGATACGGCTGTGACAGATTCTGTCGTTAAAGATTCTGCGGCGAAGGCCAAAACTGATACCGCGAAGAAGGCCGACGAGACCGTGACGCAGGCTGTTGTTGACGAGGCCGTGAAGAAGTCCGACCTCCCGGCATCGGCTACCATCTTCATTTCTTCTGCCTCGAAGACTTCCGAAAATGCGGAAGCCGCCTCGGGCAAGACTCACATGGAACTTTTGGGCTCGGGCGCTATGCGTTCGTGGGTGGGCCTCAAGCGCCATGAGGAAGACGGAGCATTCGTGAAGGAAGCGAATATTGCCGAAAAGAACGCCCGCATGATTTACGAAACTTCTGATACGTTGTATGTAATCATTGGCGAGCCGCGTGCAATTTCCAAGATGCTCCTGAACGGCAAGGAAACGAAGATCCCCGAATCGAAGTACGGCCGTGTGGCCAAGTTCCGCGTGTTCGGTGGCGAAATCGTGAAGACGAAGGGAGGCCGCTAATGCGTACCGCGAACATCAAGAGAAAGACCGGCGAAACCGATATCGAACTCTCGCTGAACCTGGACGAGGCTTCCCGCGGGGTCGTCAATTCCGGCAACGCGTTTCTCGACCACATGCTCGACCTGTTCCAGGTGCATGGCGGCTTTACGCTCAACCTCACCTGCAAGGGCGATACCGCTGTCGATATGCACCACAGCATGGAAGACATCGCGATTGTGCTCGGTCAGGCGATTGTGGAATGCCTTGGAGACAAGAAGGGAATCGAACGCTACGGCTTTTACTTTGTTCCGATGGACGAGGCCCTGAGCCGCGTTTGCCTCGATTTCAGCAACCGCATAGGCTTCGTGTGGAACGTGAACCTGCCTGCTGCCATGGCAGGTGGCATCGAGGCCAGCATGTTCGAGCACTTCTTCAAGAGTCTGTGCGAGAATGCCCGCATGAACCTGCACGTGGAACTCTTCTACGGAAACGACAACCACCACTGCCTCGAAAGCATCTTCAAGGCGTTTGCCCGCGCGATGGCCATGGCCGTTGCCCCGAGCCGTAACGTGAAGGGCGTTCCCAGCAGCAAGGGCGTGCTTTAATTAAATCCTCGGGACTTTCACTTTATCCCCGGCATTCAGGTTATCCAGATTGATGCCGGGGTTTACTGTCTGCAGTGCGGACTTTGCAAAGAACAGCGGGAGGGTCTGTGAACCTGCACCGTAGGTCCGGCGCAAAAGCTTGCTCAAATCCTCGTCGTTTGCGGTCACCATCTTGTAGAGGCTCGCGTTGTTCGGGTCGGACTGCAGCGCGCTCATCGCGTTCACGAACTTGTCGCTGAAGGCCTCCGCCTTCTTGCCGGAAATGTCGTCGCTCCGGCCTTGCGGGGCGGTCTTGCCCGATTCGCGCGCCTGTTTTTCGGCGGCGATTTTCTTGAGCATTTCTGCGGTACTGGGCTGCTTTGGCCCGCCTTTTTGCCCGGTTACGGAACTCGGCAGCTTAAATACGGGCGCGCTCTTGGAATTGAACGTGAGGTTCACGTCTTTCTTCTCGTTTGCGGACTTCTTGACGGGCTCGAGTGCCAAAATGGAGTCGAGCGAGTTCACGTAAATGCTGTCGGGCCACTCGATGAGCGGCATTTTCTGGTCTACCACGATGACTTTTGCCACGGGGCGTTCGTCGTTGCAGGCGGCAAGGTAAAGCGCAAAACCGGCCAAAACGGGCACGGCAATTAAACTCTTGAGCGTTCTCATACCCTAAAAAATACAAAAAAAGAGCCCGTATCTTGCCAAATTCGCCAAAATCTGCTAAATTTGGAACTCCAATTAATCACTTCAATAGGAAGTTTAAAAATGAAAGAAGGTATCCACCCTAACTATCAACCGGTCGTGTTCGTCGATGCGAATACGGGTAAAGAATACATCACCCGCTCCACGAAGTCTTCCGCCGAAAAGAAGACTATCGATGGTGTTGAACATAGCGTGATTTCCCTGGAAATCACGGCTGATACCCATCCGTTCTGGACGGGCAAGCAGCATCGCGTGGATACGGCTGGCCGTATCGACCGCTTCAACAAGCGTTTCGCTGGCAACATCACGGGCGCAAAGCGCAAGACCCGCAAGGCTGCACCCGCCAAGGCCGAAGAAGAAGCTTAATTTTAGGCTCTTTTCTGTGCCCTCCACTTTGCGGGGGGCATTTTTTTTTAAATTCAATTCCGTTTTTATAACACAAGGAAAAAACGATGAAGAAACAACTTATGACTGCTTGTGCCGCCGCTCTCATCGCCATGGGCATGACCGCTTGCGACAAGACTGGTACCATTGAAGGTGTCGTGCTCGATCCGTTCACTGAACAGCCTGTCCCGATGCCGACCGTGTGGATGGACTCCACTATCTACACAACGACCAAGGAAAAGTACCCCTACAAGGAAGAACTCCAGAAGGGCGAGTTCAAGTTCAATAAGGTTCCCGTTGGCAGCTACCGCATCCTCGCCGGCCGCTCCAAGTACGTGAAGAGCCGTAACCCCATCCAGACCACCGAGGCCGAACCGAACCTCAAGGTCAAGCTCTACATCTACAGTGACCAGGTGAACCCGGGCCTGTACAAGACGGGCGAGAAGACCCCGACCAAGATCAACAACGAATGGGTGCTGTTCTCCACGCAGTGCACCGAATCCATCGCTGGCTACCGCCTCGAGATGCCTGCCGCTTCCGAAACCGCCAAGCTTCCTCCGGCACCCAAGGCCGACAAGAAGGCCAAGAGCAAGAAGGGTAAGAAGGCCAAGAAGGCTGCCGCTCCGGCCGCTGCTCCGGCTTCCAAGATGATTGCGCTTTCCGCACCGCTCGTCGTGGACGGCAAGCTCAACGTGCTCTACGTGAATGCTAGCTCCGTGACCGCTCCGCTCGTCGCGAAGACCTTCGCTGCCGTTGAAGACAAAGTTGCAAACCACAAGGACTGCAAGGGCTTCACCGAGACCGACGTGAAGGGTATCTTCCCGGATAAGAGCAAGGCTACCGACCTCCAGGTGACCTACGTTGCCGAAAACCTCTACAAGATTTCTGGCGACCTCCCGAAGGGCAAGCAGATTATCCAGCTTTCCCAGGAAGGCAAGACTCTCCAGACCTACTACTTCGAAGTGAAGTAATTTAGGACGGTAAAGCACATTTGGGCCGGCATCCGCAAAGGTGCCGGTCTTTTTTTTTGAGTTCGAACATCTTTCTTTGTTGCGAATGGCTTTGAAAAATATATATTCAAAAGAGGTATGTCCTCTTTAAAACTTGCCACCGGTGCGTATTCCGTTGTCGGCTACGACAACCTGGACAGGGCAATCTATACAGGCGAATGGAAATCGTCGCTTGACAGCGGGACTGCAAGGGTGCATTTTAGAGATGTGCAGAACAGGAACAGCCCGACTATCGCCGAACTAACTCCAGGCACCATAACCCGTACATTCTACGACCGTATGCCCGCAAGGGACACCCTGGGCGTTGAACTTTATCCGGCGTCGGTCCAAACTGACGCCTTCAAGTACGGCAAGACCCGCGTGGTGGCGGTGGTATCTGATGTGTCCGCCGATAGTGCTGGGAATGTGATTCGCGTCTCGACTGCAAATACCTATGACAAGTACGGTCGTGTCACGGCGACCTACGCCTACGACCCGACAGCACCTGCGGACAGCCTGAAAATGCTCGCCGTGGAGACGGAATACGATTTGGGAGGCAAGGTGACGAGGACGACAAAATACCCCTACGGAGTGGATGGTGGCGGGGCAAGTCGAAAAATTGTGGAACGGTATACCTACGACCGCCTTGGCCGCATAGACAGTTTGTTCTCGAAGAACGGAGGTGGTGACGAGACTTTGCTCGCCCGTTATGAGTACTATCCGACCGGAAGTGTAAAGTCGGTTCACATGGGCAATATTCTTACTATTGTCTATACCTACCACATCAGCGGTGCGTTAAGGACGGCGAGGGTTACGACCGCGAACGGTGCCGAATGGTATTCCGAGATGCTCCATTACGAAGATTGCGGTGACGAAGAATGTACGCCTCAGTACAACGGCAACATCAGCTACATGGCGCAGAGAATAGCGCATAGCAATCGGGATTTCGTGCAGAACCGTGAAGTGGCGTATTATTACGACCTGCTAAACCGATTGACAAAGACTGATGACTTGAGCCAGGATTATTTTGATGACTTCTTTGAATATGATGCGCAGGGCCGAATTACCGTACAGCGCCGTGCCCATAGGGCCGATAGCGCACAAGGTGGCGAATATGCTTACTATGACAGTACGAACAGACTGAAATCCGTAGCGGAAGGCATGGGCGGTACAACGGCTGATGAACGCAACATGAGCGACACGGCTAATTTCGTCTATGATTCCGAAGGAAACCTTGTCGAGGACAAGTCCAAGCGCATGAAAATTTCCTATGATTGGAGAGGCATGCCGGTCGAATTCAAGCTCCAGGATGAGGAAAATTCCAGTGACAGCACCCGTCTCGCGATGATGTACGACGGGTCGGGCAGGCGCATCTCCAAGACGCTCCTGACGAAGCCTGCGACCGCGGCAACCTGGGATACGGTCAAGGTAACGCACTACACGGGCATCGGCACGGAAATCCGCGAGGAGTTCCACAATGGTTCCCGCGAAAGGGTCAGTGTCGTCGTTAATATGCCGCAGGGTCTCGGCCGTTACAAGGTCGCGGACGCTTCACAACCTGCCGATGATAACGCGTCCAGGACGTTCGAATGGTACCTGAAGAACCATCTCGGTTCGACGATGCTCGTGTATGGTACAGTGGCATCCACCGATCCGAACAATGCCGATATCGGCGAGACCAAGGCCGCGTACGATTACCGCGCGTTCGGTGAACAGATTGAGCTGAGACCGCACGACTTAGATAAGGTTACCGAGAACTTTACGGGCAAAGAAAGAGATGACGAAATCAAGCTCAACTACTTCGGCGCTCGTTATCTCGACCCGATGCTCGGAATGTGGATAAGCGTGGATCCAGCAAGACAATTTGATAGCCCGTATCTGTATGTTGGGAATGGATATAATCCTGTGAATGGATTTGATCCGGATGGGAGTAAAGTTCATGGAACTTATGATAGAAGTACAAATCAAGTTGTTTTGACAGATGACAATCCTGCTCGTGGGTCTCGTACTTTTTATGCTGTCTCTGGATATCATAATAATCCAAATAAAAAAGGAGGCATAATTCCAGCAGGAAAATATGAAATCTTTGAACGTTCAGGGAAAAATTGGTTCTCGTTATTATTTGAAGGCAGTGATGGAAAATATCATGATACGTTTAAACCTGAAAAAGGCGCCGATACTCGTGGAACTTTTAGATTGCATAGGTATCATAGAGGAACAAATGGTTGTTTGAGTGTCGTGGAGAAAGTAGATGACCCTGATGATGATTTTCATTTCAAACATATAAGTGAGGATGATTATAATAAATTGTTTGAATGGATTCAGGGTACAGAGACTGGAATTATGAAGGATTCGGAGGGAAATGAACGTATTGATTATGGTTCTATTGAAGTAATAGGAACTCCACCCTCAGAACCTGTTGAAACGATTGATTAGATTTATGCATTTGGTGTTTTATCTTTTTTTAATGTTGGTATCATCGAACGCAATCTCAGAGACTGTTCATTCGTTAGACGATTGCTATAAAATCGGAACGTCTGATGAGCTTTGGAAATTCGCGTTATTTGCTAATAGTCGTGTGAAACTAAATGATAAAACACCAATATGTGGCGTTTTAACTGCTGATCTCAATGTAAATGAGAATTTAAATGCTGGAAACGTTGTTCCTTGGATTCCAATTGAAAAATTTAATGGCGTCTTTGACGGTCAGGGACATGTGATTCGAGGCTTGGTTTTTAAGGATGAAAAAAAAGATAATGTAGGTTTTATAGGATCTGTTGAAAAAAATGCACAGGTTATAATGGACCATGCAGGAGTTTAATAAGAGGGTAGCATAAGCTACTATATTCATTGCGCAACCCCCAAAAGGTAAAACAATGGCAAAAATCAACTATAGCTCCGAGACAAGGGAACAGGTCATCAAGCTGGTCCTGAAAGGCGAAAAGTCAGCAAACCAAATAGCCAAGGAACTCGGAATCGGGCCCAATACAGTCGGTCGGTGGGTAAACGAGTACCGCAAGGAACACAACCTGCCGAGCTACCGCGAGGAACGGCGAATCCGCAAGGTGTCCGTCGAGGAACTCGCCGCCAAGAACAGGGAACTGGAAAAACTCCTGAAGAAGCGTGAAAAGGAGCTTGCGGACGAGAAGGAGACGGTAGAGATCCTAAAAAATCCCTGCACATCTTTATGCGACCACACGACTGAAATGCGAGGCGATACACGTGAACCGCAAGAAATACTCAGTCAGGAAGATGTGCAGAGCCCTAGGAATACCGCAGTGTTCCTACTACCAGTGGTCGCGCCAGCAGGAAAAACGTGCCGAGAAGAAGGCCCGCGAAGAACGGCTTGTCCAGAAGGTCCGCGACACCTTCGAAGAAAACCACCGCGTGTACGGTTGCCCGAAGATGCAGGCGGCACTCCATGACAAGGGTGACGAGGTAAAGGTGTGGAAACTGCGCCGCATCATGCGCGAGAACGGTCTCTATCCGGTCACGCTCAAGAAATGGAAACCCTACCGCAAGGGCAAATGTGACTCCATGTACAGCGAGAACCTGGTGCAGCGGAAGTTCGATCCCGACAGTCTGAACGCCGTCTGGGCCGGCGACATCACCTACGTCAAGACTACGCTTGGCTGGGTGTACCTTGCCGTGGTACTTGACCTATGCAACAAGGAGGCGGTGGGTTATGCCGTGAGCAAGAACATCGACACGGAACTTGTCAAGCGCGCGTTGTCCAATGCCATCATGCAACGCGGCCATCACGACGGACTAATCTTCCATTCCGACCGTGGCGTGCAGTACAGCAGCATGGGCTACCGCACGATGCTCTCGGAGAATGGGATAACGCCCTCGATGAGCGCCCCGGGCTGCCCCTACGACAACGCCTGCATGGAAAGCTTCTTCGCAAGCTTCAAGAAGGAGATGGCCTACAGGCGAGACTTCAAGGACATCGAAGACGTGCGGGAGGCCGTTTTCAGGTACATCGAGCTGTTCTACAACCGGAAACGGCTCCATAGTTCGCTCGGTTACATGACACCGGTGGAATATAGGCTGTCAAAACAGGCTGCCTAGACCACAAGGGTATACCACTTAACAAGAAAAAAGGATATATTTTAACTTAACCGGTAATGAATATGGTTGTTCATGAACCCACTATTAAAAAACCTACAAATCCACGTTTCTTATCGTTATTTTTTGCTCCTCGTTTTCATATTCGCGAAGTGAAATGCTAGACGATGCAATAGGTTTTTACTTTTTGTCTGAGTTCGAATTAATGAAGGGACATGAAGAAAAAGGATTGGAATTAAGGGATTCTTCATTTCATCTAGTAAAACGGTTGCCCCAAGATGATCGATTGACCTTTTATTTTATATCATATTATTCCAGTAAAATGTTAGATGGCATATATTTAGGTGAATGGGGCAATGAAATATCATGCAACGATGATTACTACGCCCTGAAAAAAAAATTGAATGCCTTACTATCTCAATCTATGTATGAAGGTGATAAAAAAGTGTTTATGAGATTGAAATCCTTTTTAGATAATAGAACAGGAAAGTGTTTGACAAGAGATGAAATGTAATCCTTTGATTATGCAATTTTTTTAAGAGAATGATTCGGCATTAATCTACAAAGCACATGTTTATCAGTACAATTCCGAAGGATATTTGATTGCGGACTCTTCCAAAGGTTTGAAAATTTCCTATGATTGGGGAGGTATGCCGGTTGAATTTAGACTAGAACCTACGGGAGTATCCGGTGATACTTTGTTCAGGCTGACGGTCGCCTACGACGGCACGGGCAGGCGTATTTCGAAGACGCGCTGGGTAAAGGCGCAGAGCGTGGGGCGGTTATGCTTTTGAGCAAGTCTGCCTAGGCCACGTTGATCAAATTAAGCTAAAACTTGGAATTTCGGGAAGACTCGCAAGTCTCTTTACTTGACTCTGGTTACGCCCTGCGGAGTTTCCAAGAACTCGGCTTGGAGTGAATTTCCTATGGTTGGAGAGGATTTCTACGGGCATACCTCTTTAATTATAGGAAAAATTTGTTCGGCCTTTGCTATATTTACCTTGAGGGCAGGCGCAGGCCTTGCCGGATTGGATATATAAAGGAATAAAGATGAAAAAGGTCGAAGGCTTTTTCTCGTTTTTTGGTTTGGCTTTTACGCAGGTGGCGGTCTCTACCGCGATTATCGCCTACACGGAACTCGTCCTTAGCCGCATGGGGTATACGGCTACGGGTTCGTGGCAGTTCTACGTGCTGCACCTGCTGTTCCTGTTGCCCTGCGTGCTGCTGCTGACGCCTGCGGGTTTTATGTCGGACAAGCACCCGAAGGAACGGGTGCTCCTGTGGACGACGGTGCTTTCGGTTCTCCCGCTGGGGTTGTTCGGTGTCGGTGTGTACCATTCTTGCCTGCCCATGATGTTTGCTGGTGTCGGGCTTTTCTTTGTGCTGCAGGCGTTCCAGAGTCCGGCAAAGAACGGCTACATGAAGGAACTGATAGGGGTGCGCTTCCTTGCCAGCGGGAGCGGGACTCTCATGATAGTCACGTTCTGCGCGATGTTCTTTGCGGGCGTGTCGCTTGCGTTTGCCGTTCGCGAGAACCTGGTCGAGCCCGTGCTCTATTCGCTCGGCGCACTGCAGGTTCTGGGGGTGATTTTTGCAATCCGGCTCCCGTCTATCGGCGCCTACGATGAAACACTGAAATTCCCCTGGAAGCAGTTCCTTACGTTCAGGTACGCGCGCCGCAAGATGGCGAAGGCGTGGAAGAACCGGGCGCTCCGCCAGTCGATTGTCGGGCAGGCGATTTTCTGGGTCATGATATTCCTGATGGTGTTCGTCATCCAGGACCAGTTCAGCTCGGGCTCGCTGTTTACGCAGGATGCCCTTGCGAACTATGCCATTTTCGGTACGGGCATCGGGCTTGTCGCGGGCTTCTGGTTTGCGATGCGCATGTCGAGGAACTTTATCGAGCGCGGGCTTATCCCGATGGGCACGGCCGGTGCTTCTGTCCTGATTTTCCTTATCCCGTTTATTCCGCGCCCGTATAACGCCATCGCGTTCGCGCTTCTCGGGTTCTGTGGCGGCATCTTTGCGCTCCCGATGTTCGCGACGATGCTCTACAATACCAAGCCCCGTTCCGCGGGCCACGTGCTCTCGCTTTCGAACGTGGTGCAGAACCTGAGCATTCTCGTTTTCGATATCCTCGCGATTGTCGCCATCCGTTACTTTGCTGTCGACCGGATGAGCCTGTTCTTTATCCTCGGCATCGTCTGCCTTGTGGGTACGGTGTGGGCGCTGTGGGCCATGCCGCAGACGCTTTTGCGCCAGCTATTGCGCTCGGTGCTCTCTATGCACTACCGCTTCTTGGTGACGGGCGTGCAGAACATTCCGTGGGAAGGCCCGGTGCTCCTGGTGGGTAACCACATTTCGTACATTGACTGGGCGATTATCCAGATGGCGAGCCCGCGCCCGATGCGTTTCGTGATTACGCGCAGGCCTTTTGAAAAGTGGTACGTGAAGCTGTTGCTTTCGCAGATGGAAACGATTGACCTCGATATCTCGAACCCTGCTCCCGCGATGGAGGAGGCGAAGAAGGCCTTGCTGCGTGGCGAAGCCGTGGTGATGTTCCCGGAAAACGCGATGACTTCGACGGGCAACATGAGCCGCTTCCGCCTGGACTACTCGTCCGTTGTGAAGGATGTGCCGCGCCTGAAACTGTTGCCGTTCTATGTGCAGGGGCTGTGGGGGAGTAGCTACTCCATGGCTGATGCCGGCTTCAAGGACATGGTGCATAGCGGTGGCCGTATCATTTCTGTCGCGTTCGGCAACGAACTCCCGCTCGATTCCAACCCGATGATGGTGAAGCGCGCGGTGCAGGAACTCTCGATTACTGCGTGGACGAGTTACATCCGCAAGTTGCGCCCGGTGGCATCTGCCTGGATTCGCACGGTGAAGCGTATTGGCAGCGGACCCTCCGTTTATAGCCCCGACGGCAACCACCTTTCGGCAAACGCGCTTGCGACGGCGGCGCTCTCGTTTGCGGGCATGATCGAGAAACTCACGAAGGGCGAAAAGCAGGTGGGCGTGCTTATTCCGCCTTCCGGCCCGGGAATCATCGTGAACATGGCCTGCCTCATCAGGGGCAAGACGGTCTACAACCTGAACTACACGAACACGCCCGAGACGATGGACTACTGCTGTGGCGTGGCCGAAGTGAAGACGATTATTACGGCCCGCGTGTTTGTCGAGAAACTCAAGCAGAAGGGCCTCCCGATGGAGAAGTTGCTCGACAAGTACAAGGTCTACTACATGGAAGACCTGAAGGGGCAACTGCACAAGTCGACGCTCGTGAAGAACTTCTTGCGCGTGATGCTTTTGCCGGCCTGGTACCTGGAGCTTCGCTTCTTCAAGAAGGTGAGCCTTGATGACGTGGCGACCATCATCTTCAGTTCCGGTTCCGAGGGCCGCCCGAAGGGGGTGGAACTCACGCACCTGAACCTGATTGGCAATATCAAGCAGTGCGAAAGCGTGCTGTTGCCGACTGCGGAAGACGTGTTCCTGGGTTCGCTCCCGCTGTTCCATGCGTTCGGGTTCTCCATCACGACGATGTTGTGCCTTGTGGAAGGCGTGCCGGTGGCGACCTGCCCCGACCCGACGGATGCAAGGCTCGTGTCGCGCATGTGTGCCCAGTTCAAGGTGAGCATCATGGTGGCCACGGGCACGTTCCTGCGCATGTGGGGCCTGAACCGCGCGGTGCACCCGCTGATGTTCTCGCATGTGCGTAGCATCTACGCCGGCGCCGAGAAGATTCGCGAGGATGTGCGCCAACTTTACCGCAACAAGTTCAAACTCGAGATTTTCGAGGGGTTCGGCTGTACGGAAACGACTCCGGTGGCGGCGGTGAACACGAAGGACGTGCTCATGGACGACTACAAGACGGTTATCGAGGGCAACAAGCCCGGTACCGTGGGCGCTCCGCTGCCCGGAACGCAAATCCGCATCGTGGACCCCGATACCATGGAAGAACTCGCCGTGGGCGAGGATGGCCTGATTTTGATTGGCGGTGCGCAGATTATGAAGGGCTACCTGAAGGACCCGGAACGTACGGCACAGGCGATTGCTGTTATAAACGGCAAGCGCTGGTACAAGACGGGTGACAAGGGCCACGTGGACGAGGACGGCTACCTCACGATTGTGGACCGCTACAGCCGCTTTGCAAAGCTTGGTGGCGAGATGGTGAGCCTCGGGTCGGTGGACTTCAAGATTTCGGAATGCTCGCTGTTCGACGAGATTGACCACTTTGCGGTTGCCGTCCCGGATGGCAGCAAGGGCGAAAAGATTGTGCTCGTGTATGCGGGCGATAAGTCCGAAGACGAGGTGAAGGACATGCTCAAGCAGGTGGGCCTCCCGCCGCTCATGCTCCCGGGTGCCGTCGTGAAGGTGGACGAACTCCCGAAACTCGGGAGCGGCAAGAGTGACGTGCAGACCGGCAAGAGAATTGCCATGGAACGCCTTGGAATTTCAGCAAACTAGTTATTATGAAAAAGAAAGAGAAAACTGTTACTGTAGAAGAAAAGATTGAACAGAAGTCGGTGACCACGTCCCTGCGCGAGTGGGTGGCGTCGCTCAGCCTGGGCAAGCCGCAGGCGGTGATGCTTGCGACCACGGTCGCCGTGCTGGTCGCCGCGTTCCTCATATTCAACAACCTTTCCGTTTCGTACGCGCGCCGCTGGGACATCGACTGGGGCTACTACGCCATCCTCTCGACGTTTGTGCTGTTCATTGCGGGCGTGGTGGTGAACGTGCCGTTTATCGCGAAGCATATCCGGGAGTTTTTGCCGAGCGGTAAGGCCTTTTGCGGGCTCGCCATCCTGATGATTATTTTCTCGGTGTTTGTGTTCGGGAACATCAGCAATACGCACCGTGTACTGAGCGACGAGACCAGCTGGGAATCAATGGGCCTGCAGATGTACTTCCAGCATACGGGCGGCATCTGCAACGAGGGCGTTTGGACGGATGGAGTCCTTGATTGCAAGAGCGAGGTGAACAACTTCAAGGGCAAGGCACTCGGGTTCGTCTACTCGCTCGTGTTCAACTTCATGGAACCGACGCGCGATACTGCGCTCAAGGTGAACTATCCGTTCTACCTGTTGAGCCTGCTGGCGTTCTTCCTCGCGCTGTCGAAGTGGTTCAGGAGCGATAAACTGGCACTGGCTGCAGTCGCCTTCCTGGGAGGCATGCCCATATACCTGCTCCAGTCGCGCTCTGCATCTACGGAAGTGCTCTACATTTGCCTGCTGACCTTCCTTATGGCCTGGTATGCTTTTGTGCCTGCGAACAAGGTAACGTGGAAGCATTTCTTGCTGACGGTCCCGCTGCTCGGGTTCTTTGCGCAGACCCGCCAGGAAACCGTGTTTGCGTTCATTCCGTTTGCGCTCTACTATTACCGCTACTTCCTCGAAAAGCCTTACCGCCTGCCGGCCTTTGTTGCCGCCGTGATTGCGGTGAGCTGGCCCAGCGTGAACAACATGGCGGCCTATCGCGGTTACGACTTCCAGGGTGGGGAACATGCGGCCCATTCCTTCGATAACCTGTGGTTCAACCTGAAGACGAATATCCAGACGATGATGAACCTCGATGTCGACCCGGCTTTCGGCGGCATCATGGTGAACCCGTTCTACACGACGTTCACGGTCATCTTGCTCGTGGCGACTGTATGGCTCCTGCTCCGCATGGTTGTATTCCGCCGTTACGTGCGCGGGTTTATCTTGGGCATTTTCTTCTGCCTCCAGATTTTCGTCATCATGTTCAACGTGTCGGGAACGTTCACGATTGATATCAACCAGCGCTACGTGCTGGTGGCGCTCCCGCTGTTTGCGCTCCTGATGGCGCTTGGCCTGTACGACGCGCTCCTCTTTGCGGGTTCGCGCCTCTTCAAGTCCAAGATGCAGCGCGATGCCGTCGCCGGAATCGTGATGGTTTTTGCCTGCCTCCTTTCGCTCGGGCTCATGTTCTACCATGCTCCCAGCTACAAGAGCAACATGCTCTACTACAAGAACAAGTTGCTGGGCGAAGAGGACTTCTTGAACACGGAACTCGCGAAGTTGCCCGAAAATTCAATCTACATCTATGCGAGACCCTGGCAGATGCTTGCCCAGGGGCATAGCGCGTTTAGCGAACGCACTTTCGAGGGCTGGAGTACCGACGTGTTTGCCTCGTGGATGCAAAAGTCGGGCGGAAACATCTACCTGGTGCGCGGGCAGGATGGCTACGGCAAGGTAAACCGTGACAGCCGCGTGGTGGGCTTCAAGACGACCGACCAGATTGACAAGATTCTCGATAGCTACAAGCACGAGCGCATCTTGGTGGATGCGAAGCGCTTTGGCTATCCGCTGGTTATATACAAGATAATTTCGAAGAAGGGTGTTTCGCAGTACGCGCAGAACTTCATGGTCTCGGACGAGAGCGAAGGCATTATCGTGCTGAACAAGCGGTTCCCGGAATCGATTGCCTGCGACTACTCGCTCAATGGCGAAAAGCAGGGCGAGATGCTCGTGACGGTGCCTTCGGATTCGCTCCGTATGGATTCAACGAAGATTCACCCGGGTATGAACCGAGCGATGTTCGTGTGCTCGATGCCCGATGGCGATACGTCTGTGGTTTACCGCGACTTCTTCCGCGAGAGCGAGAACGTCGTGCTGCTTTCGAGCCTCAAGATGGGCCGTTTCTCGCAGGAGTGGGGCGACCCGCAGATGAACGAGTCGGTAGAACACCACACGCTTACGCTGGATGGCGAACCGTTCCGCTACGGTATCGGGAGCCACGCGAATTCGAGTATCGATTTCACGTTGCCCCGCGGGTTCGACGTGCTGCATGCGGTTATCGGGCTTGATGACGAAAGCGCCTGCGGTGACGGCGTGTACTTTATCGTGTCGGGCGACGGCCGCGAAATCTTGCGCTCCAAGAGGCTCTACTCGATGGAAAAGCAGGCGATTGACGTGGACGTGAAGGGCGTGCGTCAGCTGAACCTGAGCATCGACATGGCGGGCGAGAAGAACTGTGACCATGGCGACTGGGCGAACGCCTGGCTGGAGGCTAGGTGAAAATCCTGGTAGCCCCTCTTGATTGGGGCTTGGGGCATGCGACGCGTTGCGTGCCCGTTATCCGGGAGTTCCTGGCCCAAGGAGCCGAGGTGGAACTTGCCGTCGTGAAGGCGAATGCGGGATTCTTCCGCGAGGTATTCCCGGAACTACGCCAGCGGGTGGCGCCGGGCTACAACGTCGTGTACCCGAAATATGGCTTTAACATGGCGCTGTGGCTCCTGAAGAACAGCGCGCACCTGAATGCGGTGATGCGTTATGAGCATCGCTATGCCGAAGAGATGGTGGAACGTCACGGCTACGATGTGCTATTTTCGGACAACCGTTTTGCGTTCTTTTCGAAGAAGGCTTATAGCATTTACATGACGCACCAGCGCCGGACAGCTTTCCCGCCCGCGCTTGTGGCGCTCGAGGGTATCGGCATTCGCTGGCACCGTGTCCGCATGAGGAATTTTGACGAGGTGTGGGTGCCCGATGTGGAAACTGCACCTGGATACGCGGGCGCGCTCTCGCACTTGCCGTCGCGCGGAGAGCGGGCCTCGTTCGGGGTGGGCGGTGCGCCTGCGGTCAGGTTTGTCGGCCCGCTCTCGCGATTTGACGCGCCTTGTTCCGGCGCCTCTCGGGTCGCGGGCAGTTTAAATGCGCACGAGTTGCCTGCGGGCGGTTTAAAAGCTGGCAGTTTAAATGCCGGCAAGTACCGGGTTGTTGCCGTTATTTCGGGTGTTGAGCCTGCCCGCACGCAGTTCGAGAACCGCCTGCGCGATATTCTGCGCGATGTTCCGGGCAACCACCTGATGATTCTCGGGAAGCCGCAGGCCCCCCGCAGGCACTGGACCGAAGGGAATATCGAGTTCGTGACGCACCTGCCTACAGTTGAATTTGCCCGCGCGGTAAGGGATGCTGACTGGGTGATTAGCCGTGGTGGCTATAGCACCGTAATGGACATGGCCTACCTGGGCGCAAAGTGCATATTTGTCCCGACTCCGGGGCAGTACGAGCAGGTGGTACTCGCGCGCGACCTCGCCACTGCAGGCTATGCGGTAAGTATTCCTGCGAATCGGCTTTCGGTAGAATCGCTTCTCGATGCTTTCAAGGGGAATGTCGCGCTCCCTCGGCCACAGCAGGCAGGCGTGCTCGAAAATGCGGTAAAGGACTTGTTTTCGCGCGTGGGCGATAAAATCTCGCACAGGCGATAAACGTTGATGCCCCTTCGGGCAGAGGAATGGATATGAATAGGTTTGTACTTGCTTTCCCGATTCCGGTTGGTGTGGCAGAACCCTTCAAGATAACGGACGTAGTATCGGTGAGTGCCGATGCGAAAAACTTGCTCGTGCCCGGTTGCAATGTGCGTTTTGACGTTGTTCGTAATGCCCCTGCGGCTGGTCTATCCGATATTTTCAAGGAACACCGCGAGATTTCTGCGGAAGAGGCGGGTGCAATCGATTCGCACAAGTCGCTGCTGTTTTTGCTGGGCTCGCTCAAGAGTGCCGATGAACTGCGCATGGTGAATGCCGCCATCCTCAAGGTGCTTGCCGCGGGGGCGACCGGCGTGTATATGCAGCAGTCGGGTACGGCGTGGGCTGCGGCCGCCTTCCGTGAGGAACTCGGTGATGCGGAATTCCCGATGGACACGTGGATCAACTTTATGGAAAGTGCGGACGTGCTCTATACGCTCGGGCTGGAGGTGTTTGGCCTGCCGGATTTGTGTATTTCGCGCACGAACGGGGCTCAGGAAGAATTGGAGAATATCCTTTCTGTTGTCGCGGACTCGATTTTTGTGGATGGGGTCTCATCCAAGTCGGGAACGGAAGTCGATGCGGGCGATGCTGGCGTGTTTACGCTCCGTGCAGAAACAAAGAGCCCCTTCGCGAAGGATGCTCCCGAGTTCAACCGCCAGGGAATCATGCGTTTAGTGAGAAAGTAGCCTATGAATAAAGTGCAGGATTTTGCCACGCAGGTGGAAAACCTTCAGATGGACAGCGAGTTCTTCCATTTCGGAATCGTAGTCCTTTCGATTGCGATTATTTTCCTCGCGATTTATGCCCTCGTAATGCCGATAATGAAACGCTGGTCGAAAAAGAGTCCGAGCGCGTTGAACAAGATTCTTGTGGAACGCCATCTGGCTTCGCGCCTTTTGCAGGTTATCCCGGCGACGGCGTTCTCTGCCGCGGTCCAGAATGTTCTTGACCCGAGTACGTGGCTTTTCGAGGTGTCTTCGAGGATTGCGAACATCTGGTATACGCTGCTTTCGTTTGCGATTGCGTGCTCGATTCTTGACGTGATTGAGCATTTTAACGGCATAAACGAACGCACGATGAAGCGCCCTCTGCACGGTATATTCCAGGCGATAAAGGTCTCGCTGTTCTGCCTTGCCGCGATATTCATCGTGAGCCAGTTGACGGACAAGAGCCCGGTTATCATCTTCTCCGCTCTCGGTGCTATGGCGACGGTCCTGATCCTCATTTTCAAGGATTCTATTCTGGGTGTAGTTTCGGGAGTACAGATAAACTTATCCGACCTGCTGCGAAAGGGCGACTGGATCGAAATTGAGCGCCACAATGCCGACGGTACGGTCATGGATATTACGCTTACCTCGGTGAAGGTGCGCAATTGGGACAACACCATCTCGGTGATCCCCGCATACGACCTCATTACGAATTCGTTCCGCAACTGGCGCGGGATGCAGGATTCCGGCGTGCGTCGCATCAAGCGGGCCATGTATATTGACCAGAAGACGGTCCGGTTCCTTACTCCGGACGAAATTGCTAGTTTATCTAAAATAAAGATTCTTGCTCCGTACCTGGAGGCTAAGATTCACGAGATTGTGGGCGAGGAGTCCAAGGCGGGCCTGTTGGGAATCGCTCAGGGTTCTGGAAGCCCTGATATGCTCAATGCCCGACACCTCACAAATATCGGCACGTTCCGCGCCTACTGCACGGCATACCTGCGTTCACGTAAGACAGTCGCGCAGGACATGACGCTCATGACGCGCCTGCTGGAGCCGACCCCGCTGGGCCTCCCGCTGGAAGTTTATGCTTTCGCGAATACGACCGTGTGGGAAGATTTCGAGGGAATCCAGGCGGATATTCTGGACCACCTGATTGCGGCATTGCCGGAGTTCGGGCTGGAACTCTACCAGCGCCACTAGCGTTCGAATTGCTTCGTCATCCTCGCGGCTTGTGCTGAGTTTTGTCGAAGCAAGGCGAGGATCTATACTGATTTATTTCTCTACGACCTGGCCCAGTATCTGCTGGACCTTCCGCTGCATCCGGAAGGCATCGGTGTTTGCGATGCTGTAGAACATGTGGTCTACAAGCGCCTGCGTGTTGAAATCGTAGGAGGGAAGGCGCAACATGTAGCTTTCTGCGGAATTGTCGAAGGCGTACAGCGGGCCGAGCTTTTCGATACGGCCTTCTTCTTGCATTTCGAGAAGCGCGCTTGCCACGTCGTCGTTCACGCAGACGATTGCGACCTGCTCGTAATCGCGGTTCTTCATGAGCAAAACCATCTTCTGCTTCAAAAGTTCGCGGGCGTAGACCTCGACCGAGAATTTTTCCACCTTGCTGCGTGCAATCTGCTTGTAGTCCCACGGGCTTGCAAACTCGCTGTCGGTGTAGTCGATTACGGAGAGCCCTGCGTCGCGTAGCCCCTGCAGGCGGTCTATGGACCATGAACTGTTGTGGTAGGGCGAAAAGTAGGCCACCTGGTTTATCCCGTGGGCGATAAGGAACTTGCCCATTTCTTTCCCCGGGGCCGTACCGAAGGTGGAATTGAAGAAAGTCCAGTTTTCTTTTTGCAGGTACCTGAGCGGGATATCTTGCAGGGGCTGCTCCCACCAGACGGCGATAGGGTAGCGGATGCCCGCGAATTGCTGCATCAGTTTTAGCGGCTGCATTATAAGGAGCGTCGAGAGGATTGCTCCCACGGCGTTCGGGTAGTCTGCGAGTTTGCGGGTCTTGCCGCTACGGTCGATGAGCTTGCCGCTGTTCTCGTTCATGCCGAGCAATATGAGCTTGTAGTTGTCTGCACCCGCCTTCTTGTAGACCATGCGCAAGAAATCCATTTCGCGTTCGCTTTCGGCGGTAAAGCCGCCCCAGCTGTTGCATCGCGTTACGAATATGATTTCGCTGAGCGATGCGGGCTGCTCGTTTTTGCTATTGCGAATAAAGCTGTAGTGCCTTCCGGAACGGGCCAGCGCGCCTTTTTGCACCATCGCGTTCAGGAAGTTCCGGAGAATCGCCTGCGAAACGTTGTAGCGCTGCGCGAGTTCCTTCATGAGCGGGAGCGGTTCGTCGATGCGGAATGTGCCGCGGTCCCAGTCCTCGCGAAAAAGGCGTTCCACCTTGTCGTAGGCGCTTTCCCTGGCCTGCGGTGCGGGGTGCCGCTCGTAGATTTTAGCGACTCCGCCCGATGTCCAGAAGCATCCCTTGCCCTGGATGCGGCATATTTGCGATGCTTTCTCTAGCATCTTGAGCGCCGACTGCACGGTGCTCGAGGAGACGCCGTAAGCCTTCATGATTTCGCGTACGCTCGGGAGCCGATCGCCGTCGTTGTGGGGGATATCCTGGATTATCTTTGCCAGTTCTTCGCGCATGCCCATAAAATAACAAAAGTCCGCGCGGCGCGAAGCTGCACGGACCTTTGTTGTTTGGAGTGATTAGGAGAATTTCTAGTACTTGAAGTTCACGCGGTAGCGGTTGATTTCCTTCACGTGGGCGCCCTTCGCGTTCACTATGCCGCGGACTTCCTTCGGCTGCATCTGCGGGGTGCGAACCTGCTGGATGGCCGTAATGGGCTCGCTGGAGGAGGACATCGGCGGAATGAACGGCTCGCTGCTGCTGGAGGATTCCGGCGGCGGGGTAACGCTGCTCGAAGAAACAGGTGCGGGCTCGTTGTCTTGCGGAACCTGCCCGTTGAAGTTTTCCTGACCCTTGCGGGTGAGGGCGAGAATCAGCATGCCGTCCTTGGAGTAGATGTTGTTCGGGGTCAGGTCGACACGGTTGCCGTCGAAGGTCCAGTTGCCCTTGCTCCAGCGGCCGGAATCGAACGAGTCGAAATTGTCGGTCCAGTCGAGCGTGAAGTCGCTGCCGTTTTCGCCCCGGCCCGGAGTGTACTTGTAGACCTTGACCCAGTTGATGAACTGGAAGAGCGGGAGCTTGGATTCGTCAAAATTGCCGACCCATTCGGCGCTTTCGGAAGACCAGATGTTGAAGCGGAGGCCCTGGGTTCCGATAAGGTTCTCGACCTGGTTCTTGTTGTCGCCCTTGTTGGTCCTGCGGACTTCTTTCCCGTCGAGGGTCCAGCGGACGTAATCGGGGGTCCATTCGAGGCCGTAGGTGTGGAAACCTTGGTCGGCAGCCGGGCTTACCGAGTGATGCTTTTCGCTGGTAACCTGTGCGCCGGCCTTGCCGGTAATGATGTTGGACTGGAAACTGTTCGGGTTCTTGCCGAGCACTTCGATATCGACTTCGACCCAACGCTGGGCGCTGGCCTGTTCGGAGCCGTTCTGGTAGAGGAACATGGAACTGACTGTACCGGATGCGGCGGCCATTTTCATGCGGGCTTCGAATTTCCCGTAGGTGTATTCTTCATTGGTGTAGAGTTCAGCACCGCTGAAGTCTTTTGCGCTGAGGGTAGATGCCATGGCTAGTACCGCCAATGTTCCAGTGGTGAGTGTTTTTAGAATGCTCATAATCATCTCCTGCCCATACACAAGAAGTAAAATAGATTCGATTTGTGGGGTGCGCAATGGTGTGAAGGTTGCAAATGAATAAAGTGTATCAAGTGTGCTGAGTTCGGGGCAGGTTTGGGGCATGTTTTGGGCTGATTTTGGGCATTTTTGGGGTGCGAGGAACGCGAAAATGGCGAAATTGGATACCAAATGGGGTGTTTTTGGGGTGTTTAGTCCCCATTTTGTTAGTTTGTTTGCTAAAAATATTAGTTTGTAATAAAAGAACGGAGCGTAAAACGCATGTTTTTGGCCTGGAAATAGCCAGATACCATCCTTTCGAGGGCTTTTTCGGGGGAATTATGCTACTTTGTTCTAGAAATTGGGTACTAAAAGTGCGAAAAAGGGGGCGTTTAATCCCCAATTTTTGTGAAATTGCCCCTGTGTAGCGTGCGCAGGCATAAAATTACCCTCTTTTTTCTATCTTTCGGCACATGGATTCCCACATGGAAATAGACGATTGGCGCAAGCGCATCGATGAACTTACCGATACGATTATCTCGCTTTTGAACAGGCGGGCGGAATTCGCGACCGAGATTGGCAAGCTCAAGAAAGAGAAGGGCCTGCCGGTATTCGACGCTGCCCGCGAAGAGGCGGTGCTAGCCGCTGTCGCCGAGAAGGCGGTAAAGGCGGGTGGACCGCTCCCGCCGGAATCTATCGTGAATATTTTCCGCACGATTATGGAAGAGACCCGCAAGGTGGAGGAATGATGAAGCGGATTGCCTTGGTGGGTTTTGGACTTCTGGCAGGTTCTATCGCTTCTGCACTCAAGCAGGCGAAGCGCCCGACGGTCATACGCGCGGTAAGTTCGCCCGCGACGCTTGCACGCGCCCGCGAGTTGGAACTAGCGGACGAGTTTTTTGAATACGCGCAGGTGGAAGAATGGTCCCGCGACTGCGACCTCATTTTGCTGTGTGGCCCGATTCTGCATATTTTGAAGACGATTGACGCGCTTTCGCACGTGAAGTGGGCCAATGAGAAATTAAACGGCGCGAATTCAATCGACGCAAAATTAAACGGCGCCGCGTGCCTTGTGAGCGATATCGGGAGCACGAAGGTCGAAATCTGCAGGGCAGGTTCCAAACTGCCGGCCCCGTTCAAGTTTGTAGGCAGCCATCCGATGGCGGGTTCCGAGAAGCGCACCTGCGAATACAACGACCCCGCTATTTTCGAGAACGCCTACTGGTTCGTGTGCCCGCCCGAGGGAACTGCCGAAAGCGTTTACGCGCCGCTCCTGGAACTCGTGAAGTTCCTCGGCGCCTCCGCAGTAGTTTTCCCGCCGGAGCACCACGACCGCACCATGGCGTGGGTTTCGCACATGCCCCAGATGCTCAGTTCTACTCTGGCGGCAAGCATTCCGGACCGCCTGCTCGAACACAACTACCAGCACTATGCGGGTCGCGCATTCCGCGACATGACGCGCATTGCGGCAAGCGGGTGGGCGATGTGGCACGATATCGCAGTCACCAATCGCGACGAGACGGTGCGAGCCTTGACCGAGGTTCGCGATGGCGTGAACGCGACAATCGAGGCGATGCAGAAACTCGACGTGGTAAAGGACGGCAGGCCTGCGGGTGGTTCGTTCGATGCGACCCGCGGTTCGGTAGCCGGTGGGAAATGCGCCGACCGTTCCGATTCGCTGGAAGAAATTTTCAAGGCGGGCAACGAGGGCCGTGCGAGCCTGTTCGCTCCTGGCCGGAACGCCGCTGCCGCATTCTTCGAGATTACGGTGCCGCTCAAGGACAAACCGGGCGCGCTTTTGAGCGTGTTGCATCCGCTCGCCGAAGAGGGACTCAACATCCGCGACATTGAACTCATGAAGGTCCGCGAGAACGTAGCGGGCACATTGCTGATTGCCTTCAAGACCGAGGACGAGGCCGCCCGCGCGGTCAAGCTGCTCCGTTACCTGGGTTACGAAGTTAAGGAACGATAATGGAATTTGCGTTGAATCCCGACAGGGAACGGATGGACCTTACGCTTTTGATGGGCCTGTTGGTAAACGGGCGCACCGTGCTCGACGATTTTGCCTGGGCCAGCGGGTCGGAACGTTTTGCGCAGGCCCTCGCCGAATTCGGGCTCCGCTATGAACTGCACGGGCACCAGCTGGTGCTTGACGGCAGGGGCTTCCAGTATGCGCTCCCGTCGATGCTTCCGTATGATTTTCCGGAGCAGGAGAACGTCCTTTTGTGGACGCTCGCAAGCAAGGATTCCGAGCAGGTCTATACGCTTGCAGCCGAACCCGACAGGGACGGCATCGAGAAGATTGTCGCCGTGAAGGCGATGCTCCTCAAGTATTTCAAGGTCAATGTCGAAACTGATGCTCCCGCGAAGTTCGTGTTCCGCTTTGCGCCCGAAGAACCCGCGCTCAAGAAGGATTCGCTCGGAAACGTGCCGTTTATTATGCGCAACAGGGTGCTGCTCCGCACGCTGGTGCGTGGCGAGTACGTGAGCTTCGAGGAACGCTCGCTCGTTCATGACCAGTGGACGAAGATGCTCATGTACTTTGGCGTGCCCCTCCGTTACGAGGGGCGCGGCATGGAGCAACTGAGCGAGTTCGAACGCCGCCTGATGATGGCGCAGGGCAAGAAAATTGAACGCACCCAGATGACGGAACTTGCGGAAACCCGCGTGATTACCGGGCGCGATTACTACGTGCCGGGCGATACGACCGAGGCGACGGCATTTGCCTTGCTGACGACTATCGGCAAGGTGCCCAAGGGCAATGTGGTAAAGCTTTTGAACGTGGACCTGAACAGCACCCGTGCGGGGGCGCTCACTTGCTTCAAGCGCATGGGCGCAAACATCGAGACCGTAACCCGCAGGGAAAAGTTCGGCGACGTGTACGGCGATGTGGAAATTTACCCGATGGAAGCGGGCAAACGGCTACAGGGCAGGCGCTTTGGCGAAGACGCCATTGCGACGTCGCTTTCGGATTATGCGTTCCTCGCGGTGGCGGCATGCTTTGCCGAGGGCGAGACCATCCTCCGAATCCCGAAGGAAATTCGCTCCGAGATGCGCGTGTCAAACGACTTCTTGGCAGAAAACCTGCGGAAGACCGGCGTGGAAGTCGGCGTGTACGATGACGGGCTCGTTATTCGCGGGATGGAAACCATCGTGAACGGGAGCGACTTTGACGGCGGAGATTCACCCGAGGCGGGGCTTGCGCTTAGTGTGCTTTCTATTGCCCTCGAGAACGATGAACCCGTCAAGAATGTTGACGCCGTGGAGGCGATGTTCCCGGGCGTTGTCGAAAAGCTGAAGCAGGTGCTTGTCGCCGAGGCTCCCGCGAACGAGGGCAAGGAATAGGGGGAGGAACATGAAGAAGTTTTCGAAAATCGGAATCGTCGGTTTCAAGGACAAGAGTGCCGACCTCGCGAACGCTCTCGACCAGATTGCGGCCTGGGCCGCGACGCACCCGAAAGTGGAATTCTTTGCGCTTGATTCCCTGAAGGGGCTTGCCAAGAAGCCGATTCACGTGATCAAGGAATCCGGGCTTTCGCGCATGGACCTGCTTCTTGCTATCGGCGGGGACGGCACCGTGCTTTCTGCCGCGCATATCGCGCTCGGGCACAATATTCCCATACTCGGAGTGAATGCGGGTCGCGTGGGGTTCCTTGCCGAAAGTCGTGTGGAAGGCCTTGCAAAGACGCTCGATGACTTGCTCGCGGGTGACTTTTCTACCCGCGAACGCATGATGATTGACGCAGTCGTTTATCGCGGTCGCAAGGTGGTCGCAAAACAGACGGTCTTGAACGAGGTCCATGTCCGCGCGCACATGCCCGACCGCATGGTGAACGTGAACGTGGCCTACAACGGGACGTGCCTTACCGAATACTGGGCTGATTCCTTGCTGGTTTCTACGCCGACGGGTTCTACCGCCTATAACCTCGCGGCGGGTGGCCCTATCATCCACCCGAGCACTCCTGCCGTCGTGCTCACGCCCGTCGCTCCTAGCAGTCTCTCCGTGCGCCCGCTCGTGCTTTCGCTTACCGACAAGAAGCTTGAAATCGTTTCTGCGGTGGAGCGCCCGCTCGACCTCGTGTTCGATGGCCGTACCGCCTACGAAATGAAGGTGGGCGAGAAGGTCGTGCTGAGCGAGTGCAAGGCCGTGACGACGTTCATCCGCATGCGCCATACCGGTTTTGTGGGCGCACTCCGCGAAAAGTTAGGCTGGACGGGAAAGCCCCGCCTCGCATAATCCTGAATATTCATAGAGAATGTTTGCTCCGAGGTGCACTCCGCACGCTCACACTCACACTTCGTTCCAGTGTTCACTTTGCGAAGTGCCCCTCTACGCAAAAAAACATGAAAATTGTCCTGGATTGGAAGGTTTATCGCGAGACGTGCTAGAAGATGGCGCTATGAAGCCCTTGTGACTGTTAGTCCCTACGGGCTTCATGAAAATCGGGATTAATATTAAACGGCAAAAAAAATACTATATTCAGTTATATGAAAACCCTGCGTGCGTTGCTATATGTCTTGTTGATGGCAGTCATGTGCCATGCCGGTGAGGTTGCCGACAAGCAGATGGATAAGGTCGAAAAATTCCTTAAGAAGTCCAAGTACAAGGAAGCCGCAACGGCTCTGTTGGACTATGGCTTGAACATGGCTGACGAACAAAAGGTAGTGGGAGTTACGCAGTACGCCGGGTATTTCGAGAAATTTGTCAAGCAGCATGGCAAGGTGCTGAACCATACGAAACTGCGTACGCGCCGCCTGTCCAAGGCCTATGACGAGACTGTTTACCAGATCAACTGTGAAAAATCTGCGTGGCTGATTGTGATAAAGGAATACGTATCGCCAAACGGAAAAAGCGAGTTCAGCGAATTGCGCGTGTTGACCGAGGAAGACGTATTCAAGTATTATGATAAAAAATAAAGGAGAAACAATGAAAATCAAGGCTATATTTTTTTCCCTGTTGCTCTGCTCTTTTGCATTTGCGGGCCCGCATTCCAGTGAATGCGTCAAGGCGATGGTCGATCACCTGAAAGCAGATAAGTACGACAAGGCCTTCGATGCCGTGCTCGACGATAGCCCCTTCCTCAAGGGCAACGTGAACGTTTCGAACCTCAAGATGCAATACGCAACGGTATTCCAGAATATCTCTGCGCAATACGGCAAGCCTGTGGGCTTCGAAATTCTCGGTACGAAGACGGTTGGAACGCTTGAACGCACCGGCTTCCTCATCCAGTGCGAAAAGAACGCTTGGGTTATCGAGGTCTTTGAATACAACAATCCCGTCTCGAAGAAGCAGTACATTGTCGATTTCAAGATTGTGGGCGAGGAAGATGCCTTCGCTCGTTACGGCCTGTAATAGCTGTTGCGAGGCCATGGGGCGGCACAGTCATTGACAAAAGCCCGCGGTTTGAACCGCGGGCTTTTGCTATTTGCGTCAGGGACGGCGCTGTTTAATGTCAGCGCTGTTTATCGCCGGCCTAGAACAGCGTCGGGTCTTCGGGCTCGCCGCTTGCGTCGTCGCTCGTGCCGTCGTCGAAAGTATCCGGCGGAGTGATGCGGCTCGTGCGCTTGACCTTCTTGGCGGTGAACTTGCTGCCGAGCGCCTTGTAGCTCTTGATGTCGGCGACTTCCGTGAGGTCGAGTTCTTCCTTCTGGACTTCGCGGCCCACCTGGTATTCCATGAGCTGGCGAGCGTCCTCGGTGGCGAAGAATTCAATCATCTGCGAATCCTTGTGGTCGCTGATGAGGCTGAATTCCGTCGTCATGGGGCAGCCTTCCAGGTTGAAGCGCTTCACCATGTAGTTGAAGTTCCCGCCCTCGAAGTAGAGCACGGTAAATACCTGCGCGGGGTCGAACTTGTGGACGTATTTCACGCCGGTTCCCACGAGAATCGGGTCGGCCATGTCGTGCACGCGGGCCGTACCGTTCTCCTTCACGATAAGGATCTTGTCCTTTTCGCCGAATTCGCCGATGCGGTCGCCCTTCTTCTGCGTGCTGATGAGGCCGCTGGGGGCATCGAAGTAGAGCACGCGCGCCCCGAGGGTGCTTACGCCCTTGCGGATGCGCTTCACGCTCTTGACCGGGTACTTGGTGACGATGTTGCCCATCGCGCCGCGGCCCTTCACCTCGATGGTGCTGAAATCCACCTCGAAGTTGAGCTTGGTGCGCGGGCGCGGCTTGAGCGTCACTTCCACGACTTCGGCTTCGCCGTTCATGTTGCTGGAGAGGTAAAGCAGGCGGCTACCGGGCTTGTTCTTGCCCATGAAGTAGTCCTTGTCGCGGGTCACGCCGCCCACGTTGAAGCGCTTGATGTAGGCCGTGCCTTCCTTGCCGTCCTGGTGGATGACGTTGTAGATATGGCGTTCGTCGTCCTTGTTGAACTTCTCGACGAGCACGATATTCTTGCCCACGAAGTCCTTGTCGGAGACCTTCACGACCTTGAAGCTGCCGTCGGCCTTGAACACGATGAGGTCGTCGTACTCGGAAACGTCGAAGAGGTATTCTTCCTTCTTCATGCCCGTGCCGAGGAAGCCTTCCTTGCGGTTCACGTAGAGTTTCTGGTTCGCGAGAGCCACGTGCACGGCGCTCACCTGGCCGAATTCCGCGATTTCTGTGCGGCGGTCGCGACCTTCGCCGTACTTCTTCAGAATGTTCTTGAAGTAGTTCACGGCGTAGTCGGTGAGGTGTTCCTTGTTGTAGTTCACTTCCTCGATCTTCTTGTCGAGTTCTTCGAGGAATTCGTCGGCTTTCTTGCGGTCGAAACGGCTGATGCGGCGGACCGGAATTTCGGCGAGCTTGAGGATTTCTTCGCGGGTCACTTCCCGGCGGAGTTTGCGCACGTAGGGCTTCAAGCCTTCGTCAATCAGCTGGACCATCTCGTCGTGGGTCTTTGCCTTCTTGATGACCTCGAAGACTTCCTTCTCGATGAAGATTTTCTCGAGGCTCGTCATGTGCCACTGGTCCTGCAGGTGCTTGAGCTCGTTGTCCAGCTCCCAGTCCAGCAGGTGCACCGTGTGGTCGGTGCTGAGCTTCAAAAGTTCGGTGGTGCTGCTGAATTTCGGCTTCTTGTCGATAATTACGCAGCTGTTGGCGGCCAAAGTCGTCTGGCAGTCGGTAAACGCGTAGAGTGCGTCGATGACGACCTGCGGGTCGGAACCTGCCTGCAGGTGGATCTGGATTTCCACGTTTTCGGTGGTGTGGTCCACAATCTGCTTGATCTTGATTTTGCCCTTGTCGTTGGCCGCCACGATGGAGTCGATGAGGCTATCGGTGGTGGTGCCGAAGGGAATTTCGCGGATGACCAGCGTCTTGTTGTCGAGTTTCTCGATTTTTGCACGGACCTTGAGGCGTCCGCCGCGCTGGCCGTCATTGTATTCGCTCACGTCGATGATGCCGCCCGTGTAGAAGTCCGGGTACAGCGTGAACTTGCGGCCGCGCAGGTAGTCGATACTCGCCTGGCACAGTTCCTTGAAGTTGTGGGGGAGGATGGTGGTGGAAAGGCCCACCGCGATGCCGTCTACGCCCTGGGCCAATAGAATCGGGAACTTCGCGGGGAGCGTCACCGGTTCCTTGGAACGCCCGTCGTAGTTCGGGATCCAGTCCGTCGTCTCGGGGTTGAACATCACGTCGAGCGCAAAGTCGCTGAGCTTGCCTTCGATGTAACGCGGGGCGGCCGCCTCGTCGCCCGTAAGCGGGTTACCCCAGTTACCCTGCGGCTCGATAAGCAGGTTCTTTTGGCCCATGTTCACGAGGGCCGTGTAGATGGAAGCGTCCCCGTGGGGGTGGTAGTGCATGGTATCGCCCACGATGCCCGCCACCTTGTGGAAACTCCCGTCGTTCATCTCGTACATGGTATGCAGAATGCGGCGCTGCACCGGCTTTAAGCCGTCCTCGAAGTAGGGCACGGCGCGGTCGAGAATCGTGTAGCTCGCGTAGTCCAGGAACCAGCCGTTGTAGAGCTTTTCCAGGTGGTTTACGTTCGAAAGTCCTAAAGTTTTCTGTTCTTCGTCCATAATAAATCTTAGCTTTTAGTCTTTAGTCAAATTTCTTTTGTCATTCTGAGCGAAGTGCGTAGCACGTAGTCGAAGAATCTAATCCTAATTATTCTTGTTTAGATCCTTCGACTTCGCAACGTTGTTGCTCCGCTCAGGATGACATCCTCGTCCAGTTACAATTCCTCTACCGCCTCGGTGCGCAGGTTTTCGACGATGTAGTCCTGGCGGGCCTGGGTGTTCTTGCCCATGTAGTATTCCAGCAGCTTGCCGAGCGAAGCGTCGCTTGGCATGGTGACGGTCTCCAGGTGCATGTTTTCGCCGATAAGCAGCTTGAAGTCCTCGGAATCCATTTCACCGAGACCTTTGAAGCGAGTGATTTCCAAATCCTTCTTGTTGATTTCCTTCGCGGCCTTGTCGCGTTCCTCTTCGTCGTAGCAGTAGAAGGTTTTCTTCTTGTCCTTGCGGTTGCGTACGCGGAAGAGCGGCGCCTGCAATATGTAGAGGTGTTTTTCCTGCACGAGTTCCGGGAAGTACTGCAAGAAGAACGTCATCACCAGGAGGCGGATGTGCATGCCGTCCACGTCAGCATCGGTCGCGATAATCACCTTGTCGTAGCGCAGGTCCTCGAGCCCGTTTTCGATGTTGAGGGCGGCCTGGAGCAGGTTCCATTCCTCGTTCTCGTACACGATCTTCTTGGAGAGTCCGTAGCTGTTCTTCGGCTTACCGCGCAGGCTGAATACCGCCTGGGTTTTCGGGTTCCTGGCCGTGGTGATGGTACCGGAAGCAGAATTACCCTCGGTAATGAAAATCATGGTCTCGCTCTTGAGCGGGTTTTTGGCATCGGTGAGGTGCACGCTGCAGTCGCGGAGCTTCTTGTTGTTGAGGTTAGCCTTCTTGGCGCGCTCGTTGGCGAGCTTCTTGACACCGGCCAGTTCCTTGCGCAGCTTTTCGTTCTGGTTGATGCGTTCCAGGAGCTTCTTGGCCGTATCCTCGTTCTTGTGGAGGTAATTGTCCAGCTCGCGGGCCACAAAGTCCACAATCCAGGTACGGAGCGCGGGGCCGTTCGGGGCCGTGGTGGTAGAACCCAGCTTGGTCTTGGTCTGGGATTCGAAAACCGGTTCCTGGATGCGCACGGAAACGGCTCCCACGATGCAGTTGCGCACGTCGGAAGCGTCGTATTCCTTCTTGAAGTGGTCGCGCACGCCCTTCACGAGACCCTCGCGGAATGCCGCCTGATGGGTACCGCCCTGGGTGGTGTGCTGGCCGTTCACAAAGCTGAAGTAGTGTTCGCCTTCCTGGTTCGAGTGGGTGATGGCGAACTCGATGTCCTTGCCCTTGCAGTGGATGACCGGGTAGCGGATGGTGTCGTCGGTGCGGCTGTGGAGCAGGTCCAAGAGTCCGTTCGGGCTGTTGTAATCCTTGCCGTTCATCACCAGCGTGAGCCCGTTGTTCAGGTAGGCGTAGTTCCAGATTTTCTCTTCCATGTAGGCGGGGAGGAACCGGAAGTTCTTGAACAGGTCGTTATCGGGCTCGAAGTAGATTTCGGTGCCGTTTTTCTCGGTGGTGGAGGTAATCTTGAAGTCCTTCACCAAGATGCCCTTGCTGAACTCGGCGCGCTTGACCTTGCCGTCGCGGAAACTTTGTACGATAAATTTTGTAGAGAGCGCGTTCACCGCCTTGGTACCCACGCCGTTCATGCCTACCGACTTCTGGAAGGCTTCGGAATCGTACTTGCCGCCCGTATTCATCTTCGACACGCAGTCGATGACCTTCTCGAGCGGGATGCCGCGGCCGTAGTCGCGCACGCGGCAACTGTGGTCTTCCATGTCGATTTCAATCTTCTTGCCCGCGCCCATGGCGAACTCGTCGATGGAGTTGTCGATAACTTCCTTCGCGAGCACGTAGATGCCGTCGTCGGGGCTCTGTCCGTCGCCCAGCTTGCCGATATACATACCGGGGCGGAGCCTAATGTGTTCGTACCAATCTAGAGTCTTGATGCTGTCCTTGTCGTACTTTACAGCCATTATCTACCTGTCTGCTTACCTTTGCAAAACTAAAAAAGTGCCTTTTTTCGCCAATTTTAAGAAATTTCGCGAGAATTCTGGCGGTAATTGCCCGGACTCGCGGCTCCGGTCCGCCCTTTGCCCCCAATATAGCAAAATTTTTTGTCAAAGAGTGACAATTTGTGCAGTAATGAGGGGAGTTTGGGGAGAGGGGCGTATAAGCGAGGTTGTTTTTCTAAAAAAAGAATTAGCATAAGATACTTAATTTTTTTATTTTGTTAGTATGTCGTGTAAAAAAATGACATATGCGCTTACAGTGGCCGGCTTCGACGGAAGTGCGGGTGCAGGCCTGCTTGCCGACATCAAGACGATGGCGCATTTCGGCGTGTACGGCCAGGCGGTATGTACGGCGCTCACGCAGCAGAACGAAGATGAGTTTGTTGCCCCGGGCTGGGTCATTTGGGACCGCATCGAGGCGCAGCTTGAAACGCTTTTCCGCAAGCATACTTTCAAGTACGTGAAGATAGGCCTTGTGGAGAAGGCGCGTACCCTGAAGCGCATTGTGGAATTCGTGCGCGAGAAAAGCCCGGACGCGTTTATAATTTGGGACCCGATTGCCTCGGCGAGTGCGGGTTTCCACTTCATGCGCGAAACTGACAAGTTTATTCCTGTAATGAAGTCGATTGACCTTGTGACCCCGAACCAGGACGAGTTTGCGTACTTGGGTTTGGGACTTGCGGAATCCCGCGGCGAAATCCACATGGGGCAGGACTTTGCGGTGCTCCTGAAGGGCGGGCACGCGCGTGGCAAGGAATCCGTTGACACTTTGTGGTACAAGGATGAACTGTGTAAGTTCAGGAGCCCGCGGCTCCCCGGCAAGGGCAAGCACGGCACGGGCTGCGTGCTCAGTTCTGCAATCCTTGCGAACGTAGCGCTCGGGCACGACTTGCCGGAAGCCTGCCAGATAGCAAAGAACTACATGGACGAATTTCTCCAGAGCGGGGAAGGCCGCCTCGGGTTCTTGGTGTAGGACTTGCAGTTACAAGAAAAGCCCCGCAGTGCGGGGCTTTTGAATGGAAGATCCCCGCCTGCGCGGGGATGACATCAATTAATCATCATCCTCAGCGGGCTTCTTGGACATCTGCTTGCGCTTGATCGGGTCGAGCTCGGTCTTGCGAAGGCGGAGGATTTCCGGCGTGACTTCGATGCATTCGTCTTCGTTGATGAAGGTGACGCATTCTTCCAGGGTCATGCGGCGGTACGGGGTCAGCTGGATCATGTCGTCAGCGGACTTGGAGCGCATGTTGGTGAGGTGCTTGCCCTTCGTGACGTTCACGATGATATCGACGTCGCGGTTGTGTTCGCCCACGATCATGCCCGGATAAACTTCCGCACCCGGTCCGATGATGAGGTAGCCGCGGTCTTCCAGGTTCGAAAGCGCGTAGCTGGCGGCTTCGCCCGGTTCCTTCGCGATAAGCACGCCGTTGATGCGTGTCGGGATTTCGCCCTTGTACGGCTGGTATTCCTTGAAGAAGGACTGCGTGACGGCGTAACCCTTGGAGAGCGAGAGAAGGCGCGGACGGATACCGATGAGGCCACGGCTCGGCACGATGAACTCGAGCGTCACGCGGTCGTTGTCGTCGGTAACCATGTTCACCATTTCGCCCTTGCGCTGCTGGATTTCCTGGATGCAGGCGCCGCTGAACTCGTTCGGGACTTCGACCTTGAAGTCTTCGACCGGTTCGAGGAGCTTGCCGTTCTCGTCGTTGTGGAAAATCACCTGCGGAGAGCCGATGGTGAATTCGTAGAGCTCGCGGCGCATGTTCTCGACGAGAATCGTGAGGTGCAGAATGCCACGGCCCGATACCTTGAACGTGGAGGCACCGTCGACCTTCTCGACGAGGAGGGCGGGGTCTGCCATGTGGGCGCGTTCCAGACGTTCCTGGAGCTGGTTACCCGTCATGAACTTGCCACCGTACTTGCCGGCGAGGGGCGAGGTGTTTACGGTGAAAACCATGGAGATGGTCGGCGGGTCGATGTGGATGCGCGGCAGGTGCTTCGGGTTGTTCGCGGCGCTGATGGTATCGCCGATATCGAACGTGTCAAGGCCTGCGATAAGAACGATTTCGCCCGGACCGGCTTCGTCGACCGGCTTCGGGGTGAGGCCTTCGTAGCGCAGAATCTTCTGCGGGCGGATGGTCTTCGTGGTGCCGTCGGTAAAGGACTGCGCGTAGGTCTGGTTCGGCTTGAGCACGCCCTGCTGCACGCGGCCCACGGCCAAGCGGCCAAGGAAGGTCGAGTATTCGAGCGATGCAATCTGCAGGAGCGGTTCGGCGGAGGGGTCGCCCTTCGGGGCCGGAATGCGCTCGATAATCTTGTCCATGAGGATGCTGAAGTCGCCGTCCGGGTCTTCCATCTCGGCCTTGCAGATGCCCTTGCGGCCGGAGCCGAACACCTTGTCGAAGTCGAGCTGTTCTTCGTTGGCGTCGAGCTCGCAGAAGAGGTCGAACACCTTGTCGAGGGCGCCGTGCGGGTTGCAGCCGTCGCGGTCAATCTTGTTCACCACCACGATGGGGATGAGCCCGAGTTCGAGAGCCTTCTGCGTCACGAAGCGGGTCTGGGCCATCGGGCCTTCAAATGCGTCCACCACCAGAAGAACGCCGTCCACCGTACCGAGAACGCGCTCCACCTGGCCACCGAAGTCGGCGTGCCCCGGGGTATCGACGATGTTCACGCGGTAGCCCTTGTACATGACGCTCGTGTTCTTGCTGAGGATGGTGATGCCGCGTTCGCGTTCCAGGTTGTCGGAGTCCATCACGCGTTCGTTGACTTCTTCGCCTTCGTGGAAGGTTCCGCACTGCTTGAGGAGCTGGTCCACCAGAGTGGTCTTGCCGTGGTCAACGTGGGCGATGATGGCAACGTTTCTGATTTTTGATTGATCCATAAAATCTGCCTGTGTTTGTAATTTTTGCGCGCAAATTTAGAAATTATGGCTCGAAATGGCAACGTTTGGCATGCAGGTTTACTATATTTGGGCTACTATGGCAAAAGAACAAGACGAATTTGAAAATGATGACGAGATGAGCGAGGAAGCGAAGGAGTTCTTCCCCGAGGAAGAAGGCCTTGCCCCCGTTGTCCGCGACTACAGTGAACGCCGCATCTTGATTTGGGAAGAAGACGATGCCCGCCGCAACGCGTGCCTGGAAGTGCTTTCCGACGTGCTTGTCGGGGCTTTCTTCAAGGCGGTGAAGACCGAGGCCGAGGCCATGGAGCAGATCGAGAACGACGACTGGGATACGTTTGTTGTGGATTTCTATACCGAAGGGGTTTCTTCGAGCGACTTTATCAAGTGCGCGAACAACTACCCGGGTTCGATTCTCGTGGCCATCAACATGGCGCCGCTCACGCTCCCCGACGAGCGCGACCCGGCCAAGACCGAACTCCTGCGCCGCCTGTTCGATATGGAAAAGCCGACAGTCCAACTGCACGGCTAAGCCTTAAATTTTAGGGAATAAAAAAACAGGTCGGAACGCCGACCTGTTTTTCGTTTATAGCGGGTTATAGCACCGCAGGTGCCCATGCACTAACACGCTGGCTTGCTGTTTAATATGTGCTTGGCGTGTTTGTGCGTGTCGGGAGGGTTTTAGGGAGGGACGCCCGTGGCGCCCCGCCCTAGTCTCATTCGCCGGCCTGCTTTTCGTTTATAGCTGGCAATAAACTGCGCGGAGTCGCACCGCAGGTGCCCATGCACTAACACGCTGGCTTGCTGTTTAATATGTGCTTGGCGTGTTTGTGCGTGTCGGGAGGGTCTTAGGGAGGGGCCGCCCATAGCGCCCCTCCCTAGTCTTATCGCACCGCAGGTGCCCATGCACTAACACGCTGGTTTGCTGTTTAATATGTGCTTGGCGTGTTTGTGCGTGTCGGGAGGGTCTTAGGGAGGGGCCGCCCATAGCGCCCCTCCCTAGTCTCATAAACTGCCCGGAGTAGGAGAGCCCAGACTCCAGTTCTCGGGATTCTCGCGGTCATCCCACGCGCCGATGTTCAGCTGCGAACTGCGGGCAACCGTTGCCGACGAACTGTTCAGGGGCACTGCGGTGAGGTGCAGGCTGTCCACCTTCCCGTAATACACGGAATCGAGCACGTCGCCATCACAATGGAACACGATGGACGATGCCGTCGAAGAATTCGACTTGTTAAACTGCGGCATCTTCTCCACCAGCCGGAACTCCTCGGGCACCACCTCGCTGGAATCGCTCCCGATAGCAAGCGCCCTCCGGGGAGGCAGTTCCACCGGGCGGATTGCGGCAGATTCCTTGAGGGCGGATGTCTTCCCGATAAAACAGTCCCCGATGAGCAGTGTATCGTTGCTCCCGTTGTAGACCTCCACGAAGTCGAAGGCGATAGAATCGTTTTTTGAATTTACGAGGAATTCGCTGATCACGAGATCGCCTTCCTTCGCCTTCCTGCGGGTGGCGGGGAGCGTGAGCGGAATCTGCAGTTCCACGTCGTCCGCTACCTGCAGGGCGATTTTCGTCTTGGCCCGGAGGGAATTTATCGAGAGTTCCGGTACCGGAGTGTTCTCGTCTATACGGAGCGTGTCCAGCATGCTGTAGATTTCCACGCCGGAAGAATCCCGCAGGGAGAGCGTAACCGCATAGTCGAGCCCGAGCGCCAGCATCTCGCTCTTGAAGGTGGCGTTCAGGCCCGAGGTTTCCATCGGGTAGGAGAACGTGGCCTGCGATGAGGCGAGCGTGAGTGTGCCCGAGGCGATACCCGCCGGATTGCCGAACCCGAGGGGGATTTCCACGTACACGAAGCCGACGAGGGCGTGCATCGGGATAGATACATCCACGGTGCTGCCGGCCTCGAGCTTCATCTCGATTTCTCCCTTCTGCATCAGCGCCCCGTTCGCGTAGAGCATCGCCCTGAACTTCCAGTGGTCATGCGGGAAAAGGTCCAGGTCAAAGCGAGCGTCCTTCGCGCCTGCCGTGAGGTGGAGCGAATCCGCGCCAACGCATTCCACGACGATGCTGTCCATAAGCGGCACTTCGACGTGGGTGACGCGGAGCGCCACGCTTGCGGTTTTCCCTTCGAGCGAACCTGTCGGTGCACCTTCGGGCGATTCGGAACCGCAGTTCCAGAACGGGACTGCGCACAGGGCCATGGCGAGCGTGCACACGGCCTTCTTGATCATTTTGGTAGGACTCATAAAACCTCCTGTGTTGGGTGGTCCTACCCTTAAAACGGTTTAAAACGGAAAATGAGCCAAATCGTCGAAAAATTTTTTTGGAGCAATAAAAAACGCCCCTTTACGGGCGTCTAATCAGCAGTTGATCGATATGATTAATCGCCGGCGCAGTTTAAAACCAACGAACTCAGTTTAAAACCGACAAACTCAGTTTAAAACCGGCGAATTAATACTGGCCTACAGTTTCAGTTTCGCCTTCCCGCCGGCAACGCGCTGGTTCTGCAGCTTTTCTGCGCAGGCCTTGTCTTGCCTGAGTATCTTCACGAGGGCGCTCGGGCTTATGCCGAACGCCTGTGCCGCAGCCTTCGTGTCTCCGTTCTTGGTCGCCATGATGTCGAACACGTGTGCCACGAACAGCGGGAACAGAGCGTTGCTCGTCTGAATGTGCCCGTTGCTCCCGGGGAAGGGGATTTCTGCCGCGGGTGGCGTTTCACGCACGTTCAGGGCGATAGCCATCTGCATGCGGTGCAGCGCGTGGGTCTTATTTTCCTTCGCGCTCCTCGCTTCGCAGGATTTGATTTCTAAATTGTACTGCGGAAGGTTCAGCTGGACTCCGGTATTGGTCTTGTTGCGGTGTTGCCCGCCCGGGCCAGACCCCTGGAAACCCTTCTGGGTGCAGGCGGCGAGCAGCTGGTCCAATGTCATTCTGAGGTAGGTATCGCGATGCATGACCTGAAAAATAAAATAGTTGTGGCGCTTGTGGCTCTGCTTGCGCTTGGTTTTGTCGCCTGTGCGGGCACGTCCGAAAATTCCGGAGCCAAGGATGCGGCCTCGGGCTCGAACGAGGTTTCTGCCCAGGTGAAGGATGCCCTGTACGAGGGCCAGCAGCAGGATAAGCAGGCCCTGCTCGAAATCATGTTCAACAACTTTATCGCAGCCGTGCGCGAGGGTGCCCCCGCAGATACCCTTTACGCCTTCCTGACCGATACTTCGGAATACTGGCTCGATACGCTCGAGAACCATGCTCGTACCTACAATGCAGAGGCGATTGACACGTGCCAGTTCTACGAGGCCTATTCCATTATCCTCTACCGCCTTTACGAGCGTGAGCACCTGTGGGCCACCGACGAGGACCGCATGCTGTTCATGATGCTCAGCAAGAGCGGGATGTTCGACAGGCTCACCAACTTGCCGCTTGGCCCCATGAAGGTGAAAAACGATCGCGGGAGCATCGGGCTTGCCAAGAGCCCCGAGGTGCCCATCATGATTTTCGAATGGGACGACAAGGAATGGAAACTCAACCTGCCCGAAACGATTCCGCTTATCACGAAGGGCATAGAATCCATCGCGGTCAAGAAGAACTGGACGGCAAGGAAACTCGCGCTCTATTGGATAGAGAAGGAATACCGCATGACGTATTCCCGCCTTGACGAGAGCTTGCTTGAGCCTATCGGATTCTAGATGCGTATCGTTTTTCTTTTATTGCTGGCCGCCATTTGCGTACACGCCGCTCCGACAAAACTGGTGGGCGCGGTCGATTCGAAGGCGGAATTCAGCGGGAACCGCCTCTTTGCGGTTCTCGATTCCGTCGGTGGCCCCGGAACCTGGATGGAATGGGATGTGAACGGTATCCGCGACCCCTCCGTGATGGGCGTGCTGGACCCTCTGCTCAAGTCAAGCAACAAGTCGAAGATGGTGTGGGTGCTTTCGGAACGCAAGTTGCCGCTCCTGTGCGCGCTGCTCCCGAAGGGGGCGGGCGAGGTGCTGGTGTTCTACGAGCTTAAAGCCCTTGATGCCAAGCCCGTGCCGCTCGAGATGAACCGCGTGCTGAACCCCGAAGTGGTGTTCCGCGACTACCGGCAGGTGAGCGCATCCGAGTTCGTGCATCTGGACAGGCCGAACTTGAAGGTCTCGGCGAACGACAAGTACATCCGCTTCAGCTATTCCAAGCCCGATGCGACCCCGCTCCGCTTTGACAGCGATTTCGAGAAGAAGACGACCGTCGAGAAGAAAAACGAGATAAACAACTACCGTGCGTTTTTCGAGTACGAGTACGCCCTGATGCTCCGTGCCTTCGTGCAGTCCACCCGTGCGCTGTTCAACTGGCAGGCGTGGCACTGGTACATGCCCGCGTTCAACGCGAAGGCCATGATTTCGGATGCCGAACTTACGGCGATTTTCAAGAAGGGCGTGCCCCCGCAGTCCTATACCATATTCCGGACGAAGGCGGTGGGCGGCCAGTGGGTAGAATTCAAGACCAACGGCAACGGATTTTACGAAATGGTCATCACGAACCCGTAATCTTTCATGTGCCTATTTTGTATTTTTAGAAAGTGAAGTTTAAGTCGTCCATAATAGCGGTTTTGCTCCTGGCTGTAGCCTCTTTCGCCATGAATGTGGTGGAGGATTCCCGCTCGCGCTTTGTTGCCGACGACGAAGTGCTCGATGCCTCGGTTTACGGGTGTATCGACGAGCTGGGCGAGGCGGTTCCAGGTAGCCGTTTTGCTCCCGAGAATTCGACGTTCGCCGATTCGAGTGATGTTCCTTACCGCACGTACCGCGTGGCTATCCCCGCGGGTGCAAGGCCCCGGGTGTCCGTTTCCGTCAAGAAGACCATCCCGCTGGGGGCATCTTATTGCGAGGGCGCAACCCTCAAGTTTTCGCCGGTAAGGGCATCTGCCCCGTTCTTGAAGGACGGCCTCTGGATGGTGGATGTGCGCGTGCCCCTGTACGAGCGCTCCGGCAATTCGGTAAGGCTGCGCAAGAATTTCCGCCTGGAGGTGGATTTCTCCATGGTTGGTTCGGGCACGAACCCCGGCAAGCGCGCTCTCGCGCGGGTTGTAAACACGCAGGGGGCTGCACGTTTTGGCGTGTCGCAGAATGTGTTCCGCAAGTCGCTCCGGCGTACTGCATCGGTCGGTTCTTCCGACGTGCATTTCCTTGCGCGCTTCCTTGTGGGCGACAAGGATGTGGCAACCCACAGCGAAGACGGCCTCTATGCGGTGGATTACAGGACAATCCACAACGCCCTCCCGTACACGATGCAGGATAGCCTGAATGGCATTCCTGTCGAAAAGCTCAGGCTGTATGGCGCCTCTCCCGATACCCTGCCGGCGGTAGTTCCTGGTTCGCGCGATGTCGCTCCCGCGCATCTCTTTGAAATTCCCATAGAAATCCGTGACCACTCCAAGCGCGGTTCGGGGCCTGCCAACGGAACGTTCGATGATGGCGATACAATCGTATTTGTCGGTTATGGCACGTCGATATGGAAACTTGAAGATAGCGTCTACTACCATTCCGTTTCGCCGTATTCGTTCTACCAGTATTTCCAGCTGGGGTGGAATGGCTCGGGCGATGCGCAGCGCCTCTCGAAGACTCTTCCCGCGTACAAGGGCTCTGCGAAGGATGTTCCGCTGATGCGCTACCTGCGAGCCGAGAAGGATGTGCGGCTTCGCGACACGTATTACGGCAAGGGAATCGAGTGGGATGAATCTTCGGGCAAGGAATGGTTCTGGCACTGGAACTGCCGCCTCGATACTGCAGTCAAGTCCGATATCGGGATGGCGCATGTTTCTAGCCTTCCGGGCCGCATTGAGGGCGGCAAGACTCTTTTGCAGGTCTCGTATTTCCCGCACCGCTCCACCTGGGATTCGTTCGTGGAGCGCGAAAAGGACCAGATTCCGAGCGTGATGCTTTCGACATCCAGCATGCTGGAACGCATGAAGGAAATCCGCTACAATTTCTCCGTCAACGGGAAAACCTATTCCGATGCGGATATGAAGCTTGTCGCCTACGGGACCATGCAGGTGGCGGGTGTCCCGCTCGAGGATTCTGGCAACAGGTTCCAGCTGACGATGCTCCCGAACTCGAGGCAGTACGACCGCTTTGACGGCTATACGATTGCCTACCAGTGGAACCCGGTGGTGGACAGTGCTGAATGGTACCTGCCGGGCCGTGTCTCGGGCTTGATTCGCCTTCCGGTTCCAAGTGGAGTGAGCCTGCTCAAGTTCCGCAACATGCAACCCGTGGGAGTGCTTGCGAGCGAGGGCGGCTATGCGGTCGATAGCGTGAGTGCCTCCGAAGACGTGAGGTACCTTGCCTACAGGAACGGCTCGTACAGGACTGCTGTTCGCGTGGAGGGCCTGACCGAAGAATCGAATGACCTTCTTTTCGATGTCGCGAAAATCAACTCGAAGACGGAATACCTCATAATTTCTGCACCTGAGTTTATCGAAGGCGCTGTTGCCCTGGGCCGATTCCGTTCGGAAGGGAAGGCAATAGCCTCGTATGCGACGACTGTAGTGAATGCCGAGGATATTTACCGCCACTATACGGGCGGTTCTGCATCGCCGGTAGCCCTAAGGAACTACATCTCCTACGCGCATTCCGTGTGCCCCGATCTCCGGTTCGTACTGCTTGTCGGTACGGGACATTTCGACTATCGCGGAATCAAGGAAAAGTTGGGCAAGAACTACATGCCTCCCTTCGAGATGGAAGACAACGTGACGGAGGATTTCTTTGCCGTGCTCGATTCGGGCGAGATGGTGCGTACCGGTTTCTACGACCTGGACTTGGCTGTCGGGCGACTCCCGATAAGTACACCCGTCGAGTTTTCCGCCTATCTCGAGAAGGCGAAGGATTACGATATGGTGGGCCGGTTCGACCATTCCGAATGGCGCAATACATTGCTGCTGACGGCGGACGACGCGAAGAACGGTACGGGGGTCGACAGGACCGGGCACACCACGTTGCAGGAAGGGCTTTCCCGTTCCATCGATTCGCTTGCGAAAGATCTCAACTACCGCTGGAGCCAGAAGAAGGTTTACCTGCTCGACTACAAGGAAGATGCCGCGGGCCAGAAGAAGGCCGCCACCGAAGATTTGCTGAACGTGCTGAACCAGGGCGCCCTGATGACGACGTATTTCGGGCACGGTTCCAAGACGGACTGGGCGGCAGAAGGCCTGCTCAAGCCCAGCTACCTCTCCAGAATTTCGAATACGGGCCGCTACACCATTCTCAATTCGTTCTCCTGCATCGTGGGCCGCTTTGACGAGGGTATCAAGCGCTCGCTTTCCGAGGAATTCGTTGTTGCGAAATCGGCGGGCTCCATTGCCTCGGTGGGCGCTGCTCGTGAGACGTTTGCGACAAACAACGAAAAGTTCGGCAGGAACTTCGTGTTCAACCTGCTCCGTAACGACGGCATCACGATAGGTGAGGCCTTTATGCGGGCTAAAAATACGAATGCGGAACAGCTGACCTCGCTGAACAATGCAAGCCAGTACAGACAACGTTATAATAACGAGCACTACGTGCTTATTGGCGAACCCGTGATAAAAATACTGAGCAACGGGTTCAAGGTGACGCTCGACCAGAAAATCGATACGCTCAAGGCGCTTGACAAGGTAAAGCTTTCCGGTTCCGTTTCGGGAATGGATAATGGCGTGATAGAACTTTCCATGCGAGAAAGCCGCCGGAACAAGAACCTGTTCCTGGGAGACCCCGAGCATCCGGCGGATTCTCTCGAGGTGGTGTACGACGGCACGCTGGTGTATTCCGAGAAGGTGCCGGTAACGGGAGGCCGCTACGAGACGGAATTCATAACTCCGCGCAAGATTTCGTTTGGCGATACGGCGGTGGAACTCACTGCATGGGCGTATTCCAGCGACGAACGCGCTATCGGGCGTTACAGGGCGGGCGGCATTACCATCTCCGGATTCTCTGCGTATGCGGATTCCATACAGGATACCGTCCCTCCGACAATTTCTATCCAGAACTGCTTTGCTAAGGGCTCGGAAAACTCGTATGCCGACGGGCAGACGGTGCGCCTGCAGTCTCCCGCATGTTTGCAGGTGATTATCGAAGATTCGACAGCGCTTGATTTCCGCGAATATGCAGATGAGGGTATATCGCTCGAGGTCGAGGGAATCGAATATCCCTACCATCCGTACCCGTATCTGGAACAGTCCTCGAAGCGGGCGGTAGTTCACAAGTCGTTTACTGCGGAATCGTACCCGGAGGGGAAATACACCTTCAGGGTCCGTGCCCTCGACGTGCTGGGCAATACCGCCGTGAAGACGCTGAACCTGGAAATTACAGAAGATCTCAAGTCCGGCCTTGCCGACGTGTTCAACGTTCCGAATCCGGTGGGCAAGAAGGGAACCACGTTCTACTTCAAGAATCTTGCGGTGGGGCGTGAATCTACGGTAAATATCTTTATCTACAACCAGCATGGCCGTTTGGTGAAGGTCATCAAGGATGCCGTTTCGGGCGTGACGCACTGGGACGGCCGCGATAATCACGGAAGGCTTCTCGCCAACGGACTTTATCATTATGTTGTGCGTAACGAGGTCTCGGCGACAGCAGATTTGAAGTCCAAGACGTGGACCAAGAAACAGAAACTATTAATATCGAGGTAATTGATGGATTTGCGTGAAAAACCGGGCAAGGTACAGAACTTTTTGGAACTGATGCTCCGCGTCCGCCTTATTGCGGTAGTGGTCATGGTCATTGTGACGGTAACTGTACTTGCAAAGTCGTGGGATTTCCTTGTCGGACTCCCGATAGCCGCTTCCGAGGGGCTTGGCATGTGGCTTGCCGGTATTGACAATGTCCAAGGTTTTTGGGCGTCTTCGCAGTACCTTGCGGTTGCAGCGCTTGCGGGCCTGGTCATGTTCTTTGTATTCGGTGGCGTGCGTGCCGGCATCGCTTCTGTCGTTTCTGTTGCACTCCTGGGCGGTGCGCTCATGGTGATGGGCGGTAGCGAGGATCTTGCCCTCCCGATGTATGGAATTCTTGCTCTGGTATCGCTCCTGTTGCTTCTGTTTGCGAAGTTGTCCGTGGCCTGCGTGCTGTTTCCGTTTGCGCTCGCATGGCTTTTCCTGTGTGCGATACTGACCGCCATCCCGTGGCCTGCGGAAGAGCCCATGAACCTGGTATGGGGCGTGCAGTCGGCATTTGGTTTTGCAAGTGCGATGGCGTTTGCCGTTGTAGCGGGTAAGCATCTCGGGGCGGGCGCTCCGCAGAACGGTGCCATCGTGAAGGCTGCAAAGCAGCTGTTTGTGCCCGTGATTGTGGGGGCATTGCTTCTTGAGGCGGCGATAACTGTCGATATGCTCGGGAAGGCGAACGTCATTTACGGCATTCTCAGGTACCTGCTGTTTGTAGTGTGGTTCTTCGTGTTCCTCGTTCCGGTGTCGTCCTTTGCACCGTGGGAACGCCTGCGTGCGGGTAGCCGCCGCGTCGAGATGAAGGACAAGAAGAAGTCTTCCAAAAAATAAAGCGCGCTAACGAAGCGCGCCTGCGTAATGTCATATCTGCATAATGTCATGCCCGCGTAATGTCATGCCCGCGTAGGCGGGCATCTTTTATGCAATATGGCGCTACTTCGTAGCGCACATCGCTAGGCTCGGTCCTATATTTAAAAAGGACGAAAATCACTCCTTCATTAGTCTATTTTTAGAAATGGGTAGGAGATGGGCAACCCGCCGGCTCGGTAGCGCTAGACGCAGTGCATGACATTGGGACCCATCTCCCTCAACCCAGGACCCCGAACAAGTATGCTGGCAAAACGCAGATGCCGAATACCTTTGGACAATGGGGCGTGGGGTGATTACCCGTTAACAATATAGCAAAGGAATCTTAAAATGGAAACATGGGTCGGCATTGACATCTCCAAGGACACTTTCGACGCAGCCTGGATTATGGACGGCAAGAAGAATCATCTGAAGCTGGAAAATAGTTCCAACGGTTTCAAACGTCTTCTGAACGAAGTGCCGGCTGAGTCCCGTTTTGCGATGGAAGCTACAGGAGAATATCACCTGAACTGTGCCAGATACCTATCCAGCCGCGGAAATCCGGTTGCTGTCTTGAACCCATTTGCCGTGAAAATGCATATGCAAAGCGACCTCAGGCGTTGCAAGAACGACAGGGCCGACGCCTATTCGATAGCGAAATTCGCAGCGGAAAAGAATACCGATTGCTGGACATGCCCGACAGACGACGAAATAAGGCTCAAGCATCTTGATGCCGTTATAGACAACTTGCAGAAACAGATCCGTCAAAGCAAGAACATACTGCATTCGCTAACCCAGGTCAATTTACGAGACGACCAGGCCGTTTCCATCATCAAGAAAACAATATCCAGTCTGGAAGCCCTCATGGAAAAAGCCAGGAACAGGCAACTTGAAATGGTCGAGACCGGCAAGAAAGAAGAAATCGCCTTGGCATGCTCCATTCCCGGGATCGGTCTGGAAACATCGCTGAAGTTTTTCACACACGTTGGGAACATCGAAAGGTTTGGCAGTTCCAGAAGCCTGATTTCCTGGATAGGCCTGACTCCACGGAATGCACAATCAGGGACAAGCATCCATAAAAACGGAAGTATTTCGAGAATGGGCTGCACAAGGCTGCGAGGGCAATTCTATATGTGTGCAGTCGTCGCGATAAAATACAATCCTGATTGCAGGTCATTCTATACACGATTGAAGGAATCGGGCAAGCCTAGCAAAGTAGCCTTGATTGCAGTGGCGAACAAGCTGCTTCGACAACTTTATGCAGTCCTTACGAAAAAAGAGGCCTATGTACCAAATTTTTGTACAAAAGCCTCTTGACATTTAATACAGTATGTCATGCCCATACAAGTATGGGCGCGACGCTCGCCTTATGCGATGTTGAGGCTCTGCTCCCTAATGCACTCGATTTCATTCTTGAGCTCGATGGCAAGCGCCGCAATCTCTGCGCTCTGGCACTTTGTCCCGAGGGTGTTTGCCTCGCGGCCCATCTCCTGAAGGATAAACCCGAGGTTCTTGCCCTGCGCGCCGCCTTTCTTGAGTGCGTCCAGGAACAGCTTGTTGTGGCTATGGAACCGCGTGATTTCTTCGTGGATGTCGAGCTTGTCGGCCATGATGCAGGCTTCCTGCAGCAGGCGCACATCGTCGATTTCGCTGTCCTTCATCAGGCTGTCGATGCGTTCCTTGAACTTGACCTTCCATGTGTCGATGCGCTGCGGGTCCAGCACCTCGATTTTCGCGAGCACGTCTTCCAGGTGGGCGACGCGCTTGGTGAGGTCGGCCGCGAGATTCGCGCCTTCCTTTTCGCGCATGGCGATTACGCCGTCGAGCGCCTTGTCGAGTTCCGCTTTCAGGTGCTTTTCCCAAGCTTCGTTATCGGCTCCCGCGTCGGTAAACTGCAAAACTTCGGGAATCGTGAGGATGTGCTCGAGCTTGATTTCGCCCGCGATGCCGTACTTGGCCTGCATGGCCTTGGTGATTTCCACAAACTTGCTTACCGCCGTTTCGTTGTAGCACACGGGAATATTCCCGACAGCGCCTTCGCCGAGTGTGATGGAGAGGTTCACCGAGCCGCGGGCCAGCTTGTCCTTGATTTGGGCCTTCAGGTCGTTTTCGAGGTAGGCGAAGTTTTTAGGAATCTTGCTTGAAATTTCGAGGAAACGGCTGTTCACGCTGCGCACTTCGATAACGCAGGTGGTTCCGTTCAATGTGGATTCGCTCTTTCCGAATCCGGTCATGGAAATAATCGACATGTCTAAACCTTCGAAATAGTGGCAATCACGTGTTCTGCGCCAAAGTTCTTGAGTCCGAATGCGGAAAGGACCTTACTCAGCGTATGGTCGCTCTGGAAGTTGATGTTCTCTATCTTGAACCCTTCCTTCTTGCAGAGCGTGTAGAAGTCCTTTACCGTCAAAAGGCGGATGTTCGGCGTGTCGTACCATTCGTACGGCAGTTCCTTGGACTTGGGCATGCGACCGTGGAGCATGAGGCTTCCGCGGGTGGTCCAGTGCCCGAAATTCGGGAACGTGACGATGGCCTTTTTTGCGACGCGCAACAGTTCGTTTAGGAGTGCCACCGGGTCGCGGATTTCCTGGATGGTGCGGTTGATAATCGCGTAGTCGAAGCTTCCGTCCTTCAGGTCCGAGATTCCCTTGTCGTCGAGGTCGCGCTGGATGACCTGCACGTCCTTCTCGAGGCAGTCGAGGATTCCCGTGATGTTCTTCTCGATGCCGAATCCCGTGACGTTCTTCTTCTGGATGAGGAAGTCGAGCAGGTCGCCACTGCCGCAACCGAGGTCGAGCACGTGGCTGTCTTCCTTCACGAGCTTGCCGAGCAGCTTGAAGTCGCTCTCCTCGTGGAACACGGGCACGGCCTGCGTGCCTTGCTGCGGGATAATCTTTGAATCGAGGAAGCGGCCTACGGCCTTGCCGAGTTCGCCCACTTCAATCAAGAATCCGTCGTGCCCGAACTGCGTGTCGAGTTCGAGGCTTGTCACCTTCTTGCCCACGTTAAGGAGTGCGCTCGTGATGCGGCGGCTCTCGTGCGGCGGGAACAGCCAGTCGGTGGAGAGGTTCACGTTCAGCACTTCGGCCTTGATATCCTTGAAGGCGTTCTCGATGCTGCCGTATTCGGTTTCGAGGTCAAAAGCGTCGGTCGCGTGCGCGATGTGCAGGTAGCTGTTCGCGTCAAAGCGGTCCACGAACTTTTTGCCCTGGTAGCGCAGGTAGCTTTCGATAGGCAGGTTTAGGTCGAACGGCGTGGAGTACGTGACGGCGTGGCTCTTGTTCTCCTGCGCCTGCGCACGCTTGAACTTCTGTTCCATGCCGATGGCGCTGAGGTAGGTGATATGCGCGAGCTTGCGTGCGTTCGCGAGGCCCACATCGGGCTTCGCGACACCTTCGCCGTAGAAGTCGCCGTTGTTGTAGTTCGGGTCCTGCGTAATCACGTCGCGGGCCACGACTTCGAATCCGAGCGCCTGGCTCGAGAAGCGCGGGGAACTTGCGATAATCACGATTCGCTTGACCTGCTCGGGGTAGTAGATGGCCCACTTCATCGCCTGGAAGCCGCCCATCGAGCCGCCCATGACGCAGTAGAATTCCTTGATGCCGAGCCCGTCGGCGAGTTCCTTCTGCGCATGTACCATGTCGCCGATGGTAATGGTGGGGAATGTGCTGCCGTAGGGCTTGCCCGTGCGCGGGTTCACGCTTGCGGGGCCCGTGGTGCCTTTGCACCCGCCCAAAATATTGCTGCAGACCACAAAGAAGCGGTCCGTGTCGATTGCCTTGCCGGGGCCGATGAGTTCGTCCCACCAGCCGGGCTTCTTGTCGCTTTCGGTGTACCAGCCGGCGGCGTGTGCGTCGGCGGTCAAGGGCGAGCAGACCCAAACCGCGTTGTCGGCGGCGGCGTTCAGCTTGCCGTATGTCTCGTAACGGATGTTGAGCGCGGGGAGCGTCTTTCCGTTTTCCAGCACAAAACCGGCCTCGCCATAGTCCTTGACGAAGTCCTTCGGCTCAACGGGGCCGATGCTGGATTTATGCAAATATTCACTCATATGCATAAATATAGTAAAAGCGGCTTTTATTTTTGGATAGTTTTTGGGGCTTACCCCAGTATTTTCTTTGCAATCCGTTGGATTTTGGCGCGGAAGCCCTTGTCGCTTGCCTTGTGGTAGGGCGGGTAGAAAAACTGCATGGGGTCGAATGCGCCCTGGTGCATCACGTTCCTTTCGTGGCTGAACGTCTTGAACCCGTAAAACCCGTGGTAATTGCCGGTGCCGCTCATGCCTACGCCCCCGAAGGGCATGGAGAGGTTTTCTATTTGCAGAATGCAGTGGTTCACGCAGGTGGAACCCGAGGTGGTTTCGCGCAGCACGCGGTCGATCGCCTTCTCGTTGCGCCCGAAGATGTAAAGTGCAAGCGGTTTCGGGCGGCTCTGGACAAACGCAATAGCTTCTTCGAGTGAATCGTAGGCGACAATCGGGAGGATGGGCCCGAAAATTTCGCTCTGCATGATGTCCATTTCGGGCGTGACGCCGGTAAGTACGGTTGCAGGCGTGTACCTGCCCGCGATATCGCAATAATCCGCCCCGCCGATGACGGCCTTCGCGCCTTTTGCAACAGCATCTTCTAAGAGCGCCTTGTGGCGTTCAGTAGCGTGGCTCTCGACGATGTGCACGAAGTTCTCGCAATTGCGGCGGATTTCTTCCGTATCGCCATACATTTTCTTTATGTTGTCTGCAATCGCGTCGGCGAGCGGTTGCACGAGGTTGCGCGGGCATAGCACGTAGTCCGGCGCGATGCAGGTCTGGCCTGCGTTCAGGCACTTGCCCCAGGCGATTTTCCGGGCGGCATCCGCGACATTCACGTCTTCGAGGATAAAGGCGGGAGATTTTCCCCCGAGTTCAAGCGTGATGCTTGCATGGACCTTCGCGGCACATTCCGCGACGTGCGCGCCGACTTTCGGGCTCCCGGTGAAGAACACGTGGTCGAAGGGGAGGGCGAGCAACAGGTCTCCGATTTCCGTTCCGGCTCCCTGCACGACGGCGACTTCGTCGTTCTCGAATACGTCTGCGATAATCGATTCGAGAACGGCGCTTACGCGGGGCGTCTTGTGGCTCGGTTTCGCGATGACGACATTACCTGCGGCAATGGCTGCGGTGATGGGCGAGAGGAACAGCAAAAAGGGGTAGTTCCACGGCGCCATGATGAGCACACGGCCCTTCGGCTCGAAATGGCTTGCGCTCTGGTTGAGCGGGAACAGCCAGCTCCAGCGCCCGGGCTTGTCTTCCATCCAGTCGGGGAGGCGTGCAATCGCGTCGTCGATTTCTTCGAGGGCAGGGAACACTTCGGTCAGCCAGGCTTCGGTCTTCGGCTTGTGGAAGTCTTCCCAGACAGCGTCGTAGAATTCCTGCTGGCGCTCTACAATCGCCTTGCGGAGCGCCTTCAACTTGCAAATGCGTTCCTTTGCGGTCGTGTTCGCGACTTGCCAGCGCTTTTTGCCCTGCGCCTTGAAAAGGCTGTTCAATTCTTCGTCGTTCATTGACAATAATTTAAACAATTCTAGAGCAGTCCGCTTGCTCGTCATTCTGAACGGAACGTAGTGAAGTGTGAAGAATTCTTTCGTCTTTCGTCTAAAGCGAACAAAGTGAAGCGTTCTTTCGTCTATTTGTTACCCGACAGAATGCTCAAGCTTCAAGGTCAGCAGTTGCCTTGCCTCGGTCGCGAATTCGCCGGGGAGTTCCTTGAACACGTCCTTGCAGAATCCGCCCACCATCGCTTGTATGGCGTCTTCGCGCTTGATGCCGCGGCTTTCGAAATAGAAAAGCTGGTCTTCGCTGATGCGGCTGGTGGTAGCCTCGTGTTCCGTGGTGGAACTGGCGTTGGCTACCGTAATGTAGGGGAAGGTGTGGGCGGCGCTCTTGGTACCCACCAGCATGCTGTCGCACTGGGTGTAGTTCCTGGCCCCGGTGGCGGACTTGTGGATGTTCACTTCGCCGCGGTAGGCGTTGCTGGAGTAGTCGGCGCTGATGCCTTTCGAAATAATGGTGCTCTTGGTGTTCTTGCCGATGTGGATCATCTTGGTGCCGGTGTCGGCCTGCATGTGTCCGTTGGTCAGGGCCACGCTATAGAACTCGCCCACGGAATTGTCGCCCAGCAGCACGCAGCTGGGGTACTTCCAGGTAATGGCGGAACCGGTTTCCACCTGCGTCCAGCTGATGCGGCTGTTCTTGCCCGCGCACTTGCCGCGTTTGGTCACGAAGTTGTACACGCCACCGGCTCCCGTCTCGCGGTCGCCCGCGTACCAGTTCTGGACTGTCGAATATTTAATGCTCGCGTTGTCTTTTGCCACCAGCTCCACGATGGCGCTATGCAATTGCTTGCTCGAATATTCTGGCGCGGTGCAACCTTCGAGGTAGCTCACGCTGGCACCTTCGTCGGCGATAATCAGGGTACGTTCAAACTGGCCCGCTTCCTTGTTGTTGATGCGGAAGTAGGTGGAAAGGTCCATCGGGCACTTGACTCCAGGCGGGATGTACACGAAGCTTCCGTCACCAAAGACGGCGCTGTTCAAAGCCGCAAAGTAGTTGTCGCCTGCGGGAACCACAGAGCCCAGGTACTCCTCGATGAGTTCGGGGTATTCCTTGATGGCGTCGCTGATGCTGCAGAAAAGGATGCCCATTTCCATGAGCTTGCGCTTGTGGCTGGTATAAATGCTCACTGAGTCAAAGACCGCGTCCACGGCCACGTTGGCCAGACGCTTCTGTTCGTCGAGCGGGATGCCGAGCTTTTCGAAGGTCGCGAGCAACTCAGGGTCCACGTCCTCGATTTTTTCGTGGCTCTTCTTGGTCTTCGGGGCGGAGTAGTAGACGATGTCCTGCAGGTCCACCGGATTAAAGCTCAGCTCGCCCCAATTGGGCTGCTCCATGGTCTTGAGCTTCTCGTAGGCCTTCAGGCGGAAATCGAGCATGAACTGCGGTTCGCCGCGGAGCTTGGAGGCTCTCCGGATGATATCTTCGTTCAGGCCCTTCTCGAAGGCCTCGTTCTCGATATCTGTTACAAACCCGTATTTGTAGTTTTCGCTCATTTTCGTTTCCGCACTGTTTTCGCACGCTTATCGCGCGATATTTGCGGCGCTAAATATAGAAAAAACGGCTTTCGCCTGGCGCCATTGCCCAAATTTCTATTATATTTTGAAAAAACGATTTCACGGGAAATTATTATGAAAACTCCGTTCCTGAAAGTTCTCCTCGGTTGTGCAGTGGCCACGATGTTCCTTACCGCCTGTGGCGATGATGGCTCTGACGGGCTTCCCAGTGCACCGCAGTCCTCTGCGGAGGGTCCGGTCACCACGTCTTCGGACAGTTCCGTGCCGTCCAGCTCGGGCGATGCTCCCGTATCGCAGGCGACCGACCCGCAGTCCTCATCCGCAGTCGTTGCTCCTGAAAGTAGCGCCGAAGTGGATGTGCCTCCCCAGGGCGGCGGCTATACTCCCGGTACCCTCGAAGAAGAAATCGCGAAGGATGCCCCGTTTGTCGAGGCTAGTGCGGCCAATGGCACTCTCTTGCCCCTTGCCGAAGTTCTTGCCGCAGTCCAGCCTACGGAACGCGTCGTCTTTGTGCTGCGCCATGCCCGCCGTGGCAGTTCCACGGGGCGTGAAACTCCGCTCCACATGACCGGCGTGAACCAGTGCCAGACTCTCGGCGCGATGATTGCGGCTGTCAATGCGACAGACCCCATATTCTACGCCCATTCTGACTTTGTGCGCACCGAATCGACCGCCAAGAATATCTTTGCGGGCCGTGGCGGCGATACAACGCAGTTCGTGAGCACCGTCGTGCAGAAACTTGCGGGTGGCGGCTACGTGAAGAACGATTCTCTCCTGGACCTGCATGCTGCCGAAGATTTCGAGACCAACCAGCTCAAGGTGTTTGCCAGCTGGATGTACAAGGGCGAATACACGGATACGTTCAACGACCTTACGGAAACGAGCGTCGCGCTCCTGACCCAGTACATTCTGCCCGCTTTCCCGCCGGAATACCGCATCGGTATCATGATATCGCACGATATGGTCGTGGCTCCGCTTACGGCCTACCTCACCAAGCAGGCGGTTGACTTCAAGGCGTACGAAGACCTCAAGAAGTGGCTTGGCTACGTGCAGGGTGTCGCCATTATCATTGCCGCGGACGGTAGCCGCAGGTATATTCCGGTGAACGGCCTCTACGGCCAGTATGCAGACCTTGACGGTGTGAACAAGAAATGAGTGAAAATCGCGAAGGATTCGGCTCGCGACTGGGCTTTATCCTGGTTGCAGCGGGCTGTGCCATTGGTCTCGGTAACGTCTGGAGGTTCCCGTTTATTACGGGCCAGTACGGCGGTGCCGCGTTTATATTAATTTATCTGCTGTTCCTGCTGATTTTCGGTTTTCCCATCCTGGTGATGGAATTTACCGTGGGTCGCGCAGCCCAGCGGGGGGTAGGCAGGGCTTTCAATGTGCTTGAAAAGCCTGGCCACAAGTGGCACTATGCGGGTATCCCGATGATTGTGGGGAACTACCTCCTTATGATGTTCTATACCACGGTCACCGGGTGGATGCTCTACTACTTCTATCGCATGGTCACCATGGGCGACCTCATGGAAATGAATCCCGAACAGGTGGGCGCCGCGTTTGGAGAGATGCTCGGCAACGGGCCGCTTCTCTGCTTCTGGATGATTGTCGCTACGTTCCTCGGGCTTTCTATCGTGGCGCTCGGCGTGAAGCGTGGCGTGGAAGGCGTCACCAAGATAATGATGGTCGCCCTCCTGTTTATAATGCTATTGCTCGTGGTGCGCGTGCTTACGCTCCCGGGTGCGGGCGAGGGCCTGGAATTCTACCTCAAGCCCGATTTCGCAAAACTGAAGGAGGCTGGAATAGGGAAGGTGGTCTTCGCCGCTCTCGGCCAGTCGTTCTTTACGCTCAGTATCGGTATCGGTTCCATGACCATTTTCGGAAGCTACATCGGCAAGACCCACAGCCTCCCGAAAGAGGCGGCGAACATCTGCCTGCTCGATACTGTGGTAGCGCTCCTTGCGGGCCTCATCATCATCCCGAGTTGCTTTGCCTTCGGGGTGAAACCCGGTGCGGGCCCCGGCCTCATTTTCGCGACGCTCCCGAACGTGTTCGCGCAGATGCCTGCGGGCCGTATATGCGGTGCGGCGTTCTTCCTGTTCCTCTCGTTTGCGGCGCTCTCTACGCTCGTTGCCGTGTTCGAGAACATCATTGCCTACTGGATAGATGCCCACGGGGTGGAACGCTCGAAGGCGGTGCGCTGGAACTTCTTCGCGATTGTGCTTCTCTCTTTCCCCTGCGCGCTCGGGTTCAACGTGCTTTCGGGCTTCGAACCCTTCGGTGCGGGCAGCTGCGTCCTCGACCTGGAAGACTTCCTCGTGTCCAACACGCTCTTGCCGCTGGGTGCACTTGTGTTTGTGCTTTTCTGTAACCACAGGTTCGGCTGGAAGCAGAAGAACTTCCTCACCGAGGCGAATTTCGGCAAGGGCTTCAACATTCCCACGAACCCCGTGCTCTGCTTCTACTTCAAGTGGATTTTGCCCGCGGTAATCGTGTTTATCCTGGCGATGGGCTATATCGAGAAGTTTGCGCCGGGACTTTATACCAGAATTTTTGGCTAAAAATCGCCTGACAGGTAAATAATTCCTTTTTCCCCGCCTTTTTTACAACCAAATTAGGCGGATAGTTAACATTTGTATTCCATATAAATATATATTCATGTTACAAAAAGTTTATAACGGAGCGCCAAACCATGTTTTATAAATGGAAAATGCTTCTGGGCTTGTTTGCGGTATCATTCGCGTTTGCCCAGGATCCCGTCTTGCAACAACCTGCCACTGCGGCCCCGGCTGCACAACCCGCTGCAGCGCCTGCACCTGCTCCGACGCAGTTTACAGAGGCTCCTGCTCCGGCGCCTTCTTCCGAAGCGACCGCTTCCGATGGCAAGGGAACAACGGTTTCCGTGTTCGTGAAAAGTCCCGAAGAAATCCAGAAGTTGAAGGACGACATCAAGAACTTGCAGACCATGGCGGGCGACTCCAACCCGGAAGTGGCGGCCCTCCTGAAGCGAGCAAACCGCATCGCAGAGATGAATGACCGGTGCTCTTCTGTTTCGCTGAACGACTTGCTCGATACGACTTGTGCCAGGTTCTACGAGATAGAACTTCCCACGTTCGAAAATGACTACATGGAGTTGACCGGTGAGGTAAGGCTTGGTTCCATGCGAATGGTGGACCATGCAGGAGTTTAATAAGAGGGTAGCATAAGCTACTATATTCATTGCGCAACCCCCAAAAGGTAAAACAATGGCAAAAATCAACTATAGCTCCGAGACAAGGGAACAGGTCATCAAGCTGGTCCTGAAAGGCGAAAAGTCAGCAAACCAAATAGCCAAGGAACTCGGAATCGGGCCCAATACAGTCGGTCGGTGGGTAAACGAGTACCGCAAGGAACACAACCTGCCGAGCTACCGCGAGGAACGGCGAATCCGCAAGGTGTCCGTCGAGGAACTCGCCGCCAAGAACAGGGAACTGGAAAAACTCCTGAAGAAGCGTGAAAAGGAGCTTGCGGACGAGAAGGAGACGGTAGAGATCCTAAAAAAATCCCTGCACATCTTTATGCGACCACACGACTGAAATGCGAGGCGATACACGTGAACCGCAAGAAATACTCAGTCAGGAAGATGTGCAGAGCCCTAGGAATACCGCAGTGTTCCTACTACCAGTGGTCGCGCCAGCAGGAAAAACGTGCCGAGAAGAAGGCCCGCGAAGAACGGCTTGTCCAGAAGGTCCGCGACACCTTCGAAGAAAACCACCGCGTGTACGGTTGCCCGAAGATGCTGGCGGCACTCCAAGACAAGGGTGTCGAGGTAAAGGTGTGGAAACTGCGCCGCATCATGCGCGAGAACGGGCTCTATCCAGTCACACTCAGGAAGTGGAAACCCTACCGCAAGGGCAAATGCGACGCCATGTACAGCGAGAACCTGGTGCAGCGTAAGTTCGATCCCGACAGCCTGAACGCCGTCTGGGCCGGCGACATCACCTACGTCAAGACTACGCTTGGCTGGGTGTACCTTGCCGTGGTGTTGGACCTGTGTAACAAGGAGGCGGTGGGCTACGCCGTAAGCAAGAACATCGACACGGAACTTGTCAAGCGCGCGTTGTCCAATGCCATCATGCAACGCGGCCATCACGACGGGCTCATCTTCCATTCCGACCGCGGCGTGCAGTACAGTAGCATGGGTTACCGCACGATGCTCTCGGAGAACGGGATAACGCCCTCGATGAGCGCACCGGGCTGCCCCTACGACAACGCCTGCATGGAAAGCTTCTTCGCAAGCTTCAAGAAGGAGATGGCCTACAGGCGTGACTTCAAGGACATCGAAGACGTGCGGGAGGCCGCTTTCAGGTATATCGAGCTGTTCTACAACCGGAAACGGCTCCATAGTTCGCTGGGATACATGACTCCGGTTGAATATAGGCTGTCAAAACAGGCTGCCTAGACCACAAGGGTATACCACTTAACAAGAAAAAAGGATATATTTAACTTAACCGGTAATGAATATGGTTGTTCATGAACCCACTATTAAAAAAACTACAAATCCAAATTTGACTTACGTTCGCCAAAATTCTACTTGGAGGCACGGAACCACCTTGGATTACATCTTCAAGCAAGCGGGCTACAGAGCATGTATAACAAATAACGATACCTTGAAGACCTACAAATACAATAACCTGTATTATGTATGTACTGCTCAGTCGACAGGGGATACCGTACGCAAGTGGGTTCCTGCTCCCGACCTTTTCAATGATACGTATGAATCGCGCTCTGCTTGCAGTGCGAGTGGAGCGTATGGCGATGGCTCCCTTATGGCTGGCCGTGTAAATAAGGATAAATTCTATGCGTGCCAGAGCGCAAGTAATTTCAGGCTTGCAAATAGTGACGAAATAAGTTACAACCGCGCATGTGTAACATTTATAAAGGGTTATATTGCTAGGTTGGAAGCTGTATTCCGTACGTGTACCGATAACGGATGGGTTCGTACAGAAGACAGATCGATAGGATATGTGAAGGATGGCGCTGGAAACAGGTACAATACTACTGTGGTTGGAAACCAGCAATGGATGAGATCGAATCTTTACTACAATGTTGATAGTAGTTATTGTTACAAATCGGATAGTTGCCATGTGTATGGACGTCTTTATACCTTTGGCGCTGCAATGAAGGCTTGCCCTGCTGGCTGGCACTTGCCGACGCGAGCAGAATATCATACGTTGATGAACGAGGCAACAAATGGTTCTTCTACTGGAAAGGGAAGAGCCCTGAAAAGTTATTGGCATTGGGACGGCAGTGATGCTGTTGCCTTCGATGCCCGACCTGCGGGCTATTATGTTGCTTCTTCTAATGCTTACTATAATTTTGGTACTTGGGCCTTACTCTGGACTTCTACGTCAAATGCGAATGTTGGTGCTACGAGAGCGGCATATTTGATTTTGAAAACGGGTGAAAATGACGTGACCTATGGCGATGCTGACCTAACCAAACCGAACGCGTATAGTGTCCGTTGCGTACAGGACTAGCCGCAATTCCGGGTGCTGATACCCCCAGGATAGTCAAACAAAAAACTTATGCCTCCCGCCTTTTTCTATAGTTTTTACTATATTTGGGCTATCGGGGTGTAGCTCAGCCTGGTAGAGCGTCTGCTTTGGGAGCAGAATGTCGTCAGTTCGAATCTGGCTACCCCGATACACAAAGGTCCCCTTTATGGGGACCTTTGTGTATCTTGGGTATCGCCAGATCGAACTGATGGAGTCAGTTTGACAAAAACACCGTTGAGCGAAGCGAAAGTAAAGGTGTTTTTGAGCTTATGCGCTAGCATAAGCCCGTAGGGCAAAATGGAGCAAAGCGACATTTTGCAATCTGGCTACCCCGATACGCAAAACGCCTCCCTATGGGAGGCCTTTTGCGTATAAAGGGAACGAAAAATAACGCAACCTTACGGGTCCAGCAGCTCGCCGCGGATTACCTCGACGTTTCCGCCGATGAGGCTTATTATGTTCGTCGGGTTAATCTCAATGGGGCCGCAGTCGACCATCATCTCGACGGAATGCTCGAAGGTCTTCCAGATTACGTCGGGCTCGAAGATGTCCTCTTCGCTGAGTTTTGCCGCCGTGCTGAGGATGGGCTTGTCGAAATGCTGGAAGAGTTCTTTGAAAAACGGGTGCGTGGGCATGCGGATGCCGATTTCGGGGCGCTTCACGTCGAGCCTGCGGGCGATGTGCGGGTCGGCGGGCAGAATGAAGGTGTAGGGCCCGGGCACGCGCGGCTTCATGATGTTGAACGCGAAGTTGTCGATGCGGGCATATTCGGTCGCGCTGCGGATGTCGGGTACGATGAGCGCCATGAAGAACTTCTTCATAGGCTTCTTGAGGGCGTAAAGCTTGTGGATTGCCTTCGGGGATTCTGCATTGCAGCCGATGGCATAGCCCGATTCGGTGGGGTAGAGTACCAGCGCGTCGTCTTCGAGGGCGGCTGCGGCGAGTTTCACGATTCTCGCCTGCGGGTTTACGGGATGTACTTCAAAACGCATGGCGATAATATAAATAATTTATTACATTTTGGTGCGATTTAAGAGAAAGGAACCCTTATGAAACCTTTTGCGTTGTCATCCTCGCGTAGGCGAGGATCCGTACATTTCTCCCTTGCCCTTGCGGCCCTCCTCCTTGCAGCGTGCGGTGACGACATCACCGAAATCAACGCGAACGTGGGCGCAATCAAGTCCACTGATGATCTGCCTGCCTGTACCGAGGACATCGCGGGCCAGACGGCGTTCGTCAAGGAGACTCACGAGTTCCTGGGCTGCGACGGCAAGGAATGGGTGGCGCTTGGCGTGAACACGGTGAGCGTGGGCGACAACGTCTGTACCTCCACGAGCCTGAACGACGGCACGGGCTTCGAGATTTTCTGTAACGGGGAATCCATCGGCACGGTGCGTAACGGCAAGAACGGCGCCGACGGTAAAGACGGCGCGAAGGGTGACAAGGGCGATGACGGCGCAAAGGGCGAGAAGGGTGACGACGGCGCTCCGGGCACCAACGGAACCAATGGCAAGGACGGCGCTCCGGGCACCGATGGTACGAACGGCAAGGACGGCACCAACGGTACGAATGGCACGGGCTGTAAGATTCAGGAAGCCTCTGCGCTCACTGCGACCATCGCCTGCGGTTCCGAGACCTTCACGATGGATTTGACAGGCTATGCGGATCAGCCCGAGGTATGCGACGCTAACGTGAGTGCCGAGGACTGCGCTACTCTGGATAGTGCTATTAGCCTAAGCGGCGTGAGCCAGAAGGGCCCGTTCGTTACCGGCACGGATATTACGGCATACGAACTGCAGAACGGACGCTCGCTCAAGCAGACCGGCAAGACGTTCGGCGGCAAGATTGAACGCGCCGACGGTACCTTCGATATCAAGACGGTAAAATTGAACAGCGCGTTTGCCTACATTGTGGCGGACGGCTTCTACCGCAACGAGGTGACGGGCGAGAACAGTTCCGCCGCCATCAAGCTGCGCGCGTTGACGAACCTGAAGGGACGCTCCTCCGCGAACATCAACCTGGTGACTCACCTTGAGTATGACCGCGTGCAGTATCTTGTCACGAGGAAGGATTCTTCTGTAACCAAGGCGAAGATGGCCGCCGAGAAGGAACTCTTCACTGCGTTCGGCATCAACAATTCGGGTTTCGAAGGCATGGCCGAAGACCTAAACGTGCTCAAGGAAGGCAAGGGCAATGCCGCCCTGCTCGCAATCTCCGTTCTCCTTCAGGGCGACCGCAATGAATCCGAACTGACTGCCCTCCTTGCATCACTGAGCGTGGACCTGGGCGACAACGGCCAGTGGGACAACGTGAAGCAGCGCGCGCAGATTGCGGACTGGGCGATGAAAACCGACCTGAATGGCGGCCTCCCCAAGATTCGCGCGAATGTCGAGGGTTGGAAACTTGCCGACAGCAAGGCCCCCGCATTTGAAGGCCATGTAACCAATTTCTGGATGCAAGAACTCGGCGTGGACACGTGCTCATCCGACAACGAAGGCGCGCTCTTCGCCGTCAAAAACAAGAACTCCGCCTACTATGCCGCGAACGATTCCGCATACACCGACGGCGACAGCAGCCTGGTGCGTCTGATTTGCGCGGCTTCCGGTAATTCGTTCGCATGGCGCTTTGCAACTGACATCGAGAAGGATACTGCAGCATTCGATCCATCTATTGCCAATGCTGCAGCGATGTCCGGCAATGTCAATACCAACTTCGTGTATGTGAAGGAAGGTGCTTGGCGCCGTGGCACCGAACTTGACGTGGCGCTAAAAAACAGCTGTGTTGCGGACAGTGTCGGCAAGGCTGACAGCATAATCGTAAACGAAGAAACCATGTGGTATATCTGCGGCAAGGGCAATGCCTCTGTTCCCTACGCATGGCGCGCGCCGACAACTGCCGAGGCGGATACCGTTGGATTTGGCACCCCCGATGGGGAGGTTGCAAGGGTCGGTAATGTAGACGAGTCCCACATTTACGTTTATGAAGATACCTCGGGAAAGGGCGGTTACGCATGGCGCCGCGGGACGGATCTTGATCTTGTTCCTGATTTGGGTCCCTGTACCAAAAATTGGTTGAATAAGGTACAGGGATTGCCTATAACGAATAATTCTTCGGTTTGGTATACTTGCGCCGTGAACAAGATTATTTATGTGAATGGCATGCAGTTGCCCTATGCATGGCGCGAGGCGACGGATATCGAGAAGGATACCGTGGGCTGGGGAAAGGGTATTATAACGGGACAAATCAAGCCCGGAAATGTGAACAAAGACTTGATTTATGTCTTTGAAAATGGCAGTTGGAGGCATGGTACGGCTTTGGACCGTTATCTTGGAGCTTGTACAGAGACCAAGGCTGCAAGACGCGATACCTCAACAAGCAACTACAAGAATGAATACTATGTGTGCACTCCGCAATCTACGCCTGATACCTTGCGCAAGTGGGTGGTTGCGCCGGACATCTACAACGATACTATCGGTTCACAAGCCGAATGTAAGGCGTTCGGCAAGTATGGCGATGGAACGATTCTGGTTGGTCGTGTGAACCAGCAGAATAAATATGTTTGCGAGAATGGTGTATTTAGGGCGGCTACTAGTGCGGAAATAACTGCGAATCGCGCTTGCGTGGGTTATATCCAGAATCATATCTTTAAAGTGAATGGAGGGTTTAGCAAGTGCGTTAACAAAGAATGGACTCGCCCTAATGGGCGCCTTATGGGAACATTGAAGACATCCGATGGTCAGGAGTATAAGACGGTTGTGATTGGTGAACTTCAATGGATGCAGCAGAACCTCAATCGTATGACAGGCGCAGACTCTGGTGAAAGCAGAACGGTCCGTCTAATTGACTCGAATAAGGATACTGTTCTCTACACTTATTCTAGCAGTTGTTATAAGCACGAACAATCTAACTGTGATAAGTATGGTCGTCTTTATTCTCGAGATGCTTCGAGGATTATATGCCCCACAGGTTGGCATCTGCCAACAAAAGCAGAATGGATGGAAATGTTGTATGTTGCCGATGCCGATTATGATAGCACGTTGGCGTATAAACTAAAAGCGAAGAATAGTTGGCAAGGAGAGACATTTGATGATCGGTGGGATGAAGTTTCTTTTTCGGCGTTGCCTGCAGGGGGATTTTGGAGCCAATTTTATAGTCAGATAGAGCAAGCAATTTATTTTTGGCTCCCCTCTGAATATGGGATTATGGCTATTACTAATCACTGGTATTTTATAAAAGGTGCGCACCATAGTCCGACTAATCAATTCTCCGTCCGCTGCGTCCAGGACTAGAATCAGCACTGCGGAATCACCTGCGTTCCCTCGAATGCGTTCTTGAAGTGTTCGAACTGCACGGGCTTTATGTACATGCGCGCGCTGAGCACGTCAAAACGGCAGGGCTGATCGAACCCCTTGGGGGCGGCATCCCTGTGCGTATGCAGAAAGTGGCATGCCGTCTTCCAGACTTTTTTCTGCTTCTGCGCGTTTACTCGCGCGGCGGGGTTGCCTTCGCCCGCGTTCCACACCGACTTTACTTCCACGAACACGATTGTTTCGCCCTGCTTTGCAACAATGTCGAGTTCTCCGCCGCAGTAGGCGTAGTTACGAGCGATTACCTGGTAGCCCTCGCGGCTTAAGTACGCGGCGGCCTGCGTCTCTACGAAGTTCCCTTTCGGGCGGTTCGTTGCCTTGTTGCCCCCGTTTTGCCTGTTTTTGAATTTGCGAATGGTTTGCAAATTTACTTTGTTCTTTATTTCCATGTTTTGTTCCTTTTTGCGTCGTTGATGTTTTACAAAAAAAAGAACACGCGAGCGTATCGCATGTTCTAATAAGGTCGCCCCTGCGGGCTATGTCAATTCGTGACTAGGGTAGTTCCATGCCGAGCATCCTCACCTCGGAAATTGCGAAATCCTTGTTGTCGGCCTCGTATACTTCGTCGAGGTAAATCTTGATTTCGCTGGATTCCATCGCCTGGAGCACCGGGTACTGCATTCCCTTCACGTTCTCGAGCTTAATCTTCTGCTTGAATCCTTCCTTTGTTTCGAGGGTGAGCGACTTGGGCTTCTTGAAAATGCGGAAGCGGTCGCCGAACGGGTCGTCGACGGATTTCTGGTAGCCGACGGCAAATCCGATGTGCGTGATGAGCGTCTTCTTCTCGAAGAAGAGCGTGAGCACCGGGTTCTGCGGCTTTGCGGGCATCGCGGTGAGCCATGCCGTCTTGAGGTCGCCATCCACGAGGTTGTCGATGGGGTAGCCGCCCGAGATGTCTGCCTCGATGGCCGACTGCTCGAAGTTGCCGAGGGCGTCGTCCCACTCGATTTCGCGGAGCGTGCTTTCGGGCTTGTACGTGAGCATCAGGAGCACCATCAAAAGAATCAGCAGCGGGAACAGCGAGATGGCTAGTGCGGTGAGTCGCCTGCGGATAACGCGCACGCTCGCGGGTATGCGCGTGGCGGCCTCGGCGATGGAGGTCGGGTGCCTGAGCAGCGACTGTTTTTTGCCGAATCTCGTGTTGCTGTGCGCGTCCTTGGGTGGGAACACCTGGTCGCATTCGTCGAGGAATTCCTGCATGTCATGGAATCGCTCGTTCAGTTTTTTCTTGAGGCACTTGAGGATAAGTTCTGAAAGGCCCTTCGGCATGTCGGGGCGGAACTGCTTGGGGTCGGGGGGCGGTTCCTGCACGTGCTTGAGCGCGATTTCTACGGGACGGTTACCCTGGAAGGGGAGGCGGCCGCAGGTCATTTCGTACAAGATAACACCCATGCTGTAGATGTCGGACTGGAGCGTCACCTCGTCGCCGTGGCACTGCTCGGGGCTCATGTATTCGGGTGTACCCATGGTCATACCCGTTTTGGTGAGTCTGTCCTTTTCCATTTCCTGGATGTACGAGATGCCGAAATCCATCACGTACACGCGGTTGTCGCGGGTGAGCATGATGTTCGAGGGCTTCACGTCGCGGTGGACAATTCCCTTGCTGTGGGCGTAGAGGAGGCCGCGTGCAATCTGGCGGATAATGACCTCGATGGCGTCGAAGGGGAGCTTGCTCTGGCGCTGCAGAACGTCAGAAAGCGAGAATCCCTGAACGTAGGTCATCGCGATGAACAGCTGGTTGTCCTGCTTACCGAAGTCGAACACGTGTACGATGTTCTGGTGGTCGAGTTCCTTCATGGCCTGGGCTTCCAGATAGAATCTCTGGATGGCCTCTTCGTCGGCGGATGCGTCTAGAATCTTGAATGCGACTTCGCGTTTTAGCTTCTTGTCGAGTGCCTTGTAAACAAGTCCCATCCCGCCCTTGCCGAGAGTGCCGATGAGGTCGTAGTTCTCGTTAAAGGGGCGCGGAAAATTCTGTGCAGCATGTTCGGTCATTTTGCTTTTTTCGATCTAAGTAGAATGAATGCGGTAATAATACAAAATATGAGGGCGAGGATGAGCGCCGAAAGTTTGTTCCAAACGTCATCGGGGCGTTCCAGCAGCAGGTTCAGGAGCGTGCTCTGGTTGTAGCGCGACCACACGACGGTCGAAAGCCACTTGCCTACCTGTTGCATCTGGTCGAAGGGCACGAGCGCGCCGGCGAGCGCCACCTGCGGGATAATGAGCAGCGGGAGGAACGCGTTTGCCTGCCCGGAATTCCGGGAGAGCGAACTTACGAGGATGCCCATGGCTACTGCGGGTGCCACGGTGCAGGCGAACGCTACCGCGAGCAGGGCGGGCGAGGGGTGCACGGGAATGCGGTAGGCGACAAACGCGTACACGATGGCGGTCTGCAGGAACGCGGCTACGGTCGGGAGCGCGAGTTTGCCCGCGAGGTAGGGGAGAACCTTCGCGCCCTTGCGGAATTCGCCCCGGAGTATGCCCTTCTCCTGCACGATTTCGCGTATGGAAAGCGATAGCGCAAACCAGTTCGCGCAGAGGATGATGGCGAAGGATACCGTCCAGAGGGAGGATGTCTTCGAGAAAATCTGCGAGAAGAGGAATCCGATAATGAACGGCTGCAAAAGCAGAGCCGCCGTTTTGCCCTTGTCGCGGAACCATTGCCGGAGCGTGAGTGCCATACCGTAGGCGAGCGATGCCTTTGCCTTTTGCCTTGTGAAATAGATGTGCCCGTAATGGCTCTCTACCGTATCGCGGCTCACGGAGCCCGATTTTTTCCACACGGAGGAAGAATCCTGGTTCAGGCCCGAGAGGATGCTTTCGGGGTCGTTCGTCTTGAAGAACTGGTAGGCGGCCTGCGGCGTACCGTAGAAACTCTGCTCGCCCGCGTGCAGCACGAGTACCTTGTTCGCGATGTGGAGCGCCTCGTAACTGTGCGTGGTGAGGATTATCGTGTGCCCGAGGAAGGCGAGCTGCTTGAGGTGGGAGCAGAGTATGCGCGAGTTGAACGGGTCCAGGCCCGAGAGCGGTTCGTCGAGGATGATGAGCCCGGGGTTACCCATGAGTTCTGCCGCGAGGGCGGTGCGCCGGAGTTCACCGCCGCTGAGGGTCTTGATGCGGTTCTGCCTGCGGGCAGAAAGCCCGAAGAGTTCGCAGAATTTTTCGAGCTTTGCGTTTGAGGTTGCCGCGTATTCCCGCCGGTCCATCGAGATGCGCGCCCCGTGAAGGAGCGTCTCCTCTACGGTAAGGTCCTGACGGAGGGGAGGGTCTTGTGCCAGGATGGCGATGTGCTTGCGGACTTCCCGGTGCCGGTAATCTACACCGCCGATAAGCACGCTGCTGCGTTCCCCCTTGCGGTAACTGCCCTCGAATAGCTTGAGGAGGCTCGATTTTCCCTGGCCAGAGCGCCCGATGATGGCGAGAATTTCGCCCGCGGGGAGGTCGAAGTCTATGCCCGAGAGGAGCTGTTTTTTGCCCGCGAAAACGTCCAGGTCGCGCACGTGGATGTCGAAACCCGCAGATGCCTTGCGGAGCAGAATTTCGCCGTCCTTCGCGGTGATTTCGGTCTGGTCGTATCGCGTGGTTTCGCCCGGGGCGAGTACGAGCCTGCGGTGTGTTTTCCCGTTCTCGTCGACGGCTCCCTGCCGGAATGCGATTTCGGCGCCGTCTCCCTTTTTGCTGACGGTAATTTCGCGTGGGGATTCCTCGTCGCCCACCTTCCGCGTTTCGGGCGCATCTCCCAGCGTCACGCGCTCCACCTCGTCGTTTGCGTCGAAGAGGAGCAGGGTGAGTTCCGTTCCCTTGAGGTTTACGTGCAACTGCTTTACGCCGATCCCGATAACGTCACCGTCGCGCAGGGTGGTTTCTTCTACTTGCACGTCGTTCACGAGGGTAAAGCTGTTCTTGGTGAGGCTCCGGATGTGCCAGGCGCTGCCGCCCGCATCTTCGCTAAATTCTATGATGGCGTGTTCGCGGGATACGAAACGTTCCGTGAAGAGCAGGTCGCTGCCTTCCTTGCGTCCGATGGTGAACGGCTTTGCCTTATCGGGTGTGATGATGCGGAACATTCGCGTAACCTTCTTGTGCCGTTTTATTCGTGCAGGCCCAGAATTCCCTTCTCGAAGCGTTCGCATGCCTTCGCGAGCGTCTCGTCACTTGCGGCGTACGAGAAGCGCACGCATGTGTCGTCGCCGAAGGCGGCGCCCGGCACGATGGCTAGCCCCTGAGTTTCGAGCAGGTACTTGCAGAAGTCTATGGACCCGCTGACGGTTGCGCCCGCGGGAGTCTTTTTGCCGTAGTACTTTGCGACGGGCGCGAACAGGTAGAACGCACCCGCGGGTGCTGCGACAGACGTGCCGAGAATGCGCGAGGCTTGCGATACCATGAAGTCGCGGCGCTTGCGGAATGCGGCCTGCATCTTTTCTACTTCGCCCATGCCCATCTGGAGTGCCCCGAGGGCGGCGTACTGCGCGATGTTGCTCGGGTGGTGCGTCGCCTGGCCCTGGATTTTCCCGATGATTTTTGCGATGGGTGCGGGTGCGGCATCGTAACCGATTCTCCATCCCGTCATGCAGTGCGATTTCGAGAAACCGTTTATGACTATGGAACGTTCCGGCATGCCCTCGAAGCAGGCGATGCTCGTGAACGCGCCGTTGTAGACAAAGTATTCGTAAACCTCGTCCGAGATGCAGTAGATATCCTTCTCGACAATCACCTTCGCGAGGGCTGCGAGTTCATCGCGCGTATAGACGCTCCCGGTGGGGTTACACGGGTTGTTGATGAGGATTGCCTTTGTCCTTTCGGTAACGGCAGCCTCGAGTTGCGCTGCGGTAATCTTGAAATCGTTCTCGATGCCCGCCTGCACGAACACCGGGCAGCCCCCGAGCCACTTTACCAGTTCGGGGTAGGTTACCCAGTAGGGCGCGGGTATAATCACTTCGTCGCCGGGATTGATGAGGGCGGCAAGTGCGTTGAATACGGCGTGTTTCGCCCCGCTCGTCATAATAATCTGCTCGGGCGCGTAATCGAGTCCGTTGTCGCGTTTTAGTTTATCGCAAACCGCCTTGCGGACTTCGAGAATCCCCACGGGGGCCGTATAGCGGGTCTTGCCCTCGTTTATCGCGTTGCAGGCGGCGTCGCGTATGGGCTTGGGGGTAGGGAAGTCGGGTTCGCCCGCCCCGAGACTCACGACGTCCTTGCCTTCGGCAATCATCTGTTTTGCTAGGGTATCTATGGCGACTGTAAGCGATGCGGCAATGTTTTCTGTGCGGGTAGAAAGAGCGCGTGTCATCTTGATTCTCGTTTCTTTTTCCAGATGCGGTAGTGGTCGAGTGAACCCGCGATAAGCGGGAATATCGTGAACTGTGCGGTGAATATGCAGATGAGCCCGACAAGCATGACCTGGCCTATGCTCCGTAGCCCGGGGTGCGATGAAATCAGCAGCACGTAGCAGGCGATGAGCGATGCCATCTGGCTAATCGCGATGCCCGAGAATTTTTTTTGCATCACGGTGAGCGCGGTGCCTTCTTGCTTGTTGTAGAACGCGGTCCATAACTGCAATGAGCCATCAACGCTTGCCCCGATGATGATGGGGAATGCGAGCGAACTGTACACGGAAAGTTCTATGCCCAGGATGCGCATCAGTATGAGAAGCCAGCTCATCGCGAACAGCGAGGGGAGAATCGTGAATATCGCGCGGCTAAAGCGGTTGTAGTAAAGGAGCAGGAAGAACCACACGAGGAAACTCCCGACGGTAATGGTCTTGTCGAGGTTCTTGAGGATAACGTCGAGCACGGTCGCGCGTATGACGGGGATTCCCGTTACCCTGTATTCGCCGTCCTGTATGCCCTGCAACTTCTTGATATCGCTGTTCAGGTGCCTGCACTGGAGACCGTCGTCGGGGTCTATGTTGTGGAACAGGAATGCGAACACCCCGTTGTTCCCGTTCTTGTCGCTGAACTTGCTCAGGATATTCTTGGGCTGGTCGTGTGCGTCCAGGTTCCTGCGGTAGAGCGATTCGCGGATGAGCGTGAATGTGCGGAGCTGGCCCGAATCCAGTTGCGAGATGACGTTCGGCGTGAGCATCGCCTGCAGGGAATCGAGCTTTGCGGCCCGGCTCTCGCTCATGTGCGGCGAGAACTGCGCGAGCGTGTACATCTTCTTGATGTTCGGGATTCCTCCGCGCTCCTTGAGCTTGGTGAAGTTGCGGTAGAGTTCCTTGCCCGATGCCTCGTCCGGCACCTGGATGATGATGGGGTCATATTCGGGGAACCCCGTCTGCGCGATGAGCGAGTCTGCTGCAGAAGGCTGCTTCTGGATTTCGGTCTTGTCGAAGTCGTAGAAGAACTTGAGGTTCTTGCCGCCGTAGATAAGGCAGACGAGGCTTATGACCGAGATGATTGCGATAAGCACGACGTTCAGTTTTTGCGGGAGCAACTGGATTTGGTATTCGCGACTGAAACGGAAGTTGCTCACGGCGAAGGGCTTGTGCTTCTGGAAAACCAGGAGGAGCGAAGACGTGACTAGGATGGTGACGAACCAGTTGAGCAGAGTGCCGAGTGAACCGAGTACGGCAAGTTCCTGTAGGCCCGGGAGCGGTACGAAGAACATGCAGGCAAACAGCGCCGCCATGATGCAGGTGAACGCGCCGGTCGAAGGCCCGATGCCAAGTACCGCACTCTCGATGCAGAGCTGCGGGCTCAGGTTGCGCGCCCGCTCGATAAAGTAGCGTTTGAGTACGTGGCTCACGACCTGGCACGCCTGGCCGGGAAGCACGAGGGCGAGGAGCAGCGTGAACAGGTTTATGCGGCCGTAGATGCAGCCCGCGAGCGCGAGCGTGTAGAGAATCGGGAGTGCCGTCGCGATGGACGAGACGACGATGAGTTGCGGCTGCCTGTAGAAGTTGATGACGTATAGGAGAAGAATCAGGAGGGCGGTCAGCTTGCCTGCGAGCTTTGCTTCGGGCAGGAGCGTCTTTCCCTTGCGGATGGTGTCGTAGACCTTGCCCGTGTAGTACACCTGGATGTCGTTCCCTGCGTTGATTTCGGCCAGGTGGTCTTGCGTGAGTGCAAGCAGGGCGCGGCTAGCCTTGAGGTCGGTGTGCGATTGCGTGGGGTAGATGTCCACGACGCGGATGGTGCCGTCGGCGCTGGAATGGCTCTGCGCCATCATGTCGAAGTACTTCTTCTGCAGGTCGCCGAAGTTTTCCGAGGTGCGGCCCGTATCGCTTGCGGTTGTTCTGGATGAATCCTCGCTTGTGAGTTCCACGATAAACGGGTTATTCTCTTCTATGGCCTGCTTTTTCAGTTTGGCCACGCGTGCGATAATCGTATCCAGGTCGCTCTCGTCTATGTAGAGCAGGCTGTTCCTGGTGTAAAAGTCCGTTTCGGTCTCGAATTCCACGAAGTGAACGAGGGAGTCGTTCTGGAGCTTGCCCGCAAGTGCCTTCGCCGTATTGTAGTTGAGCAGGCTGTCGCTTGAATGCAGGACTACGGTAAGGCTACCGAGCCCGCCGAAGTCCTTCTCGATTTTCTTGTAGTCGCTGTTTTCTTCCCCGTTGTACGAAAGCGTGTCCTGTAGCTGGATATCCCAGCGCAGGTTCATGATGGGCGGGACTGACAGAATGGCGAAAATCGTGCCGATAACCAGGATGGCTATCGGAAATCGAGTCAGTCTTTTGACTATTTTGCTGATAAGCGAAAACATCGTGTACAATATAATTATAAATTGCTTTATGATGAATCGCATGGGAGTGAACACGACGATGCATAAGCGCCTTGGGAAGGTTTGCCTTCTCCGGGCCGTGTCCGCGTTGCTCCTGTTGGCCTGTGTAGTGCATGCCGAGAACGCTCCCGCTCCGGGCGATTCCGCGCAGATGGCTGCCGTTGCCGCTCCTGCCGATTCCGTGCAGGTTGATTCGACGGACGTTGCCGCACCTGTCGATTCCGCGCAGGTTGATTCGACTGCTGCAGATACTTCGCAGGCCGCTCCGGAAGAACAGTCTTCTGGCGGGTGGAAACGCGTTTTTTACTGGCCCTTCGAGCACATTGTCCAGCCCGTGCTGAACGGCGTCGTCTACCCGATTGCGCAACCCATCCGCTATGCCCTTGATAACGGCGTTATCGAAACAGCGGTGGACATGATTACTTTCGGTGAAAAGCGAAACGTGCTGCTTTACCCCATCATGAACCTGAAACCGGGCAATTCTACGATGCTCGGCTTTACTTACCGTCACAGGAGTGTTTTCCTGAACAAGGACTACCTGGTGGTCTCCCCGCAGTATTTTGCGAATGGCGACTTCTACGGCGATTTACGTTATACGAAACACGAACTCTTCGGTACGCGCCTGTTCGGCGGATTGCGCTTGAGGCAGTACCTGGACCGCGATGGCGTTTTCATTATTCCCGGCACCAAGGAATCGTTCGTGATGCCGGATTCTTCGACATACATCGACTTGCGCACGGGCTTCCCGTTGACCGAAGATGGACGCTGGAGCCTGGAATTCTCGGGAAGTGTCGAGTTTATTGATAGGAGCCTGCCCGAGAAGGCGCAGGACAGCATTCTCGTGGACCCGAAGTTCGATATCTCCGGGCGCGGGCTGTACCAGAAGTTCAGGCAATACCCGCTGAAGATGACGCTCCTGTACGACAACCTGGATTTCCCGTTTACGCCGAGCCGCGGGTCCCGTATGGAACTTGGGGTAAGGTACGTGTTCGTGAGCGACTACGACGGGCTTTCGAACGACGAACTGGCAAAGTCGCTCGGGCGCAGGAACCGTGACGATTTCGGGGATAACGGAAAGAACCATGACTATATGCGTACGGACCTGATGTTCCAGCATTACTTCTACTTCGGCAAGGCGGAAACCTTCCATTTCTCGAAGAAGGAGGCGCGGCAGAACAGGCGGTTCTATACGGACTTCAACTGGGATGCGGCGCTACGCATGTGGCGGCCCGAGAACGTGCGCGAAACCTTGTTCGAAAGGCGCGTGATTGCGTTGCAGTACAGGCTGGTCGATATCTGGGAAATGGAACAGGGTTCGGCGAGCTTTGATGCGTTCCCGTTTATTGGCACGCGGTTCCCCATGCGCGGGTACAAGGATTCGTGGGCGGCAAGGCACGTGATGAGCCTGAGCGCCGAATACCGCTGGCCTATAGACTATTACGTGGATGGCGTGCTTTTTGATGAATACATGATGCATGCGCCCGGGTTTACGGACTGGTCGTTCAAGCGGTTCTACAACTCGTGGGGATTCGGCGTGCGCGTGCGCAGGCCAGACATGTACTGGTTCCGCGTTCAGCTCGGGTTCCACGGCCTGCACGGCGTGAACCTCGTGCTTACCATCGCGCCGGAATTCCGCTAGAAAGCCCGCGCTTCGCCTGCAACGTTTGAGCAGGTCCGCGCGAGTTTATGTGTTTGCGGAACCCGCTTGCCTAGAACAGGTTCAGCTGGTCGCCCTCAATTTCCTTGTTCTTGGGAATTGTCTTGTGGAACATCATGTAGGCGTTGCGTGTGGCGATACGCCCGCGCGGCGTGCGGTTTAAAAGCCCCTTCTGGATAAGGTAGGGCTCGTAAACCTCCTCGATGGTGTTCGGCTCTTCGCCCATGGCTGCACTGATGGTGCCGATGCCTACGGGCCCGCCGTCGAACATGTCGATCATCGTCGTGAGTATGCGACGGTCCGTCGGGTCTAGCCCTTCGCTGTCGATGCCGAGCATGTCGAGCGTCTTGCTTGCCGCCTGCACGTCGATGATTCCCGTGCCACGCACCTGCGCCACGTCGCGGCACCGGCGGAGCACGCGGTTCGCGATGCGGGGCGTGCCGCGACACCGCCCGCCCAGCAATTTGGCCGCATCTTCGGAAAGTTCTACCCCGAGAATACCCGCACTCCTCATCAGGATCTTGACGATGTCCTTCTCGTTGTAAAGTTCAAGCCTGTATTGCAGGCCGAAGCGGTCGCGGAGCGGGCCAGTGAGCTGGCCGCTTCGCGTCGTGGCGCCCACGAGGGTAAAGTGCTTGAGCGGCAGGTTTACGCTCCGGGCGGCAGGGCCAGAATCCAGCATGATGTCGAGCCTGAAATCTTCCATGGCGGGGTAGAGGTATTCCTCTACGGTGCGGTTCAGGCGGTGAATCTCGTCGATGAACAGCACGTCGTTCTCTTGCAGGCTCGTGAGCAGGCCCGCGAGGTCGCTTGCCTTCTCGAGTACGGGCCCGCTGGTGATATGGATGTTCACGCCCATCTCTTTTGCAATGATGCCCGCGAGGGTTGTCTTGCCGAGGCCCGGCGGCCCTGCAAAAAGGCAATGGTCCAGCGCGTCGCCGCGGTGCTTGGCCGCCTCGATGGCGATGGAGAGGCTCTCCTTGATATCGTCCTGGCCGGTAAATTCTGCAAGGCTGGGCGGCCGGAGGTTGCGGTCGGTGTCGCTCTCGTCAAATGCGCTCTTTTGCGGTGAAATGATGCGGTTGTCTTCCATTCTATGACCTGTCATCCTGGAGCGTAGATTCCTGCTTGTCATTCTGGAGCGTAGCGATAGAATCTATCGGGCTCATTGCTTTAAAGATACTTTAATGCCTCGGGGATAAGAGCTGCCGCGTCTGCGGAATCTCCAAGTATTTCCGCCGCCTTCACGACCGCCTTCTCTGCCGCGGGGTCCTTCACGCCGAGCGTGTGCAGGGCGAGGACGGCCTCCATCTTGGCGCCGGTAAGGGCTCCCATGCCGGTGATACCCGAACCTTCCACGTCGCCGAGCGCCTGCAATAGCGCTCCCGCCTTTTCCTTGAGGCTGAGTGTCATCTGCTCGCAGGTTTTCTTGCCGAGTCCCTTGATTTTCGATAGGGCGGCCTTGTTGTCGCTCGCAATCATGTTCAGGAGGTCTGCGGGCGTAACCCCGCTCAATATGCGCTGGGCCATCTTGGGGCCCACGCCGTTCACATCAAGCAACATCAGGAAGATGTTCTTCTCTGTCTTGTCGGCAAAGCCGAACAGCGTCATGGAATCCTCGCGCACGACGAGGTTCGTGTAAAGCGTGACCTCGGAACCCTCCTCGGGCAGCTTGCCCGCCGTGTATGCGGAAATGTTCACGCCGTAACCGACGCCGTTCACGTCCACGACCACGAAGGTGGGGGATTTCTCTGCCAGGATACCGCGAATGCGCTCGATCATGAAGCCTCCGGATAGAACTTTCGTATATGCACTTTTGTGCTACTGCACAAATATATACTAAATCGGGGGCTCTGTCAAGCCTTTTTTGACGGCCTGATTACTTTTTCTTTTTCCGGAGGAAGAATCTGTAGGTAAAGTCGGCGGATAGCGCCCAGTAGGTGCCGTCAAAGTCGCCCGCAACGTGAATCCCGCCTAGTCGGAGGGAATAGTTCGGGGTGAAGTTGTAGCCAAGCGAAAAACGCTGTGTCGTCACTAGCGGCCATTTGTTGCCGAGTTTTACCTCTTCGACTTCGGGGTCTTCCGTTATCTTCACTGTATAGAAACTGCCGGAATACTCCAGGACAAAGTCTCCTAGAAAAACGGAGGCGAACACGCCTAGCCCGTAATGGTGGGTCATCAGGTATTCTTCGTAATCAAGATCTTTTTGGCTCTTGTCGACAGAGTCGAGGGTGCAAGCCCCGTTATTCCAAAGGCAATTAAAGTCTGTACTTCCGGAGTAATAGGAGGTTTCTTCGTACAGGGTCCCCCTGATACGGTAGGTGCGGTCCCAGAAGTGGTCAAAAATGAATCCGCCAGCTTCGAAATGCTTCGTGTTGGCGCCCAAAACAAGTCCCACGAACGGGAAATAATCTGCGCCGGCCGTTATCTTGATAAAGGGCCCTTCGCCCTTGAACAGCACGCTGAAAGCACCTTCGACGGGGGTGTTCCCGAGATCGTATATAAGTTTGTAGTCTTCTTGTTTTTTCTCTCTTGCCCTTTCCGCGTTAAGCTCGTTGCGGTAGGTTACATGACCTTCCAGGACAATGGAACTGTTTTCGACATACGTGCCTGCACCGCGAAATTCCGGAGCCGGGCTTGCCTTTGTTTCCACGGTGTCCAGTTCCGCATGTCGCCTCGTTTCTTCGAGCGAGGCGCACGAGGCCAGGAGCAGGGCTAATGCTAGACACAGTAAGCGCGACATGGGGCGGGTTTATAACAGGTTGTAGATGAGCCCGAGGCGCAACCCGAAGTTGTCTATGTCTTTAATGCCCACGAAAAAGCCTTCCTTATAGGGCTCGTTCATCTGGACATCGAAAAATGCGAATACCAGGAACCTGGGGCTCACGATGATTTCGCCCCCGACAAGCAGGGCGATGTCAAGCGGCGAGCGAACGCCATTGTCAATCAGGTCGTCTTTGGTGCTTCTTTCCTCGATTTCTTCGATGAGGGGAATCGAGAAGCGGGCCCCGATATCGAACATTACGGGGCTTTTCATTGTCTTCATTGCGAGCAGTACCGGGAACGACAGAAGCGCCCGTGTAAGGTTCCCGTCAGACTCCTCCTTATATTCAACTCCTCCATTTTTAGTGCGGTCTATCATGATGCGGTCCAATACGTCTGTTTGGGTCGGCATGTCTGCGTAATCAAGGAGGACTCCGGTCCTTATGGCGAAGTTGTACTGGTTTATCGGAATCAGCGCTGTTGCCCCGAGCGTGAATTGAAATCCGAAGAACATGCCACTAAGGGAGTCTATCGCGTAGTAATGGAGGTCGCGTTCTCCGTAAATGCCGGTAAAGCCGATAGATGCCATTAGGCCGGCAGAAAAATTCAGGGGAACTGGTTTACGGTTTTCAAGTTCCTTTTCCTTTTGAACCTCGGCGACGCTATCCTTGTAGACTTTTGTCTCCTCGGTGCTGATACGGATAATGCGGTAGCCTTCAGGAGTGCGCTCGGGTGCAGTTTGTTCGGCGGGTTCTTCAGGCGCGGCCTGTTCAGTGGATTCAGCTACGGTTGCTGAGCCGGTTGATGAGCTTGCCGAATCAGTCGAAGCATCCTGTGCGAAGGCGAGCGATGCCGCTAGAAGGAGAATGCCTAGAATGTAGTGCTTCATGATATTCTCCTAGTAACACAGGTTCTTGTTGAGGTATTCCTGCAGTTCCTCTTCGGTATAGTAAGAGGGACAGCCAAATTTGATGTCGTCGACGAAACTTTGGTGGATTGCCGGGTCGACAATCGCTCCTGTCGCTGCCCCGATTGTGGCGACCGATCCTGCAAAGAACCCCCAAAGGAGTCCAAAATTCGAACCGTCGCCCATTAAGGAAAATATTGCCGCCATCGGGAATCCCACGAAGGCTCCGATTCCGCCTCCGAGAATGCCTCCAATGACTATTCCGCGTAGCAGGTGGTTTCTCGAGAAGTAGGAGTTGTTCCAAACTTCCCCGTTCTTGCAGAGCGTGACGCTGTCCGTGGGGATGATCATGTAGTATCCCTCGCCTGAGCGGGATGTCGGGAACACGAGGTAGTCGTTCTGGGGGTCGTAGCAGAACCCGGTGGTCTGGAACATAGTCAGGCTGTCGCCCATCTTGGATTCGAAAGAAATACGCGTTCCCTGGGGCTGCATCTTGACGCCTTCGTACTTGACATATTCGCCCTTGGACCTTTCGGGAATATCTGTCGGAAGGTAGGAGTGCGTCGGGTTTGCGCAGCCCGTAAACAGGGACGCGACCGCGTACAGCGCTACCGCGATTAAAGGCAATGGACGGAACTTCATGAGCATTTTCTCCATGCCTATAATATATACAAATTATTAGCGGGGGTGTTGCTTTTTTATTTGTTTGTTGCGATTTTACCGTAAAAATCGCGGAAATCTTCCCAGCGGTAGTAGGGGGCTGCGGGGCAGTTCTTCACGGCCGCCGTGTCGCAGGTTACGGGCAGCTTCTGCTCGGTTTCGTTGAGCATCACCTTCACGAGGATGGGGGCGCCCTTCTTGCTTGACTTGTAGAAGACGAATTGCACGTTTGCTGCCATCGGGCTGATTTCATAGTCGCGCCAGGCCTTGTGCAGGTTTTCCATGTCGGCGGTCTCGATGCCGGTGTTCTGCGTGCCGTTCTCCAATTGCAGGAGCGTGGCGAACGGAAAAATGACGGTGTCGTGGCCGAAGCGGAGTGTGGCCGTAGTCTTTTTCGCGGGCTTTGCTGTTTTGTCGACCTTTGCGAGGGCTGTCGTGTCGGCGGCAATTACTTTGTCTGCTACATCAAGGAAGTTTTTCAATAGCGGGCGTGCATTTTCGAGACCTTCTTTTTTGCCGAAGGGGTTGTTGCCCAGCACGCTGTACCACCAGGCGTTCTGCGCGTGCCAGCGGGCGGCGAGATCCTCGTCTGTCCACAGGTCGTCGAAGTTGAACTCGATTTCGGGGCTGCCCTGCAGGCTTTTGCCGATTTCATAAATCTTGCTGAAGAGGTCGCCCGCGTCGATGTTCTTCTGCACGTATGTCGAATCGTTGAATATTGCGTTCATCATGCGCGCGGGGTTCACGTGGCTGTAGAGCTTCTCGTTTTCCTTCTGCCATGCGGGCGTGTTCGATTCGCCGATGATTTTCCCGAAGTCGAGCGGGCTTATAAATGCCATCAGGTACTTGCCCGATTCCTGGTGGATGTCGAGCTTGGGCTTCTGCGCGCGCAGTTCCTCGAGGAACGCCGCCATGCTCACGACGCAGCGGGTCGAGGTGCTGGCATAGGCTTCGATGTAGGCGTTGTTCTTGAACAGTTCGGGGAAGTTCTTCACCATGCGCTTCGCGATTCCCTGGTGCTGCGCTACGCCGAGTTGCGTGAGATCGCCTGCGCGCGGGGCCGCGTATTCGTCCAGGTATTTTGCGCGTTCAAGCAGGCTCTTGCCGAGTTCGGTCAGCTTGCCTGCAGAATCTGCCTTTGCAAGCGTGTTGTATAGAGCGTGGTAATGGTCGGCGGGCTGGTGGAAGCGGCTGCCGTGCCTGCCGTAATGGCTCAGGTAGAAAGGCTTGTAGCCTGCGGGTGCCTTGGTGTACTTGACAGTCGGAGTGGGGTAGGCGTAGTAGTTGCTACCCATCTGGTGACGGTCCTGTGCAAAGGAAATGCAGGCAAAGAAGAGTACTAGCAGAGGGATGAGTTTATGTGTCATTCTGGAGCGACCGTAGGGAGTGATAAAATCTATGGACCCTATCAGTCCCCTGTCGTTGCACTCCAGGGGCCTTCCAGGGTGACAGGGTAAGGTTAACCTTCGCACGTCTTGAAGAAGCAACTTCTTGCGCCCGTGTGGCAGGCGACCTGCGGCCCCTGCATGCGGACCTTAAAGAGTAATGCGTCCGAATCGCAGTCGGCGGCCCATTCCACCACCGTCATCACGTTGCCGCTGGTGTCGCCCTTGTGCCAGTATTCCTTGCGGCTACGGCTCCAGAATACCATCTCGCCACATTCGTGTGTGCGGCGGAGTGCTTCCTCGTTCATCCAAGCCATCATCAGCACGTCGCCCTTGTCGACGTCCTGCACGATTGCCGGCGCGAGTGCAACACCGTCTACGACCACTTCGAATTTAATCTCTTTAATTAATTCATCAAAGCTCATCTTTCGCCTTTCGTCTGTAGGCGCAAAGCGCCGTTCTTTCGTCTAGTTATGCCCTCACCTGGCCGTTGCCGCGCAGAACCCACTTGTAGGTGCAGAGGCTTTCCACGCCCATGGGGCCGCGGGCGTGCAGCTTGTCGGTAGAAATGCCCACTTCGGCTCCGAGCCCATATTCGCCGCCGTCTGCAAAGCGGGTGCTGGCGTTCACCATCACGCTGCTGCTATCGACGTTCGCGACAAAGTAGTCCTGCACGGTTGCGTCTTCGGCGACGACCGCTTCGGTGTGGCGGCTGCTGTTTTGCTCGATATGGTCGCAGGCCTCGGCCACGTTGTCCACGAACTTGACGCTTGCCTTGAGGGCCAGGTATTCGTGGTGGTAGTTGGAGTCATCGCCGATGTCTGCGATGCGGCTGTCGTGGCTCTGGGCATCCTTGTTGCCGAAGAGTTCCACGCCACGGTCGGCGAGGCAATCCAGGAGTTTCTTGACGTTGGCGTCATCGATATGGCGGTCGATAATCACGCATTCCATGGCGTTGCACACGCCGGTGCGCTGTGTCTTCGCGTTTATCAAGATGTTTACGGCCTTGTCCATGTCGGCGGACTTGTCCACATACACGTGGCAGATGCCGTTGAAGTGCTTGATGACGGGAATCTTGCTCTGTTCCACCACGGCGCGGATCAGGCGTTCGCCACCGCGGGGGATTACCAGGTCGATGCAGTCGCTACGCTGCAACAGCATGCCCACCAGGTCGTGGCTCGTTTCGGTCACGAGCTGCACGGCGTCTTCGTCAATGCCGTTTTCGGCGAGGGCCTTGTGGAAAATCCCGGCGAGGCACTTGGCGGAATTCAGCGATTCCTTACCGCCGCGGAGGATTACGGCATTGCCTGCCTTGAAGCAGAGGCATGCGCCGTCGATGGTCACGTTCGGGCGGCTTTCAAAAATAAAGAACACTGAGCCGATGGGTACTGCCACGCGGCTAATCTTGATGCCGTTCTTCAGTTCGCGGCTTTCGAGCACGCGGTTCAGCGGGTCGGTAAACGCGGCGATTTCTTCGGCGCCCTTGGCCATCGCCTCGATGCGGGCGTCGTTCAGGGTCAAGCGGTCCATCTTGGCGTCGTCGAGCTTTCCGGCGGCGGCCTCCAGGTCAAGTTTGTTCGCGGCCATGATTTCCGGCTTGTGTTCCCGGAGCAACTTAGCCACCAGGTTCAGCACGGCGCTGCGTTTTTCACCCGAGAGGGTGCGGAGATTCTTGCTTGCCTTCTTGGCGTTCTGGGCCAGGATGTCGGAGTATTCTTCCAAGTTGGAATATGAAATAGACGTGTTTTTCATGATTTTACAATATAGAAACTTGATTTTTATCGCACCGGAGTATATTTTAATATTACAGGTTTGTTTTTATCCGCGACAAGGTCTTATAGTCGCAGGATATCGGACTTGGGTGTTCAGACCTGGTGTGTTCTCTCCACACCAGGTCTTTTTATGACCGTTCGTTCGTCGTCTCGGGGGAGGAACCTCCGGTTTCTCACTCACTCCCACCTAAAGGTGGCCATGTCCACATAAGCGCTGAAGCGCTAAGTGGTCAAAGGTCTCTACAAAGGCTCGTTAATACGAGCCTTTTCCGTTCACGGTGCGACCGTTCGTTCGTCGTTTCAGGTATGGAACCTCCGGTTTCTCACTCACTCTCACTACAAAGGCTCGTTAATACGAGCCTTTTCCGTTCACGGTGCGACCGTTCGTTCGTCGTTTTGGGCTTTTTTTTCAAAAAGGCAGACTAAATGCTTGTTCAGAGGGTGTTTGGTCTGCTTTTTGTTAGTTTGTTTGTGCAAAAATGAACGAAAATGTCGTTTTGGAGGGCGCTTAGGGGGCAAAATGAACCTTAAATCGCCTTTTTGGGGCTCTTTCTTGTGAATTTGTTCGAAATTTGGCAGACCAAATGCGCTCTTTTTCGCGATTTGGTCTGTCAAAACGCTCAAATGCCCTCATAAAAAATGCAAAACGCCCGCGCTATAAACCGCGCAAAATGCCCTATTTTAATGTCCCGCGTGGCGACTCCCCGCATCAAGAAACCGCGCAAAATTCCCGCCGTAAAAAACGCGAAAAGCCCCGCCGTGGGGCGAGGCTTTAGAGACTCAAAAGCAATGTTTTAGAGCAGTTTCACGATGGCCGTGAACAGCGCGTCGGCGAGCGCGTTGGTTTCGAGACCTTCGAACACGCTGAACTGGTTGAACACGATCTTGCCTGCGCCGAACGGAATCATCTGCAGGTCGACGCCGGTCTTCACCTCGCCATCCTTCAGGCTGACGGAGCGCGCGTAGACCGTTGCGTCGGGCAGTTCGTTCAGGGAAAGTCCCGGCATCACCGCAGCCGCATTGTGGTCGAGCACGCTTGCCCCGCCGAATACGGGCAGGAGCGCGGAATCCGCCGGCAGGTAGTGCAGGCTTGCGCCGTTTGCACCCGTGCTCCAGTGGGCCTCGAGCGTGCAGTCGAAGGTGTGGCTCTGGTTCACGAAGTCGATGTCTTCCTGCGACATGTCCGAAAGCAGGAGCGTCTTCCCGCCGTTCTTGGTCACTTCCACAATTTTGTCGATGATTTCATCGGGCCAGGAGCAGAGGTTTGCCGTGAAGATAATCTTCTCGGGGCCGGAAAGTGCGGCGAGCGCGTCGCTGGATTCTTCGCTGTTGTCGAGGAAGCAGACCTTTTCCATGGAGCTCTTCACGTCTGCCGGCTCGATGACGATAAGGTCCTCTTCGGAGGCATGGACTTCCTGGTTCCCGTCCTTCAGCACAATGCGAATCTTGTACTTGCCCGTGGCACGCGGGGAGTTGAGCGTGCAGTTGCCGAGCTGGGTAAGGCTTGTCTTGCCGGCCGGTTCGTCGGGAGTCATTGTCTGCGTGGAGAGCACCTTGCCGTTAGAATCGATCAGGCTCACTTCGACAGAGACGTTCTCGTGACGGTCGTTGTTCAGGAGCGTCACCTGGAAGCTGACTTCGCTCTGCGGTGCGACCACGTGTTCCAGTTCGCTTACGAGGGCGCGGCTGCGGGCGTTGATTTCCTTGCAGAATGCGTCGAAACCCTTGCTCTTGCGGTTTTCGTCGCAAAGGCCGCAGAAGTCCGTGCTGAAATCCGCCCACTGTTCTAGGAAGAAACCCGAAATCTGCGGGTTGCTCTGGAATGCGGTAATCTGGTCGAGCTTGCTCTTGGTAGCGATGGCGTTCGCGCATGCGATGAATTCCGAAAGGTTCTTCCATACGGAAAGCGGACCTGCCACGAAGCTGTCGATGGCCTTGAACGCGTTCTTGATTGCCTTCTGGTTCTTGACCGAGCGGGGGCCCTTGATGTTCGTCGCCGAATTCGGGAGCAACGTGTGGTTCTTGATGGTCACCAGCATCTTGTTGTCGATGCGGGCGGCGTCGCTATCCTCGCTATCCTGGAACTGGTTGTCGCCAAGTCCGGAATCGGGTACTACGAGTTCTTCCTCGTCCTTGTTGAAGCAGTGGGCGAGGTAGTGCGTGTAGGCTGCACCCGGGTTCATCTTCGGGCGCACCGCGAGCGACGCGAACTGCGAAATGCGGTCGACAGATACCGGCAGGAGCTTGCCCGTGTCGGCATGGAAGGTACCCTCGTTGTCGAGGTAGATGCTGTCGAGGTTGCTTATTGCGGCGCGGGTCATGTCGACCGGGCTAATCGCGTTGAGCAGCTTGTTGCCGTTCTGGAGCATGAACGTGCCGTTCTCGGAACCCATCACCCAGGCGGCAATGCAGGGGTGGTTGTGCTGTTCCTTGACAATGTCGTTGATGAGGTTCTTCGCGTATTCCAGGCCGGCGGGGGTAGACCTCATGGTGTGGATGGGGAATTCCTGGAACACCAGGAGACCGATCTCGTCACAGATGTCGAGAGCCTCGGTGCTGAGCGGTGCGCCGCAGCTGCGGATGGCGTTGAAGCCTGCCGCCTTCACGGCGAGGAGGTCCTTCCTGAGGGCCGGGTTGCTCGTGGTCCAGAGGCCGCCTTCGCTCCACTGCTGGTTGTAGCATACGCCCTGCAGCTTGACGATGGCATCGTTCAGGTAGAAGTCGCCCTTGAGGCAGTCGAACTTGCGGAAACCGAACGTGCGCATGATGGGGAAGGCGTATTCCGGGGCCTTGCCCTTGCCGCTCTTGAGTTCCATCTGCACTTCGACCGCGAACATGTTGGGCTTTTCGGGGCTCCAGACGAACTTGGAGCGGTTCCAGTCCTTGATGTTGAGGCCGATGCGGAACGTGGCGTTTTCCTTGTCGAGCTTGGGGCAGTCCTTGAACCACTCGCAAACGTCGCCGCTCGGGTTACGCATGAGGATGCGCAGGCGCGGGCTGTAGCCGCGCGGGTTGTTGAAAGCAATTTCGAGGTTCACGCACTCGGAGTCGGCATCCGGTTCCACGTGCAGGTCCGAAATGAAGGCACTGCTGCCGAGCACCAGGTCCACATGCCCAAAGATACCGCCGAACGGGTACTGCGTCCAGGGGAGGCCAACGGGCACTTCGCTCGGGTGTACGTAGCGGTCGTCCGCGTCATCGCTGCTGTCGCGGCCAAAGTCGATGCGGCTGTTGGCGGCCCCCATGTTTGCCACGCGGATGCAGAGCACGTTCTCTTCGCCAATCTTGATGGCCTTCTGGGTCTCGAGAACAAACGGCGTGTATGCGCCGAAATGCGTGCCGAGAAGCTTGCCGTTGAGCCAGATGGTCGCATGTGTAGCCACACGTTCAAAGCGCAAGAAAATACGCTTGGCAACCTGCTTTTCGTCTTCGATGGTGAAACGCTTGAAGTAGAACGCGCAGTCCTGGGACAAAAGCAGTTTTTCAAACGTCCTTTCCCAAATGTGGGGAACCGTCACCGTTTCCGTATCTTCGGGGTAGGTGGCGTACCAGCGGTTGGATATGCCGGAATCTTCGGTATCCCATTTCATCTGCCAATCGCCATCGAGACTCAAAATATTATTCATGTAGGGTCCTTTATGAAATTTTCCCGCTAAATTTAGAAAATATAGGGGAAACTATGCATTTTATTATCGGAAAATAGTCCGAAATTGTCGAAAAATTCCATAATCCCTTTACAATTTCGCAAATTTTACTACATTTGGAGTCCCAATAGCAACCAAAAAAGGATTACAAAATGTATTCTATTGTTGAAACAGGTGGTTTCCAGTATAAAGTCGAGCTGGGCAAGGCCTACAAGGTCCCCACTCTTGACGCCGCTGTTGGTTCTGAACTGGAGCTCAAGTCCGTCCTTCTTTTCGCAGGAAAAGAAGTGCAAGTCGGCACCCCTGTCCTGAACGACGCCTCCGTGAAGGTTGAAGTCCTTGCCCACGGCAAGTACGACACCATCATCGTGTTCAAGAAGAAGCGTCGCACCCGTTACGAACGCCGTAACGGTCATCGTCAGGGCTATACCGAGGTGCTCGTCACGGAACTCCGCTCCGGCGCCGAATCCGCAGTCGTAGATCCCAAAGTTATTACCCGCAACCGCGCTCGCGTGGCTGCCCTTGCCAAGCAGAAGGAGCAGAACAAGCCCCTTACTCGCAAGGAAAAGATTGCCCAGGGTATTCAGAAGCCTGCTAAGGTCAAGAAGAACTCCCTTCGCAAGGCTAAGGAGGCTTAATCCATGGCACACAAGAAAGGTCAAGGTTCCGTACGTAACGGTCGCGACAGTAACGCCAAGTACCTCGGCGTGAAGAAGTTCGCGGGCGAAACCGTCAAGGCCGGTAACATCATCGTGCGTCAGCGCGGTTCTCACTTTCACAAGGGCGTGAACGTCGGTATGGGCAAGGATTTCACCCTGTTCTCCCTCGTTGACGGCAAGGTGAAGTTCGAACACATCGATGCCAACCGCCAGAAGGTTTCCGTCTATCCGGAAGAAGCCAACTAAGGTTCGCTAAAACCGAATTTGAAGGCCGGACGCGCAAGCGCCCGGTTTTCTGTATATATGCGAACGGTCTCATAAACCTCACCTCCAAAAAAAGACCCACACAAAGTGGGTCTTTTTTTCTGGAGGTGAGGGGAGTCGAACCCCTGTCCAAAATCACGTCCATGTCCATTCCTACAAGCTTTCCCTTCGTATTTAAGGTCTCGCCTTGTCCACGCCCAAGAAGGTCGGCGCAGATTTCAGCCAGCCTAGTGAATCTCGGACTCTAGCCCCAGGCATGCGAGAATCCTATCCCATATTTCGTCCGGACGTTCATCCCGATGGGAGCGGAATGAGGCCCGGCGTTGCCGCTAATTAGGCAGCGAGTGCGTAGTTTTCGTCAGCACTTATTTTTTTTCAGACTTTTTTACGAGTGCCCTCGTCTGAGACCTCGGCTTGCAACTAACACTTCGGTAACCCTGTCGAAACCAGATCACCCCCGGTGTTTCACCGGGGGTGATCTGGTTGAGACTTGTCGACTAAATGCGAGCCGGCGAGCATTTAGGCCCTTAAGCTCACGAAGTGAGCGCAAGGCCCGTAGGGCAAAATCGCTGCGAGTAGCAGTGATTTTGGCAAACCAAGGCACCCCCGATTGATATCGGGAAACCGATATCTATTGATTGATAAACATCGGTGTTTTCCCAAATATATAAATTTATCGCCCTAAAGGGAAGGTTTGTCAAGTTTCTGCCTTTTTTGCCTTCAAAAAAGCCCGAAAGAAGCAAAAATGGGGACTAAATGCCTGAAAAATCGCATTTTGGTACCCTTTTTTACACACAAACTAACGCAAAAAGCCTAGCAAAGCTCGCTTTTCTGCTGATTTTGGGGATTAATTCCCTCGGAAAAGGCTTTTTTATCCCCACTGTTGCGGGCGCGGCACCCAAAAAGCTTTGAACAAGTTAACAAAATGGGTACCAAACACCCTCAAAAAGGCCCTTTTGGTACCCAATTTCGCACATTTCGGCAATTTGCCTACTTTTTCCGCAGGCTTTTTTGCGGTATTCCGCTTGAATCCTGCGCTTCATTCTCTTTATTCCGCGGCGCCCGCCTTTTTTGTCTAAAAATTGCAGTTCCCCCTGCGACCCATTTATATATATTTGTACTTGAAAAACAAGATTTCGGAGATTATGATGAATTTTGCAAGCGCGAAGCCCGGTTTTTTTGTTCAGGACCGCTTCCTTTACAGCAAGGTCAACGAGAAGGTCGTTCTGCGTGGCATAAACCACATGTTCATTTGGACTGACCGCGAAGGCAAGACCATTCCCGAAATCGCGAAGACCGGCGCGAACTGCGTGCGCATCGTGTGGAACATGCGCGGGCGCGTGAGCGACCTTGATTCCATCGTGGCGCAGAGCATCTCGAACGGCATGATCCCGATTGTGGAAATGCACGACACGACGGGCAACTGGGAGCGCCTGCCCGAGGTGCTTGACTTCTGGCTGCGCGAAGAGACGCTCCAGATGATTACGAATCACCAGGAATACCTTATCCTGAACGTGGGCAACGAGCCGGGCGCGCAGGAGATTGCCCCGGACGAGTTCTTCGGCATGTACAACATGATAGTGACCAAGATGCGCGCGGTGGGAATCCGCGTGCCCATCATGATAGACGCCGACAACTGGGGCCAGAGTGAAAAGAACATCCTTGCGGTGGGCCCGCGCCTGCTGCATGCCGACCCCGAGCACAACCTGCTGTTCTCCATCCACATGTGGTGGCCGAGCGAACGCCACGACGCGAAGACGACCGGGTTTGCGACCGTGCAGGAACGCGTTACCGCCTGCCTCGAGAAGTCGGTGGAAATCAAGCTCCCGCTAGTGGTGGGCGAGTTTGCCCCGATGGCGGTCGCGGGTGCACGCGAAATCCCGTACAGGCACATCATGGGCGAATGCGAGCGCCTGAACATCGGGTGGCTCTGCTGGAGCTGGGGCCCGGGCAACTCCGACAGTCCCGAGATGGACATGACGGAGCATGGCTCGTACAACACGCTGGTGGGCTGGGGCAAGGAAGTTGCGGTGGATAGCCCGCTGGGTATCCAGAACACGAGCGTTATCCCGACATTCATCCAGAACAAGGACTTTACCACCGGGTCGCTCGGTGGCGGCGCGAACATCATCGAGAATGGCGACTTTTCTGCGGAGAACGCACTCGACGGCTGGACGACCGACTTCTGGGGCGGCAAGGCAGAAGTGACCGTCAAGGACGGCGTGCTCCACTTCAATATCAAGCAGGCGGGCAAGGAAACCTGGGGCCTGCAGTTCAAGCAGCACTTGACCCTCCGCAACGGCGTGACCTACATCTTCAGCATGCGCGCGAAGGCCGACAAGCCCCGCACGCTGAACGTGAACATCAAGCGCGACGCCGAGCAGTACACTCCGTACGCGAACGGGCGTATCCTCGACCTGAGTACCAGCTGGCAGAACTTCAGCTGGAAGTTCACCATGAAGGAGGATACCGACCCCGAGGCGCTCCTGATTTTTGACATGGGCGGCGTTCCCATATCGTGGTCGCTTGCCGATATCAGCCTGGTGCAGGCCCGCAGTATCGCGGACCGCCTCAACCGCACCTTCCAGCGCAACGTGCAGAAGAACTCCGGCTACTTCAATGCCCCGAATGGTCCGTGGGAACTGCACCTCTACAACGCGAAGGGCGAACTCGAAGAGGTCCTTGACCGCGGGCGCGGCGGCGAGGGCATGCGCAGCTACCCCAAGATCGAGAAGGGCGGCATCATGGTCGTGAAGGATGTCGCAGGATAGGCGACTGATCGCGCGGTTTTAAAGCAACTATTTAAACGAACCTATATATGTATCATGACGGCGGGCGGTGGTCCGCCGTTCGTGCGTTTTTGAACGAGAAAAATCACGCGATATTCCATTTTCATTTTTACATAGTGTGGAATGTCAACGTTTTTTAACACGCTTGTATCATAAAAAATGGAACAAAATGTCAAAAAAGGCTGTTTAAAGTGTGATTTTAAACAAATTTAGGCACTATTGTATCATAAAATAGTTGCATTCCGCTCTAAAAATGATTATATTCTTTGTTGTATGAAACCCGTGACGGAATACCAGAATTTTCGCGTTTTTATACGCGACTTCTATACGGAACGCAAAGTGCGGTCCGGGTTTCCCTGGCGAGAGTTCGCCAGGGAGGCCGGGTATTCCTCGCCGGTATTCTTGAAGTTGGTGTGTGATGGGACCGCAAACCTCAGCGACGCAGGGATGGAACGCGTCGCTGAGGCCATGGGTCTCGTGGGTGTGGACCTCCAGTATTTCCGCACCCTGGTACGTTTCAACCAAGAAAAGGACGCCGCAAAGAAGCGCGAAATTTTCAAGGAACTCCGTGCCATCACAAAGGAAAACGAGATTACGCTCGTGGGCGAGGACCAGTACGACTACTACGAATCCTGGGTGAACCCGGTGCTTCGTGAAATGGCTCCGTATGTCTCGGACTCGACACCCGCGCAGATGGCGGACAAACTTACCTTCGGTGCGCAGGCGGCAGAAGTCAAGAAGGCCCTGCAGCTGCTCCAGAAGGTCGGGCTCCTGAACAAGACTGCCGATGGCAAGTACGAGCAGGCGTCCAAGGCGATTACGACCGGTAATCTCGAGTTCACAAGCCTTTCCGTCCGCGAGATGCACCGCCAGATGGGCGAACTTGCTATCCGCTCGCTCGATGAGGTGCCGGTGGACGAACGTAACGTTTCGGGTATGACCTTCGGTGTTTCCGAAGAAGCGTACCAGCGCATTATAAAGGAAATTGCGGATTTCCGCCGCCGCATTACTGCGATTGCCATGCAGGATACGAACGAGAACCGCATTTACCGCTTGAATGTGCAACTCTTCCCGCTTACGAAGGACTTGAAGAAGGGAGGGGACAATGTTTAGTACTTACGCTAACTATATCAAGGGAGGCGCAATATGACCGAAAACGAAAATTCTCTTGACATCGCTTGCTTTGAAGTCAATCAGAGCGGCCGTATCCTGTCGGGCAACAAGCGGTTCTGCCGCATGTTCGGGTTCAACGAATCCGAGGTGACCTGGCATTACATTACCGACTGCTACCGTTACCCCAGGGATTGGGAACTGTTCAGCAACTGCAGCGACCTTTCGCAGAACAAGTTCGTGTTCCGCATGCGTAACCGCAAGGGGCGCAGTTTCAAGTGCTGCCTTACCCGCGAAATCGTGCAGGATGCCGAAGGCAAGATTACCTTCCGCAATACCATCTGCAGGCTCGGCGAACCCGAGATTGCACAGGCGGCTGCACCTGTTGCCGAGAACCGCTCCGTGGTGTTCATTACCCGCTGTGCCCACTGCGGCGACCAGGTGCGCGTGAACACGCTCGCCGAGACCCGCATGCGCGTGCTCTGCGATGCATGTGCCGCGAAGGCCTATCCCGAAGCGTTCAACATTACCGCCCAGGTCTAATACTGTAATATTGCGCCGAACTTATTCATAGAACAATGCAAAGTCCGGAGGTGCACGCGCACTTCCGGATTTTTTTCGTTAGAAGATGCTTCCGTGAGTAAATAACAAAACACCCCGCCACTCATCGTGACGGGGCGTTTTAATCAATCGTCAACCGATTACAGGCTGATCAGCCCTTCCGTATCTTTAGACATGGCGTCATAGAATGCGTAGCGGGCGTCAACTTCCTTCTGGAGGTCGTCGGCGAGCTTCTTGGCCACTTCCGGATTGTTACGGGTGAGCTGCTTGTAGCGGTTTTCGGTGTAGATGTATTCTGCAACCGGGATCGTCGGCTTCTTGGAGTCGAGGATAAGCGGAGCCTTTCCTTCGGCGGCGAGAGCCGGGTTGTAACGGAGCAGAGTCCAGTAGCCGGAATCCACCGCCATCTTCTGGTGATTGAGCTGGCTGTTGAGATCGAAACCGTGGTTGATGCAGGGGCAGTAGCAGATGATCAGCGACGGACCATTGTGTGCTTCCGCTTCCTGAAGAACCTTCAGGGCCTGAGCGTCGTTTGCGCCGAGAGCAATGCGACCGACGTAAACGTTCTTGTAGCTCATGGCGATGAGGCCGAGGTCCTTCTTGCCGGCGCGCTTACCAGCGGCAGCGAAGAGGGCGACGGCGCCACGGTTCGTGGCCTTGGAAGCCTGTCCACCGGTGTTGGAGTACACTTCGGTATCGAGGACGCAGATGTTCACGTTTTCACCGGTTGCCATCACGTGGTCGAGACCACCGTAGCCGATGTCGTATGCCCAACCGTCACCACCGAAGATCCACACGGACTTCTTCACGAGGTAGTCGGCGAATTCGTCGCGGAGGCTTACAGAAGCTTCGTCGGTTGCACCGGCGAGGGCTGCCTTCAGGGCGGCGACGTTTTCACGCTGGGCCTTGATGCCGGCTTCGTCGTCCTGCTTCTGGGTCGTGAGCTTTTCCTTGAGTTCGGCAGGAACGTTCACGGCTTCGAGGAGGCTCAGAGCCTGCTTGGCATGCTTCGTGATAGCGAGGCGCATACCGAGACCGAATTCGGCGTTGTCTTCGAACAGGCTGTTTGCCCAAGCGGGGCCACGGCCTTCCTTGTTCTTTGCCCACGGAGTGGTCGGGAGGTTACCGCCGTAAATGGAGGAGCAACCCGTAGCGTTGGCGACAACCATGCGGTCACCGAAGAGCTGAGAAACGAGACGCACGTAAGCGGTTTCGCCGCAGCCTGCGCAGGAGCCAGAGAATTCGAACAGCGGTTCGAGGAGCATGGCCTGCTTGACGAGGTTCTTGTTGATCTTGGTGCGGTCGAATTCCGGGAGATCGACGAAGAAGTCCCAGCACTTGCCTTCCTGGACCTTGATGGGTTCCTGCGGCACCATGTTGATGGCCTTCTTGGTTTCGTCGGTCTTGTCCTTACCGATACAGGCCTGCGTACAGACGCCGCAACCCGTACAGTCGTAGCTGGACACGGAAATCGCGAACACCGGCTTGTCGGAACCTTCGAGCTTGAAGCCCTTGGCCGGGGTGTACTTGAAGCCTTCCGGAGCGTTCTTCACGGCGGATTCGTCAACGACCTTCACGCGGATGGCTGCATGCGGGCAGACCATGGCGCACTTGCCGCACTGCACGCAAGCGTCCGGATTCCAGGACGGGATGTTGAGGGCGAGGTCGCGCTTTTCGTACTTGGTGGTACCGGTCGGGAACACGCCGTCGCAAGGCATCTTGGAAACGGGGAGGAGTTCGCCGTTGCCCTTGATGATTTCTGCGGTGACTTCGTTCACGAACTTCGGAGCGTTGCCGTGGATCGGAGCGCGGAATTCCTTGGTGCTGGTGACAGTAGCAGGAACCTTGACTTCGAACAGGTTAGCAAGAGAGGCGTCGATAGCGTCCCAGTTCTTCTGGACCACTTCCTGGCCCTTCTTGGCGTAAGTCTTTTCGGCGTACTTCTTGATGTACTTGATGGCGGTTTCGGCATCGAGCACGTTACCGAGCTTGGAGAAGAAGCAGGTCTGCATCACGGTGTTGATGCGGCGGCCCATGCCGGTCTTTGCGGCAACGGCGTAAGCATCGATCACGTACACCTTGAGGTGCTTCTTGATGATGGCTTCCTGCACCGGACGCGGGAAGGTATCCCACACGGTGTCGGCGGAGTGCGGAGTATTCACGAGGAAGGTTGCGCCATCCTTCGCGTACTTCAGCATGTTCACGGATTCCAGGTGCGGAGTGTGGTGGCATGCCACGAAGTCGGCTTCGTTTTCGCCAATCAGGTACGGGGCGTCGATGATGCTCTTACCAAAGCGGAGGTGAGAGGTGGTCATGGAGCCGGACTTCTTGGAGTCGTAAACGAAGTAGCCCTGTGCGTAGTTGTCGGTTTCGTTACCGATAATCTTGATGGAGTTCTTGTTGGCACCCACGGTACCGTCGGAACCCAGACCGAAGAACATGGCCTGGAAGAAGTCGCTTTCCAGCTTGAAGTTCGGGTCGATGGTGAGGCTCGTGTGGCAGACGTCGTCGTTGATACCGACGGTGAAGCGTGCCTTCGGGTCGGCCTTGGCGAGTTCGTCGAAGATGGCCTTGACCATGGCCGGCGTGAATTCCTTGGAAGAGAGACCGTAGCGGCCGCCGATCATCTTCGGCATAGCCATCTTGCCAGCCATCACGGCTTCGGAGATTGCGGTCAGGGCGTCCTGGAAGAGCGGTTCGCCAGCGGAACCCGGTTCCTTGCAGCGGTCGAGGACGGCAATCTTCTTGACAGTCTTCGGGAGGGCAGCAACCACGGCTTCCATCGGGAACGGACGGTACAGGCGGATGTTCACGAGACCGACCTTTTCGCCCTTGGAATTGAGGTACTTGACGGTGTCACCGATGGTGCAGGTCGAAGAACCCATAGAAATGATTACGCGGTCAGCGTCGGGTGCACCGACGTAATCCACGATGTGGTACTGACGGCCAGTGTAGCTTGCGACCTTGTCCATGTACTTCTGGACAATTTCCGGAACCTTGGCGTAGAACGGGTTCACCGTTTCGCGGCCCTGGAAGTAGACGTCCGGGTTCTGGGCGGTACCGCGCATGGTCGGGCGGTCCGGAGTGAGGCAGCGCTGCCGGCAAGCCTTCACGTACTTTTCGTCGATGACGTTACGGATAACGCCGTCTTCGAGAGCTTCGATCTTCATCACTTCGTGGGAGGTGCGGAAACCGTCGAAGAAGTGCATAAACGGAACGCGGCTTTCGAGAGTGGAAGCGTGGGCCACGAGAGCGAGGTCCTGGCATTCCTGCACGCAGCTGGAGGCGAGCATGGCAAAGCCGGTCTGGCGGCAGGCCATCACGTCGGAATGGTCACCGAAAATAGAAAGGCCCTGCATGGCAAGGGCACGGGCAGTCACATGGAAGACCGTGGGGGTCAGTTCGCCCGCAATCTTGTACATGTTCGGGATCATCAAGAGAAGACCCTGGGAAGCGGTGAAGGTCGTGGTCAAAGCACCGGCCTGGAGCGCTCCGTGAACGGTACCGGCAGCGCCACCTTCGGACTGCATTTCAAAAACGCGGGGAATCTGACCCCAGATATTCTTCTTGCCTGCAGCACTCCAGTTGTCGGCGTGCTCAGCCATAGGACTAGACGGTGTAATCGGGTAAATAGCCGCAACTTCGCTAACAGCAAACGCTACGTTAGCGGTGGCCTCGTTACCGTCACACGCAATCATCTTTTTTGCCATGTGTGTCTCCAATTTTTAGGTTTTTTCGAAAAAATCTGATCATATACACCTCGGGCATGTGGCGCACACCCGTGGCGCAAAAATCCAATGGAAAAAATATAAAGATTGAGGGGAAATGAACGGATTTTTTTTGAAAAATTGCGTTAAACGGGGAATCTGTGGGGGTGGTGAAACAGTGTTGTCGGAGAATGTAAAGTACTGCCGGAAAAGGTGTAAATAAATTTTAACGTTTGTAGCCCCGGTAATCGGAAATCTTTGGTTGTTTTGGCTGTAGTACTGGAATTGGCTCCTTGCGCTTCGCGCGCTTAAAAACCTTTAGCGGGTTTCCGCGCTTGTCGGGCCAGCACCCCCAGGGCATTTTCTTGATATTGCGGGACTCGAAGAATTCTGCAACCTTGGCGTTGTCGGCGAAATAGTAGATATACCCGTTTTTTCTGAATCCCTGTGTTTTATGGGTTGCATAGATATGAGTGGAATCGATGGGCTTGCCTTGCCTATAGAGTTCTACGTAGTAGGCGGTCCATTGCCTGTCAAAGTATTTGCCGCCACCTTTTGCACGTTTTGTTTCCTTGTATTCTAAGGCTTTCGTCAAGTCGTCGAAGTCCCTCTTTAGTCGGGTTTGGTACACTGCGAAGGCGAGGGGCGTGGATGCCTGCTCATCGAGCAGGGGTGTGCTTTCGGTGCATGAGAAAAAGGCCATGGAATCCGCCGCGGCGATATAGTCTTCCAGGAGTAGGTTTTGGGAGGGGATAAAGTCTTTGCTCGCAGTTTTCAGCTCATTGGGGTCGCTACACCCGCATAGGGCGACGAAGGCTGCCGTGACCAGGCATTTTAAGGTGTTTATTCCTTTGCGCATGGAACTAAAGTAATAAATTTTTCTGTTGCAGGGAGTTTTTTCTATATTGCCTTCCGATGAAATTTCGCCTTTCGACAGAGACCTTGAACCGCCTGAAGCGCTTCCGCAAGAACAAGCGTGCGTTCTGGTCGCTGGTGGTGCTCGTGGTGGCGTACCTGCTTTCTCTCACGAGCCCGTGGACGGTGAACGACGAACCGCTCGTGCTGCGTTACGAGGGCAAGACGTATTTCCCGGCGTTCGTGCGGTACAGCGATGCGGATTTTGGCGGGGAATACCAGACGGAAGCCGACTATGGCAAGCTTTTCGAGGCGGTTCGCGAATGCGAGGAAGATGCTGCCGAGGGCTTTACCCGCGCGGGCGGATGCCCCGAGGTTTGGGCCATTATGCCCCCGATTGCGCATGATCCTTTGAAGGCGGACTTGAGCGAGGATGGTGCGCCTCCGTTTGCGCCGAGTGCAAGGCATTGGCTCGGGACGGATAGCAACGGCCGCGACGTTTTGGCGCGCCTGATTCACGGGTTTAGGATTTGTATCAGTTTTAGCCTGCTCTTGACGGTGCTCGGGACTTTCCTCGGGATTGTCATCGGCGGTATCCAGGGCTACCTCGGCAAGTTCTGGGATATCGGCATGCAGCGCATGATTGAAATTTGGTCGTCGCTCCCGATGCTCTACGTGGTGATTTTGATTGGAAGCATCTACGGGCGCAGTTTCTGGCTGCTCATCTTGATTATGGCGGCGTTCAACTGGATTTCGCTCAGCTACTATATGCGTGCGGAGTTCCTCAAGCTTCGCGGCATGACGTACGTGCAGTCGGCGAAGGTTCTGGGCATGGGGCACAGGCATATCTTCTTCAAGGAAATTTTGCCGAATGCGATGACGCCCGTGGTGACACTGTTCCCGTTCACGCTGATTGGCGGTATCGGGAGCCTTACTTCGCTCGATTTTCTGGGATTCGGCCTGCAGCCGCCCACACCCAGCTGGGGCGAACTCATGAGCCAGGGACTCAACAACCTTTATGCGCCGTGGATTTCGGTGAGCACGGTCGCCGCCCTCTTTGTGACGCTGCTTTTGACCACGTTCGTGGGCGAGGGCGTTCGGGATGCCATGGATCCAAAATCGGGAGACAGATATGTCTAATACTTCTCCGGTTCTGCAGGTGCGCGGCCTCTCGGTGGCCTTCGGGTTCAATAAGAAAGGCTTGCCGGTGGAAGGCCGCAAGCCGTTGCAAGTGACGGACCGTGTCTCGTTCGAAATCAACGCGGGCGAGTTCTTTGCGCTGGTGGGCGAGTCGGGCTGCGGCAAGAGCGTGACCGCGATGGGAATCCTGCGGCTGCTCCCGTGGCCGGGCGCGCAGATTGTCGAGGGCTCGGTGCTGTTCCATGCGGGACGCGATGCCGCGGGCGATTTAGATGCAGGCAAGGCTGGCGCTGAGGATTGCCTTGTGGAAAAAGACTGCGCGCCGATTGATTTGGCGAAGCTCCCGCTCCCTGAACTGCAGAAAATCCGCGGGTCCGAGATTGCGTGCATATTCCAGGAGCCGATGCAGGCCCTGAACCCGGTCGTGACCATCAAGAAGCAGTTGCTGGAAGTGTTCAAGTTCTGCGGTGGACCCTATCGGTCGCCTGCTGCGCCTACCGGCAAGGCTTTAAACGGCGCGGGTAAGGGCGGCGCAGTTTCCGCGGGTAAGGACGGCTCTTTAAGCGGCGCGAAAACTGCGGGCAAGGATGGCGCCGCCGACCCGCTGGCAGCAATCCGCGAGATGCTGACTCTCGCGGGCTTTAACGACCCCGACCGCGTGCTGAACGCCTACCCGCATGAACTATCGGGTGGCATGCTCCAGCGCGTATGTATCGTGATGGCGTTGCTCCCGAAACCCAAGCTCATTATTGCTGACGAACCGACTACGGCACTCGACGTGACGGTGCAGGCGCAGGTCCTTGCGGTCTTGAAAGATATGGCGAATCGCACGGGCACCGCGGTCCTGCTGATTACCCACAACATGGGCATTGTCTCGCAATACGCGGACCGCGTGGCGGTGATGTACGCCGGCCGCATCGTAGAATGCGGGCCCGTGCGCGACGTGATTGATAACCCGATGCACCCGTACACGCAGGGGCTATTGGCCGCCATCCCCGAAAACCACAGTGACATGCGCAACCTGCGCTCCATCCCGGGTTCCGTACCGCATGCGCGCGACTTTGTGAAGGGCTGCCGATTTGCGGACCGCTGCGAAAAGTGTGTGAGCCTTTCCGCCGAGTTGCAGGCCAAGTGCCGCTCACAGGAAATCCCGCCGAAAGTGGGCGAGTCTCATTTTGCGCAGTGCTATTTCCAGAATTTGCAAAGCAAGTAAACGCTTCTAGCAGACCAAATGCATGCGTGCTGCCCGCTTGGTCTGCCCAGGGGGCCTAAAAAATCACTTTTAGTTGTATGTAATTTGCTTTCCAGCAGACCAAATTTACGAAATTATCTGAAATGGTCTGCTCAAAAGTCTAAAAACAGCAGATTTCGTTGCGTATAAAGTAATTTTTAGCAGACCAAATGCAGTGATTAATTCAAAATAGTCTGCTCAACGGTAATCAAAGAGAAAAATTACCCCCGCAAAACACATTTTCCAGCAGACTAAATGAGGGCTTGCGGCCACTTTAGTCTGCTCGGGCTAATATATAGTTTGCTCGGTTTTATGCGTTATCAATCCGGACTTATTTCAGACCGTATTTCTCGGCGAGCTGGGCGCGTTCTTCTTCGGAAAGGCTTTTCAGGTAAGCCTTCCATCCGGGGCAGAAGTTGATGTGGAATCGCCAGAACCGCCCGATGAGCGATTTGGGGTTCTTGTCGTACTGGGCACGGATTTTGCAGTTTGCACAGGCCATTTTATGCCTCATCGATTGGGGTTGCTATCTCGCGGGCAAGTTCGATAAGCGTCTGCACGCCGAAACCGGTGGCGCCGTATTCGGTGTACTTCCACTTCTTGGAGACGAAAGCCGTACCCGCGATGTCGCAATGCGCCCACGCGGTATTTTCGGGAACGAATTCCTGCAGGAACAGTGCCGCGGAAATTGCGCCCGCGTCGGTTCCCGTGTTCTTGAGGTCGGCAAACTTGTCCTTGAGCGCGTCGGCGTATTCTTCTTCGAGCGGCATGCTCCAGAACTTTTCGCAGCACGCTTCGCCGCAGTTGATAACCTTCAGGCCGAGATCGTCGTCGTTGCTGAAGAAGCCCGCGATGGCATACCCGAGTGCGCGGACCATGGCACCGGTGAGCGTGGCGAGATCTACGATGTGCGTTGCCCCGATTTCGCCTGCTTCAGCAAGCCCGTCGCTAAGCACCAGGCGGCCTTCGGCATCGGTGTTGTCGACCATCACGGTCTTGCCGTTCTTGGCCTTGAAGATGTCGCCTGGGAGCACGGACTTGTTGCCGATTGCGTTTTCGGCGAGGCAACACACGGCGCTCACGTGAATCGGGAGCTTGAGCGTGGCGATAGCCTGTATGGCGGCAAGTACGGTCGCCGCCCCGCTCATGTCGCTAATCATTTCGGGCATGGATTTGGGCGGCTTGAGGCAGAGCCCGCCGGTATCGAACGTGAGACCCTTGCCCACGAACACCAGGTGGTCCTTCGAGGTGCGCTTGGCCCCCTTCGTTCCGTCGTACGAAAGCGTAATCATGTACGGTTCGTGCGAACTGCCCTTGCCGACGGTCACGTGGCCCATGAAGCCTTCCTTTTCGAGTTGCTTCATGTCGCGCACCTTGATGCTGAGGCCCGGCGTGTATTTCGCGATGGTCTTCGCATTTTGAACAAACTCAGCGGGGTAGAGGTCGCTGGCGCAGGTGTTGATGAGGTTCCTTGCAAGCGTTACCGCCTTCTGCTCGACAGCGACATCTTCTGCAATCTTCTTGAAGTCCTTGACGTGCTCGCCCGCGACAATCTCGTATGTTACCTGGAAGTTCTTCTCTTGCTTGCTCTTGTAGGCGTCGAACTTGTAGTCGGCGTAGCTAAGCCCGTGGAGAATCGCCTTGAACTGCTCATCTGCCGCATCGGCGAGGAAGATGCTCACGCTGGGAACCTGCTTTTTCATGGCGCGGCCAGCCAGGCGGTAGGCGGCCATGCGCAGGTGGTCGAGTGCGGAAAGCCCGCGCTCCTTTGCCGCATCTACGAAAAACGTCGGCTTGCCATCGATTTCAAGGAATTCGAGGTCCTCGAACGGACCGTCCTTCATGCCGTTAAGAACGGATTCGACCTGCTTTTTACCGTTTTCCGACAGGATAGTGGAAAACTGCACTGATTTTTTTACGAAAAAGAGGGCGTAGGCGTTCGCTTTTTGCGATTCTGTGGCGATTATATTGAACTTCATGTTTGGAAAGATAGCAAAACTTTTGTATTTTGATACAAAGAAAGTAAATAATGCAAAATGGAGTAATTATGAACACGAAAATGAAATCGTTCGGTTTTGTTCTGGCTCTGACAGCTTTTGCCATGGCACAAGAAGCGGCTCCCGTAGCGGAAGCTGCAGCACCCGCACCGGAAACAGCCACCGTTCAGGAAGCGGCTCCTGCTGAGGCCGCCCCGGCCGCTCCGGCACAGGAACCCGCCGCTGCGACGGAACCTGCGGCGGAAACTGCACCCGAAGCGCCCCAGGCCGTTGCCCAGGAACCTGCTCCTGCCCAGGATGCCTCGACAGGCTCGGCAACCGAAACGGCTCCTGTAGAGACTGCCGCTCCGGCCCCGCAGCCTGAACCGCAGCCCGCTCCTGTTGCCGACGAAGGCGACATGCCTGCTCCGAAGGCTGTTCGCGGCGTAGATGCCGAATCGCAGCCCGTGTATGGTGCGCAGACAACCGCTCCGGTCGAAACTACTGTTCGCGAAACCCGCGTGTATAGGCTCAAGGCTGAACCCATCCCGATGAAGTTCTCGTTCGGTGTGCAGGGCTTCGCCGGCATGAACACTCTCTTCGACAACAACTGGGATTTCGAGGAATCCTATGACGGTATTGCATGGAAGGCCGGCTTGTTTGCCGTGGTGCCGTTGAACGAATACACGATGGGCTTCAAGATTGGCGCCTTGTTCGACCATAGTGAGGCTAGCGCCTCCTACTCTTACGGTAGCGACTATTCCAAGGAAGCGCATGTCAAGTTCAAGATGGACCGCGTGACTATCCCGCTCCTGTTCATACTCAAGTCCATGTACTCGAGCTTCTCGTTTGATTTTGGTATGCAGGTCTCCGTGCCTGTCCAGGATACGTTCAAGTATTCCTACGAGAAGGCTGACGGTACTCCCGTGAACGGCAATGCCGACATGATTGACCTGGATTACCGCAATTCCATGGACTTCGCGCTCCTGCTCGGTCTCTCCATCAAGGCGAACAATTACCTTTCGTTCGATATCCGCTACGAATGCGGTATTTCCAATGCCTATGACGGCGTGCCCGGCTGGCGCATCAACGAGCTCACCTCGAACACCTTCCTCTTCGGTATTTCCTTCTACGTCCTCTAATAGTTTATGATTCTTCCGATTGTCGCTGTAGTCCTGGGATTGGGTGTCCTGGTATGGAGTGCGGACAAGTTTGTTGATGGTGCGGTGGGTGTCGCCAAGTTTTGTGGCATGTCTACGCTCCTTATCGGTATGGTTATTGTCGGGTTCGGCACCTCCGCTCCGGAGATGGTCGTCTCGGCGATTTCTGCCATGCAGGATGCTCCTGAACTTGCTCTTGGAAACGCTTACGGGAGCAACATCGCAAACATCGCCCTCATTCTCGGCGTGACAGCGATTATTTCGCCGGTCATCGTGGTGCGGAAGGCACTCGTGCGAGACCTGCCCGTGTTGATTGCCGTTACGGCTGTTGCCATACTCCAGGCGATGGACGGCTCCATTAGCAGGCTCGACGGTATTGTCGTGCTGCTCGTTTTTGCGGGCGTGATGACCTTCAATATCGTGAGCGAGCTTCGCCAGAAAAAGGGTGCCGCTGCGGAAGAAACAGTTGCATCGGAATCGGGCGAGGGCGAAAATCTTTCTCTCGGAAAGTCTATCCTGTGGCTTGTGCTCGGGCTTGCCCTGTTGGTGGCAAGTTCCCGTGCGCTCGTGTGGGGGGCGGTAGAAATCGCGCGTGCTCTCGGCGTGAGTGACCTGCTTATTGGCCTTACGATTGTCGCTGTGGGTACGTCGCTCCCGGAACTCGCGAGTTCCATTGCCGCTGCCCGCAAGGGTGAGAATGACCTCGCCATTGGCAATATTATCGGGTCGAACCTGTTCAATACGCTCCTGGTGGTAGGCATCGCTGCGACGATTGCCCCGATGCATTCCTTCAGCGCTTCTATCCTGAGTCGTGACCTGCCGGTCATGGCCGTGCTGACGGTCCTCCTCCTGCTGTTCGGGCTTCCTGTGCGCAAGAGCAGGGTCGGTGCGGATGGCAAGCGCATTGGCCGCATCAACCGCCTCGAAGGCACCGTGTTTCTCGTTGCCTACGTGGGCTATATCGGCGTGCTTATTGCGCAGGCGACCGGAGTCTTGAAGTAGCGTGCTTTTCCATTCCTGGTTTTTCATCCTGTTTGCGGTCGCTGTCGTAGGGCTCTACTACGCGGTTCCCGTGGGCAGGGAAAATGCCTGGGGCGGCAAGTTCCGCCGTATATTGATTCTTGTTGCGAGCCTCTACTTTTATGCGGTGTGGCGACCCGAGTACCTCGCGCTTATCCTTGCGACTATTGGCGTTGACTACACGATGGCGCGCCTTATCGAAAGGTTTGGCCGGAGTGCAGATGGTGCAGTTGATGGCGTGCCCGGTGCGGATGTTAAGGCGAATATTAAACGGCGCATTGCGCTTGTAGTTTCATTGTGCTTTGACCTCGGGCTTCTTTTTGCGTTCAAGTACCTGGGATTCTTCGAAGAAACGTGGAACGCGGTTGTTGCTCCGTGGATGGGGAAGCCCTTGGACTTGCCCAAGCTGCTGCTCCCGATGGGGATTTCGTTCTACACGTTCCAGAGCCTGAGCTACGTGATTGACGTGTACCGCGGGAAGATTCCCGCATGCAAAAGCATTGCAAACTACGCGCTGTACGTGACGTTCTTCCCGCAACTAGTGGCCGGCCCTATTGAGCGCGCTCCTCACTTGATGCCGCAACTTGCGCTCGAGCATCGTTTCGATTTGGGAGACTTGCAGGCGGGCATGTTCCGCATATTGCAGGGGTTCTTCAAGAAGGCCGTGCTGGCGGACCACCTGGGCGTATTCGTGGATGCGGTGTTCAACCAGGTCGCTGCCGGGTATGCCATGCAAATGTCGCCGCTCGACCTTGCTATTGCGGGCGTGTGTTTCACGTTCCAGATATACTTCGACTTCTCGGGCTACTCGGATATCGCTATCGGCATCGCGCGGATTTTTGGCGTGCGCCTGATGGAAAACTTCAACGCGCCCCTGCTAGCGACAAGCATCTACGACTTCTGGAAGCGCTGGCACATTTCGCTCACGAGCTGGTTCCGCGAATACGTGTACTTTAGCCTCGGCGGTTCGCGCAAGGGGCGTCCGCTTGCGGTAGTGAACGTGCTTATCGTGTTTTTCTTGAGCGGACTCTGGCACGGTGCTGCATGGACTTTTGTGGCATGGGGCGTGTGTCACGGTGTCGCGTATGTGCTGGAACGCCCGTGGCGTAAGCTCCCGGTAAAGCACCCGTGGCTCGGTCGCATCAAGACGTTTGCGCTTGTCGTGCTGTTCTTCACTTTGTTCCGTGCGCCGGATTTCGCATCGTGGGTCAACTACATGGCGGCGCTCTTTAATTTTGGTTCGTTCGGCGATGTGGTGGATGCGTTTCGCAGCGCAATTTGGGGCGGAGTTGCCGTGCCCCGTGCCGTGCTGGTCAGTTGCGCCGTGGGGCTTTCGATTTGGGGCGCACGGGCGCTTATTACCCGTGGAGGTACGCGTGGTGCTGTCGTGGGTGATGAACCCGGTGCGTGGCGTTGGACCTGGAACCTTGTCTATCTGTTGGCAATCATTTTCCTCGGCCGCTTTAGCGGGCAGGGATTCATTTACTTCCAGTTCTAGGGGGCGACGGTGGATACAAAGACTAAAATCGCTCTCTGGTGCGTTCGCGGGCTCGGCCTGCTTTCCATTGCATTGCTCGTGATTTTCTTTAGCGGGGCGTTTCCGCAGTGGTTTACCGGCAGGGGAGACCTCTTCAGGCTCACCTCCGTCAAGCAGTACGAGGAAGTTGTCGACAAGCCGTATCATCCCGACGAAAGCGTGCATACTGCACCACTTGATTCGGGAATCGTGTGGTGGCTGGGGGATAGCTTCAGCCGCGTGCAGTTCGGCCACAAGCCTCTGCCCGAGGCGGTTTCGGACAAACTAACTGAAGCGGGCGTGGGTAAGGTTGCAGCGGTGGATTACATTGACCTGCAGGGCTCCCCGAAATCGCTCTTTGCGCTCGCCGCTGCACGCGCGAAGGAAGGGAAGCCCGCTCCGAAAGTCATCGTGGTGGAATGTGTCGAACGCAACGTGTATGTGAACTTCGGTGCGAATGCGGTATTCGATTATGGTGACGTGGCGCCCTGGAACGAGGGCAAGGGCCTAGGCTCAAAAGTCAAGCGCATCCGCCGTCGAGCCTTCCTTGAGGCTCCGGGAACGGTCGACTTCAAGCTGCGCAGGTTCCCGCCGGTGGCCGAAATCCGTGAGTTGACCGATACCTGGCGTTATGCGCTCTACAGGGACAGGCATCCCGATGCGAAGGTCTGGCGTCGTCCCATGATAAAGGCGTATGACGGCACAATACAACCCCTGCCGGCAATGGCGAAGGTTGCGGACCACCTCCTTTATTCTCCGGATTCCGTCGTGGTTGGTGTTGGCCCGGACTTTGCACCGGAAAATGCGGCTCTCATGAAGAACCTCCGGCAACTCGATTCGCTGGCGTGGACTTTCGGCGCGCGCCTACTGTTCGTGATGCCTCCGAACAGGAATTCGCAATGGGTTGATGGATTCATTATCCGATATGACGGCTTTTTTGATAGATTCCTCCTAAACGGCATTCAATTTGTCAATCTGGAAGACCATTTTTCCAAAATTCGCCGCAGGAATCTTAACGGAGTCCCGGAAGAGATTTTCTGGAGGACTGATTCACACTGGAACGGAAAAGCGCATGCCGCGGCGAGCGAGGCTATCGCGGAAAAGCTAATACGGATGATTAAGAAACCCGAGCCATTCTTGCCGGACGATCATCGGCGTTTGCGTGTTGTTCCTCGCGGGTTCAGAAAATATACTGAGAGTGTGCCGCCTCCTCTCGAGATTAAGTAGGCGGGAAGAACAGGTACGCGATTGCGATTGCTGCGATCACGCCCACGGCGTCGGCGATGAGTGCGCAGGTGACGGCGTGGCGTGTCTTCTTCACGCCCACAGAACCGAAGTAAACCGCGATGATGTAGAACGTGGTGTCGGCGGCTCCCTGGAACATGCAGCTGAGACGGCCGGCGAAACTGTCGGGACCGAGCGCCTTCATGGCGTCGATCATCATGCCGCGGGCACCGCTCCCGCTAAGGGGCTTCATGAATGCGGTGGGGAGTGCGGGCACGATGTCGTTCCCGATGCCGAACAGCCCGAGAACCCACGAGATTCCGTTCATGAGTAAGTCCATTGCACCGCTTGCACGGAACACGGCGACACCCACGAGGATGGCGACCAGGTTCGGGATAATCATCACTGCGGTATGGAAACCGTCCTTCGCGCCTTCGACAAACGCTTCGTAGGCCTGAACCTTCTTGTACACCGCGAGCCCGAGGAACGCGACGATGATGCCGAACAGCACGATGCCGCTGATGAAGAGGCTTGTGGTGCCGATGGCTTCGGCGGTGAGGTGGCTAAAGTAGAACATGATGGCGATGACGCAGGCGGAAAGCCCGCCGAGCCATGCGACTGTTACCGGGTCCTTGAGTTTTACCTTTTGGAAAAAACTGAGGGCGAAGATGCCCGCCATGGTACTGAAGAACGTAGAAAGGAGAATCGGAAGGAATACGTCGCTCGGGTTTGCCGCCCCCATCTGGGCGCGGTACGTCATGATACTCACCGGGATGAGCGTAAGTCCGCTCGCGTTCAGCACGAGGAACATAATCTGCGAGTTGCTTGCGACGGTCTTATCCTCGTTGGGGTTCAGTTCCTGCAGCTGCTTCATCGCCTGCAGGCCCATCGGGGTGGCCGCGTTGTCGAGCCCGAGCATGTTCGCGCTTACGTTCATGAGCATCGTGCCCACCACCGGGTGGTTCTTCGGGATTTCGGGGAAGAGCCTGCTGAACAGGGGAGAGACGATTTTTGCGAGAATCTGTACGGCTCCCGCCTTTTCGCCAATCTTCATGATGCCGAGCCAGAGGCTGAGTATGCCCGTGAGCCCGAGGGCGATTTCGAATGCTGTTTTCGACATGTCGAATGCACCCATGATAGTCTTGTTGAAGATTTGGGTGTCGCCGAAGGCGATCCACTGCACCATGCACGCGATAAACGCGCCAAAGAAGAAGATAAGCCAAATAACGTTTAAGACCATGGCCTAAATATAGGAATGTGTAAGAAAATGTCATGGCGAGCCCGTAAGGGCGCGGCCATCTCGAACCTAAATTTCTGCCGTAGCGAGTTCGCTGCCGTCGTCAAGCCTGTGGATGCTGAACTTGGCAGGAGAGGAGCCGGTCGCGCTCTCGTAGAGGGCGAAGGTCGGCGGGTTTCCGCCCTTGGGGAGGCTCGTGGAACCCGGATTCACGAGAAGCACGCCCTTGAAGTTCTTCTCGAGTTTCCAGATGTGCGTATGCCCGTAAATATACGCATCGACGTTCAATGCGTTCAGTTCCAGGTCGCTTGGGGCGAGCGTGCGGAGCGCATCTGCCGGGAAGCATTCTGGCATAAAGATGTGCCCGTGGCTCAGGAACAGCGTCTTTTCGGGTGCGCCTTCCGTACCCGCATCCTTCACGACAGCAAATTCATCCTCGATGGGCATGTCGAGCATCATCAGGTCAACATCCGCATCGCAGTTCCCGCGCACGGCGGTAATGCATCCTTTGTACGGAGCGAGTGCATCGACGACTCCCATCGGGCCGTGACCCGCCGGGAGCGGGTTGCGCGGTCCGTGATAGAGCGTATCGCCCAGCAAAAATATGCGGTCGCAGTTGAATTTCTCGAAAAAAGCAAGCGCCTGCCTTGCGGCGATGGCGGAACCGTGAATGTCGGAGAGGATAAGTGCGCGCATCTTGTTTCCTGAGCTATCTTGAATCCTATGCTGTCTTATTTCCTTGCCCCGCGCGGGTCAACAATATCGTGCCTGAAACGCATGGGCTTTAGTTTGTCTATAACGCTTTGCAGTTCCTTCGGGAGCGGGCAATCGAATACCTTGCGTTCGCCCTGCCATACGAATTCGAGCCTGCAACTGTGCAGGAATAGCCTGTGGAGCCCGAGCGTCTTTTTCACTTCACGGTTGAGCGCGAAATCGCCGTAGCGGGTATCGCCCAGGAGCGGGTGCCCGATGCTTGCGAAGTGTGCGCGAATCTGGTGCATGCGTCCGGTCTCGAGCTTGATTTTCACGAGATCGTAGCCTTCGTAGTGTTGCTTGACGCGGTAGTGCGTTACGGCCTCTTTCGCGTCCTTGCCGGCTTCGCCGACCTTCATCTTGCTGCCCTTTGCGGCATCGGTGCGGGTGAGCGATTCCGAAATCGTGCCCTTTTCCTTTTTCAGGTTGCCTTTCACGAGCGCGAAGTAGAACTTTTCCACCTCGTGTTCGCGAATCATGCGGGTAAGGTCGCGCAGCGTGTCGCCGTGGAGGGCCGCAATTAGCATGCCCGATGTCTCCTGGTCCAGGCGGTGCGCAATGGTGGGCTTGAAGTCGAGACCTTCGCGGCGGCCCCATTCCCACAGGTATTCCACGAGGCTCTCGCCCGGGCGCGTACCGGATCCAGGCTGGCTCGCAAGTCCCGAGGGCTTGTTCACGATGACGTAGTCTTCTGTCTGGATGACAATATCCAAATCCTTCGCGCCCCAGGAACTTCTTTCGTCTTTCGTCTTTCGTCTTTCGTCTGTTGTGCCCCAGGTGGACTTGTTTTTCGCGAAACCGGATTTGCTGGGCGTTGCTTGTTTGCTGTCACCTTGCGCCTGCGCTGCGTTGCCCTCGTCACACCGCAGCCGCGAAGCGGCAAGTGTGTCTGCGTGCGTCTTGTTATCCCCTTCCACGCTCTTGAAGTTCTCGTAGATGCAGACGGTATCACCTTCCTGCAGCATCTGGTTCGCCTTGCCGACGACTCCGTTTACGCGCACCTTCTTTTTGCGGATGACGGCGAAGAAAACCGACAGGGATTCGTCGGGGAATGCCTTGCGTAAAAAACGGTCCAGTCGCATGTTGGCGAAGTTGCGGTCGATGATGCGCGTAATCATGTAATGAAAGATAGAAATAAATGCCAAACAAGTCTGTCGCTTCTCTCGCCTTGCAGAATTTTTATATTTGCGCCATGCTCAGATGGGAAACACTTTTATCCGCTACGCGTTACGGGCACCCGGCAGACCCGGACCCGAACCGCTCCGATTATCACAGGGATTACGACCGCATTGTCTTTTCGACGGCTTTCCGCAGGCTTGGCCGCAAGACGCAGGTTCACCCGTTCTCGGTGAACGACCACGTGCATAGCCGACTCACGCACAGTATCGAGGTCTCGAGCGTGGGGCGTAGCCTTGCGATTACGGTTTTCCACCTCATCAAGAAGTACTTGCCCAAGTATATCAACGAATACCAGTTCGGAACCATCGTGCAGTCGGCCTGCTTGGCTCACGATATCGGTAACCCGCCGTTCGGGCATGCGGGCGAGGCGGCTATCCGCGAGTGGTTCCGCAAGAACCGCCAGAGCGCCCCGCTGAAGGATTTGAGCGACAAGGAAATGGCGGACTTCGAGAATTTTGACGGCAATGCGCAGGGGCACCGCATATTGAGCAAGCTGGAGTACCACTTTCTCGATGGCGGAATGCGCCTTACCTACGCTACCATCGGCGCCATGATAAAGTATCCGCAACTGGCCAAGTACGGTTGCCCCACCAGTTTGTTCTCGACGGAGGCGGACCTCTACGGGATTACCGCCGAAACGCTTGGGCTCCCGCAGATAGATAATGGCAAGTGGGTGCGCCACCCGCTCGTTTACCTGATGGAAGCCGCCGACGATATCTGCTATTCCATCCTCGACGTGGAAGATGCCATTGAACTCGGAATTCTTTCGTTTGGCGATGTGCGTGACATGTTCAGCTACCTCTGCGGCCCCGAAATAAATATCGACAAGGAATACGAGGAAAACGGCCGCAACTTCCGCGACTTCCTCAGCAGTATCCGCGGGAAGGCTTTCCAAAACATAATCGACGACGTTGCCGTGACCTTCGTGAAGCACTATGAAGAAATCATGGAAGGCAAGCTCAACAGCCACCTGATAGATATCACGAAGTCCGATGCCATGTGGGGCATCCGCATTGCGAAGCGCCTGGGCGTGGAACGCATCTACCCGGACCGCCGCAAGACGGAACTCGAAGTCGGTAGCTACACGACTCTTGCGACCGTCCTTGACGCCTTTATCAACGGCGTTTACGATTACAGGCAGAACGGCAGGAATTCTTACCGTGCCGACCGCATCGTACGGCTTATCGGGCAGGCGAAAATCGGGCAGAGCGTGACCGCCGCCGAGGCCTACCACCAGGTGCTCGATTTTGTGACGGGCATGACGGACAACTACGCCACATACCTGGCGCGCCAGATTGGCGGCCTTGCTATGGGCGTGTAGGCGGGGGTCCCTTGAAGGTCTGGCTTTTCGATTACGACCTTACTTTGTATGGCGACGAAGAGCGCTATGTCATCAATTCGCTTGACCACCGCATTTCGCTTTTTGTGCAGAAGACTGTCGGCGGCGATTTTGAATCGGCGCACAGGATTCGCACGGATTACCTTGAAAAGTTCGGCACGACGCTTGCGGGCCTCATGGCGATGAACGGTACCGACCCGGACGAATTCTTCGACTTCATTCACGAACCGGAATACCTGACGTACCCGAAGCGTGCTCCCGAGAAACTCGCGCTGTTGCAAGGCCTGCAGGGCCCCCGCTATGTGTTTACCAACGGGCGGCACGATTGGAGCGAGGCGGGCATGGCGCACATGGGAATTGCGCCCGCGATAGACGGCGTGTTCGACCTGAAGATGATGGACTGGGAAGGCAAACCGCACGAGAGCGCGTACGAGAAGATGGAGCGGTGGCTTGCGCGTGTTTGGCCGGAGAGATGTGACGCGATGCCCGGATGGGAATGCTCGATGCCCGCGGACAAGCGCGATATTGTGCTCCTGGAAGATTCTCTGCGGAACTTGGAACCCGCGCATAGGCGGGGCTGGACCACCGTGCTCGTGAACCCGAACGTGGAAGCGCCGGCTTGGGTGGATTTCCATATACCGCATCTGATGAACCTGCGCGATATTCTTCCTGTTGTGTCATCCTGAGCGGAGTGCGCAGCACGTAGTCGAAGGATCTATTTTTGTATTTTATACCCGTATGAAACGAACTGTTTATTCTGCACTTTTTGTTACGCTCGCTCTCCTTTTTGCCTCCCTGGCGTGGTCGTTCCCCGCTCCGCAGGCGCGCAACGGCTTCAGCAACATGAACGTGACGACGGAGTATTCCGAACTTTTGAAAGAGAAGAATGCCCGTAACGATTCGCTTTTGCCCGCGCTCGACGGCGACAAGGCTTTTGCCGAGGTGCTCCGCCTGAACCCGAACTTCTGGAGTCTCGGGAGCGCGATGGACAAGGAAGGCTCGCTCGTTACCAAGCTCAATGCGCAAATCGTGTTTATCGACGGTATCCGCGAGGATCCTTTCTGCGAACTGGTGAAGGGCTCCAAGAGCGACGCTTCCACATGGAACGTTCGTATAGGCGTGGACTTCGTTTCGGGCGGTTCCAACACGGTGCATATCCACGTGCAACAGTGCCTTGACTACGTGCGTGACCAGCTGGGTTATGCCATCAAGCAGGGCGACAAGATTGTGGTTATCCCGCCGAAGAAGGTGTTGGACAAGCTCCGCGAAAGCGAGATTCCCGATGCAATCGACCTCGACATGCAGCAGACGCTTTTGAAGGCGCACGAAGAAGTGGAACTTGACGGCAAGTGCCCGAAGAACATCGAAGCCTACATCATATTGATGAACGTGTACAACCAGGTCAAGGACAAGAAGATGGATTACGTTGTCATCAATGACCAGTTGAACAAGAACCGCAACGGCGCGGGCCGCGTGCAGAGCTGCGCCTTTAGCCGCGAGTGGAACAAGCGCTACCAGGAAAGTGCGAGTTTCGAGTGCGATATCGACAACGACCGCTGCCTCTACCGCCAGGAGAAGGACGGCAACTCCGAGTGGAGCATCAATTACGAGAAGGACCGTTTCGAGTACATCAACAAGAAGTTCCTGTTCTTCAACCGCAATCCCAAGAGCATCCACAAGGGCGGTTCCATGCTTGACCTGCGCCTTATCCGCCTTTCGACCAAGCTCTACCTGGAAGCCTACATCGACCTGAAAGGCGAGCCCGTGACGCTCGGCCTCATCATCGTCCCTGGCGACAAGACCATCGAGGATTACGACGACGGGGAAGACGAGGAAGACGACGTGATGATGGAATAGGTGCGCGTACTCGCCAGAATTCCTGTTTCCTGCTTCATTTTGACGCCTTAATCCGTTTTTTGGACTTCTTATTATCTATATTTGGCGCGTACAAATCAAGGAGTAGCTAAATGCTCAAATCTACACTGCAACAGACCGATCCGGAAATCTACAACATCATCCAGGAAGAAGCCGAACGCCAGGAATATGGCATCGAACTCATCGCTTCCGAAAACTACACCTCCAAGGCCGTCATGGAAGCCATGGGCTCCGTGCTGACCAACAAGTACAGCGAAGGCTACGTTGGCAAGCGCTACTACGGTGGTAACGAAGTGATCGACAAGATGGAAGCCCTGGCCATCGACCGTTGCAAGAAGCTCTTTGGTTGCGACCACGTGAACATCCAGCCGCTGTCCGGTTCTCCGGCCAACGCTGCCGTGTACTTCGCCGTCCTCAAACCGGGCGACAAGGTCCTCGGCCTCAAGCTCGACCACGGTGGACACCTTTCTCACGGCCATCCGGTGAACTTCTCCGGCATGCTCTACAACTTCGTCCAGTATGAAGTCGACAAGGAAACGGGCCGCATCGACATGGACAAGGTCCGCGAAATCGCTCTCCGCGAAAAGCCGAAGATGATCCTCGCCGGTTTCTCTGCCTACAGCCGTAACCTCGACTGGAAGCGCTTCAAGGAAATCGCTGACGAAGTCGGCGCCCTCACCATGGCTGACATTTCTCACGTCGCTGGCCTCATCGCCGGTAAGGCAATCGATTCTCCGGTGCCGTACTTCGACATCGTGACGACCACGACCCACAAGACTCTCCGTGGCCCGCGTTCCGCTATCATTATGTGCAAGGACCGCACCATCCAGAAGATGGTGAAGGGTGAACTCAAGGAAGTTTCCCTCGCCAAGGAAATCGACAAGGGCGTGTTCCCGGGCATGCAGGGTGGTCCGCATGACCACATCAACGCCGGTAAGGCCGTTGCATTCCTCGAAGCTTTGCAGCCGGAATTCCAGACCTACGCGAAGAACGTTATCAAGAACGCTCAGGCTATGTGTGCCGAAATGCAGAAGCTCGGCTACAAGGTCATCAGCGATGGCACCGACAACCACCTCATCGTTGTCGATATGACTTCCAAGGGCGTTTCCGGTAAGGAAGCCGAAGTGGCCATGGAAAAGGTCGGCATCTCCTGCAGCCGTTCTACCATCCCGTTCGATCCGCGCAAGCCGATGGATCCGTCCGGTGTCCGTCTCGGTACTGCCGCTATCACGACTCGTGGCTTCGACGAAGAAGACACTCGCGAAGTGGCCCGCATCATCGACCGCGCCATCCAGGCCAAGGACGACGATGCCGCTCTCGCCAAGATCCGTCAGGAAATTGTCGAACTCTGCAAGAAGCATCCGCTGTACAAGTAAGACGACAAATGCGTAGGGCGAGTGAAGTGGAACTGCTTGCAGGACCACTTCTGAGCCTAGCATTTGGTGCGATAGCGCAAAGAACGCTCGCCAATGGCGGGCTACAGACGAAAGATTGCGGCCCGTTAAAACGGGTCGCTTTTTGTATGTAGTAATGCACAAAATTGCCAAAGTGGCGGTGAAATGGCGGAAAAATTGTCGTTTTCACCGCCGAAATTTACTTTGTGTGTGTAAAAATGAGCCTTTTTCTTGTTGCAGGACATGATGCTGGCGGTGAAATAGAAGAAAAATGTTCAAAATCACCGCCGTGCGCGGCCTTTGGGGGACGAAAATGAACAAAATTGTACAGATAAACTAATAAAGTGGCGGTGAAATAGCGGAAAAATTGTCGTTTTCACCGCCAGAAAGGGAATTTTCTACCAACGGCTACAGAAAGATTCTATTATTTGGAAATAACAGGAGGAAATATGCGTTCCCTTTGGCTTGGAATCTTTGCTTGTGCGGCGATGCTTGTCGCCTGCGGTGACGATGGTAGCGATTTCTCGACCCGTCCTTCGGACGGTTCGTCTTCTTCCCGCGCCAAATCCAGCAGTTCTGGGAAGTCTTCGGATTCTGTCGTCGGTTGTAAGACCGAAACGGAAGACAATTGCGAATACGGCGAGTTGGCGGACGAACGCGACGGCCAGACTTACAAGACCGTTAAAATTGCCGACCAGTGGTGGATGGCGGAAAACCTCAACTATGAAACGGACTCAAGTTTCTGCTACAAGGATTCTGCCGAGTTTTGCGAAAAGTATGGCCGACTATACACTTGGGATGCTGTGGTTGATGTTTGCCCCGATGGCTGGCATTTGCCTAGCAAGGCCGAATGGGAAACGTTGTTCGATGCTGTTGGTGGACAAGCGACCGCAGGCAAAATGCTCAAGTCCACATCCGGTGGCAAAGGCTCGGATGCATTCGGGTTCTCGGCGCTCCCTGCCGGCTACAGGGTTAAGGGTGGGGGATATCTCTACGAGGGCGCCCACACGTTCTTCCGGAGTTCTACTGTGAGTTCTACTGAAATCAATAACGGTCCGTACTGCGCGTTCTTGGACTTCAACGTTGACTATGCTGCGGGTATGTCCAGCGACGATTACAACAACTACGGGTTCTCGGTTCGCTGTCTTAAGAACTAGTTTACTATCTTTACCGCATAAACAAGAGGTTTTATGCAGTCCTGGACTGAAATCAAGAAGATCGAGAACCCGACCGAAGAACAGCAGCTCGAGGCGATTGGCCTCAACTGGTATGCAATCAGTCTTATCGAGAACCCGACTGTTGCCGCGCAGAAGGCGGCGTTCGCGCAGAACGTGCAGGCGATTCTCTACATCAAGAATGGCCTTTGCGAAGATTTGAAGGTGGCGCTCAACGCTCTCGACGAGCCTGCGCTCCTTGCCGCGGTGAACGGCGACCCGAACATTTTGAAGTTCGTGACGAACCCGGAACTTCTCAAGGCTGCGGTACGCAACGACTGGAAAATCGTGAAGAAGATTGACAACGCGGGCGAGGACCTGTGGGCCGAGGCGGTGCGTGCGAGTGCCGATGCGGTCAAGGCCGTGCCGTTCATGGGCGAAAAGATTCAGGCGGCGCTCGTGGAACGCGACTGGCACGCCCTGCAAGATATCGTGCGCCCGTCGGCTGCCATTGTGATTGCCGCGGTGAAGCAGGATTATCACGCACTTGAGTTCGTGAGCATCAAGGACCGTACGGAGCCGGTGCAGCTTGCCGCTGTGCGTACGGACTGGCGATGCATCCAGTACTTGCAGCGTGCAAGCGAAAAGGTGCAGATGGAGGCGGTGCGCCAGACGAAGGACGCTTTCGCGCTCATCAAGAACCCCGCCGAGGCGGTCAAGGAATTCTGCAAGTAGTTTTGCGGTGCTCGCGATGGAAAACCCGCTGGTAAAAGTCGAGAACGTCTCGTTCCGTTACCCGAAATCAGGCGTGGACGCGCTTTCGGGTGTGTCGCTCGAAATCCCGCGGGGGAGTTTCTTTGCGCTGCTTGGCCCGAATGGGGCGGGGAAGACTACGCTGTTGCGCCTTCTGTGCGGGCGTTTCGCGAAATTCTCGGGAACGATTGAACTTGCAGACGACGTGCGCGGGTCTAATACGCATTCTGGCGCGAAGGGGGTTGCAGGTTCGGGTTCGCGAGGTTCGTTCCTCGACCCGCTCGCCTGCGGTATACTGCTCGAGAATCCGGGCATATACCCGAAACTTTCGATAAACGAGTACGTGGACTATTTCGTGGGGTTCTATGCGGCCCGCATTCCCGAGTGGAATGAGACTGAGGCCCGCGAACGCATTGCCCGCTTGGCGAAGAGCCTGGAACTCCCGCCGCTCGATACCCGTATGGGCAAGCTTTCGCTCGGGAACCGCCAGAAGGTGCAGTTGCTGCGCGCGATGGCTCCTGCGCCGCGTCTTTTGATTCTGGACGAGCCGGTGGCGAATCTCGACCCGATGTCGCGCGAGACGGTGTGGAAACTCATTGCGGACTGGCGCAGGCAGGAAGGCGGTACGGCCATCGTGTGCTCGCATATCCTCGCCGAGATGGAAGAGGAGGCGACTGACTTCGCGATTATCGACCGCGGGCACGTCTTGAAGAGCGGGCGGGTCGCCGACATCGCGAGCGAAACCGCGACGTTCCGGGTGGAAGTCCGCGACAATTTATCGGCAGGCAAAATGTCCGCGGGCAATACTCCTGTGGACAATTCGCCCGCCTTTCCGACTCCCGAAAAAATTCGCGACATTCTCGCCGCCGCCGGAATCGAAGCCGACGTTGCTCCCGCGCAAGCGAGCCTTTCTCGCCTCTACCGCGAGACGGTTTAGTTCCTGCAATAAACGTCCCGCTCCCCGCGATAAACATCTCGTTCCCTGAAATACCAGTAACCAATAACCAACAACTAGAACGTCTGCGACAAGTCGAACGCAAACCTGCCCCAGGCAAAGCCTTCGAGGCTCCAGTCACTCAGGTTCTTCTTGAACGCGTAATCCAGGCGGAATGTGAGGAACTGCCAGCGGTAACGCAGCCCGAGGCCGAGCGCTTCTTTCGCAGTTTCTTTGTACAAGTCGCGTTCGTTGTCCATCACGCGGGTCCAGTCGTAAAACTGCACAATCTGCCAGTGCCTCCAGCCCTTCCAGGGGAGCGTCCAGCGGATTTCTTCGTTTATGCGCAGGTACATCGGGGTAAGTCCCGTGTTGATGACCGTGTCAATGACCTCGTTGCCATCGTCGTCGGTACTGGTAGTGTAGCTCTCGTAACTCGCGAAGATGCTGCGGAATCGGTACCCGCGCACAGAACGTGAACCGCCTTGGTAAAACACGCGCGCATCGTCTTCAAGCGCCTTCTCGAAGAACTTGCCCACGCTCCCGCTCAGCGCTCCGTAGAATGTCCAGAACAGCGGGTGGTAGAGATTCACGGTTGCCTCGCCGTAGGTGTACGGGTTGCCTATCATGGTGAGCTTTTCGAGGTCTGCGTTCAGGTTCGTGCCCGCGCCTACGGTCGGTGCCACGCGCACACCCTTCGTGGGGTTGAAGTAGTCGTCGGTGTAGTCGAAGGTGAGCGCTATTTCGCCCTTCACCTTGTACATGTCGGCTCCGTTCTTGCTCACGAAACGCGTATCGAGCGTCCCGCGGAATCGGATGTGGTCGGTAATGCCGAATGTCAGGTCGCCGCGGTTGATGATTTCGTAACGCTCTTCGACGCTATCGGGGTAGGCCGGCGGGGCGGTCTTTTCGTGGTTGAAACTCAGGCGGTCTTCAAGGCGGATTGCCGTGGGGATAAACGTGAAAGATGTCCCGAAGAGTAGCGGGTTTGCGTAGCCGAGTGAAATTTCCTGCTTGTTCTCTGCCAGCAGGAACGAGGTGGAAAATTCGTTGAACTTACCGAAGAAGTTTTTGTGCCTTGCGTACGCGATGGCGCCGAACCCGTACATTTCTTCGTAGAACAGGCCGTAGCGCGCTTCGCCGGGTACGCGCTCGGTCACGTTCAGGTGAATGTCCGATAGCCCGTCTGTCCTCAGGGAATCGGTAAGTTTAATTTGTGTGAATAACTGCGTAGAAAGTAATTTTGACTTGAATGTGTTGAACTGGTTACCGTCAATGATTTCGCCTTGCGGGATTTTCCATAGCGACGATAGCCATGTGGTATCGGAAAGCCCCGCCTCTTGTTCTTTCTTGGACTTGTCGAGGTTTTTCTGTGCGGTACTCACCATGTTTCCCATGATGACCATTGCACCCGGGTTCACGATAATCTCGACCATGATGATTTTTTGCGTTGTGTCTATGAGTTCGCCCGGCAACACGTAGGTGTGCAGGTAGCCCGCCTTGCGGTAGGTCTGCTGGATAAACTGGATGTCTTCGGCGATGTCGTCTTGCGAGAAAATCCTTTCCTTGTCGTTCGTGCGGAGCTTGCTCATGTCAATATCGATCTTGGACGAATCGGGCACGATGATGCTTGTCCCGCCAAACCGGTAGCGTTCGCCTTCGCGCAGCGAGATGACGTAAACGCGCTTGCGTTTGTTCTCGGAATCGACTTCACGCTTGATTTCCATTTTCATGCTGAGGCTGAAGAACCCTTGCGAATAGTAGAGCGCGCGAATGTTTTCGGTGGCAAGGCCCATCATAAAGTCTTGCTTTGTGGTATCGAGGTTCCCGAATTCGTCGGGAACTTCGAGTTGCTCGTTTAACTGGAAATTTGAAAACACAACGTTTCCGTCGAATTGCACCTTCCAGGGGTTCTTCTCCGTATCTTCGGCAAAGACGAATGCGATTGCAAAAAGCAGGAAGCAGATTAGTTTTTTCATTTTTGTGCCTCCTTCTCCTCGCTATCCTTGAGCGATGCGTTGGAGGATATCGTTTCGCAGTAGCCCAGGCCTAGCAGGCACGCGTTCCAGAATCGGTAACCGTAGTTGAGGCCGACGTTCTTTTCGAGTCGGTTCTCGTTAGAACTTGCTCCCGTGTTGGTGAGGTACTGCTTCGAGATGAGCTGCCCGTTCAGGTAGAGCGACGGGTTGAGGTGGTTCTTGTGCGAGAACGACTTGTCCTGGAATACGGGGAGCGTGTAGGTCACGCCGAATTGCAGGGCCTGGTCATATGTCGGGTTTTCGCTCTGGTCCTGCGTGTAACCGAAGATGAACTTCATGTTCTTCACCCAGCGGTCGAGTGAAATCGGTATCTTGAAGTAGCTTGAATCCTTGTCGCTTGTGGTGTTGTTGCTGAACAGCATCACCTTCATGTCGATATCGCCGATATACTCGCCGCCGAGCGTCTTGTTGGCCGTGGTAGAAATCATCTTGCCGATAGCCTTGCCGGCAATCTTGTTCCAGTCGGTCGATTCGTCGTTGTTGTCGGCGATGCACCCGAGGATGATATTGTAGTAGGTGGCTGCTGCGCTCGATTCAGTACCGCAGTTGCTCGTAGGCGTGGGCTGCGGGTTCGTAATCGTTCCCGTAATGTCGAAGTTGATGGGGCAGGTCTCATTTTCCTTTTCGCCAGTGTCGTCGCAGTAGGGGAGTTCCTGCGCACTCGATACTTCGAGTACACCGTGTTGCCACGGGACGTCCATCCACGAGATGCTGAAGGAGTTCAGTTCGAATTCGTAAAGGTCCTGCACGCCGATAAAGCCCGCATTGGAATTCGTTACGTCGCCACGCAGGAGCGGCCTGTTGGTGTTGCCGAGCACCCAGAAGTCAAACGTGAAGGGGAATGTCGCGAACGGAGTCACGATGGCGATGGAATCTCTCTGCGAGTCGTTCACGTGAACCATCAGGTTGATGGGGCTTGCGGTAGAAATCTTCGCTTCCTGCGCTTCGGTGGTACGCAACCTGGTGATGAAGTTGTTGAACATCGTGAGGATGCGGTTGAGCGAATTCGGCGTTATCTGGAACTCGAGCGCCTTGTAGTAGATCATCTTGTCGACGATGAGTTTGCCCGAAATGGATTTGTTCTGGAGTCGGTCGCTGGTGGAACGCGGTATAGTAAAGTCGAGGTTGCTCTGAGCCTGTATCTCGCCTTCGCCGAATGTTTCGTCGAAGAAGTTGTACTGGATGTAGGGGAGGCTCACCGATACCACCAGCTCGTTGTCGTAGTCTTCGAGCGAGCCCGAGACATCCTTCACCATTATGGAATGCTGCCCGGACTTGAGGCTGAACTGGTCGGAACTGATGTTGAAGCGTTCAAGCTTCATGCTGTCGAGGCTGTATGCCGCGGTAACGTTGATGGTTTCGCCTTCGTTGTTGCGGGTCGAAAATTCGGTGATTTCGGCAATCCCGTTTTCGAGGTGCCCCCTCACGCGGAACGGGACGAGCCTGCTCATCTTGGGAGGCTGGTAGAACGTGGAATCCGAGGTAATCTCTGCGGTTATGCCCTTGATACCTTCCTTGAGCTTTGCGGAAACGTCTATCTGCAGGTCGGTGCGCTTGATTTCTGTTGTGGTGCCCGGGATAAACCATGCGCCCGATACATTCGCCTTGCCCGTGAATGTGTACAGCGAGTCTATGATGCCCTCGACGGCGACGTCGCCGCCGTTGTCGGTGCTGTGGCTTACGCTCACGTGGCGCTCGCTGCTGAACACGTTGTCGACGATAACCTGCGAGGAACCCGCCCATCCACCGTTGCCGATGTTCACGTACGAATTGAGTTCTACCTTGTCGCCCTCGGCGAAAAGGTTCACCTTGTCTACCTTGAGTATGGTGTGTGCAATCTTCTTGAATTCAAGCTGCGTGAAGTCGATGTTGCCGAGCAGGCCCTTGCCTTCTTCGTACGCGATGTCGCCGCTCATGAATCCGTTGGCAAGAGTCGTGTCGTTGAGCGGTTCCAGTAGCACCGGAATGCTGAAGTCCTTTGCCGACGCCCACGCGTGAATCACCTGTATGGGCAGGAACGCTGTTGGCTTGAATTCCGGGTTGGAGTCGTTCGGAAGGATAAACGCCGCTTCTGCTTCCACCATGTTCTTGTCTTGCATGGCCTGGAACCTGTCGATGAAGATGGAGTCCCCGCTCTGCCTTGCTTTCACGTGTGCGCGGATTTCGAACGGGTCGTAGTTTCCTTCGGCAAACACGTCAATCGAGCCCACGTTGTCGGTGAAGTTTTGCCGCCAGTGTCCGGATACGGTGCCGTAGATGTCGTTGCTTATCTTTAGCTTTGCGAACGGGATGGTGTTGATGTTCACGCTGTCGGCCTGTACCTCGATGGTGATGGAGTCGGTCCATGCGATGTACGCGTAGGCATGCCCGCCTTCGCGCTGCGTCACGTCCCAGGAGGTGTGCGGGTCTTCGTGATTCCACATCACGTCGCCGAAGAAGTCAAACGTTTCCTTTTCGCCGTAGATGATGCCGTTGCTGAACAGGATGCCGTTCCTGTTGAGGTCGAGTTCCACTTCGAGCGAATCGGCCTTCATCTGGTAGGCGAAGTCCACGTTCGGGATTTTCGCCTTCGCGTGTAGCACCCCGTTCTGGAAGTTGCCATCGATGGTAAAGCGGTTGCGGAGCGTGAGGTTTCCGAAGTTCCAGTCCAGCGCCCACGGTTCGTACGGCGAGAAGTCTCCCTCAAACGTGACGAGCAGTTTGTCACCCAGGTTAACGACCGCGTCGATTGTGGAACCCTGGCGCGTCTCGAAGCTCACGTCTATGCGGTCGCCTTCCTTGTGCGCGGAATGGATTTTCATGTCGAGCGGCATCATGTGCGGGCCGAATATGGAACTCATGTACTCGACGTACCCGCTAATATCGCCGTCGAGATTCTTGTCCATGTCGCCCTCGAGCATAATGTGCCCGCCCTCGTCGTTGTACAGGTCTACGTGCACGTGGTAGCGCTCGTCGTCGCCCTTCAGGTTTATCTTCGCGTTGCTTGCCATCAGGGGCCAGAACTCGCCGACCCTCGTCTGCAGGTTCAGGTTGTACTTGGGTTTGCGCGTCTTCGGGTCGAAGCTCACGTCGCCGTTCACCTTGATTGCCCCGATGGTCGGTACCGCGGGCGGAATTTCCACGGGTATCCAGTCCTCGGGCTTCTTCACTTCCATGTCCACGTGGGTCTTGACTGCCGCCATGTTGTTCTTCGGCGCCTTCACGTCGAGCTTTATGGCATCCTTGCCGGCCTTGACCTTGCCCTTCACGGCCACGTTCTCGCCTGCGAAGTCCGCGCGGATATCGATGCTTGCCGTTTCTGCAAGGTAGTCGCCCTGGATGCTGTCGAGCTTTATGCTTGCCGCCTGCATACCCTCGCTCTTGATGGAGAGGTCCGTTGCCTGCCAGTGCTTTGCGTCTTCGCTCCCTTCGTTTATATCCACGGAAATCTTCCCGACGCTCGCCTCTACGGGCAGGTAGAACTTGGCCCTTTCCGGGAAGGCGATTTCCCCTATCGGGTCCTTTTTCTTGTCGGTACCGTTTGTGTCGGGGCTCGTCTTGATGCTTGCGGCAAATTCGCCGAGCGAAACTTTGCCGCCCTTGCCTTCGCCCAGGATGGTAATGTCGAGGTTAAAGTCCTTTACGGTGTAGACGTTGTCGCCCTGCTTTACGGTCACGGAATCCCAGGAATGGGTGAGCGGGCCCCCGAGCGTGTACCCGTGGGGGGTGACTTCCACGTCGCCGTAGGTGTGCGGGTTCGACAAGTAGGTAATTATGGCAATACGCGTAAACCAGGCGCCCAGGGCAAGAACGCCAACAACGACCGTCACAATGGCGGCGGTCAAAGCAAATGTCGAAGTACCTATCTTCAACGTGCATAATTATAGAAAACATATTATATGTCGCGGTCCGGAATATGCCAGAAATGGGTGCATAACTCGTTGATGCTCAAAGAGTTGCGTGTACAAGGAGGATTTTGGGCGCCTCTGGGTGTGTGGCTTTTGGTGCGGTCTTTCACTTATGACATACAAATTATGCGATGGATGTCACATATTTTCGTTAACAAATGTTACAAAACGGTTATTTAAAAATTACGGAAAGATTTAAGTAAGCATTTTGTAGTCGGATTTTTTGGCCTGATTGCTAAGTTATGCGCCGTCCAAAACATTTTCTCCTATCCAGGGAAGGAAACTCATGAGGCTCGACAAGGCGAAATCGACCGTATGCCTGTTGGCCATCGCAACGCTGAATACTTTGTCCGTTGCGGGCGGCCTGAACACCAACACCAACCAGTCCGTGCTTTTCCAGCGCAGCGTGGCCCGCGACGCGAGCACCGACGTTGATGCCCCGTACGCGAACCCCTCGGGTACGGCGTTTATGGAAGACGGCCTGTACATTTCGGCAAACAACCAGACGTTCTGGCAGAGCCGCGAGACGACTGTCGAGAAGTCTCCGATATTCAAGGACGGCACGAACTTCAAGGGCAATGCGTTTGTGCCTTCGCTCCCGAGCGTGCTGGTGACCTGGCACCACGGCAACTTTGCGCTTTCGGGCCACATGGGCGTTATTGGCGGTGGCGGCAGGGTAAATTTCGATGACGGTATCCCGAGCTTCTACGCGCTTACATACGCCCCGCTCAAGCAGATGGAGGCGGCACTCGCCGAGAAGGGGCTTACGACCACGAACAGCTCCATCGATGTTTCGCTCGAGGCAAGTTCATATATCTTCGGCGCCACCCTCGGTGCCGCCTACGAGTTCAACAAGATGTTCTCGGTGTATGCTGGTGCGCGCTTTAACTACGCGATGAACAGCTACGACGGATCGCTCGGGAACCTCAGGTTGAATCCGGTTATTCCGGGCGTGAATCCCGATGGCAAGATGGTGGAGGCGTCCACGCTTGCAGAAACATTCGCGACACTTGCGGAAAGCGCGAAGACTCAGGAAGAAAAGGTGCAGTACGCGACGCTCGCGGGCACGTTCGAGACTCTTGACGACAAGATGACGATGGATTTGGAACTGGACCAGACGGGCTTTGGCATTACTCCGATTGTCGGTCTCGGTTTTAAGTACAAACGACTTACTTTGGGTGCAAAGTTCGAGTACAATACCTCCATCGAAATGGAAAACGATACCAAGAAGAACGATACCCCGCTCGAACAGTTTAATGACGGCAGAAAAGACCACAACGATATTCCTTCGTTCCTTGCAATCGGTATAAACTATTCCCTGCTCGATAACCTGCGCCTTGCCTTCGGGTACCACCACTGGTTTGACAGCAAGGCCGATTTCAGCGGCGATCTCGAGGACTACGTGGACGATACGAACGAGTTCCTCTACGGTGTGGAAGTGGACTTCCTTACGCGCTTCACCATAAGCGGTGGCGTGCAGGTGACCCGCTTCGGCATCAAGGACGGCTACATCAGCGACATGAATATCAATATCTCCTCGACGAGTTTCGGGTTTGGGCTTGCCTACCGCATTACGGACTGGATGCGCATGAACCTGAGCTACTTCCACACGCTCTACCAGGATTACGACGAGCAGGTGGAATACGGGATAGACGTGTACAACCGCGACAGCCGTGGTTTTGGCGTGGGTCTCGATTTCAAGATTTAACGTAAAATTTCCTTTGTAGATGCTATAGGGCCGCCCTTCGGGGTGGCCTTTTCTGTTCGGCGTGGGTCTGATTTTTATGAATTGTTTATATTTACGGGGACAAAATATCCAAGAGGATTTGATGAATAGAAAGATTCTTGTTCTGGGTGCCCTTTGCGGCATGGCCCTTGTTGGCTGTAACGGTTTCGGTTCTGGTGAGGGCAGGTTTGCCCAGGTAGATAACGAGACCGTCTATAATACAGATATTGATTTTGCGGTAATGACTTCCGCTACCGGGCGTGCCGATTACGACAACATTGTAAAGGGCGTGCTCACGAGGTCTGCCGTTGTTTCTAAGGCCCTGCAGGAATACCCCGAACTCGGGAAAAACTGGGAATCCTATTCCAAGAACATGGAAGACCGCCTGCTCACGCTCGTGTACCAGCGCTTCTATTCCATGGAAAAGCTCACGTATTCCGATGCCGACCTGAAGGCGTTTTTCGATGCGCATAAGGCCGACTTTGCCGATTCTACGGGCAAGGTCGAGTTTATCGATGTGCGCGGGAAGGTGGCCGACCGCCTGCTGCTCGAACGCGAGGCCGAAAAACTCAAGGAATCGGGTGGCGACACCGCGGCGTTTATCGGCGGCTTCAAGCAGGAGATGGTGCGCAATACCATCAAGACGGTGAAGGAGAAGTTCCCGGTTACGGTCGAGAAGATTGTGCCGCCCGACCCGCAGGGCTACTACGAGAAGCACAAGGAAGAATTCAAGACTGCACCTGCATTTGAAGTCTATCACGTGCAGATGGAAGATTCCGCCGCGCTTGCCAAGCTGTTCAAGAAGCCCGTGGACCTCGAGAAGTTCAAGGCGATTGCCGCGAAGAAGAGCGCGAACAAGGAAACCGCCGCAAATGGCGGCTACGTGGGCGTTGTGAAGGAAGGCTACGCCCTCCCGTACGGGATTGGGATTATCAACGGCCTTGCCGAAGCGTTTACGGGCAAGCCCGAAGGTACGCTGTCGCCGGTGCTGGGTTCGACCCGCACTCCCGGCCGTCATGTGTTCTATCTTGTCCGTGAAATTCCGCCGCAGGTCAAGCCCTATGACCGCGTGAAGGCGGACGTGGAAAACCACATGCTGGGGACGGGATACCTGGAGCTCCCTCCGGATTACGTGCTTATCTCGAAGAACGGCGCCCCGCTTGTTACCGAGAAGCAAATCCTGCAGATATTCGAAGAAGAACCCGGCATGCCGAAGACGAACAATATGCGTGAACGTATTATTCGTAGCCTTGCGGAATGCGCGTCCTTTGCCGACGAGGCTCGTGCGATTGGCCTGGATTCCTCCTGGGAATACCGCGCTCTGGTGCGCCAGACCCGCGACAACTACATCATTTCGCACTACGACGAGATGGCGCAGGCCAAGAACGCTTTGCCCGAGGATTCCCTCAAGGCGTATTTCGAAAAGAACGGCAACCCGGTGCGCCCGAGGCTATCGTACGAAGAATCGAAGACCGACCTGGTTGACTACATCCGCTTCCCCGAGAACGTGCTGAAGCGCGACTACTACTTCAACTACGTCATCAATGCGAAGCGCGCGATGGACGAAACCCGCAAGCAGGTGTTCTCGAACCGCATCGGCGTGCTCCGCAAGGCGCGCAAGGAACGCATTGAGGCCGAAATCTGGGCCAACGCGAAGGTGAAGGTGTTCAAGGAAGGCGTTTCGGTCGAGCAGCCTGCCGCCGGTGCTGCCGCCATGCAGGCTACGGCCGATTCCCTCTACAAGGCCCGCAGTTACGAAGCCGCCGTCGAGCAGTGGAAGAAGGTCCGCGACTTCTATCCCGATAACGACACGCTGTTTGCGAAGGCTACGCTCCAGATTGCCCAGATTCAGTCCGAGGCGGAACAGTATTCCTTCTCCGAGGCGGAATACAACGTGTTCTACAAGATGTGGCCCGACAGCCCGGATGCCGAGAAGGCCATGTTCAGCCGCGGGTTCATCTTGAACGAGAACTTGCACAAGGATACGCTCGCCCTGCAGGTCCTGGAAGAATTCCAGGCCAAGTACCCCAACAGCGAAATGGGGAAGGACGTGAACTGGCTTATCGAGAACATCAAGTCCGGCGGAAAACTCGCCGAAGACCTGATGAAGAAAATCGAGGCGGAAGAGTAATTATCTATATTTCCCACATCTAAAAACAAAAGGTACCTACTATGGAAATGACATTTGCAATGATCAAGCCCAATGCCGTAAAGTCCGGCCTCATTGGGCGCATTATCGACCGTTACATCGCTGCAGGCCTCTCCGTCTGCGCCGTGAAGATGCACCAGATGACCTCTGCCGATGCTCGCGGTTTCTACGCCGAACACGTGGAAAAGCCGTTCTTCCCGGAACTCGAAGCCTACATGACCAAGGGCCCGTCTGTGATGCTCGCCCTCGGCGGCGAAAATGCCATTGCCAAGGTTCGCGCTATCAACGGTGCAACCAATCCGGCTAAGGCGGAACCCGGTACCCTCCGCTACGATTTTGCCCCTTCCATGACCGAAAACGTCGTGCACAGCTCCGACAGTCCTGAATCCGCCAAGCGCGAACTGGACTTCTGGTTCAAGGAAGACGAACGCTACGCTTACGAAATGCCGAGCCTCAAGGCCTGCTGCGTCCTCTAAGTTTAAAACAAAAACCCCTCAAGGAGACACAACTCAATGCAATGGATCATCAAGTATCTTACCTCCTCCATCGGTAAGAAGCAGATCATGGGATGCACGGGTGCGGCACTCGCCCTGTTCATCTTCGGCCACATGTGTGGTAACTTCCAACTCCTGAACTTTGACCAGGCTTCGGCCCAGGCGTCCTACAACGCCTACACCGAGTTCCTGACCGGGTTCAATCCGCTCCACTTCCCGATTAAGATGATCTATCTCGTCGAACTCGGCCTGGTGGCTTGCTTCGCTCTCCATATCTTCCTCGCGGTTACGCTGAAGATCGAGAACAAGAAGGCTCGCGGCGGAATCGACTACGAAGTCAACGCTCGCAAGGGCAAGAAGACTTTCGCGACCTTCACCATGATCTGGTCCGGCCTCTTCATCCTCGGCTTCCTCATCCAGCACCTCATGATGCTCAAGTTCGGCGAACACTACCTGTACCTGAACGACAAGGGCGAAATCGTCCGCGACATGTGGCTCACCACTATCGACATGTTCGCCAACCCCTTCTGGGCTGTGTTCTACGTGATCAGCATGTTCGTTATCGGCATGCACCTGTTCCACGCCATTTCTTCTGCGTTCCAGACCATGGGTATTGCTCACCAGAAGTGGACCCCGATTATCGACATCGCCGGCATCGTCTACAGTGTTGTCGTTGCCCTCGGTTTCGCCATCACCGCTGCAGCATCCTTCTACCTTGCACATCAGCCGGCAACTCAGGATCTCATCGCTAAGTCTCATGCCCTGCAGACTCAGTACGAACAGCAGCTCAACTCTGTTAATGTTCAAAAGTAAAGGAGCCCACTAATGATTCTTGATTCTAAAATCCCCGGTGGTTCCATCGAAGAAAAGTGGACCAAGCACAAGTTCGAACTCAAGCTGGTGAACCCCGCCAACAAGCGTAAGTTCACCGTGATTGTGGTGGGTACTGGCCTTGCCGGTGCTTCTGCCGCTGCTTCCCTCGCCGAACTTGGTTACAATGTCAAGTCTTTCTGCATCCAGGATAGCCCCCGTCGCGCACACTCCATTGCTGCCCAGGGTGGTATCAACGCTGCCAAGAACTACAAGAACGACGGCGACTCCGTTTACCGTCTGTTCTACGATACCGTGAAGGGCGGTGACTTCCGCGCTCGCGAAGCCAACGTGCACCGCTTGGCCGAAAACTCTAACCTCATCATCGACCAGTGCGTCGCCCAGGGTGTTCCGTTCGGTCGTGAATACGGTGGCCTCCTCGACAACCGTTCCTTCGGTGGTACGCAGGTTTCCCGTACGTTCTACGCCCGCGGTCAGACGGGTCAGCAGCTCTTGCTCGGTGCCTACCAGGCCCTCATGCGTCAGGTTGCCGCCGGTAAGGTGAAGATGTTCCCCCGCCGCGAAATGATGGACCTCGTCGTGATCGACGGCAAGGCCCGCGGTATCATCGTCCGTAACCTCATCACTGGCGAACTCGAAAGCCACGTGGGTGACGCTGTCTGCCTTTGCACCGGCGGTTACGGTAACGTCTACTACCTTTCTACAAACGCCCAGGGTTCCAACGTGACGGCCGCTTTCCGTGCCTACAAGCGCGGCGCCCTGTTCGCTAACCCCTGCTACACGCAGATTCACCCGACTTGCATTCCTCGCCACGGCGACCTGCAGTCGAAGCTCACCTTGATGAGTGAATCTCTCCGTAACGACGGCCGTATCTGGGTTCCGCGCAAGGCGGGCGACACCCGCAGCCCGGACCAGATCCCCGAAGAAGACCGCTACTACTACCTGGAAGAAAAGTACCCGAGCTTCGGTAACCTGGTGCCCCGTGACGTGGCTTCCCGTAACGCCAAGCAGGTCTGCGATGCTGGCCTCGGCGTGGGTTCCACCAAGCAGGCCGTTTACCTCGACTTCGCCGACGCTATCCAGCGCATGGGCGTTGCCGGCGTGTCTGCCAAGTACGGCAACCTCTTCCAGATGTACGAAAAGATTACCGACGAAGACCCGTACAAGGTCCCGATGCGCATCTTCCCGGCCATCCACTACACCATGGGCGGCCTCTGGGTGGACTACGATCTGATGTCCACGATTCCGGGCTGCTTCGTTCTCGGTGAAGCCAACTTCTCCGACCACGGTGCAAACCGCCTCGGCGCTTCTGCTCTTATGCAGGGCCTCTCCGACGGTTACTTCGTCATTCCGTTCACCATCGGCGGCTACTTCGCGGGCACCAAGCTCGAGAAGGTTTCCGAATCCGATGCAGCGTTCGAAGACTGCAAGAAGCAGACCGAAGAACGCATCCACAAGCTCCTCTCCATCAAGGGTCACCGCACTGTTAACGATATCCATCGTGAACTCGGTAACATCATGTGGGAATACGTGGGCATGGCCCGTAACGAGGCCGGCCTGAAGACCGCCCTCGAGAAGATTCCGGCCCTCCGTGCCGAATTCTGGGAAAACGTCAACGTGCTCGGTTCCGAAGGTTCCTTCAACCAGAACCTCGAACGTGCCGGCCGCGTGGCTGACTTCCTCGAATTCGCCGAAGTCCTCACTCTCGACGCCCTGCACCGCAAGGAATCTTGCGGTGGCCACTTCCGCGAAGAAAGCCAGACTCCGGAAGGCGAAGCCAAGCGCGACGACGAGAACTTCTGCTACGTGGGTGCCTGGGAATACAAGGGCGACGGTGTCGCACCGGAACTTTCCAAGGAACCTCTTACCTTTGATAACGTCCACCTCGCTACTAGGAGCTACAAATAATGAGCGGACTGAATTTGACTTTGAAGATTTGGCGTCAGAAGGATGCCAAGACCAAGGGACAGTTCGAAACTGTCAAGATCAACGATGTTTCTCCGGACATGTCCTTCCTGGAAATGCTGGACATCGTGAACGAAGAACAGATGAAGCAGGGCAAGGAAGGCTTCGCCTTCGACCACGACTGCCGCGAAGGTATCTGTGGCATGTGCTCTCTCGTCATCAATGGTATGCCGCACGGTCCTGACCATGCGACCACCACTTGCCAGCTTCACATGCGCAAGTTCAAGGATGGCGACACCATCGTGATCGAACCGTGGCGCGCCGCCGCATTCCCGGTTATCCGTGACTGCGCCGTTGACCGTACCGCATTCGACCGCATCATCCAGGCTGGCGGTTTCATTTCTGTGAACACCGGTGCTGCTCCTGAAGCTTCCACGATTCCGGTTCCCAAGGCTGATGCCGACCGCGCCTTCGACGCTGCCGCCTGTATCGGTTGCGGTGCCTGCGTGGCCGCCTGTAAGAACGCATCCGCTATGTTGTTCGTGTCTGCCAAGGTTTCTCACCTCAGCTTCTTGCCGCAGGGCAAGGTCGAAGCGAAGAAGCGCGTCTTGGCCATGGTCGCCCAGATGGACAAGGAAGGCTTCGGCAACTGCACGAACCTTTACGAATGCCAGGCAGCATGCCCGAAGGGTATCACCGTGGATTACATCGCCAAGATGAACCGCGAATACCTCGGCGCTACCGTGACCTACGCCGAAAAGGTGTACGGAAAGGATTAATCCTTAAATGTCATCCCGGACTTGTTCCGGGATCGCCTTTAGCAAAAAGGGACCGCAGTGATGCGGCCCTTTTTGCGTATAAATAAAAGAATTACCTGTTGTCCAAAATACGCAGCATTTCTGCTGGAGTGACGACTTTGGGGTGCTTTGGAAAATGTTTCAGGTTTCCCGTGACAAGAAATGCGTCATCGGTTTTGTTCTTTTCCATTGTGACTTCAAAAAATACGACGTCTTTGGGGTCTGGAAAATTGCCAACAAGCGATTCTACGGTTGTCATGTTTTCGCCGATTGTCTTTAGGCGTGAAAGCAAAAATTCGACAGTCTCTTTTGGAAAATGAAATTTTTCACGGGAGAGCACTTCTTCGTATTCTTGTAAGATAGAATCATTGAAAACAGGAATAATCTCGTGGGCGTAGGTTTGTTGTACGACCTGCCCTGGAATGGAATCCCATTTTAGCAATGCGGAGACCAGCACGTTCGTGTCAATGACTGCGTAGCATTTCATTTGCCGTCTCGGACCTGTGCGATTTCATCGTTGATTTCGTCAAGAGACATGTCTGCGACTCCTGCATCGGCGGCAGACTGCGAAGCCTGTTTCATGGCATCGAGAACATCGGCGGGAGCGGCTGGACGGAGCTTCATACTGAAGGGTATGCCGTTTTCCAGAATGGTTCTGGCAAGGAACATGCGGACGGCTGTCGGCAAGTCGATGCCGAGCTTTTCGTATATGCTTCCTGCTGCAGAACGGGTCTTTTCGTCCACCCTGACTTGCAATAGCGTACTTGGCATGATGGCTCCTTTGCTTTGCAGAAATCTACAAGTGCGTTTGAAGTTGATTATAATACTCCTGTATTAATATACAATATTCTGGATGGAAAAACAAGTCAATCTTGCACTTGTGCACAAGATTTTCAAGGTTGTCTAACTAAAGTTTGCGTTATTTGTGCGGTTGTGTGAAACAAAATGTGTTTTTTTGGTGAAAAATGTTTCACACAAATCAAAAAAAGGACCGCAGCGATGCGGCCCTTTTTGCGTATGGTGGGGAGGGACAAAACCTGATTCGTGGTTCGGTTCTATTTTAGTTAATGTTGCTTTTAAGGGTATTTTTGCGTTTTCCCAATCCGCCTGTGGTGGAAAAAGACTATATTATCCATCGAAAATAGAGTTTTTGCTCTTGTTCTCCATCTGGAAACTAGACACTTTCATGAATACGGAGAATGAGGCGAACGCTCACGTCTGCGACCGGCCTGTGCCTGCCGCATCGTTTTGCTACATGGTCTATTGTTTAAATAGCAGTTTGCCTGTATGCAAGCGGCCTTTTGGGGCGTGAGTTGTTTGCGCTTATTGTATTCGGGCAGTCTAGGCCTCCAGATGATAGGTGCATTCAACTCCACGCCTTTTTTGTATCCAGAAAAAGTTTGGAGGTGTCTGCAAGAACGAGGGTGAACGCTCGTTGAGTATCGCTCTTGTTCTTCATCTGGAAACTAGACACTTTCACGAATACGAGAATAAGACAATGACTCGCCATCGCCTGTGGGTTGCACGGGCGTAGTGTACCCTGGGCGTACTGTATCCGCTCGGGTTTTTGCGGGTGTATTGTATTCTTTTGAAAATGTCGCGCTTTTAGGCGAGGAGTGAGTCGGCTCCCCGCCGTTTCTTTTTGCCTGCACCTCGGCAAGCGAACCGTCCAGAACCGCTCCCATGAGAGTGAACTCGTTCACTTTCAGCATGGAGCAACATGATGGCAAAGAACGATGCGCTAGGAAAGGCGAAAGAAGCGAAGAACGATGTGGATTTGTAGTTTTTTTAATAGTGGGTTCATGAACAACCATATTCATTACCGGTTAAGTTAAATATATCCTTTTTTCTTGTTAAGTGGTATACCCTTGTGGTCTAGGCAGCCTGTTTTGACAGCCTATATTCAACCGGAGTCATGTATCCCAGCGAACTATGGAGCCGTTTCCGGTTGTAGAACAGCTCGATATACCTGAAAGCGGCCTCCCGCACGTCTTCGATGTCCTTGAAGTCACGCCTGTAGGCCATCTCCTTCTTGAAGCTTGCGAAGAAGCTTTCCATGCAGGCGTTGTCGTAGGGGCAGCCCGGGGCGCTCATCGAGGGCGTTATCCCGTTCTCCGAGAGCATCGTGCGGTAACCCATGCTACTGTACTGCACGCCGCGGTCGGAATGGAAGATGAGCCCGTCGTGATGGCCGCGTTGCATGATGGCATTGGACAACGCGCGCTTGACAAGTTCCGTGTCGATGTTCTTGCTTACGGCGTAGCCCACCGCCTCCTTGTTACACAGGTCCAACACCACGGCAAGGTACACCCAGCCAAGCGTAGTCTTGACGTAGGTGATGTCGCCGGCCCAGACGGCGTTCAGGCTGTCGGGATCGAACTTACGCTGCACCAGGTTCTCGCTGTACATGGCGTCGCATTTGCCCTTGCGGTAGGGTTTCCACTTCCTGAGTGTGACTGGATAGAGCCCGTTCTCGCGCATGATGCGGCGCAGTTTCCACACCTTTACCTCGACACCCTTGTCTTGGAGTGCCGCCAGCATCTTCGGGCAACCGTACACGCGGTGGTTTTCTTCGAAGGTGTCGCGGACCTTCTGGACAAGCCGTTCTTCGCGGGCCTTCTTCTCGGCACGTTTTTCCTGCTGGCGCGACCACTGGTAGTAGGAACACTGCGGTATTCCTAGGGCTCTGCACATCTTCCTGACTGAGTATTTCTTGCGGTTCACGTGTATCGCCTCGCATTTCAGTCGTGTGGTCGCATAAAGATGTGCAGGGATTTTTTTAGGATCTCTACCGTCTCCTTCTCGTCCGCAAGCTCCTTTTCACGCTTCTTCAGGAGTTTTTCCAGTTCCCTGTTCTTGGCGGCGAGTTCCTCGACGGACACCTTGCGGATTCGCCGTTCCTCGCGGTAGCTCGGCAGGTTGTGTTCCTTGCGGTACTCGTTTACCCACCGACCGACTGTATTGGGCCCGATTCCGAGTTCCTTGGCTATTTGGTTTGCTGACTTTTCGCCTTTCAGGACCAGCTTGATGACCTGTTCCCTTGTCTCGGAGCTATAGTTGATTTTTGCCATTGTTTTACCTTTTGGGGGTTGCGCAATGAATATAGTAGCTTATGCTACCCTCTTATTAAACTCCTGCATGGTCCAATGAGTTCTATACAATCTATGCGGATATTGAAAAAGAAATGAATGCTTACTTGGAATACGATGAGAATGTATTCCGAAATAAGACAATTTTGTTGCCATGCGATGACCCTGAGTGGAGTAACTTTACCCGCTATTTTGCACAGAATTTTGAAAAGCTCGGTTTGAAGAAATTGATTTCGACATCTTATGCAATAGAATCAAAAAAGTATAAGGTCAAGGATTGGCAACCGACGTTGTTTGAACAGCAGGCTCCTTGGTATGATGTGGATAAGTCGAAAATCAAGGGCAAAATTTTCACGCTTGAGCACGATACCAACAGGAATGGTCGCATTGATATTGAAGATTTGGAATGGAAGTATCTTGAAGGGGATGGTGATTTTCGCTCTGATGAAATTAAGCGGTTGCGTGATGAGGCAGATTTTATAATCACGAATCCACCGTTCAGCCTGTTTAGAGAATTTGTTGCTTGGATTATGGAGTCAGGGAAAAAGTTTGCTGTTATAGGAAATATGAATGCAATTACGTATAAGGAGATTTTTCCGCTAATTAAAGACAATGGCTTATGGCTTGGTGCAACTGGCAATGGCTCTGATATGGTGTTCCGGGTCCCCAAAGGGGCTGTGGTAAAAGATTCTGATCGTGAAAAAGCGGAACGTTTGGGTTATAAAGGTGATTATACCCGGCTGGGTAATTCATGTTGGTATACCAACATCGAACATGGACGTCGCCATGATCCGTTGTCCTTGATGACCATGCAGCAGAATCTGAAATTTTCGAAGCATAAAGAAATAAAAGAGAAAGGATATTTGCATTATGATAACTTCGAAGCTATAGAGGTTCCTTTCACTGACGCAATTCCTAGCGATTATAAAGGCGTAATGGGAGTGCCTATTTCTTTCCTAGATAAGTATTGCCCGGAACAGTTTGAAATTTTGGGAATTAGTCTTGAACTCGCGACTACAAAACCCACTGATTTGCCAAGGGAAAAACAAGGCGGTCCTGCGTTTTATATAAAAGATAATGGAGAATATCAAAGACTTTATTGTCGTATAGTAATTAGGGCAAAGGCATAGGGGTTTATTATGAAAACAGAACTCAAAACATATTCCGTCAAGGAAATTTGCGAAGGCTTTGTCTATAACGAACTCGAAGGCAAGGGCTTGTTCGGGCTGTCGGGAAAACTTACCATTCAGCCCGAATACCAACGTAATTACATCTACGCCGACGGCAAACGTGATGTCGCCGTGATTGACTCCATGCTCAAGGGATATCCGCTGGGACTTATTTATTTTAACAAGATTGACAATGAACATCTTGAAGTTCTTGACGGGCAACAACGCATAACGTCTATCGGACGATTCATCAAAGGAAAGTTCGGTATCGCAGACGCAAACGGAATTCCCCAATATTTTTCTGGACTTCCTGCAGAAAAACAAAAAAACTTGAAGATTACGAGTTGCTAGTTTATGAGTGCGAGGGAGAAGAATCCGATATCAAGGAGTGGTTCAAAACCATTAATATTGTAGGCATCCCATTAAACGAGCAGGAACTGTTGAACGCCATCTATTCAGGGCCGTTTGTAACCGCAGCAAAGGCAGAATTCAGCAATTCCAAGAATTCAAATGTGCAGATGTGGCAGACCTACGTGAAGGGGGAACCGAACCGTCAAGGGATATTGAGCGCAGCTCTCGACTGGGTCAGTGAAGTGATGATTTCTGATGAAGAAGCAAAAAAGTATAAGTTGCCTAAGAAAGATTCTTATATGGCGAAACATCGTCGTGATACGAATATCGATGAATTGAAGACGTATTTCAATACAGTTATTGATTGGGCTTCAAGCGTTTTTGACATGACCGAAAGTGAAATGTGTGGGCTTGAATGGGGTAGATTGTATGAAATCTATCATAAGAATGCGTACAGTCCTAAAGTTGTTCATGATAAGGTGATGACGCTTTATGCTGACCCCTATGTGAAAGACCGCAAGGGAATTTTTGAGTATGTGCTTGGCGGTGAAGTCGATAAAAAGCTTCTGAATGTGCGCGTGTTTGACGAGGCTACGAAGAAAAGCGTTTATGCTGTACAGACTGCCAAGGCGCAAGCAGAAGGAATATCGAATTGTCCGTTCTGTGCAATGTCTGACAATGCGAATAAGAATAAAATCTGGAAACTTACTGATATGGATGCCGACCACGTGACCGCTTGGAGTAAAGGCGGAGCCACTGATCGCTCTAACTGCGAATTGCTTTGCAAGTCACATAATCGGGCTAAAGGGAATAGGTGATTGGTTCCTGCATTTTTTATGTGCGATTTATAAATAGCACGCACAGCCAAGTGTGAAATGCAAACGAAATCCTCGATCTACTGCATCAAACGGCATCGCACAAGCCGGCTAGGTTGCCTATTTCTTGATGAAATTATATATTAAGGATTGAGGAATCCCATGGCAACAGTAACAATGGACATTCCAGAGGATATTGCCGACCTCATGGTATGCGATAATAGAGCGACGAACTCCGCCGCAATGCGTTGTTGTTGTACCCGTTTATCAAGAACGAAACCATATCCCATGGACGTGCCGCGGAAATTCTGGGCGTATCCAAATGGGAACTAATCGAACTTTACGGAAGCGAGGGCTTTCCCTACATCGACCAGAGCTGGGATGAGGCTGAACAGGATGCAGCCAACGTCATGGAACTCCTTGAATCATATAGGCCTTAAATATGAGGTCTGCTTAATTGTCCCTATTCACTAGAATGCGGCCCTTTTTGTATATTTCTCTTGTAAATGAAAAAGGAGCATTTATGAAAAAGCTTATAGCGATGTTTGCGGCGTTTGCGTGTGCCGCGGTTCTTTCTGCCTGTAACGACCAGAAGGCGGAATCCAAGACTCAGGCCGATGAATCCCTGAACAAGGTGAAGACGGCGGGCGAGTTTGTGCTCGGTCTCGACGATTCCTTCCCGCCGATGGGTTTCCGCGACAAGGACAACAACATCGTGGGTTTCGATATCGACCTCGCTACCGAAGTTTGTGCGCGCTTGGGCGTGAAGCTCAAGACGCAGCCGATTTCGTGGGACGCGAAGGAACAGGAACTGAACACCGGCAAGATTGACTGCATCTGGAACGGCATGAGCGTGGACAGCGCCCGCGCAAAGGCCATGAACCTGAGCGACCCGTATCTCAAGAACCGCATGATTTTCACGGTGAAGGACAAGGCACTTGCAAATCTCGCGGCACTTGCCGGCAAGAAGATTGCCGTGCAGAACGGCTCTACCGCCCAGAAGTTGCTGGATGCCTCCGAAGCGGGTAAGGCCGCGAAGGAAATCGTCCCGTTTGATGACAACCAGACGGCGCTCATGGATTTGGACAAGGGTGGCGTTGATGCCGTGTTCCTGGACGAAATCGTGGCCAAGTACTGGATTGTGACGAACGCGAAGGACTTCACGGTGCTCGAGGAAGGCCTTTCCGACGAAGTCTATGCCGTGGGTTTCCGCAAAAAAGACCAGGCCCTGCGTGATGCCGTGAATTCTACCCTGGCAGCCATGAAGGCCGACGGCAAGTTCGACGAAATCTCTGCCAAGTGGTTCGGAAAATAATGAACTGCGTACCAAGTTCGCTGCCGGCACTGAGCGACGCCGAAGGGAGTCTGCCGAAGCGAACCTTGCGTAGGATTGATTATTCATGTCTGACCTGAGCAATTTACTCCCGATTCTCTGGGGCGGCTTCTGCACGACGCTCGCCATTTTCGGGCTTACGCTCCTGTTCTCGATTCCGCTGGGCCTGCTCATCGCTGTCCTCAAGATGAGCAAGTGGCGCGTGGTGCGTTACCCGGTGTCGTTCTACATTTCGGTGATGCGCGGCACCCCTTTGCTGCTCCAGATTGTGGCGATTTATTTCGGTTCCTACTACCTGAGCGAATATGCGGGCGTGGATTTTTCCTTTGACCGCTTCCCGGCGGTAATTGTGGCGTTTTCGATAAACTATGCGGCGTACTTTGCCGAGATTTTCCGCGGGGGTATCCAGTCCATACCCAAGGGGCAGTACGAGGCGGCCTACATGCTGGGCATGACCCGCACGCAGACGTTCTTCCGCATTATCCTCCCGCAGGTGGTAAAGCGCGTGGTGCCCGCGAGCGCGAACGAAGTCATTACGCTGGTGAAGGACACCTCCCTTGCGCAGGTGATTGCGGTGACGGAACTTTTTGCGCTGGCCAAGAAACAGCAGGCCGCCTATGCGAGCATTTACCCGCTGTTCGTGGCGGGCGTATTCTACTATGTGGCGAACCTTTTGCTGAGCGTGCTTTTCGCCTACGTGGAACGCAAGCTCAATTACTATAAGTGAGGCGTGGAATGGAAAACGTGAATGAATCTGCGCCGATCCTCAAGGTAGAACACGTCAAGAAGTCCTTTGGCGACTTGCATGTGCTCAAGGATATTTCTTTTGACCTGAAGGCGGGCGAAGTGCTCTCGATTATCGGGCCCAGCGGCTCCGGCAAGAGTACGCTGTTGCGCTGCCTTACCCAGCTCGAAACGGTTGACGGCGGCCTGGTGCAGGTCGACGGCAAGGACATGGTGGTGCCGAATGATTCGGCGAAGGGCACGGCGGTCAAGTATGCGCCGGCGAAAACGCTCCGCGATATTCGACTTTCTACGGGGCTCGTGTTCCAGAACTTCAACTTGTTCCCGCACTTGACGGTGCTTCAGAATATCTGCCTCGCTCCGGTGCGCGTGTTGGGGGACGACCGCAAAGATGCCCGCGCGATGGGGCGGTTCTTGCTCAAGCGCATGGGCCTTGAAGGCAAGGAAAACGCTTACCCCTGCGAGCTCAGCGGTGGCCAACAGCAGCGCGTGTCCATTGCCCGCGCCCTTGCGATGAACCCGAAGATTCTTTTCTTTGACGAACCCACCTCTGCGCTGGACCCGGAACTGACTGGCGAAGTGCTCAAGATTATCAAGAAACTTGCCGAAGACAAGATGACCATGGTCATCGTGACTCACGAGATGGCTTTTGCCCGCGACGTGGCCGACAAGGTCATCTTCATGGACGGTGGGGTCATCGTGGAACAGGGGACGCCCGACCACGTGTTCCGCAAATCGGGCAACGAACGCCTCGCGCAGTTCCTGAGCAGGTTTTCAAAGGCTTGATTTACCGCACCGCCAGGTGCCCACGCAAATTTTACTTAGGAATAAGAACTCTGCCGTCTGAACAGTAAAGGGATGTGAATGAACCTTCCATATAGAGGTGGTTCATGTCGCAGGTCTCGGCAATCTCGCTGATTTTCTGGCGCACCTCGTTCCAGGCTTCTATGGTGGCATCTTCGCGCTTGCCCAGGTTGTCCTGCAGGTCCTTTGCGATTAGTGCCTGTTCTACGATTTGCTTTTCGCAGTCGGTATAGCCTTCGTTCGTGAACTTCTCTGTGTCGAATACCGGGTCGCAGTCGTCGGAATAGTCGTAGGGGTCTTCGCCGCCGTATGCGCAGGCTATGGTTTGTATGGCAATGGAAGAAAGGAGCAGCTGCGCCCAGTACTTGCGGATGAACCTGAACGGATTGCAGATTTTTGTACTGTTCCCCCAGAATATGGAACACGCGAAAACGCTGATTTTCCTGAGTAGCTTTCTCATGACACTTTCCTCGATCTCTATGGGAAAAATACAATAAATACAGAAAAAAAGATGAGTCTTATCGAAAATAGTTTATATTTAAAGCAGGAGAAGATATGAAAGCCGTTCGAATATGCATTTTTGCGCTGCTGTTTGCGTCAATCGCCTTCGCAGAAGGTGCTGCTCAAGATAAATCGCATTATTTTGGCGGGCGTTTTGCCTTCGGGTTTGACTATGTGTGGGATAACGCTCCGGTAAGGGGCACGTTCGGCTCGGCAAAAGACGGTGTCGGGGAGGCGGCGTTGGGTAATTTCGCGGGTCTGGGAATAGAAATCGGCGCTTCGTACATGTATCGGCTGAACGGCTTTGTCGGGTTTGTAGGCGAGGCGGAATTTAGTATGGCCTGGTTCCGGCTGGACGAAGATGTTTATGGCATCCCGCCCGAAGACCCCTATGGTGACCAGATGAATTTCGGGTTGTATGTGTATAGATTTGCATTCCCGGTCTTGGTTCGGGTCGTACCGATATCAAAGTTCTATCTTGAGGCTGGCGCCCAGTTTAACCTGAATGTTGACGGCGATATCGCATCGATTGAAGATGACGGTGATGAGTCTTTTGGCTTCGACGTGGAACCGCTCGGCTGGTCTCTTGTTTTCGGTGGTGGATTTAATATCGGCTGGGATTATTTCCTTGGAATGCGCTTTGTCATGGACATGACCCGTATCGAAAAGGACGGAATTGTCGAAATGACAAAAGGGGCCGCTTACCGAGAAGCGTCCCCCATGAAACTATGGAGCCTGCAATTTAGTTTTACGGGCTATTTCCTGTAGGCGTCAACAGGTGCTTGTCCTGGCTACCTGTACTGTGTGCTCCAGCGGCGCTTGAAGCGCGGCTCGTCCAGCACCTTCGCCCAGATGAATCCCCTGCGCACGTCGGCAAGGCTCCTTGTGGAAACGAGCGGAGCACGGCGCGGCTTTGGAGCGGCTTCGCTGTCGGCGTCTGCGGCATCCACGTCGGTAAATGCAGCGGCGCTTTCCCTTGCAGATTTTGCACGGCCTTCAAGGCTGTTCAGCTTGCGCTGGCGTTCCAGTTCCTGTTGGCGCGCCTGTTCCATTTCGGCGTCTGCGGCAGGTTCCTGCAATCCGGTGGGTTCTTCCGCGTTCTGCTGCGGCGTCACGTGCCTTTCGTGCGAGAGCAGGTTGTCCAGTTCGTCCATGTCGTGCACGAGCACGTCGTGTTCGCCGTCTTCCATGTCGCGCCCGATGATGCGGTACTTCTGCAGGTCGTTTAACGCAGAGATAGCATCGCCTTCGCTCAGGTTGAATTCATCCATCAGGAATTCTGCATCGACGACGTCCAGTTCAATTACTGCTTCTGCAATATCGCGGAAGGTTACCGGCATGTTCGGGTCGTGATGCCTTTCCACAGGGGGCGTAGGCGGCTCGATATTGCCCTGAGCGGCTTCCCGCTGGGCATTCTCGAACTGCTTGATAAGATCCTGCAGGGAACGCGGGGGCTGAACTTGCGGCTCCTGCGCTTCTTCCTCAGAATCTTCCGCATATTCGTTGTCGTAATCGCTGGGCCTGGAGGGGGGCAGTTGATTCTGCTCCCTTGACTTCTTGACCTTGTTCTCGACAATCGCGATGACGGCTGCGATGGCTAGGAATATTAGGGTTTCCATATTGCCCTACGGTTGCTTACTTGGCCTCGGGTGCGTTGCCGATTTCTTTACGCATCTGCGTGTCGGCTTCGATGTTCTTCAGGTTGTAGTAGTCCATCACGCCGAGCTTGCCGTCGCGGAGTGCGGTTGCCATGGCCATCGGAATCTGGGCTTCGGCTTCCACGAGTTTCGCCTTCATTTCCATCACCTTGGCCTTCATTTCTTGTTCGGCGGCGAAAGCCATGGCGCGGCGTTCTTCTGCCTTCGCCTGTGCAATCTTCTTGTCGGCCTCGGCACGGTCGGTCTCGAGGATGGCGCCGATGTTCTGGCCCACGTCCACGTCGGCGATGTCGATGGAGAGAATTTCGAATGCGGTTCCGGCGTCGAGGCCGGAGGCGAGCACCTTCTTGGAAATCATGTTCGGGTTTTCCAGCACTTCCTTGTGGCTTACCGCAGAACCGATGGAAGACACGATGCCTTCGCCAACGCGGGCGATAACCGTTTCTTCGCCGGCACCACCGACGAGCTTCTGTATGCTGGCGCGCACGGTAATACGGGTAATGGCGTGCAGCTGGATACCGTCAAGGGCCACTGCGGAAACCTTCGGGGTCGTGATGACCTTCGGGTTCACGGACATCTGCACGGCTTCGAGCACGTTACGGCCGGCGAGGTCGATGGCTGCGGCTTCCTTGAAGTCAAGTTTGATGTTCGCCTTGTTGGCGGCAATCAAAGCCTGGATCACGCGGAGCACGTTACCGCGGCTAAGGTAGTGGGCTTCGAGCAGGTTCGTATCGACCGGGAGGCCTGCCTTGCAGCTGAGGATGCGGGCTTCCACGATGACCTGCGGGGGCACCTTACGCAGGCGCATACCGATGAGCTGGAAGATGCTCACGTTTGCCCTGGAGAACAAGGCCTGGAGCCAGAGGCTGAAGAATTTGCCGATAAAGGCGAGGAGGATGATGACGGCAATCGCCGCGATAATGATTCCAACGATAAGGAGTGTATCCATTGTTTGTCTCCGGTGTTATTTTTTCAAATTCTACTAAAATTTTTAGGCGTTCTCGTCCAGAACGACCCAGATATGGCCTTCCTGCACGGATTCGACCTTCACGCGGGTGTTCGACTCGATGATTTCGCCGTGGGTCTGCACGTCAAAGAGTTTGGTGCTGCCATCGGGCATGGTAAAGCTGGCCTGGCCCACGGGGCGCAGGAACGTCTTTGCGATGCCGGTGTCGCCCACATGCACTTCCTGCACGGATTCCGTGGGGGAAGCTGCCGTCTCGAGGTCGGTCTTGAGCATGGGAGTCCAGCCCTCGGGCAAAAGCGGAATCAGGTACTTGCTGGCGGCAATCGGGAACACGAGCGCGACGCCCGCACAGCACAGCATGTAGAGCAAACCCAGTAGCCATGGGGTCGCATCGAACGTCGTCTCGACGGCGTCGGGAACGTATTCCGGGAGTTCTCCGGGCGAGAACGACATCGCAAGCGCGATAATCATGCAGATGATGCCACCGATGCCGAACAGGAAGGTTCCGGGCATCACGAAGATTTCCACAAGGAAGAGGATGACGCCTGCGACGAGCAGGATGGCGGGAATGTAGCCGTCGAGCTGCGGGGCGAACTGCCCGAGGAACACGATGCCGATGAGGATGATGCCGATGATACCGAAGAGCCCGAAGCCCGGGGTCTTGAATTCGATATAGAGCGCGCCGAACCCGATAATGAGCAAGATGCCCGAGATAGCCGCGATGGCGGCGGCGATGTCTTCGCCGAGCGTGGTCTCGACTTCACTGGCCTTCTCGATGGCAAGTGTGGTCTCGAATTCGTTACGGTCCTTGAACGTGCCCTTCGAAAATCCGAGTTCCTCGGCTTCCTTGTCGGTCATGGTCAGGAGTTCGCCCTTCTTCACGAGGATTTTCGGGGCGCCCCAGAACTTCTTTTCGAGGCTGTCGAGGACAGCGTATTTCTGGCCCTCGATGATGAGCGTCGTGTCGCGTTCCGTCTTCTTGCCCTTGTCGAGCTTGGCGGTGAGTTCAAGCACTTCGAGTTCCGGAGTTACGAATGCGGAACTCAGCAGTTCGGGGTAGCCGTTGCGCTGGGCGAGGTTCCTGAACTTTGCGCGGAGCGGGGACTGTATTTTTTCGCCGACGATTTGCGGGGTGCCGTCGCCGCCCTGCACAATAGGCGCGCAGTCACCGATGGTCGTGGCTTCAAGCATGTAGAGTTTTTTGCAGGCGAGAGCGATGAGGCTGCCCGCGCTGATGGCCTTCTTCTTCACGAGGGCGATGGTCTCGGGGCCCTTGACCGCCATGATGGTATCGACCAGGTCGAAGGCGGCATCGAGCCTGCCGCCGAAGGTGTTGATTTCGAATACGATGTAGTCCGGGTTTTCCTTGAGGGCGTCGGCGATGGCGCGTGCGCAGAAATCGTACATGGAGGGTTCTACGTCGCCTTCAAGTTTGATCCAGACGGCGCGCTTCTTTTTCAGTTCCTGGATGGCGGAGTCTCCGGCGGGTGTTGCACTGTCCGCCATGACGGTCGAGGCTTCACCGGCAGGGGCGGCGCTCTCTTCGGCGGGGCTTGCCTTGGCGGATTCCGAGGCGGTCATGGCTGTCGTAGCGGCTGTCGCGAAGGCTGCAACCAGCAGGAGGGAAGAAAAAAATCGGCTAAAAAGTTTCATAACCTTAATATATGAAGATTTTAGAACAAAATGTTGTAGAAAATGAAAAAATCGCACGGATAAGCGCTCCGGTTTGCCCCAGTTCGCCGGATAAAAAAATCGCCCCGTTGCCGGGGCGCGTGAAAATCACTTGAGTTAGTCTTCGACCTTGGAGAACATGTCCTTGCCGACTCCGCAGACGGGGCAGACCCAGTCATCGGGAATGTCTTCGAAGGCAGTGCCCGGGGCAATTCCGCCATCGGGGTCGCCGACAGCCGGGTCGTAGATGTAGCCGCAAGGGTCGCACATGTATTTATCCATAATTTCCTCCAGTAGGGGTGTTGTGTCTCTTTTGTGTAATATACAATTTTTAGAGTGCGCGGTGCCACTTTTTGCAATGAAAAAAGTGCCCGAGTTCGCGCTAGGAAAAGCGCTCGTACAGTGCATCCCTTTCGACCGGGATAAGGCCTTCGTTCGTAATGAGGGCCTTCATGCGTTCGGGGCTCATGCCTACGGGCACGGTGGCTCCGGCGGCGTGCGTAATCTTTTCCTCGATAATCGTGCCGTCCAGGTCGGAGGCTCCGGCGTGTAGCGCCTTCATCGCGGTCTCGATGCCCATCTGTATCCAGTAGGCCTTGATATGCGGGAAGTTGTCCAGGAATAGGCGCGCGACGGCGACAGTGCGCAGTATATCCTCTTCACTCGTGATGTTCGGGACGATCTTGTGCAGCGCGTTGTGCTCCGGGTGGTACACGAGCGGGATGAACGCGAAGAATCCGGGTGCCTCGTCCTGCAGGTCGCGCAGCATGCGCATGTGGGCGATGCGGTCTTCGGGCTTCTCGATGTGCCCGAACAGCATGGTGGCATTTGTCGGGATGCCAATCCTGTGTGCGGCGCGGTGCACGTCGAGCCATTCCTCGCCGGTCTCCTTGCCGGGGCAAATCTGGTCGCGCACGCTCTGCACCAAGATTTCCGCGCCTCCGCCGGGGAGGGCGTCCAGGCCCGCTTCCTTGAGCGTGGTCATGATCTGCAGGGGCGTCTGGCCTGAGATTTTCGCGAAGTGGCAAATCTCTACCGCGGTAAAAGCCTTCAGGTTCACTTTCGGGAATTCAACGCGCAGTTTGCGCAACATCTCGATGTAGTAATCGAAGGGATGGTCCGGGTGGAGCCCGCCTACGATGTGCAGCTCCCGCGCGCCTCCGGCAATTGCCTCTGCGGCCTTGTTCCGGATGGTGCCGTAGTCCCAGTCGTATGCGGTCGGGCTATCCTTCTTGATTTTCGAGAAGGCGCAGAACTTGCAGTGCAGTACGCACACGTTCGTGTAGTTGATCTGGCGGTTGTTCACCCAGTACACGGATTTCCCGTGCAGGCGTTCCTTCTCGGCGTTTGCGCGTGCGCAGAGTTCGTCGAGCGGCGCGTTTAAAAACAGGTCTAAAGCTTCGGATTCGCTAAGTCGCGGCATTTTATACAAACTATTTATCGCGCGTTGGTCGCACGTATTACTTAAACTCTTCGCACCACTTGGGTACGATTTCGGTTGCCTTGCCCTGCACAAACACGTCGGTATCCGGGTCGTGTGCGGGTATTTCGAGGTTGAGGCAGGTCACCTTCGCGCCAAAGCGCTTGGCGAAGTTCTTGAAACCGGCGGCGGGGTACACGACGCTGCTCGTGCCGATGTACACGAACTCGTCGCAGTCGCGCAGTGCGTTCTGTATCATGTCCATGTAGAGCGGGACTTCCTCGAAGAACACGATGTCGGGACGGGTGCCGGCTCCGCAGAACGGGCATTTTGTTTCGAGCGTCTCTTCACCGTTGAACATGAATTCGTGGCGTTCGTCCTTCATGCAACGGAGTTTCATCAGATCGCCGTGCATATGGAGAATGCGCTTGCTGCCCGCACGTTCGTGCAGGTCGTCGACGTTCTGGGTCACCAGCAGAAAGCGGTCGCCCAGGCGCTTCTCGAGTTCGGCGAGTGCAATGTGGGCTGCGTTCGGCTTGTGTTCGGGGAGCCCCTTGCGCAAGAAGTTGTAGAAGTCCATGACGCGCTTCGGGTCACGACGCAGAGCGCCGGGCGTGCAGACGTCCTCGATATTCTCGTGTTCCCACATCCCGTCGTTTCCGCGGAAGGTGCGGAGTCCGGATTCTGCGCTAATTCCTGCGCCCGTCAGTACAACCAGTTTCTTTTCCATGTTTTTCAATATAGCAAATTCTAAAAAATGGGGTCGCCCTATGCGAGCGATACAAAGAACAGCGTCTCGGCGACAATGCCCGCCTCGAAGTCGGGGAGGTAGAGGCTCTCGTTCTCGCCATGGGCCGCGCATTCGGGGTCCTCGAGGCCGGTGAGCAGTATGGGAATGTCGCCAAAGGTCTTTCGGAAGAGTTCTGCACCCGGGATGCTTGCACCGCAGCCGATGAACTTGGTATCGTTCTTGTAGGCTTGCGCCATTGCTTCGCTCATCTTCCTGAAGAAGGGGTGCTGCGTGTCGGTGACGAACGGGTTTGCTCCGTCCTCGATTTCGGCGGTAAATTCGAGCCCGTTCGGGACCTGAGCCTTCAAAAAGTCCAAGAGCATTTGTGAACAGCGGTCCGCGTTCATGCCGGGCGCAAGCCTGATTCCGATGCGGGCGTAGGCGCAGTCCTGGAGCACGTTACCCGCGCTCGATCGGTTGCCCGACTCCATCGCGGTCACCACGATGGAAGGCCTGCGCCAGAGTGATTCGAGAATTTCCCCTTCGGGGACGGTGAGTCTTACTTTGTCCAAAACGCCGCTCTCGCTGCGGAACGTCTTTTCGCTGTAGCCGAGACTGCGGTACGATTCCAGTTCCTCGGGCGTAGGCGGTACGAGGCCATCCTCAAAATTCGGGATGGCGATGTTCCCGCGTTCGTCGGTCAGCGATGCTATCATGCGGCAGAGTGCCTGCGCGGGGTCTGGAATCGGGCCTGACCAGCTACCGGAATGGAGCGGCGTCTTGGTGCTGCGGAGGGTGATGTTCACCGCGCTCATCCCGCGGAGTGTCGTTGTGATGGAGGGTGTCCCCTTCGCGAAGTTCCCGAGGTCGGCCACAATTACCGCGTCGCACTTCAGGAGTTTCGCGTGCTCGCGCAATATTTCTGCGAAGCCCGCGCTTCCGGATTCTTCTTCGCCCTCGATAATGAACTTGAGGTTCGGTCCCTTGTCGCCGAGCATTTCGCGTACCTGTTTGAATGCCGCAAGGTGCGTGATGATGCCAGCCTTGTCGTCGGCGGTTCCGCGCCCGTAGATGCGGTCGCCACGAATCTCGGGTTCGAACGGTGCGCTGTTCCACAGCGCCTCGCGCATGGTGGGTTGCACGTCGTGGTGCGCGTAGAGTAAAATCGTGGGTTTGTCGGGGCTCGTGAGGCTCTCCGCATATACGGTCGCTCTCCCGCTTGGCGGCAACAAGAACTGCACATTCTTGAGCCCCGCCTCCTCGAACATGGCCTTTACGGCTTCTGCGCTCTGTTGCACGAATTTCTGGTCAAAGTTGTCAAAACTGATGGATGGAATGCGCACAAGGCGCTTGAGGGCCTCGATATAGCCGTCGAAATTTGCATGAGTAGTCTTTTCTACGTCCAAAAGCACTTTTGTTACCTCTTTTTTTTGTAATTTAAATAATATGGCGAATGATTGCATCAACCACGAATATTATTTGCGTTTTAGCGACAAGGTTCTTGCGCTTATCCGTAAGATTTTCCACAAGTCTCCGGAGTTCAGGCACGACTCGTTCAAGCACGTCGCACGTTTTGCTCCGTTTATTCCCTTCATGGGCGGCCGCCCAGATCTTTCGAAGCCGCTCCGTCGCGTAGTAACTTTCACCGACCGCAGCAACTCGCTTTACCTCGGGTGCCCCATCATCTTGGCCGCCGGTGCGAACAAGACAGCTCTCCGTATAAGGGATTACGCGAACGTGGGCTTTGGCGGCATTACGGTCGGTACTGCCACGCGCCATTTCCGCGAGGGCAACACCCACAGGCCTCGCATTGGCTTTTTGGAAGAAGACCGCGCTATCCACAACAGTATGGGGCTCAACAACGAGGGTGTCGAGGTTATCGCGCGCCGCGTAGATGCACAGCTCGTGAAGGCGCACAAGGCCGGGCTCTGCGTGGGCATTTCCGTTGCAGAAACTCCGGGCCTTTCGGACCCTGAAGAAAAACTGAAGGATATCGTCGAGAGTTTCACGATTGCCTACCGCGCGGCGGACTACATCGAGATTAACGTGAGTTGCCCCAATACGGGCGAGTCGCGCGTCGATTTGGACATGAGTTTCTCGGAACGCATCTTTACCGAAATCATGAACGTGAGAAATTCCCAGACGCTCAGGAAGGCGGTGTACGCGAAGCTTAGCCCCGACCTTTCGGAACGTCACCTGATTTCCATCATGGATATGCTTGTCCGGACCGGCGTGAACGGTGTGGTCGTTGGCAATACCTACCCGACGGCGAAGATGAGCGAACTCCCGATGAACGCGAAGTTCGATGACCTGACACCGCTCCGTGCCGATGGCGACTGCGGCGGTATGTCGGGCAGGCCCCTGTTCGATAACATGGTTTGGAACGTGAAGTACATCCGCGAGCATTACCCGCAGATGAGCGTTATTGCGTGCGGCGGCATTGATCACGGCTACAAGATTTACGACCTCATCAAGCTCGGTGTCGATGCGGTGCAGTGCTACTCCGTGGTGGCTTTCCGCTGGATGGCCGCACATGCCATGCGCAACGAACTTTACGATGCCCTGGTAAACGACGGCTACAAGTCGCTTGGCGAATACGACGACCGTAATCCCAAGAAGCCGATGGTCCGCTCTGTTTAGTTTGTTTGGATGATGTTCCGTTCTCTTACTTTGCTTGTGGTTCTGTTTGTCGCGGGCGCGTGCCTGGCCGATGACTTTATGGGGCTACCCATAGAGGACCGCGCAAAGAAGGATGAACGCCCGCTGCCCTCGTTCCTGTTTGGCGGGGGAGCGTCGCTCGACTACTACCTCAAGACATTCGATGGCTCGGTGGGTGTCGATGCCGAATACAGGCTGCACAAGAATCATTCTCTCGGAGTTTTCGGGACGGTTCCGTTTGCTGCCGAATTCCTGGAGGCGGGCATTGACTGGCACTGGTATTTCCTGGGCTCGCTCATGCGCTCCGGTCACGATGACTTTCTCAAGTTTGCGGTATCGGGCTTCTACCTCGATCACGAGGACGGCTCGCATTTTTCGCCGGTGGTGTCGTTCGGGTATGGCCGTGACATTCTCTTTTTTGAAAAGGGCTCGATTGCAGGGAGGCTTGAATTCTTTGGCAGCTACGTGATAGGCGAGCCTGTCGAGAAGGAAAACGAGCATCTGCCGATTGTGGAGCCGGTAAGGTTCTTCCTTTACCTGAAATTTTCCGTACTGTTCTTTTAGAGGTTAGACTATGCGATTTAGTTTATCTGCATTTATGCTGGTTTTGTTTGCTGCGGTTCCCTCGTTTGCGGGTCCGTGGCTCGGGCTTATTTTCAAGAAGACTGAATTCGAGAACCACCTGGCACTCGACGTGAAGGGCGTGCATCCCGGTTCGGGCTGTATGGCCGCGGGCATTGTCGCGGGTGACAAGGTTATCGGCTTTGCGGGTAAGCCGCTTGCCGACATGTCGCAGATAACCTCCGTCATTTCCGGTTCAAAGACGGGCGCTACCGTTGCGGTCGAAATCCTGCGCGACGGCAAGAAGAAAAACCTCAAGGTAAAGCTCACCGACCGCCCCGATGACATCAGCAGCCTCACGGGTTCTGCCATCGGGAGCAAGATGGCGGAATTCGGCAAGAATTTTTATCAGAATGCTGACCGGCGGAAAGATAAACCGAAGGCGACATTGCTGGATTTCTGGGCCACATGGTGCGGCCCCTGCAGGCAGACGCTCCCGATTCTTGAAAACCTCTACAACAAGCTCGGCAACCAGGGACTGGAAGTCATCGGTATTGCCGACGAGGCTCTCCCGACGCTCAACGCATTCTACGAGAGGCAGCACCGCTCGCCGTACCCGCTCTACCGCGACGCAAAGAAAGAAATGTGGATGCGTTACGGGATTCGCGCCGTACCGACGCTCATGCTGCTCGATAGCGAGGGCTACATCAAGGGCGTGTGGAGCGGCGTGCCCAATGCGAAGGCGCTCGAACAGATTGTTGTCGAGACGATGAGCGGCAAGTAGGCCGCGCGCGATAAACGATAAACGATAAACGACCGAAACTGCAAAAAAAAAGCCGCTTTACAGCGGCTTTAAATTTTTTGCGGGTAATCCGGAATTACTGGATTGCGGGCTTGGAGAGCGTCGCGAAGATCTTGTCGTATTCTTCCTTCGTGATGCGCTTATAGCCGGTAGTGATGTCCGCGAACAGGTAGTATGCGGAATCGCCCTTCACTGTCATGGAGTAGTCCATATCCACGTTGTTCTTGCCGCGGAGAGCGCCATCCACGACCTTTGCGGTGAGGTCGCCGTAGATGTTGCGGATAATGAAGTCTTCGCCGTTCTCGGTAAGGACTTCAAAGATTGTGTTCGCGTCGCTCTGCCAGTAGCCGATATAGGATTCCGTACCGGTCTTTTGACCGCAGGCGGTGAACATCAGGGGGAGAATGGAAACGGTAATGAGGGCGAGAATCTTTTTCATGCCATTAAAATAGTATTTTTGTGTGCGGGAAAATGCAATTTTTTGTTAAACATTTGTATTTAATTGCGCCTATTCTTGCCATTGCGGCTGTGGTGGGCGGGTACTTCTTTTTGAATTCAAGAATACAGCCGGTCCAGCATGTCGAAATCAAGCACGAAGAAATCGTCTTTGATGCGGAAGAATACCTGCGCAGCCTGAAGGCGAAAAACAAGCCGTTCAACCAGCAGGGTGTGCACCTGCTTTTGCTTAAGAGAACCCGCCAGAAGGAGGGCGTGTATCTTGAAAGTCTGCTCCCTGCGATGGATAGTGCCGGAATCGAAGTGGTGCATTGCTTCCATAAGGTGATGGGCGATGATTACGTGCCCGTAATTACGAGTGGGAATGACTACCCGTATCACGCGAAGAACTCGAAGCACTACATGAATGCCGCGCTAGATTTTCGGATAGTTAACCTGCCGATGAACAAGCGCCGCGAGCTGGTTGAAATGGCCCAGTTGCGTCTGGGGTACCGCTTCCGCGTGCTGTGGGAAAAGGGTGAAGCCGAGCACTTGCACGTGGAGTTACTTGATTGATGATTGATAATTGATGATTGATGATTTCACATTATCCATCATCCATTATCAATTATCCATTATACAACGCTTCTTGTTTACCTGCAACATCTAAAGCCGACACTCGGGTACTGGTTCTGCGGATAGAAGCTGAACTTGCTGTCGGTGCACTTGCTTTCGTTGTTCGTGTTCCAGGCGCCGCCTGCCACGAGGAACATGTTCGGGTGGTCCTTGCTCTTGGTCGAGGTCCACTCCCACAGGTTTCCGTTCATGTCGTACATGCCGAACCAGCTGCGGCACTGTTCCTTGCGCCCACTGCGTTTCATGGCCTTGGTGTTCGTGTTGCACTTGTTCTGCTTGTAGCCGTCACCGTACGAGAAGCGTGTCTTGTCCTTGCCGCGGCATGCCGCCTGCCATTCGTCGATGCTGCAGAGGTGCTTGCCTGCCTGCTTGCAGAGTTCTTCCGCCTGCTCCTGGCTCACCATGTCGCGCGGGTTGGCGTCAGCTTCGTTCGGGTATTCGTAGGCGTCCACGCAAACGGTCTTCCCGCCAACGGGCACGGGGTAGGCGTTCTTGCCGCAGATGTTGTCCGAAGCCATGTCGTATTTTGCTTCTTCCCACTTGGTGCGGTTCCCGACGGAATCTTCCGCAAAGTAGAACACGCTACCTGTCTTGTTGTATTCCACGGCCTTGCCCGCCTCTACGGGGTTCAGCGTGTCACCGATGGAAAGGTACGTTTTGCACTTGATTTCGTCGCACTTGACCTTCAGTTTGATGGGGTCGTAGTAGCGGCCGCTCGGCGGTACGATTTCGGCGGAGGGCGGAGTCTGGTCTGCGGCGCGGATGCTATCCTGTACGCGTTTCTTTTCGAGAGAATCGAGGCGGGCCTTCTCAACTTTTGCGAGGCTGTCGGCGACTGCCGCGAGCGAATCGTTGCGGGCTTTGTCGGCGGCTGCGACGCTGTCGCGTACGTGCTTGATGCTGTCGCGCACGTGGCGCAAGCTATCCTTGTTTATTTCGGGCTTGAGCGAGGCGAGCGAATCGGCGATGCGTATGGAGTCTGCGACTCTAGCACTGTCTGCAAGGCGTAAACTGTCGGCGATGCGTGCGGCTTCTGCGTTCGCGAGGCTGTCGGCCTTTGCCTGCTCGAGCCTGCGCAGGCTATCGAGAATGTGCTTCTGGCGCGCTTCCAGTTCTGTTTCCTGTGCCTTCTGCTGGGCTTCCTGCTTAATTTTGTCGAGCTGGCACTGCACAATGAAAAGGCAGACGAGCAGAAGGAACATGATGACCAGTACGGCGATGTTCTTCTTCTTTCTCTTGCTCGCGTTCTTGCTTTCTTGCGTATTTTCGTTGTTCTCGTTCATATTGCCGTAGTTCTAAAAAAGTTTATTGCTAGTTGTCTTCTACGTCGACCTTCTCCGGTACAACGACCTGTTCGCGGAAGAGTTCTGCCCAGTGGCGCTTGATTTCGGCTTCAAGTTCCTTGATGGAAAGCTTGCGGCGCAGGCTGTTACGGTAGGCGATGGAAATGCCGCCCGTCTCTTCGGAAACGACAATCACCATGGCATCGCATTCTGCGGCGAGTGCCTTTGCAGCGCGGTGACGCATGCCGTAGCCCGCATCGCCTTCGGCGTTACCCGTGGGCATGGGGAGGATGCAGCCTGCGGCAACGATGCTGTGGCTGTTCAGGAGCACTGCGCCGTCGTGGAGGGCGGAATTTGGGAAGAACAGTGCCCTCAGCAGGCGTGAACTGATTCGGGCGTTCAGGATTTCACCGGTTTCTTCGTAGTTGCGGAGTCCCACGCGCTTTTCGAGCACGATGAGCGCACCCACATGATTCTTGGCGAGGTCCTGCACTGCAGACGTAATGGATTCGGTAACTTCGTCGAGACCGCTGGAATGGAAGAACAGTTGCCGTATGTCCGCGCGGCTTATGGTTTGGCCTATGCGGGTAAGGGCGCTTCGGATTTCGGGCTGGAAAAGAATCACGAGCGCGATGATGCCGATTCCGGTAAGGTTACTGAGAATCCACGAGATGCTCCGCAGTTCCCACCACTGGGCGATGAGCCAGGCGACAATCAGCAAAAGGCCACCCACGATCATCTGCACGGCGCGCGTGCCGCGGAACAGCAGGAACACGTAGTAAAGGAGAATGGAAATCAGGAGGACATCCAGGATGTCGGCCATTCTCACGTCGATAACGTCAAAAAGTTTAAACAGTACCACGGGTCTTCAGCGCCTCCAGGTAAAGTATAGATTCTTTTGTCTCCCGCACGTCGTGAACGCGGAGTACGGATGCACCCCCGAGGACTGCGATAATGCCTGCAGTGACGGTGGGAATGAGCCTGTCGCTTTTTTCGAGGCCTGCAATCTTCCCGATATAGGACTTTCGGGATGTGCCCACAAGGATGGGGTAGCCTTCCGCGAGGAATTCTTCGGTGGATTTCATCAGGTCGATATTGTCCTGAGCGGTCTTTCCGAAACCGATGCCGGGGTCGATGCAGATTCTGGACTTCTCGACGCCCGCCTTGATGAGGGCTTCCGCGCGCGATACAAGTTCTTCGCGCACTTCCGTGACCACGTTCGCATAGGGCTTGAAATCCTGTTGCATGTTCCCGAAGGTCCCGCGCATGTGGTTGAGTACCACGCTTGCGCCGGTACTTGCGACGACTCCCGCCATTTCGGGGTCCATCGCGCAGGCGCTGATGTCGTTTATGATGTGCGCTCCGAGTTTCATGCATTCGCGCGCGACACGTGACTTTACGGTATCGACCGAGATGTAGAACTCGCGGGAACCCGGATTGTCGAGGTCTCCCGAAATGTTTGCAAGCTGAGCGAGCGCCTCCACTACGGGGCACACGCGGTCCATTTCTTCCTGCTCGCTTACGGGGGCGCTACCGGGCCTGCTGCTTTCTCCGCCGATATCGAGAATGTCTGCACCCTGCTGCAGGAGCGATACCGCATGTTCGTATGCCGCCTCGGGCGAGTTGTGCTTGCCGCCGTCAAAGAAACTGTCCGGAGTCACGTTCACGATTCCCATCACGAGAGGCGTGGAACAGGGGATGACCTTGTTCCCGACTTTCCAGGGGAGGGCGCGACTTTGTTCCAGGACAGGCTTCAGCATCTACGAGTTTTCCTGTTCGTGCGGTTCGACTGTAGTTGAATGTGCTTCGCCGTCGCTCACTGACGGCGTAACGGTTGGTGAGCCTGCCGAACCACCGCCAGCGGGGGCGGGCTTGATTTCGGCAACGGGCGCATCGGCGACCGGGGCTACCGGCGGCTGCTTGCCCGGGTCGGGCGGGGGAGTCTCTTCGCGCTTCTTCTTTTCGGCCATCTCTTCGAGAGCCTGGTACTGGCGGCTCTTCTTGGTACCGGTGAGCTTTTCGCCCGCCATGACCTTGTCGATTTCTTCGCGGTCGAGAACTTCGAACTCGAACAGCGCTTCGGCGAGGTCCACGAGCTTGTCCTTGTGTTCTTCGATGAGCTTGCGTGCGGCTGCATCCAGACGCTTGATGAGGCTGTTGACCGCGTTGTCAATCTTCTCGGCCATCATCTCGGACATTTCCTTCGGTTTGCTTATTTCGCGGCCCAGGAACACTTCGCCATCGGTGCGGCTGTAGCATACCGGCCCGATTTCGTCGTCGAAGCCCCATTCCGTGACCATCTTGCGTGCAAGTTCGGTGGCGCGCTGGATGTCGTTGCTTGCACCCGTGCTCTGGTGGTTGAAGAATATGAGTTCTGCAAGGCGGCCCGACATCATAATCATGATGCGTTCTTCGGCGTACTCGCGGCTGTAGCTCACCTGGTCGCGTTCCGGGAGGCTCATCGTGACGCCGAGAGCGCGGCCGCGCGGGATAATCGTAATCTTGTGGAGCGGGTCGCTGTGTTTGCACAGGAGCGTCATGAGGGCGTGGCCCGCTTCGTGGTAGGCGGTGTGGCGCTTCTCTTCGTCGGTCATCAGGAGCGTGCGGCGCTCGGCACCCATGCTGAGCTTGTCGCGTGCTTCCTCGAAGTCGAGCATCGTTACCTTCTTGTTGTTGAACCGTGCGGCCAGGAGGGCCGCTTCGTTCACGAGGTTCTCGAGGTCGGCACCGGCGAGGCCCGGTGTTCCCTTCGCGATGGCACTCACGTCAACATCCTTGTCGAGAGGTACCTTGCGCTTTTTCAAATGCACCTTCAGGATTTCTTCGCGTCCCTTCAGGTCGGGCAGTCCCACCACGATCTGGCGGTCGAAGCGTCCCGGACGGAGCAGCGCCTTGTCAAGCACGTCGGGGCGGTTGGTGGCTGCAATCAGGATGACGCCTTCGTTTGCAGCGAAGCCGTCCATTTCCACGAGCAGCTGGTTCAGTGTCTGTTCGCGTTCGTCGTGCCCGCCACCGAGGCCTGCGCCACGCTGGCGACCCACGGCGTCGATTTCGTCGATAAACAGGATGCACGGGGCGTTCTTCTTGCCGGTCTCGAACAGGTCGCGCACGCGGCTTGCGCCCACGCCCACGAACATTTCCACGAAGTCCGAACCTGACATGCTGAAGAACGGCACTCCCGCTTCGCCGGCGACGGCGCGTGCGAGGAGCGTCTTGCCTGTACCCGGAGGCCCCACGAGCAAAGCGCCTTTCGGGATTCGTCCACCGAGTTCGTCGTATTTCTTCGGGTCCTTCAAGAACTCCACGAGTTCCTGCAAGTCCTGCTTTGCCTCGTCGCAACCCGCCACGTCGTTGAACGTGGTCTTCTTCTTCGGGTCGTTACCGATAATCTTTGCCTGGCTTTTGCCAAAGCTGAACGGGTTCTTGCCGCCACCGCCCATCTGGCGGCTCGTCATTATCCAGAAGAACGCAATGATGAGGAGAACCGGGAGGAACGCCATGATGGTGTCTATCCACGTAGTCGATTCGTGGATGACCTTTACCTTCACGCCCTTGAACATTTCCCATGCGGTAATCTGCTCGTTAGAGATTTCGAGCATGTGGCTTGTAAAGTGCTTGGTGTCACCAGCATTGTCGGAACGCGTAAAGCGCGCGATGGGGCTCTTGTTCTTGGCGGCTTCGGCAATTTCTTCGGGCTAAGCTTGTAGGCGCCCTCGATGATGATGCCGTCGGGGTCTTCTGCAGCGAAAGTTCGGTAATGACCTTGGTGGAGTCTCCCATCATGGCCAAAAATTCGGTGCGAGTCAGGTTCTGTTCCTTGTCCTGCCCGGTTAGCGGGAACATCACGAACAGCATGACAAGCATAATAAGAACAATGATAAAGTTCCGATTCTTGAACGGGGAGGCGGCTTCTTGATTTGGCTCATTATAATCCTTTATATAT
>NZ_OCSS01000004.1:5000-194123 GCF_900230125.1 Fibrobacter sp. UWT3 | reverse complement strand
TCCCAAAGTTTTAAGTAGCAACCGTTCTCGGCAACCACTGTTTCGTTGTTCGAGTTCCCCAAGTTGGAGCAATCCTCAACAAGCAATAAATCTCTTGTAGGAATACTGGGCGTTGCCGAACTGTATTGAATAAGCCATTCTAGGTTCTGGTTGCTACCATTGCCTATGGCCGGGAACCAATATGTTTCACCCGCAGTAAGGTGAATGGACCCCGAATTCTTTTCGTATTTGTGCACATAGAAGTTACCTTCTTTAGTGCTGTCATTGTCGCCAACAGTACAAGAGGTGTCAGAAGAATCGCTTACCGGCGTCAGTTGGCTATCAAGAACAAGAGCGCCATAGTGATTGGGCTGAGAACCATGATAATCCAAAAATTGCCAGGCAACGATGTCGACATCGGCTGCGGGAACAACTTTCTGGAAAACCATGCCTGAAGAAGACAGGGTTAGCGCTTGGGCTACAGATTGGATCCGTTTAGAATTGGATACGGCATAGTTAGAGAGTTCGGTAAATGGACCTGTAGCAACGGGTGTGGAAGCCGATTCTATGGCAATATTCGATATTGCGGCAAATAAACGAGAGCGATTTTCTCCATTAGGATTGATGACAGAATAGGTGTTTTTTATTGATTCTGCCGTTACATCCTGCAAATTGTCTGCATACCAACCAAGAAGCGGTATGGTATTCATGTTTTCGGAATAAGTGTTCCCTGCGATTTTGACGCTGTTTGCATCCGTAAAAACCACCAAATAGTATAATTTATTGGATTTAAGCTGTAGCGTACTTCCTTCAGGCACGGAAGCAACATATTTGATTGGTGCGACATGCAAGCCTGTAGTAGAAACGAGCGACGCCACATTGTCAGTGTTGGCTACCCAATGAATTGTATTGTCTGCCAAGTCGTAGCGGTACAAGGCAAATATCAATTTCGAAACAGAGCCGGTCTGATTCGTCGCAACATGATTTTTGAATCAGTATCGTTGATTTCCTGATCCATGCCAGGGCTAAAAAGGGTTGCTTTGGCAAACAAGGTACCATTTCCTTGAATAGCTATACCGTTTGGACTGCGCCAAGGTCAAGTGTATAGACGATTTTACTCTTGATGGTATCCACGGCTTCTTCGACTTCTTCGGTTACGGTATGTTCGATTTCCTCGATATTAACTTTCAGTGGATTTCGGGAGTTCCGTCACCTTCTAACGATTCATCATGACTAGGAAGCAATTCACCAACGGGCAAGGTGAAATTCTCCTGTCCGGCAAATCCGGCCAAAGATGCATTGCGGCCAAGGCCTGAGCCAAGGTTTTTGTTTCCATTTGAGACATTTTTTGTCTAAGGTTTCTTCGTTCATGTTTCGTTCTCCAGGAGAAGTTGATGTCCGTTTTCAAGAAGCAGGGCTCCGCCATCTTCGAGCAACAAGCGACCTGCAGGTGGCTGTTGGAATTTCCATTTAATTTGAGTAAACGGGATTTTCTGAGCTTCCAATGTCTGTATCAATTTGGTACAAGAAGATTTCAGTCTATCACATTTAACCGTCCAGGTGTATTGTTCATCCTGGTCGTATACTTCAAAGCCTGCTCGGCCAAGGCCCGCACGGAGCATCCTGGGCGGTTTTACAATATCGATATCGAAACCGATTGCCGCTGCAAGCGCCTTGTAATGACGTTCCGCAATGCCTGAATCCCTGTTGATAGCCTCTAAAAGGGCTTGGCGGCGAACTTCCAAGGAGCCGGAATGGCCTAATTCATAAAGGTTTTCCCACCGTTCGAGAGTCGTTATTGCTGAACCAGGAAAGATTTCACGGTAGACGGCATTGGCGCTTTCCAGGGCTCGGTCAAGTTCCTTGGCGACGGCATATTCCTCCGCGTCCATCTGGAGCGGATAGAGCTGCGTAAGAGCTCTATGGTGCGGGCTTTCGAAGGGATTCTCAACCATTACTGCACCACCAGGTCACCAAGGACGAATTTTTCAGTGGAATACGAGTCAATTGCATCTGTTTCAACCTGATATTCCCCACCATTTTTCGACACTTCGATAGTAGTCGCATTCTCGCCACCATTTTTGATTGCGTATACAACAATTTGTGAAGGAATAAAGAGATCTCCTGGTTCTAAATCGGCGAAATATTTATTGACATCTTCCCGGAAACCGTCTTCGTCCAATTGTTGCAGTTTTCGCACCGTAACACGTAGAGAAAGAGTTATTTCTACAGGAACATTGACCCAGATTTCACGAGGTGCGACGGGGCCTTCGTATTCGCACTTTGCCCGGACAGCTTCACAACAGCGCATTGAGAGCGTACTGGGGCCAATGAGCATAAGAACGGTACCTACGCCATAGTGGTTATCAAGACAACGAGCTGTAGCCGGGACTTCGTTAGATTCACTCGACTCATAGACTTCGACCCCGAAGCACTTGACCTCGTTCAGGGATTCCGTTTGCCAGCTTTCGAGCGCTTCGATTTCTTCGAGTTCAACCTTGACATAGCGGGTAGAAACAGAATCGAAGGTGGCTATAGCCCACCAGTAGGCGGCATCGACCTTGCCCTGCTTGGTCCAGGTCTGGGCGTCGTCGGACGTATAAATTCCAAAAGCAGCCGGTCGGTTGGTAATGAAACCAAGACCAATTCCAAAGATTTTCTTCGAATCGCCCAAATCAATCACAACATTCTTTTCAGTGTCGCTGGATCCGCAAGTAAAGGCGATGTTTTCGCGGTCGTGCGGTTTGACAGCGTTGGCCGCGTTCAGGTCGGGCATGTTGCCGGAAATCATCGAGGATTCGAGCCCGATAGCCCTGCCAGTAGAAGAGGCTTCAAGTGACCAGCGTTCGTAATCACTAGGCTTGCCGCCGCTCTTCGGGTTGCGAAGATACGACAGGATGAACGTCAAAAGCTCGCTTGCGGTCAGGTTGCTGTAGTCCAGCCCACGATCGTTCGCCCACTGTTCCAGGCTTTCCTGGTTCATCGTGGTCGGAAAAATCTGGTCAAGGGTCCAGTCCATCTGCTTGTAGAGGCCCCAGATGGCAGACGCAGCAGTCGCGAATCGGATATAGGTTTCCGTGCCCTGGCTAATTTTGATTGTCTGGTTGTAGTTCTTCGCATCGACAATCATGCGCTGCAAGATTTGATCAACTGTTACGGACATCGCCGACCTCCACAAAACGTTTAAATTCAATCACATCGCCATTGTAAGCGACGCACACAACATGCACCAGGAGCTTGTCCGCATCGGCATAGGTGGCCGTCGATTCTACGCTTCTAAGGTGCTTGTAATCCAGCATCCACTTTAGTGCCTCGGTGGCATAAGTTTCGGCTTTGCTCCTGGTGTTCTCGGACGCCACTTCACGGGCGAGCTCCTTGAAACGGTGGCCAAATTCAGGTTTCTTGTAAAATGAACCTTTTGCCACGGTAAGCGAAAGCTGAACTTCTTCTTTGATCTGGTCTGTAGTCATTGTAAGGTCTCCGGGAAAGGTGACGGGCTGGGCGGTGTCGTGGGCATGGTTTCAGTCACGGTACAAATAGCGGTTTTCAAGACCGTTTCAATGGCCCCAAAAAGTTTCTTGTATGGCTTTTGAACTTCCTGCTTGGAAGTAGCTTGCTCTTTTACCAAATCCGTGATGACCGCCAAAACAGCAGGCTGGACCGCCGCAAAAGTCGGAACGACCGAAACCACAGTCACACCACCGTGGGACGGTATTCCGGGCTTAGGCAGGCCCTGCCAATAAGCACAGAGCCTGGCGGCCATGTTGGCGGCAGTACCTTCGGATGGATTGCATACTGTAAAGGCGCTTTCAAGTAGTGATTTGTCGCCACCAGCTGACAGGTCTGCACCGAGGATAACGCCGCACTTGGCGTAGTCATCGTAGGCCTTGGCAAGCTGAGGGGCCACGCTTGTCTTGCCGTCGGCAGACTTGACAATCCGGGAAAATTCGGAATCGAGAGTGTCCAGGTCAAGCATTTAGGCCCCCGTATCCTGCGGCACAGGCGTTGCTGTTGGTGCACCAAGGTTGCCCACGTGAGTGTGCTGGTTGAAGGTATCGCGAAGTTTTGAGAGATTTCCGATCTTATCCTTAACTTCGCCATTGACTCGCACGTCGCCATCGATATCAAGACCGCCCTCGGCCTTGATGGCGATGGTTCCATCGTCCTTGAGGATGATATAGTGTGCCTTTTCGCGGTAAATGGCCGTTTCGCCTTCTTTTACGGCGGGATGGTCCTTGCCGTCGCTTGCAACCGCAATGACCACATTGCCAAACTGCAAGAAAAGGCAACGCTCTCCGGCCTTGGGAATGCTGATAAAGCCAAAATGCTGCATCATCTGACGGCCTTCAAATTCGATACCGTTAGCCTTGCCGCTGATACTGCGGAGCTTGCCTGCCACATCCTTGCAGCTGGTTACCAAGCTTGTGAAAAATTTCATCATAGGGAGCCTCCAGGCTGTAATTCAAGGCGGGTTCTCTTGCCCTCACTCCTGGAGAGCGTGAACGTGCGGCGTTTAATCAGATACGAGTCAACAGCGCCGTTGTAATGGTCCTCTACGTCGCAAAAGGCGTTGATTGTCCAGGGAATACCGTTTTGCGAGTGCCCGGGCATCGTGTATTCGAGCTGGATTGCGGAAGCCTTTTCCGTTGCCAGCTGAAGTTCTGCGGTTTTCTTGGCAGGGCCCTCGTTCTCGTTCCAGTTTACCACAAGAGGGCGATAGAACGGGAAATCGTCATTTTTGACCGAGGCGGCTACATACTTGATGTCGCTATCGTCCTGGCTCTCGCCGATAACCTTGATAAGCGAGTGCTGACCGTTCAATGTTTCGGTGACAGAGCCCTCGATATAGTCCATTTCCTCGCCATTTTCAAAGGCATGGATTCTGAAATCAGCCTTGCCACGTTCAACAGGCTTGTCGAAGACCAAGGAGCCGTCAGGAGACGCCCAGAATAGAAAACCGAGCGAATTGGCCGCTTTCTTCAGGACATCGAAGACGCTATCTCCCGGAGAAAGCTCGACGAACTTGCGCTTGATTTTATCCTTGTCTGACCCGGAGTTGAAAACGAAATCTTTCCTGGAGAGAAACGGCAGGTCCTTCACAAGCCGTTCTGCCAGCTGGGGCAGCGTCCTTGGCAAAGTTCCAAACTTTGTCACACTGGAGTCGGCTAGCACCGACGCCACCGATCGCCCCTCGATTTCCATCTTGGGCCCGCTGCGAGAAAGGGAACGGCGCACGGTATCGATAATCCCCGCCATGACGCACTTGCGGTTCACAAAGATTTGACACAGGTTGCCGCGGTTCATATCGTACTTAGAATCGCATTCGAACGAGAATGAGCCTTCCGGGGAATAGAGGTCCGCATCGATCGTGTAGCTCACGAACTTGTCCACCTGAGCTCTCCCTTTGGCATTCGCCACAAGCACGATGACTTCATCATTCTGCATAGACAAGCACCTCGCCTTTCATGAACGTGGGATTCTTGGCGTTATTCAATGCGCAAAGGCGCTCAGCCGCCTTATAATTCAGCTTGTTGTCCAGAGCAATCTTGTGGAGCGGTGTTTCGTGGGTCACGTTGATTGTCTTGGTGGTCATGTATTCCAGCTTGATACGAAGTACCGCATCCGACAGCGTTGCAGCCATTTTCTTGAGCCTGTAGGGGCTTACTGCCTGCGGAAGAACCTGTTGGATGAACTCCCTTGCCAAGGCTAACGTATCCTCAAGTTCATCGGGGGAAAGCAGATACGGTTCGCTTTCCGAAGCCAGTTCGCGGCCTTCGGCATCGTCAATGGCGACTCGTTCAGCCGCAATAGATTCGCCCATCTTTTTCTCGTCATCAGAAATCTGCTTGGCGGTCTCCGTAGCGACAGTAGCGGCAGCAAGGGTCGCAAATGCAGCCCGAACGCTTGCGGGGGCACCATAAAGAGATGCCAACATCGATGAAGCGTTGGTGACCAAGGTGGCGGTAGATGCCCTGGATTTGCCCTTGTTGGAACCGGCCTTTCTGGCAAGTGTCACGAAAGAATCGCAGCATTCCTGGATAGCCTTTGTCAAGGTTCCTGACAGCGAGTCCATATAATCGATGGTCGTATTGATTGCATCGACAGGGGCCTTTATGGATTCAATTGTTCCCAGGAGTTGCCCCATGGCCTTGTTTGTCGCTTCGCCAAAGCTGCGGGCGGCATCGCCTAATGAGCCCCAAACATCGATAAGCGACCAGTCCGAAGAACCGGGAATGTCGGGAACGCCGGTCTGTTGCATCGATACGGCGACACTCTCCTGGACTTCCAAATTGAGAGCCTGTGTTTCTTCGAAATTGGCGTCATACGGGTCCGTATAGCTCTGGATATCGTCCTGAACATGCGCTACCACAAAATCAAATGTAAATGCAGCATATCTCTTGCGACGGTCATTACTGAATGATACGTTTTTGGGATAGCCTGTAACCGCGCCATGCTTGGGATGTACCAGCAAGACTGGCGCTTTGAAAATCGATAGGAACCAATTTCTCAGCTCGGTATAGTTTCTGTCATACTCGTCATTGATCAAAACACCAGAGAACTTGAGCGTTTCAGGATCAACGCCCATGTCTTCGAGATCGGCTCCGTTCTTGTAAGGGTATTTAGTTTCGGCTATAGCGTGAGAGATTTCGTCGCCAATCGACTCCAGCCGAAGTTTCCATGGGCCAAGCATTGGAATTTTTTCTTCTGCCATTTATGCCCCCCATCCCGGTGTTGTTTTTCGTCCGCTGACTTTAGGCGGTTTACCCTTGTCGGTTTCGACGACAGCCTTGCCGTTGGAATCCACATTGATAATGATGTTTTGGTTCAAAGCCTGCATGTATTCCTGGGGCGACATCATTTTATCGCCCTTTTGAGCCGCGACAGCATTCTTCGTCAGCTGATTGTATAGCCGTAAATCGCCATAAAGCTTGTCAAGTTTCTTTTGTGACGGCAAGAAGCTGTTTTCTTCCTTTTGGATTTCGAGAAGGGTGTCCCCATGCTTCTTGCTCCACCTTGCCGCTTCAGGCCCATATCTTTTTTCAAATTCTGCCTGGTTACGGTCCTCCATGGCCCGGCTGTTGGCCTCGACATCGGCGACGACATTACGCCATTCCATAAAGGCCTGGCCAAAGTCGTAGATTTTGTCCATTGCCCAGCCGGTGGCCGCCGTGAGTCCAATACGCCCCAGGGCCGTATTGCCGAGCTTGTTAAGCCCCGCACGTGCGGTGGAAAGGCCCTGGCGGAATCTACCGACCTCTTTTGTGGTCGATTCCATAGCCTGGGCCGCCTTCTGGGTAGCAGGCTGATACATAGGCGCATCATCGTCCATGTAGTCAGAACCACCGCCAAAACCGCTGCGCATATTGACTACGAATACCTTTTGGACAGATGCATCCAAAACGGAAGCGCCCGTCCCTGCGGCAGATGCCCCTGCGCCGCCCTTCTTGCTCCAGATACCCTTGATATCCCTGGCGAGTCCGGCCACATCTTTCACGAGACCGCCAATTTTGACAGCACCCAAAGCTGCAGCGGCAACGGCCATCATCTTGAAGCCCGCCGTAACTATTCCCTGGTGGCGGGATAGAAAGCCCAGAGCGGTCGTCAGCTGTTCAACAGGCCCTGTAAGGTTCGTGTCTGCAAATTGCAGGGCGACATTCTTCATCTTGTCAACATTGCTGTTGAACGAATTGGAAGCCTTTTCATAATAATCTTCCAAAACATCGGTATTTTTCATGCCTTCGATACCAGCTTGGGCAATTTCATCCATTCTTTCCCAGTTGTTTTGGAACTCCCCGATCAGGGGGTTGATTGCCTTCATCGAAGAAGCGCCAAACACAGGCGACAATTTTTTAAGACTTCCGCCTGTTTTTTTCATGATTTCTTTGATAATTACATCAAATTCGCGAAGTTCATTGTTCTTGTCAAAAACACTAACGCCAAATTTCTTCTTAATATCGGCGGCCTTGTCAATAAGTTCCGAAAACAATGTCGAAACGGAAGTCGTCGTTTCCGCCTGGCTCTTGATTTTTTCATTGACAATTTGTAGGAATGCCCCGAATTTGGCAAATTGATCCGTAGATTTAATGCCAAAAGTAGAAGCAGACGCCAGCAAAGCCTTACCTTCGGTGGCGAAGCCCTGTAAAGTAAAGGACCCTTTTTCTCCCTGGATAATCAAGGCATTAAAGGCTTTAAAAACCTGGTCGGCGCTATACCCCATAGAACCTTTCATGGAAGACGCTACAGTGGCCAAATCTTCAACAGAAGCCTTAGATGCTTTGGACGCTTTAGCCAGGCTTTCACTCATTTTTTCAGCAAAATCAAATCACCGTGATTTCGCCAATTTTGAAACGCCGTTCAGATTTCATTGGCGGCACACCTGTTTCGATAGCCGTCTTATGCAGCGATTCGCGGAACAACTTCGTGTCCGCGTCGCTTTTCTTTGCCGCAAACCGTAATACATGAGCGATTCGGAAGGTCGCCCACATTCTTGACGGCCATGCCAAGGCCACCCCCAAGGACCAGCGAATTGAACGGAGTCACCAGTCTGTCGGCAAGGCCCCGCATGGATCCGCCGACACGTGCAATGGTCGCCCGAGCCTTCGTCCCAAAAGAAGAGACGGCAGTCGATGACTGGCGCAGGCCATTCTGGAGACCTGTAGCATCCGCACCGATTCGCAATGTGACTTCGTTATTCGCCAATTGTCTGCCATCCTTTATCTTCTTCGTTGGGTTCCAAAAGCCCCTTCATCGCAAAGACAAGGAGCCACTGGGCGTCAGTTATGCTTGCAACCGGGCAACCAAAGTACGCACTAGCTTCCAGGCCGTATTCAAGCTTACGACTTTCAATTGAACCAGGTCCGGCGTTTTTTTTAGCGTTTCGATGAGCGTCTCGATACTGTCATCGGAGACTTCGTCAAGGTTAGGGTCACATTCCTCGGCAAATGCATTGTATTCGTCGCAGAGTTTCTTCAGTTCGTCGGGGGTACAGAACGAACGCAGGTGCTCCGCAGAGCGGAAAATGCGTTTTCCCGTATCGACGTTGTAGAAAGCCCGCCACATACCGTGAGCAGCCTCCTGTTCACGGTAGTCGGTAACATTGTGCATTGCGATATCAATGCCGTCGTGCTTGAACTCTTGCTGGTTATCGACTTTAGCCTTGCGGGTTTCGGAAAGCGACAGCAGTCGAATTTCGATCTTGATGTCCGGCCTGCCCGGCCAACTCACGACACGCTTGACATCGTGGGAGGCCTTGATGCGTTCGATGAGTTCGTCGGGTTTATCTTCGCGGATAGCTTTTTCAAGTTCCGTCATTAGCTTACCTTGCGAGCGCGGGCATAGAAGTCGAGCTGGGTTTCCTTGGCGTTCTTGCCGTCAATGTCACCCGGAGTCTGTTTCAGGAGACGGCAACCGGTGAACACCACCTTCTTGCCGCCCTTGTACTGCACGACAACAGTGGCGTCGCTGGTTCCGGTCCAATCCCGGTCGGCACCACTATCGGGCACAACGGTAAGCTGGAAACCATAGTTGGGCGGTACTTCCACCACATCTACGCCATCGGCGAGTTCCACGGTCTGGGCTTCTTCGATTTCGTTCTCCTTGAACTGCTTGAAGCCCGTAATCTTGTCGCCGTTAAGGACAACTGTAACTTGGGAAATCTTCATGGTTCACTCCTTAGTTGAGGTAAAGGTCGATGGTGGAATAGATCTGGTTCAGGCCAGGCACGACAGGAGCCGGAATCTGGCAGAGCATACGGCCCGGTTCATCCTTCGATTCCTCGGTGATGAACTGGTCTGCATACTGGTCAATGAAACGCAGAATCTGCACCCCTTCGAGGCTCTTTGCCACGGCGATGTTGTCTTCGTTCAGGGCATCGGGCAACAGCTCGTGGATGACCTTGTTCTTGTACTTCACCTTGTGCATGGCAAGGATGGAATCGCGGAAATAGTCGAGCGAGGCGATAACACCCGTGTCAATGAGCTTGGTGAAGCGGACGCCGTCCTTGGTGCTGCGGGTAGTCACGGCACGGACAATGCAAAGTTCGCTGTCGGTTTCTACCAGGGGAATCACGCCGCCATAAAGCAGGGCGTCCTGCTCTTCGCCGCTCCACTTGTCGGCAATATCCGGGAGTCCGATGCCAGGGATCGGGAGCCCGTTCATGGGCTTGTTGGGCTGGGAATTGCTGGCAAAGATGGCGGCAAGGCCTGCGGCAATTTCCCAGGTAGTGGCGGGAATGGCGTTCTTGACTGCGGCAATGTGCAGACGTTCGCAGTTGAAGTCGGTTGCAAGGGAAATGGCATCGCTAGCCCCGTCAACGATTGTAGCCACAATGCCACGCTGGCCACGCTGTTCAAGCGGTTCAGCGGCCTGCATCAAGTGCGTCTTCAAGAGGGTCAAATTGGGCGCATCGGCCGTAGGGAGCACAATCAGGTGGAAACGTTCCGGGAAGGCTGCTGCAAGGGCGCTTTCCACGTCGATTTCGCCTGTTCCCGCAGTAAGAATCGGGTCTGCTGCCGTGATATCGGTGGAAACGACCTCGACGGAGACGTTTACGCCACCCTTGGCGGCAGAAATGTAGGCACCGTTCGCCTTGGCGGTAAGGGTCACGACACCTTCCGCAGCTTCTGCGGTAAACGGTGCGGCAACTTCGGCATTCAAGGCGGTGGCAATGTCTTCAGCAACCTTGGCTGCTGTTTCGCCGATTTTCACGCCGACATTGACATTCTTACCGTTATAGACGACACGGACAAGGCCGCCAACGGTTGCAGCGGTTTCGCCGCTGGGGTTGGAAAGCGTGATGGTCCAGGTGGCGGGGGTTCCCGCAGTAGCCTTGTGGCGCACCAGGGTAATCTGGGCGTACTTCCAGGCATTCTTTGCGGCCCTGTACATCTGGTGGAGTACCGAACCGGCCCCGGCGAGAGCGAGCACTTCGCTTTCGTTGTAGACCGCCGTGGGCTTCGCCACTGCAAGGGTGCCGCCTTCGGCAATGTCGCCGACCAGAAGCACCTTCTGGATGTTCGCCGGGAGTCCGTTAGGGCCGGCAAAGTAGTTGTATTCCGAGTAGGAGCCCGGAATCATGGTTTCCGGGATGTTGTTGGTCAGTGTCATGGTGTTTCTCCGTTATCAAAGTTCACTTTGGATGTAGCGAGTTCCTCGTGCGGTTCCTCTTCGCTCTTGAAGGAACTCCAGATAGAAAGCAGGTTGCGGTAGCTTGCTTCTTCTGTTTCAGGCGTCAGCGTGTACGCCGTTTCAAATTCAATTTCAGCTTCCAGGATCTTGTCAATAAGATGTTCTGGGGTGGTCGTTTCTTTCCAGTTCTTGGCATTCAGCGGCTCGATGTCAAGGCCAAGGTTGTTACCTTGCAGCTTGCCTACCACATACTTGACTGCAGGGTGTAGAAGCCTGCGGCGTTCAACTTCGTTCGCAACATTCTTGAACACCAGGTAAACGATAATTTTGGAAGTCACTTTCAGCTTGTCGGTAGAGTCTTCCTTTTCATAGCTGCCCGATATGACGGCGGCAGAAAAACCTGGGCGCGAAAGGACCGTTACGACGGAGCCAATTTCAACAGCCTTAAACCAAAAGGCATCTCTTTCCTTCGCAGGAGTCTTGCCATTCTCACCGCAAAAGAGTTGATTTATCTTTTCCTCGATATCGAAATCGGTCATAGGGACCTCATGGACGAAAGCGAGAAAATTGCAGGACCGCCATCGACTCTTGAAGACACCTTGAATCCGGATTCATCGACGGGGCCGATTTCGTCCAGGCCGATGTCCGCCTTGCCTTCTGCAATGCTCTTCAGGAGGGCTATGGCGTTATTGTAGCGGAGCTTCATCCCTTCGGTGATGTTCATCTCCGTCAGGCGCTCGTAAAGGTTGTAAATCGTCAGGTCAACGCAAATCATGCGGAGCACTCTCGGAATACGCGGGAGCGGCAACCTGAAACGCTTGCCGATATAGGCGTCAATCAGGGTAGAACTTTCCTCGATGGCCTTGACCACGATGTTCTCCTTGATTTCACCGTCGGCATTTGGCGTGAGGTCATCGGTGACCTCCACCAAACGCGCGTCAGGCACGTGCCCCCGTATATCGTCGAGAGTGCAGTAGTTCATCGGCTTACCTTAGGCAGTCTTGAGGACGTCCTTGAGGAGAATGCCAGCACCAGGAGCGGTCACCAGTTCAGCCTGGTAGAAACCAGCCTTCACGATTTCACCGCCCTTGAGGCCAATCTTCTTGTCTTCGATGACTTCCACGTAGCGTTCGCCGACCTGGGCAGTCATACCCCAGGCAAGACCTTCCTTCAAGTCGGAAAGTTCTTCCTGGTAGTGGGCAAAGATGTTTTCGCCCCAGCAAGAGGTGAGATCAGGCTTCTTCGGGTTCTTGCGGGTGTTCACGCGGGCCTGACCGACGATGATGCGGTCAACCTCGAAGAGGTCGGCAATCTGTTCGCGGGTGGCGACGCCGGAGCCATTGTTGGTGGGCCAGATGGCGTTAATCACGGACTTGTCGGTACGCAGCTTGTAGAACACCTTGGAACTCATGCCAAGCACATTCGGACGCACAAGGGCGGATTCCATCATATCCATAATCAGCTCGAAGATGTTGGAACCTTCAGCACCGATCTTTTCAGAAGCAGAAAGGGTCTTGACCTGCGAGGATTCATAGTTGGCTGCATCCTGAACGATTTTCGCGATGCGGATTTCCCTGTCCAGGAGAATACGGTCAATCAGGTTTTCGATGGTCTTGTTGACGAAGCGGTCCTTGTTCTTCACCTGGTCAAGGTCTTCGTAGGGAACGGGAGTCTGCAAGCCGTAAGCCTTGGCAAGCCCTGCAATCTCTTCACCGCCAAAATACACGACATTCGGAGCGGACATTCGGCCCACCTGGGTGTCCTGGGCACCGAAGGCGTCGCCCATATTTCTGCGGAAATACTTGAATGCGAGTTCGTTACCGTCAAGCTGCTTGATTGGCATCACCTCGTCGGCAATCAGGCGACCGTTCTTGAATGCGGTCACAAGGCCGGTCTGCTGTTCGCCAATAGGCAGGATGGTGGCAAAGCTTGCGCCCGCGCTACCAAAGCTCAGCGAATCGACGATGAACTGCGGAACGCCGCAGGCGGTAAGCGTATCACCACCTGCAAAGGCGCAGATGGTAAGCGCAAAGGTGATGAGGAAAAGAGCGATCTTGGTCATTTTCTTCATGGGTTATGCTCCTTCGTTGGAAGATTCGTTTTCGTTGCCATTGGTGTCGCCACCTTCGGTTCCACTGGTTTCAGGTTCAGTGGGTTCGGTGGGCGTTTCGCCACCTTCGGTGTTTGCCGGGGCGTCGTTGTCGCCAGCGGGAGTGTCATCGCCAGTGGAAGGCGTTTCGTCGCCAGTGGATGCCGTCGCAGCAGAACCGGCGCAGTCCACCTTGATGCGGACCACATCGCCTTCGGTGCCCGAATCAAGGGCCACGATGCCGGACGCACCTTCGGCAGGAATGCCACGGCCTTCGGCATCGGAGGAGAGTGCCTGGCCGTAGGTCACGTCGGCACCAAGTTCCACATGGCCGATACCGTCGTGCTGCACATCGACGCGGTTGCCTTCATTGACATCCACATCCATGGACACGCCAAGCACGGCATCGCCGGAACCTGCAAGTTTAACATTGCCTTGGGCTTCGCCAGCCTTGACGAAACGGAAAGCGGGGACGGCGGTTTCCGCCGTAAAGTTGAGGATATTGCCCTTCATCAGGTACTCCTTATTGATTGTAACATTCTTCCGCAGCTTCGGCGAAACTGAGCTTGCGCCCCTTTGCCAGCTGTTCATCGTGATACTTGCTGATGCGTACCGCCGCAGACTCCGAGTTAGGAGTCGCCGCGGGCGCAAATTCACCGAACTGGACAATCTTCGGTAAGGATTTTACCGTGTCGCCCAGAACCTGCATCGGGTTCATTCGTTCGTCGCCTTCGCCAAAGCAGCCTTCGCCATCGACAGGCAAGGCCTGCATAGCGCCAAAGACCTTCATGAAGCAATCCTTCATCGCCTGGTTGCAGCGGCCTTCAGCAATAGCATTGTCTAAAGTCTCAGAGAACGCCGCACCGGCTTTTTGGCGCTGCGCCGCAAGCTTGTCGGCCTTGAGTGCCTCGTTTTCAGCCTTGAGTGCGGCATTCTCTTCGCTCAACCGCGTCGCCTCGCTAGAATTACCTTCCGGGATAGATTCGGTCGGTTCGTTACGAGGGGGCGTTGTAGGCTGAGGATTCTGATTCCCGTTCTCCAGCGAATCAGAACCGTCGGTATTCGGTTCACCGAAAGAAGCTGTAGATTCCGCAGGCTTTTCCACAACAGGCTTCGGCTGTTGCGGGAAGTCCTTTGCGTCCTTCAAGACGCTTTCGATTTCTTCGATGTCCTTGATGGCGTATTCCGGGAAAACCTTGTCGGCAGCCTCAATGCCATCCTTCTCGATAAGCTGTTCGCGCTGGCTGCGGAACATACGTCCAATGCCGCTCAGCTTGTACACAAGCGTTTCAAAGACACTGCGAGGCACCAGGCGGTCCCATGCGAAAGGCTCTGCAAAGACGCACACGTCCTGCTCTGTAACGCCCTTGTCGGCTTCAGCAAACATTCCTTCACCGAAACACAGCGGGGCCATACCCTTCATAGCAGGGCCAACCGCACCGAGAGCGCCCAGATGCCGCAAGCCTTTTTTCAAGTTGCTGTAAATGGCTGCGGAAAGATACTTGAAGCCGCCCTTCTTCACTTCTTCGGCAAAGTCCGGGTTCACGTCGTCGAGCTTCACTTTCAGCACATTGTCTTCCACCTTGGAATCGACAATCGAGGCTACACGCGGATCGTCGAGTTTCGGGTGGCCCTTGACCATCGGCGGCTGGTAACCGGCTGCAAGCTGGTCATGGATTCCTTCGTTGAGGTCATTGAGGTCCGCTTCACTGAAGTCGTGTTCATTGCCAGCCATGTCAGTGACCTTGCCGACCTTGAACGCCTCGACCCATGGTTCCTTCAAATCTTCCGATTTCAGAATTTTGTCTTTCATGGCCTCAAAGATACCCGAATAAAAGCGAACGAGGACATGACATTGTCATGCCCTATGTCAGAGCCTATTGGGTAACTTTGCGAGGAGGTATATACCATGGATAAAACTTTCTGGCAAGAAGCATTGAAACAGTTCGGCATCGGCGTCATTTTCGCGCTGATGCTTGCCATCTTCTACACGAACGAAAACGCAAAGTGGGAAAAGAACGCCGCCAATGACCAGGTGCGCTGGGAAGCGGTTCTGAAACAGTATAGCGACGACCAGAAAAGGGCGCTTGACGCGATACGGGCCTGTTGCATGGAATCGCATACGACAGGGAGGCAACCGTGAGCAAGTCCGAACTCAAGCCCAAGGCGAAAGAATTTTACACCATTCACCAGATGAGCCTAGCTGACATTAGCCGCCGGCTCAACATCTCCACGCGCACCCTTCAGAACTGGAAATCTGAAGAACACTGGGACGAAGCACGTGCCGAAATCAGCGGCAGCGAAAAGAACTTTCACGCGCAGCTGTTCGAGCTGGGCGAAGTAATGGCCCGCAAGATCAAGCAGGATGAACTTGACGGCGTAAAGGTTGCAGCCGAACGCTACACCGCACTCCAGCGAATCATAGACACCGCCGAACACGCCCGCAAGTATGAGGCCGTGGCACCCAAGAAAAACAAGTCCGAGCTTTCCCCGGAAGAACGTGCCAAGAAGGCGCTCGAAGAAATCAAGAAACACCTGGGCGTATAATGGCAGCACTTGACGAATTCTTTTTTCCGTATCAAAAGCGGTGGCTAGCCGACAAGTCGAAAGTCAAGATTTTCGAGAAGTCCCGCCGTATCGGCGGCACGTGGGTGCAAAGCTTCGAAGACGTGCAGGACTGTATCGAGCAGCCCGGACTCAAGGTCTTTTTCAGCTCTGCCGACATGACCGCCGCAGCCGAATACATCGACTATTGCGAATCGTGGATTCAGAAACTCAACGCCATCGCAAAGGCCCTCGCCGAAATCAACTCCGAAGACATCGAGGACTGCGAATTTGCCGACGAGGACAAGGGAATCAAGAGCAAGATTATCGAGTTCAACAACGGTTCGAAAATCTACGTGCTCTCCAGCAACCCCAAGGCATTCCGCTCCAAAGGCGGTAAAATCGTGTGGGACGAAGCCGCCCACCACGAAAACGACCAGAAGATGTGGGCAGCCGCCAAGCCCGCCGCCATGTGGGGCTATCCCATCCGCATCTTGTCAACGCACAACGGCGTAAACTCGCTATTTTACAAGCTCATCGAGAAGTGCAAAAAAGGTGAACTTGACTACAGCGTTCACACCGTGCCAATCCAGCTCGCAGTAGAGGAAGGCGTTGCCGACCGCATCTGCGGCAAAAAGCTCTCCAGGAAAGAACGCGAGGAATGGCTGGAGCAGGAACACAAAGGCTGCTTGACCGAGGCGATATGGCAAGAGGAATACTGCTGCAACCCGCAGGACGAATCCAAGGCCATGATCAGCTACGACCTGATTCACAGCTGCGAGCGCCTGGGAGTGCTCGGGCTCGAAAAGGCCAAAGGCCCGCTCTACCTGGGTTGCGACGTGGCACGCCACCGCCACCTCTATGTCATCTACGTGTTCGAAGACATCGGCGACCGCCTAATTTGCCGTGCAGTAGAAGCCTATCAGAACAAGAAGTGGAGCTACCTTGAACAGAAACTCTACAAGTTCCTGAAACTCCCGAACCTTATCCGTGGCTGTATCGACCGCACGGGATGTGGCGACCAGTTCACCGAACGGGCCCAGGAAAAATTCGGCACTGTCAAGGTGGAAGGCGTTCTTTTCTCGAACACGGTAAAGGCCGACCTTGCCATCAACCTTTTGCAGGCGTTTGAAGACCAGAAGCTCATCATCGAGAAGTGCCCGAAGTTCCCGGGCATCGACACCAAAATCGAGGACGAACAGGCCGAAAGCATCCACGCCGTTCGAAAGATTGTCACGAGTGCGGGGAACGTGCGCTACGATGCCGCAAGCACCGAGCAGGGCCACGGCGACTTCTTCTGGGGAGCCGCACTTGCATACCATGCGAAAAACGCAAGTGACGCTGGTCCGGTATTCATCCAGACCGCAAATCCGTTCAAAGGGGAAAGCATGAATTTTAACGGTTTCTGACAATCGCACAGAAAGGCCCTTTTTAGCCCGTTTTTGTTTTGGACTAGTAAACGGTCATCCAATTTTAGAAAATCAAAATTCAACGAATTTGAACGGCCATTCAACGAGATTAGAAATACACCGAGGACTGCATGAGCAAAAAAAGGAAAAAACAGACCGAAAACACCCAGAACGGTGGTGAAAAACTCCGCTTGGCGACCGAAGTGGCCACCCGGGCGGCAGCGACTTTTGTCACGGGCGAAGATTACCTGCCCAACCCCGACCCTATCCTCAAGGCGCAGGGTGGGAACATCAAGGTTTACCGGAACTTTGTGGACGGGCACCTCGATGCCGTCAAGAGCAAGCGTTTCGCATCCATCACCAGCCGCACCTGGACCATCGACGGTAGCAAGGGCGACCCCAAGAAAGCGAAGATGCTTGAAGAATACTTCTGGAACTTGGAACTGCGCAACACCATTTCGCAGATGCTCCAGGCCATCGGCTTCGGTTTCGCCGTCCACGAAGTCGTATGGGATTCAGTGCCCACGGCCTACGGAACACTCATTCTGCCCGTTGCCATCAAGGACCGCCCGCAGGAATGGTTCCGCTTCGATGACGAAGGCAGGCTGCTATTCCAGAACAAGTTCAACGCGAAGGTTCCCGTACCCGACCGCAAGTTCATCGTGACCCGCAACCGCCCCACGGCCACCAATCCCTACGGCGAGCCAGTCTATGCCCGTTGCTTCTGGCCCATGGCCTTCAAGAAGGGCGGACTCAAGTTCTGGATGATATTCGTCGAGAAGTACGGCATGCCCAAGGCCGTCGGGAAGATTCCTCCGGGAGCGACCGACAAGGAACAGAGCACCTTCCTCAGGATGCTTTCTGGGCTTGTGCGTGACGCCGTGGCGGTCATCCCGCAGACAGGCTCCGTGGAACTCCTGGAAACCAAGATGAGCGGCACCAATCCCCACAGCGAAATCGTTGCCTGGGCGGATTCCGAAATCAGCAAGGCGTGGCTTGGCGAGACCCTCACCACCGAGCAGACAAATTCCGGCGGCACCCAGGCCATGGCCACCGTCCACAACGATGTGCGCCTGGACTTGGCCCTTGACGATGCCGCCATGATTGAATCCAGCTTCAATCAGCTTATCAGGTGGATTTACGAAATCAACTGGCCTGGCGAAAAGGTCATACCGTGGATGAACATCATTCTCCCGGAAGACATGCAGCAGGCTCGCCTCGAACGTGACGCAAAGCTCTCGCAGCTGGGAGTCAAGTTCAACGCCCAGTACATCAGCGACATCTACGGAATCGACGAGAAGTATTTCGAGATGACCGAAGTTCAGCAAGGCGGCATGTTCGCCGAAGGCCCCGAAAAGAAGGGCAAGGTCAGAAAGACCGCCCACGAGCTCCGCAACCAGGTGAACGCATTCACAGAACACCTGGAAGACGAATGCGAAAAGGTGGATATTCTCGCTCCCATCAGGGAACTGGTGGAAAACGCAAAGAGCCTCGAAGAAGTCCGCGACAAGCTGGGCGGTTGCTACGGCGAAATGCCCATGGACAAAATCGCCGACGAAATGGAACAGGCGTTCCTCGCCGCAGATCTTGCGGGCCGTTTCTCCATTCTGAAAAAGGCGGGAATCGTCAATGGCTAAGGAACTCGGATTCAAGCAGGGGGCGTATAAGGAAGCCGTCGATTACTTCAAGCAGAAAATCAACATTCCTACAAAACGCTGGAACAGCCTCAAGGGTGCAATGCACACGAGGGCGTTCACCGTTGCCGGCGCAATGCGTGCCGACATCCTGCTCGATTTCCGAAATGCGGTTGACAGGGCCATCGAAAAGGGTGACTCACTGCAAGACTTCCGCGACAACTTCTACAAGATTGCAAGCAAGTGGCGTGCCGCCGACCCTAGCTTTGACGCGAAGATGGAAAAGCCGAAATACGGTGCGTGGCGTTCCAAGGTCATTTACCAGACGAACATGCTCACCGCAGCGGCGGCAGCCCAGGAGCGACAGGCAAGGGCCCTGCCCGACGTGTTCACCCACGCCAAGTACGTGTGCATGATGCTCCCCGGTAGCCGCGAGGAACACAAGCACTGGAACGGCACCGTGCTCCCCGTAAACGACCCCTGGTGGGAAAAGCACAGCCCACCCAACGGCTTCGGCTGTCTCTGCGAAAAGGAGTTTATCTCCAAGTATGAAATGGACCGTGGCGACGAGAAGGTGACCAGGGCACCGACCGCCGCAAACGACACCAGGAACATCGGCGAGAACTGGGATTACAGCATTGGCGACGCCGATGCCGAAAACCAGCGGCTAAAGGAATACACGAAAGAGAAAGAAGAAAAACTTTTCAGGAAATATCCGGAAGCAAAGAAGAACGCTTATAAAGTTTCTGACTCCATTGACAAGGGAATTGAAAAGGGAAATTCCGAAAGGAACGATGATGAATATTGGAAATTAAAAACAGGAATTGACCTTAGTAAAATAAAAATGGTAAAAGCAAAACATTTGAGCAAGATGGAACTTCAAGCTGAGAGAGACGCAAGAGAACGGAACATAGGAAAACTTATCAAGGAAGTTCAAAAAAAGAACATCAAGTACATTGAAGCAAAGCCTTTGAAAAAACCGCTAACGGAAGATCAAATAATAAAAAAAATTGGAGCCATTGATAAAGTTGGTGGTGCTTGTTCTTCACAAGCTTTGGCTTACATAGCCAATAAGTTCGGATATAATGTTACCGATTATAGAGCACGACAAAGCCGCGCCTTTTTTGGCGACAACGAAACGCTAAACGAGTTAACGAAATCAGGTGGTTTTTCTGTTATTGGTAAAAATGGCTTCAAAAACGTTGAAGCGCTTTTACAAATGGTTGAACCCGGAAAGGAATATTATTTCAAGAGTAGAGAACACGCTGCTATAATTCGCAAGAATGGGGACCACTTTGAGTATTTGGAACTACAGGGAAGAAAAAAACGAAATGGTTTTTATAAATTGACTGAATTTAAACTCTATGATCGATTCGGTACAAAAAATAGTAGAACTGAATCGTTTGACTGCTTAATAGATGTTGAAAAATTAAAAGACTCCCAAAAATTTAGGGAGCTTATTGGATTTTTCAACACTAAAAAATGATGTATTTATTTAACCGCCGAGCAATTCTTTCCATGATGGATTTTCTTTATCAAACAAAGCCTTTTCTTCTTTTGAAAATTTTTTTGGATAGTCTCCAAAAATGTGCAATATCTTTTTTTTGTCGAAAGACACCGCCTGAAGACCACAGATTCCAAAATACTCAACCCACCAGATTTTATCCCCTTCACGCTTCTTGTAAAACTCGAACTTTCTTGTTTCTTTGTCAACCGTAATCATGATTAACCTCTTTTAGGACAATATACCACTTTTTTCAAGGAATTGCAACCCCATGGCAGATTTTATCAACGCAGACGTAAAAATCGATAAATTCAACGAAATTATCGATATCGCGAAGCGGACGGCAAGCGACCTGAAGCCCGCCATGGCGGCTATCGGCAACCTTGTGGCAAAGAGCGTCAAGCAGAACTTCCGCGAAGGGGGCCGCCCCGTCCGGTGGCCCAGCTCGAAAAAGCCCAAGGGAAAGACCCTGGTTGGCACCGGGGCGCTCATGAAGGGAATCCACTACGAGCTCGACAGCGACGGCAACGCCGTCACCGTAATGACCGGCCCCCAAAAATATGCCCACATCCACCAGTTCGGCGGTTCAATCCCCGCACACGACATCGTGGCCAAGAACCGCAGGGCGCTCCGTTTCACAGTGGGCGGCACGGTATTCTACCGCAAGAGCGCTCACCACCCAGGTGCGAACATTCCCGCTCGCCCCTACATGCTTCTCCAGGAAGAGGACGAAACCAAGATCAAGGATATCCTGGCAAACAGAATCGTTGATGAAATGAAAAAGAAAGGAGGTCTCAAATGACAAGTCCGTCAAGCGCTCCGGGAAGAACACCCGCACAAACGTGGGCAACCGCCCGGCAAGCGAAGACGAAGCCGTAGAGTACGCCGCGAAGCTCGGCAAGTCTGCAGACTGCGCAAGGCGCTTCTACAACTACTATTCGATGACCGGCTGGAAGATGAAATCCGGGCTCCCGCTCTCTGACTGGCATGCCGCGCTCAGGAACTGGAAGGACTTCCAGGGCTCACAGAAGACCTCTGAACAGGCTGAAACCGACAGCCAGCTGGAGCTTTTGCTTCCCATGCTGCTCAAGAAAACGGCATCGCTCGCCAAGCAGAAAGAAAAGCTCGTATTCCACGATCCGTTCATCGGCACCGTGCTCCAGTTCTACGGCTTCGACCGCTTCGATTATAACTTCAACGTTTTCGAAGTCCACGAAATGGTCAAGAAATACGCCACCAGCAGGAAACTCGGCACGGGATGCCCGCAGATGCGCTCCCCGAACCCCTACGGCAAAGGAACACTCCAGGTGCCCACCATCGAAGAGTTCGCCGCCATACTCCAGAAGAAAAAAACGGAAAAAGCCGAAGGCTGATTTTCTACACCGCGAAAAATTTAACGGCAGGATGCAAAATCCTGCCTCTTTTTTATAGTTTCAATTCAATACTTACATTCAATTTGTCAATTCTGCGATTGGTGCTCTCAATAAATTGTTTCGGAGTCATACCAGCATATTTCTTGAAAAACTTGAATCCTTCTTCTGTTAAAATCACCTTATCACCAAATGTAGATGCAATAATTAAACCGATGAATTTTTCCGAGTATTCCTTCAATTCTTCTTTAGATAGATTACTAGCTATATCCTGACCATAAATCATTTGTCGAAATTTATTTTTCATTACATCTTCTGAATACGACATAAGATCTGGAGAATAAGCCTTTCCAGCTGCTACTCCATTGAATGTATTTCCAAGAATTTCAATAATGCTTAAATCATCAGATTCAGCCTTTTCGGCAAATTTACATTCTACGAATTCATCTATCATATTTTAAATATACTTTATCTCACGAAATGCGTCAAGCCTCAAAAACATGTCCGCACCAAATGTCCGCACCCCAATTTTCAATAAAAATTAAAAACGCCTTTAACGGCTTAAAAACGCCAATTCACAAAAAAAAATGTCTCACGAAAAGTGAAACATCTTTTTCCGCAAAATGAAGAAACCGCGAAAATAGCGAAAAAACGGCAAAATCAAAAAACACACTTTAATCGGGTTAAATGAGACAAGCAAACCCAATAAAATCAAGGCTTCCAGCTATATTCACTGATTTATTGCTTGTCTCATTACTTCCGCTTTGGCATATAGGCGTTTGCGGCAATCGCGCATTCCAAAAACATATTATCTTTAGGATCCCTGCAGACATTCACAGCCGCATTCTTTTCGATAATGGTCATTACCTTTGCAATTTGGCTTTTCCACCTTGCTGCGATATCGGGCCTTTTGCTGGCTACTTTATCAATAATACGGCAATACTCTGCCATTATGTCGATAGTTGCAAAGGGCTTTATTTCTTGGCGAAAAATAAGCGACAGGAATTTTCGAGGCGAACCATTCCAAAAAATACCCGAAACAAGTACGTTGGTATCTACAACGACGTTCATCGATTTTCCTTGATGAACGTGCTTAGCATATCCGGAGTCGTTTCCAGTTCACTTGTGATTTTATCCGTCTCTTCCGCAAGAGTCTTGAATTCAGACATGCTGGGCATAAGTACCGGCTTGAGCAAAATATTCGTACCATCGCACACGACAATCAGCTTATCCCCGGTATCCAGGTTCAGTTGATTACGGATACTCCTTGGAATGACAATTTGCCCTTTTGTCGATAGGCTTGTTATTTCTAGAGTGTCCATAGCGCCTCCGGTAAGATATTCTTACCACAAATATAAATAAAAACTTCGTGGCAGTCAATAGTCCAAATTAAAAACGGCTCTAATCCCAGGATTGCATCCATTTTTTCTGATTTTATATCAATTCGCCCGTTCTGCAAGGTAGAGAGGCTCTTTGTCCATCCAGTCCTGTTTTCGGTAGGACGACATGGATAGGCGCAATCCAGCAAAAAGAGCTTGATAAAACCACCCCTTAGAACATCACCCTATAGCGAATCTGCTTTTCAAAGCTACGGCCCTTGAGGTCGCGGTAGGCCTTGCGGGCGGGCACCTGCAAATCGTGGCGCACAGCACGCGGGACAATCGCGGTCGTTCCGCTGCTGGAACTAGACTGCGGTTCAGCGGTTCCTGAGCTGGTCGAAGGGTCGCTGGAGCTGGAAACCGGGTCGCCACACGGTGCTTGGTTGCAGACAACCTGCATCGGCTCAAAGATGAGATTCCCGAGAATCGCCTCGCCGGAAATTCCCGATGCCGTCAGGTACAGGTCCTTGATGCCGCGCAGGCCCATATCGCCCGAGCATTTTGCCGCAGACCAGCCGCCACCCATGAGAGAACTATTTGACAGGTCACATGTGAAGACCGCAGTCCCGTCCTTCTTGCCGTCGCGAATCACGATCTTGCCCGACGAAGCATTTTTCACCTGAAGGAAAACATTGCCGATATCCTTGAGCGAATCAAGCACCACGTTCTCGAAAATCGCATAGCCGCCGTCCTTGATGGCGAACTCGTCGTCCGCAGTCAAACGCACGCGGATGCCGTTGTCAAAGCCGTTCGCGGGAATCGTATCGCGGATAATGCGCAAGAAGTCGATGCGGTCGAGTTCCGCAAAATTTCCGTTCGGCGAAGGTTCCAGTTCTATGAAGTTGCCACCGCGCTTGAGTTTCGCAGGCACCATCACCACGGACTTTTCGGGGAAAGTGCCCCAGGAACCCGTCGGCGGGAGCGTCACCGTCTGCGACTTGCCATTCACCGTCACCTTGTGCGTCGCGGCCGCATCTCCACCGTTCGCGTAGCGGTAACGCAGCAGGTAATCGCCCGCCTGCATAATGTTCATCGGCAGGCGAATCTTAGTGCCCTCGGTATTCACGTACGCGAGGTATTCCCCGTTCGAGGCCGTATTGCTGCGCGTAATCGCGAGGTCGCCCGAAACAGCGCGGGTCAGCACGCCGTGCTCAACTTCGGCACTCAAATAACGCCCGAGGAAGGGCTGTCCCATCTCAGCCCAGTTATCCTCGGTGAAGACAATATCACGTATATGAATGTGATTGTACTTGTCTCCGTTCAAGTCGTAGTAGTGGTGCACAAATCGCACGCGGTTCAGGTCCTGGAAGGCCTCGCCGCCGCCCGGACCCACGTAGCGCCCGTAGCGTTCCAAGAGAATCGTGCCGCCGCCCGTCGCCATATTGTAACCAGCGCGGTCCTTGTACGGTCCGGTTACTATATCTGCACGGCCGTAAGCCGTCTTGTACGTTGTCTGCTCGATGTTTGCGCCCTGCTGGCAGCACTTGTCCCATGCCGTAAACAGGAAGTACTGCCCGCCATGCTCAATCAGGCTCGGGCCTTCTTCGGCGCCGCCGCTCGCGCTGCTGGTACGGCGCGCAATGTTGTAGACCGTCTTGTCGTCGCTCGCCTGGTAGCCTGTCGTTGCATCTAACTTAATCAGCTGAATGCCAAGCCCGAACGAACCGAACGCCATCCAGTAATTGCCCTCGGTGTCACGCACAACGTCGGCATCGATGGCATTGTACTTGTCGCTAGTCGTCGTGTGGAAAACGTGGCCGTGGTCGGTCCAGCCGTAGCCCGATGAGCCCGGCATAATGGACTTTGTGGACTGGTAGCCGATTGCCGAAGAACGCTTGCCAAAGACGGACACGCAGTAATACACGCGGTACTCGCCGTTCATGTAGAAAACGTCGGGAGCCCAGATACCCTCGGTGCCCGGAGCATAGGTGTAGGCCCACTGCGGAATGGCGCTCACGGTCGACTTGTGGTCGCGCCAGGTGTATGCGTCTTCGGATGTCCAGAGTTGCAGATTGTTGTTGGTGCTCATGAGGGCGTAGCCGTCCTCGAACCGTACCATGCTCGGGTCGTGACCGGGTTGCAAATTATCCTTCGCATACCAGTCGGCAGCGGAGGAAACCGACACTCCAAACGCAAGCCCAAGGCCAACACGCCCGAACATAGCACGCACGCCGAAGCGTGATCCCATACCAAACATAAACTGCTCCCTTTCCGAGGTTTACACGCAGTAATATATATTAATTGAGAACCGTAGTCAACATATTTTTACTTTAAAAGTCTACATATTTGCGCAGAAATATACTATTAAACAAGATGTCAATATTGTTTATGTAATAAAAAGTCTACGTTTGACTTGTTTTTTATATTTTAGCCATGTTCATATTCCTGTTTATCCTTCTCGCGGGCCTCGCCCTTATATACATAAACGTGAGTGCTGTCGCCCCGGGCAAGAAGGGCAAGCTGGTTGCGCTCGGGGTGCTTGTCGCGATTTTTGCAGGCATGTCGTTCCGCGATACGCTCGCGGGTAGTGCCGTGGTGGCGTTTACCTCCGTGTGGCTGTGCCAGGCGTTGCTCGTTTATATCCCGTGGGGCATTTTCAGGGTGGTGCGGAGAATTGTGAGGCGCGCCCCGATGGAGGCGGGCATGCTTATGCGCGTGAGCCGCGGGCTGCTCGCATTTACCGTCGCGCTTACCGCGGGCCTGTTCCTTTACGGCGTTCCGCACAATAGTGAATACAAACTAATAGAAACCCGCGTGGAGCTGCCTGCACGCTACTTTGCGGAGCCCCAGGCAGGCGATGCATTTGATACCATCGCACAGCCAGAAACTGCCGCGGAGTCTCGCGAATTTACTGCCGTATTTTTCAGCGACATTCACGTGGACCCGCTGTTTGACCGCGCGAAACTCGAGCGCATGATAGCCCACGTGGATTCCATTGCGCCTGACTACCTGCTTTTCGGCGGCGACCTTGCCGATGTGCCGATGCCGAAGCTGGACGAGTGGGGCTATGATAGTTTGTTCAAAACGCTGACCTCGAAGGCGAAAATCGCCGCCGTCGCCATCAACGGGAATCACGAGGGAATGCAGGAACGACCCGGTTCCGATCCGGGAGAATGGATGCGCAAGGTCGGGTTCGTGATGCTCGACGATTCTAGCGCCTGCATTGGGCCCGCGTGCTTTACGGGCCGTACCGATTTCCAGGTGGCGCGCCACCGCGACATCGACCGCCTGCCGCTAGCGACTATCGCCCCGCGCGATACCACGCGCCCGTGGATCCTGCTGGATCACCAGCCGAAGGGAATCGAGCCGGAATATTCCGGACGCCTGCCCGACTACGCGCTCTCGGGACACACGCACAACGGGCAGTTCTTCCCCGGGAACATCGTCATCAATTTCGTGTGGAGGCTCGCATTCGGCGAGGGCGTGCTCGATGGCGTACGCTGGCTCGTGAGTGCCGGCGTGGACTGCTGGGGGCCGCCCGTGCGCGTAGGCACCGACGCCGACATGTGGGTCTTGCACTTTGTGGCCGGCGGGCGATAAAGATTCGCTACCACAGCATCGCTTTCGTCACGTCGCTCGCCTCGTTCTTGCCGCCGTGGGCGCTGTCGCTGCCCGAAGACGCCTCCGTCCCGAGGAACCTTTCCTGTGCATCGTTGATGAACCGTATTTTCCCGTGGTTGTTGCCCTTCTTGATGATTTCCATATTGAAGAACTTCGCCACCCTCATGCCGTCCTTGCCCTGGACGCCTTCCTGCCGCGCCGCCATTTCGAGCTCGCGTTTTTTCGCATCGTACTCGTTGAAGGTACGGACCGCATCCGCGTTGGCCGCGAGGATATCCTCGATAAATGACTTTGTTCGTACCCTTGGCGACTTGTCCGTAGTGGGCACGTTCGGTAGGGCGAGCGTCAGTATGCGCACCAGCTGGCACATGTATTCGTTCGGGTACATCTCGCTTTCGGGCGGGAGTACGAGCGGCAGGTAACGGACTCCCTTGACGTTCTTTGAATTCAGGTTCTGCCTGAGCGCATCCGATTTTGTAGACGCCTGGTGCAGCTGTTCCCTTGCATCGCGCAGTTCCGCTTCCGCCTTCTCGCGCTTTTCGTCCGCCTCCACGGCGAGACTTTCCCAGGTGTTGCGCTCGTCCAGGCAGTTGTCGTACTTTCGCTTGAGCGAATCGTATTTCGCGTGCTCGTCCTTGTACTGGTCGCGTTCCGCCGTGACGCGCTCGAGGTCGTTCATCAGCTTCTCAACAAGGCACGACATGTCCATGCGGGCCTGCCGCGCCTGCAGCCATTCCTCGCGCATCTCGTTTATGGTGTTCAGCTTCTCGACACGTTCGCGCTCGACAAGTTCGTTCTCGTAGTCTTCGCGTGCCGTGAGCAGGTCGTCCCACGTGAAGTTGAACTTGAGCGAGAGATTCGCCTTGAGAATCTTGGGGAATATGTCCTGCACCAGCGTCTCGGGATTCTCGGCCCAGTCCACCACATCGAAACGGTTGAATATGGTAATGGGCTGGCCCGTGTAGCAGATGCCGATCTCGCCACCCTGCGGGATTCGTTTGTCTGTAAATTCCTGCGCGAGACGGTCCCTCAGCATGGGGTTCTGCTCTGCGAATACGTGCGCGACGCCGAACAGGCTTTCGGCCACCTTGCTCGGCATGAGCGCGTGAGTCTTTGCCGAACAGCTCAGGTACACGATGGGCAGCACGTTGCGTAGCCCGCCGGTCAGTGCGCTTTTCGCACGGTCGATCTCGCTCGGCTCCAGGATATGCGCCTGCCGCTTGATCTCGTCGATGGCACCGTCTCCATCCTGGAAGTTCGTGAGCAGCAGTTCTATGACGCGCGGGCGTGCAATTCGCGGCGGCCGCTTGTCACGCCCGAGGTCGCAGTCCAGCGAGACGAAGCAGAACGCGTGCTCCTCCGTCCTCTTGATGGCAATCTGCGTTTTCCAGATGCGGCCGGACACGGCGTCCTTGGTGGTGAACGTGAACCCGATGTAGTCGCAGAGTTTCCACGAGAAGGAGTTGTATTCCAGCTTGTCGCCCGCAAACTCAAACTTGTCGGAAGGATTCTCGTCGAAGTCGATATCCCTGGGTAGCTTGCGGAATAGGTGCTCGTAATAACGCTTGCCACGCTCGTCCTTGCTGCTGCCAAGCCAGGCGTATATGCATTCGCGGTACAGTTCGTCCCACGGCATGTCACTACGCAGGTTAAAAGAAGTTCTAATTAACTGCATAAAAGTCCCCTAGAAATTTTTTTTGGAAAGATAGTTGAAGGAAGGAAGGGTGTCAAAGGTTTTCACCAATCATAGATGAAAATGCGCGGGCAAAGACATGCCCACGCGGCATATATCTTAATAGATGATCAGGAACTACTTACCTCCCTTGAAAAGCTTGCTGGTCGGGTTCAACTGGATCGAACGGTTCTTGTGCACAGCAAGGTACTGCTTGTTGAAGCCGCTCGTGCCGCGGTTGGCGTTCTTCTGGTTGGCGTGGTTGTCACGCGGGGTGAGTTTGGACATTGTCATCTCCTTGTTTGGGGTTAGAATTCGTCGTCGTCATCATCGCCGTCCATGAGGCGCGACATGAGCTCGTCACCGATCCGGAAGGTCACATCGAAGGATTCGAGCCCATCCTGGGCAGACGTTCCAACGAACTTGACCAAGCCATTCGACTTCAGGTCGGCCTTGAACTCCATCTTGGCATAGGTGGTGACGAACGACTTGCCGGTAGACACAAGCATGATCTTGTCGGAACAGACCGTAAGGTTCTCCATGTTCCTGCCGTATTCCTCCGGAATCTCTTCGGGCTCGTTCTTGCCCTTGTCGTACCAACTATCGGGAACGGGCTGGACATCGAGGATATAGGGCATCTCCCCCTCCGGGTTCCACAGGGTCATAAGGAAGGCGCCCTTCAGCCCCTGCCAGACATTCCCCGTTTCCATGGCCTTCATGCCGATGGCCGTCACTTCGTAGCCGTTCTGCTTGTCGTAAGCAAGCAGGCCCTGCTGCTTGAAGAAGAAGAGGATGTTCTTGACAGCGGCCCTGCGGGCCTCGCCGTTGTCGCAGAAGAGGTCGCGACAGATATCCACCTCGTTGGCATGCGGATGTTCCACGAAGTACTTGAGGAACGGGCAGATCCACAAGTTCTTCCTGAGGGCGCTGATTTCGCCCTTGATGACGCGGAAAGCGATCTTGTTATTGATATTGAGTTTCATGGTTAGGTCCTCCTATGGATTACAGGTTATGGGTTATGTTCTTGAGTTTCTGGACAATGCGGCCAAGCGCTCCCTGGCCCTTGCTCATGGCGCGCCAGTTGCCGACGTTCACCATCATGTAGCGAGCGCGGGTGATGGCGACGTTCAGGCGGTTCGGGGCACCGATGAAGCAGGTCGCGACCTGGTTGCTGTAGCTGAGGAACACGATGTCCGCCTCGTGCCCCTGGAAGGAGTCTACGGAACCCACGCTGAACGTCACAAACTTCGAACAGTCCTTGAACACGCGCAGGCAAACGTTCTTCAGTTCCTCGGCCTGTTCCTTGTAGAACGAAAGGACCGCGACAGACCACTTACCGTCCTTCTTGGGCTTCGCCTTCGCGAACTCGCGGAACTTTTCCAGTTCGTTTGCAATCCAACGCTGTTCATTCCTGTTGCGGTTCTTGTGGTCGCAGCGCCCCCTGATGTTCTCCCAGTGCACATGCTTCTTGCCAAAACGTTTGTACGGCCACTCGCGCTTGCCCTCCATGTGCTCGGAACGCATCGCCATGCCGTCGTAGAACTCGTCGGAGGCAAGCTGCGCGATCTGCTGGTGGCTACGATGCTGGTAAGAGAGCTTGACACAGCGTTCATCGAGCATCTTCTCGGGAATCCCGCGGAAAAGGGCGAGGTCCCTGTATTCACCGTAGCCCCTGCTCAGGAGCTCCATGCACGAAGGCAGGTAGATCTGCTCGAAGATGCGGATGCGCTTCTTGCAGGCTTCCTCGTCCCCCTCGGGGATCATCTGGTCAACTTCTTCCTTCAGGCGGGTGAGCGTACTCTTGTCGGCGTTCACGTCGTTATCGCGCTGTTCGAACATACGGATCAGCCTCCACGAAATCTCGTCGTGCCACTCCTTGGGCTCGTTCTCGTCATAGCGATCAAAGAGCTTCTCGCGGTTGTAACGTGCGGCCGCCACCCATTCCTGCATGCCTTCCGCATGGAGGATGCGCCCGGTGTTCTTGTCGCGGGCCACACGAACGGTGGTCACGCGGGGCGCAATCATGTCACGCTTTTCCTTGAGCGAGGGCAGGGTTCCCACGATAACGGTAGCGTAGGGCAACACATCATCGTACTCGGGCTTATCGGCATCGGCAAAGAGGATGTTGTACTTCTTGGCATACTCCTTGTACAAGTAGGCGTCCATCTCGGATTCCTTCTCCACCAGCAACACGGTCTGGCGCATCTGCTTGCCGGCAGACATCAGCAGCGAATCCGAAGCCACGGTGTATTCGCGCTCCTTGTCGGAATCATCCGGGTAGCAAATCTGCAGGTTCTCGGCCAAGTCATCGTCGCTCACGTAGGGCGGCAGCTGCTGGATATCACCCACGATAATCCAGTGCTTGCAAAGGCATGCCGGAACAAGGAATTCCTGGATAGTGGTCTTGGAGGCTTCATCAAGAATCAGGCAGTCGAACGGCGGCTCCTCAATACCCTTCAACCTCAACTTCTTCATCACTTCAAGAGATGCCCCGAAGGTGGTACCCGCGACAATGGGCGTGTTTTCCTGAAGGAGCTCATACAGCAGCTGGTTATCCTTGACATCGCTATGTTCCAGGAGTTCCTGCTGGACTGCGGTACGCTTGTCTTCGGGAACCCTCTTCAGGCGTTCCTGGAGCGCCCTGGCCTCCGTCTTCATAAAGGGCCTGCCGTTAATGAACTTCTTGGCGTCGTTGCTGATGTTGGGATTGTCCTCGCAGCCGTAGCGCTTGACGCAGGTAAGGTCCAGGTGATCCTTCAGCTTTTCCAGGATGTTGTCAACCGCCACGTTGGTAGAGGCGACAAGCAGAATGCGCTTGCCACGCTTGACCATCTGGATGATAAGTTCGATGATGGCGGTAGTCTTGCCGGAGCCGGGAGGCCCGACCTTGATGGTGAAATCCGGAGTGGAGAGGGCGTTGCAGACAAACTTGCGCTGTTCGTCGTTGCCCGGGCGGTCGTTATCCTTAAGGATATAGTAGTCATCATCGACAAGTTCGGTAGGCATGAAACTCGGAAGGTCCAGTTCCCCCTTCTGCATGATACTGGTAAGGGCTTCGGGAATCTTTTTGGGGATGCCATAGCAGAATTCGAAATCGTCCACCTCTTTGCGGGCAGCCACGCCCAGGTCCCCGCGCTCACCGCTGACATGCTCCATCACCGCGATTTCGGCGGCAATCTGGACGGTGGAAGGCGGAATGCACAGGATGTGCCCCTCCTTGATGAGCCTCTTCGTCCAGAAGTAGACAGTCTTCTTACCGGTATTCTTGCCTTCGTCAACGCTAAAGCGCACCATATCAATCTGGTTATCAGGATCAAGTTCCACCCTGGGCACCTTGTTTTCGGGCACCATATAGACGCGGGCGAAATTTGTCCCCTTCTTGACAGCCTGAACGAAGCTGTTCTGGATGTCCTCGAACTTGGCGTTGGTGCGGTTCGATTCGGTCATCACGTACTTGAAACCATGACGATCCTTCTCTAGGTACTTTCCTTCGAAGAGGGTGGTCTGGAAGCCATTGAGGCGGAGCTCGATCTCCTTCTCAAGGGCGTGGAGATAATGCTTGGTCGTACACATAATTGTGGTCCTCCTAGTCAAGTGAAAATCAAACAAAAGGCATTACGCCGCGGGAGCACATGCCACCTTAGTCTTACGGCCCACCAGCGCCTTGCAAGCGACAGGGTACGAGACGTAAAGGCTACCGCATTCAATGTCCATGATACGGTCATTGACGTCGCCGAGTTCGCAGGCGATTTCGTGGATACGCGCATTGATAGCGCGGACCTCCCTGGCGCTAAGGGCATAAGCCCTCCTGGCAAGACGCTTTTCCAGCGTCTCGATACGGTAGACAAGGATACCCTTCATGTTCTTGAGGGCGTGGAGAGAACGGACGGAGTTTTTCATAGTGACACCTCACTGTTGAAAGTTTTTCTTTTTTCGTACCGCGACTGCGGGGAGTTAGCATCTTCGGCCAATCGGCCGACACCAGCAATAAGCAAGAAGTGTGCCAAAAGTATTTTTGGCGTTTTTGAGCGAATTTCGCCACTTGGTGGATTAAGAAAGCGAAGATATTTTCGCCTATTGCGAAAAATTTTTCGTATATTTATAACCATGAAGAAAAAGATTACCGTACTTACGTGGATGGCAACCAAGAACGACCCCTACGCCCTGAAATCGCTACTGGCCAACCTGGGGAAGGACTACGATATTGTCAAGGTCCTGTACATCTACCAGAAAGGCCTGATTGCCCGCAACAAGGATGCCCGAGAAAAGTTCGAGGGCGCAAAGGCGGTGTACCCCGGCCTCACTACCATCCCCGTCAGCGTTAAGGACCCGACAGCACACAAGGAAATTTTCGACATCGTCAAGGGGAAAATTGTCCCCATGGTCCAGAACGAGGAAAACCTGGTCATTAACCTTTCTTCGGGTACCCCGACCATGCACGCCGTCTGGCTTCTCCTGTTTGCATGGGGGAACTTCCCGACAGGGACAAAACTCATCTCCTCCCAAATCAAGCGCGATACCAATGAAACGACATGCGATGAAGTCGATTTCCCCGTAAAGACGCTCTTTACCGAATTACGCAAGTACGAAAAGGAAAATCCGGACAAGCCGTTTTACCGGATAGATGCGAAAACAGAGATCCTAAAGGAAACTTACGAAAAGATAAAGGTGTATTCCGAATTTCCGAATGTTCCAATACTTCTGCTCGGCGAACGGGGCATCGGCAAGAGCACCATAGTGGGCTCACACATAAAGTCGGCGAAGGGCGGTAAAGAAGTCACCCCCCTAGTCTGTGGTTCGCTTAATTCCAACCTGCTAGAATCAAAGCTGTTCGGACACAAGAAGGGCGCCTTTACCGGGGCCATCAAAGATGAGGACGGCCTTTTGAAAAAAGCCGACAACGGCATCCTGTTCCTGGACGAAATCCAGGACATGCCTAAACACGTTCAGCGCATGCTCCTGCAGACATTGCAGACTCACAAATACCGTATACTTGGCGATACCGAGGAGCAGGAAACGAACATGGAACTCGTATGCGCATCGAACCTGCCCGAAAAAGAATTACGGCAAAAACTGGACCCCGACTTTTACGACCGCATCGCAGTTTTCAAGGTTACGCTGCCCCCGTTGCGCGAGTGCCGCGAAGACATCCTTACCTACTGGCATGATGTCTGGGTACGCAAGCGGCCCGAGGGTTCCGAACAGGAAGCCCCGATGGACCCCACACTAAAGAAATTCCTGACGACTTCTAGTTTGTCTGGAAACTTCCGTACCCTGGAGAAACTTGCCTACCACATTCTCGCATGGCAGAGCAAGAAGACGATCAAAGAGATATTGGAAGAGATGCCCCCCGAAGAAGACGCTAGCGACAATAATCCCGAGAGCGTGAGCCTTGACGAATTCTGTGAAATGCCATGGAACAAAGCGGTTGACCGTTTTCAACACATGCTTGCGGAATATTCCTGCAGAAAATATGGTACGCAGAAACTCGCCGCCGAAAAACAGAATTGTACGCCAAGAACCCTGCAGTATGCCTTGAAAAAATAAGGTCGGCATGAAATGCGCAATCGTTAGACATTCTGATAAGAAATTTTTTAGAAAAAGGCTTGTTTTTTCTTGTTTTAGGGTTTATATTTAGATTGTCGTTGAAAGGATTGTTGACTTGTTATAATTTTTTGGAGACGATTTTTTCAAATGACAAGGCATTTTTGTTTTTTCGTTTGAAACATCCCTTTTTGAAGAGATGTTTTTGTTGTTTCCAGAAAAGAACTAAAGTTGAACATTCTTTTTAAGGAAATATGACTATGGATACAGATAGACTGGAATGGCGTTTTGCCAATTTGAAGCATCATATTAGGGATGGCATAGATTTTGAAGGTCGGTTCTTCGGCACGGACAAGGGCGAGTATACAAAATTTATTGAGGAAGCACGACAAGAATTGGTGGAAATGCCGGTGCCGGAATATGATGAAAAGAACCCGGACCTGCTAACGCTCTACTTTGTTCTGGCGAGTGCACTTTACCTGGTGTATGACTTGTTTTCGCTGAAGTCGCCCCGGTATCAGGCGGAGCGGGATGAATTGGCGTGCCGGGTGAGGGAAAGTGTCGGAAGAATCCCCCTGCGAGATAGGGTTTCTCGCTCCGATCGCGTGGCATGTGATTTTGATATTATTAATCCCGCAAAATTGGACGAGAATAGGGGCACGGACGTTCCGTATGAATGGCTTCATCATGAAGACGCTTGGCTTGATGAAAGGCTCTGGCCTTTTAAGGCGTTTATTGATACGGGCAAGGTTCCCAAGATGGGGTTATCTGGATTCCTTTGGCTGTTCCTGAAATATTTCAGGCATTCTCTCCCTGTCGGTTTTGAAAATTACGATATTGTCGGTGACAATTTTTTTGATTCCCTGGCGGCCTACTGCGCCTATGCCCGCAATGAGGAAAAGCTGATTGAGAACGTCAACAACTACGCACTGAACCTTTTTGCCAATATCAAGGGGAGGAGTTTATCTTTTGAAAGGGGGCTTCGCAAGTTAAGGTACATTTGTAAAAAAGGTAACCTTCTGACAACTATAAAGGATAACGAGGAATTCATTGACCTGTTGAGGTACCATAACTTTGTGAAGGCTTCTAATAGGGGTTACAACTCCCTGTATAATAGTCTTCTCAATTTGGTGAATAAGGCTTTTGATTCCGAAGATGACTGTGCTTTTGGGGATGAACCCAAGCAAGAAAGGCTGCTGGATTCTATACGTTCCATCTTGAGTCAGAAAATAACTTTCTTGAAGAAGTGGCCTTTCCTGGCGATGTTCTGCTATATGATGGTCCATTACCTGGAAGAAGAGGAACTGCTCCAACTTTTCAAGAAACCCGTCGGAGAAGGTGGTGAACTTATTTTCAAGGATATTAAAGAATGTCCTGGGCTACAATGCCTGTTCTTCTTCACGCTGTTCGACATGAGCTATGGCGCAAAGGTCAATGGACGATATGAAATCGGTGATGATTTCCTTACCGCCCTTGAGAGGGGGGATTGGTTTGAACCTGCGGTGCAGAGCAAGTTGTTTATGCGCATTCTTGAACAGAATGGCATAAACTGCTCTATTACTGCCGACGAGATGACATTTAAAAAGTATATCGACAAGCGCTTTTTTGCCACGCAGTCGGTTTTGAATCTGATGTATAATGTGGCTTGCTATTCGGAATCGAGGGCAATCCTGAATATCACGCAACAAATCAATAATATCGGTGAACACCGTTCCGTGTTCGTGTACCCCAAGGTGCAGGCGACCTTTGCAAATGAACCGGAAAATAAGGCGGAAAATTGGGTAAAGCCCTATACAAAACGCTATACAGACTATACTGCCGATGAGCAGAAGAAGATGAAGTTGGAATCTGACAAGATGAAGAAGATTGACTGCGGCATCCTTCTTCCAAATTATCTTCAGCAGATTCCGGGTTGTAGCAACCAGTTTTTTTCCAGAAACTTTGAAATGAAGCTCTTCTTGCAGACAGATGTATCCTGCGTGCCCGGCCCCGAAGGGATTCTGCAGAAGAGAGATTATCACTTGCAAAGGAACCGTAGAATGTTGGAATGCGGGTATTTGCATTATGCCCGCAATATGAAGACGCATAACGTTGATCTCAATTATACTGGCAGTCTGCTCAATTCGAGGCATTACCCAGATTTGTTGCGCATCCTGTATTCACTGATGAGGCAAATGCAGAAGGATTGTTCCCAGTCTGATTTGAATAATCGCTTGTTCAAGTTTGAAGATTCTAATTCTCTGGATGACGACTCTATATGGGATACCATGTGGATTTCGAATGAAAAATGGTTGCTAGAGGAAGCCATTGAAAAAAAAGATGAAATGGGATTGCTTGATTACTTGAAATCCTGTGAGAGCATGATTGAAAGGTCGGTCCTAGATAAGGATACTGATAAATCGGCTGTAGAATTGTTCCAGGACCTGGCCAATTTGCACAAGAGATTGGTGGGTCGGTTTTCGCCCAATGTGGATGCCGCTGCGATGAAGGTAAGTGATGCGGCAAAGGGAAAGCTCCTGGCGATGCAGGAGTCCTACGATGCCGTAAGTTATGACTTGTTCAAGAATGAACCTGATTACGGTTCGCCGTTCCTGAAGAAATGCATCTCCCTACTGTTGCAGGTAATCCAGTGTGTAACGAGTACGGCTGGTGTTGTAGACCAGTTGAAGAAAAAATCCGAGTTCAATGAAGAAGGTGTACAGAGGCCTCTGCTGAATCGCGAGGGTGATGTTACCTTTGAGGACATGGGCGATCAGGTGACCTATCCGAAGGCCCTGGTAAAGGAATTGCGGGCCTTTTTGGACACAGTTTTTGGAATGGAATATCTTCGCCAATCCGAGAACGATCGCATCAACAGGAATGTATTCCACCTTTATGGGTACAAGATTATGCTCTATCTCATGAAGGTGACTCTGCAGATGACTCGCATGGACTTGAAGGCTGTTTACGGCGGCCGGAATTAAACCGCACGAAGCCATAGTAGTGGAAGGGATTCCCCCAAGGCTCAGGCCTCGCTGCGTTCCTGAATTTGCCGATTTCAGTCTGGCGAAGCCTGGCCCGGGGAATAGGGGGCGTGGGTTATTTGCTTGTTTGGAAGATTCTGTTACGGCAGCGGGCTAGTCGTCGCTCAAGTCCGTAAAGCAGTCGAAGTCGTCATAATCGTCCTCGACAAGGTGGAAGAAGTACTCCATTTCATATACCGCTTCCTGTGTAGGCCAGGTTGCGTAGCGGCTTTCGAATTTTTCGCTATCAAACCTTATGTCGGACAGGGCTTCCGCGAAGGGGACCTCTGTAAGGGGACGGCTGTAGGTGTACTCGTCGCTCCCGTTTTGGAACAGTCGTCCATCCGGCGAAATCATCAGGTAGCTTTCGGTCATCACGTCCTTGTCCTCGATATAGATAACCTGCTTTGTTTCCTGGTCTTGTCTATCGGACCCGTCTATTAAAAATGAGAGGGGCAATTCCGTGTGGCGCTTCAAGACGTTCGCCTGCATAAGGCCTTCATTGTAGTTGTTCCTGAGGAACGCGTAGAACTGGTAATCGCTAATGCCGGAATTTCCGTTGAACGGCCTCTGTCGCAAGATTTTCCACTTGTCGATATGGAGTTCGGCAAAACGCTCTACGAGAACCTCGTTGAAGTTGTGCTTGCTTACAACCGTATTCAGTTTAATCTTGATATCGGGATTAACCTTGCGAAGGTCCTCGATCTTTTGGCGCAAAGCGTCGAGACAGATGGTCTTTCCTCCGCATTCCCGCCCAATTTTCATGTTGGTTTCATGATCCAACGAGTCGATGGATATCCCGACTTGGGAAATCAGGTGCGCGAAGGGGCGGATATTTTCGAGGTGGCTGCCGTTGGTGATGATGGAAATATCCATTCCGTTTTCGTATGCCGTCTCTACAACGTTCCACAGGCGTTCGGGGAACATTATCGGCTCGCCTCCGACAATGTTGAGTCTGATGTTGAAGACTCCCTGACTGCGGAAATGGTCGCGGATGTTCACGATAATCTTTCGCACGTTTTCGGGATTGCTCCAGATTTCGGCAGGCTTGTTCCACTTGGCGAAGCAGAAACTGCAGCGATAGTTGCAGGCTTCGGTGATGTGCCAGTTGATGACGATTGTCTTGATGTTCATAATTCTTTTTCTCCTAGGTTTGTGGTGAATGTTTAGGCGATGATGAGACCGGTCTGGATGAGGAATTGGCGAAGGTAGCGGTTGTAATCGCGCCGCATCATTTCGTAGGCGTAGTTGTTGCTGGGAGTACTTGACACGATGAGTGTCTTGAAGCCTCCCTTAGATGTATGCTTAAGCGAAGGGTGTGTTTTACCTGGAATGAATCGCCAACGCTTGCTCCGGATGAGTGCGTTGCAGAATTCGTTGATACGTTTGTCGGCTGAGATGTAGATCATTGGGTACCTCGTAGTTAAATGTGATACCCACAATATATTATCAACTTGCGAACTCTATGTTCGTACGAACTGTATCTTCGTAGCAAGTATTTTTTTTAGAAAAAAATGTTCGGTTCTATATTTTTTTGCTTATATTTGATGATATAACAAAGCAACAAGGATGTTTTACCGATGCCGACTAATAAAAACGCTTATTATCGGATTAAAATTCTAGATAGACTGCTGTCAGAAAGCGTCGTTCGCCGGTATACGACGGGCGATTTGACAGATAAATGCAATGATGAACTTAAAGAAATTGGACAAAGCACAGTAACTCGTCGCTGCATAGAAGAGGATATACAATTTATTGAAAAAAATTTTGGAAAAATCGAAAGAATTCGATCGGGAAAAAAGAAAATATTACGCTATACCAATCAAACAGACAGCATTTTTAACCAAAAGATATCCCCATCTGAGCGAAAAATTTTACAAGCAGTTTCGCAGACTTTTGGAAAAATGGATGGTGTTGAAGACTTTGAATTATTGAATCAACTGAAGGATTCAGCAAACGACCAGGAACAGCCAATCATTATTTTTGAAAAAAATGAAGATTTGAACGGTCGCGATTTACTGCCAAAGCTTTTTAGACTGATTGAACGCAAAACCACCATAGAACTAAAATATCATCGCATCAAAGGAATTTGTCCCTTTTTTAGTTGAAAATCCAGGTCTCCAACTGGTGTAAATCTAGGCTATTAGCGCTTCATTGTCAAGTAATTTCATGCTCTTTTCCCGAAGTTTTTCGACAAGTTCGGGGATTTCCGCATAGCCGTCCAACCGTCTCCAGTTCTTTTCGCGGTGGAGGACCTCAGCGGCCATCCAGCGTTTGAACATTCCAATGTCCCTGTAGCGCTTCACGTTCTTCTCGATGGCGTCGAGACCGTTGAAGGTGGACTCGATTATGTTGGTCGTTATGAGCGACTTGCGCAGGAGCGCGGGGATGCCCAGCCGGTGGACCGTAAGCAGCCTCTCGCCGCCCTCGGAAAGCGATTTGGCGGCACTCGTGTTTATGCCTTCGAGCCACTCGTGGACCTTGAGAAGTTCCCTTCTCGCGTCCTCGTAGCCCACCATCCCGATGGCGTTGTTGTAGCGCCTGTCGAACTCGGCCCGGTACATCTCGGGCAGATGGGACTCGACGTTGCGCCTCTTGTGGATCACGCAGCGCTGGTGCTTGAGGTCCTTGCCGAAGCGGTCCTTGAGGGCGCGGTTGAGGCCCGTCCCGCCGTCGGTCACGAAGATGATGTCGGGGTGCAGGGCGAGGCCCCTGCTCTCCATGTCGGAAAGGAACGAACGGCACATTTCGGTGTTTTCCGAACTGCCCTGCCAGAGGCCAAGCACGCGCTTGTAGCCTTCCGCGTCAACGCCTATGGCGGCCATCACGACCTCGCCGCAGCGATGCATTGCGTCCATGAAGACGGCAACCGCCTCGAAGTCCTCCAGCCTGCGCTCGTTCAGTTCCTTCAGTTTCCTTGTGCATGCGGCAACGACCTTGCGCGACACCGACGACTTGCTTACGCCGAACGCCTCCCCGGCAGTCGAGAACACATCCTCGTAACGCCTCCCGGACAGGCCTGAGAGGCATGCGTGCAGCAGGTGCTCGGAGAACGCGTCGGGGTCTTTCAGACGGGCGTAGATACGCGATTTGACCTCGCCGTTTTCGTCCCTGAGCCTGGGTACGCGCACCTTCGCCTTGCCACCCGCGATGTACACGGAACCACCCTGGCTGGACCACTTCTTGAAGCCCTTCCTGGGGTGGTATGCTGCACCGCCGAGCTGTTCCCTTTCGGCCAGGAGTATCGCCTCCACGAGCCTTGCGCCCATCTCCCTCGACAGCGCGTCAAGGCAGCTTTTCCCCTGTTCGGCAAGGTCGGCCAGAACCACCCCGACACTGGTCGAAATGTCGATTTCTTCGCGGCGGACGATTGACAGTTTGGGGGTTCTTTTTGTACTTTTCATCATGGTGGTTATCCTCTTGCTTGGTGTTTTTTTGCTGAACCAAATTTACAAGTTGGAGACCACCTTTTTCTTTTTGGTTGCAGAAATTTCAACTAACTTTGGGGCATCTTCGCATCAAAGACGCTCAAAAACGGAATAAAAAACAAATATTCCCTCACGTCCTAAAGCAATGTAAAGGCAGATGGTTTCTGATTGGCACTACTGTTGATACAAAAGAGGTCATGTGCTATTCTATGGACCAAATAGAGGATATAAAGCCTCTACCAATAAAATACGAACCATATGATGGAAGATGGGATGAATATTTTGAAAGTGTAATTGGTGTTACAAAAAAAGCTGATGATACTCCACAGGATATTGTTTTCTGGGCCTCGCAGGATGAGTGTGCCTATTTGGCCGGTAAACCGGTCCATTCATCCATGACACCCCTAAAAAAGAACGATGCAGAACTTCGGAAAAGATATCGTCTTCCCGATGATGGAAAACTATTCCGCATTAATTGCATCGTCAATTTTGAGTTGAAAAGAGAAATGGCTTCAAAATTTGGGGAGAGAATTGTTCTTGAACCACCTTCTCTGCGAAAAGAAATAATTAATGATGTCAAGACAATGCTGAATCGATACAGAATGATTACTTCAAAGAGATCTAAGTTTGTTTAAATGGATCTATTCGTCACCAAATTATAAGGAGTTTTTCAATGAGTACAAGCTTACCGCAATTGCAAATCCTGCTAAATGATATGCTCGTTAATGCAAGAGCAAAAAGGACCCAACAGAATCTAAATATGTCTTTTGGCGAGAAAGATTACATAACGCTTTTAGATGTTAAAGCGCGTTTTTCAGAAATATGGAATGATCGCAATTTGTTCATGACTATTGATGAACTTAATAAGGAAAATGCGGGCGATTTCCTCATGGAGAACGCTATTTTTTATTTCTTTATGCGAACAATACAGATTAAAGATTCTGAGTTCTTTAAATTGGAATCAAACCAGCTGAAAGAGTTGATATTTAAAACTATTGGATATATACATTCCAACGCACTAATGGATGAAAGCCTTAAACGAGAGCGCGAGTATTTTGATAACGAAACAAGCGAAGGAAATAAGCCCGAAATTGAAGCTTTTTATCAACTACTAGAAGCAAAAATGCCAAAAGAAGAATATTATGATTATGCACTAGGTTTTTATGTTGCTTCCGCTTCAAAATACATGGAAAAAAAGAACCCGTATTGGTATTTAAACTTCAAATCAATAATTGACTATGTGGGCAACGCACGAAATCCTGAGAAATTCTCTGTATTAGTCAATGAAATCATAGTCAAGTATTTTTACCTCTTTTGCGACTTACAGACCATTGATAAGAAGTTCATGCATACAGAACTTGAACTGATTGAAAGACGAATTTCTAATCATAAATTAAAGGAAGATGTATTCTCCAACTGGAGTATAAAAGATATCTATGGCATGGTTTGCATTGATTGTCTTGTTCGTGATGACGTTAAGCAGAATATTCTTGAAGAGTTAATGGCCAAGGTGTTTTACAACGAATATTCCATCTCCTACTCCTTGCAGAGTAATAGAACTGCAGTTAAAGAAGCAAATGAATTTTGGAAAAGTAACTTGTTCGAAGACAAAATATTAAAAAATGACATTATCGGTTTCAACAGAGACGATTACTATACTACTCCCTATCAGCGAAGATGCCCCAAAGTTAGTTGAAATTTCTGCAACCAAAAAGAAAAAGGTGGTCTCCAACTTGTAAATTTGGTTCAGCAAAAAAACACCAAGCAAGAGGATAACCACCATGATGAAAAGTACAAAAAGAACCCCCAAACTGTCAATCGTCCGCCGCGAAGAAATCGACATTTCGACCAGTGTCGGGGTGGTTCTGGCCGACCTTGCCGAACAGGGGAAAAGCTGCCTTGACGCGCTGTCGAGGGAGATGGGCGCAAGGCTCGTGGAGGCGATACTCCTGGCCGAAAGGGAACAGCTCGGCGGTGCAGCATACCACCCCAGGAAGGGCTTCAAGAAGTGGTCCAGCCAGGGTGGTTCCGTGTACATCGCGGGTGGCAAGGCGAAGGTGCGCGTACCCAGGCTCAGGGACGAAAACGGCGAGGTCAAATCGCGTATCTACGCCCGTCTGAAAGACCCCGACGCGTTCTCCGAGCACCTGCTGCACGCATGCCTCTCAGGCCTGTCCGGGAGGCGTTACGAGGATGTGTTCTCGACTGCCGGGGAGGCGTTCGGCGTAAGCAAGTCGTCGGTGTCGCGCAAGGTCGTTGCCGCATGCACAAGGAAACTGAAGGAACTGAACGAGCGCAGGCTGGAGGACTTCGAGGCGGTTGCCGTCTTCATGGACGCAATGCATCGCTGCGGCGAGGTCGTGATGGCCGCCATAGGCGTTGACGCGGAAGGCTACAAGCGCGTGCTTGGCCTCTGGCAGGGCAGTTCGGAAAACACCGAAATGTGCCGTTCGTTCCTTTCCGACATGGAGAGCAGGGGCCTCGCCCTGCACCCCGACATCATCTTCGTGACCGACGGCGGGACGGGCCTCAACCGCGCCCTCAAGGACCGCTTCGGCAAGGACCTCAAGCACCAGCGCTGCGTGATCCACAAGAGGCGCAACGTCGAGTCCCATCTGCCCGAGATGTACCGGGCCGAGTTCGACAGGCGCTACAACAACGCCATCGGGATGGTGGGCTACGAGGACGCGAGAAGGGAACTTCTCAAGGTCCACGAGTGGCTCGAAGGCATAAACACGAGTGCCGCCAAATCGCTTTCCGAGGGCGGCGAGAGGCTGCTTACGGTCCACCGGCTGGGCATCCCCGCGCTCCTGCGCAAGTCGCTCATAACGACCAACATAATCGAGTCCACCTTCAACGGTCTCGACGCCATCGAGAAGAACGTGAAGCGCTACAGGGACATTGGAATGTTCAAACGCTGGATGGCCGCTGAGGTCCTCCACCGCGAAAAGAACTGGAGACGGTTGGACGGCTATGCGGAAATCCCCGAACTTGTCGAAAAACTTCGGGAAAAGAGCATGAAATTACTTGACAATGAAGCGCTAATAGCCTAGATTTACACCAGTTGGAGACCTGGATTTTCAACTAAAAAAGGGACAAATTCCCTATCAGCTATTTAACGCTGTTTTTTATGTATTCAAAGAGGATTTCAATCAGAATCCTGGAATTATCGCATGTCTTTACTTGTTGTCAACGGAAATGGATTCCGATTCATTCTTTAAATTCTTTTCATTAGAAAAAGAAAATGAAAGAGATGGCAAACTTGCTGTTCATTATCTGAGGAAAATTGATGATACTCTTAAACGAGAAAGTATAATTAATCGTAATTTAGAAATTAGAGGAGAACGAGGTAAAAATTATCGAAGATATCATAACATTTTCTCTGGATACAAAGATGCTATAAATAAGGGCAAAACTGAGGAATGTTTAAAATTGCAGAAAGAAAAGCAAAATCAGGAATTGGGAATTGACACTGAATTAGATTTAAAAAGAGATTTGCTGCAGCGCTTTCTTTGGCTTACTATTGTTTTCAAATGTGGTCTTTATTATGACAATGATGAAGATGTCTATAAGCGATATTCACAACGCGATAAAATGCTAATTCCATTTCTCAATGGATTGATGGGCAATGATTATGCAAACATTGAATATGTAAATGTGAATTTCAACGCACTCTTGAAAAAGATGGGTGTGGAAAACGAAATAGACTTGTCTATAGATAAAATAAAGAATTGCAAAAATGTTGTACTTTTAGTATACAATCTTTCCCGCGCCGAATTTAATAGTAGGGAATTTCTTATCAATGAGATTAACTCAATCAGGGAAATACAAAAAGAAAAACTACATGTTGACATAAAAGATGTTCCTAGGGGAGAAAAATTTCAAGCTAAGGCCGAGGAGATAAAAGAATATAACAAGGTTTCAAAAAGAAATCTTGAGAAACTAAAAAAGATTGACTGTGGATTTAAGTTGAATTCCTTCTCGCAAAGCTTTTATCCTTTTTCCGCAAGTTCTTTCCATTCAAAAGAAATTTGGTTAAAAGGTAATAAGCAAGGTCTGTTTTCATTTGGTTTTGAACATCGTGTTGACTGTAAATTGATTTGGGAAACAGATAATGAGTATTCCGATGGTGAATTGAATTGGCGTGTTATTAATGAAAGAGGGTTGACAACTAGATACTTATATCGAGATAGAAATTCCTATACGCATCATTCAGAGCATTCAAGTGTAAACGCTCTTATGGAGCCCAAAAACTGGGCGAACTTATTAAGGGCCTTAGCTTATTATTATCTGTTGCTAAGATGTTATTTGTGGAGTGAGAGAATCTGTCTTCGCGAAGGTTATAATATTCAAGAAGATGATACATTTTTCCAAAACCTATTCCTTCAATCAGAGGTTGAGGATATTTATAATATTCTCGTTTCATTGGTGCAAGAAAGTGCAGGCGTTATTATATCAAAACCGCCGGTTATATTTGACGACTGTAAATATGAAAAGACTCTTGGAAAAGACGCATCAACTGTTGATGAACTTTTGGCTTATATAGCAGAACACGGTGCAGCAGAAATTAAGATTTCTTATTCCAAAATTTCGGAAAAGCTTGACTCGAATTATGAAATATTTGAAAAGCGTCTTGAGCGATTACTGAAAATTATGTTCATGGTAAATGATTTTGATCCTGTTGATCAGAAGCACTCTGTCAAGTTTATGGATTTTTATAGCCAATACAATACGGAAATTTCCATTTATCTCATTTATATGGCATTTGCTATGAATTATTGTGACGATGTGAAGGTTGACTTACTTTAAAATACCCCCTATTCCACATTAGACTATGTAAACAGTGGTTTACATTCGTGCGGTTTTGTACCTTGTTTAACGGGGTGGATGTCCGCCCCCACAACAAGGAGGCCATCATGAAACGCGCAAACGTTATCCTGTTCATTGCCTTCGTTCTTCTCGTGACGACATCTTTTGCCGCAAGGACAGTCAAGTCCAAACAGGGCGACATAGATCTTGCCTTCGAGCGGGGCGGGAGCACCATAGTATGCACAGCAGGGTTCTACGATGAACTCACCGTCGTCAAGGAGGCAGATACGGATGTCCTCGTGCGCGGGAGTTGCGGTCAGGGTTGGGTTGACAAGGCAAAGGTCGAACTGGTGGCAAAGCCCGCAGGCGACAAGAGCCTCAGCTTCAACGAGTACAACATCGAAGGCTGGATTGATAATCTTTCGCTGATCGACGTCTTCTCGGACAACGTAGAAGATTTCGACGGGGTGAAGATTGACCGGGACTTCAAGGAGTACCTGACTCAGACGCTGGACCGTGAACAGATGGAGATGAGCCGCGGGGAAAACTGACCCAAAGGCAAGTCCCGAAAAATACCAAGGCCGGGTTCCATAAACGGGATTCGGCCTTTCCCGTATAAAAATTTTCGCGAGGGGGTGACACTTTTGCCCGGGTCGGGTGTTTCAATAATGTAAATTTATAGGGTCCGATGAAGAGTTTCCTTAAAAAGAGTTTCGTGTCGCCGGCTGTCTTGTCGGTCTTGCTCGTGGCCATTACTGCCTGCGACTTTCACGGGCCGTGGGAATACTACCCCGACGAGCGCGAGGTCTATACGGGCATATACACGTACGGCCACATTTCCGACTTCACGAATCCGGAAATCTGCTTTTCGAAGGTCTACGAACTAGACGAGGCATCGGCAGAAAACTTCGCGTTCTACGACAGTGCCTACGTGACTCTGCAGGGCAAGTTCAAGATAGGCGAGAACGGGTACGACACCACGATTGTCATGCGAACGATAGGCAATCCGAACTGCTTTAGGGCGAACGAGCGCGGAATCCTCGGCGAAAGTTACACGATGGATGCTTACTTTGTATGGGATAGCGCGGGCAGTACGGTAAAGTCGCGGTACACTGCGGTGGCATCTATCCCCAAGCCGGTCAAGGTCACGGGCCTGAACATCCCCAAGCAGGACGGCAGTTACGAATTCCGGGAATATACCGATGGCAAGGTAATCGGCGTGGACTTCCTTGAATTCCCGATGGACATGGAGTTCGTAAAATGCGCACTGGATTTCGACAAGTCCATCGGCGGTGTGCTCTCGGTATTGAATTACGACGCCTCTAGCGTGGAATCGCAGAACACGACAATCAACCAGATGCTCGAGGGCCTTACCGAAGCGGACTCCGCGGGGTACCGGGGCATCGCGATGCACGACCCGTTCGAAAGGCGACAGAACCTGGGCTACACGGAAAACCGCTGGATAGGCGGGTTCAACAATCTCGACACACTCTACCTGATGAACATGATGTTGCCCATCGGCGATATTTCCGTAGACATGTACACGACGGACCGCGCGTACGTGGATTACGAACGCAAAGTGAAGGAATCGGTAGGCGATTCGCGCGTGGTGCCGGAATCGAACATCGAGAACGGTATGGGCGTTTTCTTCGGGATGTCGAAGACATCGCTTGAACTGATCGTGCGTGGCGAAGGTGTGAACATGGACCATATCGCCATAAACGAATGCGACTACACGGGAAACGGCGACGAGGAAAGCTGGGAAACTCGCGCCTGCAGGCTGTACCAGGACATCGCCTGCGCGGGCGTATCGCTAACAGACATTTCGTCGGACCTGGTCTGGGGCAATGCGCACGCATACCAGTACTACGGGGACTCCTCTTACAGCAATCCCAACAGGGATTACAAGACCTGCTTCCCTTCACACGTGAAGATGGCCATGATGCTTGATACCACCAAGTGGTCGATATTCCTGCCCGATACCATCAGCGACGCGGACAAGTCGGAAGCGTATGCCGATGGTCTCAAGCGCTACTGCGTGGCGAGCAACTTCAAGAGCAACCACATAGCGGACTGCAGCGAACTTGAGGAACTGTGCCTGCAAAACACCGAGAAGAACTACTGCAAGGAATACCTTTGGGAATGGTGCGCCGACCGCGACTGGGATATGCTGGAATACGAGCAGTGCCGTAGCGCATTTGTGAGCCGCTATTACCTGGAAGAGCAGAAGTCGAGCATATTGAAGCGCGAGGTGGAAGAGATTTGCAACTACGCATTCCCGCACATTGACGAAGACGAAAACATAGACGCAGAATTTCGCACCCCGATTTGTGCGAACTGGTGCAAATACCGCGACGGAAACAGACCCTATCGCGTAGAATGCGAGTAAATGCTTTCAAATTAATATTCGTGGTGACACATTTGACGGGTTCGGGTGTTTTAATTATGTAATTTTGATACCTAACCATTGCGGAAAGTTATGAAACGTTTAAGATTATTGCCTTTCGTGCTGTTGGTGCTGCTTGTTTCGGGCCCGGCCCTTGCCGACCGCGCTTCCGAAATTCAGGACCTGAAGCTTGAGAAGGAAAAGCTGAATTCCGAAATCCAGAAACTGAACCGCCAGATATCATCGACCGATTCGATGCTCAAGGCGGACGATTCCCGCTACAGGACTCTGCAGCAGCGCTACAAGGCCGACACGGAACGCCGCCGTGCCGAAATCGATAGCCTGAACGCGAAGATAAAGGCGGTCGCAGGTGACCTGCAGGCGGAACGCAATAAGCAGGCTCGCGCGAAGAACCGTACAGACAACGTTGCTGCAAAGCGCAAGGCGCTGCGTACCGAACTTGCAGGTATCAGCAAGAGGCTTGAATCGCAGGTGGCGCAGACGGTCCCGTGGGAACTTGAAAGTAGGCTCGATCGCGTAAAATCCCTGACCCGCGATATCGAGAGCGGGAACGCGAGCGAGGAAGAGGGCTTTTCGCGCCTCAAGTCGCTCATTGCCGAAGAGACGAAGTTTGGCGACGAGGTAGCGATTATCAACAGTCCGCTCACCCGCAAGAACGGCGAGGTCATCAATGCCGCGATTTTGCGTATCGGGAACCAGTGGATGGTCTATAGCGACGAGAACGGCACGGTGTTCGGTGCGCTGGTGCGCAAGGTCGTGGACGGGAAAGTTGCATACGAATGGAACGAGGAATTGAACCTGGAAGAGCGCGCGGCGGTAAAGCTCGCGCTCGACGTGAAGCAGGCGAAGAAACCGCCCCAGATCGTGAAGTTGCCCGTGAGCCTCTCTATCGTGGGAGGTGAAAGATGAGATTAGACGAAAGACGAATGACGAAAGACGAAAGAACTGTAAGGTTGGTGAGCCTGCCGAACCAACTTAACTGTGGACGCGTTGTTAGCACCGCTCTAATTACATTGTTTCTTGCATCTACTGCATTCGCATGGCCGTGGTCTTCGGGCGAAAAGAAGTCTACCGCCGAGGACCAGGCGCGCATCAAGGATTCCCTGCAGATGGAAGAGGTGCGCGGCTTGCAGCGCGAGGTGGAGGCGCTTACCCGCATTCGCCTGCAGAAGGCGGACTCGCTCGAGAAACTCGAGGCGGAACACTGGCGCAAGCGCTATGCCGAGTCGCAACTGACCGAGGAGCACCAGGCGGCATCGCGTGAACTTGACGGCCGCTATTCCAAGCTCTCGACGGATCTTGGCCGCGTGAACGAGGAGGCCATGGCGAGCAGGAGCATGACGGGCGATGCCGAGGAGAAGGCGCAGGCCGACGAGTCGGCGTACGATGCGCTCAACACGCAGGTGAAGCTCTCGATTGACAAGACTCTCGGTGACGTGATGGGCGATTACCCGGTGGGCATGAACGGGCGCCTGATTCGCCTGAAGCAGGCCTCCGAGGATGCCGAAAAGAACGTGCCGAATACGGTTGGCGCGGTGCAGAATTTTATGAACGACCTGCTGCTGCGTCATGAACTGACCTACACGCAATTTTACGGGCGCGAGACTTCGCAGGTGGGCAACCGCCCCGACGTGAACGTGAACCGCTTGCGCCTGGGTACGGTCTTCTTGGGCGAGGTCGCGCAGGATAACGGCGAGGTGCAGGCGCTGCTCCGCTCGGGTGCGCTGCAGGGCAAGATATTCGAATGGAACGCGACGCTCCCTCCGGAGATGGCCGCGAATATAAAGCAGGCCGTATCGCAGGCCTCGGGGGCTTCCACGGTTGTCTCTATCCCGCTGGACGTACTGCAGAACAAGGCGGTCAAGAACGCGATTACCGACACGAAGGAACTTACCTGGCGCGAGGAATTCCAGGCGTTCTTCAGGAAGGGCGGTATCGTGATGTACCCGCTCATGCTGGTGGCGATTTTCGCGCTGCTGCTTTGCCTGGAACGCTTCCTGGTGCTCAGCTACCGCGGGCATCTGAGCCGCAGGTTTAATCGCAAGCTCGACGCCCTCGTGAAGGAAAGCCGCTACGAGGATGCGGCCGGTCTCTGCCTCAAGAAGGAAACGAGCCTCTCGATGGTGCTCTTTGCGGTGCTGAACCGCGCCCGCGACAAGCGCGAGGATGCGGAACGCGCCCTGCAGGAGGCTTTGCTCCGCGAGCAGCCGAAACTGGAACGCCGCATGGGGCTCCTCGCCGCGATGGGCTCGATTGCCCCGCTGCTCGGCCTACTCGGTACGGTTACGGGAATCATCACGCTCTTTACGGTGATTACCGAGGTGGGCACGAACGACGCGCGCGTGCTTGCGGGTGGCATTTCGGAGGCTCTCGTGACTACGGAAACGGGCCTCGTGATTGCAATCCCCGTGATGATTCTGCATGGCCTCCTGAGCGAAAAAATCGAGAAGGTCACGAGCGAGATGTACGTGCAGAGCACCGCACTCCTGAACCGCATTTTTGGCGCTTCGACGAGCTCGGCGACCGGTTCAAGATCAGAAAAGAACGAGGACCAATAAGTTCCCTGAGCTTGCCGAAGGGAACATATCTGGAAAGTAATGAAATGAGTAGCTACATGTACATATTGAAATGTTCTGACGGATCTTACTACACAGGTAGCACAAGAGAATTGGAAAAGCGCGTTATGGAACATAATATGGGTTTAGGGGCTAATTATACTCGTAAGCATCGTCCTGTAGAACTTGTTTACTTTGAAGAATTTCAAAGAGTTGATGACGCCTATGCAAGAGAAAAACAAATTCAAGGCTGGTCTCATTCAAAGAAAGAGGCTTTAATTCAAGGTCAGTTCGGCAAGCTCACCGACCTTTCTAAATCCAGCGCAAATAAACGCGAGTCTGCCTAGAATGACTAACACCCACTACATACTCATCGAGTCGCTCGAGAATACGTACCATGCCGGCGGCGTGGTAATGCTCCCGATTCTCTTGGCGGGTGTCGTGGGTTTCTACTACCTGTTTTCGAGCTGGTTCCGCATCGGGAGCGACTTTTTCCGCACCGACATCCACAAGGTCATCAAGCGCATGCGCGTGGACCTGAACGGCGGAATCGAGGAAGACGAGAAGAATGCGGAACCGCCCAGCGTGAAGAAGGCCCTCCGCAGGCTGCGCAAGCGAGGCGGGCTCCTCTCGCGGGAACTCTGCTATGCGATTGACGTCGCGAGCACCAATCCCGAGGGCTTCCGCGACTACATGCAGGTGCGCATGATGAAGACGGTGCGCTACATGGAGCAGGGAAACCACATCGTATCCGTGATGGCGTCTGCAGCGCCGTTGCTGGGCCTGCTCGGCACGGTGACGGGAATGGTTTCTACCTTCGAGGTAATTACGTTGTACGGGAACCAGAATCCGGTGCTCATGGCCGACGGTATCTCGGAGGCGCTCATCTCGACGCAGAGCGGACTCCTGGTGGCGTTCCCGCTCACGCTCCTGAAACAGCGCCTGGACGAGCGCGTAGAAATGCTGCGCCAGAAGATGGAACTCGGCGCGACCGTTATAGAGAATTATTTTGTAGAGAGGAAGTGCCCGTGATTCGTCATTGCGAGGCTTCGAAAGAAGCCGTGGCAATCTAGGAATGAAGGATTTATTATGGAATTCAACTTGCCGAGAAGAAAGCAGAAGGATATGGGCATCGAGATGGGCCCGCTGATGGACATCGTGTTCATCCTCCTCATCTTTTTCGTGGTGACGTCCTCGTTTACCCGCGAGACGGGCGTTGACGTGACGAAACCACAGGCACAGTCCGCAAGCCAGCTCGAGAAGGAGAACCTCTTGATTGCGATTACGCGCGAAGGGACAATCCACATGAACGAGCGGCAGGTGGACCTCGCGAGCCTGCAAGATATCTTGAAGCAGTCGCTTGCGAAGGCGCCCGACAGGGAAGCCGTTGTGATTGCGGATAAGGGTGCCGAGACGGGCGTGCTCGTGCAGGTAATCGACATGTGCAACCTGGCCGGAGTGAAGAAGGTCTCCATCGCGGCGCAGGCGGAGTAATTGATGATGGATGATTGATAGTTGATAATTGATGATGTGGAGTGTGAGATTTGGAATGTTTTGGAGTGTCATCCTGAGCGACCCCTGTAAAGGGGGAGTCGAAGGATCTAGATGTGAAGCGGTAATTAGAGTTTAATAGATAAAATATCAGAATAGATAGAATAATGGTATTGAAGTTTTTTAAAAAGTTGCTGAAGCGTTTTGCTATCCTCATCGCGGCAATCCTCGCGAGCTGTGCGCTCGTGTTCTCCGTGACGATGGCGAACCTATTCTTGACGGGCAAGGTATTTCACGAGAAGAAGTACAACAAGACGGAAATTGCCGTGAAGAAGGTGGAAGAAGTCGAGAAGAAGGTCGAGAAGAAAAAGCCTGCGCGCAAGCCCGACCGCCAGAAATCCAATTCGCGTTCCCCGAAGGCGGGGCCGCGTTTCGCGATGAACCTCGGGACGGCATCGGGTAACGCCGGCGCCGCCGTAAGCGAGGACATGGTGGCCGATTTCCGCGGCGGGACGCTTTCGACCGAAAAGGGAGACGTGGACAAGAAACCCGAAAGCAGGGCGTATCCGAACTTTCAGGTGCCCCCGCAGATCCGTGACCGCGAAATCGATGCGATGCTGCGGCTCAGTTTCTGTGTGGACGTGAACGGCAAGGCTTACGACATCAAGGTGCTGGAGGAATCTCCCTCAGGTTCCGGGCTCGCCGCCGCCGGCCGAGAGGCGCTATCGCGTATGACGTTCGCGCCAGCCGAAAAGGCGGGCAAGGCGGTGCCCTTCTGCGGGATGGAACAGCCGTTCGAAGTGAAGTTCAGGGACTGATGCGATGTGTAGTGTGTAATGTGGAATGTGAGGTGTGGAACGAAAAGCAATGTATGGTGTCATCCTGAGCGGAGTCACGAAGTGACGTAGTCGAAGGATCCAATGGAATTTATGAATTTGTTTAAATTGATAAATATTTTTTATGAATTGAGACGAGGCTTGCGTGGGCATCTCGCAGCCTATAATTCTCGTAGTCTCGTTGCCCGCGATTCCTTGCTAGTCGCCTTACTCTTTGCAATACCTGCTTTCGCGGCGCAATCCGCGTACGACCTGATGGAACGCGCGAACGCCCTCTACCGCGATGGCAAATTCAAGCAGGCCATCATGCTCTACCGCAAGGCGGAATCCCGCGGCGCGGACCCCGTCGCCACCAGTTTCAACATCGCGAACAGCTACTACCAGCAAAACGACCTGCCGAACGCCGCCGCCACGTACCGCAAGGCCGTCGACTTCTCGAACGGGGCGTTTTCCCCTGCGCTTTTCAACATGGCGAGCGTGTACTTTAGGCTCAAGCAGTACCCCGAATGCGTGGCGGCGTACCACAGGGCGTTGAAACTGGAGCCCGAAAACGTTTCGGGCTGGCTTTACCTCGGCGAAGCCTACGGTAAAACCGGCGACGCGGTCGGCGCGCTACGTGCCATCGAGAAGGCCTACCAGCTCGACAAGGAAGACATAAGCATTGTCTACCAGCTTTCGGAAGCGAACATCGCGCTGAACGATTTCGAGCGCGCCGTAGCCGTTATCCGCGAGGGCTACGCCGCGCACCCCGACGAAGTGGACTTTCTCGTGTATCTCGGTGACGTGTACCGCCTGAACAAGCAGTTCGAGGAAAGTGCAGCCGCTTACCGCGAAGCGCTGGGCGTCCGCCCTGACGATACCGCCACTATGTACAAACTAGCAGACATCCTCGCCGAAGACAACAAGCCGTTTATCGCGATGGACGTACTCAACAACCTGGTACAAATCAAGCCGGATTTCAGCGATGCGGCCATATTCCTTGGGAATCTCGCTTACGACGCGAAGTTCCTTGACCGCGCCGAATCCGCATACGAACTTGCGGCAAAACAGGGCAACGCGGAATCCGTTTTCGGGTTCAAGAACATGGCCTACGATGCCCACGCCGAAAAGCGCGATGGCGAGGCGCTCCGCCTGCTGCGTGTCGCGCAGAAGTACTTCCCCGACGATATCACCGTGCAGGCCGACATCCTGGAATTCGAGAAGAACTAAAAAGTCCGGCGAGTGAGCCGGACAAATTTTAATCCTTCACGCAGCGGACTGGGTTATAGCACTCTTCGTCGTTATAGTCCCATACTTCCGCTTCATTTTCTAATCCCCTTATTACAATGTAGTATTGGGTCGAGGATGCATAATATACCCATAGACGTCCATATTCACCCAAAGAATGGAATCCATCATCGCTGCAATAGCATCCAGCGCCCACAAAGGAGAGCCCGTATGTATCAGTCCCGGGTGTAATTCCTGTTTTCCATCCCTTTGCCGACATCAACGGGAGTGCGTGTCCGCTAGCAAGATTTACAAGGTCTTGCGCCTCCTTATTTGTCGGGATATGCCACCCGTCAGGACAGATTCCCTGGATGTGGCCGGTACCCAGGTCGCATGAAGATTTATAGGCACAACTGGAGGAATTCATCGCCGCGCTGCGGCTATAAAAGTGACCGTATAGTTCGCAGAAACGGTCGTCGTCGTTGAAACAGGTAGATACTCCAATTTCGTTGCCGGCATAGTTCAGGTTTTCCGCCATCCAGATTGTTCCCTTGACATCCACGGTCTTGTATGTCTTGCCGTCGCGCGGGTCCGTCATGGTGCCATATTCGATGTCCGGGTTGAACTGCTCGCCAGCGGCTTCCAAGTACGGCTCGGCGTCTTCTTGCTTGGCTCTAGAAGAACTGCTCAAGGACCCGCTGCTTGACGAGTTGGCAACAGGGGTATCCGATATGCAGCGTACGGGGAGGGAAAGTTCATGGCTGTTATAGGTACTTAAGTCCAATGTTGCATCTTCGCCGTCAATGAGGAGGTAATTCTGGCTGTAGGAGGAGGATCTGTAAACCCAGTAGAAAGCGTAGCCGCCCTTGGAATCGTAATTACCGCCATCACGTGTGCCCGGAGCAATGAAGGAAAGCCCGTAGGTATTTTCACCGTTTACAGAGGAGCCCCAGCCCTTGGCCGATATTATTTTTTCCGCATAGTTTGAGCCTACGTAACTTATCATGGAATTGGCTTCGTCATACGATAGCACGTGCCAGCCGTCGGGGCATATTCCCTGAATGGGACCGTCACCCAAACTGCATGAACGACCGAAAGCGCAACTGAAGGAATTCATCGCTGCGTCACGGCTGTACAGGCGGCCCATGAGTTCGCATTCGCTCTCCTTTTCGTGGTAGCACGTGTTGTGCCCTTCCAGGAGCGGGACAATGCTCGAGTCGGAGAAGTTCAGGTTCTCCGCCATCCAGGTCTGTCCATTGAATTCTATGGTCTTGTATGTCTTGCCGTCGCGCGGGTCGGTCATTGTGCCGTAGGTCAGGCTTGGGTTGAATAGGTCTTCCTTGGAACTTATGGAGAAACTGCTGGAAGGGTTCTCGCTGGACCATACGCTGGTGTAGTAGCTGCTCGATGAGCTGTAGCTGCTGCTCGACGAGCGGTAAGAACTGCTGCTCGACCTTGCCGAGGAACTGGAGTAGCTGCTCGAGGAGACTGGGTTAGCCTTCCCTTTAACGCAACGGACTGAGCTATAATATTCTGAATCCTTATAACTCATAACCTCTACGATAGCGTTTGAGCCTCCGAGTAGCAGGTAATGCTGATATGTGTCCGGCGCGTAGGCCCATGTCACTTCGTACCTGTTGATGTCCTCGAAACCGTCGTCGGAATCCCAGTTCCCCGCTCCCAGGAAGGAGAGCCCGTAAGTATCTGTTCCGTCGTTATAACTCCAGGTTGATCCCATTGATTTATAACGCGGTGCATAGTCGCCTACGAAATTCACGAGGTCTTCCATTTCCTCCACGGTCGGGATATGCCATCCGTCTGGGCAGATTCCCTGGATGGGGCCTTCACCCAGGTCGCAGCTCGACAGATATTCGCACCGTGAATCGTCCATCGCGGCATCGCGGCTGTACAGGCGACCAAACTGCGCGCAAAGCGAATCTCTGTTATTGTAGCAGGGGGCCTTTCCTACGTTATTGCCGGAGTAGTTCAGGTTCTCCGCCATCCAGAGCTGGCCATTCACGACGACAGTCCTGTATGTCTTGCCGTCACGCGGGTCTGTCATGGGGCCATAGTCGATATCCGGATTGAACACTTCCTCATAGGAATAGCTGCTCGACGAGCGGTAAGAACTGCTCGAACTTTCCGCCCGATGGAACTCGCGGCCCTCAGCGGTGAGCGTGTCAGTATCGCCGACCCAGATGTACACGGAGTCGCGGGAGTCGAACTCGCAGTAATAGCTGTCCTTGTCGCGCCCCACGATGGCCTCGCGACCCTCGCGAACGTCGTTGCAGGGGTACTCCGCAAATTCCTTGGTCGATGTGAACGCGTAGTCATACCCGCGGTTCCTCGAAACCGGGGCAAAGTCGTCATCGTCACTGCAGGCAGTAAAAAAAGCCGTTGCCGCAGTCAGGGCACACAGGCTAGGCAGGTATCTAAGCACGGAATGTTTCATTCATCCTCCTTTAACATCCCGCATAAAATATACCTAAAATGTCGGGTTCTCCGGTTATGCGTTTCGGTTTTTCCTATATTCATTACGTACAAATACCGGAGTTTTTTATGGAAATCAAATGGCTTAATCCCGATGCAAAGTTTGACCGCCTCGTCCTTGCAGGCGACATTGGCGGCACCAACACGAACCTTGGCCTCGTGGGCTACAAGGATGGAAAGTTCACGCTGATTCTTGAAACGGTGTGCCCCTCCAAGGATATCGACGGTCTTGACGCTCCTATCCGCGAGACGCTCAAGCTTGCCGCGGAAAGCCGTGCTGACCTCAAACCGAGCCACGTGTGCATCAGTGCCGCGGGTCCGGTGGCTGCCAACAAGTGCGTCATGACGAACCTCCCGTGGAGCGTGGATGGCGATGCCCTCACCGCAGCGACCGGCATCCCGACCCTTGTCATCAACGACTTCATGGCCATCAGCTACGGTATCCCCACTCTCGACGTGGACGACCCGAAGCAGATTTTCAAGCTCACGCATACCGACGGTAGCCAGCCTGCCCCGCAGAAGGCGACCAAGGCTGTGATTGGCCCGGGTACCGGCATGGGTGTCGGCTTCCTTGCCTTCGACGGCGAGAAGTACATCCCCGCTTCCTCGGAAGGCGGGCATTCCACCTTCGCTCCGTTCGACAAGGATTCGCAGGAATTCCACGACTACATGGAAAAGAAGATTGGTACCGTGCCCGGTGTGGAACCGCTCGTGTCTGGCATGGGGCTCCGCAACATGTACGAATGGTGGAAGGAGACCCGCGGCGTTCCCGATAACGAAGCCTTCAAGAAGATTGAGGAAACTGAACCCAACGATCGCCCGAAGTACATCAGCCGCGCGAGCGACACCGACCCGGTGGCTGCCGAGATGATGCGCCTGTTCGTGAAGATGCTCGCCCGCTTTGCAAGCGATGCCTCCACGCTGTTCTTGCCCCTGGGTGGCCTCTACCTGGCCGGCGGTACGGTGCAGAAGGACCTGCGCTGGCTCGAGCGCGACAACCTGTTCATGAAGTATTTCGAGAAGAACTACAACCCGAACATCCGTCCGCTATTGAACAAGATTCCGGTGTACATCATCAAGGATTATAGCATTAGTTTGTACGGAGCCGCAAATGCGAGCCTGAACCTGCAGAAGTAATCTGCTTCGGTTAGCCGTAGATAAAGCCAAGCGTAATGGCCACTGCGACCAGCAGCACGATTTGCTTGAGAATATGTACTTCGTGTGAACTCATGGCCATAAAATACAATTATAGGGTGGCAAAAAACCACCCTGTAAGAAGCAAATAATTTTACAGGGGTAAACGCGTGATGTGGATTACGCAAAATGCGTGTTTACAACACTTTTTATGGCGAAATTGAGCGAAAAATGAAGATTTTTTTACGTTAGGAGCTCTTCGGGGACGCATTCCGCCATGGCCTCGTAGGCCCTTGCGCTCGGGTGCAGGTGGTCGCCCGAATCGAAACCGCTACTGAATGCCTTCGGGTTCTCGTGCCCGCGGACTGCCTTGTCGAAGTCCACGCAGCCGTCGAATTCCGGTGCAGTTCTGAGCCACTGGTTGAACGCCATGCGGACAATGTCGCGGTTCTCGTTGTAGGTGCGCCAGCCGTAAATGGGCAGGAGGGTCCCGCTATAAACTTTTAGCCCGAGCTTGCGCGCGTGCGTAATGTAGAGCGAGCGCACCCCGTTGATGAGGTCGTCGGCCGTGGGCATGTCGCTCCACGGGCGGAACTTGTTCACCTCGACTCCGACAGGGTGGATGATGTCGTTTATACCGTGTTGCACTATGACTGCGCGTGCACCTGCGACGTTCATCTCGATGGGGAAGCGCGTGGCGCCCTTCAGGCCGTATGCCGCATACGTGATGCAGCTGTATTCCCGCAAGATGCGTGTGCCGCTTACCGCGCGCCGGATAATCGCCACGTTGTTGAACCCCTCGCGGGCACAGCGCAGCGTGAGGTAGTCGGGCCAGTCCTGAGCGGTAATCGAATCGCCGAAGCATACGAGCGCGAAGTTCTTCTCTTCGGTGAGGATGTCGACCGTATTGAGGAAGTAAATCCAGTTTGTCTTGCGCGTGAGATTGTCGGGGAGTTCGGCAGACTTCGCGAAGTTGCCGTAGCTGTACTTGCCGCCCGAAAGCGGACCCGTGATTGCCGTGCCCGCGTTCATCTGCGTGAAGCCCGCGAAGTACAGGCTCACGTCGAGAGTCTCGCCCGCGGTCACGTCGAATGCGATTTCGTCGCTCAGGATTTCTTCGCCCGCGGGAATGGTGCCGGAGGTGTGCCCTCCGAACGTGATGGGGGTCGGAACATCTTTAGCAACATACGCCTCGCTAATCGTCACGGGTTCCGTGCCGGTGAGGTTCGAGAAATGGAACCGCAACTTGTTGCCCGAAAAGCACGCGCGTATCGGGTAACGCAGTGTCAGGTCCTTCGCGTAGGTCGCTTCCTTGCGGTCGGTGATGGAGGTCGCGTTGCCCCAGCAGGCAACCCATTTCGAATACATCTCTGGCATGTACCAAAGATAGATATTTCGGGAGGAAAAATGTATCTTTAACGTATGGCCGATTCACTTGACGAAAAGCACATTGAAACTCGCACGAACCTTGCTGCGACTCTTGCCGCACAAGACGCTACAAACCGTGCTACCCGAACTTCGGCAGACCCCGCTGCCCAAGATGCCGCGGACCGTGCCGCCCGAACTTCAGCAGACACCGCTGCCGCGGCTCGCAAGGCCCGCATCAAGAAGATGCGCGGGTGGCTTTCTCCGCGTGATACTGTGGCCGACGACTTCGGGCCCGAAGACGCCACCCTCTATTACGGCGAAGGTCATTCCGGCTGGAACAGGTAGCTTAGGAACCGGTAGGTTAGTATCCCAAAGCCTTGGCGCGGTCGCGGATATTTTCTTTATACAGAGCCTTGCTCTTTTCGCTCATAAAAGATTTATCCAGCATTTCTTCCATGACGGGCACGGCGTCAATCGCCTGTTTTATGAACCTGCGGGCGCGACTTTCGACAACCCCGATTCTCCTGGCGAATTCCATAAAATCCGGAGTGCCGTAAAAACCATTCGCATCGTAAAAGGGTGTCTTGAAATCGTCCTCGTCCTTGAACAGGTCCAACGCCGTACGGGATTGCTCGTTAGGGATATGGAGCGACGTATTCAGCAAGTCGTACGCAGGAGTTAAATCGTACACGTCAAGATTCTCGACGCTATTTTGCAGAGAAAAATTCTTGGCATGCGCATCGCCGTTGCAGACAAGATAATTGAACAGGACTATCCTGAAGAAGACTTCCACGGCGACATCGGCCGCGCTCACGTTCTCGCGGATCAACTCGGCAATGCGCTCGTACGACCCCTTGTACTTGTAGTCTTCGCCATCCCTTTCGGGAACAAGCCCCGCAATCTGGGCAAAGTCGCTCTGGCTCAGGCGGAAACCTGCATACTCGCCGCTGTCTACCACGTCGAAACGCTTGGTCGCAAACACTGCGTCGCCGTTCTCGAAATAAAGCAGGGCCGATAGCGCGGTCGGGATTTTGAAAATCGTACGCGCCATCAACATGGTCACATGCTCGTTGGCCGGGGCATCCTGGTAGTTCTCGTAATGCGAAGGCAGGATGGGCTTGAGGATGTGCGTCCCGCCCCTGTCGGCACTCGTCAGTTTCTTGTTGTCGACCCGCGCCGAAAACTTGGTCTGCACACCGGAAATCGAAATCCTCTTGACCGAACCGTCGGGGGCGAAGGCCAGTTGCGGAGCGTTATAATCCAGACGCGCATCAAAATTCGAAACGCCGAACAGCGCCTTCGAGCAGGCGCTACAGAAATCCCGTTCGGTCTCCTTCAGGCAGCAATGGCAAAGCCCCATCAGCGCCCCCTCTCGCGCACGGTGACTGCGCCGATCGTCTCGTAATTGGCAAGTTTCAAGAGCATCGTGAACTTGTCGGAATGCGGGATGCCGAGGCGCTTGCAAAAGAACGCCTTGTTCGCGCCTTCCGGCAGCAAGCCCTGAAAATACGGGAACAGAAAAGGCGAACTGAAGAAGCGCTTCTTCTTGGGCATGTCCAGGGCGATGGACGGATTCTTTGACGCGATGTATTGCGGGGTGTAGAGGAAGGCAAAGCGCCTCCCGTTTTGCAGAAGGTGCCCCGCCAGCATATCGTTGTAGTACACGCAGGCGCTACGGACTTTCGTTACGCTATTCATGCCTTACCCGCTCGCTCAAGGTGACCACGAAACCGAGAGGCCTAACCATCTTGTTCAGCACGTTTATGGACGGGTTCGCCTTTCCCTGCTCGACAGAGTTGATGGTTCTGGGAGAAATGCCGGACATTTCGGCTAGGTCCTGCTGGGATAGCCCCTTTTTCTTCCGCCTTTCTGCGATTTGTTTGCCGATTTCTTCCATTTGACGAACCTTGATACCGCAATATATTGCAGTTTTTAGGTTAAAATATATAATTGCCGTCCTTTTGTCAATAGAAAACCGCAATATATTGCAGAATTTTCGTTGAAGCGGATTTTTGTATATTTAGAATAGCCGGTCAGGTGGCCGGCCCCGTATTATAAGATCGTCTATCCGCGTTTGTCGCGGAGACGGTCTTTTTTTATGCGGTGAAAATGGAAAAGCCCAAAAAAGGAGTACAGATGAAGGAATTTGAAATGGTGGGAATGCGCACGATAGGCAATGTGGAGCTGCTGCAGAAACCGCATGCGCGCATCGGCGTTTTCGCGTCGCGGCAGCTGGATAGCGTGGGGAGCATTGTCAAGGAGCAGTGGGCGGTAGCGAAGGGCCGGCAACGCAAGTGCATTGTCGGCACGTTCCATTCGCGCTCGGAATGCGAGATACTTTACCTTGTTCTGAAATATGGCGGTTCTGCCGTGTGGTTCATGGGTTGCAAGCTGCCGGATACCCTGCCCGATTTCTGCAAGAAGGCCGTGAAGAGCGGGCGCCTGCTGATGGTGTCGTGCTTCAACCGCGAACGGCACAACCTCGCGACGGCAAAGTTCTGCATGCACATGGTCGATCTTGCATCGAGCTACCTCGTGTTCTGGGCGCTGAAAGGCAGCCGGATGCTCGGGCCCATTCACGCCCGCGCCGTCGCCCGCGGCAAGTGGGTGGAATGCTTTTGAGGGAAACTGGGCGGGAAAATGTGTAACATCCCATGAAAATTGGGCAGGAAAATGTGTTTTTGCCTGATTTTTGTAATGTTTTAGGAAGAAAGGCTGATTCTTATATATTTCACCACGTCACCACCTTATTTACGACTTCACGCTGTTCACTGGCCGTCTGGCGCAAGTATATACGAGTCGTTTCGATATGTTCGTGCCCCATAAGGTCGGCAAGCAAAGCGATGTCGTTTCTCTTTTCCAGAAAGTTCTTAGCAAAGCGGTGACGAAACGAATGTGGATAAATGACGGCTTCATCTAGGCCATACTTCTTTGCAAACGTTTTCAGTTGCGAGGCAATCCCCCGCGGGGTAATCTGCTTGCCAAAACGGTTTAGGAACAGGTATCCGCTGGAACGGCCTTCACTTTCCAACCAACGCAAAGATTCTTTTTGCAATGTCTCAGGAATGTAGAGCCGACGCAACTTTCCGCCTTTTCCGTAAATGTCAAAATATCCGCACTCTACATGTTCTACCTTGAGTTTCACCAGTTCGCCCACGCGGGCGCCCGTCGCCGAAAGAAACCACACCACAAAATACCACTTGGTTTGGCCATCTTGCAATAGACTCGTCTTCAAGAATCTGTAATCGGCATTGCTGATGACATTTTCAAGAAAACTTTTTTGCTGAACCTTGACATTCTTGATCCGTAACTTCGATTTGCCTGCAAAATCCAAATACTTGTTGATGCCCTGAATTCGCAAATTAACAGTTTTGGGTTTGTAATTTTCTAAAAGAAAACTCTTATAATCAGCCAGCGACTTACGACCGAACCGTCCGAAATGCGACTTGAAGAAGTCCGCTGTCCAGCAATACGAATCCATCGTATTGACAGCAAGGTTCTGCCCTTCCAGATACTGGTAAAACGAAGGTCTTTCTGCAAGGTAGAAAACGAAACAATCCATCGCAAGTATCTCCTCTCCTTATTGAAAAAGGTCTGCTGCCGTCACACATCCTTGAACACAGGATTCATATTTCCCTTTAGCCAATCCAAAGGGGGTAATCATGGTCAGGTGCAAAGTCTTGTTCGTTCGCACATTCTCTCTAAAAATATCACGTCGTTCTTTAAGCCAATCTGCATAATCTTTTTTGATTTCAAACGGTCGATCGCAATACTTGATTTCGCATAAGTCAATCACCCTATCGCTCCGATCAATAACCAAATCTATCTGTGCGCCGTTCTCTCCTTTTTTAGTCCATGAGCAAACATCACTTGCAATCCCTGATATGCCCAAAGCTTTTTTTATTTGGTTTATATGGTGTATGCAAACCTGTTCATAAGCGTAACCTTGCCAAGCATTGCGTTTGCCATTGGGCAAATGACTCCAGGCATTTTCATCCATGCCGTTATAATTCTTGACAAACCGCACAAAGAACAGTGTGAACATGTCCGTCAGCTGGTATAACGCTTCGTTTCTTCTTTTTCCGAAAGATTGATAATGCCGAATAAAATCGCATTTTTCCAAATTATCAAGAACTATCGAGAAAAAACCATTGTCCAAAAGTTTAAGATTCGACATCATCTCGCTACGAGTCATGCCAATCATTTTTGACGATAAAAGTTCCACAACTTTCTTGTATGCTTGTGCTTCGCTATAAAGCGAGTTAAAAAGGAAGTCATATTCCGTTTTTAACACCGCGTTACGCTTAAAAAACAGGTTGTCTATATTTTGCCGCAAACTTAAAGAGGGGCTCAACAGAGACAAATAATAAGGAACTCCACCCAATACCATGTAAGTCTCGATAACTTCCATATCGGACCAGTCAAAGCCCATATAAGTCAAGTATTGACTTGTTTCGTGCAAGGTGAACGGAGAAAGGCAAATCGGCATTGTCACACGATTGTGCAAACCGCCCTTATCACCTAGCAGTTTATTAATCATCCAGGTTGTGGCGCTGCCACAAACAATCAGCTTTAGTCGATTGCAATCAGAACCCCAGCTGTTCCAAAACATTTCAAGAGCCTTTAGGAAATTCGATTTGGGAGTATCGAGCCAAGGCAATTCATCAATAAAAACGACAAACCGTTCCTTTTTTAAGGATTGCAGATACTCTTGAAGCTGATCAAAAGCCTCAAACCAATCTTTAGGCGTATTCCTTCTCTGTTTACTGTATTTCAGTAACTGCTTTTGCCAATTTTTCAATTGTTTAGAACGAGAGACCTGATAGACTCCAGTCGTATAAAAATCAAACGAGCTTTCAAAGAACTGCTTTACCAGAAAAGTCTTGCCGATTCTCCTGCGACCATATATCGCGACAAACTCAGCTCTTTCACTATCCACACACCTTTGGAGAACTTTTTTCTCCTCATGACGCCCGATAATTGAGCGAATTTCGCCAAAAATGCCCGATTGCACTGCGGAAAGTGCACCTTTCACCCCACTTTCCGCCATGTAATAAGCACTTTTTTCGCAAATTGAGCAAATTTGCGGCATTTTGATACTAGAAATTAGGGAAAAATAGGAATTTGTCCCTTTTTTAGTTGAAAATCCAGGTCTCCAACTGGTGTAAATCTAGGCTATTAGCGCTTCATTGTCAAGTAATTTCATGCTCTTTTCCCGAAGTTTTTCGACAAGTTCGGGGATTTCCGCATAGCCGTCCAACCGTCTCCAGTTCTTTTCGCGGTGGAGGACCTCAGCGGCCATCCAGCGTTTGAACATTCCAATGTCCCTGTAGCGCTTCACGTTCTTCTCGATGGCGTCGAGACCGTTGAAGGTGGACTCGATTATGTTGGTCGTTATGAGCGACTTGCGCAGGAGCGCGGGGATGCCCAGCCGGTGGACCGTAAGCAGCCTCTCGCCGCCCTCGGAAAGCGATTTGGCGGCACTCGTGTTTATGCCTTCGAGCCACTCGTGGACCTTGAGAAGTTCCCTTCTCGCGTCCTCGTAGCCCACCATCCCGATGGCGTTGTTGTAGCGCCTGTCGAACTCGGCCCGGTACATCTCGGGCAGATGGGACTCGACGTTGCGCCTCTTGTGGATCACGCAGCGCTGGTGCTTGAGGTCCTTGCCGAAGCGGTCCTTGAGGGCGCGGTTGAGGCCCGTCCCGCCGTCGGTCACGAAGATGATGTCGGGGTGCAGGGCGAGGCCCCTGCTCTCCATGTCGGAAAGGAACGAACGGCACATTTCGGTGTTTTCCGAACTGCCCTGCCAGAGGCCAAGCACGCGCTTGTAGCCTTCCGCGTCAACGCCTATGGCGGCCATCACGACCTCGCCGCAGCGATGCATTGCGTCCATGAAGACGGCAACCGCCTCGAAGTCCTCCAGCCTGCGCTCGTTCAGTTCCTTCAGTTTCCTTGTGCATGCGGCAACGACCTTGCGCGACACCGACGACTTGCTTACGCCGAACGCCTCCCCGGCAGTCGAGAACACATCCTCGTAACGCCTCCCGGACAGGCCTGAGAGGCATGCGTGCAGCAGGTGCTCGGAGAACGCGTCGGGGTCTTTCAGACGGGCGTAGATACGCGATTTGACCTCGCCGTTTTCGTCCCTGAGCCTGGGTACGCGCACCTTCGCCTTGCCACCCGCGATGTACACGGAACCACCCTGGCTGGACCACTTCTTGAAGCCCTTCCTGGGGTGGTATGCTGCACCGCCGAGCTGTTCCCTTTCGGCCAGGAGTATCGCCTCCACGAGCCTTGCGCCCATCTCCCTCGACAGCGCGTCAAGGCAGCTTTTCCCCTGTTCGGCAAGGTCGGCCAGAACCACCCCGACACTGGTCGAAATGTCGATTTCTTCGCGGCGGACGATTGACAGTTTGGGGGTTCTTTTTGTACTTTTCATCATGGTGGTTATCCTCTTGCTTGGTGTTTTTTTGCTGAACCAAATTTACAAGTTGGAGACCACCTTTTTCTTTTTGGTTGCAGAAATTTCAACTAACTTTGGGGCATCTTCTATTTCTGCGGAGTGGTTCCTTAAAGTAAAAAGAACTAGTTCCGTTTTGAACGACCATTCGTTTTTTGTTATGTACTGGATGAGGAAATCTTTGTCAATATCCCATAATAGACGGCAAAAAAAATTGCCAACGCCGTTCATTGAGTCAATAAAAGTTCGGTTTCCATAGTATGGTTCAAGATGGATTATTATGCTGATGAAATCTTTTTGTGCGATAGAATCTTTTAAATATGATGATGTTTGTCTATCGCTGTAGCAGGCATCCTCGGGAACAGTGATGTCGAAGGACATCTTGATGAAGGTTGATTTAATTTTTTCTTGAAAAGAGTGCTCGATTTTAGATAAATTTAGGAAGGAAAATGAGTCGCTTGCGCTTTCACTTATTGATGCCGCAATTAAAAGTTGCTTTACATCTTCATGCTCTAAAGAGTTGTCAAATAATTCTATGGAGTAATTTTTTATTTTTTCTTTCCGAAATTCCTTTTCTGCTTGGCTGTTTTCTAGAAATGAATGTACTGTTTGGCGTATCTTATGATATGTCGAATCTGAAAATGATGTTGCCATCATTGATTGAATGAATTTGACTGTATTTTGAAAATTGTCTAGCATTATATTTTGTCCAGCATTTTAGGATAATCAACTACGCAACATTCATCATTGTCAAGCTGTTTCCACAACTCCTCAAAATTGTTGAGGATTTCTCTTGGATTTGTGACTTTTTGAATAATGTGGTGGTGCATACCAATTTGATTCACGGATGTTCCAAGAGAATATACTTCAGGTAGTTTTGTTGTATCTGAAGGGACGAAAATCAAAAATCTATCATGAAATTTCCACCCGAAGTAATCGTGTTGTGCTAGAAATTTAAGATTGATTTTTTTGTTGTTTGATTTTTTGAAAATAGATTGGTTGTTATGACGAAAGATTTCAAATCCGCGGTTAGATGATGAATTTGATGGGGCATTGTTTGCGTTATTCGCTTTTGAAACGCTTGAAATGCATCTAAATTTTATTCCTGTGGGCTCGTAATATAAGGTATCCATAATGTCGTAGGCGCTCAAATAAGGATCCCAGAGGCAAATTTCTTTTATATGAGAATGTTGTTTGATCTTTGTCCGTATAAAGTTTAGTGCATTTTCTTTTTGATTATACTTGAAAACATGGTAATCGTCACCGTGCATTAATATTTCATTGTTTTGACTTCTAGAGATTATTTGACTTTGATAATCTTTGCCATGTGATTCGTCTCCAATTATTGAAATAAATGAATCATGAGTTTGTATTTTTATTTCGGAGCCGTCTCTTTGTGGAATTGTTCTCGGTTCGTCTGAATTTATTATATGAAAATCGCTTTGAACTGATTTGAGTCGGTTGATGTCATTTTCGTCATATAACAACAGATTTCTTTGGACATCAGAAATTGTTACATGGATATTGTTGTCATCTCCAAGTGCTGCTTTAATTTCGAAATCTAGCCCAGAAATTGATTTGATGTCAAATCCAGTTATCACGTTGTCTAAGTAAGTTTGAATTTGCATGCAGATGTTCTTTGGTTCGCTAAGTAGATGGTGTGGCTTACAAAGAATTTTGGCTCCAAGGTTGTCGTTTGTGAAATCCACATTTATTGCCGCTAATGTTATCGGAAATTGAAAAATGATGTTGCCAATACGGTCATAGACGGAAGCTAAGTCTATGCTGCAAACTTCTTTTATTTTTGCATTTATGTAATCTACAAATTCTCGCTCTTGGTCTCCTAAATTAAAAATCTTGTTTTCGTTGAAGAATTCAATAATGTAATTGCATCCCCAAACATTTTCTTTGATAATACGATTAACGAAGACGTCGTTTTTCAGACTTCGGGGAAGGAACGCTTTGGGTAAAAGTCTTGTTTGTGGGGAAACCTTGCAAGGCTCCTCTATGTCTAATCGGCCTTGCTGAATTTCGTAAAAAATATGCCTTGCCTTTTCTATTGAGATCCTTTTTTGAATTGCTCTTAGAGAATGATTTTTTCCAATAGAAATTGGTGCTTTGAAAAGAAACTTTGAAATTTCGTTTGGACACTCTAGTTCTTCAAAAACGAAGAGCGTGTAGAAATTTGCGACTTCGTTGGATCGCTTATCAGTGATGTAAAATTGCGTAATTTCGCAACTTTTATAAAATGCAATGATGCCCGATTTTAGAAGTAAATCGAATTCTTCGTTGACGGTGTTGGTCTTTATGTTCATATATGCATTTTCTATTATTGAGTCCTTTGACTTAATATAATATTATGTGAGTCGTTGGCAATTCAAAAGGGAACATCTTTTTTTGTGAAAAAGGGTGTGTTTGTCAGATAGATGCTTCTATAGCCTTCTTTTTTGACTCTGCCTTTGAGTTTGCCGACTTGCCTCTCTCGCTAAATTAGTGTATATTTAATAGTGGAGGTCTCTTATGGCTACGGTAACAATGGACATCCCTGAAGAAATTATGGACTTCATGGTGTGTGATAATAAAAGCGACGAACTCCGTCGTAATGCGTTGCTATTGTATCCTTTCATTAAGAACGAAACTATTTCGCATGGTCGTGCTGCGGACATTTTGGGCATTTCCAAATGGGAACTGATTGAACTTTACGGAAGTGAAGGAATTCCCTATATTGACCAGAACTGGGACGAGGTTGAGCAAGATGCAGCCAACGTTTCTGAACTTCTTTCCAAGAGGTAAGAATGATTGTCGTATCTGATGCCACCCCGATAATTTCATTCCTTAAAATTAATCGTCTTGACATTCTTAATAAACTCTTTGGTGAGGTCTTGCTCCCCGAGGCCGTGTATGAAGAACTGACTTCGAATTCTGCTTTTCAGGAAGAAGCAGAACGAGTCAAAGCTTGCGAATTCTTCAAAATGGTTTCTGTTGGCAATAGCGAAACGGTCGATATGTTGATGCGGGTGACTGGCTTGGATTTGGGCGAAAGTGAAGCCATTGTCTATTCCGATGAAAATAAGAGCGATCTCCTGATTGTTGATGAAGTCCGCGCTAGGCATGTGGCTACAAGTATGAGGTTGCGAATTACTGGAACAATTGGCATATTGACAGCCGCCAATGAGAATGGATTGCTGAAAAAGGATGAGGCTATCGAATGCGTTAAAAACCTTCGGATGTCAAATAGGCATATTAGTGAAACACTCTTGAATTCCGTTATTGAAAATTTAAAGTAATTGGAGATTATTGTTAAAACAAGAAAACCCCGGCTCAATTGAGCCGGGGTTTTCGAATATCGCGTTAGCGAGGCTTACGCCTTCCTGTAGCTCTCCAGCGATTCCACGCTCAAGCTCTTCACGAAGTTGTAGTGCTTCGCGATTTCGGCTTCGGCGAGGTTCAGGTACACCTTCACGCTCTTGTCGAACAGTTCAGGCGACTTGGTTGCATCGCGGAGGAGCAGCTGGCTCATCACGCAGTTGGCGGCCATTTCGTACAGGTGGCGGCTGCAGAGGTCGGTGAACTCGTTGTTCTCGGCGGACTTCACGAATTCCACAGCTTCGTTGTACTTCACGTCCATGGCCTTTGCACGGGCCTTGAGTGCTTCGTATTCCGGGCGCACATCCTGAGCTTCGAATTCTTCGAGCATCTGGCTGTAAGTACCGGTGGTCACGTGCGGGAGGGCCGCAACCGTCTGCAACTGCGTCGTACCTTCGTAAATGGAGGTGATGCGTGCGTCGCGGTAGAGGCGCTGGCAGGCGTATTCGAGCATGTAGCCGGAACCACCGTGCACCTGGATGCTGTCGTAGCTGTTGATGTTAGCGTATTCGGAGTTCAAGCCCTTCGCGAGCGGAGTGCATGCGGAGGCGAGCTTCTGATATTTCTTGAGTTCAGCCTTTTCTTCGTCGGTGAGCTTGCGGTCACGTTCGATGTCTTCGAGGCCCTTGTAGATGTCCACGTAGCTTGCGGTCAGGTACAACAGGGCGCGGCCTGCGTCGAGACGAGCCTTGATGTGGGAAATCATCTCGTACACAGCCGGGAAGTTCACGATGGCCTGGCTGAACTGCTTGCGGTCCTTGGCGTAGGCGAGAGCTTCGTTGTAGGCCATCTGGCTGATGCCCACGGACTGGGCGGCAATGCCGAGGCGGGCGCCGTTCATGAGGGCCATCACGTACTTGATCAGACCGAACTTGCGGCGGCCGCAGAGTTCAGCCTTGGCGTTCTTGTAGACAAGTTCGCAAGTCGGGCTTCCGTGGATACCCATCTTGTTTTCGATGCGGCGAACGTCAACGCCACCGTCGCGCTTGTCGTAGATGAACATGGAAAGACCACGACCGTCGCGGGTGCCTTCTTCGGAGCGGGCGAGCACCAGGTGAATGTCGCTGTCACCGTTCGTGATGAAGCGCTTCACGCCGTTCAGGTACCAGCACTTGTCTTCTTCGCTGTAGGTGGCCTTGAGCATCACGCGCTGCAGGTCGGAACCGGCATCGGGTTCGGTCAGGTCCATCGACATCGTTTCGCCGGCGCAGATGCGCGGGATGAAACGGGAGCGCTGGTCTTCGTCGCCGAATTCATAGAGCGTCTCGATGCAGTCCTGCAGGGACCAGATGTTCTCGAAACCGGCGTCTGCAGAGGCGATCATTTCGTTGATGGCCGTGTAGGCGGTAATCGGGAAGTTCAGGCCGCCAAAGCGGCGCGGCATCGTGACACCGTTGAGGCCAGCCTTGCGGGTGGCTTCGAGGTTTTCATAAGTCTTGGATGCGTAACGAACGCGGCCGTTTTCGCAGTGCGGGCCTTCGGCGTCCACTTCTTCCGAGTTCGGGAAGACAGTGTTTGCGGTGATGTCGCCAGCGACTTCGAGCACGCGGTTGTAGTTGTCCATCGCGTCGGCAAAATCTTCCGGCGCATAGTCGAAAGCGTCCTTGTCGGCATAGCCCTTTTCCTTGAGCTCGACAATGCGCGGCATCAGGGAATTGCTTTCGAGGTTGAATTTAATCTCGGGATGGTCTGTGTAAAAATTCGCCATAACGCCTACTTGTTGTTTGCCTTGTAATACTTGATCATCTTCGGGATGACCTCTTCGACGGTGCCGTTGATCACGTAGTCAGCGATAGCGTTGATCGGGGCGTCGGGGTCGGAGTTCACGGAGATGATGATTCCTGAATCCTGCATGCCGGCGAGGTGCTGAATCTGGCCGGAGATACCGCAGGCGATATACACCTTCGGGCGTACGGTCACGCCGGTCTGGCCAATCTGGCGGTCATGATCGGCAAAGCCCGCGTCGATAGCGGCACGGCTTGCGCCCACTTCGGCGTGGAGTTCCTTCGCCAGTTCGAACAGCATGTCGAAGTTTTCCTTGGAGCCCATGCCGTAACCACCGGCGACCACAATCGGAGCGCCCTTGAGGTTGTGCTTGGCCTTTTCCACATGGCGTTCCAGCACCTTGACCACGTATTCCGTTTCCGGCACGTACTTGGCCACGTCGTGCTTGATGACTTCGCCCTTGTAGTTCGGGTCGACAATTTCTTTCTTCATCACGCCTTCGCGCACCGTCGCCATCTGCGGGCGGTGTTCCGGGTTCACGATGGTAGCAACGATGTTGCCGCCGAACGCCGGGCGGATCTGGCAAAGCTGATTTTCGTAGAACTTCTTCACGCCACCGATGCTCATTTCGAAGCTGTCGATTTCGAGTTCGGTACAGTCGGCAGTAAGGCCGCTGTGCATGGCGCTAGAAATACGCGGGCCTAAGTCACGGCCAATCACCGTTGCACCCAGCAGGCAAATCTGCGGCTGCTCTTCCTTGAAGAGGTTCACCACGAGAGAAGCGTGCGGGTTGGTGGTGTAGGGGAACAGGCCTTCGGCATCAAACACATGGACCTTGTCCACACCGTAGGGGAACACCTGCTTTTCAATTCCGTCGAGGCCCTTGCCTGCGCAGATGCACTCGAGCTGAACGCCGAGCGTGTTGGCGAGCTTGCGGCCCTTGGACAAAAGTTCGAGGGAAACATCGACAACGGTCGTGCCCTCAATTTCGCAATATACAAATACGTTATTCATAGGCTAGCCAATAATCTTCCCGTCTAAAAGTTCCTTGATAAGTCCTTCGACGTCGGCGTCGCTTGCGGTGAGCGTGCGGCTTTCCTTCGCCTTGAACACGATGTTCTTGACAGCCTTCACGTTCGTCGGCGAACCGGCCTTACCGATCTGGGCAGGGTCTGCGTCGATGTCGGCGGCACCCCACTGCGGAATGTTCAGGTAGGGCTTCTTCGCGATGAGGGCTTCGTACTTTTCGGCATCTTCCGGCTTGCGTTCGGCAACCACCGTAGCTTTCTTGAACTTCATGAGGCGCTTTGCGTTGCGCGGACGGCACGGGGCCGCACTTCCGTTCACGGTCACGACCAGCGGGAGCGGTGCTTCCACCGTTTCCACGCCACCGTCGATGTGGCGGCGGATAACGACCTTACGGGCCTTTTCGTCGAGGGAGAGGATTTCTTCGGCGTAGGTCACCTGCGTAAGTCCGAGCTTTTCTGCAATCTGCGGACCGACCTGTGCGGTGTCGCCGTCGATAGCCTGACGGCCACCGAGAATGATGTCGTAGTCGCCAATCTTCTTGACGGCCTGGGCGAGCGTGTAGCTAGTAGCGAGCGTGTCTGCGCCACCGAGGGAACGGTCCGTAATCACGTAACCGCAGTCGGCACCGCGGTACAGAGCTTCGCGGACGACTTCGGCAGACTTCGGGAGACCCATCGTCAGCACAGAGATGGTGGAACCCGGGAACTGGTCCTTCAAACGAAGGGCTTGCTCCAGGGCGTTCAGGTCTTCGGGGTTGAAGACCGCGGGCAATGCGGCACGATTGATGGTTCCCTGCTCCGTCATGGCATCGGGGCCCACGTTTCGTGTATCAGGTACTTGCTTAGCAAGCACAACGATTTTAAGACTCATTATATCCTTATAGTGTTGAATTTACGTTTTATGTTTTGCTGTGTACAAGATAGAAATTATCGGGTGTCCCGCCCCGACCTCCAGTAGAGGTCTTTCCCACGTCATCTCCGCATAAGAAAATTGACGTTTTTTTGTAATAAAATACTTTGGCTTAAATGCGAAAAAAGCCCGATTTGAGATTCAATCGGGCTTAACGTGATTTCAAAGTGTATTATACTGCTTATTTCACTTCCACGTAAATGCCCTTGGGCAGGTCGGGGAGGGTTCCGTTGGCGTTGCGCACCCCCACGGGCTGGCCGAGCACGTTGAATATCCTGTTCCCGGGTTTGCCGTAACGAGCCTTCTCTATATTGCGGATGATGGTGGTGCCGCCTTCGATTGTCACCTTGATTTCGAAGGTGACCTGCTTGCTCCCGTAAACGAGTGCCTGCCTTACGGTGAAGGAGTCTCCGGCATTGACTTTACCAGGCATGTGGCCTATTTTAGTGGTCATGGTCGTGAGGTCCATGTTGGAGAACACAATGCTGGTGCCGTTCGGGTCCCAGGCGACAATTTTGCCGCCATTGTCGAACCAGTGTCCGGTGCCTTCGCCGGTTGTTTGGCTGTTGAGCGTTCCGTCGGGTTCTACGCCATAGAATTCTACTTTGTCTTCAATTTCGGTCCGATTGATTCCGAAGATGCTCGCAACTTCATTGCCGTTCAGGTCGAGCGTTACGGGCGCATAGTTTTCGCTTATCGGCAGTGTCGTTTCGAGCGCAATTTTCTGGACCGTGATTTCAGCGACGCTGCTGGAACTTGTCGCTGTCGACGAACTGGACGTGGGTTCGGAGCAGTTTTCGCCGATGCAGAACGTGAGCGTCTCTCCGGGTGTCCCGATGTCGGTGATTTTCAATCCCGTCTTGGAGCCGTTATACCAGCGGATAGCGGGGTAGGCGTCGTCTGAAAATTCCGCGTAGGTTCCGCTCTTGAAGAAGGTGTTGGCGGTGCTGCCCGGGCTTGGCCACTGGTCGGTTACGGCGTCGCTCGATTTTCCTGCAGCGCTGGCATGCACGATTCGGAGTCCGAGTTTGTCTGCGGAGGAATTTCCTTCAATCGAAAAGTCGTAATGCTGCATCAAGAGCCCGCTCCCGGCGAGTACCTTGTCGCGGCCCGTGTTACGCACGTAGGACCAGACGAGGCCTTCCTGGTTTGGCCTTGCGGGGTTCTTGTAGCGGTAGCAGAACTCGCCAGGCTTGGAAACTTCAAGACTTGTTACGTTGTCTACATCTTCGCTTGTGATGTCCACGAACGGAATCCAGCCCTGGTCTGCTCGGTAGAAGTCGTTTATCGCTACCGGGTTCCAGTCGTTCGCGCGGTTGCCCATGGTGCAGTAGTCGCCGTACCAGTAGAGGTCCGGCCAGCCGAAAATCATGTGCCCCGATTCATGCACAAAGACGTATATCGAAAACTTGCCCGGCATGTCCGTCATCTGGTGGTGCGTGAGCTTTACGCCGTCGCGCCTTTCGTTGGACCATCCGGAATGAGGCCAAAGACCCTGCCCCCATGTCTGTCCGGGGCCTGCGTACACGATGTTTATGGCTTCGGTGGTGCCGTCCTTGTCGTTGTCGTAGCGTGAAAAATCGACTTGCGAATCGAAATACGCGAACACCTCTTTCATGAGCGAATCGGAACCCGAGTATCCCTGCAAACCTTCGTACCAGGACTTGGGATGTTTTGCGCGGTACCAACCGTAGACTTCGTTGGTGAGGTCCAGCTGTCCGTTAGATACGTCCAGGTAGTAGTCGCGCACGGAGCCGTTGCAGCCGTCCCTGTTGAAACCTTCCTTGTTGAGCCATTCCTCGACTTCGCTCACCGTAACGGGAGCCGCCTGGTCCGAGAAATCGACGAGCAGGGTAAGGCTGTAGATTTTGCCCTTGGGAGCGGCGTAGTGGCTCTTGGTCGTGACCGCTGTCGTTTTCATAAGGGTGCGGTTGTTGAACGTGGGCATAGCCTCGGCGGGCCATTCTTGGACGCGCTTCCCCTGGTACACGATGTCAGCGAGCGCCATCGCGGGTAGCATCAGTGCGATAAGACCAAAAAACGGAATCCTGTTTTTCATAAACATCCCTCTGCAAGAATCATACACCCGGTGTTAATATATTCTTTTTTGGGACGAAGCGGTTGCCTGTAGCCAAGAATCCGTGTTAAAGACGTGTAATAATTTGTTGTTTGTTTTTCCTCCCCGCATTTTATTACATTTTCCCTGAAACATGAGCCTGGATCCTTCGGCTTCATGCCTTGTGGCATTACGCTCAGGATGACAAGGTGCAACAAATAATTGGTAGACTATGAAATTTAAAAGAATTCTCTTGAAGCTCAGTGGCGAAGCCCTCGCAGGCGAAAAGGGCCACGGTATCGATAACCAGATTCTCTCCGACATGGCAAGCGAAATTGCATCCATCGTCAAGCAGGGCGTGCAGGTCGCGCTCGTGATTGGCGGCGGTAACCTTGTCCGTGGTATTTCCGCTTCTGCAGGTGGCATGAACCGCGCCCAGGGCGATGCCATGGGCATGCTCGGCACCGTAATGAACGGCCTTGCCATGCAGGATGCCCTCGACAAGCAGGGGATCGACTCCGTAGTGATGTCCGCCATCCGCATGGAACCGGTCTGCGAATTCTTCGACCGCCGCAAGGCCCTCAAGCTTTTGTCCGCAGGCTCCGTCGTGATTTTCTCCGCCGGTACGGGTAACCCGTTCTTCACCACCGACAGCTGCGCCGCCCTTCGTGCCATCGAAAGCGAATGCGACGTCATCATGAAGGCTACCAAGGTCGACGGCATCTACACCGCGGACCCGGTCAAGGACCCGACAGCCACCCGCTTCGACGACATCAGCTACAAGGAAGTCATTTCCCGCGGCCTCAAGGTCATGGACACCGCAGCCGTCGCCCTCTGCATGGAAAACAACATGCCCATCTTCGTGTTCAAGATGGAAAAGGGCAATTTGACCCGTGCGGCCATCGAAGGCGACCTCGGCACGCTGGTCCACTGCTAACCCTCATCGTCATCCCCGGCTCGACCGGGGATCTTTACGCGGTACTTTTTAGGGATTTTTACTTATATTTAACTACGGAAACAAACCATCAACTCTTAACTAACTAGTGACTAATGACTAGTGACTAGGAACGAACTATGGCAGACTATACCGAAAAAATGGACAAGGCCATCGAGGCCACCGAACGTGAATTTGCGAAGGTCCGCGCCGGCAAGGCGACGCCCGCGATTTTGAACGACGTGCGCGTCGACTACTACGGAACCCCGACCCCGATTTCGCAGGTGGCCAAGGTCTCCGTGCCCGAACCGCGCATGCTTCTCGTGACCCCGTGGGAAAAGACCATGGTGGACCCGATCGACAAGGCTATCCTCGCCGCGAACATCGGCCTTACCCCGATGAAGGACGGCAACTGCATCCGCGTGTCGCTCCCCATCCTCACTACGGAACGTCGCCAGGAACTCGCGAAGATCGTGCGCAAGCATGCCGAAGAAGGCCGCGTGGCAATCCGCAACATCCGCCGCGATGCGAACGACGCCATCAAGAAGAACAAGGACCTGCCCGAAGACGAAGTCAAGAAGCAGCAGGACGAAATCCAGAAGGCGACCGACAAGGCTATCGCGCAGATTGACGCGCTTCTCGCCGAGAAGGAAGCGGACATCCTCAAGGTGTAGTCCGGGGCGGCCGTGGCGAACCAGCTTAGACATGTTGCGATTATCATGGACGGCAATGGGCGTTGGGCCCGTAGCCGCGGGCTAGAACGTTTTCTCGGGCACCGCAAGGGCACGCAGGCCACCATCGACGCGGTGGAAGTCGGCGTGAACCTGAAGCTCGAGCACATGACGCTCTACGTTTTCAGTTCCGAGAACTGGGGCAGGCCCAGCAAGGAAGTGGATTACCTGATGAACCTCCTCATCGAGATGGTGGTGAAGGAAATCCCCGACCTCATGGAGAAGAACGTGAAGCTCAAGGTTATCGGGAACATGGAACGCCTGCCCGAAAAGCCACGCGCGAGCCTGCAGTCCGCTATCGACAAGACGGCGAACAATACCGGCATGCAGCTGAACCTCGCCATATCCTATGGTGGACGCCTGGAAATCGTGGATGCCGCGAAGGCTATCGCCACGCAGGTGCAGGCGGGTACGCTCAAGGTCGAGGATATCAACGAGAACGTGTTCGCGAAGAATTTGTATTTGAAGGGCGCACCCGATCCGGACCTGGTTATCCGTACCGGTGGCGAGTTCAGGCTTTCGAACTACCTGCTCTGGCAGGCCGCCTACAGCGAGTTCTACGTGACGGACACGCTGTGGCCCGACTTTACCAAGGAAGAGTTCCTGAAGGCCGTGGAATTTTTCAAAACCCGCGAAAGAAGGTTTGGGAAGGTGTTGCATGAGTAACTTGGCTCAGCGTTTGATTACGGCGTTTGTCGCCATTCCTATAGTGTTCGTGCTGCTGTGGTTCTGCGACTACAGCCGTGTTGGCCTCATGTGCTTCCTTGCGGGCGTAGCTGCCTGGGAATGGGCGCGCATGGCGTCCAAGATGTACAAGGGGCCGGACATGCGGTTCCTTTCGTTCGCCTCCACTTTTGCACTCACGCTTGCGTGGACCCTTTCGAAGGGCGGCTACTTCGGGCTGCCTGCGGTGCCGTACGTGGTGGGCATGACGTTCCTCGTGATTTTTGCGGTCTATATCGGTGCGGCCTACAAGAAGGTGGAAATCGATCACCTGTTCCCCTGGCTCGTAATGCAGCTCGGGGCCCCGCTCTATATAGGGCTCTGGGGTGGCATGAACGTGCTCATGATGGGCAACGGCCAGGGTTTTGAACACTGCTATCCGTTTATCCTCGTGATGACATCCATGTGGCTCTGCGATACGGTGGCGTACTTCTTCGGCAAGTTTGCGGCAGGCAAGGGCCCCTTCGGGAGACACCCGTTTGCCCCGAGCATCAGCCCCAAGAAGACTTGGGAAGGTAGCATCGCCGGTTCCATCGCGACGATTGCGTGGGTGGCCTACTGGGTCAAGTGCAGTGCGGCTCTCTCCTGCTTCAATATCGAATTCAACTGGGGCATTGCCATTGCGATTGGTGTGCTGCTCACTGTTGCGGGCCAGGCAGGCGACCTGCTGATGAGTGCCCTCAAGCGTTGGAGTGGCACGAAGGATTCGGGCAATTTGTTCGTGGGGCACGGCGGCGTGCTCGACCGCTGCGATTCGTTCTACCTCGCGGCCCCTGCACTCTACCTGGTGCTTGATTTCCTCAAGCAGATAGCGTAGCGCAACTGCATGCTGACGGCTTATTTCTTGTAACCGCCGTAGCCGTGTTCCGCCATGTAGATGGCGAGATAGTCGATAACTCCTGAATCTGCTCCCTTCACGGGAACATACCGCAGGTTGTTCTGCGCGTCGATGATGACTGCGAGACCTGCGATGTAGTTTATCCAGTGATAGTCCTCGTGGTACTTGAGGGCGACCTTCCCTTCGGAACCGAACACGGCCAGGGGCATTACAAATATATCGTGCGATACCATGATGCTCACGCGCTTCCACTTGGGCAAGTTCTTGAGGATGACCTTTTCCATGAACTCCTGGGCGCGGGGCTCAAGTTCGTAGAGTGCGTCGGGGTAGGGTTCTCCGTATGCCCAGTGGGCCATGAGTTCTACGGAACTGCCCTGCATGCCGAGCTTTGAGGCGTATTGAGCGAGCGAGTCCGCAGAAATTTTTAGGAACCAGTTGCCGGTAATGTCGTAGTTCGTGATGAGCTTCGGGAGGTTCGCTTCTCCGCGCCCCTTTGATATGTTGTTCGCAGTCTCGTTCGTGCGCACGAATCCCGAGGTAATGTAGCTGAATTCCTCGTCGCTCTTGAGTGTTGCTCCCAAATCCTGTGCCATCTTCACGCCGTTTGCGGTGAGTTCCGTCTCGATGGTCACGGCGTCTTCGCGTTCGGAATGGCGTATGATGAAAACCGCCTTCTCGCTAGGCGCTAGACTCCTGTAGACATCGGCGACCGTCGCGAAGCCGTCCTTGTCGAGCGGGATTTCCGTTACTGCGGGCGCGGAACCGGAGGATTCTGCGGAACTCGAAGATTCCGGAAAGGGTTCCACCGAAGAGGAAGACTCTGCCGGAGAGTCGTGCGGCGGGTCGTATTGCCCGCTGGAAAAGGAGGCCGGAAGGGCCGATGAGGATGTGGTGGCTACAGGCCCTTCCGGTGAATCTTGCGCAGATGATCCCCCAAACAATTTATCGGAGTCAGAAATGTCAAGGCCGTCTGCGCTTGATTCAATTTCGGTTGACTGCGTGTCGGTTGACGACGTGCCCGAATCGTTGCAGGCAACGAATGCGCCTGCAGTGAAGATGGCGAGAGTGAAGGCGCGCATTACGAACCCCACTGGTAATCGCCCGCCTCGTACACCGGGTTTTCACCGTTGAAGCCGCGTGGGCGCTTGATCTTGTCGTCGAATACAGTCTTGTTGAAAATGCGGAAGTCCCCGCGTTCGTAGCTCTGGAACGAGATGTGGCAGAATATGGGCCCTGCCGGCATGTACTCGCTGTAGCTCATGGTGCGTTCGCCCGCGGTGTAGAGGTAGTTGAAGTACTTGCCGTTCAGGACGATGTGTAGCCCGATGTTCCCGACGGTGAACCAGCGCCCCTTCGCGAGGATGTTCTCGTGGTGCGTGTCGTCGTAGTCCATCACCACGAATTCGGCGTCACCATTTTTATCGAGATGGAAACGGTACTTGTGGTTGCCCCCGCAGCAGCGGCCGTCGAAGAACCAGGTGTATCCGCTCGCGGCGGCGATGCGCGGGTCGCGCACGCTCGTGTCGGGGTGGGCGAGCTGTTCGTCGGTCACGAGGCGCTCGGGTTCCACTGCGGCAATCAGCTGTGCAAGTGTTTTTGGGTTGCTTGCGGAAGTGAGCGTGACCTTGTTTTTCGCATCGCTCATGGAGCGGCGATACAGGCGGTACGGAATGCCGTCGTCGCTGATCATCGTCATTTCGTCCTGGCTAAAGATGTAGTAAGCGTATGTCTTGGTGCCGCTCCGTGTGACCACGTTAAAACTGCGGTTGTTGAGCGTGTACCACTGCCCCGACACGTTCGGGAATCCCGAAACTGCCGCGTTGCCGTCTTCGGCGATGACTACGGTGTAGTCATCGCTGATCCATGCCTCGTCGGCCGCGGTAATCAGGCGGCAGTCGCGGTTCTTTTCGCCCTGGCAGGCGGCGGCCGAAGGGTTCGCCGCTTCGCAGGGGCTCACCATGCCCGGCGGGAGTTCCGCCGACATGCCGATACGGAATCCCATGTCGGCGGCGCCATCGCGGCTGCGGATGGCGCGACGGCTCACCCGCGCGAATTCCGCCGGTTCGCCATAACTCCCGCCGCGGCGCGTCTTGTTCCCGCTACCCGTGAGTTGCACCGGATTCACCTTGTCGCCCGCGGTATAGCCCACGAGCCAGTCGTAGACCCATTCCCACGAGTTCCCGCTCATGTCGTAGAGCCCGAGCTTGTTCGGCTTCTTGGTCGCCACGTCGTGCGCCTTTCCGCTGCTGTTCTCGGAATACCATGCCACGTCATCGACACTGTTGCTGCCCGAAAACTTGAAGTTGTCGGGAACGCCGTCCTTGCCACCGCGTGCCGCGAATTCCCATTCGGCATCGGTCAGCAGGCGGTACTGGTGGCCCGAAAGTTGCCCGAGCTTGCAGGCGAAACTGTTCGCGTCGAACCAGCTTACGCCGATTTTGGGAGCCTTGTCCGATTCCCAGGCGTTTTTCTTGCCGCCCATCACTGCGTTCCATTGCCCGATGGTGACTTCGGTATTCGCGATGTGGTAGGCGTCTACCGTTACTTTGTGCGCAGGCGTCTCGTAAATCTTGTCCTGCTCGGCGCAGTTGTCGCACCCGCGCGTGTACGTGCCCCCTGCGACATACACCATGCTGAATACCGCGCCGTTTACGGTGTCGGCGAAGGTGGCCGGTGCAACGTAGGTAAATTCAGAACCCGCGCCGGTGCTGCTTGAACTGCCGGCCCCGAAACCGCCCGAACTGCCGGGAATGTTCCCGCTCGAGCCTGCAATGTTCGTGCTCGAGCTGGGCGCCGAGCCTGCGCTTGTCGGCTCCGCGCCCGATGAGGTCGCGGGCAGTTCTCCCGAAGAAATTGCGGGCATCCCTCTCGAAGACAGTTCGTCTCCCGGATAGTCGCCGGTATTGCCTGCAAATGAATTGGAAGAGAGTTCACCCTCTGGAACAGAAACGCCGTCGGAAGATTCCGAGCAGCTCCAGAACACCCCAGCGGCGATTATCGACGCCGCTAAAACACCCGAAAAGCGCATGCGCATAGCGCACCTCCTTCGAGTCCATAACCATTACCCGCTTTTAAAATAATCTAAAATTGTCGAATGCGTCTGTAAATTTTAGTAGATGTGTGGACAATTGCCGAATTCGCGCGAAAAGCCCGAATATTAATTTCTATTTTTTTGAAAAACAAAAGAGGCTTTTTATGAAAAACGTCGTCCTTCTCGGTGCCACAGGCTCCATCGGTACGTCCAGCGTCGATGTCATCCTGCAACATTCCGACATTTTTAACTTGTATGCGGTCGCCGCGAACAGTAGCGTGCAGAAGGTTGCTGAAATCGTGCGCAAGTACAAAGTGGAACGCGTGTGCATGTTCGACCCGAACGCCGCGAAGGAACTCGAGGGCATCCTCGGCATGAAGGTGCTCGCCGGCATGGAAGGCCTGTGCGAACTCGCCGCCGACCCGAAGGCCGATATCATCATCAACGCGCTCATGGGTGCGGTGGGCTGCCTCCCGACCATTACCGCCATCGAGCACGGCAAGCACGTGGCCCTCGCGAACAAGGAAACGATGGTCATGGCGGGCCCCGTCATCTGGGACAAGCTTGCGGAAAACCCGAAGTCGTTTATCACTCCCATCGATTCCGAACACAGCGCCATCTTCCAGTGCCTCGAAGGCGGCAAGCGCGAAAGCGAGGTGGAATTCCTCGAGATTACCGCTTCCGGCGGGCCTTTCCGCGAATGGCCTGTTGAGAAGTTCGAAACCATCACGGTGGCCGACGCGCTCAATCACCCCGTGTGGAGCATGGGCAAGAAGATTACCATCGATTCCGCCTCCATGATGAACAAGGGCCTCGAAGTTCTCGAAGCTCACTTCCTGTTCCACATTCCGTACGAACAAATTAAGGTGGTGGTTCACCCGCAGTCCATGGTGCATTCGCTGGTGCAGTTCCGCGACGGTTCTCTGATGGCCCAGCTCGGCGCTCCCGACATGCGCATCCCCATCCAGGTGGCGCTCACGTGGCCCGACCGCTTGCGTCTCGAAACCAAGCGCCTCGACCTGCCGACGCTTGCAAAACTCACGTTCTTCGAACCGGATTTCAAGAAGTTCCGTTGCCTTGCCCTCGCGTTCGAGGCGGGCCGCCGTGGCGGTATCGTGCCCTCCATGATGAACGCCGCGAACGAAGTGCTCGTGGATCGCTTCCTCAAGGGGAACCTCAAGTTCACCGATATCCCGAAATACGTGGAAATGGTGATGGAGAAGGCCCCCGATGTGACCGGCCACCTCACGCTTGACCAGGTTCTCGAGGCCGACGCCGAAGCCCGCAGGCTCACTGCTGCGCTGATAAAGTAATTTTACAAAAGCGAGTTATCCTGAATGGCCCTTTTGCCCTGAAAACGGCAAAAGGGTTGTTTTTTTATACAACAAAAGATTGTTCCTTTTTGTGAAAAAGTAAAACACTTGATACAGTTTGGTTTATAATTCTTTAATAGGCGGACCTATACGGGCCGCCTTTCCTTATATTGTATTCAGGTGTATGACAACTTTTCTTGCGCAAGAGAGGATGTTTTGAAAACGAATAGAATCAAGCTGGTCGTGCTTTCCGCGACCGTTGCCGCCGGTGTTTCGACGGCCTTTGCAGCCAATGCCTACATAAACCAGGTGGGTTACCGCCCTTCCGACCCCAAGCAGTTCTCGCTGGTGGGCGCCTCGGGCAATGTCGAAATCGTGAACGCGTCTGGCCAGACGGCCCTTTCCGTGACTCCGGGGGCCGCATCTTACTGGGATGCGAGCGGGCAGAATGTTCAGCTCGTGGATTTTTCCGAACTCAAGACCGCAGGCAAGTATTCCATCAAGGTGGGCGGACAGGTACTCCGCCAGGATTTGGTGGTCAAGGATAACACGTTCGAGGACGTGCTCAAGGCTGCCGCCAAGTGGTTCTACTACCAGCGCGCATCGATGGCTCTCGAGAGTCAGTATGCTGGCAAGTGGAGCCGTGCCGCGGGGCACACGAATTCTACGGTGGAACTCCATAACTCCGCCGGTTCGGGCTCTATCCAGTCTACCAAGGGCTGGTACGATGCAGGCGACTACGGCCGTTATATCGTGAACTCGGGCATTACCACCTACACGCTTCTCTCGCTTTACGAGCATTTCCCGAATTACTTCAAGAGCCTCAAGTGGAATATCCCTGCGGAGGGTAGCCTCCCGGACCTGCTTGCCGAAATCAAGTGGAACCTGGACTGGATGCTTACCATGCAGGCGAATGACGGCAGTGTGTACCACAAGCTTACGTCTCTCGGGTTCCCGGGCGATGTGATGCCTGCGCAGGACAACCTGAAGCTTTACGTTATCGGCAAGAGCGCCGAGGCCGCTTTTGACTTTGCGGGCGTGATGGCTGTTGCCGCCCGCGTGTACAAGCCGTTCGATTCGAACTACGCAAACAAGTGCCTGGAGGCGGCGAAGAAGGCCTATGCCTGGGGCTCGAACAACATGAACGTGCACTTCACGGCAAACCCGTCCGATGTGTCGACCGGTGCCTACGAAGGCAATAATGCGAGCGACGAGAAACTTTTCGCCGGTACGGAACTTGCCATTACGACAAACGACGGGTCGTACAAGCAGTCGGGTACCACGGAGTATATCTCCTACTGGGGCGACATGAAGGGAATTGCCACCTACGGCAAGGCGACTCACGCGTCTGTTTTTAGTGATGCGGGCGAGGCCAAGCAGAAAATCCTTTCGACCGCCGACGGATTCGTGAACCGCACTAAGTCCGGTTTTGGCGTGGTGATGGCGAAGGACGATTTTGTGTGGGGTTCAAACGCCGTGGCCTCCAATCAGGGCGTATGGCTCTTGCATGCCTACTACCTCACCGGCGACGAGAAGTATTATGCCGCAGCGCTCAAGGTGCTCGATTACCTGCTCGGCAAGAACCCGCTCGACATGTCTTTTGTGACGGGTTATGGCACCAAGTCTCCGATGATGCCGCACCACCGCCCGAGTACTTCGGATAACGTAACTGAGCCTATCCCGGGAATGCTCGTGGGTGGCCCGCAGCCCGGTGGCGAGGATGTCGGCTCCGCTGCGGAATGGAAGTGCGCCGACTACAGGACAGGTCAGGCTGCGACCGCCTACACCGACCAGCGCTGCAGTTATGCAACGAACGAGGTCGCCATCAACTGGAATGCCCCGCTTGCCTACTTGGCGGGCGCTCTCGAGGCGATAAACGCGGGCTTCGCTCCCGACTTTGCCGCTGCAGGAGTCGCGAGGAAAAATGCGACGGCGCAGTCTTCGTCCAGTTCCGCCCCGCAGGGCTCTAGTTCTTCTAGCGCGGTGCCTGCTTCGAGCTCTTCGCAGTGGCAGCCGCCGCAGTCCAGCTCGTCGCAGTGGAACCCGTGGAATCCGGCCAGTTCCAGCGCGACTACCGCAATTCGCGAGGTTGTGCCTGCCGCAATGCAGGGCGATGCAACACCGCGCCTCCGCGTGAAGGATTTCAAGCTTGTCGTCGAGAAAAACGGCAAACGCTATGACCTCCGCGGCAACAGGCTGCACTAAACCATATTGTCATTGCGAGGGGCATCGCCCCGCGGCAATAGTGTGCAAAATGAGTGTCGTATTTGCAAAGTAATTTGCAAATATGACCGAATGCAGCCACGGACGGCGAAGCCGTCCATCTCCAACCCGCATTGTCATCCCCGCTTTTTAATTAGTCATCCCCGCGTAGGCGGGGATCTTTTTTACTACATTATCCTGTAATGGAATCCATTTTCTCCAACGTCGTGATGTTCATCCTGGGCCTCCTTGCGCTCAGTTTCCTCGTGACTATTCACGAACTTGGCCACTTCCTGGTCGCCAAGTGGAATAACGTCAAGGTGAATACGTTTAGCGTCGGTTTCGGCAAAAAGCTCATCCGCATCAAAAGGGGCGAGACGGAATACTGCATTTCGGCTATCCCGTTCGGTGGCTACGTGGCCATGGCGGGGGAAAATCCCGACACGCTCGAGGAGGGCGAAGTCCCGGACGAACGCGATTTTGTGGCGAAATCCGTGGGTGCCCGCGCCGCGATTGCATTTGCGGGCCCGTTCATCAACATCGTGTTTGCGTTCGTGCTCCTGATGGTGCTCTACATGGTGGGCGTGCAGGAACCTGCGACAAACGAACTTATTGTGGGTTTTGTCGCGAAGGATTCCCCGGCGCTCGCTGCGGGCATACAGCCGGGCGATACCATCACCGCCATGAACGGCAAGCCCACGCAGGGCTGGGACGATTTCCGCGAGCAGATTGGCGTGAGCCTCGGGGCGAACGTCCCCCTCACGGTGCATCGCGGTGGCGAACCTCTCACCATAACAGTCGTTCCCGAAGAACTCGTGATTCCCGCGCAGGATTCTACCGGCTCTGAAATCAAGATGGGTATTGGCGACATCGGCATTTACCCGCGCAACCGCGTCATCGTGCGCCTCCCGCCTGTTGAAGGTTCCGCCGCGGCTACGGCCGGCATCCAGCAGAACGATACGATTTTTGAAATCAACGGCGAGCACATCTCCCGTTACGAGGAGGTGGTACGCATCATCGACGGTAGCAAGGGTGAAACTGTCAATGTTACCGTCATCCGCGATGGCGATACGCTTACCAAGCCGCTTACGCCTGTGTACAACGAGGAATACAAGCGTTACATGGTTGGCATCCAAATGGGCTACGTGCTCTTCCGCGAAACAAAGATTGTGCGCCGCGGCCCTGTCGAGGCCTTTACGAAGACTTGTGCTACCAGCTGGAAAATGACTACGAGCATCTTCCGCTATTTCAAGCGCATGTTCCAGGGCCAGGTGAAGGTGGATGCCTTCTCCGGTCCGGTTTCTATTGTCGCCGTGATGGGTAACGTGTGGATGAGCGGTTTCCAGGAGTTCCTGATGTTGCTTGCCCTTATCAGTATCAACCTGGGCGTCATGAACCTGCTTCCGCTTGCGATTACCGACGGTGGCCTGCTCATGTTCCTCGGTATCGAAAAACTGCGCGGCAAGCCGCTTTCCACCAAGACGCAGACGGTCATTCAGAATGTGGCTGCCGCGTTCTTCATCAGCTTCTTCGTGTTTATCACGATTCTTGACTTTAGCAAGCTCTCGCTCTTTTTGAAGTGACAAAGACACTCATGTTGCGTTATTCGTGCCGATACTGAAAGTTTCGGCTCCGATGATGATATTTTCCTCTTGACAGGCTAATAAATGTTAGCTATTTTAGCTAATGAATGTTAGCTGACTGTAGAGGTGTCATGTCCACAAAAGAAAAAATCCTTGAAACCGCCCTAACGCTATTTGCCAAAAACGGATACGATGGCACCAGCGTGGAGCAAATCGCCCAAGATGTCGGCATCAAGGCGCCGTCGCTTTACAAGCACTTCAAGGGCAAAGAAGACATCTTGAATGCGCTCATCGACATCGCCGAAGCGCGCTACGAGGAATCGTTCGGCTCCGCGAAAAAAATCGGCACAGTTCCCGAAAATATCGACGGATTCATTCGCGAGATGTTAAAGCGCATCCGCTTTACGATGAGCGACCCGATTATCAAGAAGATGCGTGTTTTCTTGGTGCAGGAACAGTTTCGCAGCGAGCGCCTCGCCGAAATCACGACAAGGCATCAGGTGGATGGGCTTCTGCAAATGTACAAGAAAATTCTCGAGACCTTGATGGCTGCAGGTATAATCGTCAAAGACGACCCGGAAATGCTCGCGACAGAGATTACTGCGCCAGTCGCACTTTGGATTTCTAAAGTTGATCGCCAGCCGAAATGCGAAAAAGAGGCACTCAAATTCATCGAGAAGCACTTACAGCATTTTTTCAAAACCTACAAGAAATGAATCGACCAATCACCACATTGTTCATGCTGATGTCCGTTGACGGAAAATTAAGGCAAAAAAATGGCAAAAGAAATCGACCCGAAAAGCACCACTAGAGCAATGGCGTTCAAGCTTTGGATGCAAGCTCCAAATCCGATGGTGACATTTTTCAAAACATTGAACGTCACAAGGCTTGTGAAGGTGAGCAAAAAGCGCGGCTTGAAATTCAACATGCTTATGGATTACTGCATCGGCAAGGCGGCCGCAAGCGTTAAAGAGTTTTACATGCTCCCGGTAAACGGGAAGCTTATGCAATACGATTCTATTGCGGTGAACACAATCGTGAAGAACGACGAAGGCGAAGTCAACTCTTGCGACATTCCGTTTTCCGAAGGCTTGGCGACATTCAACCGCAACTATCTCAGATACACCAAAATCGTAGCGGAAAGTTGTGTGGACTGGGACTTGTCCGAGAACAGCATGGTCATCGGCACATCGGCGATTATCGACACGGAAATTGACGGCGCTGTCGGCATGAATTCCGGCATTTTCAACAACCCGTTTATGATTTGGGGGCGGTTTAGGCGAAAGTTTTTCCGCTATGAATTGCCTGTTTCGTTCCAGTTCCATCATACGCAAATGGACGGGGCACACGCCGGGAAATTCCTCGCGAATTTGCAAAAGGCTATCAATGAGCTGCGATAAAAAACATGAAAAGATTACGATTCGGAGCAGCGCTCCACTTCCTTATAGCCATTGGTCATATAGCCTGCCTGTTCGCTTTAGACGAGGCATTCGAAGCCTATGGAATTAAAGACTTCATGCATCAGATGGTATCAGGCCACATTTGGATGTTGTATGCCCTGACCTGAAGTTAATTTGGGGAGGCGAACGTCCTAAATCTTTTGTATTTAGTATAGTCAACGACGAAAGTAAAACTCTAACAAACGATTGAATTTATGGTAATAAAGAAATTGGATCACAAACTAACAGTCTGTAAAGTAGCGGACGTTAGTGATTTTGATACGGGTAAGGATTTTTATTTCATTGGCAAGACCAACGAAGAAATATCCCTCGTATGCAAAACAGATGATGTTCTCCAAAATACTATTGAACGAGATGATGGATGGCGAGGATTCCGTATTCAGGGTGTACTTGATTTTTCTCTTATCGGCATTCTTTCAAAGCTATCAGCTATTCTCGCAGAAAATAACATTGGTATTTTTGCGATATCCACTTTCAATACGGATTATATCCTTGTGAAAGCCGAAAATTTCGAGAAAGCGCTGAAAGTCTTGTCTGATGCGGGATATGATGTGGTGTGATAAAGCCTCAAAGAAAGGATTATAATCGGATGAACACTATTATCATCTACGGTAGCTGCTACGGCTCGACAAAGCGCTATGCTGAACGCCTCTCCGAAATCACGGGGCTCAAGGCTGTTTTTTTCAAAGACGTGAAAAGCGTTGCCGGCTATGACCGCATCGTCTATCTGGGCGCCCTCTGCGCTGGCGGTGTCATGGGCCTCAAGAAAACGGTTTGCGGCCTCTCCGCAAGTCAGGAATTGTTTGTCGCGACCGTCGGTCTCGCCGACCCGATCGATGCCGAAAACGTCAACCACATCAGGGACAGCCTCAAAAAGCAAGTTCCCGCATCGCATTACGATGAAAGTAAAATTTTCCACCTTCGCGGTGCTATCGACTACACCAAGCTCGGCCTGAAACACCGAATCATGATGAAACTCCTGTATTCGAAGGTCACGAAAATCCCCGAAGCGGAGCGCAACGCCGAAGTCCGCGCCCTCATCGCCACCTATGGCAAACAAGTGGACTTCGTGAATCTCGATACCCTGGAACCGATTGCTCAAATTTTGAAATAATTTGAATAAGTTCCTTGACAAGAATTTTAAAATAGTGTACATTTGTGCATAGAGCTAAAAAAGGAGAACCTATGGAATTAAAATTTTGTCAGAGCTGCGGAATGCCGCTCACACCGGAAATCTTGGGCACCAACGCCGACGGCAGCAAGAACGAAGAATACTGCATCTACTGCTACAAAGACGGCGCCTTCACCGGCGACTTCAACATGGAACAGATGGTTGAATTCTGCTCGCAGTTCGTCGATGAATTCAACAAGAACACCGGCAAGAGCCTGACCCGCGAAGAATATAAGGCGGAGCTTCGCAAGTACTTCCCGACGCTAAAACGTTGGCGCCTCCCGGCAGATCAACTGCCGCATGCCACATCGCCCATGAAGCAGAAGTTCATTGAAGAAGTCAACGCGCTGGGTATCAAGGACATGCCGACCATCGACAACCTCTTTGTGCTGCAGGGCTCGTTCATCAATCAGGAATACAAGATCAACGGCAACAGCGTCAAGCTCCTGGACGATAACGCAAGCTACTGGGGCAATCAGGTCGAAAAGATTGGAGCCGAAGGCCACTGCTTCGGAATCGCCTGCGACGAACGCTACATTCTCGTGAGCGAATACGGCAAGAATGGCGCCGATGCCGAAATCGTCGTATTCAAGAAACGATAAAGAATAAATTTGTATTAGGCTTCTTTCCCGAGAACAGCGCGGGCGAGCTGGTCGGCGCACGAAGTCGGCTTCCCGCCACAGGTGTTGCCCAAGAGCTTTGCCGCGATATCTTCGGCGCTCATACCTTCGCAGAGCTTCGCGATTGCCTTCAAGTTCCCGTTGCATCCGCCCGTAAAGCGGATGTTTCTGATTTTGTCTCCGTCGCGCGTGAATTGGATTGTCGTCGCGCAAACGCCTCTGGTCTTGAAAGTCTCTTCCATAATAAACTCGTTGCAGGTTTGTTTGTTGTCATCCTCGACCGTCAGGGAGGGGATCCATTTTTTTGATAAATATAGAATGTCTTGGCGTTGGGCGAGATGACTTGGCAATCTCTAGCTGTTTTTATAGATTATAGCAACAAAGCGCGTCAATTCAAAGGCTACAGAAATGTTTGATATTTCTAAAATGAAATGGGTCCGGGAACCCCGGAACTACAGCATCAATCAGGAATGCGTCGAAATTGTGACCGCCCCGCATACGGACCTTTGGCAAAGGACCTACTATCATTTCAGAAACGATAATGCCCCGGTTCTGCAGATGGAAACAGAAGAAAAGTTCTTTTCCTTTGTCGTCAAAACCGATTTTTCCGAAAGTCGTCATCGCTTCGACCAGTGCGGGGTGGCGCTGTATCTGGATTCGGAAAATTGGCTTAAGGCGTCAGTCGAATATGAGAATGAAAATTTCCAGCACCTGGGTTCTGTCGTGACAAACCGCGGGTATTCAGACTGGGCGACGACCGCGATTGCTGCAGATGTAAAATCCATGTGGTATAGGCTCAGCAGGCGCGAAGATGACTACTGCATAGAATGTTCTCGAGACGGGGTGCAGTTTTCTCAAATGCGGATTTGCCACATGCTCGAAGGAGCCGGAAAAATTCGGTTTGGCATATATGCATGCAGCCCGGAAAATTCCAGCTTCACGGCTCGATTTACGGATATGCAAGTGACGGAATGCGCATGGAAAGCGCACGACGGCCAACAACCGGATGCGTAAACGTAGATTTCCACCAAATCGGCATCGAGCATGACCTTAACTTCGCGGATGGTATATATCCGCGATCTATAATACCACCTTTTCTGGTGCTGGGAGTTAAACTTTGTACATGGCCTTTTTCTCGGCGACTGCACAGGGGGTTATGCAGAGTTTTAAACCCATGGCGTTCAGCACACGCATGATGGTGTCGAATCTCGGATGCGCGTCTTCTCTTAGTGCCTTGTACAAGCTTTCTCGATTCAGGCCCGCAGACTCGGCGATTTTTGCCATTCCGATTGACCGGGCCGCATCTCCAATGGCATGTTGCCAGAGGACGGGGTCGTTTTCGGCAAGGGCTTCTTCCAAAAAGAGTTTTACATCTTCTTCTGTTTTAAGAAGATCGGCAACATCCAGATCAGAAACTTCTGCATCACTTTTTTTCATTGTTTAACTCCTGCCCTCCTACAATGTAGCCAATCGGCTACAAATTGTCAATAGGGCAATGTGGGGGATTGCTAAATAAATCTCGGCCCCGGCCGCACTGGCCGCAACATCTTTCTTCATCGTCAACTCCTCTGGCATACAAGCGAAAAAATACCAAAGACTACACACTTGTGCACTAAATGTAGGTTCAAAAATCTTGTTTGTCAATAGGCCCGCGAGTTTTTGGCATATTATGACAACCTATTTTGTTTATATTTACATTGGAATAGTTTGGCTTTTATGTCCTACGAATACAGCGAAAATATCCTCGTTCAAGAGAGTGCCGGCGACCTGCTCCAGCATGAGTTGGGCTGGCGCGTTGTTTTTGCGTATAATGAAGAAAAATTAGGCGAAAATGGAACATTCGGGCGCACCTCTTACAGAGAAGTTTTGTTGCATCGGTATTTTCGCGAAGCACTTCAAAAGCTGAATCCGTGGATAACGCCTACACAAATTGACGAAGCCGTACAAAAGTTCACGGCGACGCTCAGCACGTCTTCGCTGCTTCAAATCAACGAAGAAAAGTACGGCTTTATTCGCGATGGCATTCCTGTCTCTTACAAGAAAACCGATGGAACTTCGGATGTCAAGCGGGCTCTCGTCATTGATTTTTTGAACCCGGAGAACAACGATTTTCTCGCCGTCAAGGAGATGAAAATTCACGGCGAAATTTATCGCCGCCGTACCGATATAGTCGGCTTTGTTAATGGCATCCCGCTTTTGTTTGTGGAACTCAAACGTAACGATGTCGCTGTGCAAAACGCCTACGACGACAACTACACGGATTACCTTTCGACGATTCCGCAACTTTTCTATTACAACGCATTTTTGATGCTTTCTAATGGGGTAGAAGCGAAAGTCGGAACGCTTGGCAGCAAGTATGATTTTTTCCACGAATGGAAACGTCTCAAAGAATCCGATGCGGGTTCCGTTGCACTCCAGACGATGCTTCGCGGGATTTGCAAAAAAGAAACATTCCTTGACCTGTTGGCGAATTTCATTCTTTACGATCATTCCGATGGAAATACGGTTAAGATTCTCGCCCGCAACCACCAGTATCTTGGTGTAAACGAGGCATTCAAAGCGTACGAAAACCGCAAACTTCGCAATGGCAAGTTGGGCGTTTTCTGGCATACGCAGGGGAGTGGCAAAAGCTACTCGATGTTGTTCTTGTCGCAAAAGATTCGCCGTTGTGCAAAAGGTTCGCCTACAATCGTCATCCTTACGGACCGTGACGAACTGAATAAGCAGATTAGCGATACGTTTGAAAACTGCGGAATGCTCGGCAAGGTAAAAGCATCCAAGTTCATTGCCACGAGCGGGAACGACCTTGTTACAAAACTCAAGGGCAACCCGAGTTTCATCTTCACGCTGATTCAAAAGTTCAACAAGAAAGATTTGACCCCGATTTATCCAGATCACGATATTTTAGTGATGTCCGACGAAGCGCATCGCAGCCAGAATGGAATTTTTGCAGACAACATGTGTGCCTTGCTTCCGACGGCTTCGCGTATCGGCTTTACGGGCACTCCGCTTTTGAAAGATGACAACATCACCGAAAGAACTTTCGGCGGCTACATTTCTATTTACGATTTCAAGCGTGCCGTAGAAGATGGTGCGACAGTTCCGCTCTATTACGAAAATCGTGCCGACAAAATCAAGGAACTCAAGAATCCTGAAATTACAGACAAGATTCTCAATGCGATTGAAGCCGCAGACCTTGACCCGGAACAGCAAGAAAAACTGGAAAAGGATTTTGCCAAGGAATACCACCTGCTTACGGCAGAACCGCGATTGCGTCTGGTTGCAAAAGATTTTGCGCATCATTATTCCGACTTATGGACTAGCGGCAAGGCGATGTTTGTTTGCCTGAACAAGGTGACTTGCGTTCGCATGTACAATTACGTTCAGGAATATTGGGCCGAAGAAATCGCCGCTATCGAAAAGCAGTTGAAAACAGCAACCCAGCAAGAAGCCCAGGAACTGGAGCGCAAAATCCAGTGGATGCGCGAAACGGAAATGGCTGTCGTCGTAAGTCAGGAACAGAACGAGCAACAGACATTTGCCAAGTGGGGCTTGGACATTACTCCGCACCGCACCAAGATGGAAAAGCGGGAACTGGACAAGGAATTCAAGGACCCCAAAAATAAATTCCGCGTTGTGTTCGTTTGTGCCATGTGGCTCACCGGTTTCGATGTCAAGTGCCTCAGTTGCCTTTACTTGGATAAACTGTTGAAGGCTCACACGCTGATGCAGACGATTGCACGTGCGAACCGTGTGAACGAAGGCAAGAGCAACGGCCTGATTGTAGATTATGCTGGCATTGTAAAGGCGTTGCGCAAGGCTCTCGCCGATTATACGAACAATGTAAGCGGCGGGCGTGCCGACCCGACAATTGACAAGTCGGAATTGCTGAATCGCATTATCGAAATTATTGCAAAAGCGGAAGCGTTCTTAAGCGGAGTCGGAGCTAAACTTTCAAAGGTTGTTGAATCCAAGGGCTTTGATAAGATTGCCGCAATTCAAGATACCGCAAATGCAGTCTGTTCTTCGGCAGAAAATAAGAAGACTTTCTCTACATACGCCGCTGAACTTTCGCGCCTAGTAAAATACACGAACCGCGAAGACGTTACAGCCGAGAATCGCGACAAGATAAACGCGATTGACGCGGTTGCCCGCAACTTGAAGGCAAAACGCCGTCATGTGACCAATGTGGATTTGATGGTGGAACTGAACAAGATTGTGAACGAATACGTTCAGATGGACGTAGGCGGTAAAAAGAATCCCAAGCAGTTCGACATCAGCAAGATTGATTTTGAATTGCTCGGCCGGGAATTTGCCAAGGCGAAGCACAAGAACCTTTTGCTCCGCGATTTGGAAGAACTGTTAAAGGAGCGACTTTCTTTGCTGTTGGCGACCAACTCCGGTAGAATCAATTTTTACGAGCGTTATCAAGAAATCATCAACGCCTACAATAGCGAACAGGACCGTGCGACCATCGAAAAGACCTTTATGGACTTGATGGATTTGGCATCATCCATGGATTCCGAGCAACAGCGCTTTGTCCGTGAAGGTTTCAAGAACGACGAAGAACTTTCCATGTATGACTTGCTTTTCAAGGATAACTTGAGCAAGCAGGACATCAAGAAGTTAAAATCTGTTGCCGTAGAATTGCTCGAAAAGATAAAGGCGAAAATTGGGAGTCTGGACCACTGGACCGATAAGCAAGAAACCAAGGCCGCGGTGGACACCCTCATTCGTGACACGCTTTGGAAAGAGCTGCCCGAAAGTTACGATGACGTGGCCATCAACATGTATCGTGCCCGCGTTTACGAATACGTTTACACCCATTATCGTGTAGCATAAATCTGGAGGCCCAGTGCGTATAGAAGATATTCTCGCTATGGAAGAATCCCAGACTTTTGACCGCAAGAGCATAAACATTGCTCCGAAGGATTTTTCTAACCATGTGTGCGCTTTTGCAAATGCCGACGGGGGAATCATCGTTGTCGGCGTTTCTGATAAAAATCGCCGCATCGAGGGTGTTGACCATCGTGAAAAAGATGTCAATGAACTCTTGCGTGTTCCGATGGATTTTTGTTCGCCGACGGTTCCTTTTGCTCATGAACTTGTTGAATGCGTTGATGCCAAAGGTAAGCCGAACCATGTGCTGGTATTCCACATAGAGGCAAGCCCCTTTGTTCACGAAAACCAGGCGCATGACGTTTATATGCGTGTGGGCGACAAATCCAAACTACTTTCTTACGATGACCGTTTGACGCTGACCCTCGACAAAGGGTTGCGTTCCTTTGAAGATTTTCTTGTTCCAGACTCCAGCTACGAGGATATAGAGGAATCTTATCTCAAAGAATATTTGAGCTTAATCGGATATTCTAAATCCCCACGAGAATATTTGCTACAGAATAAGAACTTCGCAAAAGAGAAAGAGGGAGAATTGCAACTCAGCGTTGCAGCCATTTTGCTATTCGGCAAGAAACCCCAGTCGTTTTTCCCGAGGGCCCGAGTCAGGTTTATCCGTTACGAAGGTACAGAAGAAAAATTCGGTGCCGAGATGAACGTTATCAAGGATGTGACTTTTGAAGGTCGCATTCTGGAGCAGATTCGCCAGGCGGTCGCCTACATCCAAACGCAAATCAAGGAACGCACTTATTTGACTTCGGGCGGAATCTTTACCACCGAACTTGAATATCCGGAATTTGTGCGTACAGAACTGGTCGTAAATGCGGTAACCCATAGGGATTATTCCATTCGCGGAACCGAAATCCAAATCAAGATGTTCGATGACCATTTGGTGGTGGAATCTCCGGGGAATTTGCCCAGTCAGGTGAAAATCAACAAGATTCGTAATTCCCACTTTGCCCGCAATTCCCATATCGCGGAATACTTGAAGGATTACAAGTACGTGAAGGATTTTGGCGAAGGTGTGGACCGTATGTGCCGGGAAATGGAAGCGCAGGGGCTGCCCAAGCCGGAATACAAACAGGACTCCTTTATTTTGAAAGCCATTATCCGAAATTCGGGTTATGTTTTAAAAAAGGTTGACTTTGCTCCGGAAAAGGTTGACTTTAACCCCAAAAAGAGTGGCTTTTCTTCGAAAAAAGTTGACTTTGGTCCGCAGAAACTTAACTTTGAAAAAATGGTAGACGCTTCAACGTACAATATAACGATGAAAAGGCACATGAAGGCAATGATTACCGAAGTTGGGTTGCAACAGGTTTTTGGAGCCAAGTATGTTGCCAATTCCCTTAAGGTTAGCAAAACTGCCGCAATCGGAATTATAAAGAAAATGTTTAGTTTGGGCGTTATAAAGCCCGTGCAAGGAAATGGCAAAGGGAAATACATGCTCAATCAAGAAACTAGCAAGGACCCAAATGGATAACAAGAGCTTAAAGAAACTTGAAGCCGATTTGTGGGAATCTGCGGACTTGCTCCGTGCCGATTCCAAGTTGACATCGAATCAGTATTGCATGCCTGTTTTGGGGCTTTTGTTTTTGCGTTACGCCTATGGCCGCTTTAAGAGAGTCGAAGCCGAAATTCTCAAGAACCGCCCGAGTCGCGGTGGCCGCGTTCTCCCTGTAGAACCCAGTGATTTTGCGTCCAAGAGTGCATTGTTCCTCCCGAAAGAAGCGCAATTTGATTACCTCGTGAACTTGCCTGCAAATATTGCATCGGCAAAACTCAAGAACGCGCATGGTCAGCCGCTCAACAGCCTTGGCGAAGTCGTGAACAACGCCATGGAACTTGTCGAAGCCCAGAGTGAAAAGCTGAAAGGCGTATTGCCCAAGACCTACACCGATTTCAAGGACGAACTGCTTGCCGAACTTTTGCGCACCTTCAACAACAACGCCCTCGACGATGTGGGCGGCGACGTGATGGGCCGCATCTACGAATACTTCCTCAGCAAGTTTGCCAAGAACATCGCAAGCGACGACGGCGTTTTCTTTACGCCAAAATCCCTGGTGAAGATGATTGTGAACGTGTTGGAGCCCACGCATGGCGTATTGCTGGACCCCGCTTGCGGATCGGGCGGAATGTTCGTGCAGACCGGTGACTTTGTGAATGCCGCCGGCATGGCTAGCAACGAAACCATGACCTTTTACGGCCAAGAAAAGGTGGAATACAACGCCCAACTTTGCCAGATGAACATGGCGGTGCACGGGCTTACCGGAGTTGTAAAGTCCGGCGACGAGGCGAACTCCTTCTATCACGATGCGCACAACCTTGCAGGCGAATGCGATTACGTGATGGCGAACCCGCCCTTCAACGTAGATAAGGTAAAAGCGGAAAGCTGCCAGAATGCCGGGCGACTCCCTTTCGGGCTCCCTGCGGTAAACAAGGACAAGGAAATTGGCAACGGAAACTACCTGTGGATTTCTTACTTTTACAGTTACCTGAACGAAACCGGCCGCGCGGGCTTTGTGATGGCCGCCTCCGCGACAGACAGCCAGAGCAAGGACAAGGACATCCGCGAAAAGCTGGTGGCTACGGGACACGTGGATTGCATGATAAGCGTGGGCAACAACTTCTTTTATACCAAGAGCCTGCCGTGCACCCTTTGGTTCTTTGACAAGGGCAAAAAGAAGAAAATTCAGGACAAGGTCCTGTTCATCGATGCCCGCAACTATTACACCGTCGTGGACCGCACTCTGAACGAATGGAACGAATGGCAACTCAAGAACTTGAACGCCATTGTTTGGCTCTACCGCGGCGAAACGGACAAGTATGAATGCCTGCTTGTGGAATACCGTAGCGCCCTGCTTGCCTACGCCGACACCACCGAAGACAAACAACTCGAAAAGATTCTCCGCAAGTCCGCAAAGATTGCAAAAATATTCGCGGAACTCAAGGAACACCGCGAAACGCTCCGCGCACAGGCGAAAACCGCCGTAGAAGCCGCCGACAAAAAGAGCAAGAAGAAAACCCAGGAAGAATGGGACGCCCGCCTCGCGGAACTCGACGAAATCATCGGAGTCGCCAAGGAAGCCGACTGGCTCTACGAAAAGTTCGGTGACGGCAAATACAAGGACATCCTTGGGCTCTGCAAGATTGCCTCCCGTGCCGAAATCGCCGAAAAGAACTACAGCCTGACCCCCGGCGCCTATGTAGGCGTCGCCCCCGTAGAAGACGACGGCGTGGATTTTGCCGAACGCATGACCGAAATCCACCAGGAACTCCTGAAACTCCAGGACGAAAGCAACGCCCTCATGAAAACCATCTCGAAGAACATGAAGGAGATGGGACTGTGAAGCTAGACGAAAGACGAGAGACGAAAGACGAGAGAGTGTGTCATCCTGAGCAAAGCGAAGGATCCATGCTTTTACGAGTCATCCTGAATTCTCCAGTAAGCATAGGGTTGATACCACGTCATTGCGAGGGCGTAGTGAGCCTGCCACGAGCGAAGCGTGGTGGTGGCAATCCATGGAGGGTGTTTGCTAATGGCTTGGAATAGAAAAACTCTAGAAGAGTGTACGGAGTACATAACTGATGGCGATCATCAACCCGCTCCTAAATCTGATGATGGCGTATTATTTATTAAAATCAAGGATATAAAAGATAGTCGGGTTGATTTTAAAGAAGCCTTGCATGTTCCTCTGGTTTATTATGACGGTATACAAAGAAATCGTAAACCTGTTTTAGGTGATACTTTGTATACGGTTGTTGGTTCTTATGGTTTGTCTGCTTATGTAAACTTTGACATTCCTTTTTGTTTTGAACGTAATATTGCTCTTTTACACCCGAAAAAGGGTGTTGATTCACGTTTTTTATTTTATTCTGTAAATACCCCTGATTTTTTCAAACAAGCAGAAAATGCTGCTAACGGTGCTGCTCAAAAATTAATTCCATTATCTAGGCTGAAACAATTAAAAATACAGGTGCCTCCGTTTGCAACGCAGAAGAAAATTGCCGACATCCTTTCCGCTTACGACAACCTGATAGAAAACAACCAGAAGCAAATAAAACTCCTCGAAGAAGCCGCCCAGCGTCTCTACAAACAATGGTTCATCGACCTCCGCTACCCTGGCCACGAAACCACCAAAATCGTAGATGGACTGCCGAAGGGATGGAGGAAAGACCGAGCAGATTCATTTTTCAATATTACCATTGGCAAAACTCCACCGAGAGCAGAAAAACAGTGGTTTACTGAAGATGAAAGCGGAATGCCATGGATTTCGATTTCCGATATGGGGGCGGATTCAGCATTTTTATTTGAAACATCAGAGGGATTGACATTAGAAGCTATTAAACGCTACAATGTAAAAGTTGTCCCTGCAAATACGGTTTTGTTGAGTTTTAAACTAACTGTCGGACGGGTTTCTATCGCATCAACAGAAATGTGCACAAATGAGGCTATTGCCCATTTTGTCACAAACGATGATTCTTTAAGAGAATACACCTATTGCTATCTCAAAAATTTCCATTATGATGAATTAGGCAGCACATCTTCAATTTCAAAAGCAATCAATTCAAAGATTGTCAAAGCCATGCCTTTTGTCATGCCAAGTGACGATATTGTTAAAGCGTTTCATAAAGTGATGAAGCCGATTTTTGATCAGATTTTTACAAAACAAAAACAAATTCAAAATTTGTCGCAATCCCGCGACCGCCTACTCCCCAAACTCATGAACGGCGAACTGGAAATATAAAATGGATAAGGAATTAGGTTATGCCTGAAAAATATGAACCGTCCACAAAAAGTATAGAATCTATTCTTGGCTTTATCAATTCTGGTGAAGTCGCTATTCCTGAAATTCAACGGCCCTTTGTTTGGAAACCCAAGCAAGTTCGCGACCTGATAGATTCCTTGTATAACGGCTATCCTACAGGCTACTTGATTATTTCCCAAAGTCCCAATATGCGTCTGAAGGATGGAACTCTTTCAGAAGGCAAGAAAATCATGATTGATGGTCAGCAGCGCGTTACCGCTATGATGACTGCAATTTTGGGTAAAGAAGTTCTCAACGAGGATTTTGAGAAGAAAGTCATAAAAATATCGTTTAATCCCTTTGCCGAAGAAGGTGAAGAATCATTCAAGGTTCTTGATACTGCCATTTTAAAAGACAAAAGATGGATTCCTGATATTTCAATTTTTTTCAAAACGGATTTTGACTCCTTTACATTTGTCAATGAATATTGTGCTTTAAATCCAGGTGTTTTATCGAAAGATATTAATGCTCGAGTCCAGAAAATTACGGATATAAAAAACCGAAGAATTGGAGTTATTACACTAAATAGAGAATTGACTGTTGATGAAGTTACGGAAATCTTTATCCGCATAAACAGTCGCGGAGCGAAGTTGAATCAAGCTGATTTTGCAATGTCAAAGATTGCGTCAGACGAAAAGAATGAAGGCCGCTTGCTACGTAAGGCGATAGACTATTTTTCCCATTTGGCCGTACAACCAGAATGGTATTCGGAGATGTGCAAAGACAAGGAATTTGCCAATACTGAATATGCAAAGAAAATGGAATGGCTTAAGAACGATACTGAAGCCATTTATGATCCTAGCTATTCCGATATGCTTCGCGTCGCCTTCATGTATAAATTTAATCGCGGCAAAATGAAGGATCTTGTTTCTTTACTTAGTGGTCGAGATTTTGATACTCGCGAGTTCAAGGAAGAAATAGCAGAGAAGTCTTTTAAGGAGCTGAAAAACGGTGTAATGGACTATATGAACGAGTATAACTTTAAGCAGTTTACCCTAGCCATTAAGGATGCCGGTTTTATATCCAATAAGTTGATGAATTCTGATTTGACCTTGGATTTTGCTTACACATTATATTTACTTTTGCATAATTCTGACATTGATAAAACTCAGGTGAAACGCTATGTTCAAAAATGGTATGTGCTTACTACGCTCACAAGCCGTTATATTGCTTCGCCAGAATCGGCAATGGACACGGATCTACGCCGTATTAGTGAAAAAGGTTTCTGTAAATACTTAGAAGAAATTGAACGTGCGGAACTTTCTGACGTATTCTGGAATGACGGTCTGGTCCAAAATTTTGAAACTACAGCTGTAAATAGCCCTTACATCAATGTTTACTGGGCGGCACAAGTTCGCATGAAAGATGATGCGTTGTTCACCAAGAACTGTGCAGTGTCAAATTTGATTACTGTTATTGGCGACGTCCATCACATTTTCCCCAAAAAATATCTGCAGAAAAATGGGATTAACGAAAAGAGTAAATACAACCAGGTTGCAAATTACACCTATTTGGATACGCCTACGAATATTGCGGTGGGTGATGACGCTCCAAATTCGTATTTTTCCAGAGCCTTAAGGCAAATTCAAGATGGCTGTGCTTCAGGCGAAAAGCAAATAGGAAATATCACGTCTATTGATGATTTCAATCAAAACCTCCACACAAATTGTATTCCTGCAACAATAAAAGACTGGACGTATGAAAATTACGACCAGTTCCTCTTGGAACGACGTAAGCTAATGGCTCAGAAAATTAAGGAATACTATGAGGGTTTGTAGAAGAGAAAAAAAATTGGACTTAACTCATTAAAATCGTTTTTTAACAAATTTAAGCTTTTTTAAATAAAAACGATGAGTTGGAGTATTATATTACCTATATGAGCGTCGCTAGGAACATATTTAGAGCAATACATGAGGGCCGTTGGCTCTCTATTGAATATGTCAATGCGGATGCTAAAACCACTTATTACTGGATAAGCATATCAAATATTGAAATCAAAAATTATAACGGGAAATACCGCGTTCAATTAAATGTTTTTGGCTTACATTTGGGATTGCGGACATGCAAACAACTTTTTATGTATTGCGATGGCATACGAAATGCCGAAATAATAGAAGGCTCCTTTGCTCCTCGAAATGAAAAATTGATTTGTGATATTAATGCCAACCCCTCCAAATATTCGTCAATTTTCACAAATACCCACAATATAGGGATATTGAACTATCTTCAGGAATGTGAAAAGCTTTCTAGCGATAGCTACTTGAAATCTTTTCGGTTGCTTGAACACTTGGACGAATCTAAATTCCATAATGGTACATATCGTCTTACGGAAGAGGAAAACAACTCATTAATCGATTATTTCGTAAATAGACAAAATAAAAGATCAAAGGGAGAAATTGTTCCAATTGAAAAGTTGGGATTAAATAAGTTAAGCATAAAAAACGAAAAAGGCCTTTATGTCTTGGCGTATAATGAACTCTTGTTTGATATTCAAAATCGGTCGTTGCGGTTGCAGCGAGAACCGACCATCTTAAAGAAATTTGTGCTCAAGAACGGTAACATCTCGCAGACAGCCAAAATATCGAAATATTTGCACGAAGACGAACTTTTCTTGCTAGAAAATTTTGATGCGAACGAAAAGAAAATCAAGGACGCCATTATTGAAAATAAGCAGTTGAATTACAAGGAGTTGGTTGACGATATGCCGCATATTGTGGCGTTGGAATCCAGCACTTGTGATTTGACGAGCGAATACAATGCCATTGCAGAGTCTCTAGACAAGAAGAATCTTTCTACACCGCTGCGTGCTTTTTTTGGGGAGTTTCTAAGTCGATCACGAAAAAGAAAGAATTATCCTATTGCTGTGTTAGATAACAAAGTCAATCTTGACCAATTGCTTGCCATTCATAAGACTCTCAAATACCCAATGGCATACATTCAGGGCCCTCCGGGAACGGGTAAAACCAGGACCATAGTAAATACAATTATCAGTGCATTTTTCAATAATAAAACTGTTTTACTTTCGTCGCAGAACAATCATCCTGTCGATGGCGCTGTTGAACAATTAAAGAATATTGAGATTCATCAAAAAAGAATCCCTTTCCCAATTTTACGTTTAGGGAACAATGAAGAAGTCAAGAATTCCTTAGACTACATAAAAGAAATTTATGAATTTACCCAGAATTGGAAAATAAGGGATGAAGCGTTAGATGATTTTAATGCCGAGAAAAAAGAAAATACTACAAAATTGGCGGCATATCTTGAAAAATATGAAGACAAATTGGATTTGTTAGAACGCAAAGAGGCAATTGAAGACTTTTTACGCCAGAATAAGGCTTTTGACATTAGCATCAATATTCAAAGCAAACAACTGGATCAGATTTTAAAAGATATTGAAAGTCTTGGCGAAATATCGGCAGATCAGGCATTGTCATATCTGCCGAATGATTATGAAAAATTCTTATACTACATTCGTTTTCTTTCTGCAAAATGCATTCAGCGACTAAAAGAACCCAAGTATAAGGAACTTTGGGAAATTGTTAATTGTGAAGATAGAGATACAGCTGTTAAGCGGTTTAATAAATATTTAAAAGATGACGGAAATTTAAACAATCTTCAAAAAGTGTTTCCTGTTATTGCAACTACGAGCCAGTCTGCAAAGAAATTGGGTTCGCCCAAAATTCATTTTGATTTGACCATTCTTGATGAAGCAAGCCAGTGTAACATAGCCATGTCTCTTTTGCCTATTTTGCGTGGTGAAAGTTTAATGCTAGTAGGCGATCCGCAACAATTGAATCCCGTTATAACGTTGGATGACTTGGACAATAAGCGCTTGATAGAGAAGTATAAAATCGCTCCCGAGTATGATTACAAGAAAAATTCCATTTATAAATCCTATTTAGCTGCAGATTCTATAAGCGACGAAGTCTTGCTGAGCCACCATTACCGCTCTGTAAAAGAAATTATTGGATTCAATAACAAAAAGTATTACAATAATAAGTTGCAAATCGATACCCCAAAAAGAAATTCGCCTCCGCTTGTGTTCCAAGAAACTGCAAATGAAGATCCTGTCAATCGTAATACGTCCTTAAATGAAGCGCAGACCATTGCGGATTTTGTGGCGAATCATCCAGAAAAGTCAATAGGGATTATTACGCCATTTGTGGCGCAAAAGCAACTTATAGACCAAGAACTTTCGTCAAGGGGTGTTGCTGCAACCTGCGGGACTGTCCACACTTTTCAAGGGGATGAAAAAGATATCATTCTTTTTTCTTTTGCCCTGACAAAAAGAACGTCGCAGAATACATATAATTGGTTTGCAGGAAACAAGGAATTGATAAATGTTGCTGTTTCGCGAGCCAAAGAAGAGTTGGTGATTTTTTCTAATAGCGAAACATTGAATAGGTTGCGTAAAGATAATGACGATCTTTATGAATTAGTTCAATATGTACAAACGAAAGGTGAATATAAGGTAACCCCCAAACATTCCCATTCTAGAGCCTTGGGAGTGAAAACATATAGTACCAAAACAGAATCGGATTTCTTTGAGAATATAAGCCATGTCTTGAGTGTTGTTGATCCGCGTAAAAGATATTCTGTTAAAAAGGATGTTCCAATAGCACAAGTGTTTCAAGAAAATAAAAGTTCTGACAATCTCTTTTATTCCGGCCGCTTTGATTTTGTTCTTTATGAAAAAGATGGTCAGTATGAAGTTCCAATTTTAGCCATTGAATTGGACGGTGAGGAGCATCGAACCAACGAAAACCGCATAAGGTGTGACAAGGCAAAAGAGCGGATTTGTAAAGATCACTTTTTTGAACTTATTCGCATTCCTAATTCATATGCTAGACGCTATAATCACATCAAAGAAATTTTGATTGAGTACTTTAAGAGATAACTTTTAACATTTTATGCTGGAGCTGGCTATGGCTGAAAATCTCCCCATATCTCATGTTCTTGTGGACTGCGAAAATGTCGGGCTGAATGGCCTGACCGACCTTGTCGTGAATACGGACGGCTCTCCGCTGAAGTTCGTGCTGTTCCACAATTCCACGAACAAGATAAACCTTTCGCTTACGCAGCTGAAGGATTTCGGCTACGCCCTGAGCGAAGGCCGCGTCGAACTTGTGGAACTTGCGATTCCCGAGAAGATGACCAAGAAGCAGGCCGAAAATGCGCTCGACTTCTACATCGCGTTTTACATGGGCCAGGTGATGCCTCGCGAACCGTTCAACAGCCATTGCGTGATTCTTTCGAAGGATCACGACTACGACCCGCTCGTTCTGCATGTGCAAAAGCAGTTCGGCGAAGACCGCTGCGAACGCGTGGAATCGTACGAGGAACTGGCGAAACACCTGGGGCTAATCGCGAAGCCTCAAGAAGCAAAAAAGGTCGCTGCGCCCAAGAAGCCCGCTCCGCAACCGGCGAAGCCCACGAAGAAGGCTACGCCACAAAAGGCGTTTGACTTGCAAAAGGCTCTCGAAAAGGCGAAGGCGAATCTGAAGGGTATGTCAAAGAATCCGCCCACAACCAAGGCTAAATTGCAGAAGACGCTAAAGAACTGGTTCGCTGCAGAAAAGCTGACTGACGCAAATATTCAAAGCCTGATAGACTCCCTCCAAAACGCAGGTTTCCTGGAACTCTCGAAAAACAACCAGGTCAAGTATAAATAGTTGCAAATTTTTTCTTGTCCCTCCAAAATAAAACTTTGAAATGTCAAATTATGTCTTGGTGAGAATGTATATTTAATCGTGAATGCTGATAAAGGGATATGACAAATGACTGAGCCAAAAGTAAAACACCTGAAAGTTGCGACTAAAAGCGAAAGCAAGTTCTTGGACGAAATAGCTCAACTTGTCCAGAACGCCAGGAATGCGGCCAACAGCGCCGTCAGTTCAATCATTGTAGTCACAAACTGGAATATTGGGCGAAGAATTGTCGAACAAGAACAGAAGGGGAAGAATAGGGCTGCATACGGAGATAGGCTTGTTGAACTTATTTCGGAGGATTTGACTAGAAAATTCGGGGATGGCTACGGCAAACGGAATGTTCAGTATTTCAGGAAGTTTTATCTATTGTTTAACGATTTTGAGATTGTGAACACATGTGTGCGCAATCTTAATTGGTCCCATTTTAAGCGTCTGTTGTCGGTGTCGAATGACGATACTCTAGCTTAAATCCAAGAGAAAAGCTTGCTGCTCTTAAAATAAAACTTTGAAATATCAAGCGCCCTGATTGGCAAAAATGAGGCAATTGAAGGGGTTGATGTCGGTATAAATGAGCAGTAGGTAATTAGGCTGATTGTCGAGAATTCCCATATATCCGCAGTAGAAGTGTCAAAAAAACTTAAAGGGCGAAGAATGATGTCTGATGTCTTTATCATAGGTGAAGATGCCCCAAAGTTAGTTGAAATTTCTGCAACCAAAAAGAAAAAGGTGGTCTCCAACTTGTAAATTTGGTTCAGCAAAAAAACACCAAGCAAGAGGATAACCACCATGATGAAAAGTACAAAAAGAACCCCCAAACTGTCAATCGTCCGCCGCGAAGAAATCGACATTTCGACCAGTGTCGGGGTGGTTCTGGCCGACCTTGCCGAACAGGGGAAAAGCTGCCTTGACGCGCTGTCGAGGGAGATGGGCGCAAGGCTCGTGGAGGCGATACTCCTGGCCGAAAGGGAACAGCTCGGCGGTGCAGCATACCACCCCAGGAAGGGCTTCAAGAAGTGGTCCAGCCAGGGTGGTTCCGTGTACATCGCGGGTGGCAAGGCGAAGGTGCGCGTACCCAGGCTCAGGGACGAAAACGGCGAGGTCAAATCGCGTATCTACGCCCGTCTGAAAGACCCCGACGCGTTCTCCGAGCACCTGCTGCACGCATGCCTCTCAGGCCTGTCCGGGAGGCGTTACGAGGATGTGTTCTCGACTGCCGGGGAGGCGTTCGGCGTAAGCAAGTCGTCGGTGTCGCGCAAGGTCGTTGCCGCATGCACAAGGAAACTGAAGGAACTGAACGAGCGCAGGCTGGAGGACTTCGAGGCGGTTGCCGTCTTCATGGACGCAATGCATCGCTGCGGCGAGGTCGTGATGGCCGCCATAGGCGTTGACGCGGAAGGCTACAAGCGCGTGCTTGGCCTCTGGCAGGGCAGTTCGGAAAACACCGAAATGTGCCGTTCGTTCCTTTCCGACATGGAGAGCAGGGGCCTCGCCCTGCACCCCGACATCATCTTCGTGACCGACGGCGGGACGGGCCTCAACCGCGCCCTCAAGGACCGCTTCGGCAAGGACCTCAAGCACCAGCGCTGCGTGATCCACAAGAGGCGCAACGTCGAGTCCCATCTGCCCGAGATGTACCGGGCCGAGTTCGACAGGCGCTACAACAACGCCATCGGGATGGTGGGCTACGAGGACGCGAGAAGGGAACTTCTCAAGGTCCACGAGTGGCTCGAAGGCATAAACACGAGTGCCGCCAAATCGCTTTCCGAGGGCGGCGAGAGGCTGCTTACGGTCCACCGGCTGGGCATCCCCGCGCTCCTGCGCAAGTCGCTCATAACGACCAACATAATCGAGTCCACCTTCAACGGTCTCGACGCCATCGAGAAGAACGTGAAGCGCTACAGGGACATTGGAATGTTCAAACGCTGGATGGCCGCTGAGGTCCTCCACCGCGAAAAGAACTGGAGACGGTTGGACGGCTATGCGGAAATCCCCGAACTTGTCGAAAAACTTCGGGAAAAGAGCATGAAATTACTTGACAATGAAGCGCTAATAGCCTAGATTTACACCAGTTGGAGACCTGGATTTTCAACTAAAAAAGGGACAAATTCATCATAGGTGCTGGTTGCAGTGTCCCGTATGGATTCCCTACGGGCGCTATGCTGATGCAGAATTTGAAGGATTTTGAGTACGGAGGCTATAATCTTGATAATCAATACTTTTCTCCTCCTTCTTACCTGTTTGATTTATACCATGAACTTTTTGGGAAATATCAAGAATACGCCAACTTAAGAAAGGCTGGCGGGCAATACAGTTTTGAAGCAGATAGTATTGAAGTTAAAGTTTCTAACAAAATGCGTGAAACTATACTTCCCTTTGCAAAAAGCATTCGCCATTCAATGATGGTTTCGACGGATGAGTTCTTAAAGAACCGCCTCAGTCAGGAGAAATTAAACGAAGCTGATTTTGGTAAGCGTCTTATTGCTCAAGAGATTCTTATTGCCGAAAAAGAATCGGAATATCCTTATACGAGAGGCCCTGAAAGAAAAAAGAAAGAGCAGTGTGTCGACAACATCGATTGGATTCAGCATTTGCTTTCTCGGATAGACCAACAAGATAATTGGGAAGAAATCTTAAAACAAACGGTGTTTCTTACTTTTAATTATGACCGCGTCCTGGAATATTGCATCTTCTTGTATCTGACATCGGACAAGCAATATGCAGATGCTGCCGCTCATGCCTTTATAAAGGATATGAAAATATTTCATGTCAATGGCTTTATCGGACCTCTTGAGAAAATTCCCTTTGGCGCTGTTGGCAATGGTAAGTATCAAGAAATCGCCAAGGGTATGGAAACTGTCTGGGAAAAACGCAAGAATCGCAATGAATCCGAAAAAGAAAAGTATCAAGGATTCCTGAAAAATGCGGAGCGAGTCTATTTTATGGGATTCTCTTATATTCCGGATAATCTGGAATCTATAGGGATTCCTCGTGGTGCTGAGATTATTCGAAACGCAAAAGTCTATGCAACGGCCATGGGCTTGTCTTCTCAGAACCGTCTAAGGATTTCGACGTATTTGGACCTCAAGGACTTTGAAAAAAGAAACGAACCCGAGCCAATGCCCGAAATAGAAGTTCAACGCGGCCCTTTTAAAAATAGTGTTATGCGTCAACAGGAATATAAACAGAAAGAAAAATGGGCGAAGGATCAAATAAGAAACAGACGAATTCGCTACGAAAACCGAATCCTCAAGGACGCAAGTGCGGTTGACCTGATTCTTGATTATTATACGCTTCCGTGAAGAGTTTATAAGATATAGGCAAGTTAAGGAATACCCTTTGTAAAATTTCCTTAAGCCCCTTGCCAATTTTCTGAATATTAGGTACATTACATCCCAGCGCGTCATTCCCTAGAAAGGAATGGTGCGCTTTTGCTTTATTTGGCTTTGCCGTATTGCAAGGGCGTTCCTAGTAAAAACAACAAACACAGGAGGCCCTATGGCTAAAAAAGAAGTTGTCACTTATTCTCAGCAGACGTTCGAGAATATCAAGCACACCGACGAAAATGGAACTGAATTCTGGTATGCAAGGGAGCTGCAAACGGCCCTTGAATATACAGAATGGAGAAATTTTGAAAAAAGCGTAAAACGCGCAAAAGAAGCTTGCGCGGCAAGCGGTTTTGCGGAACTTGATCATTTTGTTGACGTCAACAAAATGATAACCCTCGCTAAAGGTGCCCAGCGTGAAATCACCGATATCAAGCTTTCCCGTTACGCTTGTTACCTGATTGTGATGAACGGAGACCCCCGCAAAGAAGTGATTGCCCTTGGTCAAACATATTTTGCCGTCAAAACCCGGCAGAAGGAAATTTCGGATTCTGCGGCACAGCTTTCGGAAGACGAAAAACGCCTGGCGATTCGTGACGAAGTGACCATTCGCAACAAATTCCTTGCCAGTTCTGCAAAGGCGGCCGGTGTTGAAACTCCCGTAGATTACGCCGTGTTCCAGAATCGCGGTTACCAGGGACTTTACAACGGGTTGGGAATGAAGGATATTCACAAGCGCAAGGGACTCAAGAAAAACGAACAGATCCTGGACCACATGGGGGCCACCGAACTTGCGGCGAACCTGTTCCGCATCACCCAGACTGACGACAAACTCCGTCGTGAAAACATCAAGGGGAAGGAGCGGGCAAACGAAACACATTATGCCGTAGGTAAAAAAGTCCGCCAGACGATTGCCGAACTTGGCGGAACAATGCCTGAAAATCTCCCCACGCCCAAAATCAGTGCCAAAAAGTTGAAGCAGGAACGCAAAAAAGCCATTGCGAAGAAATGACAAACTACGGCTCCCATTTTGCCGACGTCGGCAAAATGGTTATGTAGGTAAAAATCAAGATTTTACATACAATTAGTGAAAAAACGGGTTTAATCCCGCGTTTTGCTTGATCGTTAAAAAATCGGGATTTGGGTCGAAAAACTTAGGGATTGATGGCGAAAATTTAAAGTGTGCTCCGGCTACTGCGACCAATCTTATAAAGCGGATGAAAACGCTAAATATAGTGGAACCTGTTGTGGGCGCAGGCAAGGGAAAATACGTATTGATGTGTCATTCCGTAGAAAGGAATGATGCGTTTTTTCTTTATTTGGTTTTGTCGAAACAGATCATTTTGCCGACGTCGGCAAAATGATAAATCTCGCTAAAGGGGCCCAGCGTGAAATTACTGACATCAAGCTTTCCCGTTACGCTTGTTACCTGATTGTGATGAACGGAGACCCCGCAAAGAAGTGGTTGCCCTGGGTCAAACATATTTTGCTGTTAAAACCCGGCAGAAGGAAATTTCGGACTCTGTGGCACAGGTTGCGGAAGAATTGCAAAAACGGAACCGTAATGTTGACGGTCTTACAGTGAAATTTTATTTTAAATGCAGAAGTTGTATAAATTTTGTCAATGCAGGAATATGAAGGGACTATGTTCTCCGACGATTTTGACTATAACGAGAGATCGGAGGCTGATTTCAGTTTCTTTAAACCCTTTGTGGGTGTGATTTCGTTTATGCTTGTTATTTTCGGGTTTTCTTGGGGTGTGATGGGGGCCGCGGAACTCAAGGACGGGGGCGATAACGGAGGTGCGATGCTTGGTGGTGGCCTAGGTATAACTGTTTTAGGGGGCTTGGGCCTATACTGGGCATTTTGAAAAAAAATGCAGCGGAACGCTGCACTATCTATTTTGAAACGTTTTCGACGTAAAGAATTAGATTGTAAAGCCGTGTATCTGCTTTGGACGATTCCATTGAACGATGTTCAATTTGTGTGAAGTAGGTTGAATCGGTTGTGTAGTATGTTAAAGGAATTGCGTCTAACTCTTCGTTGTTGGAAATCGGCTTTATTATATAGCGGTCATTGATAGTGCCGTTCTTGTCTCGGTATGGGAAAAACATCGCTTTCAAGTCATGTGGCTTTTTGGAAATGTGAATGGTTTCGTACATTTGATATTCTTGGTCGGCATCTGTTTTCTTGTAGATGTTGTATTCAAAATACAAACTGTCATTATTGATGCCTATAGCGTTGTGAATGCCTTCATAATGTGCTGTGTCGTCAACGGCAAGGAAAATACAAGCTTCGGGGGCTGAAGTTGCTTTTTGGGAAATGCTGGGTAGTGCATGATAGCCTTTTGCCGTTGCACAACCGCATATTGATAAGGTGATAATGCCTAAGATTGTAACTGCCCAGTAGCGGGTTCTTTTCATATTTTCCTCCAGAGATGACGTGTTGAGGGGCTTGGATAACTCTAATTATACATTATTCCGTATGTTGGCAGATTTCTTATAATGCATTTTTCTACATTTTTCCCAAAAGATAAGGACTCGCTTATGAATATTCTCGTCGTTGGTAGCGGTGGTCGCGAACATGCCATCGCTCTTGCAGTCAAGAAGTCGCCGCTGTGCGACACTCTCGTGTGCGCTCCGGGCAACCCGGGCATGGCTAACCTTGGCAAGTGCGTGCCGGTCGATGTGGCCGACCCGAAGGCCATTGCCGACCTCGCCGTGGCCGAAAAGATTGACCTCGCGGTCATCGGCCCCGAAATTCCGCTGGTCGCGGGCGTGGTGGATGAATTCCGCCGTCGCGGGCTGCGCGCTTTCGGCCCGACTGCGGCTGCTGCCGCGCTCGAAGGCTCCAAGGCTTTCAGCAAGGATATCATGAAGAAGTACAACGTGCCGACGGCAGCCTTCGAGACCTTCACCGATCTCGCCTCCGCCAAAAAGTTCCTCGCCGAGCACCCGGCTCCAATCGTGGTGAAGGCGTCGGGCCTCGCTGCGGGCAAGGGCGCTATCGTCTGCATGACTGACAAGGAAGCGAACGACGCTGTCGAAGAAATGCTCGGCGACAAGGCCGTCTTTGGCGAATCCGGGAAGACGGTCGTGATCGAAGAATTCATGGACGGCGAAGAAGCCTCCATCTTCGTGGTTTGCGACGGCAAGGACTACGTGATCCTCTCTTCTGCCCAGGACCACAAGCGCGTCTTTGACGACGACAAGGGACCGAACACGGGTGGCATGGGCGCTTACAGCCCGGCTCCGGTGGTGACGGACGCTCTCCTCGACGAAGTGAAGAAGACGATTATCGAACCGACCCTCAAGGGCATGGCTGCCGAAGGCAAGCCTTACACGGGCGTGCTCTACGTGGGCATCATGGTGACGGCGAAGGGCCCGAAGGTCGTGGAATACAACTGCCGCTTGGGCGACCCCGAATGCCAGATTGTGCTCCCGCTTTATGACGGCGACGTACTCGCTCTGTTCGACGCTGCCGAAAAGGGCGAACTCGCAAAGCTCGGTGCCCCGAAGGCTCCGAAGGGCAGTTCCGCAATCGTTGTGCTCGCAAGCGCGGGCTATCCGGGCTCCTACGAAAAGGGCAAGGTCGTGACGGGTATCGAAGAAGCCGAAAAGAACGGCGCCCAGGTGCTCCATGCCGGCACCAAGATGGTCGATGGCAAGCTGGTCACGAACGGTGGCCGCGTGTTCGGCGTGGTGGGCCATGGCGAAACGCTCCAGGCCGCTCTCGACATCGCTTACGAAGCCGCCGAAAAGGTTCAGTTCGAAGGCAAGTTCTACCGCAAGGACATCGGCAAGAAGGGTTTGGCCCGACTGGCGAAATAAGGGCGGTGCTTCGACAAGCTCAGCAACCTTATATACACAAGAGGTATTATTAATGGACTTAAAAGAAAATGCAAAGGTCGGTATCGTTGCGGGTAGCAAGTCCGACCAGGAAACTGTAGATAAAATCACCGCCGTGCTCGACAGCTTCGGCATCGTGTGGGAATTCAACATTCTCTCTGCGCACCGCACCCCGAACGCCACCGCGAAGTATGCTCGCGAAGCCGCCGGGCGAGGCCTCCAGGTCCTCATCGGTGTCGCAGGCCTCGCTGCAGCCCTCCCGGGCGTGCTCGCAGGGCACACGATTCTTCCGGTCATCGGTCTGCCCTGCGCCGGCGGCCCGCTCAACGGCGTCGATGCCCTGCACTCTATCGTGCAGATGCCCCCGGGAATCCCGGTGGCAACAGTCGGCATCGGCAACGGCAAGAACGCCGGTTACCTCGCCGCCCACATCGTCGCCATCGCAGACCCCGCAGTTCGCGAAAAGCTCGTCGCCTACCGCAAGAGCCTCGGGGATATTGATTAGACGAAAGAACGGGCTTCGCCCTACAGACGAAAGACGAAAGATGCTTCTCACTTTCGTTTGTCGGCTAGTCTTTTCTTAGTCTTGGACCTGGTTGTCTTGATGTTGTTCTCTATCGTCTATCGTCTATTGTCTATCGTCTTTCTCACGGCATTCCTCGTGACGTCGTCTTTTGCCGGCGAACCGAACCTGCCGGAAGTCCAGGCCCCGTGGATGAAGGGAGAACGCTTGACCTTCAGTCTCGGTTGGGGCCCGATTACCGCGGGCACGGCGACCCTCGAGGTCAAGCCGCTCCCCGGAGGCAAGACGGAGTTCCTCTCGTTCGCGCAGGGCAACAGCGCCATCACGCGCATCTACCCCGTGTACGATACGGTCTATACCCGCGTGCGCAACAAGGGACTCATGACGGAGGTTTTCCGCAAGAACCTCCACGAGGGCACGTTCCACAATACTTCCGTCATCCGGTTCGACCGCAAGGGCGAGAAGGCGTGGCTCTCCGACACGGTGTTTACCGACATGAAAACCCGCAAGGTCAAGCGCTCCGCCGATACCGCGGTCGCTATCCAGGGCATGGAACACAGCATCATGTCGGCGTTCTACTACGTGCGGACGATGCCCCTGACCGTCGGGGACACGTCACGCTTTTCGGCGGTGAGCGGCAAGAAGCGTTACGAACTGAAGGTGCTGGTCCACGGGCGCGAGTCGCTCAAGACATCCATCGGCACGGTGAACACGGTCAAGGTGGAACCGGTGCTCGACGGCGACGGCATATTCAATTCCAAGGGCCGCATTTTCATCTGGCTTACCGACGACTCTCGCCGGATTCCTGTGCTCATGCAGTGCGAAATCGCCCTCGGGAGCATCAAGGCGAAGCTCATCAAGGCGGAATAGGGGCGTTTTTGGTCGATTTTCTGCAAGTTTAAGCAACTTTTACAAGGTTTGGCGTGAATAAAAACCGGAGAATAAGTTATATTCCAAAAGTGATTCTATAATCAGAGGCTTTTAATGTTTAAGAAACTGTGTTTGACTCTGTGTCTTTCCGCGTTCCTTGCCTGGGCGCAGGATGACGATGAATTTGATGATAGCGACTTTGAGTCGGCTCCCGCTGCTGCATCCGAAGAGGGTGGTTCGGGTGCTGCCATGGCGTCTGACGACGACAGCGACTTTGAAGATGCTGAAGGCCCTTCCCTCACTGCTGCGCAGAAGCAGGACATGGAAGCCCGCAAGAAGTTCGAAGAGGAACAGCGCCAGGACGAATACGCGAACTCGCTCCGCCGTCGTAACTGGCTCAAGGACCGCTTGGTTTTCCAGGTCGGTATGGGTTCCCGCTACCCGTTCATGGGTGAAACTGGTATGGGCATGGGCTTCGGTATCGGTGCCGAGTACATTACCCGCTGGGGCCTCGCTCTCTATGGTTCGGGCGGTATGCTTTTCAAGGGCGATGACAACGACTTCGAGGGCATTGAACTCGAAGGTGGTTACGGCTACAAGGTGGGTCTCAACTACTACCTGTTCCCCAAGAACCCGCTTCACCTGGGTGTTTCCGCCTCCTACGGTACGGTCTACTTCGACCACAGCGTGGAACCGGATGCCGATGGCGTTCGCCCGATTATCACGGTCAACGGTTTCCAGTTCGATGTCCTGATTACCTACCTCACGAACGAATGGTACTACCTGCAGTTCTCCGTGGGTATGTACTACGCTCCGGAACTCGCGAAGGATACTCCGGAAGAAAACCCGAGCCTGCGCTACCAGTCTGCGGGTAGTTCGAAGATTATCTCCTCCGTCGTTAACGAGGACGGTATGAACAAGACGGGCATCGTGTTCGGCATTGCCATCGGTTATGCCCTGCCGGAATTTTTCCCGGACGATACCGAAAAGCGTCGCCGCCAGCGCGAGAAGGAACGCGAACGCGCTTCCCGCCGTTAATCGTGGCATGAAACCGGATTTTCAAGGGACCGCACTCGCGGCCCTTTTTTATTGCTATTTTTTCACTCACTATGGCTACAATCCCTACACGTAAAGACAATCTCGTCATTGAAAACATCCGCCCCCAGATCGAAGGTGGGCGTTTTATGCTCAAGCGTGAACCGGGCGATACCGTCACGCTCACCGCGGATATTTTCCGCCACAGCCACGAAAAGTACGACGCCGCGATTTTCTACCGCCACGTGAGCAAGAAGAAGTGGGAGAAGGCTCCCATGCACTTCGTGGACAACGACCAGTGGGAAGGCTCCTTCACGGTCAACAACATCGGCTACTACGAATACAAGATTTGCGCCTGGACGCTCGCCCCGAAAGACGTGCCGACCGAAAGCCCGGTGATGATGCTCCGCGTGGACCCGACCTACAGCCGCATCGGCACGTGGTACGAGATGTGGCCCAAGAGCCAGGGCACCGACCCCAAGAAGAGCGCGACCTGGAAGGACTGCGAAAAGCAGCTCGACTACATCGCGGGTCTCGGGTTCGATACCGTTTACCTTGTTCCTATCCACCCGATTGGCGTCACGAACCGCAAGGGTGCGAACAACGCATTGCATGCAAAGACCGACAAGAAGGGCAAACCGCTTGAACCGGGATGCCCGTATGCCGTGGGTAACAAGAACGGCGGCCACTACGACGTGGACCCGGAACTCGGCAGCATGAAGGACTTCGAGCACTTTGCGAAGGCCGCCCGCAACAAGGGGCTCCGCCTCGCTCTCGACATCGCGCTCAACTGCAGCCCCGACCACCCGTACGTGAAGAGCCATCCGGAATGGTTCTACCACGAACCGGACGGCAGCATCAAGTTTGCGGAAAACCCGCCCAAGAAGTACGAGGACATCTACCCGTTCGACTACTACAACGACAACTACAAGGCGCTCTGGCAAGAAATCGAGAACATTATCTTGTTCTGGGCCGACAAGGGAATCGAGATTTTCCGTATCGATAACCCGCACACCAAGCCGTTCCCGTTCTGGGAATGGCTCATCGCCGACGTGAAGGAAAAGCGCCCGGAACTCGTGTTCCTCGCCGAGGCCTTCACCCGCCCGAAGATGATGCACCGCCTTGCAAAGTCGGGTTTCGACATGAGCTACACGTATTTCGCCTGGCGCAGCGCCAAGTGGGAATTCGAGCAGTACCTCAAGGAACTCACGCAGAGCGACGCGAAGGAATACATGCGCGGCATCTTCTTCCCGACGACTCCGGATATTTTCCCGAAGTACCTCGCGTACAAGGGCCCGAACGCGTTCAAGCAACGCTACTTCCTCGCGGGTACGCTTAGCAGTCTTACGGGCATGTACAACGGCTACGAGCTGTGCGAAAACATCCCCTCGCCGGTCAAGGAAGAACTTGCCGACAGCGAGAAGTACCAGTACAAGGTCCACAACTGGAATGGCCCCGGCATCCAGGACTTTGTGCGCCGCGTGAACACCGCCCGCCAGGAACACGTTGCCTTGCAGGAATACGACAACCTGGACTTCCACTATTGCGCGAACGACCAGCTGATGGTCTATTCCAAGAAGACTGGCGACGACGTTATCTTGTGCGTATGCAATATGGATATGGACAACGCGCAGGAAGGCATGGTGGAACTCGACATGGGTAAGCTCGGCCTTTCGCAGGATTCGTTCTTCTTCCTGAAGGACCTGATTACCGACGAGAGCTTCGTATGGCGCGGCAACAGGAACTTCGTGCGTCTTGACCCCGCGAAGGCGCCCGGCCACCTGCTCGTGCTCAAGAAAATCTAGCGTAAATTTGCGTGTTATTGCGAGGCCCAAGGTCACTGAGCGAAGCCGAAGTGGGGCCGTGGCAATTTCCGCAATAGCAAAGTAAGCCCGCGTGCCGTTGCGCTCGGGCTTTATTTTATATATATTCAAGATATGATTGATATTTACGCACTTGCAAAGAACCCGCTGGTTTTCCAGAAACAGCGCACTATCACCTCGGCATACATCGACGTTTCGGGCAAGATGGGCATCGCGCAGACGGTGCTCATGGTGCAGGACAACTTCACCGAGAATTTCGGCGCCATCAGGCAGGACAACTTCTGCGTTCACGAGAAAGGCGCCTACTGGGTTATCTACAAGGCGAAATTCAAGTTTTTCCAGCGCCCGTTCTGGCGCGACAAGGTGGTTACCACGTCGTTCCCCGCCGACAACGCGCCTATCCGCACATACGAAAATACGGCCATTACCACGCTGGAAGGCGAACCGATTATCCTCGCCGTGCAGGAGGCTTGCTGCCTGGATTTGCAGCGCCATCGCCCCGTGAAACTTTCTGCGGTCGACTTCCCGACGGAAGGCGCCCCGGAGCCGTTCATGGACAGCAAGTTCACGAAGTTCCCGGTGGAACCCGCGGAATACGTGGAGGTTTACCGCCAGAAGGTGCTGCCCCAGCATATCGACATGTCGCACCACATGAACAACATCGAGTACGTAAAGCTCGCGCTGAACGTGTTCAGCGCCGAAGATCTGGAGCTCTGCATTCCCTCGATGCTCGAGGTGCACTTTATGGGAGAGACGCACGAGGGTCAGGAAGTGCGCATTTCCCGTGCCGACAAGATGGGTGCGACCTACATGAAGATTGAGGACGATGAAGGCCGCCAGGTCTTCGAAATGAAAATCAAGATGAAGTAATTGACTTGATGATATGAAAAAACTGCACGGCACAAACCATGCAGTTTTTTTTGTTTTGTAGGAGTGATTCTAGAACTGGAACGACTTCCCGAGCGATACCGCGAAGGAGGTGTTGGTGTTCGTGTAGACGGTGCCGTGGAATCCGCTCGGGTGGAAATACGAGATTCCGAGCGTCGTGTTCCATTCCTTCACCTTGTCCGCGAAGGTGACGCCGTACTCGATGGCGAGCGAGCCTGCACTTTCACCGAGGCGCGGGCCGAACCACAGGGAAGCGGTGGGCCTCCAGTCGGCCCTTTCGTCCATGTTTTCCACGAGCCTTGCGTCTTCCAGGCGTTCGCGCTTGCTTTCGTAATCGCCACCGCCCTGGTAGAACTGGATACCGCCCGCGGCTCCCAGGAACAGGTGGCTTCCGAGGTTGAATTCTGCACCCGCGACAATGCGTTCCTGCAGGTTCCAGAACGTGTAGTCCTCGTCGCCGTCCTTGGAATCGAGCCAAGCGTTGTAGCCGTCGAAATTGCAGGGAACGTCGTTGCACCCGAACTGGAGCGTGCCCGCGATTCCCGCGACGCTCGCGTTCACGAACAGCGGGGAAATCGCCCCCGCGGGGTGGAACTCGAAGCTGAGCGCTCCGCCGCCCGCGTTCACCTGCTCCACGTTGAATCCGGAAGCCGCGAAGGTCCCGTAGGCATCGGCAGAAAGGGTAATCTGCTTTTCGCCATCCGGAGTGGATTTCGGCTGGTGGTATGCGGGGAGCGGTGCTGCCCCCATCGACTGCATCTGGGGCGGAATGCACCCGGTCAGCGCGAAGGCGGCGGCGATACCTGCCGCGAGTTTGCTTGCCGCAAGCATGAATGTCTTGTTTGTTCTCATTGTAACATCCCTTGGCCGGGGTCGCCCCCGGCGCTGTATGTATGTGTTTTCTGAAAGTTATCTTATTTGATGTTACTCGTCAATAGCCGCTTATTGCAGTTTTATGGCGCGGATGACGCAGGTCTCGTTTGCCCTCAGGGCCTGCAAGGTCAAGCGTGACGCGGAATAGCCGTTGCCTGCGGTAACGCGCGTGTTGACGATTTCAGGTAGGGGTAAAACTTTGGTAACAAACGCATTTTGCACCGAGTTGTTACCAAGATTCGCCTTTCCGTGCGAATTTGTACCGAAATACATCTCGCTGTTCTGGCAGGTGCCGCCCAGGTACTCGACGCTCAGTTCCTTGTAGTTGTCAAACGAGAACGTCCCGCCGAAATCGAGATGCATGCCCGCGTAGCGTTCCTTGAAGGTAAATGTCGTTGCGTCGATGTTCTGGACCTTGCCGGTCTCGATGCCGGTAGATTCGTTCCAGTTCACGAGCGGGTAGATTGCCGGGAACATGTCGGCGCCCCTGATTGCCGCGGGCTTTTCGCCAAACACCCTGGCCGAGGTAATCAGCCTTGCGTTCCTGAGGGTAACATCGCCCCCGTTGCTGTTGAGTACCAGGCGGAACCAGCGGTACTTTGCCATCGCGCCCTTTGCGGTAGGCATCTGCCAGCGGATAGCGTGGAAGTTGCCGTCCTGCTTTACATTCAGTTCGTCGAGTTGCACCTGTCCACCGCCGCTCTTGTTCGGTGTCAGCAAAAGTTCCGCCTTCATCCAGTTGCTCTTCGGGTTATTCACCCTGATTTCGACCTCGAAGATCGCCCCCTCGGGTACGTCCTTCGCATTGTCGATGGTCATTACCCGCTGCCAGCCGGAGGGGAGCCGGAACTGTACTTCCTCATCGCTCTCGGTGGCATCGGCGTTGTAGTCGTATCGCATGTAACCGAACCGCTTTGTCTGCAACATGCCACCGTTCGCGATAATCTCGGGCATCTTGGAATTGTCCATGCAGCTTGTAGCGGGCGAGAAGATTCCGGTGAGTTTCGCGTTGCGGAACTGCTTTTGCGTGGTGTCGTAGTCGAGTTTTGCCACCTCGCAGAGCAGGCGCCACACGTCGGTCTGCATTCCCTTGAGCACGGTGCTGTCAATCTTGCCGTCCGAATTTACCGGCGGCTCGATATGGCGCCCGCTGATGGGCTCGCCAAACCGCGGGTGGCTTGCATCTACCGCGTACACGGAACCGGCGGTGGACTGTGCTCCGGGCGCCTCGAACGGGAAACCTTCATGCGACTTGCTGAACGCGCAGTCGCTGCGGATGGCGAGGTCGCCGCCGCATTGCAGGTCGATGGCGCTCGCCGTCGGGATAAACGTGCTGCTCGCCTGGTAGAGCGTGTCGGCATCCCACACGTTGTCGAACTCGATGGTATACCCGATGTTGGATATGCCTATGGTGAATTTCATGTCGTCGGGAATGGCATCCAGCATGCCTTCGCGGAGTGCCTTGTAGATGGTGCGCGCGAAGGGGTAGGTGCTTCCCTGGATAAAGTCGTGGCTCGCGGTTCCCTTCGGGCCTGCCGTCTTGTTCTGGTCAAGGAATTTGTACACGTGATTGTGCGAGAATTCCTCGCTTTCGGAGGTGCTGGCCATCATGCGGCTTTCTGCCCTGCCCCAAGGTTCGCTGCCCCTCTTTGCGGCCCTGTTGAGGCTGTAGTACGTTTTTGCGTGCTCGGGCGACTTGCCCTTCATTTGCCCCTGTGCGATGAGTACCGCGGGGAACCCCTTGTAGTTTGCCGCCTTGCGGTATTCGCCGAACAGGAACCTGTCCGTGCTCGTCTTTACCTCGTAGGTGCCGTTTCCCGCTTCGGTATCGTAGAGCAGCAGGTCGCGCGCGCCCGGCGAGGTAATGAGGTCGTTGAACGCCTCTGCCGCAGGCACGGCCGCCTTGTTCGCCCAGAAGTCGAGCGTGGAAATGAGCCCGCGGGGCATTACCGCACCCTGGTGGGGCGAATCGAGCGAGGCGTACAGGCGCACGGGTGCATCGCCCGGCTTGCGCTTGGAATCGTACAGGTACGAAGCGTAGCGCCCGAGGATTCCGCCCTGGCTAATCCCGAGTACGATGAATCCGTCCTCGGTCTTGTTCAAGAAGGGAATGTTCGCATTGCTGTTCAGGTAGCCGAAGAGGTCGGCGAGGAAGGTCGCGTTCGTCTGGAGCGGCGCGCGCACCGTCTCCTGGAACTGCACCAGCACGGGCGTGTAGCCGAGGGCAGTGAGGATCCCGGGAATGCCGAACGCCTCGGTCTCTTCGTGCAGCTGGTCGAGGGTGCGTGCTTCGTCAGTACTCAGGTGGATGCCGTCGATAATGAAGAACGGGCGGCTGAGCGCAATCTTGAAGCGGGCCGACTCGTCGACGACCGGGTCGATGACGCGGAAGCGCACCATCGGGACCGTGTTGGTGGAAACCTTCTCGCCTGCGGAATCGTAGCACTTCGAGAATACGGGCGAGGGCGACTTCGAAATGCAATTGCCGGAGGCCTTTTCAAAGAAGTGAAAATCCGTGTGCGTTGCGTTGGCGGTGCCTGCGGAGGCAAGCGCGAAGGCGATTGCAGATGCGATGCGGTAGAGCTTGTTCATGTTACTTTACCTCCAGTTTGAGAGTCTGGTTTACGTTCAGGTTTCCGGAACGCATCTTTACCGTGATTTCTTGCAGGCCCGCCGTAGCGAACTCGATTTCGGTTTCGCTGCCGGGCTGTACCGCGTTGCACTTGCCCGCGGCGCAAATCTCGACGCTCGGGAGTGTGTTGCGGGTAGTTGCCGTGAAGAACGGGTCGTAGGCGACCTTTACCTTCGACGTGCGCACTTCGGTAACGGGGAGGCCGGCGAGCAGCAGGTGGTAATCCTGGAGCCTGTAGTTCACGAGGGTCGAGTCGGTAAAGTACTTGATGGCATAATCCAGGTCGGCAACGAGCAGCGGGATGCTCTTGTTCCCGCTGGCGGCTGCGATTTCGCCTGCTTCGAGGAAGAGGTTCTTGGGGCTTGCGATTACGCTGTCCTTCAGGCGGTTGCGCTCCACGAGGAACATGCTGTTGTACCAGCCGTCGCGGGACTGCTTTGCGGTAAGCGCCTTCGATTCCTGGAAGCGCACAATCTGGCGGTGTTCCTGCTCGCCGAGCACGAACAGGCTTTGCGTTTTTTGCCGGAGGGCGCTGCGTTCGCCCGCGGTGTACGCGCCTGCGGGGGCGGCCAGCGGGTCACCGCTGAATTCGCGTGCGGGCGAATTCGGCACCACGTCGCGGAAGTAGTAGGGGGTGTTTTCGCCGTCGGTATCCGCCGAGGTGGCGCCGGAGCTGCTCCCCGCATTACCCGCAGCGCAGGTGAATTTCACGTTGTCGATAAACAGCGTGGTGTACTGGTATGCGGGTACACCGAACAGCCCGATGCCCACCTTGCTTGCGGTAACGTCGCCCGCGCCGAGCAGGCTTGCCACGGGCACCTCGATTGCCTTCGTGCTGTTTGCCTGCAGGTTGTAGAACGCGACGTTTCCGCTGCCGGAATTGCCGGTAAGCCAGATTCCGAACTTCACGTTCTGCGTCGCGCGTGCCGTAATCTTGAGCGAACCGCCGTTCAGGCGGAGCGGCAGCTTGTCGAACACGAGGCTTCCCGTCCAGTCGGCCTTCGCGCCCTTCTGGCCCGAAAGCCTGATGTAGGGCGGGTTCATGTTGTCGAGGTTTCCCCAGTTCGCGTTCCATTCGGGCGCCTCGGGGAACGTGCGGCCGGTTTCTTCCATCCGCCCGTTTGCGCCGGAGCCGTCGTAGAGTACGGTTTCCTTGCAGTTTTCGGCATGCCCGCAGATAGCCATACACAGCCCTGCGATAGCAATGCCCTTCAGAGTCCTATTCTTCATAGGATAGCTCCCATCGTCGATGTATATAAAGTAAATGGCCCGGGGGCCACAGCCTAAGCCCCGGCAGAAACGTTTCCTATTCGCGTTAATCCGCCGTGCCTCATTGTTGGGTCAAAAAAACTACATAAACAAAAAACTCCTGTAAAGGAGTCTTTCAAAAATTTTTTTTAGAAAAAATGCCGCGATTTGCGATTAATCGCGTGGCTAGAATGATTAATCGGTGATTATCTCGAGTTTTGCTCTGTAGATGTCGCCTTCAACGTCCGTTTCGTAGGTGTATCGCGACGTGTAGAGCAGGTCAAGGCGCTTCTTGAAGGTCGCGAGCCCGAGCCCGCCCGCGTTCGATTTCGCCTTCCGCGGGTAGTTGGAGTTCTCCGTCTCGAAGGTAATCTTGTTCCCCGCCTGGGTAATCGAGATGTGCGCGAAACTCTTGCCGTCCGGGTTCACGCTGTGCTTGATGGCGTTTTCTACGAGAGGCATGGCGATAAGCGGTGCAATCTGGAAGTTTTCGTCTTCGAGATTTATGTTGAATTTCAGGTCGTAGCTTTCGTCGAGCCTGAGTTTTTCGAGTTCCGCATATTTCTGCAAGATGTCGATGTCTTCCTTGATGGTTATGGTCGCGTCGCTTGTCTGGTAGAGCATCACGCGCAGGAGTTTCGAGAGTTTCGCCATCGATTCTTCGGCACGTTTCGGGTCGATGGTGATGAGCGCCGATATGTTGTTCAGCGTGTTGAAGAGGAAGTGCGGACTCAGCTGGTTCTTGAGGAAGTCCAGTTCGTACTGCAGTTCCACGTTCTTCTTTTCGCGCTGCAAGAACGCCTTGAGTGTCTGGCGTAAGATGATGTTGTAGAAAACGCTCGTGACGCAGACAAACGAAACCATCAATGCGAACGAGATGACGGTGCGGATGCTAAAGTGCCCCTTGATGGTGGAGAAATAGTACGTCGAGAAGAACTCCGCGATGCCTTCGCCTGCAGAACGGTCGGTCAGGAATAGCGCCACCTCGCGCAGCAGGAGCAGGGCGATAAGCAGGAAACTGTTATAGATAAAGTAACGAACGTAGTGCTTCTTGAAGATGCAGCTGCGTACGAGGGCTTTTTGGTTGATGAAGAAGATGAGGGCCGTCGCGAGCAGCGGGAGGTAGAACCCGATAATCTTCCGGGAGCTCATGTCGAGCGAGGTGGTGAATGACGGGTCCAGGATGAACGCGAGCGGGAACAGGATAATGAATATCCAGGCGAGGGCTATGGGCACGAAAGGCGGGAACGGGTAGTTGATGGTCCCTATCTTTTCCTTCAGCACGTCGACGAGGAGTTTTTCGCTGCGCTGGAAACTGGCTTCCTGGATTTCCTCGAACGTTTCTCGCTTGGTTTCGAAGAACTTTGTAACGGCTTTTTTCGTCTTTTTTACGGTCATAAGGTAAAATTAAGTCAAATTTGGGCTTTTTGCACCCCCTCTGTGACAATTTCATGACGAAAATGCAGAAAAAAACGACAGAAAGCCGATTTAACTTTTGCGAAGGGCTTTCCCGATAATGACACAGTAAAGAGGAATCGGAGGTAAATTTGAAGATGTAAAGAGATAGGACACGAACAACGAGGTTCATCATGACTAACAACGCTTACACAACCGCTCGCTCGAATGAAAGGGATGTCTACTTCCAGTACCTGAACGATATTTCCAAGTACCCGCTTCTCTCTCGGGAACAGGAAACGCTTCTGCTGAAGAAGATCAGGCAGGGAAGCCGTGAAGCGATGGATTTGCTCGTGAAGTCGAACCTCCGCTTCGTGGTGAACATCGCCAATCTGTACAAGGGTCAGGGGCTCGACGTGTGCGAGCTCATCAGCGAGGGCAACATGGGCCTCATGGAGGCTGCACGTCGCTTTGACCAGAACCAGAAAATCAAGTTCATCAGCTATGCCGTGTGGTGGGTCCGCCAGAACATCACCCGCGCCATTGCCGAGAAGGGCCGCATGGTCCGCATCAGCGCCGAGAAGGAACTCGTGCTCCGCCGCTTCAACAAGAAGGGTGGCAAGTTCCGCCAGGTGGTGGGCGGTACCTACGTTCTCGATACCGAAAGCCTTGCCGGGGTTTCCAAGTACAAGGGCGACGCCATCGAGAAGGTGCTCATGATGGACAACCGTGCCTCTTCGCTCGATGCTCCCGTGGGCGAATCCGGCGAAATGACCCTTGGCGATACGCTTGCATCCGATACTCCCGCGACGGACAACGTTGCCTGCGATAACGAGCGCAAGGACATCTTCGAGAAGGTGCTCCGCGACAACCTCAGCGAGCAGGAACTGGACGTCGTCAAGCTCTACTTTGGGCTTTCGATGGACGCCGATCTCAACCTGAAGGAAGTCGCCCCGATGGTCGGGTTCTCCAAGGAACGCGTCCGCCAGCTCAAGGAATCCGCTTTGGCTAAGCTCAAGAACGACCAGATTCACCGAATCTTGACTGAAGCCGCCTGATTTTTCATTCTCTCTCTCCTTTTTTTTGAAACCGGTCCGTTTGGGCCGGTTTTTTCCGTTTTTGTGCCCTCGCGCCCGCCGTGAAATTGTATCTTTTCGGTATATGGATTTTAATATGAAGTTTTTCCGCAATTCCTTTATGGTCGCCCTGTCGGCGATGTCGCTCTCGTTTGCCGCGGGCGATACCAAGACCCCTCCCGGGGATTTTTACGATGAAGTTTCCCGCCTCAACAAGGTGCTCTCTGAAGTCAACCGCAAGTACGTGGAGGACGTGAACCCCACGGAACTGACCGATGCCGCCCTGAACGGCATCCGCGACATTCTGGACCCGCATACGACGGTATTTACCCCGAAGGACTACGAGGGCCTCAAGGTCTCGATGGAAGGCAAGTTCGGCGGCGTGGGCATTACGATTAGCCTGCGCGACAACATCCTTACGGTTATTTCTCCGCTTTCCGGCACGCCTGCCTTCAGGCTCGGTATCCGTGCGGGCGACCGAATCAGGAAGATTGACGGCAAGGACACGAAGGGCCTTTCGCTCGACGACGCCGTGAGCAAGCTGCGCGGCAAGATCGGTACCGACGTTACCGTTTCTATCGAGCGCGAAGGCGTTGCCGACCTGATGGAGTTCACGATTACGCGTGCCGAAATCGTGGTGCACGCCGTGCCTTACTTCGGGATGGTCTCGAAGGATATCGGCTACATCAAGCTCGCCACCTTCAGCGACAAGACCAGGAGCGACGTGGAGAACGCCATCCGCGGGCTCAAGAAGCAGGGCATGAAGAAGCTTATCCTCGACATGCGCTACAACCCGGGCGGACTCCTGAACCAGGCTATCGAGATTAGCGAACTGTTCCTCAAGCAGGGGAACGTGATTGTGTCTACGCTCGGCCGCACCCAGCGGACCGAAAGCCGCGCCCGCCGTGACGGCATCCTTGGCGCCGACGTGCCGATGGCCGTGCTCGTGAACCAGGGCTCCGCGAGTGCCGCCGAAATCGTCTCGGGTGCATTGCAGGACTGGGACCGTGCCCTCGTGGTCGGCAAGACGAGCTTCGGCAAGGGCTCCGTGCAGACGATTTTCCCGCTCGACAACCAGGGCAACGCCCTCAAGCTCACTACCGCATTCTACTACCTGCCCTTCGGCCGCTGCATCAACAAGCCCGAAAACGGCATCAAGGGCCTCAAACTGCAAGAAGAGGAGGCCGCCTCCGAAGAAGAGGATGGCGCAGCCGCCGATACCGTGAAGAAGGATTCCGTGGTGCGCGACACGTTCTACACGAACAACGGCCGCATGATGTTCGGCGGTGGCGGCATTACGCCCGACGTTGACGTGGAACTTTCCCCGATGCCCTGGGTGGTGCAGGTGCAGGAACGCATGGCGATGTACTTCAAGTTCGCCGTGAAGGTGCGCCCCTCGCTCGATGCCGCCAACGTGAAGATTGACGCGAACTGGGTGGTGCCCGATTCCCTGTACACGCAGTTCAAGGAATTCTGCATGAAGGACACGAACTTCGTGAAGGTGAAGAGCAATGCCCTCGTGGGCGTGGACCAGCTCGAGAAGAGCATCGTGCACGAGCAGAACTACATGGGCGACAGCTCGAAGACCGTGACGGATACGACGCTTGCGAACAGGCTTGCCGACATGCGCAAGGCCCTCGAGGCAAAGCGCGACGCGCAGTTCGACGAGAACAAGGACTACATCAAGGACGGCATCAAGCGTGAACTCTTGACCGCGATGGTGAACGACTCCGTGAGTACGGCGTTCTCGCTCAAGCGCGACGAGCAGCTGAAGGAAGCCATCAAGTACCTCTCCGATACGGGACTCTACAAGAAGACCATTTCGGGCCCGGGCAAGCGCCCCGCCGACAAGCCCAAGCAGAAGAAGAAGTAGGCCTTAGGTGGGATTGCTGAACGGCATAGCGGAAGCACTCGGTAGGTTTGTACGCAGGTTCCTGCGGACCGTGCTGAACTACTTCAAGTTCGTGTGGGAACTGTTCAAGAACATTCCCGGCGCTTTCACGAACTTCCATACGACCGTGGAACAGATGCATCGCGTGGGCGTCACGAGCTTGCCCGTGGTGTTTGCTGCGTCGATGGCTACGGGCGCCATCATGTCGTGGCAGCTTGCCTACCAGTTCGGTGACATGATCCCGATGATGTTCGTGGGCATGGCCGTGGGCAAGTCCGTGATGGTGGAACTCTGCCCCATCCTTACCGCGATGGTGCTTGCTGGCCGCATTGGCGCCTCCATGTGTTCGGAACTTGGCACCATGGCGGTTACAGAACAGCTCGATGCATATAAAGTATTGGGCCTGAGCCCCTACAAGTTCCTGCTGGCGCCTCGCCTTATCGCGACGGTCATTATGCTCCCGACGCTTACCGTGATAAGCATCTTTATCGGCATCGCCGGCGGTTACGAAGTGGCCCACCTGTACAAGGAAGTCTCGTGGTCGGTGTTCTTTTACGGCGTGCGCATGTTCTACCACAACTGGGACCTTGTCGTGGGCCTTATCAAGGCGACGCTCTACGGCTACTTTATCGCAAGCTACGCATGCTTTTTCGGGTTCTTCACCCATAGCGGTGCCGAGGGCGTGGGCAAGAGCACCAAGGCCACCGTGGTTGCCGGCATGACGAGCATTCTTATCGGCGGCTTCACGCTTTCGAAACTACTGCTCGTGTAAGCGGTATATTTAAGTTTTTTTGTTTTTTTGATTGGATTCAAAAGGGAACATCTTTTTCTGTAAAAAGGTATTTGTCAGATGAATGCTTCTATAGCCTTCTTTTGGACTTTGCCATTGAGTTCGGCGACTTGCCTTTTATCGTCAATTAGTATATATTTGTTATTGGAGGTCTATTATGCGAGTGATTTCACAAGAATTCAAGCAGATGCTGAAAGATAGTGATGTGTTCGCCCTTTTTTCGAAATCGCACAGGCCGGATCATTCAAAACTGGACAAGGAAGTCGAGGAATTCGAAAAATGGATTACTGAAGAACATGCTAAGGACCGTCGCTTGTTGATGGAGGCGTCTAATAAATGATTGTCGAATTCTCGGTTGTCGATACCAAAGATTCTCATCCTGAAACGCAAAAGCTGGGATTCTACACTTTTAAAAAATTTATACTTCCAATTGTTCAACGGATGTCTGTTTATATTGGAGTAAATGCGGTATATATTTATGCTTTGCCTGAGGAACGATTGATTAATCATTGTCGAACAATGGGTTTTGAACGTCTTCCTGAACAACAAGAAAAATTTGTGCAGTGCCATGTCAAACCTAAGTATGATGAGGGCTGCATCTTTATGTATCAACCCATTTAGTTTATAATATTTTTGGAGATTCCCACCTTGGTGTCCATGCGCGCTAAACACTAAAGTGCTAAGTGGTTTATGAGAAGCCTTTCGTGAACCTGGCGTTGAACGATACGGCGAACTTGAATCAATTTCAGGGGATGAGTGATTCCGCACGGGATGTCTCCACCCTAAACCATAACTGCTATTACATTGCTTCTGGCGATACGGCGAAAGACGCTGTAGTCAAAAAGGCGACAAGTTGTGCTGTAGGTCTTTTCAAGGCTGCGAATGACTCGAATTCAACTCAAAAGAATCTGTCTCTTTCGGGCTTGACAACGCCACTCCGCTTCAAGTCCGAATCCGACTGGTCCAAGCCATTATAGTTGATTTTGTACAAAATATAAAGTATATTTATGTGAGTTTCTCGTCACGTACACCCGAACCGTTCCTGGTTTTGGACTGGTGGCAAAGGAGGTCTCCTTTATGATGGTTGAAATTAAAAGGTTGTTCGTAATTGCTTTGACAACACTTGCGTGCGTAGGCATGTGGGGGTGCTCGGACGAAGTGTCGTTTGAGTGGCAGGGGCGTGGAAATGCCAAGGTTGTAGGTTTTGTGGATGATTCTCTTGTGATTGTTGGGGACTATCTTTTTTGGCATGAGACAACGGAACGCTGGAATGGAGAGTATTTGGAAGATGATGGAACCGCAAATCCCAGACTATGTACATACAATTATCGAGTGCAGGAGAATGGTCCCAGGTGGTGCGATTCCATTGTCGAAGAAAATGCTTCCGGTTGGTTCAGCGGACAATTGACGGATTCCATAATTTGGGGTGGATCCTTAACGGGGTCTTTCAAAATGTGGAAGATTGACGAACAACCGCATATAATAAATCCTAAAATCTCGTATGACAACTGTTCTGTAGAATTCAAAACGAAATCTGTGAAACAATGGCTTGATGGCAGATTTATTGCACTTGGAGATAAATCATTAAATGCCGGTGGTGACAGTTGCCAGTATGCGGTTTTGGATACGCTTTCGGGGATGTTAACTTATAAGCGGCTAGATAAGGATTTGGAATGGATTAAGGTGTGTGACGATGTAAGGGCTTGGGGGAAGGATGTCTATTGTTCAGCACCTGGCGAACACCCTCTTGAAGGCCATATTCTAAAAAATAATATCGATACACTTTCTTCACCCTTGATATTTAGTAGGGGTATTTTTTGGGGTAAGATGATTGAACTTCGTGCTAGCATCTGCCGTTTAGAAACGAAAGCAATTATATGCCTTAATCCTGATTTTACATGGCGAGAACCTTTAAAATTCTATCAAAATGATGAAGTCGTCGTTGATTTGGAGTAATGTATGAAAGAGTATGTTGTCTTTTTGTTGGTGTTGATTTTAATTTGTGATTCGTGGTCCATCCCCAAGCCGATGGAATCCATTGAAAACTACAATGTTTTGATGGTGCACGGAGCTTATGGTTGGAACAAAGGCTTTATATGGCCTCATATGTCTGAAGATTATTGGGAAGAATCCTATGGGTATGAAGATTTCAAGTCTGAAATAAGAACTCGTTTAGACGATGTGATTGATGCACTGGATACGGCTCTTCCGTCTGCATACGATGATACGGCTTTTTTGGGAAAAGCCACATTGGGGTCTTATACATCGGATAGTAGGATAACGAGATGGCTCAATGAAAAAGTATTTGAGGAAAAAATATATAGTAAAGAGTATGAGAATGTTCGTAATTCGTACATATACAACTGGCGTTCTTTTTCTAATCCAGCAAATAGTTCGAGTAATAATGCACACGAATTGGGCGATAGAGCTTGGAATAAAGGAAATCTAAATTATGGTAAAGGTGGTTTTGGTCGTCGTCGAGCTTTGATGGAAGAAGCCCAAGAAGTAAAAGCTTCAGTATATGATTCTACAGAAAGGAAATACATCTATGGACAGACTGCCCTCGATTCCATACGTAAATATCCTGATTTATATCGCCAACTTGCTTCACGTTATATCCTTATCGGGCACAGCATGGGCGGGGTCGTTTCACGTGAATATGTGCAGAGCGATTATTATAATGATGATGTGGATAAGATTGTTACGCTTGATAGCCCCCATGAGGGCACCGGTGCGCTAAATATGCAGGTTGCTAAGGAGGCTAGAAATCTTTTAGCTAAGGATGCCTTTGAAAAGTTGGCGCAGTCAGGAGTTTTTGCCGGTTCAATTTCTTTAGCATTGATGGCTGTTGCTAGTGAAAAAACAGCTCTTCTTGCGGGGCTTATAACATTTGGTACAACTTTTATTCTAGATGCTGTTTCTCCGTATGTAACGAGAGCCTCGTCGCCAGAAATTTACTATTCGAGTGATTCGCTTGTTAGATATGTTGATCCTAAAAAGCATGGGTATGGAACAATCGATTCTTTGAACGGTAGAGAGTATGACTCTGAAAAGATGCCTATGTTTAGGATTCTAGGCGGTAGAAATGGCATGACGTTTACTGATCCTACTGCTGGCTCGGATGAGACAGGCTTGTCTATTTATCGGGCACTTATTCCAGACGACGTGTCACTTCCATTTGAAAACTTTTTTTCGCAAATCACAGGAAATTCGGAAGGTGAAGCGTGTTATGTCAACTCAGTGGATGGCCTAATTGCCGGGCTTTTGGGAATATCAATTCAGGACAATGGAAGTAGTATTGTTCCGGATTTCTCGAGTGAAGCGAAACATGTTGGAATGCTTAATGACGAAAGAGTTGATGTGAAAAGAGAATTCTTCAATGCGGCTCCTCATTCTTCGGATCCTGGCGTTGGAATAGCGGCTCTTGCCTCGCTTTCTGTGGATGCCATGCTTGCGTTGGAAATTCTTTCGAAAGTCCTTGGTATTGGTGGTGCTGCGACAACAGCTGGCAAGATTGCAATAGGCGTGACTGGAGCGGTAAGTCTTGCTGCTAAAATTACGCCGGCCGCAATCGCTGGGTTTGTTGATGACCTTGCAAATTCCCACACGATGCCTCTGTATACATCAAATCTTGATACAATGAAAACCTCCAAGAATTTGCTCGTTCCAATAGAATCAGGGGAGTTTTCGTATACCCCTTACCTTATGGAAGACTTCCTGTACGAGCGTCCCTTCGTGAACCTCGCGATGCTTGATTTGCATACGTTGGATACGATTCAGAATGCGGGTGTGCGTGCTGAGTCAAGATTCGGATTCATCCTTGATTCCCTTGGCAAGTTGCCGGATTCGTTAAAAAAGGATGTAGATGCGCTTTTGATTCAGGGGAGCCTGCTTGAGGCGGAAAGAAAATCCGTTGCATCGTTGAACCGAAACTGCTACTACCTAGGTTCGGACAACTCTGTGAACTGCGCTGTGGGCTTGTTCTACAAGGCCGACGACTTGACATCCGCAATTCAGAAACATATCTCCGCGTTAAGTGAACTTAAATTCAAGTCCGAATCCGACTGGTCCAAAATGGGAGTGAAGGTGGACCGCTGGGAAAAGGTAGATGGTCTGCATCCTGATGGTTCTAAAAATGAGAAGGGTGTCCCCATCCGCCATGTGGAGCGTTACAACGTGCTAGCAATTACGGTTGATAATTGGATTGAAAAGTATTCCTTCGTTGTTGATGATTTGATGCCGCATCGTCTGCGTCAAATTCGCATGAATTTCAACTTCCAAGAAGTGGACCATGCAGGAGTTTAATAAGAGGGTAGCATAAGCTACTATATTCATTGCGCAACCCCCAAAAGGTAAAACAATGGCAAAAATCAACTATAGCTCCGAGACAAGGGAACAGGTCATCAAGCTGGTCCTGAAAGGCGAAAAGTCAGCAAACCAAATAGCCAAGGAACTCGGAATCGGGCCCAATACAGTCGGTCGGTGGGTAAACGAGTACCGCAAGGAACACAACCTGCCGAGCTACCGCGAGGAACGGCGAATCCGCAAGGTGTCCGTCGAGGAACTCGCCGCCAAGAACAGGGAACTGGAAAAACTCCTGAAGAAGCGTGAAAAGGAGCTTGCGGACGAGAAGGAGACGGTAGAGATCCTAAAAAAATCCCTGCACATCTTTATGCGACCACACGACTGAAATGCGAGGCGATACACGTGAACCGCAAGAAATACTCAGTCAGGAAGATGTGCAGAGCCCTAGGAATACCGCAGTGTTCCTACTACCAGTGGTCGCGCCAGCAGGAAAAACGTGCCGAGAAGAAGGCCCGCGAAGAACGGCTTGTCCAGAAGGTCCGCGACACCTTCGAAGAAAACCACCGCGTGTACGGTTGCCCGAAGATGCTGGCGGCACTCCAAGACAAGGGTGTCGAGGTAAAGGTGTGGAAACTGCGCCGCATCATGCGCGAGAACGGGCTCTATCCAGTCACACTCAGGAAGTGGAAACCCTACCGCAAGGGCAAATGTGACTCCATGTACAGCGAGAACCTGGTGCAGCGGAAGTTCGATCCCGACAGTCTGAACGCCGTCTGGGCCGGCGACATCACCTACGTCAAGACTACGCTTGGCTGGGTGTACCTTGCCGTGGTACTTGACCTATGCAACAAGGAGGCGGTGGGTTATGCCGTGAGCAAGAACATCGACACGGAACTTGTCAAGCGCGCGTTGTCCAATGCCATCATGCAACGCGGCCATCACGACGGACTAATCTTCCATTCCGACCGTGGCGTGCAGTACAGCAGCATGGGCTACCGCACGATGCTCTCGGAGAATGGGATAACGCCCTCGATGAGCGCCCCGGGCTGCCCCTACGACAACGCCTGCATGGAAAGCTTCTTCGCAAGCTTCAAGAAGGAGATGGCCTACAGGCGAGACTTCAAGGACATCGAAGACGTGCGGGAGGCCGTTTTCAGGTACATCGAGCTGTTCTACAACCGGAAACGGCTCCATAGTTCGCTCGGTTACATGACACCGGTGGAATATAGGCTGTCAAAACAGGCTGCCTAGACCACAAGGGTATACCACTTAACAAGAAAAAAGGATATATTTTAACTTAACCGGTAATGAATATGGTTGTTCATGAACCCACTATTAAAAAAACTACAAATCCATAACCGAAATATTCACCTGGGATAGCAACGACCAGTACAAGTATACGGCTATTTCCGTATACGATGACGGCTTGGAAAGTGCCGAAGAATGCGCAACCGCTATTGCAGAGCTCAATGCCGAAATGTCTGAAGACCCGGATTACGAGTATGAATACACTTGCGATGAGAATGTCGTGATTCAGAAATATACGACCCGAATCGCAGAGGGTAATAGCGACGAACGCGAAGCGATTTTTGTAGACCGCTGCCTGTACGAGGAATAACTGGGTGTAATTCGGCCTTGTTGCCGCCCGATTCCGTGCACGACGTTTCCGCGGTGAAAATTTACGATTTTTGGGGTAGACGCTACCCCTTCACGAGTTCGGGGTGCTTGTCGGCGATGCGCCGTGCGAGGTACACGAATGGTGTATCCATCAGGGAGGTCACGATGAAGATGCCGTACCCGAAGACGAGGATTTCGCCGATGGTGTTCCACGGGAATACGCCCGCGAAGGCAAGCAGGTTGAACACCACCACGTTGATAAGCTGGCTTACGAGGGTGGAACCGTTGTTGCGGAGCCACAGGAACCCGCGCTTGTCACCGAACTTCTTTTCGGTCCATTTCCACCAGGCATGGTAGGCCCACACGTCGAACATCTCGCAGACGGCATAGGCGAACAGGCTTGCGAGCATCACGCGCGGGGTATTCGCGAATACGGTGCGGATGGGTTCTGCCATCGTGTCGCCCTCGGCGGGAATGTACAGGAACCAGCTCTGTGAAATCAAAATGAATGTGATGTTCGCGAGGATGCCGATTTTCACGCAGCGGTTGGCTTCTTTTTTTCCGAAGATTTCGCTCATGATGTCGGTCGCGAGGAACGAGGACGCGAAGATGACGTTCCCGAGCGTGGTATCGAGCCCGAAGGCGTGCACCAGGATAAGCACCTCGATGTTTGCGGCGATGGTGCAGATGACGGTCCACGCGAAAATGCCCTGCTTGCCAAAGAAACGGAAAAAGCCGACGAGGCCGCCGAAGAACACGAAGACGGATGCGATGAGGACTATTTCGTTTTGCATGGTTACTTTCTCCGGTCGATTGCTGCAAACAGCCTGCTTTTTGCGAGGGCCTCGAATTCGGTGCCCGGCTTGCCGTAGTTGGCGAAGGGGTAGAGCGAAATACCGCCGCGGGGCATGAACAGCCCTTCGACTTCGATATACTTCGGGTCCAGGAGTTTCACCAGGTCCTTCATGATGATGTTCACGCAGTCCTCGTGGAAGTCTCCGTGGTTACGGAAACTGAACATGTAGAGCTTGAGGGACTTCGATTCCACCAGGAACTGGTCCGGGATGTAGTTAATCTTGATCTCGGCAAAGTCGGGCTGGCCGGTTTTCGGGCAGAGGCTCGTGAATTCCGGGCAGTTGAAGGTGACCATGTAGTCGTTTCCCGGGTGCTTGTTCGGGAACTTCTCGAGCACTTCGGGGCTGTATGTGGTCTTGTACTGTGTTTTGTTGTTGCCGAGCAGCGTGACGCCCTCGAGTTCTGCTTCAGAACGCATACAAATCTCCTAGTTTTGGTTTATAGGCTGGCGAGGCATCTTGTATACTGATGTTGCCGCCTAAAGTCAGGATGGAATTTCGAACTGACTGGCCCAAAGATAAAAAAATCCGGGCTTTTATCAAAGCCCGGATGAAGCGGGATAATCCGGCTACGGCATCACCGTGATGCTGCAACTCGGTGGGGAGCGTTGAGTCCCGCCTTCCAGGCATCCACTGCCGCACTCGACGTGTCGAGCGCCCAGTCCGCCTCGAAGCTCTTGCTCTGGTTGAACCACATGATGGCGAAAATCCTCGGGAATTCCACGGGCAGCACCCTGAACATGTCGGTTATCCATTCTGCCTTGTTCCCGCCCGATTCCGTGCACGACGTCTCAGCGATAAGCATCGGCTTGTCGATGTCCGCGAGCGCGTTGTACGACTTCCGGAAGACTTCCGAGAAGCTCTTCCAGCGGGACCAGCATTTCTTGTCGCCCCAGTTGTAGCCGTCGATGGAGATGTAGTCCACGAAGTCGTCGCCGGGGTAGGTTCCCGTGAAGGTCGTGTTTTCGCCCACGTTCGAGGAATTTGTCGTCCACACCCACTTGACGTTCTTGACGGATTCCTCGCGGAATATCCTTACGATGTGCCGGAAGGCTTCGGCGACGTCCGCGTCGGTGTTGCCTGCGCCGAGCTTGCCCACGCCCCAGTCGTACCAGTCCCCGTTCGCCTCGTGCAGCGGGCGGAGCCAGACTTCGTGGCCGTACTTCTTGACGCCCTTTGCGAAATGGCGTATGTAGGGGTCGGCTTCCCCGTAGATGATTTTGCGTGCACTGTAGCCGTTCGGCATCCACGTGATGACGAGCGTTGACCCGTTCTCGCGTGCCGTTTCGGCGAATGGCTCTACCCAGTCCCATGTGTTTATATCGAACAGTGCGAACAGGCTCAAGAGTTCTGCACGACCTCCCTGGAGAGCCTGGAATGCCTGGATGTTGCCTGCCGTGGGTTGCGGATACTGTCCGTTACCGCCAACCCATGCCCCTATCTGGATTGTTTTTTGCATGTAACCTCCGGTGTTAGGGTAAAGATATTTTTTCGTTTGCTGTTGGCGGAGGACGCGTTTTTTTATTATTTTCCAAAGTGTATCTAGTGTTTTACGCCGGTGTGATGTGACGCACTTTTGTCATCCCCGCTATACGATACTTGGCAACTTGTTGCCATAGTAGAGTTATCCTCTTTGGGGAGAAGGCGGGGATCTCCGTACACGTTTCGAGTCCCGGGAGGTTGAAAAATGACGGTAAATGAAATCTGCAAGTGGCTGGAGTCCTCGAACTTCAGGGAAGGTGACCGCCTGCCATCGGTGCGCAGCGTGTCGGAACAGCTCTCTGCGTCGACGTGTACCGTATTCCGCGCCTACCGCAAACTCATCGACAAGAAGATGATTCATGGCGAGCAGGGCAACGGCTATTTCTGGGGCTCCGTCAAGGTCGCCTTGCCGGAGCCGCCCGTGCGCGAGCAGGTGGTGGAACGGCTGGAACGCCTGCTCCAGGAGGACTGGAAATCCGGGCACTTTGCGACCGATGCTCCTCTCCCGACCATCAAGGAACTTTGTATGCAGTACGAAACTTCGGTCGGTTCCATGAGACGCACTCTCGAAAAATTGCAGGCGGCGGGTATCCTTTCGCGCCGCGGTCGCGGGCGGTTCTTTTTCCGCACGGCGCATGCCCCGAAGGCGAAGGAGATATTGTTGGTGATGCGCGCTAACCCGACGGGGGATTTCTACTGCCTGGGGGAGCGTGAACTGGAATTCATGCAGAAGGTGTACGCCGAGGCCGAGAAGCGCAAGTTGCGCGTGCATGTTCTCGGGTACCACGAGGATTCGGGCCGGTTCCTCGACAGTGCGGGCAATGCCGTGTTGCCCGAGACATTTCGCGATGCCTTCGGGGCGATACTTTCCACGATGCTCGTCTTTAAACCGGGCCGCCTCTTTATGCATTTTGCGAGGACGCGATTCCCCATATCGGTCTGGTGGGAACACCCGCTTTCTGAAATCCCGCGCGCCCTCAAGAAGGAACCGCGGTACGCCTTCTTCAATCTCGCCTTCGGTGAGTTCCCGGGAAGGGCGGTGGGGCGTTTCTTGCGTGAAAAGGGCTGCTCGAATGTTGCCTACATATCGCCGTACCATTTGAGTTCCTGGTCCATCGATCGCCTGAACGGGCTCAAGAAATCGGGCCTGAATGTTTTCGAGGCGGTGGATGCCGAACGCGCAAGTCCGTTCGAATTCAGCAAGGAACCTCCGGCATTTTTCGAAGAAGTTGTCGCGCGCCTTGCCGCTAAACTCCCGCACGATGTCGATGCCTGGGTCGTAGTGAACGACGAGGTCGGCCTTGCGCTGCACCGCATGTTCATGCGCGGGGAACTTGCGCGCCCGCCCTATGTGGTTTCTTTCGACAATACGGTGGACAGCTACCGCATCCGTCTGGATTCCTTCAGGTTCAACCTTGATACGCTTGCGGAACAGTCGGTGTTCCACATCGTGTCGCCTGGGGTCACGCTCTACAAGAAGGACGACTTCCGCGAACTCTCCGGCTCCGTGGTGGAGAAATAATTTATATTGAAGCCTATGAATTTGTTCGTTCGCTTTGGTTTTATGGCTATGCTGCTTTGCGCCGCAATGCTTTGCGGGTGTTCCAAGGTGTACATGCCCCCGGTGCAAGTAGAAGGAGTACACCCGGATTACGGCGAGCGCCTGCGCGTGCTGACCAAGCAGTATGTAATCATCGATGACAACGTGACGCTGGTCGAGGACGAACAGCAGAGCAACCGGAAACTGCAACTGCAGCTGGTCCGCGATACGGCGGGCGTCGTTGTCGTGTTCGAGATGCGCAAGTCGAAGGACAACTCCCTCATATGGGTTTACCGCCACATCGCATACGACCCGAATGAATTCATTCCCATAGTGAGCCGCGTCTCGAAGGAGAAAATCCGATGAAGAAGATTCTCCTTGTGATGGCGTGTGGCGTTGTGCCCGCGGTGCTTGCCGGCGGTGCGACCGTGAAGGTCGAGGTGGACGATTCCCGCGAAGGCTATGCCATCTACTGTAACGGCAAGAAGGTCTGCGACGACTCTAGGAACTGCAAAGCCCCGGTTGCCGGAGGCGACGAGATGTACCTGGAGGCCGAAAAGAACGGCGTCGTGTATGGGGAGGCGGTGATACACCGTGGCGATGGCGGGTATAGCACGCAGACCATTCTGCGCAGGGGGACGACCGAGAGCGCGACCAAGGTCGCGGTCAAGGCGGTCGGGATGCCGATGGGCATTGCTGCCGGAGCACTGCTGCCCCTGGAATACATCACCACGACTACGGAATACTTCCCGACGGAGGTCATGATACCCGTGATGCCGCCCGATTCTGCGGTCCTGGCCTACCCCTGGGACCAGCCCGACCCGAGCAAATAGAACGGCTAAAACTCCGAGCTGTCCCCCTCCCGCATATAGTTTAAGCCTGAATGTTGAAATCAGGCTTGTTTTTTATTAAATTTGGGCCACTTTGAGAATCGATATCGCACAGAAACTTACTGAACCCGAAGACCGCCGAGCAGTCTGGTCCCATGCCGACGCTCCCGAAATCTTCGACGAACTGCACCTCAAGGGCGATCTGGTAGCCGAGGTGCTGGTGAGCCCCGAAGGCCCCGGTAAGTGTCTCGTGACCGGTACGCTCTCCGGAGTGCAAACTCTGACCTGTTCCAGGACGCTGGACTTGTTCGACCGCCCGTTTACGACCGAAATCGTGGCGGAGGTCGAGAGGCTCCCTATCGCAAAGCAGGAGCTGGACGAGGACGATGCAGATGTCTTCGCCTACAAGATTCCCCAGGGGCAGGACTTCGTAGATGTATCCGAGTGCATCCGACAGCTGGTTTTACTGCAAGAACCGGTCGCGCCCGTGAAAAATCCTGACGAAGATTTTATCTTTGTATCAAACAATCCGCCCGACGAAGGTTCCGACGAGGCCGCAAAGCCCATGGACCCGCGCTGGGAGAAACTCAAGGCTCTAAAGAGCAAAATGGAAAATAGGAGTTAAAAATGGCAGTACCTAAAAGAAAAACCTCGACCGCCCGTCGTGACAAGCGCCGCACCCACTGGAAGATGGAAGTGCCCGCGATGGCTACCTGCGACCACTGCGGTTCTGCAAAGCGCCCGCACCGCGTGTGCCCGGTTTGTGGCTACTACAATGGTGTCGAAGTTGTCAACATGAAGGACGCCGAAGCCTAATTCGTTGAATGCAACGCTTGTTGCAAGGAGATGTTCATGGTAAAAGTTGCTCTTGATGCTCTGGGCGGCGATTTCGCCCCCGACGTCGTTGTTGAAGGTGCGGTAAACGCAGTCAATAAGAACGCCAACCTGCACGTGGTCCTGTGCGGACCGGAGGCCGTGGTCAAGGCTAAGCTCGAAAAACTTGGCTATGCTGGCAAAGGCATTTCCGTGGTCGATGCACCGGATCCTGTGGCCATGGACGAACACCCTGTTCAGGTTCTCAAGACCAAGCCGCACTCCGGCCTGGTGACCTGTGTGGCCCTGCAGAAGAAGGGCATGGTCGATGCTTCCGTGAGTGCCGGTAACTCCGGTGCCATGATGGCTAGCTGCCTCATGCTTCTGGGCCGTACGACCGACAAGTTCAGCCGTCCGCCCATCGGCTGCGTCATCCCGACCGCCGACCGTCCGATCATCTTGGTCGATGCCGGTGCGAACGTCGATGAACGCGCCTCCACGCTGGTGGATTTCGCCATCGCGGGTTCCGCCTTCGCCGAGACCTACTTCGGTTACGAGAAGCCGAAGGTCGGCCTCCTCAACATGGGCGAAGAAGAACACAAGGGTCCGGCGGTGCTCCAGGAAGCGCACCAGCTGTTGAAGTCCGCCCCGGTGAACTTCATCGGCAATATCGAAGGTGAAACGCTTATCGAAGGTGTCGCCGACGTGGTGGTGACCTCGGGCTATACGGGCAACGTTGTATTGAAGATGCTCGAAGGCTTCTATGAACTGCACAAGAAGATGTTCGGTGTTATCGATACTCCCGAAGGTCGTCGTTTCGACGAGATGTGGGATTACCGCATGACGGGTGGAGCCCTGCTCCTCGGCCTCAACGGCACGGGCATCATCGCTCACGGCCGCTCCGACGCCCTCGCAATCGAGAAGGCTGTGGAAGTTGCCGCCAAGTACGCTGAGAAGGGTGTCTCGAAGAACGTCAACGAACGCTTGCTCGCCATCAAGGACGAACCCGCCGAAGCCAAGTAACCGGCTTTAGTTAGTTTGTTTGCAAAAGGCTTTTGGGGACGGAACCTTGCGGTTCCGTCTCTTTTTTTTATATGCACACCGAAGGTGTGCGCGTGCACTTAATTGCCGCAACCCTAAAACCTTTGCCTTGTTCTAGGCAATTATGTGCGCGTCGGGAGGGTCTTAGGGAGGGCTAGTCGTGCGTAGCCCTCCCTAGTCTCATTTCGTACCTGCTTACAAAAACATTCTATTTTCCTTTCATTTGCGGGGGATTGCGCGGTTTTTGCCCGGCGGCTCTAGAAATCCCACCGTTCTTTTTTAAATTTGGGGGGAACAAAAATTGCGGGCTAACCGCAGAGGTATGTATATAATGTCTAAGACGATTTTGCTTTTCCCGGGTCAGGGCGCCCAGTACGTGGGCATGGGCCAGACGCTCGCTTCTACTTTTGAACCGGCCAAGAAACTCATGATGCAGGCCGATGAGATTCTCGGCTTCTCGCTCTCGAAGCTCATGGCCGAAGGTCCCGAAGAAGTCTTGAAGAGCACCGACAACACGCAGCCGGCTCTCTTTACCGTGTCTGCCATGGTGATGGAACTCCTCAAGTCCGAAGGTTTCGCGTTCGACTACGTGGCGGGTCACTCCCTCGGTGAATATTCCGCCATCTATGCTGCCGGCGGTTTCAGCTTCGAAGAGGGTCTCCGCCTGGTGCGTACCCGCGGTGAACTTATGGCCAGCGCCGGTAGCAAGAACCCGGGTGCCATGGCTGCCATCATGGGCCAGGACGAAGCCAAGATTCTTGAACTTTGCGAAGCCGTGAAGGATGTGGGTGCTGTGGTGCCCGCGAACATCAACTGCCCGGGCCAGATCGTGGTGTCCGGTGCGGTCGCCGGCGTGAACAAACTCGTCGAAAACTGCGGTGCCGCCGGTATCAAGGCTATTCCGCTCGCCGTTTCGGGTGCCTTCCACAGCCCGCTGATGCAGTTCGCCCAGGCTGGCCTTGCCGAAGCCATCGCGAAGACCAAGTTCAACGATGTCGAAAAGCCGGTGATTGCCAACGTGATTGCCGAACCGGTCACGAAGGGTAGCGAAATTGCCGACCTGCTGGTGCGCCAACTGGTGTCTCCGGTCCGCTGGAACGATTGCATGAACAAGGCTATGTCCTTGGGCGTGACGCAGGGTGTCGAAGTGGGTTCCGGCAAGGTGCTCATGGGCCTGATGCGTAAGATCAGCCGCGACGTGAAGGTCACTCCGGTCGAAACCATCGAGGCATTCCAGGCACTTAAGGGATAACATTCAGAGTGTCATCCTGAGTAAGCGAAGCGCATCGAAGGATCTCTTTTGAGTCAATTTTAGATTCTTCGACTACGCCTGGTGGCTCCGCTCAGAATGACACGGTTAACAGAAAGAGGTTCTACTATGGGTAAACTTACAGGTAAAAAAGCCATCGTGACCGGCGCTTCCCGCGGTATCGGTCTCGCCATCGCCACCAAGCTTGCAAGCGAGGGTGCCGACGTCGCCATCCTCTCTACCTCGGTCAAGGAAGACCTGGCGGCCAAACTTTCCGCCGAACTTGGGGTGCAGGTCAAGAGCTACGCATGCAACGTGGCCGACTCCGAAACGGTGCAGAACGTGTTCAAGCAGATTATTGCCGACATGGGTACGGTAGACATCTTGGTGAACAACGCCGGTATTACCCGCGACGGCCTCCTGATGCGCATGAAGGACGAGGAATTTGACGCCGTGATTGCCACGAACCTGCGTTCCGTGTTCCTTTGCACCCGTGCCGTGGCCCGCACCATGATGGGCAAGCGCACCGGCCGAATCATCAATATTTCGAGCATCAATGCCCTGCGCGGCCAGGCCGGCCAGGCCAACTACGCCGCCGCCAAGGCGGGCATTATCGGTATGACCCGCTCGAATTCCAGGGAATTTGCCTCCCGCGGCATTACGGTGAACGCCATCGCCCCCGGCTTTATCGGGACGGACATGACTGCCGCCATGGACGATGCCACCAAGGAAAAATATGCAGCCCAGATCCCCCTCGGACGTATCGGAAAGCCCGAAGATGTGGCCAATGCGGTCGCTTTTTTGGCCTCCAACGATGCCTGCTACATCACAGGCCAGATTCTGGGGGTTGACGGGGGGTTGAACGCCTAGGCGTTTTTTACTAAATTTTAAGTCAAACAATCAATCCAAATGGAGATTACAATGAACGAAGAAATTTTCAAGAAGGTCACCGCTGTTATCGTTGACAAGCTGGGCGTTAAGGCCGAAGACGTGAAGCCCGAATCCGAATTCGGCAACGATCTCGGTGCTGACTCTCTCGATCGCGTCGAACTCGTGATGGCTATCGAAGACGAATTCGAAGTCGAAATCCTCGATTCTGACGCCGAAAAGTTCCAGAAGGTTGCTGACGTGGTCGCCTTCATCGAAGCCAAGAAGGCTTAATTAGCCGGGTTCTTCGAAAACAGGACTAAATAGGGCGACCCCGGACGGGTTGCCCTTTTTCTTTACCGCCTATGGAAAATCAAACCCTTTTGCATAAAGTCTTAAAACTCTGGTTTCGCCAGAAGTCCGGTGACGGGCTTGAGGCGAAGCTCGGGTACCGGTTCCGCGAACCGGAACTGCTGGCTCACGCCCTGGTCCACCGGTCCTACCTGATGGGGAAGGACATCTCGTACACGAGCAACAACGAGCGGCTCGAGTTTTTGGGCGATTCCGTGCTGAACATGCTCACCACGGAGTACCTGTACAAGGCCTTCCCGAACGACCCGGAGGGCGAACTCTCAAAGCGGAAGAGCGCCATCGTCTCGGGGCACGCCTGCGCGCAGTCCTCGAAGGAATGGGATTTGGGCGAGTACGTCAAGATAGGCAAGTCCGAGGCCAAGATGGGCGGTCGGGGCAAGGAAAGCATCCTGGCCGACGCCTACGAGGCGGTTCTCGGGGCGGTTTACCTGGATGGCGGGCTCGACGAGGTCCGGGCGATTCTCAACCGGTTCCATTTCCCGCGGGTGGCGGAAATCATGAGCGCCGAAGACTTCGTGAACTACAAGAGCGCCCTGCTGGAATACACCCAGGGGAGCTCTATTCACGTGGCGCCGGAATACAAGATTGTGGACGAGTCGGGGCCGGAACACGAGAAGGTGTTCACCGCCGAGGTTCACGTGAACGGCAAGGTCTACGGCCGCGGGACGGGCCCGAACAAGAAGAAGGCGGAGCAGGAAGCGGCCCGCACGACGCTCGAAATGCTCAAGGCCGAGGAGGCGGAGCGCGAGAAGAACGCCCCGCAGCCGTCCGGCGAGAAACCCGTCAAGCCGAAAAGGTATTTTAGACCGTAGATTAGACGAAAGAGTGAGTCATCTTGATGCCGAAGGCACAAGTTGTCCATGGATGCTCTCGCCACCACGTGGCTTCGGTATGACGGTGGACTGCGGTGTGACGAGTCGGGTTCCTGAGCGCCCTTGTCGGGTTTGTCGCAGGCCTCTACATCGTTTATCAGAAATTTCTCAATCCCGAAGTTCCCGTGGGCTATACCAGCATGCTTGCCACGTTGCTCTTTGTGGGCGGCATGATCATGCTGCTGCTCGGGCTTATCGGTGAATATGTCGGCCGTATCTACATCAGCATCAACCAGTCGCCGCAATACGTCGTGCGCGAACGAACTTTTTAGATATAAACAAGGTGCGCCCCAATGCAGGGGAGACGCCTAGTATGTCAGTCCGTAACCATATGGATACAATCCCTCTTTCCCGTCGCCTTCGTTGATGGGAATCTGGCTTGCATCCTTGGGCCAGGTGTGCGGAAGCTTGCCCGTGGGCGATACCTTGCCGAATAGCACGTCGGCAACGCCAGCACCTTCGCTGCCGGGGAGCCATGCGACCACGAATGCGTCGGCGGCCTCGATGAGCGAGGTGACGGGGAGCGGACGGCCGGTGATGAACACGACGGCGACCTTGTGCCCTGCGGATTGCCAGTTCTTGATTTGCGATATGTAGGAATCGGTGGTGCTGAAGGAAACGCCCTCGTAGCTTGCGGAAGAGATGACCTTGTTGTTGAAGTCGCCGTTGCGGAAATCGCCGTACCATTCGGCATACGGGACTTCGCCGATTACGTAGACGATGGTACCTGCCGCGTCGGCGGAGGTGACGCGGGCGCCGCTCGCGACTTCGTCAAAACCGGCCTGGATGGAGGTCGCGCCTGAGATGTTGTTGCTGGTGCTGCCCTGCCAGCCTTGCGTCCAGCCGCCGCACTGAAGCCCGGTATTGTTTGCGTGGCTTCCGGTAAGGAACACCTTGTCTGTAGTCGCCAGCGGGAGAACGCTCTCGTTCTTGAGCACGACGAGGCTCTTCTGCACGGCCTCGCGGGCAATCTGCCTGTGGGCGGCGCTCCCGATGTTGCTGGTGACGCCTACGTATGCGCTGGGACCGTTCGGGTTGTCGAGCCTTCCGGCACGAATCTTTGCACGCAGAATCCTGCGGACGGCGTCCTTGATGCGGTCCTGGCTGATCTGCCCCGCCTGTACGAGCGACTTCATGTTGCTCACGAAATCTGCGGCAGAAGACGGTACCATTGCCATGTCGATGCCCGCATTGATGGCGTTCTTGATGGCGTCCTTCGAGGAAGTGCCTGTCACGGTTCCGGAGTAGTCGCCCGCGGCCCCCGGCGTGGTGGAGTTCTCGATGCCTTCCCAGTCGGCAATCACGTAGCCGTCGAACCCGAGTTCGGTCTTGAGGATTCCGGTAAGCCTTGCGGAATCGACATGCTGGTGGATTCCGTTAATCTGGTTGAAGCTCGCCATGACGCTCAGCACGCCCTGCTCGACGACGGCCTCGTAGGGCGGCAGGTACTTCTCGTAGAGTTCCTTGTCGGTCATGGTGGCGTTGCCGCGGTCGTGACCGTTGTCGGTGGCGCCGTCGCCAACGAAGTGCTTCGCGGTGCTGATGACGCGCCATTCCGCGTTGAAGCGGTCGCCCTGTTGCCCGCGCACATATGCGGCACCGAGGCTTGCGGCGAGTTCCGGGGTCTCGCCGAATCCTTCGTACATGCGGCCCCAGTGCTCATCCTGCGGGACAGTCACTGCGGGTGCGAAGTTCAGGTCGATATGTGCCGCCCACATTTCTTCTGCGACGGCCTGGCCTATCCTGCGGACCAGCGCGGAATCGCGGGTGGCTCCGAGCCCGATGTTGTGCGGGAATATGGTGGCGTTCTTCACGTCGCCCATGCCGTGCACGTTGTCCTTGCCGTAAATGATGGGAATGCTCTTGTTCCAGGCGCGGGAGTAGAAGCTGGAGGTGTATCCGCCACCGCCCTCGAGTGCAGAACCGCAGGTAGAGCCGCCGCAGCTTGTCGTGGGGGCCTGTGCCTGCGTCATCTGGGCGATCATGTCGTCGGTCGACATGGTGGCGATGAGGTTGTCGATTGTCGTTTCGATGGGGTCGCGCTTCAGGGTAATCTGGCCGTAGTCCTTCGGGCCGTTAACGCTGAGGGTCTCGGGCAGGAATCCTGCTTTGCGGATGACCAGGCTCTCGCCGCCTTCCTTCTTGAGCGCGGTCTTCACGTTGGCCGTGGTGCTGACTTTAGAAAGCGGGGTGCGTTTCCCGTCGATGTTGACGGTCACGACGTACATCCCGTTCGGCAATCCGGCTGTTAGTTTGTTTGCGTCCTTGATGGGGTAGGTGCGCGTGCTGGTGTCGAGGGTCTTGCTTTTGACAATCTTCCCGGTCAGGTCGAGAATCTCGATGGCGGCATTCTTCTTGGCATTCAGCACCAGGCGGTCGTTCCTGATATCGAGTGCTCCCTTGATGGCGCTCGATTCGTCGGTGAAGACGAATTTGCCCTGGGTGTCGGTGAGGGTGCGTGCGTTCGAAAGGAGGCTCGGGAGGTTCCTCATGGAGACGACTGCGTTCTGGAGGGGCGTGCCCGATTCGTCGACGACGGTACCGGTAATGTCTGCCAGCGCTAGCGTGCAGGCGGTGACTGTGAAAATGCCGATTTTTGTAAGTTTCATGATTTTACCTTGTTTTACAAGGTAAATCTATTTTCGCGGATGCGCATTTTGGAAAAAAGTCTGCTATTTCTTGTGTACGATGGAAAACAGGCGCGTTTTTCCCAAAAATAGGGCGAATAAATCTATTTTGTGGGGTATGAAACATTTTTCCTTCCCTGTTTTTCGTGCTGCTGGCCTTGGTGCGCTGGCCCTGGTAACGATGTTTTCCCTTACCGCCTGCAACGAGCAGGGCTCTGCGGGCGCGAAGCCTGCGGGCAAGAACGCCGAGTTGAACTGCCCGGAATTGCCGGTCGATTCCACCGCAACGGGCGAGTTCGACCCGGTTGCCTCCAAGGACGCTCGCCCCTGCGGGACGATTACCCTCTGGGGCTCTGCGATGCCGAAGTCGTTCAACATGTGGGAAGACTACAACAGCTTTTCTGCCGAGCTTATGGGTATGATGTTCGAGCCGCTCGTGAGTCTGCACTCCACCGAGGACCGCGAAGTGGGTATCCTCGCCGACAGCTGGAGCGTATCGGAAGACGGCAAGACGTTCACCTTCCACGTAGATGCGCGGGCCCGGTGGAGCGACGGCAAGCCCGTCACCGCCGAGGACGTGCAGTACTACTACGACGTCATCATGGACGAGAAGAACCTCACGCCGATTTTCAAGGTCGGGCTTAGCCGTTTCGACCGCCCGGAGGTGGTCGACAGCCTCACGGTGAAGATGACCGCGAAGGAATCGCACTGGGGTAACTTCTGGGAAGCCGCGGGCATGCTCGCGTTCCCGAAGCACGCCTGGGCAGGGAAGGACTTCAACCAGATCCGCTACGAGTTCCCAGTAGTCTCGGGTCCGTACAAGATCAAGACCTTCCGCGAGGACCGCTATGTGGAACTGGAACGTCGCGCCGACTGGTGGGGTTTCCACAAGAACTGGAACCGCGGCAAGTACAACTTCCAGAAAATCCGCTACCGCTTCATGAACGACCAGACGAAGGCGCTGGAAGCCTTCAAGAAGCAGGACTTCAACGCTTATGCGATTTACACGAGCAGCATCTGGATGAAGCAGACCGACTTCGACGCCGTGAAGAAGGGCTGGGCCGTGAAACAGCGCATTTTCAACAAGGAGCCCATCGGGTTCCAGGGCATGGCCATCAACCTGCGCAAGCCGCAGTTCCAGGACGTGCGCGTCCGCCGCGCCCTTTCGATGCTCCTGAACCGCGAGGCGATGAACGAGAAGTACATGTTCGGCCAGTACTTCTTGCTGAACAGCTACTACCCCGACCTGTGGGAAGGCAACAAGAACCCGACGGCGCCGCTCTACACGTTCAATCCGGATAGCGCCCGCGCGCTCTTTGCTGAGGCGGGCTACAAGGTGAACGGCCAGGGCGTGCTCGAGAAGGATGGCAAGCCGTTTGCGATTAACTTCATCACGAGCCAGGAAGACCTGCGCCACCTCACGCTGTTCCAGGAAGACCTGAAGAAGGTGGGCGTGGTGGCGACCATCGAGCAGATGAGCCAGAGTACTTTGCGCAAGCGTCTGGACGATGCCGACTTTGACCTTTACTGGGTGAACTGGGGTGCTGGCCGCCTCCGCGACCCGGAAGCCAGCTGGTCTTCTGCTACCGCGATGGACAAGGGGACGAACAACCTGGCCGGCGTTCAGGATAAAGTTGTCGACAGCCTCATCAACCTGCAGAAGACGGAATTCGACCTCGCGAAGCGGAACGAAATCCTGAAGGCGCTCGATAACCGCCTCGCCGAAATCGTGCCGTACGTGCTCATGTGGCAGTGCGACCACCACCGCATCCTCTACTGGAACCGCTACGGCACTCCTGCTGGTGTGCTGGACCATTTCAACCGCGAAGACGCCATTCCCGTCTACTGGTGGCTTGACCCGGAGAAGTCCAAGAAACTTGACGCCGCGATGAAGGCCGGCGAGAGTTTGCCGGTCCCGGTGTATGACGTGAGATAACCCATCTTGTCATTCTGGAGGCCCCTTCGGGGCCGATAGAATCCAAGCCATTGTTTTTCAATGGCTCTTTTTGTACTTTCCAATTCATGCAAAAGAAAGGGTACACGTACATTCTGTTCAATAAGAGAAATGGAACCTTATATGTAGGTGTTACGAGCGATTTGAAAAATCGAGTAATGCAACATAAGGAGAAGGTCTTTGGAGGCTTTACAAAGAAGAATTTGCTCCGGGAAAAGAAGATTGCCTTGATACAGTCGATGAATCCTGAATGGGATGACTTGTTCTTTAAATTGTAATGGATCCTATCGCCCTTGACAGGGCTCCAGGATGACAGCATTGGCCTGCGCCTTGCTCCAGGGTGACATTCGGGTATAAAAAAAGACGTGCATCGCTGCACGTTTTTTTTAAATGCTATGCGCTAGCAGTTTCGGTTAGAACCAGTAGGTGGCGCCGAGAACGAACTGCATGTTCGAAACATCGAGCGGATCGCCGAGCTTCGGGTCGGCGAAGAAGTTGGTCATACCGAGAACCACGCGGAAGTCGATGTCGACCAGCGGAACGATGCCGGTACCGACACCGAACACCAGGTCGAATTCGAAGGTGTTGAAGTAGTCGTCGTCGTATTCGATTTCGTGACCGTCGTCATCTTCGGCAGAAACGCTCAGGTTGAATGCGAATTCCGGACCGGCTTCGAGGTAGAGAATCGGGAGCAGGGAGAAGCGGACGAGCACCGGGATGTCCAAGGCCCATTCGGTCAGGGTAACGTTGTCGCTCGGGTCGAAGTTACGCATGTCGATTACGACTTCCGGTGCCACGGTGATGGGGAGCATCGGGAGGGACATCTTCATGCCGACACCGGCCTGGAAACCGATTCCGGAAGCGGCGTCTTCGGTGTCGTCACCCCAGAAGGTGTTCATGTCGAGGCCTGCGCGGACACCGACGTTGATCTGTGCAAAGGAAGCCGTCGCTGCGACAACCGCTGCCAAAATGATTTTCTTGAGCATATTGAATCCTTTTGTTTGTGGTTTTAAAAAAATATAATATAAAAAACGCACTTTTGCCATAAAAAAAGTGCGTGTGTCCCGGAAAATGTGATTTTTCTCAAAAAATAAAAAACGGCGCGGATTTTACCCGCGTCGTCCTAATACTTTCTAAATAATTCGTAGTTCGCTGTTATATTGTGCGAAAAAAAGCTAGAAATTGAAAACTGCCGCCATGTAGAGCCCGTTGGCGTCGCCACCGAGGTGGTGCGGGTTCCCGTCAGTCCAAACGCCCTTGTACTTCTCGTTGCGGAAGATAAACTGTCCCTTCACGGTAATCATCGGCGTGATGTCGTAGGCGATACCCATCCAGAGGTTGTACTGGCGGGATCTGCGGTCGGCATAGCCGTGTTCGGTATCGTTGCCATCGTACCATACGCTCTCGCTGAGGCGGAACTTGAGGAGCATGCCGATATAGGGGGTAAGGCCGACTTTCGGGATGGTGTAACCCACTTCGGCGCCCACATGGATGTCGAGCCCGCGCTCGTGGTTGTCGTGCTCGAAACCCCAGAGGAAGCCCGCTTCCGTGCCGAACAGGAGCCCGTCCATCTTTGTCGGGGCCGAGAACTGCGCACCTGCGTAGATGGAGAATTCTCCGCTGGAGGGCGGGTTCGTGCCTGCGCCGTCGTACTCGTCGTCACCTACGGGAAGGTTGAAGTCGAGGAAGGCGGTAATCATCGGGGCGATTTCGAAACGCCCGCCGATGGTGAGGTCGCGAAGCCCGTCGCCGCCGTTCACGCAGCCCGAGCAGTCTTCCTCGTTCCAGAACTGGTAGCCCCAGCCGGTAAAGGCGATTTCGAGGCTCTTGATCATCGTAAGGCGGGCGCCCATCTTGAGGCCTGCTTGCGACCAGCGGTGGTCCTTGTCATAGTAGAGGCCCGCTTCTGCGCCTCCGTTCTTGTTTTGCGGGATGGGATAGTAGTCCCATGTGGCAAAACTTGCACAGGCGAGCACTGCGAGCGCGAGAATAATTTTCTTGAACATCCTGACTCCTTGGAAATGGTTCAAAACCGCCGAAAATTTAGAAAAATGGGACGTCCTTGCCTGGTTGTCGGGGCAAAATGTGCGCTTTAACACTTTATTGGAGGCTTTGGATGTGAATTCGGGCACAACGGCAAAAGATTTTTTACCGAGCTATCTTTTTTTATTTATCTTGTTAGGAAAAAGCGAGGCATCTATGAAGTTGAACTCGAAATGTTTCTTGTTGGCAGCCCTTATGGTTTGGGGCTTTGTTTCTGGGGCGTCTGCCGCAGAAAAATGGACCGGAATCAAGTGTAATGACGAGTATCCGGAGCCTTCTTACCCGGATGAAATCATTCAAACATTTACGAAGGTCTGCTATATAAGCCAGTTTGGCAACCAAGACGAGGCTATTGAAAAAGGCTTTCGTGTGGGTGACTTGTTTTCCGTTTGGAGCGGAACAGGTGGTTTCCGCGAAAAACTCAATAACGAAATTCAAGAAGCAATGCAAATTTGCAGTGGGGACGGCTTGTGCTATGGATTTGAGCTCCGTTTTGAAACCGACCTTGACTTGGGCGGTTTCGAAGTCTCTAACGGTGATACGGTATGCGTGAGCGCTTTTGACCCGGTGCTTATTCCTGTAGACGTTCTTACGAACTATGTTACGGAGATAAATGGCAATGGCAAGACAATCAAGGGCTATTGCGATATCGGGCAGGGGGATAAGTCTTTTTTCAAGGGTGTTCAAAGTTTCGGAACTCCTAACGAAGTAATTGTAGACGTTCAAAACGCTCGGTTCATTGACATTCATTTCGATAGCGCCTACGTAAAGGCGACTGGTGTCGAAGCCCGTGCGGCTGTAGTTGCGGATACGGTAACCAACATTTCTTTTGATAATATTTCGGTGACTAATTCTATTGTCAGTTCTTCATATGTGGCGGCAGGAATTGTCGCTTGTTATGGCGCCGAGACCAGTAGTACATATTCCGTGCAAGTGGATGCGACTTTGCGTGGCCAGATAGTGGGGGGTGTGTTCGGTCGAGCAGAGTTTTCGAGTATGCAGGGCAGCTCTGCTGTCAATGGCATTTCTGTCGATGTACAGGTTCTTGCTGCCGAAGAAGGAGACGCTGTGACTGCCGGTGGTTTTGCTGGAGTGATTACTGGGGTGCAAAATCCCGAGTTCACGTTCGGCGGCGATACCGTCTCCCTTGTGGTGCCTAATGGCGCTGACAATGTCACTGCTGGAGGCCTTGTCGGAAGCCTTATGAGTAGTACGCGAGGGACGACTGAACTCCGGAATCTAAGCAATAAAATTGACTTATTCGTGAACTCTACGGGCTATGCTACCTATGCTGGTGGCTTGGTTGGCAAGGTGTCTTTTGAAAATGTGCTTGTTACCGATTCCCTGAATGACATCCATGCGGTTGTAGCGGCAAAGGGAACGCCTGACCCAGAAACGGAGGAGATTGAGAATATCATAAGTGAAGTGTATGCGGGTGGCGAGTTTGGGATGATACAACGTGCTAGTGGCTTGCGGGTGGCACACGACAACGTTGATGCGAGACTTGTTGCTGCGGGTGCCGAAGCGCAGTTCTTTGGAGGCGTTGCCGGTGCGGTGGCCGCGACTAAGACTCTTGCTGTTGCGCAGAGCGATGTCAAGGCTTCTATTGCCAGCAGTGGGGAAGGCGAAATCAATGTGGCGATGGGCGGCTTGTTTGGGAGCGTGGTCGGGCCAAATGCTAATCAGGGTGGAACTATGGAAGTCGTTTGCGATGCCGACACTGTTACAGTTTCTATGCAGGCAGCATCTACAGGCGTCGTTTATGCGGGTGGCCTTGTGGGTGTGGCTAATGGTGGTGAAAGGGGGGCCGGCGGATTCTATTCCTACATGTCTACCGTCAAGGCGCCCGAAGGCAGTAACCTCATAACGGTATCTTCGAGTACGGTGAAAAAATTGTTTGCTGGCGGCCTTGCCGGACAGGTGACTTCTCCGCGAGATTTAATCAAGTTTTATAGGGCGAGAGTTGTAGGTGATATCGATGTGCCGGCTGCAACCATCGCCGATTCCGGTGCTGTGGGCGGATTGTTTGGCGAATTCAATTCTTATCGGGTTTTTATTTTTGATAACTTGAGCGAAGGTGATATTCTTGCGGGTGCAGACAATGTGGGGTTTGCCGTAGGTAAAGTTTTGTCCAGGCAAAACGATGCGGACGGCGTGATGCTTACTTCGAACGTGCATATCGGTACCAAGGATGTGAATGTAAAACAGGTTCTTGGGACAATGATTCTGGGCGGGGAAACGGTGACCGACTGGGATGAGGGAGAAAGCTATGCTGCGGATTTCCATTATAGTATAACACACAACTACCGCAACGCTATTGCATCCGAAAATACTCCGCTTGTATCTACGGGCGTGCTAGACATAGATGGTAGCGGGTTTGTCAATGCGAAGGATGCCAGACTGTTGAACGGTGTTCTTGACGAATCTACTATGAAATCGCGCTTGTTGGCTTATGTGTTAACCCAAAAAGAAAATAGGGCTTCCGGTGGTGAGACCAATGTAGAAGATGATTATACCTGCTGGGAAAACGATAACGGTGAATTTGTGCATGTTTGCGGCGAAGGTGAAAACCGCACTGCATACAAGGTGGAACTGGATATCCAGGACATTGTTTCCAAGTTTACCGATGCGGACAAGGAATCCCTGGAAGGCATCCTGGATTCAGTCTATGCCCCCGAAGACGATTATACGGAGTACACGCTTGTTACCTATACGGAAAAGGACCGCCGCGTGAGCCCTGATTTTGTAAAGCGCATTCGGGCGCTGAGCGTTGATTTTGGTGTTTTCGAGGAAACCTATGAAATAGACCTTGAAACCTACCCGATGTGGCAAGACGTGCTTTACCAAACGGAAGAAAACAGCAGTTTCGTGGTCGTCTACGAGACGGCGGTAGTTGTTGTGGATCAACCTGCGGCATCGTATGGAAACTTGGACGAAACCTTGCCGTACCCGGTGTATCTCTGGCCGAAGGTGACGAAGGTACGCCGTTATAACGAACATGCCGTTATCCCTCCCGTGTTCGTGATGAATGACGGTACAAAAGTTGAGTACGGCATAGATAGTTACTATATAAATTGTAGGGAAGGCGGGAACTGTGATGTTGATAAGATTGATGGTGAACTTGGTGATACCAAGACCTTTGCACGGATAATGGAAGATATTGCTGGCCGTTACGGTCCGGAGTACAGCGATACCATTCACTTGATTTATGCCCCGATTGGGGGAATTTCCGAGACTCCGACCATGGCTCTCGGCGTGAGCGGTAACCATGCAATCATGTATACTGCGTATGGTTACAAGGATGGCCTGTTGGCACAATTTGATACGGCAAGTGCGGGGTATTTTAACAATCCGTCTGTCCCGATGGCTTCCAAGTACAGCATTGCCGCCGATGCGGGATTTATCCTGAAAAAATGGAAGGCGGATTTCTGGGCGCACATGACAGGCTACCGAAACATAGAGGAGTGCTACGAAGAAGGTCAGGCATCGGAAGAATGCTCCAAGGCGGTTACTTTTGAAACAACGAAAAACTATTTCGCGGAACCGTCGTCAATCAAGGCCGCCTTTATGGACAACATGGAGAACGGGTCGTTCTTGAAGTGGAGTGCGGAATTCGATGCCGACGGCGTTGTCGATATGGATAGCGTTATTGCCGCTATTGTGGGAATGGGTGATATGTTGACCAATGACTTCCATTATTACTACCTCCTGCACGCGATTCCCGAACTCGAGGCGATTCCCTATGCAATCTCGTTCGATGTGAATGCCGCTGATATGGACGTGTTTGTGGCCGGCTATACGGATACGCTCGCAATTTATTCAAGGGAAACCTACGAGACGGCCGCGTTGCCGATGCTGTATACGACAGACACAACGAGGTGTTTTGGTGGCTGGAGCGTCAGTCCCGATAAGCAGGATTTCCTTGCGAGAGAACTGGATGCGGACGTGCTCAATGCGGTTGAACCCGTAGACAATGTGTTTAGTTTGTACGGATCCTGGAATAATTCTCTTGTAACGGAAGCGGATGGTCAGCCCGGTAAGGAAACTTATGAAATGGGTGGCTGCGACAATATAGAGAATTCGCAGATTTCGCTGCACTACCAGGGCGATATCGGCCCGGAGGGCGGTAAGGTTTATCTCTGGCAGAAACTTGTGAACCCGGTGGACACTTTGACGTTCAGGCACGATTTTGAAGATTCCACGATGGCGATTCCCGGAGCGTGGGCGTTCTTCCGGTTCCACGTGGGTGCCGAATCCGAGCCGGGCTATGCGCTTTCGCACGTGAAATTTGTCCGTGGCATTATGGAAAACGCGGACGCACCTTCGGGCGAAGCCGATACAATCGATGTCGCCATGCAAGATGGCGATGGCGTGATTGAATTTTATAGCGGCTCCCGCTCGCCGGAACTTCTTGTCGAGTTCTCAAAGTTCATCTCTGTGGCGTTTGACCTAAACACGAAACAGGAAGACGTGTTCTACGATCTTGATTTTGTCCAGGGCGATTCCCTGAAGGTCTTGAACAACGATGACCAGGTGCGTTTGCCTGCATGGATATACACGGCGAATTCGTGCGTGCTCGGTTGGTCTGCCGAGAAGGATGCGGAAATCCATACGTACAGGGCTATGACTTGGTCTAGCGAACTGTATGAAAAACTCCAGGATACCCAGAAACTGTATGCCGTGTGGGGCGATGCTGAACAGTGCGTGGAAAGCGCCCGCTATGCGCGTGTCAAGGCGGTTGCCGAGAACGGGCGCATAGAGCTGCTTGAAGGCGAGGGTGAACCGCGCGTGCACTCGTTTGGCGAGGGCTCCATCATCCTGCCTCCTGAACAATACACGGGCGGTTTCAGGGTGCGCGCTATCCCGGATGATGGCTACGTGCTCGAAAAGATTCTGCTTATCCAGGACGGCGACACCATCCCGTTTGAAAACGGCGAATGGCTCGAGGGCCTTGTTGATGGTGCCGAAATCCGCGCCTACTTTATCGAAAGCGCAGAACCTGTCGTGACGGACGGTGCCAAGTTCTATCAGTCGGGCAATGCAGTCCGCTTCACGTTCCACAAGGATGGCTTCGTGAAGGATGGCGAGGCATCGATCCGCATTTCGCTTGAAAACGATGACGGGAAGGAACTTGACGGCAATGAGTACAGGTGTACCACGGATGCCTGTGACTTGGAGTGGGAACGTTTCCCGCTTGCTGCCGGATTCTACCTGTTTACCGCCAGCGTGGTGCGCGATGGCCACGACTCTCTCTTGCGTGAACAGGATTTCGAGGTCGTTGCCGAAATCGCGATTGCCGGTGAAAAATCCTGGCAGATGATTTCGCTTGCCAATGTGGACATGGACAAGTTGTCGTGGGACGGCGACGAGACGTTCTACTGGTGGGCAGAGGACAGGAACTATGGCAAGTACTGGCAGTATCAGGAATTGGTCAAGTCGCAGACGCCCGAAAAGGAACGCGGCTACTGGTACAGTTCTATCGAGGGACGCCCGCTCGTGCTGAAGGACTCTGCGTTCGCTGATGACATTACGTGGAACCTCACGAACGAGAACGGTGGCTGGAACCTTGTCGCGAACCCCTACGGCTGGCAAATAGAGCTGGGCGTGGACGAGTACGACCTGGATGAACCCGAGGAAGAGTCCGAGGACAATCGCAAGAAGAGGGTTCCACTCGTGGAGTACAGTCGCTGGAATCCGGAAGAGGGTCAGTATGTGCCTGTAAGCAAGCTCGGTCCCTACCAGGCGGTGTGGGCGCAACTGAACCGCTCCATGAGCACGACGATTGAAATTGCTGCGAGACCGTCGTTCGATGAAGACACGAATGTCGACGCGAATGCGGAAATGGACAGGACGCTCAACCGCAGGTTTGCAAAGATTGGTGACGCTTCGGGCTGGGCGTTGCAGGCCATGCTGAGTGACGGTCGCGGCAAGAAGGACAGCTGGAATGTGCTCGGCGTAGGTGATTTTGCAAGGCAGTCCGAGGAACCGCCTGCCGGTATGGGCGACCACGTGAACCTCTCGATACTTGATGGTGGCAAGAGGCTCATGAAGAGCGTGAAGGCGGCGGGCGAGGGCGCTTCGTATGAATGGAACGTCGATCTCACGGCGACGAGCCCGCGCACGGGTTACCTGTTGTTTGCGGGTATTGACGGTTTGGAATCCCGCGGGCTTTCCGTGTACGTGACCGTGGACGGGAATACGACGCGCATGCGGGAAGGCGAACCGCTGAAGGTCGCGCTTTCTTCCGAAGCGAAGGTCGCGACCGTGTTCGTGGGTTCTGCTCCGAAGGTCGCGCTGGTCAAGACGCTTGCCGGCCTTAAGGCGGTGCAGGCGGGCGCGACCCTCCAGGTGGACTTCGATGCGGGTGCGGGCCTTGCGGGCAGTGCAGTGCGCGTGGACGTGCTCGACCTGAAGGGGAACGTTGTCCGGAGTGTGGCTTCGAGTGCCCTTGCCGGCGTGAACCGCGTGACCCTCGATGCCCCGAAGCCGGGTATCTACATGCTCCGTGTGCGTGCGGGTAGCCAGATGAATGCCGGCCGTATTCTTGTGAAATAACCCCAAAAACGGCGAATATCGCCCGAAATTGCCGGAATTACCTGAGGTCCGCCACCCCTGGCGGGCCTTTTTGTAACGGACTTTTTCGTTGCCAAATGAAGGCGACTGTTATCTTTTATGCACAAGCAATTCAAAAAAGCGTGACGAATTTAACTAGATTTTGCACGTAGGAAGGAGCGCTCCTCGCTTCCGTATTTGTTGTATGGAAAAAGTTTACTAAAGAGGAACATATGAAAACAGTGTTTCACGCTCTTTTCCTTTGCGCATGGATTGCGCTTTTTGCCGTATCTACGGGTTGGGCGACTCCCATAGAACTCTCTTATGATGAAAGTGCCCGCGAATATTACGTGAACATGTATAAAAAGGAAACGTATGAGCTGACTCTTACGTCTGAAGATGTTGCTAATGGCATAACGTCGTTCATGGTGTATGACGATGGCGGAAAAAATGGAAATTATGGCGATGATTGTGATGGAACCCTTGTGATGACAGCCCCAGAGGGTTATACGTTTAGGATTGCGGGGTCTTATGTTGGGGAAAACTATGATACGGATGTATTGTCCATCTATGATGGAAACATCAACGGTAATAAACTCTTTAGCAAATACGGTTCATCATTTACCGTAGGACCTTTTGTTTCTAATAGTGGAGTCTTGTCTGTTAGTTATACATCAGATGGTGGTGTAAATGATAGAGGATTTGATTTAAAGGTATTGCTTGTTTCCAAGCTGGATGATGATGGAAGTGGCTATCATGCTGTCGTTCCGGTGGCGGGGGATGGAAATGCTGTGATTCCAGAAGGTGCGACTGCTGTGAAGGTCTACGACAATGGCGGTGCCGACGGAAATTATAGCGATAATTCGGATGCGTCCTTTACTCTGTATGGACCATGCAGGAGTTTAATAAGAGGGTAGCATAAGCTACTATATTCATTGCGCAACCCCCAAAAGGTAAAACAATGGCAAAAATCAACTATAGCTCCGAGACAAGGGAACAGGTCATCAAGCTGGTCCTGAAAGGCGAAAAGTCAGCAAACCAAATAGCCAAGGAACTCGGAATCGGGCCCAATACAGTCGGTCGGTGGGTAAACGAGTACCGCAAGGAACACAACCTGCCGAGCTACCGCGAGGAACGGCGAATCCGCAAGGTGTCCGTCGAGGAACTCGCCGCCAAGAACAGGGAACTGGAAAAACTCCTGAAGAAGCGTGAAAAGGAGCTTGCGGACGAGAAGGAGACGGTAGAGATCCTAAAAAAATCCCTGCACATCTTTATGCGACCACACGACTGAAATGCGAGGCGATACACGTGAACCGCAAGAAATACTCAGTCAGGAAGATGTGCAGAGCCCTAGGAATACCGCAGTGTTCCTACTACCAGTGGTCGCGCCAGCAGGAAAAACGTGCCGAGAAGAAGGCCCGCGAAGAACGGCTTGTCCAGAAGGTCCGCGACACCTTCGAAGAAAACCACCGCGTGTACGGTTGCCCGAAGATGCTGGCGGCACTCCAAGACAAGGGTGTCGAGGTAAAGGTGTGGAAACTGCGCCGCATCATGCGCGAGAACGGGCTCTATCCAGTCACACTCAGGAAGTGGAAACCCTACCGCAAGGGCAAATGCGACGCCATGTACAGCGAGAACCTGGTGCAGCGTAAGTTCGATCCCGACAGCCTGAACGCCGTCTGGGCCGGCGACATCACCTACGTCAAGACTACGCTTGGCTGGGTGTACCTTGCCGTGGTGTTGGACCTGTGTAACAAGGAGGCGGTGGGCTACGCCGTAAGCAAGAACATCGACACGGAACTTGTCAAGCGCGCGTTGTCCAATGCCATCATGCAACGCGGCCATCACGACGGGCTCATCTTCCATTCCGACCGCGGCGTGCAGTACAGTAGCATGGGTTACCGCACGATGCTCTCGGAGAACGGGATAACGCCCTCGATGAGCGCACCGGGCTGCCCCTACGACAACGCCTGCATGGAAAGCTTCTTCGCAAGCTTCAAGAAGGAGATGGCCTACAGGCGTGACTTCAAGGACATCGAAGACGTGCGGGAGGCCGCTTTCAGGTATATCGAGCTGTTCTACAACCGGAAACGGCTCCATAGTTCGCTGGGATACATGACTCCGGTTGAATATAGGCTGTCAAAACAGGCTGCCTAGACCACAAGGGTATACCACTTAACAAGAAAAAAGGATATATTTAACTTAACCGGTAATGAATATGGTTGTTCATGAACCCACTATTAAAAAAACTACAAATCCAGTATGCTCCCAATGGAAATTATCTACAGTTGACAGGGAGCATAGCGTTGCTTAATGGCGACTATTTATCTGTCATTGATGGCTCGGAACGGGTGCTGAATGAAATGAGTGGAACCGTTTCTGATATCGGGACCTACGTTAGTAGGAATCGAGAATTGACATTCCAATTCCATTCCGATGAAGAAGGCAATGCTGCCGGTCTTGATTTGAATGTTGCAGTTCTGGATGGCTCTGTCGGGCATTCTGTTGAAGTTGCGACATCTGAAAACGGGTTGCTTAAAAGTTCTATATATTCGGAAGTGCCTTTGTGGAAAGAAGTGATGTTAGATGCCACTCCTGCTTATGGCTATGTGCTGGATGGCGTTAGCGTTATGGCGGGCGAGACTCCGGTAAAAGTTAACGGCGGTAAATGGTATTCTGCAGGTGTAGCCTCGTTCGACATGCCGTATAGCGATGTTGCTGTGACTCCTTCGTTCACGAATGATTTGACTGCGGCAAACCTCCATGTGGAGATGCCTCTGGCGGAGGCTGTCAACGTTTTTATTCCTGATGGGGTGACTTCGTTTAAGGTGTATGACGATGGCGGCAGTGTGGGCAACTACAGTGCGAACACTTCGGGTAAATTGGTGTTGACTGCGCCTAGAGGGTATGTGCTGAAGATTTATGGCTCCGTGACCACCGATGGCAGGGACGGATTGACCATCTATGATGGAACGGAAGGTGCTACTACTTTGCTGAACAATGCCGGAAGCGTTGCGCCGGGAAGAGCTTTTGATATCGGCACTCTGTTCAGCAGGAAAAATGTCATGACGTTGGCCTTCCAGTCTAACGGCACGACGGAGTACGCGGGGCTTGATTTGACAGTGACCGTTGTTGATGCGTCTGAATTGCATGAGGTTGTACCCCTTCCGTTGACGGGTGGTCTGATTAGTTCCGATAGGCAAGCGGCTTTTATTGGGGATGTCGTTACGCTGACCATTACTCCAGAACCGGGCTATGAAATTGCGACAATCAGTGCTGTGGGTTCGGACGGTAAGTCATTGCCTGTAACTAGAGGAACCGGTGTGTATGCGAATACTGCCACGTTTACCATGCAAGAGCAGAACGTAACTGTCGGAGCGACCTTTGTCAAGACTGTTCTTTCGCCGTCGGAAATTACCTTTGATGATAACGGATGTCTTGCCAATAATACCTATTTCCATGTGGAATGTGGCGAAGTAAGTTCCTATGGAAGACTGTTCTACAAAACATGCCGACTTTCACAGATAAAGACCGATGATCCAAGTGCGCACGACTATGCTTGCTGGAGCGGTGAAGTAAGTCTTTTGCATGAACTTGATTCTACATTTGATTACTTGTTTGAAACTTATAATGCTGATGTATCTGCAGATTTATATATAGAATTGGCCTCGAATTTGTATTTGGGTGGCTATGACGCTACTGCAGGCAAATGCCGAATGGCGTTTACTCCGGTTCGGCCGGAATATGATATCCATGGCGAAGGAAAAACCATTGACGGCTTTTGTTTCGTTGCTCCGGAAAGACAAAATGCGGGCTTTTACGATGGTTATCCCAATGGCTCTATCTTGGATTTGACTTTTGCAAATGCTTATGTGAAGGGTGAAACGGCTGGTGTAATTAGTTCTAGAAACAACTACCAGATGCTGGGTCTTAAGAATGTGCTTGTAGATGGGGCGTATGTCCACGGCGCGCGTTCTGCGGGTGGATTGTTTGGTGCCGCTACTGATGCGGATCTTGCAATGTTCCAGACTGTGGGTGTCAAGAATTCTACAATCGAAGTGGACATTTCGGAAAATGCCGAAGATGGCGAAATCTTTGCCGCAGGTGCCTTAACCGCAAGGATGTCGTACTCGCGCAATATGTTGGATACCATTGTCTTTGAGAACAACACGGTTCGTGCAACGGGCACGTCTACGGCGACAAACGGCAAACTTTACCTGGGCGGATTGATTGGCTACGTGGAAAAGCATTCATGGGAATCGGATGTTTCTCTTGTAGATAATCTGATTGTGGTTACTGGGACAGCAGTAGAGGATGCTTCTTCGTATAAGCAAGAATCGAGTGTGGGCGGGCTTATCGGCTATGTGGAACCGAGTGTTTCCGTGTCGCTTTCGAATGTTGAGTTTGGCGGCTCCATTACGGGCGGTGGAACTACGGGCGGTATTATTGGGCGTGTGACGCACAAAACGGGGAAATCGTTTGTAGTCAAAGGCGCAGTTGTCAATGCTGTGATTAGCGGCGGCGCAAAGATGGGTGGCGCATTGGGCTATTACGATGGCTCCGATAATGGTGAAGATGCCGATGCGCCTGCAATGATGGTGAATCTTTCTGAAATCGCCTTTGCCGGTTCCGTGGGCAAGAGTTGCAATACGAGTTCTAACGTGGGCGGCCTGGTGGGCGAAATTTACCAGGAAGCCTACAACACTGATTTGTTTACTATTGAAAAATCTTCAGTGAAGTCGGGCTCTTCTAGCCCTGTCGTGCATGAATCGGCCTGCGACGGGGTGGCGCTTGTTAATACCAATGTGGGTGGAATAGTGGGCTTGGTAAACGAAGTTGAAAGCGGGAACAGTGCGCAGGGGTTGAACTTTACGGTAAAGAATACGTACTCCGTTGGCGACATCTCTGTGGCGGGAGCGACAAATTCTTCTGTCGGTTATATCGCCGGTGCGATTGTTCTTGATTTTAATAATTTCGTTTTGCCGACGATTTTCAACAACTACCACTATGGCAACGATGCGGTTGAGACAGGTTTGGGGCGCTATGAGTACTGGAATAGTCTGGGTGCTTACACTTCGGCGGAATGGCGTGAAGGGGCAACCGGGAACTTCTATGCAAACGTGCGTAATGGTAATGCGTCAAATGGCCTCGAGATTACTGGAAAACTTGGGTACTATAAACATTCCGAGTCAAATGAAGAATCGACGACGTGTGATTATGGTGTAGAAATTTTCCCGTATGGTGTGGAAGAAGGCGAGGAAACCAATTACTATATCGCACTCGGCCAGGTCGTGAAAAACGGGGTGGCTTCGGATGCCGATATGAAGTCGGGTGTGCTTGCCGCTCTGATGAACTTGAATCCGGCGGTTTATGAGGAAGATTCTGAAACGGGTGAGCAATGCCGTGTTGAAAAAACGAATTCTGTTTGGGCTTGGTCTGGAGGCGAGAACGACGGACTCCCGTTCTTTAACGATGGGTTCCGCAATTCGAGTGAAATCGTCATGATGAAGGTGGAATCTCCGCTTTCTTTGACTCCGGAACAGCAGTCCAACTTCGGTTTCTATGATGCGGAGGCGGTGTTTGAAGATCGTACGGCGTTGGTGGGGGCCCCGTATATGGTCGGTGTTACGGACGCAGCCGGGTATGTAAATCCTGAATTCCGGGAAAACGTCAAGGCTGTTATGGACTTGTTCAAAAATAACGCGAACTCTCCGCAGCAGGTGAGACTGACCGATGGTTATGATGACCTGGTCGATATTGCAGGCAAGTTTAAATCTACGGGAAAGATTTTCCTGAAAAGCGCTAACACCTATGCCGTGGAATATGTGTACTGTGCTGAAGAAGAGGATGACTGCCTGCCGATAGATGAAGTCGACGACAAGACTATTGTGTTCACTGCGCCTAGGTTGTCATTTACCAACAATGACGTTTCCGCTGATTCTGCTGTGATTCCTGCCGCTTTTGTGCTGGACGAAGTAGGTTCTCTCCAGATGGGAGTAGAATTCCTGGATGAGACGGGCGAAATTCTCCAGCCGGAGCAGGAAAATCCTTATTCTTTAACGTTGATGCCGTTCCCTCCTTCGTACTATGAAATTGCCAGCTATGCTGCAAGAACATTGCCTGCAACCAAGACGATAAGGCTCAAGTATGGTGAGTCTGGTGCAAATTATCCCAATATCTCGCTGAAACAATCTTCGTATGCGGACTTTGAGTATGAGGTATTTGGCGTAGATAAGGATGGCGAAAAAATTGTTATTCAAACAGGGCATCCGTCGAATAATCCTGAAAATGACTATTCTGCATCTGTCCCTTATGGTATGTATTTTGTTGCAAAGGACTTTGCCGCAAAACCGGGTTATACATATGAATCGTATACGCTAGAATATGAGGCTTCAGAACCACGTGATTGTGAATTGACAATGGAACTTGATTCTGTTGAAGTTGAAAACAATTACTTTGTTCGTGCCAGTGAAACGGAATCTTCTTTGGGAAGGTGCGAAAGCCGTAAATGGATTCGGCGAGGGCTGACGGATAAAGATACCATCGATTTGACCGATGTCCGCCAGGCTAAGTTGCTGAAGGGGGGTGGACTCCAACAGCAGTTCTCGATTATTGCTAATTACAAGGGTATTCCGTACAGGATTGTGTTCAATAGCGGAGTTGATCTCCATTTGATGAATTATGACCAGCCATCGGTCCTTAAATTGTATATTGAAAATACCGGAATGCCTTTCCCGTCGCTTTATTCTTTAGACAAAACTGATAGCTTGGTGTTCCCCAAATTGCATGGGGCGACATATACAACGTTTAGGGCGATTATGTCAAGGCTCTATTTGCTGGAACTTGCAGGATGGAGCCTGAATGAAGGAGATCGGAATCTTGTTACAGAGAATCCGACAGGAATATTTACGGAACTTTCGGAGGAATTTGTTGCTGCTGCTCAATCGTATATGCGGGTGGGTGAAGATGGAATCAATGCTATACAGTTGTATCCTGTGTGGTATAAGCCTATACCTGAAATAGGAACGAATGACATAAACCTGTTGAATACGACGCAACTTATTATTGATTGTGAGGGTTTTATACTGTACGGGGATTATCCGTACAATAGGTATTGTTCGACTCTTCCCGGTACTCTTGTCCTTTCTCAGAAATTTATAAATGGGGGGGTAGAGACTGTTTGGGAAAATGTTGTAGACACCCGTTTGGATATGTATAATAAAAATGGTCAGGTGATTCACCAGTTTGCAACAATGCTCCCTTATGGCAGCAATGTTCTGCTAGATGTCGATTATCGCTCGGCGCCTGGTTTCAAGGTAAAGGGGGTGAAGTTTAGCCAAGATGACGAAAAGTATGTCTACGATGCGAAAAACAAGACTCTCGAATTGAAGGAGGCCATGAGCAATGGAACGAATATTGTGGCTACGTTTGATTATGAGTTAATCCGCTATAATGTGAAGCTCGATTTTTCTGCGTACAATGGCGAGATATTTGTGGGCAAGGATGCTCCCGTATCACAAAAAATGACTCTTGCTTCCGAAGATGCTGTAGTTGTTCCCAAGTTCTATGCAGTTAATAAGGACAATGGCCGTTTGGACCCGGTATCTTGGTCGATAATGGTGAACGGTGAACTTAAAGGGTTCTATGAAGATACCATGCTGACGCAGGATTTGGTGCGGAGGCACGACGAAGCGTATTTGGAAAAGCAACTCGTGGATGGGTTTGATACAATGACCTTGTTCGCAAATTATGAAAATACATTTAGTTATCATGCTGACAGTTGGGCTTATGGCTCTACGATGAATATTGAGTTGATTGCGCTTACGCCTACTTCCGACGAATCCGGTTATTCTATTATGGAAATAGATGGTGTGAAATATGAAAGAGTGTATAGCTCTGGTAATTTCCCCGGGAAGCTTGTGCTTACGCAATCTTATGCGAATGCCAGTGAACGGCAATTAAAGCATGAATCAGAAACTTATTGCGAGGGCTATTATTGTGGGCAAATGTTGCGTGTGCCTGCTGTTGATGATACATTCTCGTTTGCGGTATCTTTGAAGCCGGATCCTGGATTTGGTATGGAATTACTCGGGTCCGATTATTATCCGTACAAGGAAGAATGGGAAGTGACACCGTACGGAAAACCCGTCAATTGGGGTTACAATGACGAGACGGACTCCTTGATTATCCAGCCGAGCGAAAATGCTATGACGCAAATGGCGTTTTTCGTGAAATTCATGATGTATGATTACAATGTTACGTTCTTGCCTCCTGTTTCGGGCTCTGGAGTCTTTGTAGCAAACGAGGTGCGTGCGGGTTCCTCTGCTGGTGACGCTGTGTATGGGGTGGGTTGGCGTGATGGCGGTCATGTAAACGCGATGTCGGTTGATCCTCCTCGGTTATATAATTCTGAGGGGTGTCTTGTTGGCTGGAAGGTTGACGGAGTCGCTGATTCTCATGGTGATAGGGATGTCTTGGAGATGCTCAGATATGCGACACCTCTCGTGTCTGAAGAGGATACAACTATCAACAAATTTGTGCCTGATGGAGAAAATCCGTTGTGTAGTGATAGCTCGTGGGTAAACGAGTTTTACACCTTGACCTTGGAAATCGAGGGCAACGGTACCCTTGACATGGTGCAGAAAGTTGGCGAAAGCTATGTACATCATCCGTTTGTTGCTGAAGAAGGCGTTTTGACGCTCAGGGTTCCTAAAACATCCTATCAGGGATATGAAAACGCTGGCGTGACTCTTATGCCCGTGGTGCTGCCTGAGGACGGCTATGAGCTTAAGGAACTGACTTACAATATCTCTCAGAACGGAAACGACATGACCGTTGTGATGGAGGATAGTGCCGCGCTTAATATTGCGGAAAATCAGAGATGGCACGTAAAGTTTGGTTCGTTTGACCCTGTCTATATCGCTTTTGACCTGGCGCTCAACGAGGACGATTCTTCGAAGGTATGGCTCCCGTCGAATGCAGTGGCTAATGGCGAATACCAGATTACTGCGGATGAAACGACAATTCCGTTGTGGATTCCTTACCGCGCCGACAAGTGCTTCGCTGGTTGGATGCTATCAGGCTTGCCGCAGTCCAATGGCGATGGTGAAGTTGAAATAATAAAGATTGTTTCTGATTTGACTGCGCAGAATATTGGCGAGTACAGTACCTCTCCGAAGATGCCGACCTTGCTTACCGCAGTTTGGGTGGATTACGGTGAACATTGCAGTTATCCGACAAGCCCAGTCAACATGGCTCTGCGCTACTACGAAGACAAAGACAACTTCGTTGAAATGGCCGAAGGCGATACGCTTGTCGTGACGCAGACTCTCGGCGATGCGACTTTTATGCATCGCGATGTTGGATATGATCTGGAATTGGCGGATAATCCTGTCGGTTATGATATCTCGGTACGCATTATTCCGGGAGCGGGCTATGCATTTGATGCATCGGATTCCAAGATGAGCGCGTATGTGCGGTACTTTAGCGAGAATGCTTGGCTTACTGATACGGTTGAGCAATCGGATTTGGGTTACAGGATTAAGACCGCGGGAGATTCGGCGACATATTATTTTGGTCGTAAGGAAGTTGAAAGGCTCTTTGTCTACGATATGAATGTCAGGAATACGACAGTTTTCTATGAAGATAACTGGGACAATCTGTTCTTCCCAGTGGGAGTGCTGCGTACGGACGCCCGCTTGCTTGGATGGGCTCTCTCCCGCACAAGCTACAAGTATTATACCGTGTATGACTCCACCTTCCAGAAAGACTTGCAGTCTTATCTATCGATTGGTATGCGGGCTGACACCCTCTACGCCGTGTGGGATGAGTATGCCGTTGTTGAAAATGTCCGCGTGATAAGTGAAAACGAAAAGAACGGCTTGTTTGTCATTTCACAGACCGTAAACGGCATGGAAACCGCTCCTATCGAGGTGGCATCGCAGGGAATCCAGATTCCGTACAGTGAAAGGGGAATCACGTTTAATGTGAAGTTCGAGGTCAGGCCCGGCTACTATATCAATGCCGAAGATGCCCTGAGTAGTAAGAATATTGACGGCGTAGCCGTTGCGCATGTTGCAAATGGTGGAAAAATGGTACTCGGGCGGGCGAACTCTGTGCTCGGTGCAATGGTTGCTGCCTACACTTACAGTTTTACATACAACGTAAATGGCGGCGACGCAAACGTCTTCTATGGTGACGGCTGGTCCGGGAACGCGGTCAAGTCCCTTGACGATTCCGTACTTGCCTTGCCGAACAACATTTATCGTGCCGATGCAAAGCTTGTGGGATGGGCGCTTGATTCTGCCGATACGGTTGGAGTGCTCGATATGTCCTCTGATTTCGTTGGGGCCTTGACAGACAGTTCCCGCGAGGCGACTCTTTATGCGGTGTGGGAGGCAGCCAAAGTCAGGACCTACAGGGTGACGTTCGCGAACACGAATGTAGGGAGCCTCGTGCTTACGCAGGATGTCGATAATACTACGGTCTCGTTCGACGTGGCCGATACGGGCCTCGTTGTCCCCGTTGTCGATGGCGGTTTGCGCTTCAAGGCGGCATACACGCTCAAGGCGGGGTATGCAGGCACTACGGATTCCATTTTCGTAGTAGATAATCTTGGTGAATTCATGACGTCGCTTACCGATGGTTCTTTGACGGTAAACGAGGACGTGACACTTGCTATTCCTGCAGAAGGCGAAGCGTACACGCTTAAGTTTGATGTAAATCGCGAATCCGGAACGCTGTTCTATGGCGATGACTGGACTCCCCGCGGGAAATATGTCTTGAGTGGGGATTCTTCCTCCATCCCGTTGCCGACGTATGTCTATACGGCTGACCGGTGCATGGTGGGTTGGAGTCTCTCAAAGAAGGGAGATGGTGTACTTTATACGCAATTCTCCAGCGAGATGGTGGAGGCTTTGCGGCACTTCCAGCCCGATGACAGCGTTCATATTCTCTATGCGGTCTGGGGTAGCGGGGAGGCTTGCGACGATATGTATAACCATGTCGCACTCCATGGCGCGCATGGAACTGTCGCGCTGGTAGAGGTGGCTACTGAAGCAGACGCCGCCCCGGTAAAACACGATTTTGCTGCCGGCGATGCGATTCTCCTACCGAAGGTCATGAACGGTAACATGTTGCGGGTGCGTTCTCTCCCGGATTCCAGCTACGTGCTCGATTCGCTTGTGGTTGTCCGTAATCAGGGTGAAGAAAGGCTTGCCACCTTTGAAGGCGGTGTGCTGCCTTACAATCTTGAGGGGGCGACTCTTGTGGCTCACTTCGGCAAGGCGAATAAGATCGATATTGCGTTCGTGAATCCGAAGATTGACAAGACCGGTAACGCCATCCGTTTTGGTTTCGCAACGAGCAATTTTGAAGTTACACGTAAGGTTTCTGCTTACGTGCGGCTTGAAACGATTGATGGTGAATTCGTTGACGAGGCTTATCTAGGGGATTCCCTTCTGCCGCCTTACGGAGGAAGTTGGGAAAAGTACCCGCTCGGTGCTGGCAGGTACGTGCTGACCGCAATCCTCTCCGATGCTAGGGAATCGGTCGAGTTTGTAGATGCATTTGAAGTGGTTTCCGAAATCGCTGCGGTTGCAGCCGAGGGCTGGCAGATGATTTCCATCGGACATCTTGACAAGGACGCTATGAATTGGGATGGCGATGCCAAATTCTACTGGTGGGATGAATCGAGCGTCTATGGCGACTTCTGGCAGTATAAGGAATTCAAGCCGAATGACGAAATCGATCCTGCGCGTGGTTACTGGTACAGCTCTATCGAGGGTAGGCCGCTTATCTTGAAGCCGGATGCCAAGGATTCCGATATCGATAATGTGGTCTGGTCGCTCGATAGCATCAACAGCGGTTGGAACCTGGTGGCTAACCCGGTGGGCTTTGCGCTCGACCTCTATGGCGACCATCCTGAAGAGAATGTGGACCCGACCGAAGAATCCCGGACCATCTTCTATCACTGGAATAGCGAGATGTCGGATTACGAGGAGGTGACGGTTGTGGGCCCTTATGAGGCTGTTTGGGTAAAGGCTTCAGCCTCTACCGAATGGCTTGTACCTGTGCGCCCAGAATTCGCGAAGCCCTCGGATTCGCTGGATTTGGATTCCTCTGCGAAATCACTTAACAAGAGAGCCCTCCTTGCGAAGGCGGACGGCCTGGAAGACTGGAGAATCAAGTTGGTTCTTTCCGATGCGAAGGGCCATAGGGATTCCTGGAATATGCTGGGTGCAAGTCGCAGGCCGTTTGCCTCCGACGAGCCTCCCGAGGGCATGGGCGACCACGTGAAACTTTCCGTGCTGGATGGAAACCGCATGCTGGCCAAGTCCGTGAAGGCTCCTGCCGATGAATATGAATGGAAGATTGCGCTCAATGCCAGTTCCGAGCGCTATGGCGAACTGCGTCTCGAAGGGATCTCTGACCTGAATGCTTACGGACTTAAGGTGTTTGTGACCGTCGATGGCGAGACAACCGAAATGCACGAGGGCGAGGCCCTGCGCCTGCTCCTCAAGCCGAATGCCATTGAGGCGACCGTGTTCGTGGGTTCTGCTCCGAAGGTCGCGCTGGTCAAGACGCTTGCCGGCCTCAAGGCGGTGCAGGCGGGCGCGACCCTCCAGGTGGACTTCGATGCGGGTGCGGGCCTTGCGGGCAGTGCAGTGCGCGTGGACGTGCTCGACCTGAAGGGTAACGTTGTCCGGAGTGTGGCTTCGAGTGCCCTTGCCGGCGTGAACCGCGTGACCCTCGATGCCCCGAAGCCGGGTATCTACATGCTCCGCGTGCGTGCGGGTAGCCAGATGAATGCCGGCCGTATTCTTGTGAAATAACCCCAAAAACGGCGAAAATCGCCCGAAATTGCCGGAATTACCTGATGCCCGCCACCCCTGGCGGGCCTTTTTGTAACGGACTTTTTCGTTGCCATGCCTACGGCCTTTTTCTAGATTTGGGCGCACTATGACAAAGGCTAAATTCATCAAATTCATTATTGCGTCGGTGCTCGCCATCGCCGCTCTCTTCTTGCCCTACGAATCCCTCGGATTCGATGCCGCAAGTCCCATGGGAATCCTGAACCCGCTCGAAATCCGCGTCATCGGCGTTTTCGTCATGGCCGCTCTTTTCTGGATCCTGCAACCGTTCCCGATCTGGTCCACCTCGATGCTTGTCATCGTGCTCATGATCGTGACGATGTCCGATTCGTCCCTGACGCCTTTCCGCGTGGACGGCGTGACCATGATCAGCCATAAGTCCATTATGGCAACGTTTGCAAACCCGATTATCATGCTCTTCTTGGGCGGCTTCTTCCTCGCTGCAGCCGCCACCAAGTACAAGATGGACTTGAACCTGGCCCGCGTGCTCCTGAAGCCCTTCGGCAAGAACCCGAAGTTCGTGCTCCTCGGCCTTATGCTCATTACCGCCGTGTTCTCCATGTTCATGAGCAACACCGCTACCGCAGCCATGATGCTTGCCATCCTCGCTCCGGTGCTCAAGCTCTTTGACGAAGACGATCGCGGTAAGGCTGCTTTTGCCCTTGCTATTCCGCTCGGTGCCAACATCGGTGGTATGGGCACCCCGATCGGCACGCCTCCTAACGCCATCGCCCTTGGTGCCCTGAACGATGCCGTTGCCCGTGGTGACCTTGTCGCGAACCCGGTGACCTTCGGCCAGTGGATGGCCTTCGGTATTCCGTACGTGATTATTTTGATGGTGGTTGCTTGGCTTCTGCTCGTGAAGATTTACCCGATCAAGATGAAGCAGATGGTCCTGAATATTGAAGGTGCCGGCAAGTTCGATACGAGCCCCAAGGCTATCATCGTTTACATTACCTTTGTCGTGTGTGTGCTTTTGTGGGTGACGGGCAAGAACGTTCACGGTATTAACGATAACGCGATTGCGATGATCCCGATGGCCGTGTTTGCCCTTACCGGCGTGATTACCAAGAAGGATTTGAATGCGATGAGCTGGGACGTGCTCTGGCTCGTGGCTGGTGGTTTTGCCCTGGGTGTTGGCCTCAATGCGACTGGCCTTGCCGCTCACCTTATCAAGACAATCCCGTTTGCAAGCTGGTCTCCGCTTGCTCTCATGATCGGCTGCGGTATCATTTGCTTGTTCATGGCGAACTTCATGAGCCATACCTCTACGGCTACGCTTTTGGTTCCGATTCTTTGTGCTGTGGGCATCGCTTGCCAAGACAACCTCGTTGGCCTCGGTGGCGTGACCGCTCTCCTCGTTTCCGTTGCGTTTGCTAGCTCTCTCGGCATGAGCCTCCCGATTTCGACTCCGCCTAACGCCCTTGCGCATGCGACGGGCTATACGGATACGCGCGGTATGGCGATTACGGGTGTTGTCATGGGACTGGTCGGTCTGGTTCTCTCTTGGGGAATGATGATTTTCCTCGCCCATGTGAACTTCTTTGGTACGCCGGCGCCGAAGGCTGCTGATAAGGTCGCAGAGCCTGCCGCAGTGACCAAGGTTGTGGAACAGCCTGCTCCGGAAGCACCTGCTGCCGTAGTCGCAGATTCTTCTGTTGTTGATACTACTGCTGTTGATAGCGCGGCTGTCGATTCTGCCGCTGTTGCCGATTCTGCAGTTGTTGATAGCGACGCTGCTGTCGTGGATAGCGCCGCTGCCGCTCAGGCTGCTGCAGATAGTGTTGCTGCGAAGGCCGCTGCTGATAGTGCCGCTGCCGCCCAGGCTACCGCCGATAGTATTGCCGCTGCTCAAGCTAAGGCCGACTCCATCGAAAAGGTGAAGGCTGCCGAAGCTGCTGCTCTCGTTGCCGCTGCCGAAGCTAAGAAGGCTCGCCAGGATAGCATTGCCGCTGTGAAGAAAGCCAAGGCCGACAGCGTCGCTGCCGCCAAGAAGGCCGCTGCCGAAGCCAAGAAGGCTCGCCAGGATAGCATCACCGCTGTGAAGAAGGCCAAGGCCGACAGCGTTGCCGCTGCCAAGAAGGCCGCTGCTGAAGCCAAGAAGGCAGAAGCAGAAAAGAAGAAGGCAGAAGCCGCTGAAGCCAAGAAGAAAGCTGCCGAGGAAAAGAAGGCTGCCGCTGCTGCGAAGAAAGCCCAGGCCGATAGCATCGCTGCCGTGAAGAAGGCCAAGGCCGACAGCATTGCTGCTGCCAAGAAGGCCGCTGCTGAAGCCAAGAAGGCAGAAGAGGCCAAGAAGAAGGCAGAAGCCGCTGAAGCCAAGAAGAAAGCCGCCGAAGAAAAGAAGGCCGCCGCTGCTGCGAAGAAAGCCCAGGCCGATAGCATCGCCGCAGTGAAGAAGGCCAAGGCCGACAGCGTCGCCGCTGCCAAGAAGGCTGCTGCCGAAGCCAAGAAGGCAGAAGCAGAAAAGAAGAAGGCAGAAGCCGCTGAAGCCAAGAAGAAGGCTGCCGAAGAGAAGAAAGCCGCCGCTGCCGCGAAGAAAGCCCAGGCCGATAGCATCGCCGCAGTGAAGAAGGCCAAGGCCGACAGCATTGCTGCTGCCAAGAAGGCTGCTGCCGAAGCCAAGAAGGCAGAAGAGGCCAAGAAGAAGGCAGAAGCCGCTGAAGCCAAGAAGAAAGCTGCCGAAGAAAAGAAGGCCGCCGCTGCCGCTAAGAAAGCCCAGCAGGACAGCATTGCCGCTGTGAAGAAGGCCAAGGCCGACAGCGTCGCCGCTGCCAAGAAGGCTGCAGCTGAAGCCAAGAAGGCTGAGGAAGCTAAGAAGAAGGCTGAAGCTGCAGAAGCCAAGAAGAAAGCCGCAGAAGAAAAGAAGGCCGCAGCTGCCGCAAAGAAAGCCCAGCAGGATAGCATCGCTGCCGTGAAGAAGGCTAAGGCCGACAGCATTGCCGCTGTGAAGAAGGCCAAGGCCGATAGTGTTGCCGCCGCCAAGAAGGCCGCTGCCGAAGCAAAGAAGGCAGAAGAGGCCAAGAAGAAGGCAGAAGCCGCTGAAGCCAAGAAGAAGGCCGCCGAAGAAAAGAAGGCCGCCGCTGCCGCAAAGAAGGCCCAGCAGGATAGCATTGCTGCTGTGAAGAAGGCCAAGGCCGACAGCATTGCTGCTGCCAAGAAGGCCGCTGCTGAAGCCAAGAAGGCTGAGGAAGCTAAGAAGAAGGCAGAAGCCGCTGAAGCCAAGAAGAAAGCCGCCGAAGAAAAGAAGGCTGCCGCTGCCGCAAAGAAAGCCCAGCAGGATAGCATCGCTGCCGTGAAGAAGGCTAAGGCCGACAGCGTCGCCGCTGCCAAGAAGGCCGCTGCCGAAGCCAAGAAGGCAGAAGAGGCCAAGAAGAAGGCCGAAGCCGCTGAAGCCAAGAAGAAAGCTGCCGAAGAAAAGAAGGCCGCTGCTGCTGCGAAGAAAGCCCAGCAGGATAGCATCGCCGCTGTGAAGAAGGCCAAGGCCGACAGCGTCGCCGCTGCCAAGAAGGCCGCTGCCGAAGCCAAGAAGGCAGAAGAGGCCAAGAAGAAGGCCGAAGCCGCTGAAGCCAAGAAGAAAGCTGCCGAAGAAAAGAAGGCCGCTGCTGCTGCGAAGAAAGCCCAGCAGGATAGCATCGCCGCTGTGAAGAAGGCCAAGGCCGACAGCATTGCCGCTGTGAAGAAGGCCAAGGCCGATAGTGTTGCCGCCGCCAAGAAGGCCGCTGCCGAAGCAAAGAAGGCAGAAGAGGCCAAGAAGAAGGCTGACGAAGCTGCTGCCAAGAAGGCAGAAGCAGAGGCCAAGAAGGCCGAGGCCGAAGCCAAGAAGGCTGAAGCTGAAGCCAAGAAGGCCGAGGCAGAGGCTAAGAAGGCTGAAGCCGAAGCCGCCAAGGCTCAGGCAGAAGCGAAGAAGGCAGAAGCTTCCGCTCCGGCCCCTGCTGCGAAGCCTGCCGAAGCGCCGAAGGCTGCTCCCGCAGCAAAGCCTGCCGCGCAGCCGGCTGCAAAGCCCGCTGCCGCAAAACCCGCAGCCGCTCCCGCCAAGAAGTAATTCTGGCCGGATCAAGGTTCAAAAGGACGCCCTCGTCGGCGCCCTTTTTTCTTTTTGAAAAAATTTCACTATATTTGTAGTATAAATCATAACTAGAAGGTGAATGTATGAAAAAAATGTTTGGACTTGCTATCTTGTTGTCTGTCATGGGGTTAATCGCCTGCAGTGGAAGCGGAACCAATACGGACGACGATTGTGATGACAATGCGGCCTCTTGCCAGACGACGGATGACGGCGGCGAAGTCGATACCCCGGAAGTAGACTCCGGTACGTAATCGTTTTTACCCTTTTACATTTTTTTGTTTTCCCCCGTTGCAAGACGGGGTTCTTTATTCTATATTTGCGCAAGTTTAAAACGACAGAACTTTAGCTGGTCAAAGATGATTTTGCACATGATGAATAAGGCAAAGGCACCTTGCGGAACACACGGTTCCGAAGCAGTTAAAGTTTTTCCGTTTTCTGATTTTATTTTTGCTGGACTTTTTAGTTCAGCGTTTTTTTTATGTCACCCTGGAGCTTAGCGATAGGGTCCACGAGCACTTTAACACCAGAGTTTAAAAATTAAATAGCAATAACGGAGATAAAAAATGAAGATTGAAGGCATCGACAAAGTCCTTATCATCGGTTCTGGCCCGATCGTGATTGGTCAGGCTTGCGAATTCGACTATTCCGGCACCCAGGCTTGCAAGGCCCTGCGCGAACAGGGTTACAAGATTGTGCTCGTGAACTCTAACCCGGCTACCATCATGACCGACCCGGTCATGGCCGATGCCACCTACATCGAACCGTTGAACGTCGCCCGCCTCACCCAGATTATCGAAAAGGAACGCCCGCAGGCACTCCTCCCGAACTTGGGCGGTCAGACCGGCCTGAACCTCGCCTCTGCACTCAGCAAGGCCGGCGTGCTGGACAAGTACGGCGTGAAGGTCATCGGTGTGAACCTCGACGCTATCGAACGCGGCGAAGACCGTGAAATCTTCAAGGAAACCATGCAGAAGCTTGGCATCGACACGCCGCGCTCCGGCATTTGCCACTCTGTGGAAGAAGCCGAAAAGATCGTTGCTGAAATCGGCTACCCGGTGGTGGTTCGCCCGGCATACACCATGGGCGGTGCAGGTGGTGGTTTCTGCTACAACGTGGAAGAACTCCGCACCATTTGCTCTAACGGTCTTGAACTCTCCATGACGCACCAGTGCCTCATCGAAGAATCCATCCTCGGTTGGGAAGAACTCGAAGTCGAAGTCGTGCGCGATTCCAAGAACCAGATGATCGCCATCTGCTTCATCGAAAACATCGACCCGGTGGGCGTGCATACCGGTGACTCCTTCTGCGCAGCCCCGTTCCTCACCATCGACAAGAAGCTCGAAGAAGAACTGAAGGAAAAGGCCTTCAAGATTGTGGAATCCATCGGCGTGATTGGCGGTACCAACGTGCAGTTCGCTCACGACCCGAAGACCGGCCGCGTGGTGATCATCGAAATCAACCCGCGTACCTCTCGCTCCTCCGCTCTTGCCTCCAAGGCTACCGGCTTCCCGATTGCCCTCATTTCTGCAAAGCTCGCCGCAGGCCTCACCCTCGACCAGATTCCGTACTGGCGCGATGGAAGCCTCGAAAAGTACACCCCGAGCGGTGACTACGTGGTGCTCAAGTTCGCTCGCTGGGCATTCGAAAAGTTCCGCGGCGTCGATGACTGCCTCGGCACCCAGATGAAAGCCGTGGGCGAAGTCATGGCTATCGGCAAGACCTACAAGGAAACCCTCCAGAAGGCTATCCGCGGTCTCGAAAACGGTCGTTCCGGCCTCGGCTTTGCGAAGGACTTCAACAAGAAGAGCAAGGAAGAACTCTTGGAAATGCTCAAGACCCCGAGCTCCGAACGCCACTTCCAGATGTACGAAGCCATCCGCAAGGGTGCTACCGACGAAGAAATCTTCGCCGCCACCTACGAAAAGGCCTACTTCGTGCAGCAGATGCGCGAACTCGTGGAACTCGAAGAAGAAATGCTCAAGACTCCGGGCCGCCTGCCTGCCGACGACCTCCTCGTCAAGGCCAAGAAGGACGGCTTCAGCGACAAGTACATTGCCAAGATTCTTGGCATCCGCGAGAAGGACGTGCGCAAGAAACGCACCGAACTCGGCGTGGTCGAAGGCTGGTGCGCAGTGCCGGTGAGCGGTGTGAAGGACCAGTACTACTACTACAGCACCTACAACTGCAAGGACGAATCTACCGCTTCCAACAACCCGAAGAAGATCATGATTCTCGGCGGTGGCCCGAACAGAATCGGCCAGGGTATCGAATTCGACTACTGCTGCTGCCACGCTGCAATGGCTCTCCGCGAAATGGGTTACGAAACCATCATGGTGAACTGCAACCCCGAAACGGTTTCTACCGACTACGATACTTCCGACAAGCTGTATTTCGAACCGGTCAGCCTCGAAGACGTTCTTCAGATTTACCACAAGGAAAAGCCGGCTGGCGTTATCGTGCAGTTCGGTGGCCAGACTCCGCTGAATATCGCCCGCGCCCTCTCCGACGAAGGCGTCAAGATTCTCGGTACGAGCATCGACTCCATCGACATCGCCGAAGACCGTGACCTGTTCCGCAAGATGATGGACCAGCTCGGCATCCCGATGCCGGAAAGCGGCATGGCCACGAACATCGACGAAGCCCTCGCCTGTGTCAAGCAGATTGGTGGCTACCCGGTGATGATCCGCCCGAGCTTCGTGCTTGGCGGCCGCGGCATGGAAGTCATCTACGACGAAAACATGCTCCGCGAATACGTGGCGAAGGCCGTGGGCGTGACCCCGGACCGTCCGCTCCTCATCGACCGCTTCCTCCACAACGCTCTCGAATGCGAAGCCGACGCGCTCTCCGACGGTGAACACGTTTACATCCCGTCCGTGATGGAACACGTGGAACTTGCCGGTGTCCACTCCGGTGACTCCGCCTGCATCATCCCGCCGGTGACCATCACCAAGGAAAACTTGGCAACCATCAAGGATTACACCAGGAAGATTGCTGAAGCTCTCCACGTTTGCGGCCTCATGAACATGCAGTACGCTATCGAAGACGGCAAGGTGTTCGTCCTCGAAGCGAACCCGCGCGCATCCCGCACGGTGCCGCTGGTCTCTAAGGTTTGTAACACCCAGATGGCCCGCCTCGCTACTCGCCTGATGCTCGGCGCGAAACTCGAAGACCTGAAGCTCAAGGACAAGAAGTTCAACCATCACGGCGCCAAGGAAGCCGTGTTCCCCTTCGACAAGTTCCCGAAGGTGGACCCGGTTCTCGGCCCCGAAATGCGCTCCACCGGTGAAGTGCTCGGCCTCTCCGACGACTACGCCCTCGCTTACTACAAGAGCCAGGAAGCCGCAGGTTCCTTCCTCCCGAACGAAGGCGCTGTGCTCATCAGCCTTTCTGACAAGGTGAACCTCTCCGAACAGGCGATTGAAATCGGCAAGGAATTCGAAAAGCTCGGCTTCAAGATTTACGCTACCGAAGGCACCGCCAAGTTCTACGAGAAGGCCGGCGTCAAGTGCGAAGTCGTGAACAAGATTGCCGAAGGCCGCCCGAACGTCCTCGACATCATCCTGAACAAGCAGGTGAACCTCATCATCAACACGCCGTGGGCAAAGCGCGACGCCATCAAGGACGAAAGCGCCATCCGCAAGGCCGCCATCAAGTACAAGGTTCCGTACATCACGACCCTCGCCGGTGCTTACAACACCGTCAAGGGCATCGCCGCCGCCCGCAACGGCCATGGCGCTGTGAAGAGCCTGCAGGAATACCACGCAAGCATCGAAGAGATTTAAGGCTTAATGTCATCCCCGCGAAGGCGGGGATCTCCTGTCAAAACATCAAAGACCGTAGCAAAAATGCTGCGGTCTTTTTTTTTGCATAAGTTGTTTATTAAATCCTTTACATCTCGTCCGCGAGTTCTTTGGAAAAATCTTGAATGGACCGAACTGTGACCAGCGGAAAGTCGATGCTCTTCAGAATATCGAAATGCCGATCGTTAGAAACGATGTATTCTGCCATTCCGCAGATGGCACAATCAACGAACTTGTTGTCGTCTGGATCTTGCGTAATCAAGTTGAAACGCCAAGTCGGAGTTGTTCTCACAAGGTTTGGGCGATTGGTTAAGGCTTCCATTAAAATGGTTGCCATGCGACTTGAAATTTTCTGGGAAACAATTTCTTCGTACTCAAGAAGTATCTCTGGCGATACGCAAATTTCCAAGTCCCCGTTCAAGAATTCGGTCCATATTTGATGATATGGACTTTTAGACGGGAGACTCATCAACAGACAGTTTGTGTCAAGGCAAATGCGGCGCAAGGTTATACCTTGGAATAAGGGGTTCTCCAGTGTTCTTTGCCAATCTGCTCAATAGCGTCTGCACCTAGCACGCCATCATCCCACAGAGCGTCGGCTTCTTCTTGAACCTTCTTGGCATAGTAATCAGCAAGAACAGCCTTCAAATCCTGTAAGGCTTCTGCATCTTTGCAAAAGGAAAACATCTCAAGAAGATGTATCTGAGTCGGATTTAGCGTTTGTGCTGCTGCCATGATGGACCTCCACCCTAAATATACCTTTTTCACCCCATAAAGGCAAGTTTTAGGAGAATTCATTCCAAGTTGGAATATGTATTCGCTTGGAAAATTGTGCTTTTGGCATCATTTTCGCTAGAAATTTTGATGGAAATGTGTTTTTTGCTGATTTATTAGTTATTTTTAGAATGAAATAGAGAGTTTTGCTCTTGTTCTCTAAGTGAAATCTAGACAGTTTCCCTAAGCGAGAATAAGGCGGACGCTCACGCAGGTATGCCGTTTTACGGCATGCTTCAGTTTGCTGTATCGGCTTATTAGCCGATTGTTGGTCGTTAGACCAAGGGCAACAGCCCTTTTGGGGCGTGGGTCGTTTGTGTTTATCGCTTAGAGGCAGTCTAGAGCCCCACTTAGGTAAATGCAACGATCTGCGCCTTTTCTTGTATCTATACAAAAATTGGCATAAATCTTTGCAAGCAAGGGCAAACTCCCAAAGGTTAAACAACCACAAGGAGTATCGTATGAATGGCCTTAAAATAACCATGTTATCTGCTTTAGCATTGGCTTTTGTTGCTTGTGATAGCAGTGAAGTTCTGATGGTAAAAGGAGGAACGCTTCAGAGTTGCCCGGACAAGACTGTCGAACAAATGGTCAATGGCTATATGGGCAATCCTGAGTGGCGTAGCCTTGTAGGCGAAGATGGAAATGATTATGTCAATGTTGTTGGAGAGATTTCTTACAACAATCAACCGACCAAAGCAGAAATTCAGTTCCGACTGAATAAAGAAAAAGAAGATGCCCCAAAGTTAGTTGAAATTTCTGCAACCAAAAAGAAAAAGGTGGTCTCCAACTTGTAAATTTGGTTCAGCAAAAAAACACCAAGCAAGAGGATAACCACCATGATGAAAAGTACAAAAAGAACCCCCAAACTGTCAATCGTCCGCCGCGAAGAAATCGACATTTCGACCAGTGTCGGGGTGGTTCTGGCCGACCTTGCCGAACAGGGGAAAAGCTGCCTTGACGCGCTGTCGAGGGAGATGGGCGCAAGGCTCGTGGAGGCGATACTCCTGGCCGAAAGGGAACAGCTCGGCGGTGCAGCATACCACCCCAGGAAGGGCTTCAAGAAGTGGTCCAGCCAGGGTGGTTCCGTGTACATCGCGGGTGGCAAGGCGAAGGTGCGCGTACCCAGGCTCAGGGACGAAAACGGCGAGGTCAAATCGCGTATCTACGCCCGTCTGAAAGACCCCGACGCGTTCTCCGAGCACCTGCTGCACGCATGCCTCTCAGGCCTGTCCGGGAGGCGTTACGAGGATGTGTTCTCGACTGCCGGGGAGGCGTTCGGCGTAAGCAAGTCGTCGGTGTCGCGCAAGGTCGTTGCCGCATGCACAAGGAAACTGAAGGAACTGAACGAGCGCAGGCTGGAGGACTTCGAGGCGGTTGCCGTCTTCATGGACGCAATGCATCGCTGCGGCGAGGTCGTGATGGCCGCCATAGGCGTTGACGCGGAAGGCTACAAGCGCGTGCTTGGCCTCTGGCAGGGCAGTTCGGAAAACACCGAAATGTGCCGTTCGTTCCTTTCCGACATGGAGAGCAGGGGCCTCGCCCTGCACCCCGACATCATCTTCGTGACCGACGGCGGGACGGGCCTCAACCGCGCCCTCAAGGACCGCTTCGGCAAGGACCTCAAGCACCAGCGCTGCGTGATCCACAAGAGGCGCAACGTCGAGTCCCATCTGCCCGAGATGTACCGGGCCGAGTTCGACAGGCGCTACAACAACGCCATCGGGATGGTGGGCTACGAGGACGCGAGAAGGGAACTTCTCAAGGTCCACGAGTGGCTCGAAGGCATAAACACGAGTGCCGCCAAATCGCTTTCCGAGGGCGGCGAGAGGCTGCTTACGGTCCACCGGCTGGGCATCCCCGCGCTCCTGCGCAAGTCGCTCATAACGACCAACATAATCGAGTCCACCTTCAACGGTCTCGACGCCATCGAGAAGAACGTGAAGCGCTACAGGGACATTGGAATGTTCAAACGCTGGATGGCCGCTGAGGTCCTCCACCGCGAAAAGAACTGGAGACGGTTGGACGGCTATGCGGAAATCCCCGAACTTGTCGAAAAACTTCGGGAAAAGAGCATGAAATTACTTGACAATGAAGCGCTAATAGCCTAGATTTACACCAGTTGGAGACCTGGATTTTCAACTAAAAAAGGGACAAATTCAAAGAAAAATCTTCGTTCCAGTTCCAAGCATGGGAATTAGGTGGAAAACCTGCGCCGGACCTTGTTGCCGCCGTCTTGCTAGAAAAAATGTGTTATGCTGATTTAGAAGATCTTGCGAAAGAAATGGTAGAAGCACAGCTTAATATGGAAAAGATGGTACAGGATGGAACTTTTGATTCTGTTATAGAAAGTGAGAAAGATGAGATTGTTGAAAAATGCAAACATTTTGCGGAGTCTAAGGAATATTCGGAATTACAGGGAATGTACAAAGTAATGTCTTGTGTGGAAGAAAATACTAAAAACCAAGAGCTGAAAAGTAAAATACCAAATCTAAAAAGAATTTTAGAAGTGTTGATAAAGGTTGAATCGCTTCCAAAAGAAAAAAAACAAATGGTTGAGAAATATGCGATGGACGACCCTCGTATGGCAAAACAGAAAGCGAAAAAAGAAGCCTCTGTGATTGAATTTACAATGCGTTCTTTTAAGCGTATGCTAGAAGCACACTTTGTTGAATCATTTAGTTTTGGAACTTGGAGTGCGATTGCATTTAAACCTACGGAATCTTCCAGCTTCATGTTCAAGGAAATCTCGATGCCGGATCAAAATACTGGGACAACTTTGGCTGCTGAAGGTATTCAAGCAATTAGCTTGATTGACCTTGCAGGTTGTCCAGCTCGTTCGAGTTGGACTATGTTATGTGTTCCTGATATGAATGACATCTCCAAATGCGAATGCTCAATACAGAGCGATAATAAGGAGGCGTGTGCAGAAATAACTCCTGATTTTATGAATTTGTGTAAGTAAGGAGGTTGGATATGTTCTGCTCTCAATGCGGAAAAGAATATATTGATGGATCTAAGTTTTGTCCTTCCTGTGGATATAATCTAGAATCGTCAAGCTCTTCAAAATCAAATGAATCGGCATCGCCAATTCTTCAAGAAGATCTTCTTTCGGTAAAATCAAAGGAAAAGTCATTGGCTGTCGCAGGTCTCATAAACATTGCGTTAATCGGAGCTGGATATTTCTATGTTGGCAAATACATTTGGGGGACCATATTGTTGATTGCTGCAATTCTGTCGTTCATTTACGCTCCTGAAATGTTGCTTGCGCTATTTGTTCTTGCGACAATTGGTTCTATTTATGCAGCTCATCGGCACAATAAGAAATTGATGGAGAACTTGTTGAATTCAAACAAGAAAAACAAAACATAACAAGAGAGGGAATATGAATAAAAAAATACAAATCGGTTCCGTTAGCGGTTGGTTGCTGATAATCATCGGTATAATCGTTTGGTTCGTAAGTCTTGCGACAAATGTGCAAACTGCATTTCAACAAACAGTTCAGTGGCTTGGATATGCTATTGCGTCTATGCTAATCTGCACTGGTATCGTTTGCAACTATCTGGGAAAGATCCTTTTTGCAATAAGGGAAAATTCCAAGAAAGAACTTGCAGAAAAGAATGTCGAAAAAAAGGAAAATTAATATGAAAAAAAGGTTCTATTTAATTGCGACATTAGCGTCTTTTCTTCTGATTGGCTGTGGTGAGGAAAAAGAAGCGAAGTCTCAAGCAATCCTTTCCGCAAATGCATATATAAAACTTCAAGACATGCTTGTGGCTGAAAAAGGGCACTTGGCTTCTTCTTCAGAAATAGAGAATGTTGCAAAAGAGATGGGGTCCCCCACTTCTGAAATGATTCCCCCTAAAGAGAACGAATTCTTTGCATTCGAAATGAAATCCGTTGGTTTTGCCATCTTAAGTAAGGTTGAAATAGATGGTTGTCCGGCTCAAACAGTTTGGGCGATATCATGTGATGTAAAGGACGGCATGGCTAAATGTGTTGCAGATGATGGTGAATATAGCGGGATCCTAAATCTTAAGAATCGTAATGAAAAAGTTCCCGAAGCATGTGAAAAAGTTTTCGGAGAAAAATTTAGGTCCCTTGGAAAATAAATCTGTCAAATAGAGCATCTTTAGGTTGATAACCTACGGATGCTTTTTTAATCCATTTCTAACAAAGGATTCGGTCATGAAAAAATATATGCAAACACTTCTGCTTGTTGTGTTCGCAATGGCGATTACAGGATGTCTTGGAGATGATAAGCCCAAAGAAGGTTCGTCAACACTAGATAAAATTACAGAGGTGTTTTCAAAAGTCGGCCAAGTTAAGGGTGGACATTTTCTAGACAATTCCACAACCACTATTGGCCAAGCATTCGATGCGTCATTTGGCAATGCCGAATGGACTGAAAAAGAAACAGCAAAGGGCCAAAAATTTGTTGAATTTAAAGGTGATGTTGATATAGATTTTCTTGAATTATTGGCTTCCGCTATAATTGATAATGTTGGAGATGATTTGGCAAATCCTTTTGCAGCATCTAATGCTATGGATGCTTGCCTAGGAAACCCATTTGCACAAAAATATAGAGCGGAATTAGCAAAAATTCTGGTGTCAGCATCGGTTGCGTCCTTTGGACTCATAGCTCTTGATGGGAATTTGGAAAATAAGATTAAGTCTGGTGTTAAAGCTGATTTCGTGTCAGCGCTTGTTAATAAATCTAATCGATTGACGGTTCAATTTGTTTTCACTAATAGCGGTGACTCTGATTTTAAATTAGGTTATTACGGTTTTGATGGGGATGAGTGGTCTAATTGTAACATTCAAGGACTTGTCAATACAGATCGTTTTATTGATTTTGTATACTCCAGTCATACCTATTCTGTTTTTGATTACAAAAACATTGCAAAAGAAATTGTTGACCAAGCGGAAACAACAAATCAACTGCCAGATAGTTTGTTAAAAGGAAAAGTGGCTAGTTATCCCAAAGTTAAAGCAATCTTAATAACCAATGCTGTCAATAGTGATCCGCGGGTTATCAAAAGAAAAGAAGATATGTTAAAAAATGCAGCAGAACAGAAAAGAATAGAAGAAGAGGAAGCCCAGCGTAAGGCGGAGGAAGAGGAAACCCAACGTCTAGAAGAAGAGAAAAAAAGGCGTGATACGGCTATGAAACAAATTGTTCCTACAATGAAAGCGTATAAGAAAAGAATGGATGAATACAAAATAGCCTGTGCAAATGGGGGATGCGATTATCCTGAATGGAATGTTATTGGCTATAAATCTCCTAAATCAGATTTTTTTGAATTTCGCGATGGAACGGAGCTTGGCGGCTACGATTTTCAACTTGGGCTGGAATCAAATGAAGAAGTTCTTGGAATCAATTGTCATTGGATAATAAGATGCCATAATATGGAAGGCTGTTCTTGCAATATTTCTGAAGATTGTAAAGACATTACACCGAATTTGAAGTCTTTATGTGATGTTGAATATGATGATTATTAATGAGTCGATGTGAATAAATTGACTGTATAAAAAGCGCATCAGTGTTAGGGATAGTGACCCCTTGGGGCGAAGACTTGCGGACAGTTTCTTCTTGATATTTTCGAGAGCAAGGCTTCGTTTTAGGAGGCGAGTAACGAGCGAAGCGAAGGTGGTCGCCCCTAAAATATAACCCGACCGCACATATGTGTGCGGGAACGCCCAAAGAAGAATTTTCCCGCATGGTGCCGCTGGTCTCCAAGGTCTGTAACACGCCTGTGAGCCGTAGGCGACTCGTCTTAACGAGTCGTCGGAGGCGAGAGTGAGGCTGTAAGCCGAACGGTCTCCACAAGCCCGCCTCGCCACCCGCCTGATGCTCGGTGCCAAGCTCGAAGACCTGAAGCTCAAGGACAAGAAGTTCAACCACCACGGCGCCAAGGAAGCCGTGTTCCCGTTCGACAAGTTGCAGAAACTTCCTCGCCTCGGCAATGGGCCTGCAAGCAGTCCCGCTGCTCTCGGCTTGCGGAGTTTTCCCGAAGGGGACCCGGTGAAAGACAACGAAATGCGCTCCCTGTGAGCCGTAGGCGACTCGTCTTAACGAGTCGTCGAAGGCGAGAGTGAGGCGTAAGCCGAACGGTCGTCATAATCGAAGTCCTTGGCCTCTCCGACGACTATGCCCTCGCTTACTACAAGAGCCAGGAAGCCGCAGGCTCCTTCCTCCCGAACGAAGGTGCCGTGCTCATCAGCCTTTCTGACAAGGTGAACCTCTCCGAACAGGCGATTGAAATCGGCAAGGAGTTCCAGAAGCTCGGCTTCAAGATTTACGCTACCGAAGGAACCGCCAAGTTCTACGAGAAGGCCGGCGTCAAGTGCGAAGTGGTGAACAAGATTGCTGAGGGCCGCCCGAACGTCCTCGACATCATCCTGAACAAGCAGGTGAACCTCATCATCAACACGCCGTGGGCAAAGCGCGACGCCATCAAGGACGAAAGCGCCATCCGCAAGGCCGCCATCAAGTACAAGGTTCCTTACATCACGACCCTCGCCGGTGCCTACAACACCGTGAAGGGCATCGCCGCCGCAAGGAACGGACATGGTGCTGTGAAGAGCCTGCAAGAGTATCACGCAAGCATCGAAGAGATTTAATGCTTAATGTCATCCCCGCGAAGGCGGGGATCTCCTAGCGTAAGCGTGTCATCCTGAGCGAAGGGCGTAGCCCGAAGTCGAAGTATCCAGAACATTAAAGACCATAGCAATAAAATGCTGCGGCCTTTTTTGTGTGTATAGGGGAAAGCCTTCCCCTGGTTCGCACTTCGTTGCTCTCCACCCCTTCTAGCGGGTGCTCAGTCGCCTAAACCACCTAAAGGTGGCCATGTACACCTAAGCACTAAAGTGCTAAGTGTCCAAAGGCCGTAACGCCCCGGCTTGCCCCGCCCACCCGCCCTAAAATGCAAAAGGACCTCAGCTTTATTGCTGAGGTCCTTTTATCATACTTGAAAAAGATTATTTCGAAACGAACTTGTTGACGAATTCCTGCGGGGTCATTACAGACAATGCGGAATTACTGTAATCGGAAGTGTTGCGAGTGATGATACAGTCGAACCGGTGGTGTTCTGCGACGGAATTTTGAACGGCATCTTCAAAATCTTCCCATCCGCTATCGAGAGCCGCCCAAATGTCGACTTCTGATACGGAAGAAACATGGACAATTTGGAGTAGGTTGCGAAGAAGCTGTTTTGTTAAGGACGGTTTCTTCAATTCCTTTTGTGCGATATAATAGATATCCGTAATCGCGGAAGCTGAAATGAATTCTTGGATATCGTCTGATGCTGCCTTGAGAACTGCTGCCGATTCGTTCACATGGGCGGTTCTATTCAGCAGAACATCTAGAACAACATTGGTGTCAACCATTATCTGCATACTTTTCGAGTCTCTCTGAACGGTAATCTTCTAGTGACTTTCCTGTATTGGGAATAGCACCAATAAGCGAATCAACGAGATCCGCTTTTGCATTCTTTTTTTCAGAGGACGCTACGACCGTATATGCGATAACAACCTCCTGTCCCGCTTCTAGCCGAACAGGTGGTTCTAGCACAATCTGCTGCCCATCGAAAAATCCTTTTGCAGTTGCTATCATGGTTTTACTCCGATAACGTTCCTTCTAAATATACCTTTTTACACGCTCAAAAGGCAACCCCCTTCCAAGTTGGAATAGCCATCTTCCTTTACAATTTACCTCAAAAATGCTGTTTTCGTCACAAAAATGCCCTCTTTTGTAAATTTTCTGTGCGTTCGGGTCATATTTAAGTTATTTTTAAATCGGACATATTAGAGAGTTTAGCTCTTGTTCTCTAAACGAAATCTGCAAATTTCACCTGTACGAGGACAAGGCGAACGCTCACGCAGGTATGCCGTTTTGCGGTATGCTTCGGTTTGCTGTACCAGCTTTTTAGCTGGTCTTTGGTCGTATATATGACCAAAAAGCAACAGCCCTTTCGGGGCGTGGGTCGTTTGCATTTATCGTACAAGGCATTGCAGAGCCCCGTTTAGGTAAACGCGACGATCTACGCCTTTTTTGTATTCATACAAAATCGGCTCAGTTCATTGCGGTTTAACTGGGGCAAACTCCATAGGTATTTAACGATGGAGGCTGTTATGGCTTGGAACAGAATTGGCAATTTCGCCGCATTATCCCTTGCATTCATCTTCGCTGCGTGTGGCGGAGATAGTGGAAGCAACGCATCAAATGATGATGTGAATTCCAGCACTTCGACATTGTTGAGTGCAGGAGATGGAAATAGTGTGTCTAGTGAATGTTCTTTAGGAATATGTAACGAGACTGCGGCAAGTTCAGCTTCGTTAGAAATAGATAACGCCAAATACGTCTTTGAATACTTCGAGAACTATACGAAAGGTAGTGTAAAGGGAGCAAAATCTACAATTGATGGTTATGAGCACCTTCGTTCATGTTCATGGGTGTATGGTGATTCTGTTCGGTGTCTATGCGATGGTGCAAGTTGGTCCGTATATGTAAGTTCTACAAATACTTTCTATTATTGTGATAAAGACGCTTCAGGAACTTGGATATGGAGGCCAATCCAAAGTGGAGATGGAGTTGCAATTAGAAAAGATGGATTGGCTTATAAGACCTATGTAGACAACCGAGATGGCAATACGTATGCAATAGGTTTGGTTGGGGGTAAAATATGGATGCTTCAAGATTTAAGATTTGATACAGGGTACGATAATTACTGCTATTATTCGTACGATGCCAATAATTATGCCGATACGAGTGAAGTATGCGAATTAGGACGCCGTTATTCGGAAAAAGCCGCTCTCGGCATAGATGATGCTTATTTAAATAATGGGTTACCATTACAGGGGGTTTGCCCGCAAGGTTGGCATGTTCCCGATACAAGTGAATGGGTGTCAACCTCAAATATGTCTAACGGAGTGAACATTACTGCATACTACGATCGTGAACTGGAGGAAATGTTGAATCATAAAACAAATTGGAACAATTACAGGATTAAAACGTCTATTTTTTTTTGGTCGTCAACTTATAATGAAAAGTTTAACTTTTTTATCAAGCATTTTGGGGTTGGGCTACACATTCGTCTGAATATGATCCAGACCCAATGAAAGACATTGTGGGCATTCGTTGCTTAAAGAATGATGATGTCTGGTAGGCTTTCCACCATTTTAAAGGAGATTTGATTATGAGTTTAGTGAAACATAAGATGGAAGATGACGCAAATCTTCGAGGTGTTGCGTTCGATATCTTGAAAGAGGCCAAAGCGGCTGAAATATGTAATGCCCATGGGAAAGGGTATCTAATTGACGAGTCAAGAATTGAAAATGCATATAAACTCGGCAATTATAAAATTTCAAGAGGAGAGCTTCTTTGTGAAAGAAAAGAACTTTCCGATGCAATCAGGGACGTTTCTAAAGCGATGCCCACAATGTGCCCTGATTGCGAAAATGTGATGTATGGTGATGATTAGTTTTTATCAAGAAAGGAATGTTTATGATTTGTGATTCTACTTCTTCTGTGATGAATTTTTTTGCAACTGCGATTACGGTAATTGCGTTTGTTTTTGCCATTTTGACAATACGAGCAAATACTACGGCAATGAAAAAATCAAATGTTATTAAGGAGCAGGAAAATTCATTGAAGTACATTTATGATCGTAGAACGCAACTGCGAAATAAATTGGTTTGGCTTTCTCGAATTGTTCACCGTAATCCTGATTGGTGTATGCAGCAGATAGATGACAATAATCATCCGTATACTTTATCTGATTTTCAACGGGGTGATGCTCCTAAATGTTCTGAAGATAAGTGTTATAATACGATTTTGAATGAATTGAATTGGCTTCGTGGTGAAATGAAAATTTTGTTTCCCGACATATTTGAGAAATATCTGCATTACTGTGATTTGTTAGAAACAGCCTACACAACATGGACGAAACTGAAAGACCATACTGAAACAAATCATGACAAATATGAGAAAGAAATGTCTGAGGCTTATTATCTTTGGATTAAAATAGTATCTGAAGATATGCCCAATGTTATGGGGAAAGATTTCGTCAGAACTTTGCGTTAGGGATAGTGACCCTTTGGGGCGGAGACTTGCGGCAATCTTGTATTACTGTTCTTTGGAGCGAGGCGCCGTTTTATGAGGTTGGGCGGGAACGGAGTTATACAAGACTTAGAACTTTAGTTCTTAGTCGTTGTTATCCACTTTGTGGAGAACCGGGCAACCTATAAATAGCATGCGAGCCGAATGCAGCGAAAACAAGCTAGCTTGTTTTCATTGCTGAGGCGATGCTGCGGACACCGTAGGCGTCAAATATAGCCCGACCGCACATGTATGTGCGGGAACGCCCAAAAGAAGACCTTCCCGCACTCGCCATCAATGTTACCGTCGATGCAGATGCGGGCATCAAGAAGATTTCGCCATACATTTACGGGCGAAACATCGACAAAATCAGCGATACGGACGCCGCAAGCGACGCAGACGAAGAAGCTTTTATCGCCCAGATGCTCGACGCGGGCATCCACATGATGCGCGCGAACAACGGCAACAACTCCACGCGCTACAACTGGAGCCACAAAATGACGGTTCATCCGGACTGGTTCAACAACGTTTATGCGCACGACTGGGATATCACCGCGAAAAAGGTGCTCGATAAGATGCCGGGAGTCGACGCAATGTACGGCTTCCAGCTCACGGGCTACGCGGCAAGCAGCACCGAATACAATTTCCCCGACTGGAACTGGAAACAAGAACACGGCTCGTATCCGTCACAGACATTCGACCTTGCGGGTGGCGGCGAAGTATCGGAAGACGGCCAGACGCTCATCAAGGCTGGCGACGCCTCGCTCTACAACATGGAATGGCCCGCCGATTCCACCGTGGGAATCATCCCGCACTGGAAGGACGAGCTCAAGTACGACATGAGCCGTTTTAAATACTGGAGCATGGACAACGAAATAGAAATCTGGCGCGGAACCCACAACGATTTGGACTTGCCTGTCACCGGAGATTTCCTTGTCGAACGCTACATCGACGTTGCCAAAAAGGCCCGCGCCGCCTGGGGCGACATCAAGCTCACCGGCCCCGTAGTCGCCAACGAATGGCAATGGTGCCACATCTCCGCCTATAACGATGAAAGCAGGCCCAAGATTGACGGCCAGGAATACTGCTGGCTGGAATTCTTCACCAAGAAAATTGCCGAGGCAGAGAAGACGAGCGGCATGAAGCTTCTCGATGTTTTCGACATCCACTGGTACCCCACTGAAAAGGACTACGAAAGCCGCGTCAACTGGCACCGCGTGCTGTTCGACACCACCTACTACTACAAAGGCGGCAACGGTGTGCGCTGCGCCACAGGCAAATGCGACTGGAGCGACAAGGAGAAGGGTTACAGGTCGTACATCTTCGTGCGCATCAACAACTGGCTCGAAAAATACTTCGGCAAGGATCACGGCATTAAGCTCGGCATCACCGAAACCGACCTGAACGATTCCGACCCCATGGTAACGGCCCTCACTTACGCGTCGTTCCTCGGAACCATGCAGGATAACGGCGTGGAGATTTTCACCCCGTGGACCTGGGGCGACGGCATGTATGAAACGGTCCACCTGTTCAGCCGCTACGGCCACCCGAACCGCGTGCAATCCACTTCCAGCAACGACTCGCTCGTGTCCGCCTACAGTTCCATCAGTAACAAGGGCGATTCGCTCACGGTCATCTTCGTGAACCGCGCAGAGAAGGATGCACAGGACGTGAACCTCAGCCTCGCGAACTTCGCCTCCGATGGAACGGTAAAAACACTCACGCTGCAGAACCTCCAGGGTGAAACGTTCGTTTCACACACAAACAACGCCTTGAAAGAAAACGTGGTGGATGCAAATCCGCAGGGCGGAACCACCACTGCGAGCGACTACAGCATCAACAGTTTCAAGATGACGCTCCCGGCAAAGTCCATCTCCGCGGTTCTTCTCACTACAGCAAATCCGAAGCAGGGCGTGATTTCTGCGGGCAAGGCTCTCACCAGCAACTTGCTTTACCGCGATAACGGTGGCTGGGCTATAAACAACGGCTTGGGCAATGTGCACAGCGTAAGCGTGTTCAATAGTAACGGCCAGAGCGTAATGCAAATGGAACGCCCTGCACGCGGCAATATGCGGCTCGCCAGCGAAACTCTAGGCAAGGGCGTCTTCTTTGTGCGCGTCAAGACTGCGGGCGGTGTGCAGATGCGGAAAATCGATGTGAAGTAGAATCTTTTTCTCACCA
>NZ_OCSS01000004.1:0-2500 GCF_900230125.1 Fibrobacter sp. UWT3 | reverse complement strand
AAGCCACGATAGTCCGGTACGAGGCGCAAAGGGCCTTTGACTGCCGGGAATCCGAATGGGGAAACCCACGCGCAAGCGTACCCACCGGCCGAATACATAGGCCGGAGGGGGCAAACCCGGGGAACTGAAACATCTCAGTACCCGGAGGAAAAGAAATCAACCGAGATTCCCTTAGTAGTGGTGAGCGAAAGGGGAGCAGCCCAGCCGATACATGATTCCTGGAACGAGAGCGAAGCGGGATGGAAAGCCCCCCACAGCAGGTGACAGGCCTGTAGCGATCGTGAACGGAACATGCGGCGAAGAGTAGGGCGGGACACGTGAAATCCTGCCTGAAGACGGGGGGACCACCCTCCAAGGCTAAATACGAGCAGATGACCGATAGTGCACAGTACCGTGAGGGAAAGGTGAAAAGCACCCCGAGAGGGGAGTGAAATAGCGCCTGAAACCGCGTGCATACATTCTGTCGGAGGAGGGATTTATCTCTCTGACGGCGTGCCTTTTGTTTAATGAGCCAGCGAGTTGCTCGTGTACGGCAAGGTTAAGGGCCTCAGGTCCGGAGCCGAAGCGAAAGCGAGTCTCAACTGGGCGACCAGTCGTACACGGCAGACACGAAGCCTTAGTGATCTACCCATGACCAGGCTGAAGCGGAAGTAACATTCCGTGGAGGGCCGAACCGATATACATTGAAACGTGTCCGGATGAGTTGTGGTAGGAGCGAAAGACCAATCAAACTGGGCGATAGCTTGTTCTCCTCGAAACATATTTAGGTATGGCGTCATGTTACTTTCACGGGGGTAGAGCACTGGCAGGACTAGGGGCACACCCGCTTACCAAACCCTATCAAACTCCGAATACCGTGAACAGGATGCATGGCAGACAGCCCGCGGGTGATAAGATCAGCGGACGAAAGGGAAACAACCCGGACCATCGACTAAGCGTCCCCAAGTATGTGTTAAGTGGGAAAGGATGTGGGGTTGCACAGACAGCCAGGAGGTTAGCTTAGAAGCAGCTATCCTTTAAAGAAAGCGTAATAGCTCACTGGTCAAGCGACCCCGCGCCGAAAATGATCGGGACTAAACACATCACCGAAGTCGTGGACTCGCAGCAATGCGAGTGGTAGAGGAGCGTTCCGCAGGCCTGGGAAGGCGGGTGGCGATGCCCGCTGGAGGTACCGGAAACGAGAATGCTGGCATGAGTATGCGAAAATGCGGGTGAAAAACCCGCACACCGTAAGTCCAAGGTTTCCTGGGCAAGGATAATCCTCCCAGGGTGAGTCGGGATCTAAGACGAGGCCGAGAGGCGTAGCCGATGACGACCCGGTTAATATTCCGGGACCGCGCGGAAGGCGTCATCACCGACGGGGTGACGCATGGGACAGTGCGTAGCTGCTGATGGATGCAGCGGAAGGAGTGCAAGGCTCCGGGCGGCAAATCCCCCCGGTACATGCCCCAGGCTCCGGACCCCGCGAAGGCTTCGGCCGGAGCGGGAGTCGCATGGGCCCGTGCCAGGAAAAACCCCTAAGGGAGCCGACGCGCGCCCGTACCGTAAACCGACACAGGTGGACGAGGCGAATAGCCTAAGGTGCTCGAGACAACTCGGGAGAAGGAACTCGGCAAATTAACCCCGTAACTTCGGATAAGGGGAGCCCTCCACGGTCAGCGTGAACAGCGCGAAGCCACGGAGGGTCGCAGGGAAACGGCAGAAGCGACTGTTTACCAAAAACACAGGCCATGCTAACACGCAAGTGGACGTATATGGTCTGACACGTGCCCGGTGCCGGAAGGTTAACAGGAGGGTCAGCGCAAGCGAAGCCCTGAATCGAAGCCCCGGTAAACGGCGGCCGTAACTATAACGGTCCTAAGGTAGCGAAATTCCTTGTCGGGTAAGTTCCGACCTGCACGAATCGTGTAACGACTTCTGCACTGTCTCCTCCCGGGACTCGGCGAAATTGCAGTGCCGGTGAAGATGCCGGCAACCCGCACCTGGACGGAAAGACCCCATGAACCTTCACTGTATTTTGGCACTGGTTTTAGGACTGGCATGTGTAGGATAGGTGGGAGGCTATGAAGCGGCGACGCCAGTCGTCGTGGAGCCGCCCTTGAAATACCACCCTTGCCCGTTTTGAGATCTAACCTCGTCCCGTCATCCGGGACAGGGACCATGCCTGATGGTCAGTTGACTGGGGCGGTCGCCTCCTAAAAGGTAACGGAGGCATCCAACGGTTCCCTCAGCGCGTCGGCAATCGCGCGCAGAGCATAAAGGCATAAGGGAGCTTGACTGCGAGGCGGACACGCCGAGCAGGTACGAAAGTAGGGCTTAGTGATCCGCGGTTTAGCGTGGAATTGCCGTTGCTCAATGGATAAAAGGTACTCTGGGGATAACAGGCTGATCTCCCCCAAGCGTCCATAGCGACGGGGAGGTTTGGCACCTCGATGTCGGCTCGTCGCATCCTGGGGCTGGAGAAGGTCCCAAGGGTTTGGCTGTTCGCCAATTAAAGCGG